>JAAUZU010000010.1 GCA_014804445.1 Lachnospiraceae bacterium | reverse complement strand
TCTTTATCAGGCTTATCAGGTACTCCTCTTTTGCGCTTATCTCGCTGTCTATCGGGAACAGGATGCCGCACTGGTTCTGGCTGTTATTGGTTTCCGCGTTGGTGGCGTTGCCGTTTCCGGTGGAACCGCTGCCGCTGCTGCCCGTGGAACCGTTGTTCCCCGAAGAGTCGTTCCCGTTGCTGCCGCTTTCGGAAGAGCCATTCCCGCTGTTGCCATTGCCGTTATTGCCATTTCCGTTTCCATTGTTGCCGTTATTCCCATTATTCCCCGTGTTGCCGTTGTCCTTCCCGTTTCCTCCCTTTCCGTTGTTTGCGCTGCTGTTGCCTGCGTTCCCGTTGTTCTTCACTACGTCGGTCACGGATTCCTCGGGCGCACTTCCCCCGTCACTGCCGGAACTGCTGTCACTGTTCCCGTTATTCCCACTTCCACTGTTATCCTTATTACTGCCGTTCCCGTTTCCGTTATTCCCCTTCAAATCCCCGTCCGTGTGCAGGTTGTAGTTGAGCTGGAACACCCTGTTGCCGTCCCCGTCGTAGGCTGCCGCCATCAGCAGCTCTTTCCCGTCGTACACTGCGAGCAGGCGGTTTTCCACGGCATACAGGTAGGTTTTTTCCACCTTATCCGTGCCGTCTCTGCCGGTCTCGGACACCAGGTTCCCGTCCGCATCGTAGGCGTAGGTCACAGTGGTAGTCTTTTTCCCGTCGTAAAGCTCCACTGAGATGAGCTGGCTGCTTTCATTATAGACGTAATAACGGCTTTCCACAACCTTTCCTTTCACGTCTGTCTTAACCACCGACGTCCGGCTGCCCATGGCGTCATATCCATAGGAATAGGTGTAAGTGCCCTGGTTTTCTTCCGTCTCCGTGGCGGAAAGCAGTTTTCCTGCGCCGTCATAGGTAAAGGTGCGCACCGTTTCCACTATCTGGTACGCATAGGTGCTGTCCTTCCCGTGCTTTGCNTGTTTGNTNNCGTGNGGGTAGAGGGNGTCATGCCTGCCGTCCTCATGCTTNCCGTCATGCTTTTCATCCCATGCNTAGCCCGCNAGGGACTCCGTGGCNGTNTCNCCCACNATGAATCCCCTGTCATCATATTCATAGGCATACCGGCTTANCACCCAGCCGCANTCGTCGCAGATNTTTGTNAGNTCCGTAATCCTGTCCCCTGCATCATAGGTATTGTAGGTGGAAATGCCGTTGGGACGGTGGATTTCCGTGATNCGGTTGATGGCGTCGTANNCNTAGGTNGTGATNTTNCCNTCCCTGTCTTCCACNTTNACAAGGTTATCNTTTAAGTCATACGCATAANGCACCNTGCTGCCGTCNGGATANGTGATGGCGGAGAGGTTGCCCGCTTCGTCATAGGCGTAGGACACCACATCCCCTGCGCCTTCCGCGTGTGAGAAGCCCGTGCCGCCTGTGCCGCCTTCCGGCATATCCGAGCCGCCCGCAACCGCGCCATTTTCCGGCGTGCGGTACGTGGTCACCGAGNTAATCCGNCCGAGGCTGTCNTATTCATAAACCGTGTCNCCTGTCTCATCNTACATGGACACGCGCTCCCCNAGGGCGTCNTAGGCATANGCCACAGGCGCTCCGTTTTCCGCTCCCGTTGCATCTGCATAGGTCTTTTCCACAAGNCTGTTTAGCTTGTCNTAGTCATAGGTGATGGTATTTCCGCTGTTATAGGTATGGGAAAGAAGCCTTCCCGCCGCGTCGTAGGCAAAGGTTTCCCTGCGCCCCGCCGCATCCGTGATGGATGTCAGGTTTCCTTCCAAATCNTANGTGTACTTTGTGCCCCTGCCCATGTAGTCCGTCACNCCTGTCAGGTTCCCCATCACGTCATAGGNATAGTANGCCGTNCTTCCCATGGAGTCCGTCACNCTCGTCAGACGGTCTTTTCTGTCATAGGAATAGCTTGTGACACGNCCGTCAGNCGCAGTGTAGGCGGACAGGTTTCCNTGGGCATCGTAGGTATAGCGTTCCGTCAGCCCCAGCCTGTCCGTNTAGGAAACAAGGCGGTCTGCCGCATCGTAAACATACTGNNNTGTCTCNCCCAGCGGGTTGACTGCGCCNNAAAGCCTGTTGTCCCCGTCNTAGGAATAGNTGTATACATATCCCTTCGGGTCCGTCACGGACACAAGGTTATAATTNCCNTCNTAGCCATAGCGTGTGGTGCGGCTGCCCGGCAGGGTGATGCCCGTTAAGCTGCCTGCNCCGTCATAGNCTGCGGCTGCCNCCCGNACCTCAGGGTCTGTCACGGTTATCAGCCTGTCCGCCCTGTCATAGGCAAAGGTANAGGTATTGCCCAGCGCATTGGTCATNGNGGTGCGGTTGCCCCTGCCATCATAGCTGTAGGAGGTAACGCCGCCCTCTGCATCCGTCACCTGCACAAGGTTGTGCAGNACGTCATATTCATAGAGTGTTGTCCTGCCAAGGCTGTCCGCCTGCTNTANNATGTCATCCCCNGCGCTGTAGGAAAAGGTGGTTTNATAGCCTAAAGGCGTGGTNATTCCCGTCACCCTGCCNGCTTCGTCATAGGCATAGGCATAGACGCCGCCNTTNGGCANTATCTGNTTTTCCACCTGNCCCNTCGCATTTACNTCATAAGAGNTCAAAGCNCCCAGNGCATCGGTCACGCCGGTTATCACGTCATGGCTGTCATAGGTATAGCTTTCCACCGCGCCCAGAGGCGAGGTCTGTNTTACCAGACGGTACAATGCATCGTATTCATACTGCCNGGTNTCCCCCGTGCCGTCCGTCACCGTAAGNAGATTTCCCACGGCGTCGTAGCCCTGCAGCCTTGTGATGCCCTCAGGCGTCGTAATGGAAATCAGGTTGTTTCTGNTATCATAGGCATAAAGGGTCTGCCCGCCATTGCCGTCCGTGTACNCCACNGGGCGGTTAAACGCGTCATAGGCAAGGGCTGTCNGTATGCCGTTTCCGTCCACGGACACCGTCAGGTTGCCGTCCNNGTCATAGCCATAGGAAACGGTATCNCCCTCCGGATNTGTCTCCCCGCNCAGGCGGTTCAAGGCATCATATTCGTANGTATAGGCTGCCTCGCCCGGTTTTGTCATTTTTATCAGNCTGCCCGCCGCATCATATTCATAAACGGTTTCATTTCCTGCCGCATCCGTCATGCGCACAAGCCTGTCAAGTGCGTCGTAGTCATAAAGCGTCACCGCTCCGTCCACATCCGTCACNGCGGTGATNCGCCCGAAAGCATCGTAAGTATAAAGGATNTTCCTGCCCAGCACGTCCGTCTGCCGNACCAGATTTCCGGCNGCATCATACNCNTANNACATCCNNTTNCCCGCNGTGTCGCGGCTTTCCGTNACNCGNCCCATCGCATCATAGGTAAAGGTTGTTTTTACCCCGTAGCGNTCCGTATAGGTTTCCACTTCCCCTGTGGCAAGATACGAGAAGGTTTCNTTTTCCCCATTGGGNTAAGTGTCACANATNAGCCTTCCCTCTGCGTCATATTCATAANTATGGGCATTNCCCAGCGCATCCGCCGCGCCGGTAATNTTGCCNNCTGCATCGTAGGCATAGGAAANAAACACGCCNGCGCCGTCTGCGGCTGCAGTCATGCGGCTTATACTGTCGTANGNATAGGTGGTTGTCCTCTCCTCCTCGCCGCNGTTTTCTCCCGTCTGCCTTTCCGTCATTTTCACAAGCTGGCCGATGGCGTCATAACCATAGGCTGCCTGCCTTCCCTCCGGCGTGGTAACNGTGACGGGGCGGCTTTCCCTGTCGTAAGCATAGGCNGTNANGCCGCCCANGGCATCCTGCACTTCTGCCNNACGGTTTANCCCGTCATAGGCATAATGCGTGCTGTTCCCCAGTTCGTCCGTGGCGGATANCNGATTTCCTGCGCCGTCATAAGCATAGACNGTGGTNCCGCCNAGCGGGTTGATGGTTTTTACCGGCCTGCCGCATGCATCATACTCATAAAGCCAAATCCTGTTTTCCCCTTCTGTCAGNGAAACCGGATTGCCGCATTTGTCATAGGAAAGNGNTGCCGTGGNNCCNAGCTGATCCGTGACGGCGNTAATCCGCCCCAGCCTGTCGTAACCATAGCTNACCCTGCTTCCGTCGGCAAANAAAATCCCTGTNACCCTGCCGCATACGTCAAGCTCATAAACGGTTCTGTTTCCTCTNTCGTCTGTCTGGGANGAAAGCGCCCCCGTGACAGGNTCNTACNCATACAGGCGGGTGTGTCCAAGCCTGTCNGTCACNCNNGCNNTCCTGTCCGCNCTGTCGTAGGTGTATGTTGTTACCCTGCCTTCCGCATCCGTCTCCGNCTTTANGCGGTTCATGGCGTCATAGGCATAGGAAACNNNATTTCCCTCCGCGTCCGTTTCCGTCAGCCTGTTGCCGTTTGCATCGTAGGAATAAGAAAGGGTATTGCCCANCGCATCCNTGCCGGAAAGCATGCGGTTCATTTTATCATAGACAAANGTGCTCGCCTGCCCTTCCCTGTCGGTGATGGCAGTNACNTTGCCCGCNGCATCGTAGGTATAATAAGCNGTGTTTCCTGCCGCGTCCGTCTCTGCCACNCGCCTGCCTTTTGCATCATAGGCATAGGCAGAAGTATTCCCCAACGGGTCCGTTTCCGTCAGGCGGCGNTTCATGGCGTCGTAGGTNTANCGCCANATATTGCCCTCCGCGTCCGTCATGGCTGTCACACACGCCCCGTTATAGGAGAAAGCCGTCCGATTCCCTTCNGCGTCNGTCACGGAAACCAGCCTGTTTTCCCCNTCATAACCATAGGCAGTCACGCCGCCCTCCGCGTCCGTCACGGANATCAGCCTGTTCTTTTCNTCATAGGCATAAACCGTCANGCCGCCGTCATAGTCCGTGACGCTTTGCAAAAGCCCTGCCGCCGTATANGCATAGCGCCGCTGCNCCCCGTCCTGCCGCGTCTCTGTCAGCACGCNCCCTGCTNNNTCATANGTNTAAGNNNTGGTGACGCCCTGTCTGTCCGTNGCGGAGGACAAATATCCCTGCCCATTGTAGGAACGGCTTTCCGTGCTGCCGTCCGGATACTCNATTTTTACGGTNCGGAAGCTGCCGTCATAATAATAGACGGTTNTGTTCCCGTTTGCATCCACGGTCTCGGTTCTGCCGTTTTCATAGGAGAGCGACACAACGCCCCCTTCCGCGTCCGTCTGCCGAATCACNCGCCCTTTTTCATCATAGGTGTTTGCCACCACACAGTTTCCGTTTTCATCATGCCATGCCGTCATCCGGTGCGCCCCGTCGTAGGTAAAGCGCAGCACATCGCCTGCTTCGTCCGTCACGGACACAAGATTGCCCGCGCCGTCATACCCGTAGCGGATGCTGTTTCCGTCCGGCAGCCCGATGGCTNCAATACGGTTTTCCCCGTCAAGCGACACCGTGTACATTTTNCCNGAGGGGGAAGTAATGGCGGANAGNCTGCCGTCCATGCTATAGGAAAGCGTCGTTCTTCTTCCGCAGGCATCCTCGATTGCCGTAAGCTGCCCGTAATCATTAAACAGATGTTTTTCAAGGCTGGTCAAATCCGTAANGGCAAAGCCGCTGTTTTCTTCCGTCAGGGCATACGCCTGCCNTGCAGGTGCACNGTAGCCGTTNCCTTCTTTTTCAAAAGCCACGATGCTGCCCGTCCCCGAAAGCCAGAGCACGGTGCCGTCNGAAAGCTCNCCAAGCCTCTCNTCAAAGGGCGTGCTCCAGCCGAAGCCGAGGCTTCCCGCGTAGCCTGCGCCCANGGAATTGTACTGCCTTGTAAATGCAAAATCCCCGCCGATGTCCGCTATCGCGGCATCCGTCTGCTCCATGTAGAAATTTCCGGTGTTTAAATTCACCGGCTCAAAGCCGAATTCGCAGTACTGCGCGCGCCCCAAAAGCAGCCCGTCAATCACNGATTTCCANTAATCCGACAGCTCCCCTGCCACATACGGCGCGGTGTTCTGCGGCTCCCTGATAAAAATCAGGTTTCCCTGCCTTGTCAGGGCGTCCTGCATCTGCATGTCCGCCATAATGGTATCGATTTCCACTCCATAATGCGCTGCAATCCGCGGAATCAGGTCNAAAACGCCCTCCTCATAGATGAGAAAGCTGTCGCTGCGGACGGTCTTCCCAACGATGACTGCCTGNCTGCCTGCGGCNCCCGTCTCCGCGCCGCTTTCTGNNCCGTCCGCCGTTTCGCTGTCCTCTGTTCCTTCCGCATGTGCCGTGATGTAGTACACCTGCCCCGGCACAAGATTTGTAAATACNTCGCTCTGCCAGTTGGACAGGCGCCTGTTGTAGCCAAGCGCCGTGGGGAANGCAGCCGCGTACAGGGCAGAATCCGGATACACAAGGCTCGTCTCNGCCTCCACTTCTCCCGTTGTCCCGTTTATCAGACTGTAGACCACCGTGCTGCCGGGCTTTGCCAGCCCGTGCGCCACAACGCCCAATGTATTTGTAGATTTGTCACCGTTTCGTTCCACCACCGGATANATTTCGATGGTGGTGTCATCCAAAGTAAGGCTNGACAGTTCTGTGGGTTCCCCCGTCCATGACAGGACAAGCTTCGGCCCGTAGGCCGCCGACGCGCTGCCGTAAAATACTTCGCACTGCATTTTNGTGCCCGCGGCTGCCGCCTCTGCNTCCGGNGCTTCCACCATTGCCTTTATCACAAGTCCGTGGTTGTCCGCCACCCCGTTCACCCATGCGCTGACTGCCTCCGTCACGTCAAAGGAAAGCGCTTCGCCGCGCGCCGTGGACGCCATCTGAGAGTCNAGGAAAGAATGGGTAAAGGAAAGCTGGCTGTTCCAGCTTAAGCTCGCCGGCGCCCATTCCGTCTCCACGCCAAAGACNCCGAACTCCGTGGTTCCCCTGCTCCACCTTGTCTTNTGNGTNAAAAGAAGGGTNGCCGACGTNATTTCCGCCTCAGCCGCCAGTGATGAAAAATCATANTCTATGGAAAAATAGGTGCGGCAGTTTAAATGCCTGCTCCTAAAACCTGCATAATTGCCCGATGTGANGCCGTCGTCATAGCCCGCATAGGGGTACTGGTTGTCNCCGATGACCTTATTCGGGCTTCCCTCCTCCGCGCAGGCAAGGCGTATGGCGCTGCCGGACACCTGTATGGCGGTTGGGTCTATGCGCACNGGATAGACGCGCTCCGGCGCATCCAGCCATTCCNTGTCCGCCGTGACGGTCACAAGGTACAGGCCGTCCGCCTCTGAAAGCGTCATCNTCACGCCGAANCTGATTTCCCCNGCNGCGTCCTCCATCTCNGGCGCTTCCAGCACAAACACTGCCTCCCGCTCAGGGTCAGCNCCCGCTTCATGCAGATACAGNGTATTACCGGTTAANGTCGCGGAAAGTCCNCATGCGTCCACGTAATAAGAGAAACTGTTTTTCTCCCCTTTTTCCAGAAGGATAATGTCCTCCTTCACGCTGTTTCCAAACACCGTGTACTGATAATCCACGCNGGGGAACACATCGCTGTAGCGGATGGCGTTCCCACGCGCAATGCCTCCTGCAAAGCTGCCCTCCGCAGGGTAAATCATCATCTGGAAATCCCCGCAAANAATANCAATGCCGCTGCCGTCATCGGAGCTGCCATTGGAGCTGTCATTGGAGCTGTCATTGGAGCTGCCATTGGAGCTGTCATTTCCACCAAGACTGTCTTCACCGCCGCCATAAACCGCCATGTTCTCGGGGAACAGCACGGTATAGGCATTTGCCCTGTTCATGTAGGATGTNCCCGCGCCGCCAAACATGCCGAACAGTGACACAGGGTTTTCCACAAGGGCGTTGTCCACACGGCGCAGGACGCCGTCCTCATCGATGTAAGTCGTGCCGTCATTCCCGATGACCGTCACATATTGGTTTCCACCTGCATGGTAGGTGCGGCTGTAAGCGTCGTAGGATACCAGCTCCCCGTAATTTTCCGGCTCCGGCTCTTTATAGAAGCTTTCCGGCTCCCTGGCTTCCCTGATATCCGCATCGCCTGCGGAGACGGACAGGCCATCCCCACCGGAGACACTGCTGCCGTCAAAGCTGCCGTCGCCTGCGGAGACACTGTCATTTGCCGAGACACTGCCGCCTGCAAAATCGTCGTCTCCTGTAGAACCCCCTTCGCCCTCGGATATATTGCCGCCTGCGGAACCCTCTTCACCCTCGGAGACATCGCCGCCTGCGGAACCCCCTTCGCCCTCGGAGACGCTGTCTCCTACGGAACCGTCGTCACCCTCAGTTTCTCCCTCACCTTCGAGAGCGGAAGAAGCGTTTTCTGAAGAGATATCCCCCGCGGATATGTCCGCCCCTGCCGCATAAGCGGGCAGACTGTCGGACAAAAGCAGTATTGCCGACAGGCATATGCACAGGATGCCGGAAAGCCGACGCCTCCAATGCTTTCCTTTCCTACCTTTGTTTCTCTTTTGTAAACCGTTCATGCCTCATTCCTCCAATGTCCTTCTTTTCTTCCATACAACAATAATTTGGGGAACTATTTTACTCAAAACAGAAAAAAAGTCCATAGCAAATCAGGCAACAGTATTAAAAAATTATATTTCCCGATCCATGCCATTACTAAATTTGTTTTTGCTTTCTAACATTCGTATTCTTTCGTGCATTGTGTTGATAAATTACGAATTTTATGGTATCCTATTTAATACAGAGAGGAGTAAATGCATATGGCTAACTTAAATATCCGTGTCGATGACACACTGAAACAACAAGCAGAATTAATTTTTTCAGACTTAGGCATAAGCCTGTCAGCCGCAACTACAATGTTCTTAAAACAGGTGGTTCGTTATAACGGTATCCCTTTCGAACTTCGCGCTGACCCGTTTTATTCTGTTGAAAACCAAGCGCACCTATTAGCTGCAAAAGAACGTATGGAAAAAAGCGGCGGCACCGTACATGAATTGATTGAGGTTGATAATGATTAAAGCATGGGATGATTTTGCCTGGGAAGATTATCTCTACTGGCAGACACAAGATAAAAAAAAATTAAAGCGCATTAACCAGTTATTGCAGGATATTGAACGTAACGGCCATACAGGCATTGGAAAACCCGAACCATTAAAGAACAGTCTGCATGGCTATTGGAGTCGCCGGATAGATGATTGTAACCGGCTTGTCTATCGTATTGTCGATGACAGAATTGAAATTCTGCAATGCCGTTCCCACTATGGTGATAAGTAATTTTAAAAAGACAACAATGTATCAAGCAGGCTAATTTATAAAAAAGCAATAGGAGTATTCTCATGACACCGAATTCTACAGATATTCAAAATATTATACGGCTGTTGGACGGATTCTGTGAAAAGGAAGAAAGCCGCCTGAAGCTTCGGGTCAGCGAAGAAAATGCACCCGAAAGTGTGAGCAGGCAGTATCATCACGGATGCTGCGACGTGGGCAGTCCGTGGGCGAAGGGAACCGCCTTTGATGTGTTAGAATAATTTATTTAATGTCAAGCATGTTGTATTGACATAATTTAATAATTTTTGTATTATACTAATAAGGGATGTTCCCCATTTGACAAGTGCCCTGCCACTTTAAGAGCAGATCATTTATGACAAGTGCCCTGCCACTTCAAGCGCAGATCATTTATGTCAGGTGCGCCACGACCTTAACGGTGGCTGTAATGAGTAAAAAGGGGCAGTTTGACTTGAACTGCCCTTTTTGTATTCCTATGAAGAAAGGATTTTATGGATAAACTAAACTTTTATACCGTTGATCTTGAATATGTACAATTTCTAAAAAAAGCGGAACAAGCGCAGCGCGGTTTCAGTCGTGTTCCAAATGTTGAATATGGAGAAAACCGCAAGCCGAAATTTCTTTGTGGAGTGGTATTACAGGTAAATAATGTTGATTACTACGTTCCTGTCACTTCTTACAAACAGCAAAAGCCAGACAACTTTTTAATAAAAGCAGATAATGGACAAGTAACAAGTTCCCTTCGCTTTAACTATATGTTCCCTATTCCCAAAAATCTTGTCACAGAAAGAAAGATTGCCGGAGAACCGGATCTCGCATATAGAGCTCTTCTTTCACAGGACTACGATATTGCATTAACAATCAAGAAACAATACAACATTTAGCAGAACGTACATATAAGCGTGTAAATCTTGGGTTAGATAATGGACTTGTTACAAATAGCTGTGATTTCAAATTATTAGAGCAAAAATGTCAGGAATACAACCTTTCCACCCAAAAAGATAAAACTACTCCTGACAGATAGAAGAGCGCTCTTCTATAATTATCTCCGCTACCTCCTTCATCTCTTGAAATGCCATGTGCAAAAAAACTGTGTAAAGCTCGTTCTTAATTTTTCCAAATATGACAAGTTAAAATCACGTGCGTTCTGCTCCGCCTCGGCTACCCTGCGCAGCGATTACCGCCACAAGCAGCCGCGGCAGGAATTTCTCTCAAAAGTACACCTCATTTCCCACTTCATTTTAGGCAAATTTCACCAGTAACAAATATCCCTGACAATCCGGTACAAAATTTTCTATACTTCATTTCGTAAAATAAATCACCCACTCAAGGAGGTATACTAATGAAAAAAGCAATTATTATCGCACTTGGCATTATCACACTAGCTGGTCAGATTTCGTTTTTTGCTCCGCTTCAGGCTGAGGAGGAAGACCTTTGTCCAGTGGCTGGCCATGTCGACATTCCTTTCTATGTTTGTTATATGTAATCACGTTTTGATACTCTTGCTCAATTTGGGCGGCTAATTCATCTTTGCCGCCCACTTTACACAGGCAGATTGCATACTCATAACACTCGAAGGCTTTCCTCATGCCGCCGAATTTTGCGTAGACAACTGCCTTGAAATAATAAAATTCTGCCAATGGCATCATTCTTCCGCACTCTCTGCAAAACGCAATTCCTTTTTTACACCAGAAAAATGCATGCCTGTAATCTCTTATTTTCACTTCCAGTTTTGTCAGATTAACCAGTAACATAGGATATCTTTTCGCCAATATATCTTTGCTTAGGTTGCTTCTTTCTAAATAATCCACCAGAAAATACATATATTTAATTGCCAGACCCGTACTTCCCATCTCGTACAGCATGACCGCCATATTATTCAGAATATTGATTTCCGTCAGCGTCATCAGGCGGATAGCATACAAATCCTTTACTTTAAAATCAGGCATGGTCAAAAGAAGCGCCTGCTTTAGCATTGCGTACCCCTGCTCCCGCGGGAGCCCTTTCGCACGTGTCTCATACATGGCCTTCACCATCAGATAATACTGCTGTTCCAGATTGCTGTCTACACCCCGCTCCCGTATCAGCTCTTCATATTCCTCCAGTTCCTCTTGCAAATCAAATTCATGGTTCATGAGCTGAAATCCCATGTCCACCTCAAGAAAATGTTTTTTCACTTCTTTTTCATTTGCAAAAAACACCAGGTTTTCTGTGCTGCAGCCCAGCCTCTCCAAAAGCGCCTCCTGCACCTTCGGACTCGGCCTCTGCACACCGTTTTCCAGACGCGACAGCGTCGATACAGCGCAGATACCGTAACTCAACTCCTCCTGTGAAAGTTTCTGTCTGATTCTCTCTTCCCTAATTCTTTGCCCTATGCCGTAAATTTCCATATTAACCCCCTCTTCGCATGCACTTGTCACAAGTACCGCATGTAAAAAGTTTATTATGTTTCTTTTGCGTAAACAACTAAATTCCTCTACACATACTATAATGTCATTTATCCCCCTATTGCAACCCTTAATTGAATCATTTATAATAAAAATCAAAAAATAAGTGTATTATGGGAGGTTTTTTATGGCTTTACTGCATGTTGACTTCTTTTCAGATGTACTTGGCATGTGCATGAACATGGACGTTATTCTGCCGCAGCAGACTTACTCGCAGATTGGCATGGAGGGCAAAAGAAGGGCCGGCAAATATCCCACCCTCTATCTTCTCCACGGCATGAGCGACGACCACACTATCTGGCAGCGCCTCACTTCGATTGAGCGGTATGTGAGCGACCTTGGCATCGCCGTCGTCATGCCCACCACCCATCTGGGTTTTTACACGGACACGACATACGGCATGAACTATTTTACCTTTATCTCAGAAGAGCTGCCTGCTATCTGCCGCGACTTCTTTCCGAATATGTCGGCCAAACGTGAAGATACTCTCGCCGCAGGTCTTTCCATGGGAGGCTACGGCGCATGGAAGCTGGCTCTCGCCGCCTCCGATACCTTTGGCGCAGGCGCGTCCCTTTCCGGCGCACTCGATATGGCAGGACATAAGCGGATACAACAGGAGATGGAAACGGAACGCCGCTGCTTTTGGGAGGGTATCTTCGGCGACCCGACACACATCGCCGGCACAAAAAATGACTTGCTCCATCTCGCAAAAGAATTAAAAGCCTCCGGCAAACCGCTGCCGAAGCTCTACGCATGGTGCGGAACCGAAGACTTTTTGTATGAAGACAACAAAACCGCATGGAGCGAAGTGCAGAAGCTGGGCTACGATTTGACCTGTCACGAATCTACCGGCGACCACCAGTGGATATACTGGGACGAGCATATCGTGAACGTATTGAAGTGGTGGAATCCGGCATAGTCACCCATGACAGCTACTCTGCCGCCTCAATTACATATTCCCACGCCTCTTCCCCCGAAGCCTTTAAAGTAAACAGGTATGTCTCGCCTGCCTGAAGCTCTGTCACTGTCTCTTCGCCAAACGCGGCGGTTACTGTCCGGCCATCTTCCGTGCACAAATAATAAACCGTGCGTCCGTCCTTCTGCTCCGCAGCCGTCACTTCCATTTTGCCGGAAAGCGGTGCCGCAGCATTTTCCGGCTCCACGCCGCCGTTTGTTAGCTGTTCCGTTGCACTTACGAGGTCTTCCGGCGCACCGGCCACGCCGTCTTTGTCTTCTTCAGCAGGAGCAATACCGCCGCTTGCCGTATTACTTCCATTCTGCTCCTTATCTGCCATATCACTACTTGCATCTTGCGCAATGCTGGCGGAAGCCTCGCTTCGTTCTCCCGTCTCCTGCTCGTACTGTTCGACAGAATCGGCAGCTTCTTCGTTCCACTGCCCGCCGTCTTGCGCACTGCAGTCCGCTTCGCACAAAAATTCACTGTTATCCGCGGCCGCCCCGTTCATAGCGCCGCCCGTGGCATTGGACATCATATTATTCTCCGGCGCTGTATCCGCAGCATAATTCCTGCCATGCAGCCCTATAAAATAAAGGCTCGGAAGCAATATGACGAGCAATACCGCTGCCGCACAGACAGAAGTATATTTGAAGGTGAATATGTTTTTTTTCGGTTTTGCCTTTTTATCTGTCAGACCCGCTTCGATACGATTCCACAAATCCGGCGTTTCTTCCTGATTGAAGCGCTTGTATTCATCTTCCAGATTCTTCATATCCACACCTCCTTAATTTTTTGACTGCCTCCCTGTAACGCCACGCCACAGTCCCCAGAGGCTCCTCTAAAATATCCGCTATTTCCTGAAAGGTCATATCGGCGATAATTTTCATATGTACCACCCGCCGCTCCGACTCCTTTAGCTGCGACAAGGCTTCCTCCATGCTGATATCCGCAAGCACCTGATCTTCCACACTTTTTTCTATTTTGCTCTCCTCGCGCATGGCGCTGCGCGCTGAAAAATTCTGTACTCCTTCTTCGGTCTCACGCTCCGTCGAAAAATCTACCACTTCTTCGCGCTTTCTCTTGCGGATATAATCTATGGCGAGATTGCGGGCTATCGTTGCCATCCAGCCCTTATGCCCGCTGCCCCCTCTGTAGGATTCCGATTTTTCCCACAGGCGGATGAAAAACTCACTGGTAATATCCTCCGCCTCCTCACGGGTTGACAGAAGCTGCCGTACAATGCCATAAATGTAGGAAACATATTCCTCATACACTTCCTTCAGCGCGTCCCTGTCGCCCCGATTCATATTGCGGATGCATTTTTCAAATCTGCCTTCTGTCACGTGGTTTCCTTTCCGAATTCCTTATTTGCAGGCAGCTTTGGATACAGCTCTTTCTCATAAAAGATACGCTGCAGGAATTCTTTTTTATGGTGAAATTTTAAGATTCTTCAATGTATCCCCGCATCTCCTCTTCGATCATGGCAAGAGATTCCGACAGGGTTTTGAGCTGCTTTGACAGTTCTTCCTTATTAGCGCGCTCCTTTTTATAACAGATGCGGTGCTCTAAGCTTGACCAGAAATCCATGGAAAGAGTACGGAACTGTATCTCCACAGGGTAATATTCCATGGCGTCCAGCGTGTGAAGCGGCACGCCGAAAATAATATGGTAGCTTCTGTAGCCGCTTTCCTTGGGATTTTTCATATAATCCTTTTCCTTGATGACAATCAAATCGCTCTGCCTCTTCAAGGAAGCCAGAAGCTCATGGATTTCCGACTGAAAATAACAGATAACGCGAATACCGCCGATGTCCATCAAGTTGTCCTTTGCATTGATCAGGCTGTCTGTCAGCCCAAGACGCTCCAGCTTGCTTTCAATGCTTCTTTTTTCCTTAATACGGTACTGCATATGATGTACCGGCTTTTCCTCAATCGCATGGTCATATATGCTGTGATTCAAAATTTCCAGCCTCTTCAGCATAAGCTGTGTGACGTCCTCATATGGTTTTATCAATTCATAATATTGTTCGTTCGTCATAATTCCCTTCCTCATGTTTATCATTTTTCAACTGCCATAAAACTCCCGCGTTTTCGGCAGCTTTCTCTCATAGAAATCCACTGTTCCGAGCCCAAAATTTCATATCTTATCATAAACAGTAATTATGAACATCATATGAGCAATTTCTTAAATTGAAGATAAGGTTTTATAAAGTAACCATAAAAGACGCCGGAACCTGCACAGCTCCGCTGACAAGCTACCGACGTCCTTATCAAAAGCATTTTCTTCTATATTATTATGTCATAGGCCGCTTCAAAGGTTTGACCGGCGGAAAGCACATTGCCCCACTCACGCTCGCTTAAGCTGCCGTCAAAATCCTCCCTGTCGCATCTGCCGTACCACGGCTCTATGCAGATAAAAGGTGCATTTTTGCCGGGCGGTGTCCAGACGCCAAACAGAGGCGCGTCAAATTTCACGGTAAGGTATGGCTTTTTGTCCTCATCCAAGAGCTGTACCTGTCCGGTCTGGCTGTTCTCAATCACAAGCGCATCGCCTGCAAAAACCTCCTCCGTAACCGGCAGAATCCCGCCCTCTTCCAACGCAAGCTCTGTCAGCTCCTTCACCGCCAGCCCGCCCTTGAGAGCACGCACCGTCAGCTTTTCCACACCGTCAAACAGCAGATAGCAGGTTATCCTGTCCTTTTCCCTGACGGGTGCGGCAAAAGCCGGATGTCCTCCTATGGAAAAATACATTTCTTCCTCCGCCGGATTGGAAACACGCCACAGCACCTTGACACTTCTGCCGGAGAGCCTGTAGCCAATCTCCAGCGAAAAGGCAAAGGGATAGTTCTCCCATGTGTTTTCCTTGTCCGACAGACAGAACCAGATTTCATCCTTCCCCTGCTCCGTCAGCATAAATTCCATGTCCCGCGCAAAGCCGTGCTGCGACATCTGCAGAGTTCTGCCATTGTAGCTGCACTGCCCGTCCCGATAACTCCCGACCAACGGAAACAGCACCGGTGATACTCTGCCCCAGTATTTGGCATCCCCGCACCACATGTATTCCCTGCCGCTTTTGCAGTCGATAAGGGAACGCAGCTCTGCACCGTGGGAATCCACCTTTATTTTAATCTCACCATTGTCCAATACATATTCTGCCATTTTGATACCCCTTTTAAAGTGTTGATAAAATCAACTCCATATCGCCTGCAAACACTGCCTCTCCATAGCCTGCGGGCAGAATGAAATGCGCGCCTTTTTTCACTGCCGTGCCGTTTACAGTTCCTTCTCCCTCCAGCACGCTTGCCAAAAGGAAGGGATACTTCTGCTCCACCGTCACTTCTGTTTTTACATGCAGCTTCCAAACTTTGTAAAATTCACATGCAATCAGCATGTTCATCGTATCGTCCGGCAGCCCGTCCGTATGGCTGACCGCCTCATCCCCCGCCTTGTCCGGCACATTGATAACGTCAATGCTCTGCTTTACGTGAAGCGGTCTTTCTTTTCCGTCCACAAGCCTGCCGTAATCATATACGCGGTAGGTAATATCGCTGCTCTGCTGCGTCTCCAAAATGGTAAAACCACCCTTTATGGCATGCACCGTACCGGGCGTAATCTGGATAAAATCTCCCTTCTTAATAGGAATCTGTCGAATCAATTCCTCATACCGGCCCTCATGAATCATATCGGCAAGCTCCTGCCTTGTCTTTGCATGATGTCCGATAACCAGCTTTGCGTCTGCAGGGCAGTCCATCACATACCAGCACTCCGTCTTTCCATAGGGACAGCTTTCATGCTCCTTCACATAGGCATCATCGGGATGCACCTGAATACTCAAGTCCTGCTTTGCGTCAATAATCTTGACCAGCAGAGGGAATTCCTCTGCCGTAATGCCCCCGAACAGCTCCCTGTGTTCCTGATACAGCGCAGCCAGTGTTTTGCCCTCATAGGCACCGTTTGCAATCTCGCAGTCCCCGTTCGGATGCGCGCTGATGCCCCAGCACTCGCCGGTAGAATCGCCCGCCGCGTAGCCGAACTCGTCCCGCAGCTTATTGCCACCCCACACTACATCCTTGAGCTGCGGCTTTAAAAAAAGAATCTCTCTGTTTTCTTCCATATTTTTCTGTACCTTTCCCTTCGGTCTCAGCCGTTATTTCTGCTATTATTATAACTTGTTTTATATACAAAAGAAAGAGAAATTTCAATTACAATCAGAAGAAAACCATATCCAACGTGCCATACTTGTTGAATTGATTGATAGAAATAATTTTGATTTACTTTGACACCCGATACTGTAAGACACAGTATCGGGCGCAGATTCATTTTAGATTTACAGATGATACTCCTTTAACATTTCCTGACAAAAAGCTTCTTCTTCCTTAAGGCGGGGAATCAAATCCGTCTTTCCGTCGGCTATCATGCGGGAAACCAGTTCCAACATCTGCCGCGTACCTTGTTCATGCCCTTCGTCATGTTCTCGTTTCAGCAATTCTTCAAACTGCATGTACCTTTCCTCCAGTTCTCGGCTCTGCTTCAGCGTTTTTATCCGTTCGTGGATTCTTTCAAGTCTTAAATCGCCTGCCTTCTCTACGTAAAAGTCCGTGGAATTCGTGACATACCGTAAAAAGCTGACAAGCTCTTTCGGCACAGCTTCTTCATTCGTGCCTTTTGTGTTTAGAAAAATACGCCTCGTGCCATCTTCCAAAGGAAAGTCCGACTCTAAGCATCTTGGCTCAAAGGTGTAGCGGTACAGACCCTTTCCAAAGGGGTCAAAGCTACAGATAAACACAATCACACTAGGCTTTAATTCTGCAAAATCCTGCCCGGGCTTTAGAGATGACAAGTCCATCTCTGCCTGATGGTAGCGGCTTCTCTGCGGAAGGTTCTTTTCGTCTGTGTTCTGCATTTCCAAATTGTAATCCACATTCCACTCATCACTGGCGAAAACATCCAGCCGCACAAGGCGGAAATCAGAATGAAATAATATACTCCGTTCTGCCTTCACCCTTACCTTACCCACCGGCGTTCCCAAAATACACTCCAGCACCAGCCTGCAGGTTTCTTCATCCTCCAACGCTGCTGCGAACAAAAACGCATTGCTTAAATCCAAATCTTTAAATTGTTTCTTTTGTGCCATAGTCTCCTTTCATGGCACAAACAGGATATGGTTTTCCTCTTACAGCTATTATAAACGGAGAAATGTATTTTTGCAATCATTATTTTCATAAAGTATCTGCCATTATGCTTCTACAATATGAATCAGTTTTCCTTTGAAATCCCCCCATATATTTTCCATCAAAATTCCCGCCTGCATCAGCGTGCTTCCGTAATAGGTCCGTTCCTCTCCTTCGATGCGGTAAAGCTTGTCGGCTGCAAGTCCTTTTAACAGAATCCGCCTTGAATGGGAATTGGGTCTGCCGAGCACCTGTATATAAGTAACCAGCGCCTCTGATTTATCCTTGGCTGCCACCATATAGCAGTCGTACATGCGGTTCTGCTGATAGGAAGCCAGACGGTAATAGTCGCCTGTCCGCACCAAATCATTGTACTTGTGGTACATCTCTACCTGCGCCGGTATCTGCTCTCTGTCCTCTGCCGGAATTTTCGTCACATCAAGCTCATAGCCAAAGGTTCCGGCAAGCGCCACATACCCGCGTGTCTCAAAAGGCGTGGTGCGCCCCACCGCATGGTTGGGACAGTCACTCACATGTGCGCCCATAGCGGAGAGCGGATAAATCAACGC
This sequence comes from Lachnospiraceae bacterium, assembly GCA_014804445.1. Taxonomy (GTDB): domain Bacteria; phylum Bacillota; class Clostridia; order Lachnospirales; family Lachnospiraceae; genus Acetatifactor. The sequence goes on along the minus strand of JAAUZU010000010.1, from coordinate 30,310 downwards.
TGTGCCCTCCTGAATGGTAAGCCTTTCCACGGCGTCCGTATCGTCGGAGCACCAAATCTGCGGACCGTAGTACAGCATACCCGCGTCAAACCGTGCGCCGCCGCCGGAGCAGTTTTCCAAAAGCAGCTTGGGAAACTCCGTTATCAGCCTCTCCTGCAGCCGGTAAACGCCCAGCACATAGCGGTGGAACAGCTCGCCCTGACATTCCGCCGAAAGCGCCGTGCTGCCGATATCGGAAAGCGGCCTGTTCATATCCCATTTTACATATTCAATGTTGGCGCTGTGCAGTACCGCCGCCATCTTGTCAAAAATATAGTCCTGAATTTCCGTCCTCGACATATCCAGCACATACTGGTTTCTTGCAAGCCCCGCCGTCCTGCCCGGTATCTGAATCGCCCAGTCGGGATGCGCGCGGTACAAATCAGAATCCGGGCTTATCATTTCCGGCTCAAACCAGATACCGAATTTCATGCCCAGTTTATTGACCTCATCCACCAGATATTTCAAACCGCCCTTTAACTTTTCCTCGTTAACCTCCCAGTCGCCCAATGCGCGGTTGTCGTCAAAGCGGTTGCCAAACCAGCCGTCGTCCATAACCAGCATCTCAATACCAAGCGCCGAAGCCTCCTTCGCAATGGCAAGAAGCTTTTCCTCATTGAAATCAAAATAGGTTGCCTCCCAGTTGTTAATCAGGATGGGACGCTTTTTATCTCTGTATTCCCCGCGTATCAAATGGTTCCGGTATAAATCGTGGAAAGTGCGGCTCATGCCGCCAAGTCCCTCTGCCGAGTAAACCAGCACTGCCTCGGGCGCCTGAAACGCCTCCCCCGGATTTAACTTCCAAGAAAAGCCCTCGGGATTGATACCCGTCATCAGGCGGACATTGTCAAACTGTCCCCTGTCCACAAGCGTCATGCAGTTGCCGGAATAAATCAGATTGATGCCGTAGACCTCTCCTGCATCCTGCGTTGCGCTCTTTTCCAAAAGCGCCATAAATGGCTGCTGCTGGTGTCCGCTCTCCCCGCGCAGGGAAGAAGTGCTCTGCACGCCATAGCTTACAGGCGTCCTGTCGATGTGGCGCTCCCGCGCCCAGGAACCATGCAGTATAATTTTGTCGTATTCACGGTTGTCCATGTCGATGGATGCCGACATAACCCGCTCTATCGTCACAGGCGCCTCGCCGTCGTTTACCAGCCTGACGCTCCTCGCCACAGCGTCAATGCCCTCAAAAACGCTGTAGGACAGAATCGCTTTTATCCCCAGCACCTTATCAACCAGCGTAAGCTCCAACGTTTCCGTGTCCTCCTCGCTGCCCCATGTGGCCGGCAGTCCTGCAAGAGGATCTTTCCCTTTATAAATCCGATAATCCAAGAGTGTCAGCNCAAGCGCTCTGTGTCCGCCGTTATCGCGCACCATAACCGCGCTCTCCCTGAAATCTCCTACGCCGCCCGTAGGATATTCCTGCGGAAAACAGTCCAGNAAAGAAAGCCTGTCGCGGCTGTTCTTCTCCGGCGTAAAAGGCGCTTCTCCTGTTTTCAAAAGATAATTGACGTCGTCGTCCAAAAGCCTCGGTCCGTAATATGCATGACCGACAAATTTTTCCTCATCCACGATACCGATAACATAGGAAGTTCCCTTTGTATCCAGCTTGAAACTTCCGTTTTTTTCATTATACATAATTGCCATAAAATTTCCCGCCTTTCCTGTCCCTATTCATTGTATACATAGCCAATATTGTAACTGCTTATCCCATATTTTTCTATACTTTTTCTTTACGCTTTTTCAATATCCAGTTGTTATTTTTAACATTTCATGCTACTCTGTAAAAAAGGGAGAACACGCCATGTTAATCGAGAAAATACCGAACCTTCCGCTCTGCGTCGATATGGCGTATATGAACGGAAACTGGAAATATTACACGATGGACACCCACAGCCACGGTCTGTGGGAATGTAACTATATCGAGGAGGGTAACTGTGTCTACGAAATAGACGGNACAGAATACCAGCTAACCCAGAAAAACCTGATTCTGCTGGACTCCTCCATCCCCCACAAAATCCGATTTACGCACGAGCACCCCTGCACTGTGCTGGGTTTTTCTTTATCCGCCGATACGGAGCAAAAAAACGTAGCCTTTCCGGGGCTGCTTGACATGCTCAACCAATCTCTGGATCTCTGCCGCATGTTCGTATCCCTGAATCATGCACTTGTGTTTCCTGACGCCCGCAGTCTGCGCGGAGATATGCTGCGCCTCTATCATGAGTTTGAGGGACGAAAGGACTCCTTTTACATGACAAGCCTTTGTTACCATCTGCTCTGTGAGCTTACAAGGCTTTCCCTGACACCGAAGTCCTCCTCGCAGTATTACGTGGAAAAGGCCAAAACTTATATCAAAGANTCNTTTTANCTNATCAAAAACAACGAGCAGGTCGCCGCCCATATCGGGCTTAACGCCACCTATCTGGAGCGAATCTACAAAAAAGCGACAGGCGTAACGCTTTGGGAGACCGTCACTGCCTGCCGCCTTTCGGCTGCCGAGGAGCTGCTCGCACAGCCCCATATTCCCATTCATGAAATTGACAATATGATAGGCTTTTCCAACCGGCAGGCATTTTACCTGCAGTTTAAAAAGCGTTACGGCATATCGCCGTCAGAGTTCCGTAAAAAAATGACTGCTGCGGCTACTCCAGCTCCGCAAGGTAAAGCTTCACCCTGTTTTCTATTACGGCGCTGATTTCCTCTATTGTTTTATCGCCCGTAAAATAAAATTCCGCTTCTTCCTCGATGATGGCAAGAACCTGCTCCGTCCGATAAGATGCCGGCCTCGCGTTGGCAACGCCCTCCCAAAACTTTTCCTCTATCCCCTCGGGGAGCTCAGGCTTAATGGCAAGGCGCCCGTCGCTGGTATATATGTTGTTATTGTAATAATCATACAGGTATTCCTCCACGCTCGCTTCCAGCGCCCCCTCATGCACCGGCATGGCATACCCCTNGGTTANCAACGCCTGACTTTCCTCGTCCAGCAGNAATCGCATAAACTGCCACGCCCCTTCCTTATTCGCGGAATTGGCATTGATGGCGACGGACTCCATCTGCATCCAGTTTACCATGCCATCCTCCGAAGGGTAGCCTGCCAGTACCATGCCCTGCGAGCCGATTCCCCGTTCCTGGGACACCAGGTCTGCAAAGCNGTCTATGTAGCCNGCGGAGGCGATCTTCTCCCATTCCCCATTTCTGTCCGTCAGACCATACTGATTGGAAACCCGCAGTATCTGTTCCCAAAGTTCCCCACTAAAGTCGCAGGTTCTTCCTTCCCAGTCCACCATGCCGTAAAAATCCTCCGACATCTGGAAAAAATAGTTGCACATGAGGTTAACGGGAGTATAGACCAATGCTTTGTCAAAAATCGCCTGCCCTTNATACCCCTCCAGATTGTCCAAAAGTTTTTTTATNTCTGTCTGCCCGCTGCTGTCCAGNAACTCCTCTCGAATGTACAGACTCCTGANGCGTATTTCATACCCGGCACTGTATATGCCGTTTTCCATGCCTTGNCTTTGGAAGGTTTCCTGATGGTAGTCCTCCCTGTCCATCCCCGCCTGTGCCAGATAGGGCTCCAGNTTCTCAAGCCCGCCTTTTTCCGCNAGNACACGCATGTCCGTCACGGCATCCGCTGCAATCAGGTCCGGNCCCTTCCCCGTCGCAATCTCCAAATCGGTNCGCGCCTGAAGGTCCCAGCCGTATTCCTCGCCCTNATCCTCCAGAAACACATGGTACTCCNCATTTTCNCGGTTAAACTTCGCCACAATCTCCTTCAATCCCACATCGGCANACANCACCCTGAACACAATNGGTATTTTTCCCGCTTCCTCCGGATNCGTTTCCCGCAGATACGACAGGTAATAATTTCCCTCAGAATCGCGCTCTATCCGCTCCAGACTGCCGTCCTCCCCTATNNTGGCTGCAAGGAGAGACTTTTCATACGTGGGGATNTAGGAGGTGCCGNTCCACTTCATGTNCCAGCCTTTCTCNCCGCTCTCCATGTCAAGGTCATATGCCCCTATCCNGTCTATNACAAGGACTCCCCGCTCCACCCCCGTTCCTAAGCCGACAAGGNNTNACAGCCTGCTGCCGCCCGACAACGTTCCGCTTTCTGCATCNAGCGNCTTCAGTATGTATNNCCCCTGCACATCATCGNAAANGGCAAAGACTATGCNGCCNTCNCTCGACACGCAGAAGTNGCTGATCCATCCCTCNGGNTNCAGCNCGTATTTTTCCTTCCCCACTGCATCCAGCACCGTCAGCTCATCCGATCGCCAGGCATAATANTTTTCCCCATCCGTATACAGGGTGCNCCCCGTGAAGNTTGCCGGCACNNGCTCTAAGAGCAGTTCNCTCTCTCCNTTNTCCTCATGNTAACACAATAACTGCTCTGCTTNATTTTTCANAAACCACACGCNCTCCCCTTCCAGATACTGTGCCCANAGTATGGTTTCCCCTTCCTGCAGGGGCAGGGATACTGTTTCTTCTGTTATNTCATAGTCATAGCGCACNCCNTCGGACACNCCGCTTCCCATATTTTTACCTGTCTCGTCGTTGCCTTTGCCNCCGCANCCTGTAAACAACAGAACCGTGGACAGGAGCAGGCATAACCATTTCTTTCTTTTCATAGCCATCTCTCCCATGGTTTTTAATGTACAGATTTCCNCTGAAAGGGCNGCTCAAAGCCGCCCTGNTTTTCAGTGCATGGAATGAAGCTCGTATACTTTTTCTTTATCGCTCNCTATTANTTTCCCACACATATTGCATACACGATTGTAATGATGCCATTTAATTTCCACAAGGCACAGCGNNAAAATGGGNTTTCCACTCGTTGAGGTTCCTACCTTTATGTAATGTGTATACGTTTCAANGGTATCCGTNACTTTCTTCTCTCCGATGACTCGAATGCTCACATGCCNTAGTTGCCGCCGCTGCCGTCATCTCCACACTTCCTGCCAAAACTATCACTGCTGCCAATAATGCTATTACTTTCTTCATTTCTGTTTCCTCNTACTTTCCCTTGCCGCAGNNTTCTGCGGCAGCTACTGTATATCCTNTCTATGGATTCTACGTTTACAGTTACAGTTTACNTTTCCAANGGAATCACCCCCCTAATAGTCAAACTGCTCCAGCGTAACCGAAGTCAGCACATANCCCGAATCCGTGATATCATAGAGAAATACAAAGCACCAGCCCAGTCCATACTNGCTGTAACCGGAAGCTATCTGCGCCTCATAGCGCANGGTAACCGTTCCATTTTCCTCTANATACCTNACCGCCTGACTTTGCAGCGTATCGACTGNCCACGCCGTGCGCCCATATTCCGTGACCTTTCCCGTCTCGTCATAAATCCCCAGTTCNNCGACCAGCTCTTGAAAGGAAGTNTGCATTNCNTCCGTCCNGTCAATGCCATACTGCGNCATCTCNATATGTATCCGGTAATCGTCCTCNTAAGTCACGGAAAAAGGAAATTCCTGCAAGGATTCCCAGCCACGCCAAGTCACATCCCCAAGCTCCCGATACCCTCCTTTTCCATCGGAAAGGTACACATCCTGCCGGATTTCCGTGCGGTAAGCCTCTCCGCGCATCAGCACATCAAGGGTGCCGTCTCCGTTTACATCTATCAGGCATATTTCAGGCGGCTCCGTTCCCTGCGGACTGTAGCCTGCAAAGGAAAAGTCATACGCTTCTCCCTGTATCTGCGCTTTTGCCGATTCATATCGGTTGTCCGCACATAGGGAAATCTGCACACCGTCCGATGTATAAGAAAAACAAACAGTCTCCCCAACCTCCTCTGTTCCATCTATATTTTCCGTATATTCCATTGCTTCCATAGAAAGTTCACCAGACAATGGCATATGCCGCCTTTCCTCATAAGAGGCATCTTCTTTCTTTGCCGCACAGCCGGATATTGTGGCAATAAAAATGGCTATAATAAAAATGAATGCGTTACGGCGCCGCAATGTGAACATATACAAATCCTCTTCTTATGGCAATATTGAGATTATTATCCCTTATACATTATCCCATTTCCCAAAACATGTCACCATAGCGTTTTGCGCAAATCTGTATAGCATGCAAAAATCCCCCTGAAAACAATGTTTTCAGAGAGATTTCTTATGCATCTTTGTTCGTCTACTCACTCATCGCAAACTGGCTGTTATACAGTTCCGCATAAAAGCCGTTCTGTGCAAGCAGTTCTCTGTGATTTCCCTGCTCGATGATGTGCCCGTCCTTCATCACCAGAATGATATCCGCATCCACAATCGTGGAGAGGCGGTGCGCAATGACAAAACTGGTGCGCCCCTCCATCATTTTGGCAAAGGCCTTTTGAATCCGGATTTCCGTTCTCGTATCGATGGAAGAGGTTGCCTCGTCCAGAATCAGCATGGGCGGCAGACAGAGCATAACGCGGGTGATACACAAAAGCTGCCTCTGTCCCTGGGAAAGCCCCTCCCCGTCCTCGGAGAGAACTGTGTCGTAGCCTTCAGGCAGACGCTTGATAAAGCTGTGGGAGTGCGCCGCCTTTGCCGCAGCAATCACCTCTTCATCCGTGGCGTCGGGTTTTCCCATCACAATATTTTCCCGCACGGTTCCCGCTTTCAGCCATGTTTCCTGCAAAACCATACCGTAATTTTCCCGCAGGCTCTTTCTCGTGATTTCCCTGATATCGGTGCCGTCCACCGATATACTGCCGTCGTCCACGTCGTAGAAACGCATAAGCAGATTGATAATCGTAGTCTTGCCGCAGCCGGTAGGTCCCACAATGGCAACGCGCCTGCCGCTCTCCACGCGTAGATTTAAGTCCTCTATCAGCTTTCTGTCCGGCACATAAGAAAATGCCACATGGGAAAGCTCCACTCTTCCCTCCGCATTTTGCAGCACGCGGGCATCCTCCGGCTCCTCCACCTGAGGCTCCTCTTCAATCAGCGCAAAAATACGCGCCGCACATGCCAGTGCATTCTGGAATTCTGTAAAAACGCCGGAAATTTCATTAAACGGCTTGGTGTACTGGTTGGCATAACTTAAGAAGCAGGTGAGCGTCCCCACGGAAATGCCGCCGACTCCCGTAACCATCCCTCTGATAACGGAAAAGGCTCCCGCCACACAGACGCCCGTGTAAACAAGGCTGTTGACAAATCTCGTTGACGGGTTGGTCAGGGAGGAAAAAAAGGTTGCCTGCAGGGAGTAGCGCGCAAGCCTTTCGTTGATTTCATCAAAACGGGACAGCGCCTTTTCCTCGTAGGAAAAAGCCTGTACCACCTTCTGGTTTCCTATCATTTCATCTATCAGCGCCGTCTGTTCTCCCCTTGTCTCCGACTGCAGCTTAAACATTTTGTAGGTTCTTCTTGCAATAAACGCAGCCACAAAAAGACTTACCGGCGTGATGCAGACCACCACCAACGTAATTCCCACATTCTCTCGGAACATAAACAGAAGCGTCCCTAAAATCGTGATGACGCCTGTGAAAAGCTGCGTAAAGCCCATAATCAGACCATCCGAAAACTGGTCCACATCCGCAATGACGCGGCTCACTATTTCACCGTAAGGGTGTGCATCCAGATATTTTAAAGGCAGTATCTGAATCCGCTCAAACGCGTCCCTTCTGATGTCGCGCACCACATGATACGCAATTTTATTGTTGCACACACTCATAACCCACTGGGACACCGCCGTACATGCAATGACGATTCCCATCTTTTTTAAAATCCCCAAAATAACCGCAAAATCCACCTGCCCGGGCTCTATGATATAGTCGATGGCGTCGCCCGTCAGTATCGGAATATACAGGGTCAGCGTTACCGTCACTGCCGCGCACACAATGGAGCAAATCAGGAAAAACCAGTATTTTCCAATATAATGGAACACTTTTTTCAAAGTCGCAAGCTGCCCTTTTTGTTTTGCATTTTCTGCTTCATCCGTTTTTTTGCCCATTATGCCGTCACCTCCCCTCTTTTATCGGGATATTGGGAGTAATAAATCTCCTGATAAACCTCACAGCCGCCGAGCAGCTCCTCATGGGTTCCCATGCCTGCCACCTCGCCGTCGTCCAGCACAATGATTTTATCCGCATACAGAATGGACGAAGCGCGCTGGGACACAATAAAGACCACCGGCGCTTTTTTCATGCCGTGAATCGCACGCCGTAACTTCAAATCCGTCGCATAATCAAGCGCCGACGCGCTGTCGTCCAGAATCAGTATCTCCGGCTGTTTTACCAGCGCCCTCGCAATGGTAAGACGCTGTTTTTGTCCGCCCGAGAGATTCTTGCCGCCTTGGCTTATCTGCGTTTCCAGTCCCTCCGGCTTACTGTCCACAAATTCAGCGGACTGTGAAATTTCCAAAGCCTCGCGCAACAGGACGTCTTCCGCCTCCCGCGCCTTTTTGGTATTTTCTTCGCCCTCCAAAGCGTCTGCCGAAACTTCCCTGCCCATCAGCAGATTTTCCCTGATGGTTCCTTTAAAAAGCACCGCCTTCTGCGGCACCACGCCGATTTTTGCCCGAAGCGCTTTTAAGGAATATGCCGCAACCGGAACGCCGTCAATTTTTACACTGCCCGCTGTCGCCTCATAAAAACGGGGAATCAAATTCACCAGCGAGGACTTTCCGGAGCCCGTGCCGCCGATGATACCGATTGTCTCACCCTTCTTTGCCGTAAAATGAACATCCGTCAGGCTTTCCGCGCCCGCGCCGGGGTAAGTCAGGGAGACATGGTCAAATTCCACGACGGGAACCTGCTGCCCGCCGTCAATCCCTTCCCTGCCGTCCCGCAGGGCTTCCTCCACGTTTCCTGCATTTTCACCGGACAAATCCGCCTTGCTGCCGATGGTGCCCTCTGCCAGACCTGCCTCTATTTCCAACACGCTGCCGATTCGGTTGCCGCAGGCAATCGCTTTGTTGACCGTAATAATCAAATTTGCCAGCTTCACCAGCTCCACCAGTATCTGCGACATATAGTTGACCAACGCCATAACCGCGCCCTGCGTCAGGATACCGCTGTCCACCTTGACTGCGCCAATCCACAAAAGCGCTATCGTTGCGCCGTTGACGATAATATATGTGACGGGGTTCATAATGGCGGAAATTCTTCCCACAAACATCTGCATGACCGTAAGCTTTTCATTGCCTGCGTCAAACTCTTCTTTTTCTTCTTCCTCCTTGTGAAAAGCGCGGAGCACGCGAACGCCCGTCAGATTGCCTCTTGTAATGCCAAGTACCTTGTCAAGCCCTGCCTGTACTTTTTTATAGAGCGGAATGGTTATCAGCATAATGCCGAACACCACCACGGAAAGCAGCGGAATCACAATCACAAACACAAACGCCGCCCCCACATCGATGGTAAATGCCATCACCATCGCACCGAACACGATAAAGGGAGAGCGCAGGAACAGACGCAGCACCATATTGACGCCGTTCTGCACCTGATTGACGTCGCTCGTCATACGGGTAATCATGGACGCCGTTCCCATCTTGTCCATCTGGGAAAAAGACAGCTTCTGCATATGGGAAAAAAGGGTATGCCGCAGCTTTGTGGCAAAGCCCACCGCCGCCTTCGCGGAAAAATACTGCGCCGTGATGGAACATACCAGCCCGATGACTCCGAGCAGTATCATCACTAAGCACATGCGCCCCACATAGCCTGTATCCCGATTGGCAATACCGACATCCACAATCAGCTTTACCACAATGGGAATCAGCAGCTCAAAAGAAGCCTCCAGCATCTTAAAAAGCGGCGCAAGCACAGTTTCCTTTTTATAATCCTTCAAGTAAACAAGCAGTTTTTTCATGTCAATCCTCATTCCGAAGCATTTTACGCGAGCGTCCTCATTTTCCCTTGTCATTTTCTTTCTGCAATGCTATAATTCGGGTATGGGGATATAGCTCAGCTGGGAGAGCGGTGCGTTCGCAACGCACAGGTCACGGGTTCGAGTCCCGCTATCTCCATTTTTTATTTGATGTAATACACGTAATTCTCTTTTCTCACGGCAGGCGCTTTCGCCGGTTCTGCGGCATAGCCCAGCGCACAGTGTCCGATTCCCTCGTAATCACCGCTAATTCCAAGCTGCTCTAAGAGTTCCTTTCCGAATTCCGACTCAAACTCTTCTTTTGCCCTGTGAATCCAAATGCCCGCCACGCCAAGGCTCTCCGCAGCGTTTAACAGATTGCCCATCACAAGGCTGCCATCGTACTGATATGTGCCGATTTCCTTATTGGCAAGCACAATCAGGATAACAGGCGCGCCGTAAAACGGATCGAAGCCCTCCTGCCAGCCGCCGATTTTCCGGTTCTCCTCTGCAATCTTATCCCGAACCTCCTTGTTCGTCACGGCAATGATAAGCGGCGACTGCTTTCCCATGCCGGTCGGGGCATAGGTGCCCGCCTTGATAATCGCATGTAACGTCTCCTCCGCAATCCCGTCCTGTTTAAAATTCCTGCAGCTTCTTCTTGATTCCAAAACCTTTAATGTCTCGTTCATATCTGTTCTTCCTCCTTCTTTTCACTTTGCTTATCCATGTTTTGTCGGATTACACGCTGCCGAGGCAGCATATATATCCATTTACGCGAAAAGCTCCTTCGCCTTTTTCATTTTTTCCACAATCTCCACCCCGAACGGACAGCGGGTCTCGCAGCCGCCGCAGGCAATACAGTGGGAAGCATTTTTTTGAAGCGCCTGATAGTGCGCCCTGACGGAAGCCGGAACCTCCTCCTGCATAACAGCCAAATCATAGAGCTTGTTTACCATGGCAATGTCGATATCCGCGGGGCAGGGCTTACAGTGGTTGCAGTACATGCACTTTTTGCTGTATGCATGATGCGGCGCCGCTGCCAGCACACTGGCGTAATCCTTTTCCTCTTCTGCTGCAGTCTCATAACTTACTGCGTCGAGCACGTGCTGCGGCTCGGAATAGCCCGCCATAATACTTGCCACTGCCGGTCTTGTCAGCGCATAGTGAATGCATTGTATGGGAGTGAGCGCCACGCCGAAGGGCGACGTCTTTTCCGCAAACAGCCTGCCGCCCGCATATCCCTTCATGACCGTGATTCCTACGTCATGCTGCTCGCACAGCCTGTAAAGCTCCGCTCTTTCCGGATCCATGCCCATAAGGGCTGCGTCATACTCCTCCGCAAAATAATCGTCAAGATTTTCCGTGGGCGGCATCAAATCGAATGCCGGATTAATCGAAAACAGCAGCATCTCAATTTCGCCGGAAAGCACCGCTTTTTTGGCCACCGCCGGATTGTGGGAGCTAAGCCCGATATGGCGGATTGTGCCATTCGCCTTTAATGCGTGCACATACTCCAGAAAGGGACCGCTTACAATGTCGTCCCATTCCTTTTCTGAATCCACATAGTGAATCATACCCAAATCAATGTAATCTGTCTGCAATCTGGCAAGCAAGTCCTCAAAGGCTTCCTTTACCTTGGGGATTTCACGGGAACGCACATACTGTCCGCCCTGCCAGGTGGAGCCGATATGTCCCTGGATATACCATTTTTCCCTGGTGTCCTTGATACATTCCCCGATTGCGCTTCTCACATTCGGCTCGGACATCCAGCAGTCCAGAATATTAATCCCCTGCTCCTCGCAGAGCTTGATAATTGCCCTGCAGCCTTCCAGCTCCATCCGCTCAAGCCACTCCGCGCCAAGACCAATTTCACTTACCATTAACCCTGTTTTTCCCAATCTTCTATACTGCATAAGCCACTCCTTTTTATGTAAAATTTTCCGCTCTCATTATTATACCAACTTCCCGCCGAAAAACCTATTACTATTTCCAAAAATAATCAAAAACAAAAAAATCACGGTACAGCCAACGGCTATACCGCAATTTCTCCTTCAAATACGAACTCTGCCGGACCGGTCATAAACATCTGGTTTTGGTTTCTGTCCCAGAAAATTTCCAAGTCTCCGCCTAAAAGCTTTACCGTGACCTGCTCGCCGGTCAGACCGTTTACCATACATGCCGCAGCCGCAGCGCACGCGCCGGTGCCGCACGCCAAGGTTTCCCCGGTCCCTCTCTCCCATACACGCATTTCTATGGTACTTTGGTCAATTACCCTTACAAATTCCACGTTGGTCCGGTTCGGAAACAGGTCATGGTTTTCCAGCGCATATCCCAGCTTTTCTACCGCAATTCCGTCCCAATTTTCCAAAAAAAGAACCGCATGCGGATTGCCCATGGATACGCAGGTGATACGGTACTCCTCTCCAAGCAGGGTGATTGGCTCATTTATGACACGCTCATGCGCAGACCGCACCACTATCTTCTCCGCCAGAAATTCGGGTTCTCCCATATTGACCTTCACGAAAATCACTTTTTTGTCCTGTATGGCAAGTTTCAGTTCCTTTACCTTTCCCGCGCTGACAATGCTGATTTTCTTTTTCTCCGTAAGTCCTTTGTCGTACACGTATTTTGCCACACAGCGGATTCCATTGCCGCACATTTCCGCACGGCTTCCGTCCGCATTGTACATTTCCATCTCAAAATCCGCTTCCTCGGACGGATTGATAAAGATAACACCGTCGCCGCCAACGCCGAAATGCCTGTCACTGAGCTTTTTTGCCAGCCGCGGCTTATCTGCCGGATCTATTTTTTCACGGCTTCCGTCCACGTAAATATAATCATTGCCGCATCCATGCATTTTTGTAAATTTCATACATGCATAGTTCCTTCGCCGCTCTTACCATTACTATATGAGCAATTTCTCATATCTCAAATGGCTTTCATGGGAATTTACTATGCAAAAAATGCTTTTATAATTTCATCATCTCGAGCACCATGGCGGCGGTTTCCGTCATATCGGTTGCACTGTCCATACTGCATTTCTGCAGATAGCGGTGCGCCTCCTCCTCCGTCATGTTGTTTCTCTCCATCAGAAGCGCTTTGGCTTCCTTTATCACTGCTTTTTCCTCCTGATTCCGCTGCTTCGGCACAGCCTTCTGCCTGCGCCTGCGACGTTCCAGGTTTTCTGCCATCATGCCCACCGTGCTGACAAGCTCATGTACCTTGAGCGGCATGGACAGGCAGACAATGTCGTTACCGAGACACTCGTTCAGATGCTGTCCGGATGCCAGCAGCAGCATCTCAAAGCCCGGCAGCAGAAGTTCATGTAGCTGCGAGTAAAGCATATCCGCCATTTTGTAGCCGCATACCACAATACCGCCATTCAGCCCGTCCATCTGGCTGACCGCCTGCGTACCCGTCACGCAGACTCCCACAACATGAAAACCGTTCTTCACAAGGATATTCCGAATACTTCTGGCATTCTCCTGCTGTGGGAAAACGACTATAATGTTTACCACACGACCACCTCCTTTGTATTTAGAAAGATGGTGCTAGAACTTATATAAATATTCGTTGATTTCCCATTCCGTTACCTGAGAACGGTATTTATTCCACTCTTTCTTCTTTGCCGCAATATATTTTTCAGATATATGCTTTCCCAAAACCTCCTGCACAAAAACATCCTTTTCCATCTCCCCGATAGCCTCTATTAGCGTCCCGGGCAGCGCCTCCACGCCAAGCTTTTTCCTTTCTTCCTTGCTCATGTCCGCAACATTGGTATCTATGCTCTCGGGCGGCTCAATCCGGTTCTTGATGCCGTCAAGTCCTGCCATCAGGCAAAGCGCCAGCGTTAAGTACGGATTGGCGGAGGGGTCGGGGCTGCGAAGTTCAATTCTCGTATCCTCTCCAAAAGATGCGGGAATCCGGATCAGCGGACGGCGGTTTCTCGCGCTCCACGCCACATAGACGGGCGCTTCATAACCCGGAACCAGCCTTTTGTAAGAGTTGACAAGGGGATTTGTGACTGCCGCCATTCCCTTTACATGGCGCATCAGACCGCCGATAAACCAGTAGGCTTCCCTGCTCAGACCCTTCTCATCGCTCTCATCCTTGAATATATTTTTGCCGTCGCGGAACAGAGACATATTGATGTGCATGCCGGAGCCACACACACCATGCTTCGGCTTCGGCATAAAGGTTGCGTGAAGTCCATGCCTTTTTGCAATCGTTTTTACCGCAAGCTTAAAGGTCATGATATTGTCCGCCGTAATCAGCGCTTCATCATATTTAAAATCAATCTCATGCTGTGCCGGCGCACACTCATGGTGGGAGGCTTCTATTTCGAACCCCATCGCTTCCAATGTCATAATCATGTCCCTGCGGGCGTTTTCACCGAAATCGAGCGGCCCCATATCAAAATATCCTGCCTGTTCATAGGTAATGGTGGTTGGCAGGGCGTTTTCATCTGTGTGAAACAGGAAAAATTCACATTCCGGCCCCACGTTAAAGGTATAGCCCATTTTCTCCGCTTCCTTTACCGCGCGCTTCAGCACATACCGCGGGTCTCCTTCAAAAGGTGTTCCGTCCGGTCTGCGGATATCGCATATCATACGCGCCACCTTCCCCTGCTGGGGGCGCCAGGGGAAAATCTCAAACGTGGAAAAATCGGGATACAGGCACATATCCGATTCCTCCTCCCCTGCAAAGCCTTCTATGGAAGAGCCGTCAAACATACATTTATTGTCAAGAGCCTTTTTCAACTGGCTTGCCGTAACCGCTATGTTTTTCAGATTTCCGAATATATCGGCAAACTGCAGGCGGATAAACTCAACGTCCTCCTCCTCAGCAAGCCTGAGAATATCTTCCTTTGTGTAATCTTTCATCGTGATACCTCCCTAAAGTGCGTCTTTTGCACGCTTTTCTTCATTTCCAATCTCTTCGTCTTACACTTACTTTGCGTTACAAAAAGGGCGCTCTTATCCCTTAAGAACGCCCTTGTCCTGTTACATCATAACAATTTATTGCTTCTCTTGTCAATAGAATTCTGTGCTAACTCATTCCGTTTACGCATATGGTATATAAAAGAAAAATGCAGGGATATTCTATGAGTTCTAAAACAAAAATCGTGGTACTCCATCTGAAGGAATTAATATACACAGGAATTTTCGCTGTATTGGGTATTCTGTTCATCGTCCTGCTTATTATCATGTTCCTTCCCCATAACAAGAAATCCGAAAAACCGGTTTCTCCGCGCGGGACTGGAACTGTTACCGGAAATGAATCGGAGACAAACGGCAGAAACGAGACACAATCCATAGAAACCTCCTACATACCCGGCGTATACACTACCTCTCTGGTTTTGAGCGACCATACCGTAGACGTAGAAGTCATCGTCGATCGTGACTGCGTAACCTCCATCCGTCTGGTGAATTTGGATGAAGCTGTCACCACCATGTATCCGCTGCTTGAGCCTGCCATTGAATCCATCGCCGGACAAATTTACGAGAAGCAGTCTCTGGACGGCATTACCTATGCAGATGAAAACAAATATACCTCGCTTGTCCTGCTGCAGGCAATACAAGCGGCTTTGGAAAAAGCATCCGCAGCAGCCGACATCGGCGAATAATTTCCAGTTTCTACAGCTCTTCTGCCTGCCTGAGCCAGAGCGCCGCACTGGCGTCAGACGGCATGCGCAAATCTCCTCTGGGAGAAACCGCAACGCTGCCCACCTTCGGACCATCCGGCAGGCAGGAGCGCTTAAACTGCTGACTGAAAAACCTGCGGTAAAACATTTTCAGCCATTTCAAAATAACCTCGTCCTCATACTGCCCCTTAAAGGAAAGCCTTGCAACGCGGTATACCTTGGCGGGTTCAAATCCGCAGCGCAGCATATAGTAGAGGAAAAAGTCATGCAGCTCGTAGGGTCCCACCAATTCCTCCGTCCGCTGGGCAATCACACCGTCCACAGGGGGAAGCAATTCCGGACTGACGGGCGTATCCAGCACGTCCAAAAGAATGTCCTTAAGCTCCCTGTCGTCACAGGTATCCGCATAAAAGCGAACCAGATGGCGGACCAGTGTCTTAGGCACACCCGCGTTCACGCCGTACATGGACATGTGGTCCCCGTTGTAGGTCGCAAAGCCGAGCGCCAGTTCAGACATATCGCCCGTTCCAATCACAAGCCCGTTTTCCTTGTTTGCTATATCCATCAGCACCTGCGTGCGTTCTCTCGCCTGTCCGTTTTCGTAGGTTACATCATGTGTGTCCAAATCCTGTCCGATATCCTCAAAATGCACCGTTACCGCCCGTTTAATATTGACCTCCCGCAAGTCTGCTCCCAGCGCACGGGCCATGCTGCACGCGTTTTCATAGGTCCGGTCCGTCGTGCCGAAGCAGGGCATCGTAACCGCCACAATATTTTCTCTGGACAGATTCAGCATATCAAAAGCACGTACCGTCACCAAAAGCGCAAGGGTGGAATCCAGACCGCCCGACACGCCGACCACCGCTTTTTTCACGCCCGTATGTTCCAGCCGCTTTTTTAAACCATAGGACTGAATGGAGAGAATTTCCTCACATCTCTTTTCGCGCTCCGTCTTATCGGAAGGCACGAAGGGCATACAGTTAAAGGTTCTTTCCAGCGCAGTCTCTTCCTGCTCTAAGGAAAATGCGACTACCGCATATTCCCTGTCCGCTTTTTGGCCGAAGGTTGACATGCGCCTGCGTTCCGCCCGCAGTCTGTGTATATCAATATCCGCATAGACGCTCTCGCAGGAAAAGCGTTTTGCCTGAGACAGTACTACACCGTTTTCCGCGATGATATTGTGTCCGCCAAAGACCAAATCCTGCGTGGACTCACCCTCGCCTGCGCTGGCATAAACATATGCGGCAAGAAGCCTTGCGCTGGAAGATTTCACAAGCATCTCACGGTAAACATCCTTACCCACCGTTTCATTGGAAGCCGACAGATTGACAATAACCGTAGCACCCGCAAGCGCATGCGCCGTTGCAGGCGGATTGGGCACCCAGAAATCTTCACAGATTTCGCATGCTACGGAAAGCCCTTTTACCGCATCTGTTTCAAATAAAATATTACATCCGAAAGGAATCTCTTCTTCTCCTATCAGCACAGTGGTCACTTCTTCTTCGCCTGCCACAAAGTATCTGCCCTCATAAAATTCCGCATAGACCGGAATGTACCTCTTCGGCACCATGCCCAGAATCATGCCGTCCTGCAGTGCTGCCGCCACATTATAGAGCTTTCCGTCCTTTTCAAAGGGCAGCCCGACAAATACAAGCGCGTCATGTCCTCTTGTAAATCCGGCAAGCCCGATAAACTGCTGCAGCGCCTCCTCCAGCAAAAGCTCCTGCAGGAAGAGATCGCAGCAGGTATAGCCGGTCAGACAAAGTTCCGGAAACACAATTACTTTCGCACCCTTGTCATAAGCCTCTGCAAGCCTTTCTTTTATCTGCTCCGCGTTATACTGCGGGTCTGCTACCTTAATCTTCGGCGTAACCGCCGCAACCTTTACAAATCCCTGTTTCATGGCATCCTCATTTCTGCATATTTTTCAGCTCTTCTATGGAAAATTTATATTTTTTGCTGCAAAAATCACATTTTACTTCTATCTCTTCTCCATCGTCAATCAACTCCTGAAGCTGTGCGCGCCCAAGACTGATTAACGCCTTTTCCACCCTTTCCTTGCCGCAGTTACACTGAAAACGCACCGGCATGGTATCCGTAAATTCCACATCAAGTCCCGCTAACAGTATCTCCAGTATCTGCTGCGGCGTGTTTCCCTGCTCCAAAAGCGCCGTCACGGACTGTATGCTTTTTAAATTTTCCTCCAGCCTGTCAATCACGGCATCCTCCGCAAAGGGCATAAGCTGCACAATGAAGCCGCCCGCCTGCTTTACCGTGTTATCTTTCTCCATCAGTACGCCAAGTCCCACGGAAGACGGCACCTGCTCGGAAGCCGCAAAATAATAGGTTAAATCCTCCGCGATTTCGCCTGTCTGAAGGCTGGTCTGCCCCACATACGGCTCTTTTAGCCCCATATCCTTAATCACATTCAGGATTCCGGCTCCTACTGCACCTGCCACATCCAGCTTGCCGGACACATTCGCCGGAAGTATCACCGCAGGATTTCCCGCATAGCCCTTGACATTGCCCGCCGCATCCGCAGTCACCGTCATCCCTTTCATGGGCCCGTCCGCAGAAACCTGCAGAGTCAGCAAGTCTTTCTCACCTTTCAGCATACTGCCCATCATGCAGCCGGCCGACAGAAGCCGCCCTAACGCCGCTGTCACGACCGGGCTGGTATCATGTGCGCATCTTGCCGCCTCCACCGTCTGCCTTGTCGTGCAGGCAAAGGCCCGCACCTGCGCCTGCGCCGCTGTCGCTCTTACCAGATAATCTTCCATATTACTCCTCCTTATCAGAGCAGTTCCCTGTTCTTATCTTTCACACATCGTGCCACTATATAAATCCGCTCGCTTTTCTTTGACGCTGCCTTGAGCGTGTCCGCGTCCAGTACAAGCTCTGTCTGCATGCCCGCCGCCGCAAGCAGCCGGCGCATCTGTTCCTCCGTATAGCCCCTCTGGTAATGGGTTTCGGAAAATTTCCTGTAGAGCTCTTCCTGCCCGTCCCTTACAAACACCGTCACCTCGTACTCGTTCAGCGCCTCCTCAGGATAATAGGTGTTTTCCCAGATAAAGCTGCACGCCTCCCGGTTCTCAGCTATCGTCACATCCCCGATAACCTCCGCATACTTGTAAACCGTATTAAAGTCAAAGATAAAGATGCCTTCGGGAAACAGATAGTTTTCCACCAGTCTAAAGACCTGCAGAAGTTCCTCCTCCGCCAAAATATAGTTGAGGGAATCGCAGACACTCACCACCGTTCCCACAGTGCCGTAGAGCTCCAGCTCCCGCATGTCCTGCAGCAGATAAAGGGTTTCATGCCCCATGCTGTCGCGCTTTTCCATCGCCAGTTCCAACATATCGGCAGAACTGTCCACCCCTATCATATCATAGCCTTTTTCGGCAAGCAGCTCTGTGAGCGTTCCGGTTCCGCACCCCAAATCCAGTATCAGATCCCGTTCTTCTTTCAGGGAATCCATTTCCTGCCTTTTTTCGAAAGCAGGCTTGGAAATCCCGTATTTTTCGATTGTTTCTACAATAAAGTCCCGCCATTTATCATATGGCGTCTCGTCCATGAAGGTATCATAGACATAGGCAAAATCTGTGTATGCTTCCACTTTTGCACCCCCGCATATCGCAAAGCCGCCTGCGACATGGTATACTCCAATTTATCATCCGCTTATTCGCCCAGCTTCATGGACACAAGGAATCCGACAGCCAGCGTAATTACGCTTATCAGTACGGTGAGCACATTGATACCGGAAAAGCTCGCCAGATTCATCAGGATAATCACTATCGGAGACGCTGCAATCAATCCGATAATCGCCCAGAATGCATACAGCGGAAACTTTTGAAACACAATTTCAATCAGCTTTGCTATGGCAAAAATGCCGACTATAATACCGATTCCCGCAGGCACCAAAATACCCATTCCACGCAGTATGCCGCTTACGTCAAACGAAAGAAGTGCACGGATGAAAGAACTGACAGCTTCAACAATCGGATGGTAATAACCGATGAGCAACAGTATCATGGAACCGCTGACGCCGGGAATTACCATGGTAGCGGAAGCAATCATCCCCACGCCAAACAGCTTTATCACATTCAACACATTAAAACTCAAATCGGCAGCGGCGCCTTCCCTTTCTCCAATCAGTGCAAGTCCCGTCACCAGCGCAAAAAATACGATAAAGGCAATCACATGGCCGACTTTTACCTTACTGCCCTTCACCTTTTTGCACATAGCGGGCAGACCGCCCAGTATCAGACCGATAAACAGAAGATTGGTGGGCACCGGATAATTACCAAACAAATATTCCAGCCCAAAGGCACTTGCCGCAAGCGCAATTGCCGCTCCTAAGATAATCGGAATCAGAAATAAAATACTCTTCTTAAACTCCTTAAACAGATGCGTGATACAATGAATCAGCCTGTCGTAAATTCCCATGGACACCGCCATGGTGCCGCCGCTGACGCCCGGTATAATATTGGCAATGCCGATTACCGCTCCCTTACACATATCCTTTAAAAACTGCATAGCTTCCTCTTTTCCGTGCTGCTTGTGTTTATACAATGTGCTTACACAGCACTTTTTTATTCTTCCGCATTTATTTTGTCACAATTTCCGCAAGCGCTTCTAACAGCCGCTCCATCTCCTCCTTGGTGCCAATGGTAATTCTGAGATAGTTCCCAATGCGCGGCTTGTCCCAGTGCCTGACATAAATGCCTCTCTCCCGCAATGCCGCAAATATCGCCCCACCGCTCATGTGCCTGTGGGCTGCAAAAATAAAGTTTGCTTTGGAATCGGGGAAATCAAAGCCCAGCTTCTTAAGCTCTTCTTTGACCCACTCCCGTGTCTTTATAATCTTTCCGCAGGTCTCCGCAAAATAAGCCTTATCCCGTACAGCCTGTGCACCGAGAACCTGTGCCGGCAGATTCATGGTATAGGAATTAAAGGAAAACTTCACATCATTCAGACACTGTATCAGTCTTTCATTTCCCAGGGCAAAGCCTATGCGCATCCCCGCCATAGAGCGGGATTTGGAAAAAGTCTGCACCACCAGAAGGTTTTCGTATCGGGACAGCAGGGGAAGACAGCTTTCGCCGCCAAAATCAATGTACGCCTCGTCCACAATCACTACCACTTCGGGGTTCGCCTGCAAGATTTCCTCCACCATGTCCACCGATTCCAAAACGCCTGTCGGCGCATTGGGGTTCGGGAAAATAATGCCGCCGTTTTCCTGTTTGTAATCATCGGCGTTTATCCTAAAGCTGTCGTCAAGGGGACACAGCTTGTAAGGAATCCGGTATAAGTCTGCCCATACATCATAAAAAGAATAAGTAATGTCGGGAAAAAGAATCGGCTTTTCCGCATTAAAAAAGGTCAAAAAAGCCATGGAAAGCACGTCGTCAGATCCAACGCCCACAAATATCTGCGAAGGCTTCAATCCATAATAAGCCGCCAGTTCTTTTGTCAGCTCCCCCGCGTCTGTATCAGGATACAGGCGCAGGGCGCTGTAATCAATCTCTCCAAGCAGCCTTTCTACTTCCGGTGCAGGCGGATATGGATNACTCATTTGTATTTAATTTGATAATTCCCTTTTGCTTCGGCTGTTCTCCCGGTACATAGGGAACCACTCGCCTGACCTTATCTTCCCAGCTCATACTCTCTCCTGTCCGCATATTCATTTTTCATGATATCGGACTATATTTTACCATGTCTAAAGCACAAAGTCTACACATTCTTCCAATGGACGGCGCAGGCAGTGTTCATCACTGTGCACCACCAAATCCATTTTACCGAAGCGCTTTATCAGTCTGCTTTTTACCACAAGACGGTAACGCGGCACTCCCGTCTTTGTCAGAATATAATCCGGCAGGTACAGATCCAATTCTTTCTTCCGCTTTCTGATATACAGAAGTCCCAGCCTGCGGTATTCGTTCCCGTCAGCATAGCAATACAACTCCACACTGTAGAGCCATAACAGACGGCAGCCCAAGAGTATGCCAAGGCAGGACAAAGTGATACCTGCTATCAGCCCTGCTCTTTCTTTAAGCCAGCTTAAGATCTGCTGCACCGCTCCTTCGCCTGCCCGGTCCTCCTGTAAAGACAGCCCGCCTGTAAGAGCATACCTTGCCCCCGCGTCAGCCGCTTCCTTNCCATCCTGTAAACCNTNCTGTNCNNCGCNNTGTGCACCANTTTGNNCNCNGCTNTGNGCNNCCCANGTGCCGGTCACTGCCTGCATATAAGCTGCCATCGCCGCTGTTCCCTCTTCCGGCGTACTTACTGTCGAGCCTGCTGCCTGCGCCTTATCCATCCGCACCACACGGAAGCCTCTTCCCGTGTTACTCCCCTGTACCTCTTCTTTCAAGATTAACAGCCGCGGCTGCTTCCCGCTTCCACCTGCATTTATTGTGGTTTTCGCGTTTTCACTTTCCGCCTTTTCGCTTCCCGTTTTTTCGCCTTCGGGTTTTCCGGTTCCACTTGTTTTTGCATTTTGAGAACCGCCGGACAGACTTCCATTTTCAGACAGCCCTCCGTTATCTTGGTCTTCATCACCGCCTGTCGGAGTCCGCGTATCTGTATCCTTTGTCCCGCCGTCTGTTTTTATATCTGACGGCTGCGGCGTGGGTGTGATTTGTGGGGTGGGGGCAGGTGTTGCCGGTGATGGTGTCGGCACTGGCGGCGGATATGGAAAATCGCTTCTTTTTACGATTTTTTCACTTGTATTTCCGGCCTTGTCACGAACCCGCAGAGAGACTGCCCGTCCTTCTTCCACCCAGAAAGAAGAACCCGCTGTCCATGTCGCGCCGCCGTCAATGGAATAAGGNGCATCCGCCAATCCACTCTCACGGTCTTCTGCCGTCACAGAAACGGAAATACCGCTTGCCGTCATTCCCTGTGTATTTCCCGATACTGACAAAATAACAGGTGCATTTTTGTCAATACAGCTTATCTCAATGGAGGCGGTGACGGAAGTGCCCGCACCATTGACGGCATCTACCGTATAAGTACCGTTTTCCGTCACAAAAAGGCTTTCTCCTCCCCAACTGAAAGTTATGTTGTCCGACAAATCATTTTTCAACACAGTCTGCTTTGCCCTAAGGGTTACACCTTGATTTGTCCAGGCACCGTCCGCAACGACCTTCACGCTTATTGTGGGCTCGTCCTCCGAGATCCCGCAGATAATTGTCTTTTGGGCTGAAGGATGCGATCCGGGGTCTGCTCCCCANCTGGAGTGTATCGTGCCGCATGTCGCACATTTTGTATAAGCGTTTTGTTGCCATGTAATGGCATATGCAAAATCGGCACAGCGGTACACATCAATCTCCGTTTTATGTGTCGTTTGTGCATTGCAGCCATTGCAATGATAGGTTCCCTGCTCACTCGTGTGATAATAGAAAACATGGTTCCTGTTACAGTTGGTACTTTCCACCTTTTCGCAGCTCGCTACATGCGAATGGGTAAAATATACCTCTTCACCGGATATTTCCTCTGCGTAAGAATACCGGTACGTTAGTAAAAANAAAGCTGCGGCAGTTATCGCAGTCACAATGCCGCGCCATAAAATATGTTCCATTTTTTGCATAAAAAAACCTCCTGAATCAAATGATGACTAAGACAGAATTTTCATTCTGCCCTTCCTCGTTTCATTCAACTCAACAGGTAGTGTATTGCTATCTTAACACGCTTTNCCTCTTTTGGCTAGTGTATACCTTGCACAAGATTTACCCCCTGTTTTTTCTACACTTTTACCAATCGCTCCNTGTCACTTNATTTCTGCCCGATAGCTTTCCGCCACTTCGGGCATTCCCAGNTTTTCGTAGCATACCNCCAGCTTTTCAAGTGTTTCCGCGCCTTTGCTCTTCAAGGACAGCAGCGCTTCCGTCTCATAGCAGGCATTGTAATACCATATTGCGGCTTCCTCGTAATCCTGATTTTCCGCATAAAAATCCCCCAGCTCGCANCAGATTTCCGAGCAGCCCTCGTCCGCAATCACNTTGACCGCATATTTGAAAAACCGATATGNATCTCCGCCTCTTCTTGCCGCAGCGGCAGCTNCCAGACACGCTTCCTTCACTTCTTCGCCGTCTCTTTCCGTATCCTGNGCCGATTCCATAAAAAAGCCGCCNGCCCGCACAAAATCCTCGTCCTTTCCCGCAATAAAAAGCTCCTTTGCGTACATATTGTGAAGTCGCTTGGAAAGCCTCTCTCCCTTCTGCACAAGTCTTTCAAATGCAGCAAAATCCCTTCCGGCATGAGAATTTTCGGGCATATGGGTAATCACNATATCACTGTCATAAATCACCGGCGTCGTNCAGATGGTTTCATGTATCGCACCTTCCCACANAAACGAACGCTGTCTTTTAAACAGCTTCGGCCTNTACTCCTCNTCATAGTTNTAAACCGTTCCAAACTGTAATTGATTGCCATATTTCATCTGGACAATTTCCACCTCGGGAAGCAGNGTTTCCTTNAATATGCGAAAGCGCTCCCNGTTTGTCTCGTCCANAACCTCGTCCGCATCCGCAGAATATATGTACTCCTGTGTCGCCTTGGAAAAAGCAAAATTTCTTGCCGCCGCAAAATCACCAATCCATGCAAATTCATACAGCTTTACATTTGGGTAAGTGGCTGCAAGCTGCATGGTTTTGTCCGTCGATCCTGTGTCCACAATAATCAGTTCTTCTACAAGATCTGCTATGGTGTCAAGGCAGCGGGGAAGGATGGNTTCTTCATTTTTTACTATCATACAAAGNCTAATGGTTATCACGGCTTTTCTCCTGTGCTTCNTTATTGAANTNNTTTCCGCCTNNNTGNNGCCGGTGCTTCNTATGCTGACNCGCTTTCGCTCCGAGNAAAACGCAGCGGTACTANGGCTGCAAAGNACGCAGCCNAAGGACCGGCGTTTTNCAAGGGTCNGNATANGAANNNCGGNNNNAANCAGGCTGCNCTTATGCATTTTNTCATCTNNTTTGCTTCATATAAGATATATCGGCGGAGAAAGAGCCNCTCTTTAGNAAAAAGNGAGGCTCTCTGTTATTCTGCTTTGTTATTCCATTTTGTTATCGAGGANTTCGCCGGCTTCGGTGCGGGTTATGCCGAATACGATGGCGAGTTCGCCGCAGAGGTTGTCTTCCGCCATTTTGTAGTAGCGGCTGTCTACTGCGGTTACTTTATGACCTTTNTCTAACCGGTTCTTTTTTCGTGTTTTCAGGGTTTTCAGCAGTTTTACCAGCTCGTCGCAGCGATTGGACTGCATNCATTCCCGGTATTGTGCCTCTACTGCTTTTTCATCTTTTATTGTAATTGCCGGTACCTGCGGAATGGAGTCAATCAGCAGGTTCGCTTCTTCCTTTGAAAGAATCCGACGCATGGAAGAGTGCAGGGCATCCACNGGCACATATACAGTAGAGNTCTCNGAATAAACCGGCTTTAAAATATAATATTTCCGGTTTTTATCCACACCGCTCATGCTGAGCGTCGTAATTTCTTTAATCTGGCAGACNCCATTATTTCCGCAAACTACATATTCACCTATTTCAAACATACNGACAACGCCTCCTTATGTATTAATAATAACAAATCNGNNCNGNAAATGTCAGTCTTTTTTTGAATATAATTGAAATTTTGTAAAANTTGCATATGTTATATGCGATGGAAATTGTGCAATTTTTAATAGTCCGTCACGCGCGATATCTGCCTGCCTTCCTGATTTATATAATAGTTTTCCCGATAAATCAATTCTGAAACCGGAACAAGAGAAAAATTTTTTTCTTTCAGTTCNGTAATCAGCATATCCAANGCNTCTGCCGTAAATCTGGTTCCACANTGNAAAAGCAGGATACTTCCGTTTCCCAGATGGGAATCCTCCATCACNGTAGTGACAATGGCTTCCGCGCCGTAATCCTTCCAATCCTTACTGTCCACATCCCATTGTATCACATAATAGCCACAACTCTCTGCTATCTCCATTATCTCATTGTCATAATCGCCGTGGGGCGCTCTGAACAGGCGCATTTCATAGCCTGTCAGTTCCTTCACCCTATCGTGTGTAAGCATAATCTCATCTTCTTTTTCAGTCTCCGTCAGCCTGCTCATGTACAGGTGGTTTTCCCCGTGGTTTCCCAAATCATGTCCCGCCGCAAGAATTGCTTTTGTCTCCTCGGGGTAAGNCTCCACCCACTCGCCTGTCACAAAAAAAGTGGCATGAACCTCCTGTTCCCGCAGAACTTTNAAAATTTCCTCTATATCGCTGTTTCCCCATGCTGTCTCAAGCGTCAGTGCAAGCTTGGGCTCTCCGGTCTCCACACTGTAAATAGGCAGTTTTCTGTCTCCTACATTTGCATTCGTCAGAATTCTCACCGGATACCGGTAGAGAAATCCTCCCCACAACAATAATATACCCAACAAAAAAATTCCAAGTCCAATAGCTTTTCCACTTATCGGACCCGGAATTCTCTTTTTCTCTGTTTCGATTTTATGTATCAATATCAAATGGTCTAATGCCTTATCAAGCTGCTGTCTCATGTGTGACACCTGCCGCTTTTTTATCACCATATGCCCGCAAATGTCCAAATATACCGCTATTTACGCATCAAGAAGCTCTTCAAATTCCTCTACCGGCATGGGTCTGTAGTAGTAGAAGCCCTGTGCATTTTTACAGCCGCATTCGATTAGGAAATCCTGTTGTTCCTGATCCTCCACTCCCTCCACAATCACGTCCATGTCCAGTTCCTTTAACATGTTAATGGTATTTTTAACCACAATCCTGCTCTTGTCATTCTGTATATCATCCATAAAACCTTTATCGATTTTTATTTCATCTACAGGCTGGTTTTTCAACATGGTCATAGTGGAGTAGCCCGTGCCGAAATCGTCCATGGACAGGGTGAAGCCCTGTGTCTTCAGATATCTCAGGTTCTCGTACATAATGTCTGCTGCTTCCAGAAAACCACTTTCCGTCAACTCCAGCGGTACCAATTTNGGCGGTACCTGATACTCGTCCTTCATTCTGACGAGGTTTTCTTTGAAGGAACTGTCATACACATGCAGGCGCGAAATATTGATGGAAATAGGAACCACCTTTTTGCCTTGCCTCAGCCGGTTGCCCACAAACTTGAAAACTTCGTTCCATACATGAATATCCACATTGATGATAAATCCATTTTTTTCCANNACCGGAATNAACTGACCGGGTCCGATAATGCCATTGACAGGATGATGCCATCTGACAAGCGCCTCGCCGCCGATGATCTCTCCATTTTCCATATTAACCTTGGGCTGGATAAAAAGCCTGAACTGCCCTGTCTCCAACGCCTTCACCATGTCGTTTTCTATCTGCTTCTCCAGCAGCATGGTCTGGCGCATATCTTCATTAAAAAAGGCGTAATCAGCATAGAACTTGCCCTTGATGGTCTTCAGCGCCATGGTCGCATAATCCCGCATCAGACTCACCGGCATCTTGCTGTCCGTCGCTACACAAATACCGAAGGACGGAAGCACCTTGCAGGGAATTTTAAACTCGTTAACTCGCTGCTTTATTTGTTTGATTTTCTCTATCAACTCGCTGTCTGTCTGGAAAGGCGTCAGCATACCAAAGATATCCGCCCTAAAATGCGAGAGTACCACATGCTCACCGTTAAGGTCTCTGAAAGCCTCCGCAACACACCTTAAAAGCTCGTCCCCCACAGCCCATCCGCAAAATTCATTGACAGACTTAAANTTNGCGATATCCATCACAATCAGAGCGAAACGCAGTTCGGGATTCTCCCGCATCTCCTCTGCGGCCTTATACTGAAAAGCGCGCAGATTATAAAGCCCTGTCATAAAGGCACGATTGCTATCCATATTGTTTTCCGCCATTTTACGCAAGGAATAGAGATACAGAAATGACTTCTCCTCCTCTGTAACCTGCGGATAAATTTCATAATTTTGCAAATAAGTTTTTTCTTCCATACTCAATCACCACACAATACATTTTACAAACCCTGCTCCCCGATTATCAGAAACGTCCCCTTGTATTTCCCCTTTGCCGTTCAACTTTATTTTCTATTCTTATTATAACTCTTCTTTCTTATTCTTTCCACTATTTACTTCAAATTTTTGTAATTTTTATCTTATATTTTTCAATTATCTGTTGTAGTTTTTGTGCAAAGGGGATATAATCATGTTAGATGAAAACATTTTGGAAGGAGAATTACCATGGAGTTTTTATTGTTAGGCGGCGGCTTGCTGATTATTATTTTTGCTGTTATTGTTTCTGTTGTATCCACTATTGTTTCCGCAGTTGCGGCAAACGAGGACATAGAGGACTAAAGAAAAGCCGATACCGGAAGGTAACGGCTCTTTTTATGAAAATATCTTCTAATCCAGCGCCGCATAGGCTGCCATGCGCAGCTTACGAATCTCAGGTGTTGTGCCCGCATCACATTTTTGAATAAAATAGAGCAAGGTCATTTCTTCAGATGGATCCATCGTAATATAATTGCCCGTCCAGCCATCCCAGCCAAATTCTCCTATGCTGGCGTTACTGCCCGCCTCCCCCGGATTCTGCATAATTCTTGTCAGACAGCCATAGCCATGCCCCCAAAGACTGTCCCAGTTGAAATCTACCACCTGCGCTGCATTCAGATGGTTCGTCGTCATCAACTCTATTGTCTTTCTCCCTAAAAGTTTTTCATTGTTATATTTGCCGCCATTTAAAAGCATCTGCGCAAAATGGCTGTAATCATCGATGGTAGACACCAGCCCTGCCCCGCCGGATTCATAGGCAACATCTTCCCTATACCCCTCCAGCCCCAAATGATTCTGCCGGAATGGTTCCAGCCTTGCACTTTCCTCGCTCCATCTATAGTTTGCCGCAAAGCGATGCCACTTCTCTTTCGGTACAAAAAAACCGGTATCCTGCATATCCAGCGGCGCAAAAAGTTCTTCCTGCAAATACTGTCCGAATTTCTTTCCGCTTACCACCTCCACTATGCCGCCCAATATATCTGCCGAAAGTCCATAGCGCCATTTCTCTCCCGGATGAAAGCAGATGGGAACGCCTGCAATTTTACGACAGTACTCCATTGTATCCGTCGGACGTCCCGCTTCGAGCTCCTTCTTGATTTCCTGAAACAATGCATCCATTCTCCGCCCCGGCTCGCACCCCATGTCCGGATAGGTAATGCCCGACGTCATAGTCAGCAAATCCCATATGTTAATTTCCCTCTTCGCTTCCGTCAGGCTGCCGTCCTCCTGCATGACTTTTACATGGGCAAACTCCGGTATGTACATGGATACTCTGTCCCACAAGTCCAGTTTTCCCCGTTCGGCAAGCATCAATACCGCTACTGCCGTAATGGGCTTTGTCATGGAAAACATTCTGAAAATGGTGTCTCTGCCCATGGGAATCCCCGCTTCCCTGTCCGCGTACCCCTGACTGGAAAAATGAAGCTCTCTGCCATGCTGCATAAAAAGCAGATTCGCTCCCACAATATTTCCCTTCTCAATTCCTTCCTTTATAATACCATCCATAATCCCGCGGTAGTCAAACATCTCTTTTTCTCCTTTTTAAATCGCAAAAAGTCCGGCGCTGGTTGGCGCCGGACTAATGTTAAAATACTATTTTAATAACTAAACTCCTGTGCAAAATACAGCTTTCCATCAACTTCATATACAGCAATACTACAACTTGTAAAACTGCCATTTAAGATGTTCGCTGCATGTGTGGGTGAAGCCATCCACGCATCCACAAGACTTGCTGCAGTCTTGTAACCTTTTGCTAAATTCTCACCCCACATGATATCACTGTTTACCGTGTACCAGTCACTTCCATTCGGTCTTGTATGAGAAAAGTTGCTGACACACTCAATTGCTCTGATCTGTGCACAATTCTCCAAATCATCGCTCCAACTAAGCGCTGAAAGCCCTGCTGCCGCTCTCTGTGCATTTACCAAATCTAAGGCTTCTGTAGCAATCGCACGAAGCTCTGCTGCTCTTGCTATCTCTGCCTCTGTCATCTCAGCACTCTGTACAGAACCGGCAAGCGCTACGGCTTCATCATCAATATAGACAATACCGTCGTTTTCTACGCTACGAGTCGCTGCAGTCATATCAGCCTTACTGCCACAACCTATCAAAGATAAGCTGCATATTGTAGCTAATAATAATGCTGTGAGTTTCTTTTTCATCTGAAATCTCCTTTATGACTTGTTATTATGTCGATATATGCTTACTTCTTTTTTCCCTGCAAAACCCATGCTGCCAAACCTGATATAGATGCTAAAAATGCGATTGTCCAAACATCACTGGCATCTCCGGTCTGCGGACGTCTGTCTGCTCCGAGTACAGATGCATCTGAAAGCGGTGTATCTTCGTCCTCAATTACCACGAAACGTCTTACACCTTGTACCTCAGGCGGAGTTGGTGGCTCTGGCGGCGGAGGTGTCGGCACTGACGGCGTCGGGGTAGGTGTCTCCTCAGGCGGTGTAGGCGTCGGTGTCTCCCCTACAGGCGGCGTAGGTGTCGGTGTTGACACTGGCGGTGTCGGCGTAGGTGTCGTCGTCACAGGCGGTGTCGGCGTAGGTGTTGACACTGGTGGCGTCGGCGTAGGTGTCGGCGTTGTCTCCGGTGTCGGGGTAGGTGTCACTACCGGCGTAGGAGTAGGCGTTACTTCCGGTGTCGGGGTAGGTGTCACTACCGGCGTAGGAGTAGGCGTTACTTCCGGTGTAGGAGTAGGCGTTACCTCCGGTGTCGGGGTAGGTGTCACTACCGGCGTAGGAGTAGGCGTTACTTCCGGTGTCGGGGTAGGTGTTACTACCGGCGTAGGAGTAGGCGTTACTTCCGGTGTCGG
>JAAUZU010000009.1 GCA_014804445.1 Lachnospiraceae bacterium | reverse complement strand
GGGTACTACATAGAGAAGCCCAAAACGCAAAGCGGTATCAGACAAATCCCAATGAGTGAAAAAGTGTATGAAGCATTGGGGCGCGTGTTGAAGAACCGCAAGGGAGCGAAAGCGACCACCATTGACGGTTACAGCAATTTCCTTTTCCTCAACCGGGACGGTTGCCCGAAAACAAATGTGGGCTATGCTACAATGTTCCGGGGGCTTGCAAAGAAGTACAACAAGTGCCATGAGGAAGCGTTACCTAAAGTAATGACACCCCACACCCTGCGCCATACATTCTGCACCAACTTAGCTAATGCCGGAATGAACCCCAAAGCGTTACAGTATATCATGGGACACTCCAATATCACTATGACGCTGAACTATTACGCACACGCAACATTCGCTTCCGCAAGGGCTGAAATGGAACGGCTGATTGCATAGCCGCAGACGGATTTACTACTTCTTTTACTACCATAGAGAGGGAAAACCTAAAAGGTTTTGAGAGTATATGAGAACTTCTCCCCATATCTAAAATGCCGGAAAAGCCCGGAAATACGGGCTATACCGACATATAAGAACTTCTAAAGAGATAATCTAAATTCACCCATAATTTTATATGAAAAATATACTGTATAATAGGCAAAATAGAGAGCTTCAATCTTTTATGTATATGCAAAAGCAGCAGTACGATTACCAGTTGCAGCAGTCAGCAGCAATACGACGCTTTAAACATGATTTGGTAAATCATATTGGCGCGCTTAGAGAGTTGATTAACCAAAAAAAGATCGGAGATGCTAAGGATTACATAGATACAATCTGGGATATGCAGGAGGATTTTGATTTAAAGATTCATACGGGGGATGGTTTTCTTGATGTTATTATAAATTATTATTTATATTTGGCGGAAAAAGAAAACATAGAGTTTGCCGTGTCGGGAAAGCTGACGGAAAAAATGCCTCTTGAGATGGTTGATATTACCTCTCTTATGGGAAATGTATTACAGAATGCGATGGAAGCAGCAGAAAAAGCCGCCGTTCCCAAAATCAGGGTTGAACTTGTAGAACATAAAAGGGAAATTTTTATTGTTGTAAGTAACAGCATAATGGAAAAAATAAACGCAAAAAAAGGCTTTTTGGTAACATCAAAAAAGGACAAAGAGAACCATGGATTTGGGATGAAAAACATTGCTGCGACAGTTGAAAAATATCATGGTGAATATTATACGGATTTCATAGAAGAAAATGGAGAAGGAATGTTTAAAATCAGTATTGCGATTCCACGGGAGAACAAAGCATGCAGATAGGTATTGTAGAAGATGAAGCAGTATGGCGAGATAAGATACAGGATGTTATTGAAAAATATTGCCGGGATAAAAATATTGTTTTCCAAATAAATACATACAGCAATGGAAAAGATTTTATGAAAAATGCAGGTGCAGACTTACTGTTTCTGGATATTGAACTTGGGGAAGAGGAAGATGGTTTTGAGATAGCTGAAAATCTGATGAATGGCGGAAGTCAATGTAAGATATGCTTTTTGACTTCACATACGGAGATGGCCAGATTGGGTTATCGGGTGAATGCATTCAGGTACATTGACAAAAAACATTTGGAGGAAATCGATGAGGCGCTTGATTTTTTTCTGAAAACCAGAATTCAGGACAGGGTTGTTTATTGTCATGGCACCGACGGGATTCAAATAAAGATAAACTTGAATGAGCTTTTGCTTGTTGAGACAAGTGGAAGGAAATTAAGGTATCTTATGATGGATGGAAGCGAACATTTGTGTGAAGGACGGATATCCGAAGCAGCGCAAAGTTTATCCCAATTTGGCTTCTTCCATATACAACGGTCGTATATTGTCAATTTAAAATATATTAACGAGGTAAACAGCCGTGAAGTTACTCTTTGCAATGGAATAAAGGTAGTGATTGGAAGAGCGCATGGTCAGGAGTTTAAGAAAGAATTCTTTAAATGGAGAATGTGGTTCGATAATTAATTTGTGTCGTTTATGCAAAAATGATGTCGTTTATGCAGGAAGTGTTTTATTGTCTTTTGCACTGTGATATAAATAAGGCGTTAATTATATTGCAGGAGGATAAAAAATGAGAAAAATAGCAATGGCGGCAATAGCAGTAGTGATGATGGCAGCACTTTCATCATGCGGTCAGACAAAGGACCCGGAAGACGATAAATCAGGCATAATGGGCAGTATAACAGGAATAGGTGATGATGCCGGCGAAGTACAGGAAATACAAAATGACGATAGCGCCGGTTCCGATGATGCGAATCCGTCAGAAAACCCGGAAGAGGCGGGGCAGACAGTAACAGAGATAAACGGAGAGGAAACAGAAAATGCAAAGGAATCTTCTGTAAATCAGCAGGAAAACAGTGCACACATTGAAAATGCAGATTCGGAAAAAACAGCAGAAGAACTGTTAGATTTATTTATTAATGGCTCAATAAGCGCAGTTGACTCCACAGATTCGACATCGACATTTTATATTACTGATTTCAATATGGACGCATATTCTGTTGGAGAGAAAGTCGATCTTGACAATGATGGAGAAAGCGAACTGATTATTAACGGTCCCTATGGCGGAATATACCTTGATGCGCGTGATAACAAGGTATATGAATTTGCTACAGGAGAGGGCACTGCGCTCATTCTTTCTTATACCTATTATAATGGCGCTGTATGGATTATGTATAGCAACAGGTCGAGTGCAGGATTTGAATTTTACCATATGGAAAAATTTGAAGGAGCTGATAACTTAGTTGCAGAAATGAATTTCGGCGAGGAACTTGCTGACCCAAATAATGCAGAGTCCGAAATGAAATATACATTGAACGGAAGTGAAATTTCTTATGATGAATATACAGAATTATGCAGCAAAATTTTTGCTGCTCAAGTAGATACATATTTTTAGAGTGAAGCCCGTTGAAAATGTAGTGCCTATAGATATTACGCTTGACGAATAAGCATTTTTCCCATACGATAAAAAGGAATCGGTATTTACGGAGGAAACGGAAGTGGACGGATATGTCATCAAAAACATGGAAAGTGAAGACGAAATCAAAGGCAAAGGATATGTTCATTACAAATCTTGGCACGAAACCTACACGGACCTTATTGATGCGGAATACCTAAAAAGGCATACACTTGAAAAATGTATTGCAATAGCTCACAAATGGCCTGACAACATCATAGTAGCGAAAGATGGAGAGAGGATTGTTGGATTTGCGGGTTATGGCGCTTATCGTGATGATACGCTTCCTGCCCACGGTGAGGTCTTTGCGATTTATGTCCTTGCTGAATATCACGGCAGGAGAATTGGCTATGAGTTGATGAATGCGGCGCTTGAAAAGCTCTCTGCGTATAAGAAGATTGCGGTTTGGGTGTTGAAAGGAAATGACAAAGCAATTCGCTTCTACGAAAGATATGGCTTTCGCTTTGACGGAAAAGAAGCTGAAGTCATGCTCGGCACTCCGAATACGGAATTGCGAATGATTTACGAAATGGACTAAAACAAATAGATTATAAGGAAAGCGTCGGTTGATTTTTTTAGTCCCGGAAAGTATAATGTATTCATAGGAAGGTATGTGAATGATATGTGCGTAAACGAGTGATAAAAGAAAACACACATGAGAGGGGTGAGCCTATGAGAAGAATGCAGGCATTCTATAAAAGCGGAGTCAAGAACTCCTTTGCTCATGCAGAATAGCAGACATATAGAATTCTGTATGAGCGAAAAAACTGTATGTTCTGCTGTTTCTGCACTTTATTTATTCTAAGATAAATAAGGAGCGGTGAAGATGAAATATTTAAATGCAGCAGAAATATTGCCGGAACACCTATTGAAAGAGCTTCAAATGTATGTCGATGGAGAGATCCTATATATTCCAAAGACCGCCTCAAAAAAAGAGTGGGGAGCCGTTAATGGTTCACGGATATTCTATCAAGAGAGAAACAAGGAAATTCAAAGACTTTTTCAATTGGGATATTCCATAGATGCTTTGGCCAATCAATATGGTCTGGCATATAGTACAATCAAAAAAATAGTATATTGTTAATCGTAAGGCGCCTGTGTGATGCAACACGGGTGCCTTTTTGTAGCAAATTTGATTATAATCATTCTCTCTACTTGTGAGCCGGCAATAGGGTTTATACAATGGTATTGCAGCACTGAGCGGAAGGAGAGATGACGAATGAAAAATATTACGACCAGACAATTTAGTATATTGGGTGATTGTGGGAAGATTTATCAGTTTATGTTGGACATCTATGAGAGGGATTGGAGAAACGGTGTGGCGGCTCCTTTCTTTGAATATGCCTACTCATCGTTTTCCTATTGGATGGACATATCCTATTCCTACAAGAACCGTATCTGGGAAGACAATGGAGAGATTGTGGCATTTTGTTTTTATGAAAACCCTGTGACAGATATTTGTTTCAGTCTAAAGCCGGGATATGAAGAACTTGCTCCGGAGATGATAGCTTATGCGGACGAGCATATGCCCAAGAAAGATGGAAAAAACCAACTGACTCTTTCAGGTGGACAAACCGCATTAATAAATGCGGCAAAAGAACTGGGATACCGTCAGGTTTATGAGCTAGACGATATGCAATTTGATTTTGAGGATGTATTGGACTACCCGTTGCCGGAGGGCTTTCATTTTGTTAAGCCGGAAGAATATGACATGGATAAGATAAGCAAGTGTTGCTGGAAAGGCTTTGATCATGAGGAAACTGAGGGCGCATGGGATCATCAATATGAACAAAACAATTACCAACAACAGGTAGCCCCCCCATGCAACAAAGGAGCTTGACGTCATAATTGCGGATGAACAAGGTGAGTATGCATGCTATGCGGGAATGTGGTGGGTTCCCCAAAATAAATTGGCTTATATGGAACCCCTTTGCACGATTCCGGAGTATCGGAACAGAGGTCTCGCGGCTGCGGCATTATCGGAAATGTACCGCAAAACAAAGAAACTAGGAGCGACCCATATGACCGGCGGAGATAATAAGTTCTATAAAAAAATCGGCTATAAGTCCGCGGTGAAATGGACGTATTGGAAGAAAGAATAAGCTGATAGGCATGAACGGGTCGCTTATGTAGGAAGGCAAGTGAAAATTATGGAAATTAGGCGATATAAACATGATGCAGCCTATTCCTATACATTGGGAATGGCTCTTACAATTGAATTGATCTCCAAAAAGGACTCATACCTTATACGAAAAATATATGTTCATCCTGATTATGTGCCAAAAGATAACAAATACAATATTTTTAAAATTTGTAAGGAAGCGCAACTGCCCATCGAAATAAATCAAAAAATTTTTAATCGTTTATCAACGAAAGAAAATGTTTATGTTATAGGTATATTTGACAAACATGATAGGAATGTTGAATCCGGAAAGTCGCATGTTGTTCTGGTCAATCCCAGCGATTCAGGAAACTTAGGTACGATTTTACGGACAGGGCTGGGATTTGGATTCAAGGACTATGTTATTATCAAACCCGGCGTTGATATATACGATCCAAAAACAATCCGATCTTCGATGGGCGCTTTTTTTCATGTCCGATTTACATATTATGATTCGTTTGAACAGTATAGGCAGGAATTTTTAAATCATCAAATGTATTTATTTATGCTGGACGGAAAATGCAATTTGAAGGATATGAGAGAAATGCCGCAGAAAAAACCTTTTTCTCTCGTTTTTGGTAATGAGGGTTCGGGGCTTCCTGATATTTTTCATAATTACGGGGACAGCATATATATTGAACATAATCACGAAATTGATTCCCTTAACTTATCCGTTGCTTTTGGCATTGCTGCCAATGCGTTTTCGGAATAATTATGTACGGAGATTTTTATGACAAATCCGAAGGGGCGACAGCCTAAAGTGCTGCCGTCCCTTTGAATTATAATCATTTCTCTGCTTCCTAACGGTCAATCCTAAGAAGATGATCCATTTCCTAAAAAATTGTGAGAGCATTTCAATCAGTTCTTCAAGTCCGGTTTATATTGTGATATAATTTGTTATAGGTTTGTCTCCCTTCATTTTTGCTCTTATGGGAGTTCGTAATACGAGAGAAGAGGATATAACAGGAGGAAAAGGGAAAATGATTTTATATAGACCTGTTGGCACAAAAGAATTAAGACTTATAGAGGAAAGTGGTTATCGCAAATTTCCCCCCAGACTACCGGAACAGCCTATTTTTTATCCGGTTTTAAATGAACGATATGCAATAGAAATTGCGTCCGGGTGGAATGTAAAATATAATGATGACCATAAAGGTTATGTAACAAAGTTTGAGATTGATGATACTTATGGTGGGCAATTTGAGGTTCATCAAGTCGGAGGTGAGTATCATAAAGAATTATGGATTCCGGCAGAAAAATTAGAAGAATTTAATGCACATATCATTGGTAAAATATGTATTATCGGCGAGTTTTCAGATAACTAACTTTCAGGTTTGTCGGGAAACTAAACAGAGAGCAAAATTGGAAGTTTAAGGGAGAAACAACATGAATAATCAACAAAAAGGCACTATTTTAACATTGCTGAAAGTTGATAACATGAACAGAAACTATACAAATAATTATTGGTTTTCATATAAGGATTTTTTAGACCCAGAAGATGATTTTACGGATTTCTCATGTGAACGTCTTGATGGAAAACAAGGGTACATTGCCTTGATTGAAAATTTGCTTAGCATAGATGGAACTGCGAAAATTTTTGTACAAGTCTATGGATTGGAAGAAGATAATAATGAGCAGTGCATTTGTGCAGATACCTTGATTATTTTCAGCAAATTATCGCTTTATGAGATAAAACAAATCTTTAATGCGCCACAAGATATATTTCCAAGCGATATTGGGGAGGAAACAGATTTTTCGCAACCAACTTTTCTCATTGGTGATAATGGTGAACTAATTCCAAGTACAAAGCTATTCAGTGATGATTATTTTATTTATTATTGTTGGTGGGATTAATTTCCGGCTTGCAGGTAAGATGAAGAAATTGAAAAATTTCAACTTGAAGGGAAGTAAATAAAGTGTATTTATATCATTATTATGATAAAACAACGGGGCCATTTCGGAATTTATCAGACTTACCTGTTGAACAGGCGAAGTCGGTTTTGGAGACAATAAAAACGACAAAGCCGAACTCGCAAAGTGCGCAGAGACATGATAAATATGTTGAATATAGACGGAATTGTGAAAAAATAATCCGAACAGAGTTTGCCAAAAAGGGAGGACAAATATCCAGAGTGGCGCCACATTATATGGTGGTTGAACATAGCCCGTGGTTATCTTCATGGTTTGAAAACTGTGATTTTATAAAAATACCAATTGAGGAATTTGATATCAATACGCTTTCTTTTACTTATGGGGATTCTATGCCGACCTTTAGTCCTGCTGTCAATGATGGAAAAGAATATCGACATAAACTATATACATACCATGAAATTTTGGAGATAATTGATAAGTATGGACTTCCGCAGGATTGGAATGATGACGGAAAATACGGTCCTGAAAGATATATTGAGGTTCATGTATGGAGTGATGAGACGATTAAGCGTTATGGATATAAATATTTAGGGAGCAGAAATGTATGGAAAATATAGAAATAATTCCATTAGTGGGTACAAAGTGGAATGATAAATCAATAGCTCTGTCATCTTCAAGAGAAGAGGTGAAAAATTTATTAGGTGAACCCTGTAAAGAATGGAAAAATGCATGGTATTATTTTAATAATGAATTGCGTGTTGATTTTGATGAAAAAGGGGAGCTGGAGTTTATCGAGTTTCTGGGCGGAATGGATGGAGAAATCCAGCCTGAGATATATGGAGCGGCTGCATTTAAAACGGAGGCGGAAGAACTGTATCATATTCTTTTAGAAAAAAATAATGGCAGTGTCAGAGACAATGAAAACGGTTATAGTTATGTTTTTCAGGATATTAGCGTTGGTGTTTTCAGGGAGGCAGTTCCGGAGAGCGTTCATGAAATGATAGAAGAAGCAAGGGCAGAAGGCGTTGCAACGTCTTCTGCAGATATTGAATATGAAATGAGAAAAGCAAATCACTGGGCGACTATAGGCATTGGAATAAAAGGCTATTACGGATAATTAAGAAAAGATTCAAGCATTTTAAGGATGGAAACGATATGAAAAATGACAATATTCCCAAAATAGGAATGCGAAATATTAAAACGGCCTTTGCGGCAACATTGTGTGCACTGCTATATTACTTGGTACATAGAACACCTACATTTGCGTGTATTGGTGCAATTTTCGGCATGGGAAGCGACTTGCAAAGTTCCAAGCAAAATGGCGGAAACCGCTTGTTTGGTACGATTATCGGTGGTATCATAGGAATGGCGCTTTTCCGCTTCTACCTGATCTTTTATCCTGATGGCAGGGATACGCTGCTGTTGGTGCCATTGGTATTTCTTGGCACAGTTCTGTTGATTTATGTTTGTCAGATTTTTTGGAAAGGCGGTGTTCAGCCCGGCGGAGTCATGCTGTGTATTCTGCTTTTCAGCACGCCGGTAGACAGCTACGTCAGTTATGCATTAAACCGTATTGTAGACACAGCAATCGGTGTAATCATCGCATTGCTTGTCAATAGCGTTTTTCCCGGCGGATTTACGTTCCAATGGATGGAGAAAAAGTTTGGAAAAAAGAATAGCGACAGTACAGATTCATCATCGGAGGAGATATGTTGATCTCAGCAGAGGAGGGAAAATATGTTTTTTGAGTCATTATGGCATGAATTTGCATTGATTCCCGAGGTGGAGGCAATCGCGTTGGGCGGGTCAAGAGCCGGTACGCATTACGATGAAAAATCGGACTATGATTTATATATTTATTGTACCCGGACGCCGGAAGAGAGCATACGAAAGCAGATTCTGGAAAAGTATTGTCAATACATGGAGATTGGAAATGCTTTTTGGGAGCTTGAGGACGACTGTACACTGAAAGACGGAGTGGATATTGATATTCTCTATAGAAATCTGGAAGGTTTTTCACAGGAAATTCATTCGGTGGTCGAAAAGCATATGGCACATAACGGCTATACCACCTGTATGTGGCAAAATCTTTTACATAGCCGGATTCTTTATGATAAAAACGGGAAACTGGAAATGCTGCAGCGCCAATATAATATTCCTTATCCGGATGCATTAAAGGACAGTATTATCCGGCAGAATCTGCGGCTGCTGAGAGGAAATCTTCCCTCATATAATCTGCAGATAAAAAAGGCGGCAGCCCGTAAAGACTGGGTAAGTGTCAATCATAGAACCGCAGCTTTTCTGGAATCGTATTTTGATATTATTTTTGCGTTGAATAAGCTGACTCACCCGGGAGAAAAGAGGATGGTGCAGTATGCAAAGGAGCAGGCAGAAGTGCTTCCGGTTCATTTTGAGGAAAACCTCGATTGTCTGTTCCGGAATCTGTTTACGGATTCAGACATGCTTCTGCAAACCATTGAGGCGATCATTTCTGACTTAGAGAATGTAATGAAAATATAAACTGCATTTTTTGCAAAGTGAAAAGGCCAAAATCGCATTGACACAGGGCATGATAGATGCTATCATAACAGAAAGATAGAGGTTGCGTGCTTCAATAGTAGTCCTTTTGATGTGGCAGACACAGGTGAGAAAGGTTGAAAGGGGAGGACGCCGAAAGAGGAGATGAACTGCAGTCAAGTCTTGGGCATACAGTAAATAACTGTATGACTGTCATCTAAGGTTAGATGGGGCGCTATCGGAATGGAAACAGGAGGATCCGGCCCGTATTGCGATATGGGTCGTTTTTACTTTCTATGATTTGCGGAATCGTGCAGCGCTCTGTGGGTTAAAAGTTTGAGGAGGAAAGAGATGTCTATTTTTAAAGGTGCGGGTGTTGCCATTGTAACGCCCATGAAGGCAAACGGCGAGGTAAATTATGAAAAGTTTGCTGCGTTAATTGAATTTCAGATTGAGAATGGTACGGATGCCATTATTGTATGTGGCACGACGGGAGAGGCGTCCACCCTGTCCCATGAGGAACATTTGGAGGTCATTAAGTACTGCACGGAGAAGGTTGCAGGCAGGGTTCCCGTGATTGCGGGAACAGGATCAAACAGCACGGAGACAGCGGTATATCTCTCGACGGAAGCTGAGAAGTATGGCGTGGATGGCCTGCTTCTGGTCTCTCCCTATTATAACAAAGCGACACAGAACGGTCTTTACACGCATTTTAAGACGGTGGCGGATGCGGTGAAGCTGCCGATTATTCTTTATAATGTACCCAGCCGGACGGGCTGCAACATTCTGCCGGATACCATCGTAAGGCTTGTCACAGAGGTAGAAAATATCGTGGGGGTTAAGGAGGCAAGCGGCAATATCAGCCAGATTGCCAGACTGGCGGCAAAAGCGGGCGGCAAGGTGGATATCTACTCCGGCAACGACGATCAGATTGTGCCGATTCTCTCATTGGGCGGCATCGGCGTTATCTCGGTGCTCTCCAATGTGGCACCGCGTCAGACCCATGATATCTGTGAAAAATATTTTGCAGGGGATGTAAAGGGCAGCATGGAGTTGCAGCTTAAGGCGATGGATCTCTGTGACGCACTGTTCTGTGAGGTCAACCCGATTCCGGTGAAGAAAGCGCTCAACCTGATGGGCATGGAAGCAGGCGGACTGCGGCTTCCGCTTACCGAGATGGAAGAGGCAAATGCGAAGAAGCTGGAAAAGGCAATGAAGGATTTCGGGATACTGTAAAAGTGAGGTAGCTATGTACAAGATAATAATGAGCGGCTGTAATGGAAAAATGGGCCGCGTGATTTCCGGTTTGGTTGAGGCGGATGAAGNGGCGGAAATTGTGGCGGGCATCGATATNTATGATGACGGACACAATGCATATCCGGTTTNTGCAAATATTGAGGACTGTAATGTGGAGGCAGATGTGCTGATAGATTTCAGNGCAGCGNCAGGNNCGGAAAANCTGCTTGNCTACTGTGAGAGCAGGAAGCTTCCCTGCGTGTTCTGNACCACGGGTCTNTCCGAAGAGCAGAATTCGCTCNTGCAGAAGACNNCTGAAAAGGTGGCGGTTTTAAAATCTGCAAATATGTCTTTGGGTATCAATCTGCTTTTAAAAATGTTGAAGGAGGCTGCGTCCGTGNTGGCGCCGGCGGGNTTTGACATTGAGATTGTAGAAAANCANCACAACCANAANGTGGATGCGCCGAGCGGCACAGCGCTTGCNCTTG
Source organism: Lachnospiraceae bacterium (assembly GCA_014804445.1). Taxonomy (GTDB): domain Bacteria; phylum Bacillota; class Clostridia; order Lachnospirales; family Lachnospiraceae; genus Acetatifactor. The sequence continues at coordinate 20,401 of JAAUZU010000009.1, read as the reverse complement.
CGGCTTCCGTCAATGAAGAGNTGGGCGGAGAGTACGAATATGTGTATGACAGAAGCGGGGTACGGCAGAAGCGCAGTAAAAAAGAAATCGGTATATCCGCAGTCCGCGGCGGTACGATTGTGGGCGANCATGACGTTATTTTTGCGGGAGCGGANGAGGTGATTACCTTTTCCCATACCGCCTATTCCAAAGCNGTGTTTGCCAAGGGAGCCATACAGGCGGCGAAATTCCTCGCGGGAAAGCCTGCGGGCATGTATGANATGAGCGANGTGATTGAATCCGCAAATAATTGTTAAAAAAAAGTCAACCCCTGTTTCCGGAGAGAANCGGGGGTTGTTAAGTATGAGAAGAAGTTTTGTGGTGGGAGGTAAAAATGACTGAACTGGAAAGAAAGTATTTAAAAAGTCTGGCGGACCGGTATCCGACCATTGCGTCTGCGGCGACAGAAATCATCAATCTGCAGGCAATTCTGAATCTGCCGAAGGGGACGGAGCATTTCCTGACGGACATACACGGAGAGTATGAGCAGTTTAACCATGTATTGAAAAACGGTTCCGGTTCCGTGCGGAGAAAAATTGACGAGGAGTTCGGCAATACCTTGAGCAGCCGCGACAAGAAATCGCTGGCGACCCTGATTTATTATCCGGAGGAAAAGCTTGACATCATGCTGGAGGAAGAGGAGAATATCGAGGACTGGTATAAGATAACCCTCCACAGGCTGGTGCAGATNACCAAGCGCGTGGCGTCTAAATATACACGTTCCAAGGTGCGGAAGGCGCTGCCGAAGGATTTTGCCTACGTCATTGAGGAACTGATTACGGAAAAAGAAGAGGTACAGGACAAGGAAGCCTACTACAATGAAATCATACATACCATTATACGAATCGGAAGGGCGCCGCAGTTTATCGCTGCGCTGAGCCATCTGATTCAGAGGCTTGTCATTGACCACCTGCATATTTTGGGCGATATTTATGACAGGGGACCGGGACCGCATATCATTATGGATACCCTGAGCACGTATCACTCGGTGGATGTGCAGTGGGGCAACCATGATGTGGTGTGGATGGGNGCGGCGAGCGGNCATNTGGCATGTATTGCGACAGTTATCCGGATTGCGGCGCGCTATGGCAATCTGGATACGTTGGAGGACGGCTACGGCATCAATCTGATTCCGCTTGCCACCTTTGCGATGGAAACTTATCAGGACACGGACTGCAGTGCCTTTGCCATCAAATATAATACCGACTACAATACCAAGGATTTGAGCCTTGANATGAAGATGCACAAGGCGATAACCATTCTGCAGTTTAAACTGGAGGGACAGCTTATTTTGCGTCATCCGGAATTTGGCATGGAAAACCGACTGCTTTTACAAAAAATCGANTACGAAAATAAAACNGTGGAGATAGACGGCACATCCTATTCCTTAAAGGACGTGGATTTCCCTACGGTGGACAGGGAGGACCCGTACAGGCTCACGGCGGAGGAGCTTAAGGTGATGGAGCGGCTGCGGCAGGCGTTTCTGCACAGTGAAAAGCTGCAGCGCCATGTGCGTTTCCTTTTTTCCAATGGCGGACTGTATAAGGTATACAATTCTAACNTGCTCTANCATGGCTGCGTTCCTCTGACAGAAGACGGANGCTTTGCCGGTATNCGTATCGGGGGCAGGCTTTACAGTGGTAAGNCGCTCTATGACATTCTGGAAAATTGTGCCCGCATTGGCTATTACGGGACGGAGGGCGAGGAAAAGAGAAACGGGCAGGATATGATTTGGTATATCTGGGCAGGTCCCGGCTCTCCCGTTTACGGAAGGGATAAAATGGCGACNTTNGAGCGTTATTTTATCGATGACAGCNGCAGCCATGAAGAAAAGAAAAACAGTTATTATGCGCTGCTTGACAGGGAAGATATCATCGCAAAAATATTGGAAGAGTTCGGNCTTCCCGCAGAAAGCTCCCACATTGTAAACGGGCATGTGCCGGTGGAACAGAAAAATGGGGAGTCGCCNATAAAATGCGGCGGAAAACTNCTTNTCATNGACGGCGGCTTTTCCAAGGCATTCCACCAGAAAACAGGCATTGCCGGTTANACNCTGGTATGCAATTCCAGAGGCATGAGGCTGGTATCGCACGAATATTTTGAATCGTCGGAGGCAGCAATTCGCAANGAATCCGATATTTTTTCGGATACTCTTGATGTGGAAATCTTTCCGGTGCGGAAGCGTGTGGCGGACACCGATATCGGTCTGGATATCAAGGAAACGATNGCNGATTTGGAAAAGCTGCTAAAAGCGTACAGAGAGGGCAGCATTGTAGAGAGAGGAATATNAAAANAAGAGGGTATTCNCAGTCTGACCGCGAAATACCCTCTTTTTGGAAAANGCTACCGCCTTCCCGAAGCGCCTCTTGTGGAGCTGCCGTTGGTAGTGTTGTTATTGCCGGAGCCGTTTCCGGTCATGTCGTCGGTGATATCCTTGATACCGTCCCCGATATCATTNATAACATCTCCGGCAGTGTTTCCTGCGTCGTCAATGGCATCGCCGATTGCATTGCCCGCGTCATCGATTGCATTGTTTGTACCATTGCTTCTGCTGCCGATGCTATTNGTAGTGCCGTTTGTGGTGNTTCCNTTTGTAGTGCCGTTCGTGGTGTTTCCGCCATTCACGCCGCTGCGGCTGTTTGTACCATTTGTTCCATTATTGTTTACACCATTACTGCNTGTGCCGTTTCCGGTCGTGTTGTTTGTGCCGTTTGTACCCGTTGTACCATTGTTATTGTTGATACTGCCATTGGTNCCCGTTGTACCATTGTTATTGTTNNTNCTGCCGTTGGTGCCTGTTGTACCATTATTATTGTTGTTGGTGGTGCCGGTATTGCCGGTGGTACTCTCAGTGGTGGTGCCGTTCTGAGAGCCGCCGACCATATCGCCGTTGTTCTTCTTGGAGCCGCTGCCACATGCTGACAACATGCCGACATAGAGAAGCAGAAGACAAATTGCAAAAGTTTTTTTCATATTTTTCATAATTTCCCTCCATTCCGCCGCAAAAGCGGCAAGTCACAAGTCATGATTATGACAATAGTATTGTTTGCAGTATGGATGAAAATATGTAAATATGAAAATGCAAAAAAATCCAATTTTAAAATGAAATCAAATGATTGCAAAATATTTTTATGAGTGACGGAAATGTTCCATATGGACAAAAACGGGCTCCGAAGCAGTGGCAAGTCGCCCTTATTTTGTCCATATGGAACATTTCCTGTGTACTGAAAAAAGTTTTGCAATTACTTATTTAAATTAAAATAATGGAGGAGATAAGAGACATGGTTAAAAGAATATTGTTTCATTTTGGTGTTGACAAAGAAATATTATAATGATATCATATTGATATCAAAAAAAGGAGGAACAACAGAATGGAAGAAAAAGTGATAAGAGGAAAAAAGACGGGTATGCTGGTTTTACTGCTTTCGATTGTCATTTACGGGCTTGCCATTGCAGGTACTGTAATTGGTGGTATTATGGTGGAGGCAGGCAAAAATCCGGCGCTGCTGATAATCTCAATTGTTCTTTTGTGTATTACATGGATACTTTGGCCGGGGCTTAAGGTCATCAAGCCGCAGGAAGCGCTGGTGCTTACCCTGTTCGGAAAATACATCGGAACTTTAAAGGAGCCGGGATTTTATTTTGTAAATCCGTTCTGCAGTTCCGTCAATCCGGCGGCGAGAACCCGCCTGAATCAGAGTGGAGACGTCAGGGATAGAAGCGACGCGGCAGCGGCTGCCGCAGCGGCAGGTGTCACGGTTGGAGTACCTGCAACNATGAAGATTTCACTGAAGATTATGACTTTNAANAANAACCGCCAGAAGATAAACGACTGTCTGGGCAATCCGGTNGAAATCGGTATTGCGGTGACATGGCGNATTATCGATACGGCGAAAGCNGTATTTAATGTGGACAATTATAAGGAATTTCTTTCCCTGCAGTGTGACAGCGCCCTGAGAAATGTAGTGCGTATTTACCCTTATGATGTGGCGCCGAATGTGGATACCACGGGTGATGGCGTTGCNGACGAGGGAAGTCTGCGNGGCTCCAGNGAGACGGTGGCAAAAAGAATTAAAGAAGAGATNCAGAAGCGTGTTGACGAGGCGGGGATTGAGATTGTGGAGGCACGGATTACGTACCTTGCCTATGCGCCGGAAATTGCAGCCGTTATGCTGCAGAGGCAGCAGGCNTCCGCAATTATCGATGCAAGAAAGATGATAGTGGACGGCGCTGTTGGCATGGTGGAGATGGCGTTGGAACGATTAAACGAGAAGGACATCGTGGTGTTGGATGAGGAGCGCAAGGCGGCGATGGTGTCCAATCTGCTGGTAGTTCTCTGCGGCAACCACGACGCGCAGCCTGTAGTCAACTCGGGCAGCCTGTACTAAGCNATGGCAGATAATACGAAAAAGCAGATTCCGCTCAGGCTNTCTTCCAAGCTCTACGACGCCATTGCAGCCTGGGCAGAGGACGATTTCCGTTCCGTCAACGGACAGATAGAATATCTTTTGTCNGAATGTGTNCGGCAGCGNAAGAAAAACGGAAAATATGTGTCGGANGAAATTGACGTGCCGCCGGAGTTGGATATTTAGNAGTGATTTACAGAAGCCGGAAAATAAAACGATACAATCAGACATTTTATAAAGAGACAGACGGTTATGCCGCCTGTCTTTTTNTGTTGNGCNGTTANATAANNGAACAGTGTATTNCGGGATGAGAAAAAATAGCTTGCACAGGGAATGCATGTTGATTATTATAATAAATAAACTGTAGTTTTATCATCTTGCTTATGGTTTTATAAAGAAAAGGATTTATCTGCCTATATTGATGCAGCCAAAAGAAGGAAGAGATGAAAGAAAGCCATGGGAACAAAAGTGACAGAGGAACAAAACAGGGAAATTGAAGAGAAGATTATAGCGTATGCAAAAGCGGGCGTATATAGCATTTCTAAAAAGGAGCAGGCAGATTTTAGGAGGCTGGTANTGGAGTATGAGGAAATTGCCAAGAAGGTNTATCGGGAAACAGTCTGGTCGAGGAACCANATTCTGATGTTTCTGAACGAGGAAGGAAAAGGTGCCGACNTTGCAAAGGAGGAGGCAAGGAGGCTGGCTTACGGTTATGAGCTCAAAAACTGTGNTGCCGCCGAAACACAGGCGTTTCAGGCGTGGCTTGCCGGTGATACCGATGAAATGCCGGAAACAATGCCGGTCAGNCAAAAAGTCGGATTGTTCAATGTCCGCATACAGAATATGAAATTGTGCTATATGTCAAAGGTGTCACCNTTTACAGAAAGGCTCTGTGCTTATGCGGTGAAAGAGGGGTATGTGGACATNTGGAAGGCTCCTGTAGCGGAAATGCTGAGATGTATCGGGGTGGACTATACACGTTCCTTTCAGGACAATATGGCTGCAAAATATCAGATAAAAGAGAAAGAACTTATGAAAATGTATTCTGCTGTTTTTGTCGGTCAGAAGACAAAAATAGAAAAGGAATTTTATCTTGGTTTTATACAGGAGTGGATAAAAAACGAGAAGGAAGTATATTTGGCCGCCATTGAAAAAATGGGAAGGGAATATCAGAGAAAGATTCTGACAGCCTTGCAGAAAGAGGGCTNGGTAAACTAGGAACCGGCGGAACGGAGNATGTACAGTAACATACAGGTTTCAAGGAGAGAGGGAAGCGAATTATGAGAATACAGGAAGAAACCATAAGTTTGAATGGGCATACGCTGCTGATTCGAAATCCGGAAAAGAGCGACGCCCGGATAATGTTGGACTATTTGAAAGAGACGAGTGAAGAAACCCGCTTTCTGGCGAGGGAGCCGGAGGAAATCACGATAACGATGGAGGAAGAATGCAGCTTTATCGACAATCAGAATGAATCGGAAGACAGTCTGATGTTGTTGGGCTTTTTGGATGGAGAATATGCAGGAAACTGCGCGTTGATGAGAAATAACCGGANCAGATTTAAGCATCGTGCCAACGTNTGCATTGCGTTGTATCAGAAATATACCGGCATGGGAATCGGAACCGCCATGCTTGGAAAAATGATTCAGATTGCCACGGATATCGGTTTGGAACAGCTTGAACTTGAGGTAGTGGCGGACAATCAAAGGGCGTTAGCTTTGTATCAAAAAATGGGCTTTGAAATTTTCGGCACTTTTCCCCATAATATGAAGTATAAAGATGGGACTTATGCGGATATGCATTGGATGATGAAAAGGNTTGAGGGGTAATTGTAAAACTCGGAGACCTTGCTGTTGTCATTGTATACATTGTATATTCCAACGCAGACGCGCTTTCGCTCCGAGCTAGCCGTAGCGGTACGTAAGCTGCCAAAATACGGCAGCTAAGTGCCGACGGCTAGCAAGGGTCTGCTTATGGAATATACAATGTGTACAATTCGAAATCGGCAAATGTGGGTTTGCAATTACCAACTGGAGATAGTAAGGAGCTATGTATGAAGAGGAATGTGATAGCGGTTTTGCTGGTTATAAATTTCATGATTCTTGCGTGTGGGTGTGGGGGGAAAGGAAAAGGGGAGGATGTGCCGGAGGAAAGTGCGTTTTCTTTTGAAGACCTTGCAGGGATTGAGTTTCATTTTGACAGTAAGGGGCGCACGACGGTGGTGATTCATGCTGACGGAAGTTTTCAGGGAGAATATTCTGATGTGGATACCGAAGGTATGGGAGAGGATTTTCAGGAAACGGAATATCGCTGCGATTTCAGCGGGCAATTTACGCAGCCTGTCAAGGTGAATGATTATACGTATTCCGTACAGATAGAAGAAATGAACTATAAAAAGGAAGAGGGGAAGGAAGAAATCAAGGAAGGCGTGCGATATATTTACAGTGATGCCTATGGTCTGGCGGATACGGAGAATATTCTGATTTATCTGTCCGGTGCGCCGTTGGAAGAACTACCTGAGGAGTACAGAAGCTGGACAGGCTATTATGACAGTGCAACGGATGAGTTTCTTCCTTGTTATGGGCTGTACAATAAGGAGCGCCGGTATGGTTTTTCAAGCTACCGCGTTGCAGACAATCTAAGAGACATGATTGCGTCTGTTGAGGAATGTACGGCACCTATTGAGGAAGCACTTGCAGATAATTCCATGCTGCTGGAGAAGCGCTGCGAAAAAGCGGATATGCTGTGTTGGTGGTGGGATACTGCGTCAGACTATGTATGGGAGGCACTTCGAAAAACACAGGATGAAGAGACGCTGCGTACACTTACCGAAGAGGAGAAGGATTGGATTTTGATAAGAGAGCGGTTGGCTGCGGAGGCCGGCGCTGCATATGAGAATGAAGCGCAGCAGTCCTTAGCAATGAAACTGAAAACGGCAGAACTGACAAGGGAGAGGGTGTATGAACTGCTGGAGCACTTTGAGTAGATGGAAAAAAGTTTTCTGCAAGTGGCGGAAATAGTCAATATCTAAGTTTTACAATGTGTTCAAAGGAGAAAAAAGATGGGATTGCTTCTATGGTAGTATAGAAGTCGGAGGAATTCTCGGGATGTCGCAAGGCTGATTGCGCATGGAACGGAAGACCGCACCACATTCCTCTTCTATATGACGGATGCCCATCGCAAAATATATATTGAAGAAACCATCCCGAGGAGGAGTGGGATAAGGTTTTTGATTATTATTACAGTCATGCAAAAATGCTTGAGGCAGATATTAATCAGGTGACAATACAATAAGAAAAATGCCGCATTGTGCGGCAGAAACGGAGGGACATATGGAATTCAGACCATGCATTGATATTCACAACGGAAAGGTGAAGCAGATTGTAGGAGGCACGCTGTGCGATGATGAAAATGGGGAAAAGAGAATCCGGGTGGAGGTCAATTTTGTATCTGAGCAGGAAGCGGACTATTATGCGAAGTTGTATAAGAAAAAGAAGCTTAAGGGCGGGCATGTTATTCTGCTGAATCCAGTGGACAGTCCGATGTATGAGAAGACGAAAGAGCAGGCGTTAAAAGCACTTGCCGCTTATCCGGGCGGACTGCAGGTGGGAGGCGGCATAATGCCTGACAATGCGTGTCAGTTTCTGCGCGCAGGCGCAAGCCATGTGATTGTAACTTCCTATGTTTTCAGGGAGGGCAGGATAGATTTTGAACGGTTGAAAATTATGGAGCAATGTGTGGGACGGGAACATCTCGTTCTGGATTTGAGCTGCAGAAAGCGGGACGGACATTACAAGGTGGTCACAGACAGATGGCAGCATGAAACAGAGGAAATCGTAAACGGGGATTTGCTGGATGAACTATCGAATTACTGTGACGAATTTTTGATTCATGCGGTGGATGTGGAAGGAAAGTCGCAGGGGATAGAGGGCGAGCTGGTGGCGTTTCTCGGAAGATGGGGCCAAAAACCCATTACCTATGCGGGCGGCATCCATAATTTTGACGATCTGGATTTGCTCGGAGATGTGGGGCAGGGCAGAGTACATGCGACGGTTGGAAGCGCACTTAATATCTTTGGCGGAAGCATGGACATGGATGAGGTAATAAAAAAATGCAGGGAATATCCGGCTGATTAAAAGAAAAAAGAAAGAATAAAAAAAGAACCAATCTTTGATTGGTTCTTTTTCTAACCCGATAAAACGATATTGTAAACAAAAATACAAAGTAAAATTTTTACATGTAAGAATGGTACATCGTGATATTGATTATGGGTTGTTATAATGAAAAAACATTATAACTTGGTTACGTTTACAGCCTGAGGTCCTTTTTCGCCATTGATTACTTCGTACTCAACTGCCTGGCCTTCTTCAAGAGACTTGAAGCCTTCCATGTTCAGTCCTGAATAATGTACGAATACATCATTGCCAGCTTCATCAGAGATGAAACCATAGCCCTTTTGGTTGTTGAACCACTTTACTGTACCTTTGTTCATTGTGCTACCTCCAAAAATATAAATCAAGTCTTGTGTACGTTGCCATACACTTACAGCATAAGTAGAATAGCATATAAATGGAAAAAAGTAAAGAGAAAGACTTGATTTTTATTTTATATTGTGATAATTTCTTCTGTGACTGACAAGACAGATGAGTACACAGCAGAGGAAGGACAGTTGAAAATGAAAAGAGCAAAAGAGATTTTAAACAACATATTTATCGATGGATTATCCGGTATGGCGCTTGGTCTGTTTTCCACACTGATAATCGGCACGATAATCGCCCAGTTTGGATCCCTGATTGGAGGAACGGTGGGAAACTACCTGGTGGCGATGGCAAATGTGGCGAAGAGCCTGACAGGAGCCGGCATCGGAGTGGGAGTGGCATGTAAGTATAAGGAAGGACCGCTTGTGACCGTGTCTGCGGCAGTAACCGGCATGATAGGCGCGTTTCCTACCGTTGTATCGATGGAAGCCTTTAAGCTGGGTGCACCCGGCGAGCCGCTGGGCGCTTTTATTGCTGCTCTGGCAGCGATAAAGGTGGGACATCTTGTGGCGGGACGTACAAAGGTGGATATCATTGTAACGCCCTTTGTTTCTATTGTTTCCGGTGCGATAACAGGCCTTGTCGCAGGACCGTATATTTCCGTGTTTATGACATGGCTGGGCAATCTGGTCAATGTCAACGTGGAGGCGCATCCGGTTCTGGGCGGAATTGCGGTTTCCGTCCTGATGGGAATGATTCTGACGTTGCCCATCAGTTCGGCAGCAATCGGTATTTCCATGAGTATCAGCGGACTGGCGGCAGGCGCGGCGACAATCGGCTGCTGCTGTAATATGGTCGGCTTTGCCGTGGCAAGCTACAGAGAGAATAAACTGGGCGGACTTGTGGCGCAGGGGGTCGGTACCTCCATGCTTCAAGTACCCAATATCGTAAAAAAACCGGTGATATGGATACCGGCGATTTTGTCCAGTGCGATCTTGGGACCGATCGCTTCCGCAGTGTTTGGCATGGTGAGTACGCCGGTCGGCTCCGGTATGGGTTCCGCCGGCTTCGTGGGGCAGATTGCCGCCTATGGCGCGATGACAGAAGCAGGCATGACAGGAATTGGTGCCATGGGGCTGATTCTTTTGATGCATTTTGTTCTTCCTGCTGTGCTTACGTTGCTGATATCGGAATTTATGCGTAAAAAAGGATGGATTTTCCAAGGCGATATGGCATTGGACATGTAAAAAGCGTATGTTTTGTATAAAATGTCAGCAAAAATTTGTCCAAATGTTACAAAAATGTTAAATAAACATTGTTTCAAAAAGTCACCTGTGGTAAAATGATTAGAGTTTACTGGAGGTGACTTTTTATGGCAAGAAGGAAGCACAAGAGAAAAGTAAGCCGTATAGTGATACTGACAACCGATGCTGTAAACGCAAAAACAAGGCAGATAAGAATACGACCCATGGTGGCGCGGCTGCTTATGCTGGTTCTCTGCTGTCTGTTCGGCGGTCTCATAGGTTATATTGCATATGAAGGGCAGATATGGGAGATGAACAGAGCACATGATGATGAGCAAAAGGCAGTGATTGCATCCCTGGAGGAAGAAAAAGGCCGTCTGGAGGCAGAGATAGAGTCATTGAATGTAAAGATAGAAGCCCTGAGTACAGCGGTCAATGCTCAGGCAGAGACTGCGGAGGCGCTGCAGGAGGAACTTTCTCAGCAAAGCCTGCCGACGGAATATCCGCTTACCGGCGGCGCGTCTATCGAAGAAGTGACGGAAGGCGAACCCATGGTAATCTTTACTGCGACAGAGGGTATTGCTGTAGTAGCTTCGGCAAAAGGTACGGTTACAGTGGTAGAGGAGGATGAAACTTACGGATACAGAATTGTAGTAGACCATGGAAACGGTTATGTTTCCATCTATCGCAATGGAGGAGAAGCACAGGTAAAGGTGGGTGATGAAGTGGCACAGGGAAGAACCCTGTTCCTTGTAGGGAATGACAATAAACAGCTTGTCTATCAGATTATGAAAGATGGCGAGTATATCAAACCTACAGATATGTTGTCAATCAACGGTTAAAAACGCCGCGCATAGCGGCAGGAACATTCTGTGTCAGCGCTGCGATGCAGAATGTAAGAATAAAAAGGGCAGTGCAGAAATGAGGAAAAGTATGAAAAAATCAGAGACAGCAATTACAACTATTATTGGCAAGGATTCCGTTGTGGAGGGAGATTTCAGGTCTGGTGGATCGGTCAGGCTGGATGGTACCGTAGAGGGAAATGTAACGGTGGCAGGCAATCTGATTATCGGTGCGACAGGCAAAATTCATGGGAATCTGGATGTGACATCCGTGATTATTGGCGGAGAGATAATCGGAAACGTTAGTGCTTCCCAGAGAACAGAGCTGACTTCCACGGCAAGGTTAATGGGGGATATCAAAACGACCTTGATTGTGATTGACGAAAAGGCAATTTTCCAGGGCAGATGCGATATGAATCAGGATGATGTGAAAATTAAAAAACATCCGGCAAGAGAAAACAGAGCCGGAAAGAAATCTGCAAAAGAGGCCATCAGGGAAGCTCTGAGAGAAGCAGAAGAGGCAGGCGATGATGACGATGAGATTCTGGCTGCTGCTTCCATGGGTACGGACAAAATGGAACTGTAAAAGCTTTTGCATTAAAAATAAGAAGGATTGTCGCTGACAACCCTTCTTATTTTTGTATATCTTATTTTGTATTGATTCTGTCAAAAACCAAATCGTAGCCGTCGTTTCCATAATTGAGAGACCGGTTTACGCGGCTGATGGTAGCTGTTGAGGCGCCGGTTTTGTCGGCAATTTCAAGATAGGTTTTGTGACTTTTCAGCATGGCTGCCACTTCAAAACGCTGGGATAATGATAGTAGTTCGTTTACAGTACAAAGGTCTTCAAAAAAACTGTAACATTCATCCCGGTTTTTCAGACTTAAAATGGCATCAAACAGATAGTCCACGGCATCTGTTTTTAGTTTTTTGTTCATAACGATTACCTCACTGTTTACTTTTACACTGTAAAATTTTACAGTCTTGACCATGAAATTTTATCATACTAAAGTTTTAAAGTAAAGTCTTTTTGAAGTATCTTGTAAAAATTACAGCAGAGAAGTTTTTCGAAAATCATACAGAAAAATCTTGTCATGTAGTATTCATTACTATATAATATATACAATAGTCGTCCCGGAATATGAGACGGCAGGCAGAACCTGCCAGAGAAGGGGAGAGAGTTGATGACAACAAACACGGAAGAGCTGCTTCATTCTATATTGGACAACCTTGCAAAGGTGGAATATATTAAGCCTGAGGATATTCCCAATATTGATTTATACATGGATCAGGTGACCACTTTTATGGACGACCGCCTGCGGAAGAAGACCAGAAATCCGGGCGAAGACAAAATTCTGACAAAGACCATGATAAACAATTATGCCAAGAATGATCTGCTGCCCCCGCCCGAAAAGAAGAAATACAATAAGGAGCATATGCTTCTTTTAATATTTATCTACTATTATAAGAACATTCTTTCCATCAGCGATATTCAAACATTGCTGAAGCCGATTACAGAAGAGTTTTTTAAAACGGAAGAAGAGTTTAATTTAGAGAGCGTCTACAGAGAAGTATTCGGTATGGAAGAAGAGCAGATGCAGCATCTGAAGCAGGATGTGCTCGATAAGTTTAAGACAGCGGATAAAACCTTTGCCGATGCGCCTGAGCAGGAGCGTGCGTTTCTGAAAAAGTTTTCTTTTATCTGCCTGCTGAGTTTTGACGTATACGTGAAAAAACTGCTGATTGAAAAGCTGGTGGATGATTTGCGTGACGGAGAAGCGGAAAAGAAATAGATTTCTCAATTTGCACGTGCATAGGATGCGCAGACAGGAGCGGATATGATCCCCATTATGGATATGCATACGCATACAATGGCAAGCGGGCACGGGTATAGTACCCTGAAGGAAAATATTGAGGCGGCAAAGGAAAGAGGACTGCGTGCGCTGGGACTCAGCGAGCATGGACCGGCAATGCCGGGAGGTCCGCATGTTTTCTTTTTTTCCAATTATCGCTGTATCCCAAGAGAATATGATGGTTTACGACTTTTCTGCGGTGTGGAAGCCAATATCTGTGACTATGACGGTGGACTGGATTTGGAAGAAGGACTCTTGAAGCAGATGGACTATGTCATTGCCAGTATGCATACGCTGTGCTGCCGTCCGGGTACGATAGAAGAAAATACAAAGGCTTCTATTTTGGCAATGCAGAATCCCCATGTGACCGTGCTTGGGCATCCGGATGACAGCCGGTATCCCCTTGACCGTGAAAAGCTGGTGCATGCTGCAAAAGAGACCGGGACTGCGATTGAAATCAACAATTCCTCCCTGAATCCCCTTGCCCCCAGAAAAAACGCGCGGGAAAATATCAAGGAGCTGCTCTATTGGTGTGAGCGGTATGAGACGCCGGTTCTTCTGGGAACGGACAGCCATATTTGTTATACCATAGGAGATTTTTCGGAAGTGCTGGCAGTTTTGGAAGAAGCGGGATTTCCGAAGGAACTGGTCTTAAATTATGATTTGGATAATCTTGGGAAAATCGTAAAGCCGGACAGGCTGTAAATAAGAGAGAGGCTTACAAGATAAACCGGCGCAGGCTGATTACCTGTACCGGTTCTTTTATGACAATAGATATGCGTGGAGATGCGTTTTTTGCGCTGTCGGGTTATTTTGCATTCTCCGCAAAAGAGGTGTCTACAAGCACATCATAAGGAACGCGCTCTGAAAGCACGCCGGATTCCTCCAGAATATTTTGAAGCAGCGTGAAGGCATCCTCACTGAAAATCAAATCTTCCTTCCATGTGTCCTGCTCGTGGTATCTTTTTATGATGGTGGTCAGCGTATCCAAATCTGTTTCCTCAAACTGGGGTTTTATGACCTTGGCAATTTCCTCCGGCGTGTGGGAGTTGACATAATCCATTCCCTTTTGCAGTGCGTTGGTAAACGCCTGGATAATTTCCGGATGATCCTTGATATAGCTTGCTTTTGCTGAAAAAGCGGTGTAAGGCACATAGCCGGAATCTGTTCCCAGAGAGGCAACAACATAGCCGTCCCCTTTCTGTTCCAGGGAAGTGGCGTGGGGTTCGAATTCAACAGAGTAATATAGATTACTGCACCACTACAGATAAAAAGTAAAGCCGCTTATTTTGTGGCTGTCCTTATCAACGTTTATTTCTTTTATAATTCCCTTCCAGAAAGCTCTTTTATGGGAAGCGTCCAGTTTTTCGTAGAGGGATATCCAGTCGCCTTCAAAGGTAGCTGCAAGTGTCCTGCAGGCTTCCGGCGATATGGTCTGCTTGGGCGGTTCACATGCCTTGAGCTTTTCAGAGAGCAGTTCATACTGTTCGTCGTAGTAATCTTCCTTAATCCTTCCTTTCTGGAAGAGCAGGTTCAGGCGTTCCATTTCTGCCTGTATCGCGGCGGCTTGATTCTTTCTGCTTCCATTGCGGCGCTGGCTGTTTTTCTCCAAATCAATCATGGTTTCTTTAAATCGGAGTACAATATTGTCTAACAGGTATTTTTCCACGACGGATTCGGAAATGCAGGCACCGTTGTGAAATTCCGTAAATTTGGCGCCACAGCGGTAGCGTTTGTATTCGCTTGTGCTGCCGTCTTTCAGTTGCCGTCTTCTCACGAAACCCGACATATTCTTGCCGCATACCGGACAGCGTATCATCGAGGAAAAGATAAAAGGCTCCGTTTGGTGGGGAATCATCTTGGAATCTGACACCTGCCTGATTTTTTGGAACTGCTCCGACGTTATGTAGGGATCACAGTAGCCGGCAATACCAAATTTAAGCCCGGTGTAAGTTTCACTGGAAAGCACACGGTTAATCTGGTACATGGTCGGTGAATCTTCTCCGTAAGTTTCCTGTATCCGCCGCACGGTTGCCTTTTTGGAGTAGGTGTCAAAGTAGGTGCGGAAAATATCTTCTACAATATGTCTGGTAGCAGGATCCTTTACCAGATGTTTCTGCTCATCCGTGGTGTAGCCGTATGCCGGCCGCCCGTTTAAATGTTCCCTGTTTCGCTTTTTATATGCAAAAACAGATTTGATACGTTCGGAATCCCTGTCACATTCATTTTCGTTGACGGAAAGCATGATGTTGATGGCAAAGCGTCCGTTTGACGTGGTAGTGTCATATTCTTCAAAAATGGTTTTCCAGTTGCAGCCATGGGCTTCAAGGATTGCCTGCGTATTGTGGTAGTCCTTTATGTTGCGGAACCAGCGGTCGAGCTTTGTGACAAGGATCAAGTCTATCCTGTCGGCTTTGACATCATTTAAAAGCCGCTGCAGCTCCCTGCGGTTCTGCATTTTCTTGCGGGCGGTTATGCCTTCATCCGAGTAATACCCGACGATCTGGTAGTTGTGGGAGAGCGCGTACTCTGTGAGCGCCTGCTTCTGTGCTTCCAGCGACAGACCGTCCTTTACCTGTATGTCCGTGGATACGCGGTCATACAATGCGCAGCGGATTGGTTTTTCCATGGGGGCCTCCTTGGGTGTTGTGGTATTTGACGTTAGAATTTACATATAGCGGAGCATTTGGACAAGAGATTCACCTGACAGTTTGTCGGTTTCATCTCTGTCCAGAGCACGCATTCCAAAATTTACAAAACCGTTACTCTGGTAGAAATCAATCAACTTTTCTTTCTGCTCGCATTCGAGGTAGACAATCTTGCCTCCAACTATGTATTGCATTTCCCTTACCTTATCCAAAGCTAATTTCAGAAGCTCATCACCGGTAATAAGTTTATTATAGTCATTAGCGTAATTTTTCCCAAGCTGTCCTATTAAAGGGGCCGAGATAGTGTATCTTTGGACAGTCTTATCAAACTGCCCAAATTTGTTCATGCGATGTTTCCAGTTTTTACTGGGCAGGCTGTCTTTTTCGATACAAAATACTTTATTTGCGAGCGTGAAATAGCCGCAAAGGACATATTTTTCTTTGTAAGATGCCATAATCAGGTAAGTGCTTGAAATGCTTTGTTTTGAAAATTCAATAGCTGTGTGCCGTAAAAAATACTCAACGTCAGGGTTCAGGGGACAAGAAAAAGAGGAGAGGATGCTGTTAGCAGCACTCTCTCCTAAGGAGTCATCACTTAATATATCTCTTAGGTTAATTCCGATATAGCCGCTCATCTGCTCAAAATGTTTCTCAGTTTATCCCCTTTTACATCTTCGTAGGTTCTGCTGAGCTGAACGTCTTTTGCTTGTTTCTTTGCGGCATTTTCCAGTGCGATAACCAATGACTTTCCAAGTTTCTTATCCTTAATATCCACATTTTTAAGAATACTTTTTGTTGCCATATATATCACCCTTTCTCTTTCAGACTCCAGTATATTGTATGCAATGCAGATAAAACAATAGACTGGAAATTAATGTAAGTATAACAAAGAGCACTTCCTTACTGACATGATAGATGAAAAACTCAGTTTTGTAAAGTATTATGTTGTCAATGTCCAGAAAATATTTTGATTGTACGGCGGCTTCGTACGGTTGTATTTAGTCTGCAATGCAGACTAAGGACATGTTTTTTCAAAGCGTTACAGTCTGCAACAGAATGCTTATTTTGCCCCTACCTTCTGTATAAGTGCCTCCTGCAGTACTTGAGAGAAGTTTACACCGAGTGCAATGGCTTCTTCATTTAACCATTCCGGAATGCTTAATGTTTTTTTGACGGCTTTTGTGCCGGTACGTTTTTTGTAAGCTAACATATCAAATTCTACTACTACACAGAACTCGCCGGAACCAGTTGAAATTTTGTCCGGTTCGGAAGGAACCGGTATTTCCTGTTTTTCTTCCTCGCGGCTTGTTAAGGCGAGACCGAGTGCCTCAACAGTCATTTCATATGCGTGCTGCATGTTGTCACCCTGTGTCATGCATTCGGGAATATCGGGAAATGTTACCCAGAATCCGCCTTCTTCTGCTTTGTGGAAAATTGCGGGATAAAATAATTTGTTCATACAATGTGCCTCCATATTCAGAGTATGGGTCATTTTAACCCAGCTTGTTTCAGTATTGCTGTTTCCATTCCTTTTTTAAGGTCTTTGGAATGATAAGGAACGATTACGGTTTTATCAGAGGACGGATTTCTCATCTTTATATGGGAACCATTTTGGCTGACTTTCTCAAAACCGTTTTTCTTTAGATATTTAATCATTTCCTGTGAAGTCATTGGCATCTTTTGTATCTCCCTTCCTTATCTGAAAACATTGTAACACGTAATAATACGTATGTCAATATAGAAATGGGAGTTATATTGAAGTATTTTCATCAGATCAAAACCGGTGCCTGTTTTACTAGGGGTTACAATAAAGGCGTAATTATAGGAAAAGGAGGCAAGGCGATGAATAAAGAAATTATGCTGAGAAGAATGTGCGACTTGAGGGAAGACCACGACTATACACAGCGGTATGTTGCATATAAACTCGGGATAGACCAGAGGACATACTCTATCTACGAGACAGGTAAGCGGAAAATGCCTGTGCACAAGCTGTACAAACTGTGTGAGCTGTACGGTGTGTCAATGGATTATCTGGTCGGCCGGAGCAGCAAAAAGAACGTAGGACGGTAACAAAAGGAATCAGCGCCTCCGTGTAAGTGGGAGGCGCTGATTTTCTATTGACACAGATGGCGGTGATATTTTTTAGTCAATATTTCTGTTTTTTCCATAAAACACCCGACCATTCTCTAAATTTATTTTTCTGTATTTGCATCCGGCAGCATATAATTTGTTTTCATGCACACATTCAAGTGCATCGGAACATTCGTTGAATTTGCTGCAGCAACCAAAAGATTGCTTAGGATTGTAGGTTTTTACATTAAAATTAACAAGTTGTAATATATATTCGAGAAGGAAAGGGTGATCCATAGGGATTGTAACAATATAAATAGGTTTGCTGCCCTTCGGTTTCTTTAAGTCTGCTTTGACCGTTTCAGAGTGGGGGTAGGGCATATCCTCGTATTGCGAATAGCTGACATATAATAGTATTTTATTTCCTTTTTCAATGTATTTTAGGCAAACAGCATTTTTGGTTATTACTTGCGCCTCATATGGAACTACTGGAAAAGGCGGCTCATATATACAAATAGATTTTGATGTTTCTTTCACTTTCCCGTTTGAGTACAAATATAGAGATTGAGGAGGCAGATTTTCTTTAGCGATATATGATTCAAGGGCCTCCATCACCTTTCGGTCAAAATCAGAACGAATATTGTTTATCCGATTGTTACTAGCAATGGTTGCATTTTCATCATCTTCAATTGTTTCTTCTGAAGAATCCCCTTGCAGTTCGCAAAAAGCCATATAGCAATCAAAAGATATTTTGCAGTCAGCTAATGCATCGTGAGCAGATGAAAAATCAACATTAAAATACTTAGCAATAGTAGTTTGCTTATAATCATCTATATCAGACTTAGGAAGAGAGCGTTTGTAGAAGGTATAAAAATCAAAATAATTGTTATTGAAATCAGTATTAAGTATTTTTTTTGCTAAGTCATAAATTATGGTGGTATCAAATGAAGCGATATTATATCCCGCAACACAATCATTGCCAACAAATTCTAAAAATCTTGGAAGAACGGTTTCTATATCTGGCGCCATGCATACGGTTAAGTCGGTTATACCATTGATTTTAGTGGCTGAGGCGGGAATAGGGTGCACAGGTTTAACATAAGATGAAAAAGTTTCGGTTACTTGATTGTCTACAATCCTAATAGCCCCAATCTGAATAACTTCACAAGTTTTTGTGTATTTACTTGTTGTTTCAAGGTCAAAAATAACATAGGTGTCGGGTAATTTTTCTAAAGATTCTCCCTTTTTTCGTTCGACTTTTTGCATCTCATTTAAGTGGTCGCTGTGAATAAAATATGGACCTTCTCCAAAATCTATAACAGTATTACTCCATGTTTCGTAATTGCATTCGTATCCAATTATTTTACAAGGATATAGTTCTTTGTCTTTTATGTAATACAAATTAGGGACGCTGTTTTTGGTAGGAGATAGAAAGTTGTACTTGTGTAAATACTCAAGTTCTTCTTCTTTCGTGCTGAAATGATGAAAAGTTTTTTCTGTTTGCATAATTACCCCCAATATCTTTTGTATGATTTTAAATTTTTCCCGTTACCCTTACCATGCATGCGGCAGTGTATTTTTAAAGTGGGGTTTGCTAAAACTTACGATAATAGAATCCCCCTTTGATAATAGAATCTGCCCTGCAAGTTATTATCTCCTAGTGTAGAGATAATAGTGTTGCTAATTGGCTTGAGTATATCATAAATGATAGTACAAGTAAAACAATATTTGAAAAATTTACATAAATTACCAGCATACTTTAGATAATTTATGTGGTTTAATATATGCATAGGGAGTTTTTACAGTTTTTGGGATTATTAAACGAAGCAGATTACCGATAGTATGGGGAAAAAGAGAGGAGGGAAGTGGCTGGTTTTATTTCCAAATCGGTATAGCAATAGATTTAAAACAAATTACAAACATTTGTTCTGAAAAACTTGTAATGAGGGAAGTAATGTGTTATGATAAACAAACACAGAACATATATTTGGAAAAGGGAAGGAATGATAACAGTGGATAAAAGGACGCGAGCAAAGGGTGGCGGAGAAGTATGTGCGGAGGTGCCGGACTATAAAAAACTGATTATTGATATGTTAAGAAATTTAGATGAATCTGATAATAAGTTTTTGATACAAATATATACGATTGTACATAGGCACATAGAAAAAAGAGGGCGTTAGTCCTCTTTTTTTGTCTTAAGGTTATGTAGTAACTGTTCGCTGAATGATATAAGAGTGTCCTGCGAGGCAGGATCTAACTGATCAAAAGTTTTCATAATGCTTTTTATGATGTCATAAAAAGCATTATCTTCTTCCAGCAGATTAGAAACAATGGCAGCAGTTTCGTCTTCTTTGGGTATTACTCTAAACATTTCTCCAGTTCCGTATCGAAGCCATTCTTCATTTACATTGTATTTTTCGCATATGTCATCTATCAGCAAATCGCTAGGTAATCCTGTTTTAGTAAGTTTTGAAATATATTGCTGAGACACTTTTAATTTTTCGGCAAATGCGGTTTTTGTAATTTGTAGAGTATTTAATAAATTTGCAATACGGTCATTTATTGTCATGGTAAAACCTCCTCAGTGACTTAAGTATAGCAATAAAAAGCATTGAAGTCAAATAAAATTTACAACTAAGTTGTAAAAAATATATTGACAAACACAATTAAGTGGTGATATTATACAACTAAGGTGTGATGAAAGGAGACCAGCTATGAAAAGTCAAGCCTAAATTAGCAAAAAATTTCTTTTTCGTATCGGTGGTAAAAAAGGGTAACTTTAATAAAGCTCCCTAGGGGTGCATTTTCAAAATCTACCGAT
>JAAUZU010000008.1:9318-371363 GCA_014804445.1 Lachnospiraceae bacterium | reverse complement strand
GTTCTTTGCGCCATTTTCTGATGGCGGTATTTTCAAGGTACTTACGGCAAAATTTCGTGCTGTTTTATGATCAAAAAGGTGCCAATGAATTATTGGCGGCTTAATGAGCAGACATTATTTAATATCCATCCGTAATTTGCATTACTTGTCGGCGGCACCTCATAGCCATTCCATCTGGCATCATCTGTCAGTTCATCAACGGCGCGCCATTCCTTTTGATTGAACGGCGGATTTGCCATAATATAATCTGCCTTCAAATCTTTATGCTGGTCATTTGTAAAGGTATTTGCCGCCATCTCCCCAAGATTTGCCGATATTCCTCTAATTGCCAGATTCATCTTCGCCAATTTATAAGTTGTATTTGTATACTCCTGTCCATAGATAGAAACTTTCTTTTTATTCCCATGATGCGCCTCAATAAACTTTATGGACTGTACAAACATACCTCCCGAACCACAACATGGATCATATAGCGTTCCGTCATAAGGCTCTATCAGCTCTGCTATTAAATTTACAATCGTTTTGGGTGTATAGAATTCTCCCTTCCCTTTTCCCTCTGCAATAGCAAATTTACTGAGAAAATATTCATACATACGCCCAATAATATCGTTTTCTTTATCCTTTGTGGTATCAATCTTATTGATTTCATCTAACAAAGAGGCTAACTTGACCGTATCAATCTGTAAGCGGGAATAATAGTTATCCGGCAAAGCACCTTTCAATATGGGATTCGTTTTCTCAATTGTAAAAAGAGCAGTATCTATCTTCAAAGCAATATCATCCTGCTTGGCATTTTCCATAATATAAGACCATCTGCTTTCCGGCGGCAGATAAAACACATTATCTTTTGTATAAAAAGCAATATTATCTGCAAATTTCTCCATACCATCTGCAATAATTCTTGCTCTCTGAGCCTCGAATTTATCACTCGCAAACTTAAGGAAAAATAAACTTAATACCACATGCTTATATTCAGACGGTTCTACCGAACCTCTCAATTTATCCGCAGATTTCCATAAAGCCTCCTCCATAGAGACTTCTTTCGTCTTTGCTTTTGCTGCCACGCCTATATCCTCCTCAGTCTTTTAAAAATTCTAAAGTATCATCAATACCACATTTATCTGCGCTTTCTTTTGTAGTTCCGAATTCTTCATCTTTTTATCAATCATTAATTTACACAAGCAATTATAACTTACTTTCATTCATCATTTCTTCCATATATATTTTATATTATATCACTATACGGTTGCATTTTCCATTATTTTAGTGTTTTTTCACACTATACTGTATTTTGTGAAATTACACTGTCGTGTTACAAATATCAGGAATACGCGAAGCAGTGCCATTTACAGCTTTTTATTGTTACTTAATTTAAAAAGGAGCTTCCCAATTTCTTGGAAAGCACCATAAAATCGCTGTTTTTATATATCCTATTTTTATTTGCACGCTTGCTTGAAACCGCTTTGACACCAAACCAATCTTCTCTTTCATCATTTTATCTACATAGTGCCAACACCACGCCCTTCATATCACCAAAAAACATACTAAACCTTCTGCTTCCCCCAATCAAACCCAACTCTAACGAACCTTTTCCTTTTTCTTGATACGAAATCCATTTTTCAAATACAACTTCACTGCAGTTTGGTTCCATTCAGCTACATGTAAAAAAATTTCTTCGTAGCCTTGTTCCCTTATATGATTCATTCCCCACAATAACAATTTTTGCCCTATCCCCTGTCCTTGAAACGATTTCGCAACAATTAAATCATCTAACTCATTTCCATAGCAGGAAACAGCACCTACGATTACTCCATTTTGCAAATAAAGAAAGATATCGTTTATTTTATCTTTGATTTGAGAGTAGTCAGAATAAAAATTTATTGGTTCAACCTCTAGTACTTTTCTCATTTGATAAAAACATTCATTATATATTCTCATATACTCATTCCAGTATTGTTCTTGAAAAGGAACGCAACTTATATCGTTCTGATACTCCAATGTTTTATCGAAAGACATCTCATACGCAATTATTTCTTTCATTATCATTTCCTCGACATTTATTACGACATTTGTTCTGTCGTCTTGATCCTATTTTCCCTGCAGAGAATTGGGTTCGGACAAGCATCTTGTTATCTCCTCATTCATTGCACTTACATTATATTTTATCCATTACAATATACGCAGCTATTCTAAATACACTTTTAAAGCCTCTACCAATTTATGCACCATTGTTCCCGGATCATATTCTGATGGTTTGTATTCACCTTTCTCAAATTCAGCCATTCTTCGTTTTGCATGCTTTATTGCAACATCTACACCATCATAAATATTTACCATGTTATATATCTCATCATAATTCTTTTGATATGTCCCATCACCCAAATTATTTTTCTTAAAAATTTCATCTAATTTAGCATTCCATTGATGCCTATGCAACGCAGAATCACTATAATAAAAATGCAAATACAACCAATATTCAAAAGACTGATTACTCCAAGCCATATTATATCCTCTATTTTCACCTTCTAATATTGCTTGATCAAAGTCATCAAAATCATCCTTATCAAACACAATCCATACGTTTTGATAGATAACTTTTGCATCTTTTATAATTTGGTCTGCTGCCTCAACAAGTCTGGTCGTAGAACAGCCTTCACCATGTACATCAATAAATGGCTGTTCAACAACACTAACTATTCCTCCTATTTTTTCTTGTATAAGTTTCTGCATCCCTTTAAAATATAATGGTTCTGTACGCTCTCCCTCTGTAACAATCAGATAAGAATTTGCCTTGGGGGATTTGTATTCATGCTTCCTTTGAGCTCTAGCTTCACGTCGCTTTTTAAATAAATCATCCGAACCCATTTACTTGCCCTCTTTCATACTGAATTCTTTTAACCACGGAATCCCACCATATACCCCAGCCAAATAATCTCTTTCAAATGAAGCATCTGATCTCACTTTGAAATCTGACAAAGCAGACAATTCTGAGTATCCAAATTCATCCTTTTGTACAAACCAAATCTGATCTCTTCTAAAGAATTTTTTATCCAACAAAGTAGTATCATGTGTTGTATAAATTAATTGAGCCTGTGATTCATTTTGATAAAACAAATCAATAATAAATTTCAACAAAAGGGGATGTAATTTAACATTCAATTCATCCACAAAGATTGATTTATCATAAAGAATTGCACTACGCGCATAAATAAATAGCATAATACTTTTAATGGTTCCTTCTGATTCAAAAAACAAATCAAGAGGATGTAACTTACCATCTTTCCCCTCATGATAAGTTATAAATTTGATTTCTTTATCACTATCATCATACTTAATATCTCTAATACCGGTATCAATAGCAGACAAAAATGCTACCAATGCGCTTTTTTCATCATCAATTAATTGAGGCAAAAGAGCTTCCAGAAGCCCTGTATCCTCACAAAAATCTGTTGGAACAACTAATGTACCCATCACTCCGGAATAAACAATCTTAAAGATATTAGATTTCAGTTTTAACTTATTGAAAAAGGTTAAAACCAAAGTTTCAACTGGAATTTGCTCCTTATATACATCACATTCTCTTCTTACACATGAACCAAATTCAACTTTTTCTGTTGTACGTTCAAAGATTGTTGAAGTTCTTTTTGTTTGTAGATTTTTTCTATATAACCACTCCGTAACAATGCAATCTGAATTATATTCAAAACCGTACTTATATTCAAAATCTCCTAAAATCTGTACAATCTGAAATTCTGAGTTTTCTTCTCCACTATCAAATGAAAATGGCTGATAATATGTTTTAATGGCTGTTGCTTCACCATCCACAACATTATTTAGTGATTCCCTAATAATTCTTTGAAAATATGTCATTGCCATATGAATATTTGATTTACCACTTGCATTTGCACCGTAAATTGCCGCAACTCTAAGATATTTTTCTTTTGTCACACCGTCTATTAAATTACATTGATGTTCCTTATATGCATTAATTGCTGTCATATCTAAAATTGTCTCTTCTTTAAACGACAGAACATTTTTTAACATAAATTGTACTAACATATCACAGCACCTCCTAGATAATATATAATATATCCTTTTTTTGTTTTTATGTCAATATTTTTGTGTGTTTTTCACATTTTTATGCGTGTAATGTTTATTTTTTAATCCTATGCCAAAACAGCAGACCTTTTGCTTCCAACACCAACAATATAACAAAACATCTTCATAGGACTTTCATCCTTTCCACCTATTTCAGGACATAAAAAGGGCTTCCCGATTTCTCGGAAAGCCCTATAAAGTCTAGCTTTTTAGATACACTATCAAAGATTACTCAATAATCGTAGCAACACGGCCTGAACCAACTGTTCTACCACCCTCACGGATAGCGAAGGTAAGACCCTGCTCCATAGCGATGGGATGAATCAGTTCGATGGTCATCTCTACGTTGTCGCCAGGCATGCACATCTCGGTGCCTGCAGGCAGTGCGCAAACGCCGGTTACGTCAGTTGTTCTGAAGTAGAACTGAGGACGATAGTTGTTGAAGAAAGGAGTATGACGTCCACCTTCGTCCTTGGTCAGCACGTAAACCTGAGCGGTGAATTTCTTGTGGCAGGTAACGCTGTTGGGTTTTGCAAGAACCTGTCCTCTTTCGATTTCGGTTCTCTGAACGCCACGAAGCAGTGCGCCGATGTTATCACCAGCCTGAGCCTCGTCAAGCATCTTACGGAACATTTCGATACCGGTTACAACGGTCTTCTTGGTCTCTTCCTTGATACCAACGATTTCAACTTCGTCGTTCAGCTTCAGAACACCACGCTCTACTCTACCGGTTGCAACAGTACCACGTCCGGTAATGGTGAATACGTCCTCGACAGGCATAAGGAAAGGCTTGTCGGTATCACGCTGAGGATCCGGAATGTACTCGTCAACAGTGCTCATGAGCTCCATAACCTTGTCGCCCCACTCGCCGTTGGGATCTTCCAGAGCCTTCAGAGCGGAACCCTTGATGATAGGGCAGTCTGTGAAGTCATATTCTTCGAGCTGCTCTGTGATTTCCATCTCAACCAGCTCAAGCAGTTCAGGATCGTCTACCATATCGCACTTGTTCATGAAAACAACGATGTAAGGTACGCCTACCTGACGGGACAGAAGGATGTGCTCCTTGGTCTGAGCCATAACGCCGTCGGTTGCAGCAACAACCAGAATAGCGCCGTCCATCTGTGCAGCACCGGTGATCATGTTCTTAACGTAGTCAGCATGGCCCGGGCAGTCAACGTGTGCGTAATGTCTCTTCTCTGTCTGATACTCTACGTGTGCGGTAGAAATGGTAATACCACGCTCTCTCTCTTCGGGAGCCTTATCGATATTCTCGAAATCTACCTTCTCGTTTCCGGCAACTCTCTCTGCCAGAACCTTGGTGATTGCTGCGGTCAAAGTGGTTTTGCCATGGTCAACGTGACCGATGGTACCAATGTTACAATGGGGCTTATTTCTTTCAAATTTAGCTTTAGCCATTTTTATGAGTCCTCCTTAAAATTGTTGAATCGACTTTAATTGTTCAATATTACTCGGCTATTTCTAATTATATTAAAAATAACCAGTTTTTTCAAGCATTATTTTGTACATGCGTGTATTTACTTCGCTTTCGCTGCAAGTACCTTTTCCTGTACGTTCTTGGGAACCTGCTCGTACTTCTCGAAGAACATGGAGTAGTTGCCGCGTCCCTGCGTCTTGCTTCTCAGGTCGGTCGCATAACCGAACATCTCAGCCAGCGGAACGAAAGCCTTCACCATCTTGCCTCCGCCGATATCTTCCATACCTTCGATACGTCCGCGGCGGGAGTTGATATCGCCGATTACATCGCCCATATACTCCTCCGGCATGGTTACTTCTACTTTCATGATAGGCTCAAGCAGTACAGGCGCCGCCTTCTTCATTGCTTCCTTAAATGCCATGGAACCGGCAATATGGAATGCCATTTCGGAAGAATCGACTTCGTGGTAGGTACCGTCGTATACGTTTGCGTAAACGCCGACTACCGGGAATCCGCCGAGAATACCTGCCTTGGTAGCTTCTTCGATACCCTCGCCGACAGCGGGAATGTATTCCTTCGGAATCGCACCGCCGACAACGGAAGATTCAAACTTGAACAGTTCTTCGCCGTTTGCATCCATGGGCTCGAATTTAACCTTACAGTGTCCGTACTGTCCACGACCGCCGGACTGTTTTGCATATTTGTATTCCTGATCAACAGGCTTTGTGAAGGTTTCCTTGTAAGCAACCTGAGGTGCACCTACGTTAGCCTCTACCTTAAATTCACGAAGCAGACGGTCAACGATGATTTCGAGGTGAAGCTCACCCATACCTGCGATAATCGTCTGTCCTGTTTCCTGATTGGTATGAGCACGGAAGGTCGGGTCTTCTTCAGCAAGCTTTGCCAGTGCCTCGCCCATCTTGCCCTGTCCTGCCTTGGTCTTGGGCTCGATTGCAAGCTCGATAACCGGCTCAGGGAATTCCATGGATTCAAGGATTACGGGATGCTGCTCGTCACAGATGGTATCGCCTGTTGTGGTAAACTTAAAGCCTACCGCTGCCGCGATATCACCGGAGTAAACCTTATCCAGCTCTGCTCTCTTGTTTGCGTGCATCTGCAGGATTCTGCCGACACGCTCTTTCTTATCCTTGGTAGCGTTCAGTACGTAAGAACCGGAGTTCACGGTACCGGAATATACTCTGAAGAATGCAAGCTTTCCGACAAACGGGTCAGCCATAATCTTAAATGCCAACGCGGAGAAAGGCTCCTCATCGGAAGCATGCCTCTCTACTTCGTTTCCTTCCAGATCCACACCCTTGATTGCGGGAATGTCGGTAGGTGCGGGCATATATTCCAGAACTGCATCCAAAAGCTTCTGTACGCCCCTGTTGCGGTAAGCAGAACCGCAGCATACGGGAACTGCCGTACATTCGCAGGTTGCCTTTCTGAGCACCTTCTTTAATTCTTCCACGGAAGGCTCTTCGCCCTCCAGATACGCCATCATCAAATCATCATCCAGCTCGCAGATTTTCTCAATCAACTCGGAACGATACAACTCTGCATCCTCCTTCATGTCGCCGAGGTCGTCTGTAACGGTGATATCTTCGCCCTTATCATCATTAAAGATGTAGGCTTTCATTTCAAACAAATCAATGATTCCTTTGAAACTGTCTTCTTTGCCGATAGGCAGCTGCAGGCAGATGGCATTTTTGCCAAGCCTTGTCTTAATCTGCTCTACTGCGCCGTAGAAATTTGCTCCCAAAATGTCCATCTTGTTGATGAACGCCATACGGGGAACGTTGTAGGTGTCAGCCTGACGCCATACGTTCTCGGACTGAGGCTCCACGCCGCCTTTTGCACAGAACACACCAACCGCACCGTCCAGCACGCGCAGGGAACGTTCTACTTCTACCGTGAAGTCAACGTGTCCCGGCGTATCGATGATATTGATACGATGCTCCAGTGCCCCGGGCATGGGCTTTGTCTCTTTTTCCAGAGTCCAATGGCAGGTAGTCGCAGCAGATGTAATGGTAATACCTCTCTCCTGTTCCTGCTCCATCCAGTCCATGGTAGCAGTGCCTTCATGAGTATCACCAATCTTATAATTAACACCGGTATAATAGAGAATACGCTCGGTCAACGTTGTTTTACCAGCGTCGATGTGCGCCATAATACCGATATTTCTGGTTCTATCCAATGGATAATCTCTTCCAGCCAAGGTTTTTTCCTCCTTATATTAGTAAAACGGGCGTTTCTGTCTGTATATGCTTTGAAACGTCCTTCAGGCAGCGGTAATTAGAATCTGTAGTGTGCAAATGCCTTGTTTGCCTCTGCCATCTTGTGCATATCTTCTTTTCTCTTTACAGCAGAACCGGTATTGTTTGCTGCATCGAGAATCTCATTTGCCAGTCTGTCCTCCATGGTCTTTTCGCCTCTCTTACGAGAAAACATTACAAGCCAGCGGAGACCCAGTGCCTGACGGCGATCCGGTCTTACTTCGATGGGTACCTGATAGGTAGCGCCGCCGATACGTCTCGCTTTCACTTCCAGAACAGGCATGATGTTGTTCATAGCCTCTTCGAAAACTTCCAGAGCAGGCTTGCCTGCCTTTTCTTCTACTTTGGCAAATGCACCGTATACGATTTTCTGTGCAACACCCTTCTTACCGTCTAACATAATGTTATTGATAAGCTTGGTTACCACTTTATTGTCGTATAAAGGGTCTGCCAATACATCTCTTTTCTGAACATGTCCTTTACGTGGCACGATTCTTCCCTCCTTAATAATAGTAACGCTTCGCCCAAACTTTGCGGCATATGGAAGCGTTAGGTTAATTAAATCATCGGTACTCACAATTGTTTCCCTATGTGTACGTGCGGCATTACTGTATACAAGACAGAATTCCAACACTCAAATAGTTCCGTTATGTGAATCCAGTTGACTACAAGTGAACAAGTCACTACTTGGAAGCTTTGGGTCTCTTCGCGCCGTACTTGGAGCGAGCCTGTTTCCTGTTAGCAACTCCCGCTGTATCCAGTGTACCTCTGATGATGTGGTATCTGGTACCGGGTAAGTCTTTAACCCTGCCGCCTCTGATCAGAACAACGCTATGCTCCTGCAGGTTGTGTCCTTCTCCGGGGATATAGCTTGTCACTTCGATTCCGTTTGACAGACGAACTCTGGCAATCTTTCTCAGTGCGGAGTTAGGCTTCTTAGGAGTCGCAGTCTTAACAGCGGTACATACGCCTCTCTTCTGAGGAGAAGAAGTATTGATTGCTTTCTTGTGCAGAGAGTTGAATCCCTTCTGCAGAGCAGGTGCTGTAGACTTCTTTTGCGTTGTCTGGCGTCCTTTTCTTACTAACTGGTTAAATGTTGGCATTCTGTTTCACCTCTTTCTTAATATAAAATAATAGTTTCCATGTACTGCGCAAATATACATCTTCTTCCATATTAAGGTCACAAAAAAAGAATGCATTTGCGTGCACACTATGATAGTATACGTGCTTGCAAATGCATTGTCAATAACTTTTTCGCGGGTTTTGCCATATTTTAAAGATTTAAAGCGCATACCTGCCTAACTTGGTAAGGTAGCGCGTGAGTGCATCCTGCCAGGTCGGAAGGCGCTTAAAGCCGTTCGCGTCCAGTTTATCCTTGCTCATCCTGCTGTTTGCCGGCCGTTTTGCCTTGGCATTGTACTCTTCTGAGGTAACGGGAACCACCTCAATGCCTATGCCCGCCTGCCTGAATATCTCACAGGTAAATTCATACCATGTGCAGATACCTTCGTTTGTGGCATGGTAAATCCCGTATTTTTCCGTCTCTATCATGTCTGACAGCAGAACTGCCAAATCTGCGGTTGCCGTGGGCGAACCGTACTGGTCGTTTACAACGGTAATCCGGTTGTTTGTCTCTGCAAGACGCAGCATGGTTTTTACAAAATTTTTGCCGTTCACACCGAATGTCCATGTGATTCTTACGATGAAATATTTGTCCAGCGTATTCTGCACTGCCAGCTCGCCCTCGTACTTGGTCTGCCCATACACGCTGAGCGGTTTTCTTTCGTCGTCCGGCTCCCAGGGTCTTGTTCCCTGTCCGTCAAACACATAATCCGTGCTGATATAGAGCATTTTGATGTCAAGTTCTTTGCACACTTTTGCAATATACCCTGTGCCGTCCGCATTGACTCTGCGGCACATTTCCTCATTGTCTTCCGCCGCGTCCACCGCCGTATAAGCGGCACAGTGGATGACCGCATCGGGAGCCGCTCCCAGAATTACCCTTCGTACTGCTGCCTCGTCCGTGATGTCCATCTCGTCAACATCGACGCCGACAACTTCCGTCCCTCTTTTTGCAAGCTCTTCTGCCACATCATATCCGAGCTGTCCCTTTACTCCTGTCACCAATACCTTCATACGTTTTCTCCCGTCAGTTCATATTCTATCTCCTGCGCCATTTCTTTCAGCCGCCAAAGCTTCCAGCCGGCAAGCGGCTTTGGTTTGCGTCCGGTCAGTTCGGCAATTCGGCGGCGGTACTGCCTGCATGCCGCAATGTATAAACCGACTGCCGCCCCCAGAAGCATAAATATCATCACCGCCATTGTTCCCGGGAAAAAAACGCTGTGGGCGATATTTCCCGCCAAAGGCACTGCCCCTTCCTTAATTACGTACAATCTGTAACCCAATCCCTGTGCTGCCGTGTCCATAGTGCTCATTACTTCCGTCACACCGTGTACAAATAATCCGTCCAAATGAATACAGACTCCTTTCATTCATTTTTTATAATTACCTAAATTCATTCAAGTATAAAGACTGCCTTTTTCCTCCAAAAGGTTCATTCGGACAAAATGAATTTTCATCTTCCCTTTTTTGCATCATTACTTTATAATAGTAGTATATCGTGAAATGGCTTTTAAGCGNCTGACAGAAAGGAGGNNNNAGTCCATGCCGGAGCAGAAATTTGTCAAATCNTTCCGCACTGCCAAAATGATACAGTTANNCCTTCTGGCAGTCATTGAAATTATATTTTTNATTACTCTTATNATGGATTCGCGGCTCAGGCACATGATTTATGCCGACAGGACTCTTTTTATTNTGTGCGCCACCATCTGGGTGCTGATGATTTTCAGCTTCATCTGCCTGCTCAANGATTTTTTCAAGCTGCGCGCTCTTGCCGTCGGCAGCCATGCGCTGACACAGACGGCATACCTCGACAGCATGACCGGCATGCCCAACAGACATAGTCTTGACGCNGTTTTCAGAACCTATACAAGCCGCAAGTCCTTNCAAAATACCGGCTGTNCCATGTTTACCATCAGCAACCTGAAACGCATCAACGAGACGGAAGGACACAAGACCGGAGACCGNNTGATTCAGGACTTCTGCGGCATATTGGAAGACAGCAGCGATTCCACCGGCTTTGTCTGCCGCAACGGCGGCAATGAATTTGTTGTAGTNCTNGATGACTGCAGCAAAGAATCCATGGAGAAGTTTATTGCCGGACTGGAANCAAAGATTTCCTTATANAATGAAGAACATGACAAAACACCGATTAAGCTGCGTTCCGCCTACACACTGGCAGGGGAAGAACAAGTGCAGGCNTTCACCCAGCTTTTAACCGCAACCTACAACAAGCTGTATCATATTTCCTGACACNCGTNGAGAAAGCGCCGTANTATTATGAAAGAATCCAACATCCCCTATCTGGCGGGTCTTGTGATACGCGCCAGNCAAAATGACAGCGATGCTTTTGCAGAGCTGTATGCCTTGACTTTTAATAAGGTATACAACTATGCAAGACATTATCTGCGCGATGATTTTCTTGCCCACGATGCGGTGCAGGAAATATATATATCGGCACTGAAAAATCTAAATAAACTGAATGACCCGACTTTATTCATCGCATGGCTGAACCGGATTTCTTTCCATGTCTGTTATGACATGAGCAAAAANCTAAACCAGTTTCAGGACATTGCAGATCCCGAAATTTTGGAGCTTCTGCAGGANGACTCCACCGATACAAATCCGGAGGCGCGCTGCCTGCAAAAGGATGAATACGAGCGTCTGAACAAGGCCATGGATGCACTGCCTTTTCAGGAAAAGCAGGTATTGACGATGCGNTANTACAACAATATGAAGCTTCAGGAAATTGCTGCCGCGATGGAAATCAGCCGGAGCAGCGTAAAACGCTACATCGCTTCCGGCAACGCGCATTTGCTGATACTGCTTAAGAGTTAAGGGGGTGTGAATATGCTTTTTGACAGAAAAAGACATCAAATGGATTTAAAACAGGCTGACGCCACTCTGCAGAATGTGTTTAAGGCATGCGATATTCCTCCGAACACCGTGGCTTTNGACAGGCTGGCGCTTCGCCGCAAACTGAATACCCGTATTTACAANAGNCTGCTCGCCATAACGGCGCTTCTGCTGCTTTTTACCTTTGTCCTGCCCCTCGTTGTTTCACCTGCNGCTTCTTTTCTGAATGGCAGCNAAGCCTCTGAGGTCGTACTGATATCCGANACGCTCTCCGGCGATGTGCTGAAGCTGACTTTATCNGGCAGCGGCATATGCTANAGCGAGGCATATCAGGAAACTGCCTCCGGCATCATTGAGCCGGCGCTTTCCTACAACGAAAAAACCGGCGTTATTTCTTTTTCCTACTATGGAACTGAGACCAATATTTATATTCCTCTGGAGAATGCACCTGATTTTCATCTCTGGCTTTCTCCCCGCTAAATCAATAAATTAAAGGATGGCTATGAAAAAAAAGATTTTTATATTTTCCTTAATTTCATATTTGTTATGTATGGCGCTTGCCGGCTGCGGCACAAACACCGAGCTNCAGCCTCCCGGCACCATCCCGCCGGCGACTGACGAAACGGACGTCTCCACCCCCGACANCACGGTACCGGATAGCGCAACTGTNCCGGATGATACTACTGCACCGGGTGNCACAACTGTACCGGATGACGCAACGCCTGCACCGGATGANGACCCTTCTGCCTCCTCCACACCATCTGCGGAAGAGCCGGACGCTTCTACCGAACCGGAGACTTCCCCCGAGCCGGAAACAGGACTCAGGGACAATACGCCCCGCTGCCTTGTACCTACGGCAAGCGGTTCGGCGGAAACGCACAATGAATATGCCTCCATCGACTACTCCAACGCTTCGGAAGGCTATTTCATGGCATGCTACACCGGCACCTGCGCCAANGTTAAAATGCAGGTAAAGGGGAGCAACGGCGTTACCTACACCTACAATCTGAACAGCAGCGAGTACGTGGCTTTTCCCCTGTCGTCCGGCAGCGGTTCTTATGAAATTACGATTTTAGAGAATGTTTTTGACAGCAATTATGCGATTTGCCTGGCAGACACCATCAATGTTACCCTGTCCAGCGAGTTTAAGCCTTACCTGTACCCCAATCAGTACTGTGCATTTAGTTCCACAAGCCGGGCGGTTTCTTTGGCAAAGGAGCTTGCCGAACCTGCCAATACCGATTTGGACGTGATTACAAATATATACAACTACGTGATAGAATCCATTTCCTATGATTACGACAAGGCGGCGACCGTTCCCAGCGGCTACATTCCCGATGTGGATGCCGTTCTGTCCAGCGGCAAGGGTATATGTCTGGATTACGCCGCTGTTATGACCAGCATGCTGCGAAGCCAGCGGATTCCCACCCGTTTGGAAGTGGGCTACGCCGGAGACGCGTACCACGCGTGGATTAGCGCTTATATTTCCGACGTCGGCTGGGTCAACGGTATCGTGCGGTTCGACGGAAATGAATGGGAGCTTATGGATCCTACCTTCGCATCCATGGTCGAAGAAAGTGAACTGAAGGACTTCATCAGTAATGGAAGTAACTATGTTGTCAAATATTTATATTAAATAAGGAGAATAAAGACAATGGGCAAAAAAAGATTATCCAATCAGGAGATTGCCTCCTTCTGCAATCAGACCGCCATGCTGTTTAACGCCGGTATCACACCGATGGAAAGTATGAGCATCCTGTTAAACGACAGCAAAACAAAGGAAGGAAAGGACATCATTCAGGGCATACTGGATGTCTGCAGACAGGGCGAGCCTTTTGCCGAGGCACTGCGTGCTTCTAACGTCTTTCCCGACTATGTACTGCATATGATTGCCATTGGCGAGGAATCCGGCAATCTGGACTCGGTTATGCAGTCGCTTGCCGCATATTATGAGCGGGAAGATTCCATTTCCGACAGCATCCGCAGCGCCGTAAGTTATCCCTTTATCATGATTGGTATCATGGTTCTCGTCATTTTTGTGCTGCTCGGCAAAGTACTGCCCATTTTTAATCAGGTCTTTATCCAGCTCGGCAGCGAGATGAGCGGTATATCCGGAACGCTTCTCCGTATGGGCAATTCCTTAAATCGCTACTCCGTTATCTTTGTCGTGATTCTGCTTATCATCGCGGCACTCTATTTTCTGTCAACAAAGACCAAAAAGGGACGCGTTCTCACAAGACGCATTCTCTCCGTCTTTCCGTTGACGAAGGGCTTTTATGAGAAGCTTGCCGCCGGACGCTTTGCAAGCGGTATGGCGCTTACCATCAGCAGCGGTATGGACACCTTTAACAGTCTGGATATGGTTTCCGAGCTGACGGAGCACAAGGGTATGCAGGAAAAAATCGAAGCCTGCAAGAAAGCAATTAAAGAGGGCGCCAACTTTTCAGAGGCGCTGACTGCTTCCGGTATTTTCTCCAACCTCTACTCCCGCATGGTTACTGTTGGTTTCAGAACCGGCGCCATCGATACCGTTATGCAGAAAATAGCTGACAACTACGACAGGGAAACCGAACGAAAAATCCGTTCCATTATATCGGTTTTAGAGCCTACCTTGGTCATTATTTTATCCGTTATTGTGGGACTGGTTCTGATGTCCGTTATCTTCCCGCTTATGGGAATTATGTCCAGCATCGGTTAAAGGAGAAACTACTATGAGTCTTTACCGCAACCGTTTTGAACGGGATAAACAGCTTCCGTTTTTAAAACTTGTATATTTACTGCCCCTTGCCGCTTTTCTGGCGCTGTTCATTCTTTTTTACGGCAGCCTGAAATCTGTTTCCGACACCACGCTGGAAAAGCAGCGGGAAAGTCTGGAAACCGCATTAAACCGCAGCATCGCGCAGTGCTATGCCGTGGAAGGAGCCTATCCGCCCAGTCTGGACTATATCAAAGAGCACTACGGCCTGATTTATAATGAAGAGCTTTTTTATGTGGACTATCAGCCCATCGGCTCCAACGTTATGCCGGACGTTACCATTTTGGACAGAACGCAGGGAGAATAACATGAATTTTAAATCCAAAGAATCCAACCGCCATATTGTAGACGTGCTTTTCGTGCTGGCGCTGTTCGGCGTTTTTGCCGCTTCCGCCCTTATGCTGGTCACAATCGGCGCCAATGTTTACAAAAAGACCGTCTCCAATATGAATGACAATTTTGAAGAGCGCACCGCCTATTCTTATATCAGCGAAAAGATTCGCCAGAATGATATATATGATTCCGTTGAAATCGGAGATCTGGAAGGCGTCTCCGCCCTGCTGTTTATCCGCAGAGTGGGGGATGACGAGTATTGCACCTGTCTCTACCTCTATGACGGCTACTTAAAGGAATTGTTTATCAGAAGGGACTCCTTTGCCGGGGCAAACATTCTGCAGGCGGGACAGGACATTATGCCTCTATCCGCTCTTTCCATGGAAGAGGTGCGGCCCGGGCTTATCCGACTTACCATGGACACCGGCAGCAAGCCGCTTACCCTGTATGCTTCGCTGCGCTCCGACAACGGACACTAAGTTACGGCGGACTATCCCGCAATGAATCAGCACAGAAACGAGGAATCGTATGAAAGCATCTCGCTCCAGTTTATTTTTAATTGAATTAACCATTTCCATCCTGTTCTTCGCCCTTGCAAGCGCGGCATGCATCCAGCTTTTTGTCAAGGCACATCTGCTTGACCAAAACACGCAGGAATTAAACCAGACAGTCATATGGTCGCAGAACCTTGCTGAACTGTGGAACGCTTCCGATGCAGATATGCTGTCGGTATATAACTGTCTGTGCGAACAGTACGGCGGCCAACAGAATGGCTTTTACATGACGAATGACTGCGATGCCATTCTATTTTACTTTGATGAAAACTGGGAATTTTCCGACAATGTGAGCACTCGTATCATATACCACATTGATTTTACAGACAACGGATACAATGCCGAAACAGGGCTTCACACAGCGGAAATCACCTTTATTCAAAATATTTTTGACAGAAACGGCAATCTCTCACACTATGAAACCCTTTACACCCTGCCCCTGCAATACCATCCGGCTACAAGAGGAGGATACGCCCATGAATGAAAATAAGTCAAAGAAATCCGGTCTTTCCTTCAGCAGCGGTATTGGTTCTTCTTCCATACTGGTAATATTCGTAATTCTCTGCCTTGTGTCCTTTGCCACGCTCTCCATTGTCAGCGCCAACGCGGACTACAAGCTGAGCAAAAAGGTATTAGACCGCACTACCGCCTACTACGAAGCGGAGGGACAGGCACAGGCGGCGCTCGCCGCCCTCGATGCGGAGCTTTCCGCCCTCTATGAGAGCAGTTCCTCTGAGACGGCATATTTTAAGGCTGCCGGAGAAGAAAAGACCTTTTCCTTCCCTCTTTCCAACATCCAGACTTTGGAAGTGGTTGTCCGCATCCAATACCCCAAAAAAACAGGAGATACCTTTTACAGTATCTCCTCATGGCAGACCGTGGTTACCGGTGAGCTGGAGTATGAAGGGACTTTGAATGTGATACAGTAGCGTATATTCTTTTTCAGCATTGGCATAATATATATTGACCAGTCAAGTATAAATATGGTACAATTCCGTAAAGGAGGAAATAACATGCTGAAAAAGTTTTTAACAGATACATTTGGCTATAATGAACCTATTTTTATCAATGAGTTGTGTGTTCCCAATATGAGTGACAGCGCAAAGAGACAGGCTGTCAAACGACTTTCTGCGTCCGGATTTTTAAAGCGCTATGATACCGGAATTTATTACATTCCCAAACCATCAAAATTATTAGAGACAAGCTATCTTGACCCTTACCTTGTAATTACTCGCAAGTATGTCAAAAACAATGCAGAAACTTACGGTTACATTACCGGTGCTTCCTTTGCCAATCAATTAGGATTAACAACACAAATGCCGGCTGTCCTCGAGATTGTAACAAATAAAGAAGCCACAAAAGGCAGGGTTTTAACGATTGGCGGACAGACAGTTCGTATTAAACGCCCTATTCTCCCCATCACTGACAGCAATGCTCCTGTTTTACAATTTCTGGATACCCTATCCCAAGCAGAAAAGTACTCGGAATTAAACAAATCAGAAATGATTAACCGCCTGAAAGCCTACTTAAGACAACGCCAATTTACACAAAAGCAATTATCCGATGTTGCCACTGCACTTACCGGCAATACCGCAAAAAAATTAATTGAATGGGGGATGATTTATGAATTTGCATCATGATGAGGCTGTCTTTGCAGAACTCATTGCCGGTGCTGCCACTGAATTACAGATTCCTGCCAATATAATAGAAAAGGATTATTTTGTAACCCTGACTCTCAGGGAATTATCCTCACGCTTAAAGAATATGGTATTCAAAGGCGGCACCTCCTTAACAAAATGCTACCAGCTTCTGAATCGTTTTTCCGAAGATATTGACATTTCATATACTGCCGAATCCGGGGTTCCTGGCGAATCCCACAAAAAACAGTTAAAAAAAGCAGTCGTTGCCACCATGGAATCGCTTGGATTTACTATCAGCAATCTCCACGAAACCCAAAGCCGAAGACATTATAATTGTTACCGTACCACTTATCCGTCTGTCTATGACAACTCTCCACTTCTGAAACCTGAACTTATTGTGGAAACATATGTAGCTCTGCTTCCTTTTCCTACTATTTCCCGAATGACCGACAATTATCTCTATCGCTTTCTAAAGAAAATGAATTTCTTACATATAGCCAGACAATATGATCTTATGCCGTTTCCTATCACCACTCAGACAATAGAAAGAACACCGGAAATTTACAGCCAGCTAAAAATTGACAAAAGCTTTCGTACATTGGTGTCTGATGTCCGCGCAGCCCGTGCCACACTTCCTATTTGTCCTTCCGCTAAAGAAAATATTAGTATCAATGCACTTCTCTCAGAAATCATCAGTCAGAATATTTACCGGAAAGATTATAAAGAAATTACAGAAGGCCTGCTTTTCCGCCCTCTTCCGTATGAGGAAACCATAGCAACTCTGAAAGCTATTGTAGCGGCAGATATTGTTTATTAGATTTCTCAGTAAAAGAAAAACCGGCAGGTCTATGCTGCTATCCACACATAGATCTGCCGATTTTATGTATGCTCTACGGTCTCAATTTTAAAGCATCTTAGTAATAAAACACATACAGTCCATATTGGCCGGGAACTTCGTCGTTCCAGCTTACATTTCCGTTTTCTTTTCCTCTCCACATGCCTGTGCAATAAGACGGTACTGTTCGCCGCCGACCTTATCCGGTTCATAATAAGCAGCATCTATCTTATTGCTGAACGCCTCCTTGTTTATATATTCTCAGTCACGATAAGGGGTATCGGCAAAGCCCCTGCCTTTCAGTTTTTCAACCATACTGTCAATCGGTTTTTTAAACAGTCGGTGGAACCATGCTGTCTCTCCAAACCATTTTACAGCCTTGGGACCTGCCCAGTAATAGAAACGGATAAACGCTCTGCCATACCAAGTGTCTGCAAGCACGGTATCCCGGTATCTTCTGAGAACCCAGACTTC
The DNA here is from genome assembly GCA_014804445.1 of Lachnospiraceae bacterium. Lineage (GTDB taxonomy): Bacteria > Bacillota > Clostridia > Lachnospirales > Lachnospiraceae > Acetatifactor. The sequence continues at coordinate 352,988 of JAAUZU010000008.1, read as the reverse complement.
AGGACAGTCATAAGAGCCATACACGCAGGTTGCCACATAGCAGCCACCCTTTTTGCCTTGCGCGGGAGAACCTTGCGCAGGAGAACCCTGCGTGGGAGTTGCCGCTTTGCTGCTGACATAGTTACTGTTTAATCCTCCAAGTGCAGGATTCATCTGACCGAAAAATGCAATGTCCTGCCCTATCGTTTTTTCTTTCTCCAGTGCTTCCAGCGAACCGCTCTCTGCCGCTAAACGTAGCCAGTACTTATAGCTTTCCAGATATTTTTTTGCCTGCTCCAGAGACAGACTTGAGCCGCCGCTAAGTATTGCATAGTAATATTTGTCCGCCAGACTTTTCTTGCATTTATAGCTATAGTAATCCGTACAGTTCGCGCCCTTCTGCAGATAATACATTGCTTTTTCCTTATCTATCCTCGGCGCGCTGTAAGCATCCGCCTCCGGTCCAAAATAGCCAGCCTTCGCCTTGTAGGACGTAAATCCGCCATCATCATAATACTTGTAAAGCTCCTCACAAGCTCTTGAACTGCCGGCCTCTGCTGTTGTGGTGAGCACAGAAAGCCACTGTTCCTCCCATCCTTCTTCATATTCCTGCGTGTCATACAATATATGGGACTTTGTTACAATCGCCTCCACATTCCCTTCATCTGCCAGTGCAAAAATATGATTGCAGAAACGATTCTGCATATCTGCAATTTCTTCCTCAGATTCTCCTGTGCCGAAATCCTCCCAGGCCCTGCGTGGTGCATAATCCACTATAATTTCCTGCGCAATGATGTTTCCTTCCATAGCCAGCTTTTTCAAAGCCATTCCCCAGCGCTTTGCCTCTTCTTGGTCTACTTCAAATTCCTTCTCTTCATCACCCCATTTATAGCCGCACATTACGTCCCATATGCTTTTTGGCTCTCCCTTTTTCGCATATCCAAGCAGTATCTCTTTGTCACTCATGTCCTTTCTCCTCCTTTAAAAAATATCCCTTGCTGCTTCAAAGTTCTCATTTGCTGTCTTAAAATACAGGTTAAAATATGCATCCTGATTGGATACCTTAATTGTGGTAAGGTCTGACGGATATTCCTCCTTCATTCTGGCAACCACCAGAACTGACAAAGCCTTGGCAAGGCCCTCACATTCCTCATCTCTGTTTAAATCATGAAAGCGCTCCTTCTGAAAATTAAATTCGCTCTCCGGATTGCTGTAGCCGCTTCCATATATATAGGCAATTCCGGTCTTACTCACCTCATAGTTAAAATCCGCCTCTACATACTTTACATCTGTCCCTGATTCCTGATGGGAAACCATACGTTTAAACATTTCAACTGTTTTCTCAACCATAGGCGCAATACCGCTATTGCCAAGCGCCTGCTGGCAGAACGCGTCCACATCGGCATCGTATCTGGCAATCTCTGCCTTTCTTAATGCATCCGTCCGTTCCTTTTCCTGTGCAATGCGCTGGTTTGATTGTGCCTTTTTATTGCTGATGTCCTGCAGTTCTTCATTATAGTGTCTCATTTTTTCATCATTGTCATGTTGAATTTTCCTATTTGCTTTTTTTGTGCTTGCATTACTTACCATAAGTAAAAATGTAATGACTACTCCTATGATATATATCGCAAGCACGACCAAAACCGAGGTTTCTGTATTTCCTTTTGTCAGTTCTACCACGGCACCGACGGGAAAGGCACAAACCAATGCGCCGATAATCACCCCGATAATGCCACCCATACCGGCTCCTGCCAGAACCGGCCAAATAATGCTTCCGAAAATACCCAAAGCCTGTCCTGCTTTGGAATGTCCCTCCAGCAACTGCTTCATTTGCGGCATTTCAGCCTTTAAGGTTTCCTGATATGCCAATTCACGCTGCTTACTCGCTTCATACATCGCAGTATACTTGTTTGAGATTTTATCCCTCATTGATAAATCGCTCATCTTTTTCTTTCCCGCCACACAGGCAGGTTTCCTCCTCACTTTTATATCCGGCTGCGTCTTTACCGCCCCTATTTTAAAATCCCGCTTTTTATCAGGCTTTCAATCTTTTCTGCCATGTTGTGCACACTGCGCGCCAAATCCTCCAGTGCATCGTTTCCTTTTTTCTGGGTTTTTTTGATGCTCTCTAACATGTCCAAAAGCTCTTTTTTATATGTACCCAGGTCGTCTTCATTTGCCCGCACCTGCGTGGCAAGCTTTTGGTAACATTCCTCCATTTCTCCCCCTAAACGCTTCATATCCTGTTCGAGCTGGCGCATAGAGCTGGCGCCTTCTGCGTTGATTGCATAAACTGCCATGTCCTAATCCTCCTCTATGGTATTTTTTGTATCAATAAGGCGTCTCCGAATTTCTTCCGCGTCATTCATTGCCCGTACCAGCTTTTTGGTACATTCCTCCAAATCCGCAATCGCATTGGCGCTGTACTTGTCGCTTCCCATATTATCACTGCAGTCCCGTGCCGCATCCCTCATCTTCTGAATGTTCTCATTCATGTCAGATATGTACCGCTCCAGTGCTGCTGCCACTCTCCCGAGTGCATTTGTTTCTGTGTTTCCTGTTCCCATATTGTTCTCCTTTCTACCGCGTAGCGGTACTTTCTTCGTTGTAGAGATATTCTTCCGGAATTGCTTCCTCCCTTGCTTCTTGTAACAACCTAAACCCCTCTTTTGAGGGTAGTATAAAAGGTCTGGCTTCTCCGGTCTGCCTGTCAACCGTCACGCCATTCCCGCCAAATTCCACAACGCCTTTTTCCCCCGGCAGAAAAATCCATACTTTTTCCGCCGTCAAAATTTGTCTGATACCTCTGATTTCTCGCTCCGCGAAATATGCTGCCGCTATCCTGCATCCGTCCTCCAGACTCATCATACCGCTCATGATTCCGCCTCCTCACAGCATTTTTCTATGTACTCACTTGGCCGCAGATTATCCACTCTCGCGATTTTGACACTGCCCTGCTGCACATGCTCAAAATAATAACTCACTTCGTCCTCCCCGCTCTGCGGGTCATAAAAGCAGGTAATGCCTCCCCGCTGCTCCGCGACAAAAGTATGACCTGATGCAACCCTGTCCCATGTCACAATCACCTGCGCCCTCGCACCGTCCCCCCAACGGCTCATATGCGCCATAATCTCTTCCCTGCCATTTCCCTTGCAGGAAACCACCTCAGGATTCTCCCACACATCAAAGGGGTGGCGAGCCAGATAATCTGCCATGGGCTGCCTCGGTTTTGCCTTCACCTGATACCCCCTGCGCCGCAGTTCATATGCCGGCACACAGCGCTGGCAGTTTTCCGTCCACGCCTTCTTCTCCGTTTCATACTTCGGATTGGTATTTTGCAAATCCTGTCCTGTGGCGTGTTCCTCCCTGATTCTTTTCCACAGCCCATCATAAAAAAGGGCGCTTTGGTATTCTGCCGCCAGCCTGTCATAGAATTCTGACCAGTTTCCGGAAGGATATTGATAAATCTGTTCTGCCTTTGCCTTATGGCCGCTCGCCACCTCCAGCTCTTCTCTCTCCTGCGCAAGCATTCTTTCCTTATGCTGTTTTAGTGTATCGTCCAGCCACTCGCCTGCGGGCACGCCCCGTTTCAGAAGTGCTTCCCTGTAATTTTCTATCTGCACCTCAACAGACTGCTGTACCGATATCCACATATCCGTCGTTTTCTGCCTGTCATATTGCATTTTTTTTACCGCAGCTCCGGAGGTACTTTCCTGCCTCGTCCCTCCCATCAGTCCTTTTTGTATATAGACTTCAATCTTTTCTGCCAGATGTTGGGCTCTCGCAGAAAGAACTGTGACCGCTTCTCCCGCCTGCTTTACTATCCTTGTATTGTTGGCGAGCATTTCCAGAATGATACCGCCATACATGCCAAGCCCTTCTATTCCCTGTACCGCGACCCACAGCGCACCGGACCTTGCTTCCATATCCTCCTGTATCCGATGCAGATCATATGCCAGTTTTCTGAGCGCCTCCGCGCCCTCCTCGTTAATTGCATAATTTGCCATTCCTGCCTCCACAGGTCAGCCATATGTCCGCTTTACAACAGCATACTTCGACCTCCCATCAGCTTAATACCGCTCTGCTGTCTGACTGTCCACCCACGCAAAAAACTCCGGCGCAAGCTCTCTGTATAAAAAAAGCATTGCCTCATCCACGACTTCACGCAGCGCATGCAGATAATTCTGCAAAATCTCCCGCTGCTGCTCTGTGCACTCTGTCATGACAAATTCCCTGACCTGTCCATACAGCGCGCTGTAATTGTCATAGCTTTCCTTTGTCAGCACCGTATTGCCCAGAAAACGCTTCTGTTCATCTTCCGCAAGAGAAAAATAACCTTTGTTTTCTGCCATATAAGCGTGCTCCTGCTTTTCCGCATAGATGCCGAATCGGTCTATCGGACCTAAAAAAGTACCTTCCTCCGCATCTTCGCAATAGACAAAAAAATGGTCTATAATCCCTTTTTCATCCCTTGTCATAATCGGCTCCGAACAGCACATGCCGTCCCGCAGAAGCCTGCCGCACTCTGTATGAAAAATAGCGTTTTCTACCTGCCGTAAATACATAAAAAATCTCTCCTACCTGATAATGGACTGTGTGACATTCATTGGCGAACCGGTAAGTACATCCCTTACTTTCTCCGCCGAATAAAAGCTTGTTCCGTCCTTTTGGGAATCACAGATATAAAATCCGAGCACACTTCCGCTTTTATCCCGCTTGACGCTAGTAACAGTCACCGCATGGTAATCTTTCTTTCCGTATGCCTCGTCGTACCACAACATTCTGGAGTGCACCGATAAAATGACCCCTCTTCCCGTTTCCACATAGGAAGCAATATTTTCAATGTTTTTATCCGCCGGCTTTCCGGTATGATCCGTTTCTATCTGCAACACGCTGCTCTCCACGCCGAAATGCGATAAAATTTCCTTTCTGTCCCATGGACTGGTGCCGCCATTGTTTGCAGGATTGATACACCCCGTCGCACACAGTCTCCCTCTCGCATTGGCTGCCGGTGTTTTGGAAGCATAATCAATCATTTCTTTTTCGGTGGCATTGACTCCCGCCAGTCTCATAATGTTTGCGCAGGAACACAGACCACAGGTTCCTTTAAAAAGTACTCTTGCGCTCCCCTGCTCTTTATACAGGTAAACATCCATTTTCTCCGGCGTGTCGTAAACCAGATTCCCCTCTGCATCCTCCTGATAGCCAAACTGGGACACTGCCAAATCTCGCGGACTGCTTCTGGCAGGACGGAGCGCATCGTAAGTCCCTTGACGGGCTTTGCTTTCTGCGCCCGCATCCAGGCTTTGTTCTCCGCCTGCCCTGCTATTCCCCACAATTCCCTGCTGCACGTAGGCTTCAATCTTTTCTGCCATCGTTTCCGCATAACGGCTTAAGACCAGAACATCTTCCCCAATCCTTTTCAAAAACTGCCTGTTGCCTTCTAACAACGCCATGATTTCATCGCCGTATTTCCCAAGCTGCTCTTCCTTTTCCACAGAAACCAGCAGTGCCCCCGCGCCTGCCTCTATATTCGACTGTGTCTGCTTTAAATCAGCGGACAGCCTTCGAAGCGCCACGGCGCCCTCCGGATTAATTGCATACTTTGCCATTTCAACACTCCCTGTATGGAAAACTTACTCTTTGGGCACGGCTGCACCTGTGGTTTCATCCAACACCCAGCCGTTACATGCAATGCCACGATGGATGTGCGGATTCATGGTAAAGGTTTTCCTGCCATCGCTGTAGGCAAATGCTTCTTCGGGAAGCTGACTTGCCATGCCATTTCCCAACAGTTCCTGCGAATCCGTCCGGTTCATGGAAAAAGCCAGCCTGTGGCGGAAAAACTTTTCGTTCAGCTTACTATTCTTAAAATCATCCGGACGTTCAAAGCAGACCAGAAAATGAATTCCCATGCCTGAAGCCCTGCGCAGAATCCATTCCATGTTTTCAAGCAAATCGCCTGTTTCCTCCTCCGCATTTTCCGCCTGTGCCTCGGATACGCTCTGGTTGTACGCTTCAATCTTCTGCACGTCCGCCTCTGTCAAACTGTCTGCGCTGACAGCAGCCAGCATGGCTGCCATATCCTGTTTTGCGCTGTCTTTTTTCGGCGCCGCAAAATCTTCCCCATACATTTCCCATTCTTCCAGCATCGCTTCATAGCCTAAAAGCACCACCAACTTCTGCGTGCGCCGCCGCATTTCCACCTTCGACCGAATTTCTCCGGTTCTATCCAATATGTCCTCTAAATCTGTTATCTGCTGAAAATCCGCAAACAAAGTGTCCCGATACCGCTTTAAAATCCGGTTTCTGCCATCTGCCCAAATCTCTATATCCTTTGAAACTCTTTTATAGCTGGTGATGACGGACAGTATCACATTGGTGCGGGCTTCCCTGCTGCCGCCCACCAAAAGAATATTTTCCGCCGGACCATCGTTTAATCCAAAAGGTCTTGCCGGATAAAAGCTTCTGGGTACACCTGCATAAATATAGGCATCCTCTTCTAAATCCGCATCTTCCATCTCCGCCTCATACTTTCTGTATGCCGGCAGCATTTCTTTAAAGGTATGGGGCTTGTTGCCACTGAGCAGAATCGGCTGCTTATCCACAAAATTTCCCGGCAGACTTTCTTTTAGGAGCTGTACAATCTGCTCCATCTCCGCTTTCTCCATATACATATTTTTCAGCCGTTCAATCCGCACCTCCCCCGCATCATCTCTCCATTTAAAGAGACTTTCATGTACGGGCAGTGTATTCATCCAGTGCTCTACTTCCGGCGTAATCAGAGAAGAAGCAAGATTTAAGGTGTCCTTTATCTCCAGATATGTATTTTTCAGGGCAAAGCGCGTCTGAATCTGCTTTCTTGCCGTCTCTGTCAATCCCGGCACACCGTCCGAATAGGTCTGACTGGAAAAAATAAAGCGAAATCCAAGCGCTGCACCCTGCGCCAGCATATTTTCCAACTTCAGTGTATAGTCCTTGTCGTAACCCTCGCCCTTGGTCGCCCTGATATACTGGGAAAATCTTGCAAACTCATCGATTATCACAAATATCTGGGGCATGTACACATCTGTGGGAACCTCCGTCTGTTTTAACCAGCCATTGCGGGAAAATTCACGCTTACGCCGGTTTAATTCCTCCGTCAGCTTGTCCAGAATGTCGTAGGCAAGCTCCGGCGAATCCTCCGCGAGCAGATATTTGATATGCGGAATATTCCACTCCGCGTATCTGGCAAATTCGGTCAGTTTGAAGTCCATCAGCCAGAGTTCTACCTCATCGGGATGGTAATTCATAAGCACATGCCCAATCATCATATGTAACAGGGTTGACTTACCGGAACGGGAAGCACCCATCATATATGCTGCAAAATTTTCGTTTTCAAATTCACATTCTACAAGCTTGCCTTCTTCATTGACCGCAAAGGGAATCCGCAGGGGCTTTCTGGACATGGGTGATTTCTGCGGTGACACATACGCAAAACGACTGAAGTAACCTGTTCCGGTTTCTTCTTTTTCCATTCCGCTCTGCACCCTTGCAAGAAACGCATCCGGAATCCGTTCTATATGGTTCTCCAGCCACGAGAAAGCATATTTTCCTTCCCTGTGATTCAGGAAAAAACGCCCTTCTGCATCGCTGACAATACACACCCTTCCCTCATCAGAATAACTTTCTGTATGCCCGCTTAAAACGGAACTGTTTGTCACAGACTCGTTCTTTTGCAGCACAATCACAAAAATCCCAAGCCGCCTCGCATTATGAAGCAGATAACTTAATTCTGCCCTGTCATTTGTGAAAAACTGCTTTACCTGCCTGTGCAGCACCAGAATCCGGTAGGGAAGTCTCTCAGCCTCCCCCACTGAAGCATTATACTGATGCAGCTCCTGCATCCCCAGCTTCTGCTCCTGCTTTTTATAATATGTATTTAGTGTGTTTAACAGGCTTCGTACTTCCTCTTCATTTGCGGGGACGGCATCAATCACACCATTACTCCCGCCGGTCAGCGCATAAAGCGGCCCTAAGAGCTCCCTGCTGTAGTAAATTTCGTCAAAAACAGAAATCCTTATCTGCATTGCCCCCATGTTATGCAGTGCGCAAAGCAATAAAGCCTGTATCCCACTCTTTAACTGCTCTCTGTTTTTTTCCGTATATTCTACCTGCAAAAGCGGCACTGCGGATAGCGCTATCTCTTTTGGACAGCGAATGCTGTTTCCGCTTACTTGATAATACCTTCCCAGATAACGCGCAAGCAGCTCCTGAAACCTTGGCGCCTGATACAGCGGATATTCCTGCCAGCCAACGGGTATACAGGACGCTTTCTGCAAAAAATCCTCACGACAAAGGGATTCTTCTGAAACGGCATACTGTTTTTCCCATTCTTGCAAAGAAAAAAGCAGCTTCTGTATTTCTTCTCCACCCAAATTGCCTGCTGCTTCCTCCATCACTTTTCGCTGTGCCTCATCAGTGCCCTGCCCAAAGTTTTGTGCCTGAGACAACAGTGCTTTTTCCTTGCCTTCTCGCACTTTCTCTATTTCAGCAATATGTAAATCCAGCCACGCTGCGTACCCGCTGGCAAGCTCTATCACCTGCCCCGCTGCGGAATCATTCCTGTTGCTTTCATTAATCCTTGCCGCCATCCGGCTAAGCGCCACAATATCCGGCTCAAGAGGTGTGGCGTTTTGCGGGTGAAACTGCACATAGGAATTATCCTCCGCAATATGGCAGTAAATCATAACCTTCTTTTTTAACTCGTTATATTCTGCCGCCGCTTTCCTGCAGTCCTCTTCTATTTCCTGTCGGCGTCTGGCATATTCCGTCTCCCAGCCTTGATTGATTTTTTCGCAGTTATTCAGCTTTTCTTCCCAGTGTTTCAGCCACTCATTCAAGCTTTGTATCTGTGTTTCCATAGTTATACCCCATGCATATCGCAAGTTTTATTTTCGATACTATTCTACTTATACGTTATACCGGAATTTTTTAATCAGGCGCTCCACATCCGGATCCTTCATCCCGTAGTCGGCCAGCAGCCTCGCCTGTATCTGCCCGAGCATCGCCTTGTCCTGTGCATCATTTGCCACCTTAATTGCCTCTAGATAACGATTATACTCCGATGCTTTCATTTGAATTTTCCTCCTTTAGTCTTTTCTTTGCATCTATTACTTTGGGATGCGCGCTCCCGTAAAACTGCTCCAAAACAGGCGCGGCTTCCCGTAAATAGTGAAGCTCCTTCTCCCTGTCTCCCAGCAGTCTGTACGCTCTGGACAGGTTATTTGCGGGCTCTGCCGCCGCGAGACCGCCCATATCTACACCCACTCTGTAAGCCTCTTCCAGACAGGGCAATGCCTCCTTTGGCTTTTCCCAGTCCAGATACATGACTCCCATATTGTTTAGAATACGGTGCCGTTCAAAAGCATGTCCCTCTACGGTGTCATAGATATGCAGTACCTTTTTGTACTGTTCACATGCCTCCTCTCTGCGCCCCGCTTTATTATACGCCATGGCAAGATCCGTCAAAACCGTCGCATAGTATGCGCCTTCTGCAGTTCCAAAGACAATCTTCGCCATTTTACAGGCTTCCTCAAGCTGTGGTATGCCGTAATCTTCCTCCCCCGCCTGCAGTTTATAGGAACCCTCGTAAAACAAGAGCTGGAATTTATAGAAATAATTCTTTTCATTTTTCAGAATTTCCTGTTCTTCCTCCAAAATGCGCTTTACTTTTTCAAGATTTCTAACAGCTATATTCAAAACGCACTGTAAAAACATAATCTGGTGTCTGTTCCAGGTATTTTTATTTTTAACACCCTTACCGATTTCCTCTCCTCTATCCGCCCAAAGAATGCAGCCCTCCAAATCTCCGGCCTGCTCCAGAGACTCTGCCATGATAAAACAGGCGCCCATTTTACTGTCGGAATCCTGCGTGTTTTCCCATATATACTGTGCCAGCTCTCTTGCACGTTCTATATTACCGCCATTCAGATTCCGAAGCGCCAGTCCATTTGCAAATGCCAGCTTAAGTTCCTTTGATATTGCCCCGCCTTTCACATACTTTTCATACTGCACCTCCAGCTTTTCAATATCACCATAATTATAAGTGCATAAAAGGATATACCAGTATGCCTGCGTTTTTGCAGAAGCATTTCTGCAATTCTGCTGTAAGCCCGTCAAATAGTTCAGCTTTTCCTTGTCAAATCCCAAAAGACAGTATGCGGACTCGGCTGCCAGCAGGATAAGCTGTAGAAATTTCTCACACAAGCCGCCTGATATCTTCTGTGCTACGGAATAAGCAAGAGACAGCACCCTTTGCAGTTCCTGCTCCGTACTGCCATTCTCCTCGGACGGATTGAAAAAAATCTCCCGTACAGTCTCAATCGCAAAACCTTGCTGCACATTCGCACAAGCTGCACACACGCTCTCAAAAAAGGGCGCGGCATCTGCCTCTGTCAAAGACTTTGCCAGCATACACTCTGCAATGAAGGGATGCATGGAATAGCCATTGCCGCGCTTTTCCAGCCAGCCGCCTTTCCAAAGCTTTTCCAGACTCTCTCCCATATCCGTTCCATCCTCCAAAAAGCCCTGTAAATAGCTTTCTGCGAAGGACTTCCCGTAACTCTCATAGGGCAGCGCCGCATACACCCTGAGCAGCCTGTTCATGCTTTTTTTCAGTCCTGAAACAGCGTAAGTCCTGCGATATACCTGCTGCAGCCCCGCATAGCCTTCCTGTGCCTCCAGCGATATATGAGATTCTCCTTTTTCAAGCCGCTCCAGCAGCTCCGGTACGGTCCAGTTCCTTGTTCTTGCCACACAGCCTAAAAGCCGGAGCGTCAGTGTATGCTGCCAGACTTCTCTGTCCGTCATTTCTTCCAGCGCGTTTCTGTCCTCCTCCGAAAGAGATTTTTGGTAATTATCCCGAAAAACAAGGGCACGCGCTTCTTTTCCGACCGGCTCTATCCGGTAGGTTTCAAAGCCCTCCAGCTTCTGCTGACGTGAGGTCACAAAAATAGTCGCCGGCAGTTCACAAAACTCCTCCCAGCCCTGTTCCCCCTGTTCACAATTCATATTGTCAATCACCAGCAGAATTCCTGCGCCAGCATGGATACGGATGCGCGCCAGCACCTCCCTGAAATTGTTTTCCCTGTCTATGCCGCGCACTTCCGGAAACGCTTTTATCAGGCTGTCTGCCAGACTGTTTTCATACTGCACGGTGCAAATATAATCCACAAGCCGCTCTTCCACACAACATTTGATAAACTGACGCATCAGCTCCGTCTTTCCTATACCGCCAATGCCGCTCACCAGATACCTGCCGCCTTGCGCCAGCATTTCCCGCAATTCAAAGAGTTCCTTTTCCCTGCCGAAAAAGTGTCTTGCCGTCAGGGGAATGCTGCAAAGCTCTGTATTTTTTCCCGTCAGAAACACAGGCTCGCCGCTGCGCGCTCCGGCTGCCTTTCTGTTTGCCTTTTCCATTGCCTCCAAGGACAATTCCCGTCTGCCCCGCAGATTCCGCAGACTTTCTCCGCCTTCCCCGTTACCTGCAAGCGCATGAAACATCAGAAATGTCAAAAGATAACCGCAGTAAAAAGCCCTTCCCGTATTTCCCTGCCTGTCATATTTCTTCTTTCCCGCCAATCCTCTTTCAAAAAAACACTTTACTTCTTCCGTAAAGCAGGCATCTCTGTCAAAAAGGAATTGCATATATGAGGGGAATTTCTGCATAAAAGCATCATAATTGAACTGTCTTTCCAGCAGAAAACCGGAAAACTGCCTGATTTGCCGCAATACCGTCTCCGTATCCGCTGCATTTTCTATTTCCTCCGCATATTCGCCGTAAAAAGAAATTCTATCACTTCGGTTACAGATGTCCGATATATAACGGTTGCGCCCGCCTTCTGCACGCCATATCTGCTTTCCATATTTTTGGTTACGGAAATGAATCAAAATATTATCCTTCCAAAATTTTGTCAGCGTAAGTCCCGTACGGTTATTTTTTGTAATAATTCCTACGCAAAATGTTGGATAATCGCTTATAAAAAGAAACTGATAGATGCTTTTCAACGAGAGAATATCATTTTTCATACCACCAACCATACCTTTTATCATGATTTTCGACTATTTTTTCATTATATCATTCCCATTTTTTTGTAACAAGTTTTCTTCTCATTCTTGTCTATTTTGTTCACGATATTTTCTATTTTGTTCACAGTATTTCCGCTTCTGTTTGTTTCTATAAAAGCTTTTACGGCCGGGTTTTCTATCTGCTGACAAAGAAAAAAACGGCTTTGGCATTATTGCCAAAACCGTTTTTGCATATAATCTTTATTCTTCTGTAATCAGCTCTGCTGTTTCGGATTCTGCATCCTCAACAGACTCTTCGGTGGAAATGACTTCCTCCTCCGTAAGCGCTTCGGCAGGAGCGCCGTCGCTAAAGCTGATTTCATCATCACCGGAAATCTCAAGGACATCGTCCGTGCTCAAATGTGTGGAGCGATAACGCTTCATACCTGTACCAACAGGAATCAGCTTACCGATAATGACATTTTCCTTAAGACCAATCAGCGGGTCAACCTTGCCCTTGATTGCCGCCTCCGTCAGAACCTTTGTGGTCTCCTGGAAGGACGCCGCAGACAGGAAGGAATTGGTAGCAAGCGCCGCCTTGGTGATACCCAGCATAACCTGCTTACCTTCCGCCGGCTCCTTGCCTTCTGCAATAAGCCGCTCGTTCATTTCCTCGAAATCCAGTACATCTACCAGCGTGCCGGGCAAGAACTCGGTATCGCCGTTATTCTCAATACGAATCTTCTTTAACATCTGACGCACAATAACTTCAATGTGCTTGTCGGCAATATCAACGCCCTGCAGACGATATACACGCTGTACTTCTCTGAGCATATAGTCCTGTACGGCACGGATACCCTTGATTTTCAGCAAATCGTGCGGATTGACACTACCTTCTGTCAGCTCATCGCCGGCTTCCAGTACCTGACTGTCCACCACCTTGATGCGGGAACCGTAAGGAATCAGATATGCCTTGCTCTCGCCGGTCTCGTCGTTGGTCACAACCACTTCACGTTTTTTCTTCGTGTCGCGGATTTCAACCCTTCCGGCAAACTCTGATATAATCGCAAGACCCTTCGGCTTTCTCGCCTCAAAAAGCTCCTCTACACGGGGAAGACCCTGTGTGATATCGTCACCGGCAACACCGCCCGTATGGAAAGTACGCATGGTAAGCTGTGTACCGGGCTCACCGATGGACTGTGCCGCAATGATGCCGACCGCCTCGCCGACCTGTACTGCCTCGCCGGTTGCCATGTTGGCGCCGTAGCATTTTGCACAGATACCGTTATGGGAACGGCAGGTCAGAATGGTACGAATCTTGACCTCTTCAATCGGCTCTCCCTCGGCATTTACACCGACGCTCAAAATTTTAGCAGCGCGGCTCGGCGTAATCATATGGTTGTGCTTTACAATCATATTGCCGTCTTTATCGTAAATATCTTCACATGAAACACGTCCTGTGATTCTGTCCTTCAATCCTTCAATGGTCTCCTTGCCGTCCATAAAGGCTTTGACCCACATACCCGGGATATCAGACCTGTCCTCGCTGCAGTCGATTTCCCTGATGGAAAGCTCCTGAGACACGTCAACCATACGTCTGGTCAGATAACCGGAGTCCGCGGTACGCAGCGCGGTATCGGACAGACCCTTTCTTGCACCGTGAGCGGACATAAAGTACTCCAGTACGTCCAGTCCTTCACGGAAGTTTGACTTGATGGGCAGCTCGATGGTACGTCCGGTGGTATCCGCCATCAGACCACGCATACCTGCAAGCTGTTTAATCTGCTGATTGGAACCACGGGCACCGGAGTCAGACATCATAAAGATGTTGTTGTACTTATCCAGTCCGCCAATCAGCCTGTCAGTCAACTCCTTATCCGTCTCATTCCACGTCTCTACCACCGCACGATATCTCTCCTCCTCGGTGATGAGACCGCGCCTGAAGTTTGTGGAAATTTTATCCACCGTCGCCTGCGCCTGTGCAAGCAGCTCGGGCTTCTCGGCAGGCACCGTCATATCGGAAATGGATACGGTCATCGCCGCTCTGGTAGAGTATTTGTAGCCCATGGACTTGATATAGTCAAGCACCTCCGCATTCTTGAATGCGCCGTGGGTGTTGATTACCTTTTCCAGAATCTGCTTCAGTCCTTTTTTGCCGACATGGAAATCCACTTCCAGCTTTAAGAGATTTTCCGGGTCGCTTCTGTCCACAAAGCCCAAATCCTGCGGAAGCACTTCGTTGAAGATAAAGCGTCCCAGAGTGGACTCCACAATGCCTGAAACCTCTTCGCCATCCTCACGCTTCTTGGTAACTCTTACCTTGATGCGGGACTGCAGGGTGATTGCCTGATTCTCATATGCCAATATTGCTTCGTTTACATTCTTAAAGTATTTGCCTTCGCCCTTAGCGCCCTCTCTCTCCTGTGTCAGATAGTAGATACCAAGCACCATATCCTGCGTCGGAACCGCTACGGGACCGCCATCGGAAGGCTTTAACAGGTTGTTCGGGGAGAGCAGCAGGAAACGGCACTCCGCCTGTGCTTCCACGGACAAAGGAAGGTGAACCGCCATCTGGTCGCCGTCAAAGTCGGCATTGAACGCGGTACATACCAGCGGATGCAGCTTGATTGCCTTACCCTCTACCAGAATCGGCTCAAACGCCTGAATACCAAGTCTGTGCAGGGTAGGTGCACGGTTCAGCATAACCGGATGCTCCTTGATTACCTCTTCCAGCACATCCCATACGCTGGTATCCAGTCTCTCCACCAGCTTCTTTGCATTTTTAATATTCTGGCTGATGCCTCTTGCCACCAGCTCCTTCATTACAAAGGGCTTAAACAGCTCGATTGCCATCTCCTTGGGCAGACCGCACTGGTAAATCTTTAACTCAGGACCAACCACGATAACGGAACGTCCGGAGTAGTCCACACGCTTACCTAAAAGGTTCTGACGGAAACGTCCCGACTTACCCTTTAACATATCTGACAAGGACTTCAACGCTCTGTTGCCGGGTCCTGTCACAGGACGTCCGCGCCTGCCGTTGTCGATCAGGGCATCCACAGCCTCCTGCAGCATCCTTTTCTCATTGCGGACAATGATATCGGGCGCGCCCAGCTCCAAAAGCCTCTTTAAACGGTTGTTTCTGTTGATAATCCTTCTGTATAAATCATTCAAATCAGACGTTGCAAAACGTCCGCCGTCCAACTGTACCATGGGACGGATATCGGGCGGGATAACAGGGATGACATCCAAAATCATCCACTCCGGCTGGTTGCCGGATTCACGGAATGCCTCCACCACCTCAAGCCGCTTGATGATACGGGCGCGCTTCTGTCCGGTGGATTCTTTCAGTCCGGTCTTTAATTCCTCTGCTTCCAGCTCCAAATCAATTGCCTGCAAAAGCTCCTTGATTGCTTCCGCACCCATTCCTACGCGGAATTTATTGCCCCAGGTTTCCCTTGCATCCTGATATTCCTTTTCGGAGAGAATCTGCTTATACTCCAGATTGGAGCTTCCTGCATCCAATACAATATAGGAAGCAAAGTAAAGCACCTTCTCCAGCACTCTGGGCGACAGATCCAGAATCAGTCCCATACGGCTGGGGATTCCCTTAAAATACCAGATATGGGAAACAGGAGCCGCCAGTTCAATATGTCCCATACGCTCCCTGCGCACGCTCGCCTTCGTCACCTCAACGCCGCAGCGGTCGCAGACAACGCCCTTATACCTGATCTTCTTATATTTACCACAATGACATTCCCAGTCCTTGTTCGGTCCGAAAATCTTTTCACAGAACAAACCGTCTCTCTCGGGCTTTAAAGTTCTGTAATTGATGGTCTCAGGCTTTAAAACCTCGCCCCTTGACCACTCCCTGATTTTCTCAGGGGAAGCCAGACCGATTTTAATGGCATCAAATGTCATGGGTTGATACACTTCATTTTTTATTTCCGACATCTATGGCACTCCCTTCCATGCTAAAGTCTATTGATATAATCAGCAATTTCTTAGAATTCGTCCAGCTCATCTACAAGGACTTCGTCTTCGCCAAATTCCTCCTCGAAATCGTCGTCCGCGCTTATCAGCTCGCCATCGTNGTCAAATTCCTGCTGCTGATAGCCGAATTCATCAAGAGAATTCTTTTCATAGTCATCGTAGTCTTTTCTGTCGCCTTCAATTTCGTATCGGTAATCGGTATCGTTGTAATCCACGCTTTCCATGATTTCAACTTCCGTGTTGTCCTCGCGCAATACTCTTACATCCAGACCGAGTGCCTGCAATTCCTTGAGCAGAACCTTGAAGGATTCCGGAATACCGGGTTCAGGAATATTGTCGCCCTTGATGATTGCTTCGTAGGTCTTGACACGTCCCACCACATCATCGGACTTCACTGTCAGAATTTCCTGAAGCGTATAGGATGCACCGTATGCCTCAAGCGCCCAAACTTCCATCTCACCGAAACGCTGGCCGCCGAACTGTGCTTTACCGCCCAGAGGCTGCTGCGTAACCAGACTGTACGGTCCCGTGGAACGCGCATGGATCTTGTCGTCTACCAGATGGTGGAGCTTTAAGTAGTGCATGTGTCCGATGGTTACCGGTCCGTCAAAATACTCGCCGGTCCTGCCGTCGCGCAGCCTTACCTTGCCATCCCTTGAAATCGGAACGCCCTTCCAGAGCTTTCTGTGCTCTCTGTTGTCCGATAAGTACTGCAATACCTCCGGAAGCAGCTCCGCGCCATGCTTTTTCTCAAACTCTTCCCACTCCAGATTGACGTAATCGTTCGCCAAATCCAGCGTATCCATGATATCCTGCTCGTTTGCGCCGTCAAATACGGGCGTTGCCACATTAAAGCCGAGCGCCTTTGCAGCCAGGGACAGATGGATTTCCAGTACCTGTCCAATATTCATACGGGAAGGCACGCCGAGCGGATTTAACACGATGTCAAGCGGGCGTCCGTTGGGCAGATAGGGCATATCCTCCACAGGAAGCACACGGGAAACAACACCCTTGTTACCATGACGGCCTGCCATCTTGTCACCTACGGAAATCTTTCTCTTCTGTGCAATGTAAATGCGCACTGCCTGATTGACGCCGGGNGACAGTTCATCACTGTTTTCCCTTGTAAATACNTTGGCATCCACAACAATACCATATTCGCCGTGAGGAACTTTCAGGGAAGTATCCCTTACTTCTCTCGCCTTTTCGCCGAAAATAGCACGCAGAAGTCTTTCTTCTGCCGTAAGCTCGGTTTCTCCCTTGGGCGTCACCTTGCCTACCAAAATATCACCGGCGCGCACTTCTGCACCGATACGGATAATGCCCCTGTCGTCCAAATCCTTTAAGGCATCGTCGCCAACGCCCGGAACATCTCTCGTAATTTCCTCGGGCCCTAATTTGGTGTCACGGGCTTCCGCCTCATATTCTTCAATGTGCACAGAGGTGTAAACATCCTCCTGCACCAGTCTCTCNCTTAACAGTACGGCNTCCTCGTAGTTGTAGCCTTCCCAGGTCATAAATCCAATCAGCGGATTNTTNCCCAGTGCCAGCTCGCCTTCNGANGTNGACGGACCGTCTGCAATNACCTGTCCCTCTGCTACATGGTCGCCTTTAAATACAATCGGCTTCTGGTTGTAGCAGTTGCTCTGGTTACTTCTCGTAAACTTGGAAAGACGGAATTCCTCCTTCTCCCCGTCGTCATAAGTAATCTTNATCAGATTGGAAGATACATAAGTGATGGTACCTGCTTTTTTCGCAATCACGCAGACACCGGAGTCAACTGCAACCTTCGGCTCCATACCGGTTCCTACTACCGGTGCTTCCGTCACCAGAAGGGGAACTGCCTGACGCTGCATGTTGGAACCCATCAGCGCACGGTTNGCATCATCGTTTTCAAGGAAAGGAATCAACGCCGTAGCCACNGAAAATACCATCTTNGGCGACACGTCCATATAATCAAACATCGCCTTGGGATATTCCTGCGTCTCAGCACGGTAACGTCCGGATACGGAATTACGGACAAAATGTCCTTTCTCATCCAGTGCCTCATTCGCCTGCGCTACATGGTAATTGTCCTCTTCATCCGCCGTCATATAGACAACCTCGTCGGTAACACGGGGATTCGTCGGATCGGATTTATCAATCACACGGTAGGGCGCTTCCACAAAACCATACTCNTTGATTCGCGCATAGCTTGCCAGNGAGTTGATCAGACCGATGTTGGGACCTTCAGGCGTCTCAATCGGGCACATNCTGCCNTANTGGGAGTAATGTACGTCACGAACCTCAAATCCGGCACGCTCTCTGGAAAGACCGCCGGGTCCTAACGCCGACAGACGTCTCTTGTGTGTCAGCTCGCCCAAAGGATTGTTCTGGTCCATAAACTGTGAAAGCTGTGAAGAACCAAAGAACTCCTTTACGGCTGCGGTAACGGGCTTGATNTTAATCAGAGACTGCGGTGACACCTCTTCCGTGTCATGCGTCGTCATTCTCTCCCTTACCACTCTCTCCATTCTGGAAAGACCGATGCGGTACTGGTTCTGTAAAAGCTCGCCAACCGCACGGATACGTCTNTTGCCAAGGTGGTCGATATCGTCACCGCCGCCCAGACCGTACTCCANATGAATGTTATAATTAATGGAAGCAAAAATATCTTCCTTTGTAATATGCTTCGGTATCAGCTCATGCACATTTTTCCGGATTGCTTCGGCAAGCGCCTCTGCATCCTCTGAAAACTCTTCGAGAATCTGTGCCAAAACCGGATAATATACCCTTTCCGTAACGCCCAGTTCTCTAGGATTGCAGTCCACAAAGTGACGGATATCTACCATCATATTGGACAGTNCCTTGACATTGCGCTCCTCGGTCTGCACATACACAAAAGGCACTGCAGAATTCTGGATGTCGTCAGCCAGNTCTGCGCTCACCGTCGTGCCCGCTGCTGCGAGTACCTCTCCTGTAGAAGGATCCACAACATCCGCCGCCANAACCTGATTTCTGATTCTGTTTCTGAGGGACAGCTTTTTATTGAACTTATATCTGCCNACTTTCGCCAAATCATATCTTCTGGGGTCGAAGAACATAGCGTTGATAAGGCTCTCCGCGCTTTCCACGCTCAAAGGCTCGCCGGGACGGATTTTTTTGTACAGCTCAAGCAGACCCTCCTGATAATTCTCAGAAGTGTCCTTTGTAAAGCTTGCCTCTATCTTGGGCTCNTCACCNAACACCTCNCGGATTTCGTCGTTGGTGCCGATGCCAAGCGCCCTGATAAGAACGGTAATGGGTACTTTTCTGGTNCTGTCCACACGCACATAGAAAACGTCGTTGGAATCTGTCTCGTACTCCAGCCACGCGCCGCGGTTGGGAATTACGGTACAGGAAAACAGTCTCTTTCCGATTTTGTCATGTCCGATAGCATAGTAGATTCCGGGAGAACGCACCAACTGGCTTACGATAACACGCTCTGCACCGTTGATGATAAAGGTTCCTGTTTCCGTCATCAGTGGAAGGTCGCCCATGAAAATTTCATGCTCGCTGATTTCTTCCTTTTCCTTGTTGTACAGACGCACCTTTACTTTGAGAGGAGCCGCGTAATTGGCATCCCGCTCCTTGCATTCTTCAATCGAATACTTTACATCTTTTTCACACAATTCAAAATCCACGAATTCCAGACTCAGGGAACCGCTGTAATCCGCAATCGGAGAGATGTCGTCAAATACCTCTTTCAGGCCTTCTTTCAAAAACCACTGATAGGAGTCCTTCTGGACTTCAATCAAATTAGGCATTTCCAAAACCTCTTTTTGTCGTGAATAACTCATACGTATGTTNTTGCCTGCGGCAATGGGACGTATTCTGTTTTTTTCCATTGACATTTCACCCCGTTCTTATATGATTTTAACCCTATTCTACCGGTGTTTNACACGCAAAATAGACATAACACACCACAATAGTGCACTATCCATATTACTACAAATTGGAAAAGGAGTCAAGAAATTTTTTGTGCGGCGGCTCTATTTGGTTTTACAGATAGTCACAAAGAGGCTGGAGNGGGNGGGGTATGGCAGGGGTATGGCAGNGGACGCCCGTNCAGCAAGCGTTCCCAAGGAGCCNCGCTCTCGCTCANCAAAAAACGTAGCAGACGCTAAGCTCGNNAGGAACCTCGCTAAGCGCTGACGTTTTTTAAAGGGCTCCTTCGGGAACGCTTGCTGTACGGGCTGTCGCCGGNCATCGCATCGCTGCCGCGCAAGTTCCTCGGCATTTGCGATACGGCAAAGCCGCCGCAAATACGGATGGAGTAAGGGGGCAAGGACGAAGATATACGCGATTTTGAGGACTTTCAGGCGGATAACGTTTTCATCAAAANNCATAAGCTGCCTGCTGANANCANCGGCTTNTNNCGNTATNGNCNCACCGCCCNNAATCCNNAANNNTNCGCCATCGCGNCCTATCCCCAAAGCGCCTTGCGGCGGAGGCGCAGCCAATCGCCGCNCNCTGCCGTTTCCGGCNGGTGACAGCCCGAGTGGCAGACTGTTCCCGAAGGANCCCGTTAAAAAGCGTTGGTACTTAGCGAGGTTCTTTCGAGCTTAGTACCACTACGCTTTTTTNCGAGCGAGAGCGCGGCTCCTTGGGAACAGTCTGCCACTCGGGCGTCCCCCCGCCGTAACCCTCCCGCGGCTTACCACAAGTTCCGCCTCCGCCGCCCCTTCCCCGTAAAGAAAAAGTGCCGTGGCTCTTAATCCGTAAGCTTCCACAGCACTTTTGCATATTCCTTAACTTTTTCAGACGTAACGCCGCAATTACTTCAGAGTAACCTTTGCGCCAACTTCTTCCAGTTTCTTCTTAACTTCTTCAGCTTCGTCCTTAGAAACGCCTTCCTTTACTGCCTTAGGTGCGCCTTCAACAAGGTCCTTAGCTTCCTTCAGGCCAAGACCGGTAATTTCACGAACTACCTTGATAACCTTAACCTTCTCAGCGCCGATTTCAGTAAGCTCTACGTCAAACTCGGTCTTCTCTTCTACTTCTGCGCCTGCGCCAGGGCCTGCTGCTGCAACAACAACGCCTGCTGCTGCGGATACGCCGAACTCTTCTTCACAAGCTTTTACTAATTCATTTAATTCAAGTACAGTCAACTCTTTTACTGCATCGATAAGTTCCTGAGCTGTTAATTTAGCCATTTTTATTCCCTCCGTTAATGATAATTTTCAATGGTTTGTTTTCGTTTCGGGTTTGTCGCCCGTTAAGTCTTCGCGGCAGATTATTCTGCTGCGGGAGCCTCTGCTTCTGCTGCAGGTGCCTCCTCTGCCGGAGCCTCTGCTGCAGGTGCTTCTTCCGCGGGAGCTTCCGCTTCTGCTGCGGGTACTTCCTCTGCCGGAGCTGCTTCTACCGCTGCTGCACCGCCTTTTTCAGCCAACTGATTCATAACGCGTGCGAAGTTCGTGATAGGAGCCTGTAAGCTGCCAAGCAGTCTGGAAATAAGTTCTTCCCTTGCCGGAATACTTGCAATGCTTGCGATACCTGCTGCATCATACAGTGTTCCTTCTACAACACCGCCCTTGATCTCCAGCTTGTCAGCCGTCTTTGCAAACTTTGCAAGCTCTCTTGCGGGCACAGTTGCGTCTGTGGAAGATACTGCCATCGCGCTGGGGCCTTCGAGATATTTGGAAAGTCCTTCAAAGTCCGTATCCTTGAATGCAAAATTCATCATGGTGTTTTTATAAACCTTGTAGACTACTCCGGCTTCCCTCAATGCACGGCGAAGCTGTGTATCCTGCTCTACAGTAAGTCCTCTGGGGTCAACCAGCACAACAGACTGTGCATCCTTGATACGCTCAGAAATCTCCTGTACAATGGGCTGTTTTAATTCAACCTTTGCCATTTCTTTACCTCCTTATAGAATATTGTGGGAATTGCTTCCCTGCCGAAAGGAGCCTTATATAAGAGAAGCCCTCCTGAAGACAGGAGGGCAGAAAGTCTCAAATCCAAACTCTTTCCTCGGTAGGCGTCGTTCCTTACCCCTTCTTCCGCCGCATTTGTACAAACAATGTCATCTGTACGGTTCGCAAAACGGACTGCGGGACCTACTGTCTTCGGCAATATATTTAAAGGAAAATTTTCCTTTAAAACCTTGTATAGAATATCACAGGAACCGCTGCCTGTCAAGCATTTATGCCATAACAGGCAGAGTTCCGTTTTCAGACTGTTTTGTCTTTCAGAAAAACGTCGGTCTTAGAACTTTGCAACGCTGACCTTTACGCCGGGTCCCATTGTAGAAGTCAAAGTAACGCTTCTCAGGTACTGTCCCTTCAATGCGGAAGGTCTTGCCTTTGTGATTGCCTCGATAAGCGCATCGAAGTTTTCCTGAAGCTGCTGCTCTGTAAAGGAAGCCTTGCCCACCGGCACATGGATGATGTTTGCCTTGTCAAGCCTGTACTCAATCTTACCGGCTTTGATATCGTTAATTGCCTTGGTTACATCCATGGTTACGGTTCCGGCCTTGGGGTTGGGCATCAAGCCTTTGGGACCGAGCACTTTACCAAGACGTCCAACAACGCCCATCATGTCAGGAGTTGCTACTACTACGTCAAAATCCAGAAATCCGTCGTTCTGAATCTTCGGCACAAGCTCGTCACCGCCGACATAATCTGCGCCTGCTGCTTCTGCTTCGGCAACCTTGTCGCCCTTTGCAAAAACCAGCACCTTAACTGTCTTACCTGTTCCGTTGGGAAGCACTACCGCACCACGAACCTGCTGCTCTGCATGACGTCCGTCACAGCCGGTTCTGATATGCACTTCGATTGTCTCGTCAAATTTTGCAGTTGCTGTTTTCTTTACCAGAGCGATTGCATCTGCTGTCTCATAAAATGTTGTGCGATCTACCAGTTTGGCAGCTTCGCTATATTTCTTACCATGCTTCATTATAAAATCCTCCTATGGTTCCAACGACAGTTTCCTGTCTCCCAGTTTTGTTTTCAGCTACTTTGCCACTACGGCATTAATCTTCTACTACAATACCCATACTTCTTGCAGTTCCGGCTATCATGCTCATAGCTGCCTCAAGGCTTGCCGCATTCAAATCCGGCATCTTCATCTCAGCAATCTCCTGAACCTTTGCCTTGGAAATGGTTGCTACCTTGGTCTTATTGGGCACGCCCGAACCGGACTTGATATTACATGCCTTCTTTAAAAGTACTGCAGCAGGCGGAGTCTTTGTAATAAAGCTGAAACTTCTGTCTGCATATACGGTGATGACAACAGGGATGATTACGTCACCCTTATCTGCTGTCCTTGCGTTGAACTGCTTTGTGAATTCAACGATGTTTACGCCGTGCTGTCCCAGTGCAGGACCAACAGGCGGAGCCGGTGTTGCTTTGCCGGCAGGAATCTGTAACTTGATATATCCTTCTACTTTCTTTGCCATAATGGCACCTCCTATAATGTGGTAGTTTGGCGTCCCGCAGTCATCTGCAGAACTCCCACGGTGCATTCAAAAAATGCACTTTCTTGCTGCCTATATTATCTGCCGGTTTGGGAATCTGTCCCGTCCCCGCCAGAGAATACCGTTTTTCTGCTGCTTACAGCTTTCTTACTTCTGCAAAGCCTATCTCGACAGGTGTTTCCCTGCCAAACAGCTCTACATTGATGGTGGCCGTCTGCTTGCCATAGTCAAGCTTCTGCACAACACCAACCGTATCCTTCCATACGCCTGCAACAACTGCAATGCTGTCGCCTTCGCCAAAATCGATGGATACATTTTCCAGCTTGATGCCGAGAGGCTTCATCTCTGCCTCCGTCAGCGGCACAGCCTTACTTCCCGGCCCCACGAATCCGGTTACGCCTCTGGTGTTGCGGACAACATACCAGGTATCGTCATTCATTACCATATTAATCAGAACATAGCCGGGGAACATTTTTTTCTGCACCGTCTTTTTGACGCCGTTCTTAATCTCCACAACGTCCTGCAGGGGAACCCTCACTTCCAGAATCTCTTCCGCAAGATGCTTATTGTTCTCAATGGTTTTCTCGATATTGGCTTTCACCTTGTTTTCGTATCCGGAGTATGTGTGCACTACATACCAATTTGCCTCTGCCATACAATCCCCCCTGCCTATAATGATGTCAGGAAGTTCACGCCGTACTGAGCCGCAACATCAATAATGGCAATGATAACTCCTGCCACAAGTGAAATTGCAACAACCGCAACAGACTGTTTGAACATGGTTTTCCTGTCAGGCCACGAAATCTTTTTAAATTCAATCTGAACGTTTTTAAAGAAGCTCTGCTTCTTCGTCTTTTCCGCTGAATCTGCCATTGTCTCTCCTTTCCCGCCGGAAACTACTTGGTTTCCTTGTGAATTGTGTGAGTTCTGCAGAATCTGCAATATTTCTTGATTTCCATTCTGTCAGGATGTGTTTTCTTATCCTTCGTAGTGTTGTAATTGCGCTGTTTGCACTCTGTACACGCCAATGTAATTCTTGTACGCATCTTTCCACCTCCACGCGTTTTTTCCTATTTAAAAATATGCATAAAAAAAAGACCTAAATCTCATCTCGCTTAGCTACTATAACACATTCATACGCCCCCAGTCAACGCTTTTCTCCATTTTTATTATTTTTTTCAAAAAGAACGCAGGTCAGCTATTGCCCTGTCAGGAAAAAAGTGGTATACTATATGCACAAAAGTAGGTTTTTCTGCCCTTAATGCATATTATTATAGAAAAGGATTTTATCCGCTGCAAAGGATTATAGCGGAAATATGCGCTCATTTCAAGGACGAAAGGAGGGATTGCCGGTGAACACCGCGATTTTGACAAACGTATATAATCATTATCTGACATCATATGCGCCGAAAAGCACGAATACCGGCAGATACGACACTCACAAAAAAAGTGAGCTTCGCAATGTATATGATTCCATCGTAAAACTAAACAAAGAATCCCCCTGGTATCTTGACACAAAGAGCAGGGAGACCCAGATATTTGCGATTGGTTTAAAGGAAGGTGCGCGTGCGCTGCACAATACCATCGCCTCCATAGGCGGTCTGGAGGATTCGCAGTCTCTGGAGCAGAAGACTGCCTACTCTTCTGACGAGGAGGTTGTTACCGCTACTTTTACGGGTGATGCGGGGAGCAGTGCTCTTTCTCCCACGTTGACGCTTACAGTAAATCGTCTGGCGACTTCTCAGGAAAATATGGGAGCGTACCTGACAGACGAGCGTGTCGGCCTTGAACCCGACACCTATTCCTTTGATGTTTCCATCAATGACTTGAATTATGAATTTCAGTTCAATATAAATGAAGATGACACCAACAAGGATGTACAGGAGCGGTTAGTCCGTCTGATTAACAACTCCAATTTAGGAATTCAGGCCCGTCTTGACGAGGGTGACAGCCGCAGTTCCATCCGGCTCACCTCTACTGCCACGGGACTGCCGGAGGGCAAACAGGAAATCTTCCGCATCTCCGATGACCGCACCAGCAAAACTGCAGGCGCTGTAGATTATTTTGGCTTAAGCTATATTTCCAGACAACCGGCCAATGCTTCCTTCACCTTAAATGGCGAGGAACGCACTGCCTCCTCCAATACTTTTACTGTAGGAAAAATGTTTGAACTGGAATTAAAGTCAGTCAGCGAGCCGGATACATCCGTCTCCGTCGGTTTAAAGACGGATGTGGAATCCCTTACCGACAATATAAACACTCTGATTGGAAGTTATAACAGCTTTATTTCTGCTGCCGCTTCCTACCGTCAGAGCCAGCATCTGAGCGGACGGCTGATAAGCGAGATGGGACGCCTTGCCCTTCATTATGGTACGGATTTTGAGCAGATGGGACTTCACCTACAATCTGACAGCACCATTTCCATAGATGAGGAACGGCTTTCCGAGACTGCCTCCTCCACGGATGGTTCCTTTTCTCACGAGACATTGAAAAATTTTACCAATGCTCTGTTGCAGAAGACCTCACAGGTTTCCATTAACCCTATGAATTATGTGGACCGTGTTATGGTTGCCTACAAAAACCCGAACCGCAATTTTGCAAGTCCGTATATTACCAGTGCCTACAGCGGCATGATGTTTAACGGATATTGCTAAAACCTAAATATATAAAAAACTGCTGATACCCGCTGCAATGCGATGGTTTCAGCAGTCTTTTTTTAATATCCGCAAAACCTCCTCCACAATACTGCACAACAGACCGGCATTGTGCGCCGCATCATCTGCCGCCTCCGTCCGTTTCCATCCCTTCACTTCCTTTAAATAAGGAATATCCGGATACCGCTCTGACAGGCACTGACAATATTGCGCATCGACACAGTAAAAAAACATGGCAATGCTCAACTGTTTTTCCAACTGTTTCTCGTTTGGAAGCGTATCGTCAAGCAGGATATGAATCTGCTTGCAGTCGAGCAGATTGTAAGCAATGCTGCCCGCCAAAGTCCCCTGCTCAAAGCCCCAAAGATTAAAGTCTACAAACAAATCTGCTTCCGTTTTCCTGATATCCTCGCGCGCCGCCGGTTTTTCCGCCGACCATACCAGAATATTCGCGTCCTGATACCGTTGCTGCAGCTTTTCCTTTAACAACTCCACTGTTCTTTTTCGTATTCCCAAAAAGGAATGTGCGATTACAATTTTCACTGTATTTCCCCTGTTTCTATTTCTCCGTCTTATTCGGACATTTCCCTGCCTTGTTTCGATTTCACGTTGCACCGTTTTCGGATTTGTATTACAATAGTACTAGATTCTTGCGATAAAATGGATGGATACACCAAAGGAGGATACCACCTATGGCAATTAACAAAATGGAACAATTGGAAGCATTAAGCATTTTGGCTGATTTTAATGACCGTCTTCTCAAAAATCTTCCCACAATCATTGGCGAATTGTCCGGAAAACGGCAGGCTGATACCGATACCTACTTACAAAACATTCTGGATTCCATCAACTGGGAAATTGTTGTTACCAGCAACAGTCTGGATTTACTCAATGAAGACCGTATGCGTATCGAGAAGGATGTCTTCAACCAAAGGGTGATGGCGTTAAGCGAGGCTCTCTCCTCTAAAAATGATTCTGAGATTGCCGCTGCCCTGCAGAATTTAATTCCCTGCTTCGAGCAGCTTGGCAATGCCGCCAAAGAAGTCACCGCATAGTATGCGCTTGCGGCGGCTTCCGCCGCAGAAGCCCTCGTTCTACTATGAAAAGAGACTAACCCAGCCCGGATTAGTCTCCGTTTTTTTACTGTAACTCTGCCCGTGCCATGTCGAGCGCCGCCGCAATCACCTTGTCCATGTCGTAATAGCGGTATTGCCCCAGCCTGCCGCCAAACAGAACATTCTTTTCCTTCTTTGCCAGCTCCGCATACTGCACGTAGAGCGCGTCATTCTGCCTGTCGTTGATGGGATAATACGGTTCATCGCCCCGCTTCCACTCTGCAGGATACTCTCTGGTAATCACCGTATCCGGCTGTGTGCCGAACTCAAAATGCTTATGCTCGATAATACGCGTGTAAGGAATCTCCCGCTCTGTGTAATTTACCACTGCATTTCCCTGATAATTCTCACAGCCCGCAAGTAATTCCTCTTCAAAATGCAGGGAACGATACTGCAATTCTCCCAGACAATAGTCGAAGTACTCGTCTATCATGCCGGTATAAAGCACTTTCCCAAAAGTATCTGCCTCCGCTCCCTTCGCGGCATTTTCCCTTGAAAATTCCTTGTAGGAAATGCCAAGACGAACCGGCGTATCCCCAAGTATCTTTTCCACAAGCTTTGTATAACCGCCTTTCGGGATCCCCTGATAAGGGTCTGTAAAATAGTTGTTGTCGTACACAAACCTAAGCGGCAGCCTTTTAATAATAAAGGAAGGAAGTTCGCTGCAGTCACGTCCCCACTGCTTTTCCGTGTAGCCCTTTATCAACTTCTCATAGACATCCGTACCGACCAGTGATAACGCCTGTTCTTCCAGATTTTGCGGCTCTGTAATGTGCAGTCCCGCAATCTGCTCCGCTATTTTTTCCTTCGCCTCTGCCGGCGTCTTCACACCCCACATCCTGCTGAAGGTATTCATATTGAAAGGCAGATTGTATATCTGCCCTTTATAGACAGCTACCGGAGAATTGATGTAATGATTGAACTCAGCGAACTGCTGTACATACTCCCACACTCTTTTATCTGAAGTATGAAAAATGTGGGCGCCGTACTTGTGCACCTGTATACCTGCTCTTTCCTCCGTGTATACATTACCCGCAACCACCTTCCGCCTGTCGATTACCAGACAGCTTTTTCCGGCATGTTGTATTTCCCGGGCAAACACGGCTCCAAAAAGCCCTGCGCCAACAATCAGATAATCATAATTCATGGAAACCTCCGCACAGATACCTCATGCCCGCTTATTTTGACTTTCTGGATTTCGCCTTATACTTGTCAATCTGCACAAAGTCATCCATCAGCTCCAATATCTTGTCCCTGCCGCTCTGATTCAGCTTAACATAGTACTGCATAACACGGTTTTCCAAGAGCTGTGCCCCCAGCGAAGTGTCTCTCTCCAACGAGCTGAAATCTACGGGGTTCAGGCTCAGCTTATCGCACATTCTGATTACGGTTCCATAAGCCATTCCGTCTATACCACGCTCCAGCGCCGTCACAAGCGTACTGTAAGGAATTCCCATTTCCAAAGCAAACTGCCTCACACTTCTATACTGCCTTAATATCTCTTTTTTTAATATCTCTGCTTTTGTCATACAAAAACCTCCCTTAAAATATGCAAATATGTGACACAAGGATAGTTTACGATATACCGTCTTTTTTTTCAAGAGAAGGTTTCAAATTCATCAAAAATTAAGGTTTTGTTTAGAATTTGGTAATTTAATGCCTTAGGAGCCCGGTTTACGCCCAATATTTATCCGTATATTCCTCCGCCTCCCCCATATTCATTGCAAACTTCCGGCTAATCTGCCGGGCAGCGCCTTCTTTGTCAATTCCAAATTCTCTGCACAGCGCAACGCACGCCCTGATTCCCTGCTCTATCCCCTGCTCTATTCCATCTTCAAATAACTCCTGCAACGCCCGACACATATCGTATTTTTCCTCCTCTCCGAACCCGTGAAGATACCTTTCCCGTTTTTCCCACATTTTCTCCACATTCATCAATACAGATGCCACCTCCGCTGTTTCCCGACCTATCTCCCGGTAAAGTGGATTACTCTGTACCAGATTCCACAATGCCTTTTTATCCTGACGGTATTGCAGTATCATAAAAAGCTCTTTCAATTCTGTATGAAACGCAGAAAAATCGTTTTCTTCATTAATACAATACAGCCGCATGGGATAGTCAGTGAAATGCCTGCTCAGCAAATCCGTATCTTCTCCGAAATCCATCATATCCTTTAACGTGCGCGGACCATCCCACTTTTCCTCACCATGATACAGACAGAGTGTATAAACGGGCATCAGTCTGTCCGTTCGTTTCATTTTACATAGTCTTTCCGCTGCTGTTGCATAATCCTTCGCTTTATCATTCTGTTTTCTTATACTGTCTACTTGCTGTTTATATTCCAACACGTCATACTGCATACACCGAAAAGGCATTGTATAATCGACCAGATTTTGATTTTCCAGCGCCAGTATCCGAAAAATACTGCCTGTCCGCATACACATTTTGATGTCGCGCTGCTGTTGTCCATCCTTATACAGCGCGCTTTCTTCTTCCAGGTCCGTATACATTACAACCTGTTCCCCATGAAAATAGGCTGCATTAAATAAATCTGCGAACCTTTCCCTATCGCTCAGATATCGCTGCAGAACATCATTTATTTTCCCCATGTAAGTCCTCCCTGATATGGCAGAGCAGGCACATGGCTTCCCGCAACTGCCACTATTTTGTTGTTCATTGCGTAAAGTGGCAGAAGTTGCCGGAAGGTGCGATATGCACTTAACAATGATTACTCTCTTTCACATAGACCTATGTTAATCCTGATTCTTTTATTTGTCAATATATTTTTGAATTATTTTATTCTGTATTTCGTTTTATCCAATCCGCCCCGAAAAATACTTTCCCATATCCGCCAAAAGACGCAAGACAGAAGGATGCAGCTCTTTCGGAAAACTCTCCATGCAGCGGAAGGTCTCAAAATTGATAACGCCTTTGTAGTTTATTTCGCGCAGTCCCCGTAAAAAGCCCTCCCAGTCTGTCGCAATCGGATTCCAGCTCCGCGCAAAGGTAAATGGCATAGTATGCAAATCACTTACACCGTCATTATCATGAATGTGAAGGATTTTCAGCCTGTCTCCCAGCGCCATCACAGACTGGTAGAGGTTCTTACCCAGTATATTAGCATGTCCTATGTCAAAACAGAAGCCGAAGAGTTCCTCTCCTGCAACCGCATTTAACTCGTCAATCCACTCTGCCGCTTCCGCAAAATCAGAGCAGACGCCTTCCGTCAGGTGTCCGTTCTGATCCATAAACATATTTTCCAGACAAATGACAATCCCGTATTTCTTTGCCAACGGAATCAGACTTTGATACATTTCCATATTAAAATCATGCTCTTCCTTTTTGCTGCACTCATATGACAGTGTCACGGGATGCACTACCAGATACCTGCCGCCCATGCGGGAACAGATATCCATACAGTTCTCCGTGATACGGAACATCTTTGCGTTGACTTCGTCCATTCCTTTCTGTTTCAGAGGAAAAGGCGCATGCATCTGCTCAAAGGTAAGCCCGCAGTCCGCCGCCGCTTTCGCATGAGGCGCAAAGTCCTTCCACACCTCTTCCACCTCTCTGTCCAACACCTCGTTTATCTCTCCCCGATATACCATGGTACAGTGCAGATACTCGTCAAAGTTAAAGTCAACGCAGTCAAATCCCGCTTCTTTTATCCTGCGGTAGCCCGCCTCTATATCTCCCTGTATAATGCTTCCTGTAGATTGTATGCCTATTTTGTGCATGATGGTTCTCCTTTCTTTTCGTAAGCCGCAATCCTGCTGATATCTTTTATATACTCCTCTACCTTGGCACGTCCCAAATCGTTTAGTTGGTTGTAATATGCCAGCAGCCTCTTTTCCATTTCACTCGTCGCAGTTTTTCCATGACGGGCGGGCTCAAGATCTATTGCATCAATGTCCAAAAAACGGCAGATGTAATCAAGCTTTCCCCACGCCATGCCGTCAATTCCATGATTCAGCGCACTGACTAACGTTCCGTGCGGAATTTCCGCTTCTCTGGCAAAAGCACGGATGCTGGGATATTTCTGCAATATAATTTCTTTTAATTTCTGCGAACGTTCGTCCATATATATCCTCTTTTTTGTGAAATAGCTTGAAAGCGGAAAAGAAGTATGGTATACTTTGTTAAAAGGTGGTACTAAGTTGTACCCCTTGTCAATGGATTAAGTTACAAAAAATAACCGCATCGTCTTGGCAGAGGGGCGGTTATTTTTTGTCTTTGCGACTTATCTTATATACAAGACCTATCAGTGCTATGATAAACAGACCCAACTGTATGAGCGTATCATATGTAACATACTGCATAGGCATCCCCCCTTTCCCAAGGGGACAACCGTTCCCACTCCAATTAGTATATCATGTTTTGTTTTAAATTGCAAACAGTGTTTTTTATTTCGCTCTTTCAATCATAACACTTGCAATGTCTTTTATCTTAACATAAAAAGTTTTTATCCGCATATACCACTTTATACCTTTCCTTATTCTTCTCAAAGAAGAAGGAAATCAACCGTTCCGAAAGGAATCCCGGATATCGGTTCTGGTAATTGTCCTGCTCTTCCCCTATCTGTTCCGCCACCCGAAACAGAATGGGAAACAACCATCCGCAAAGCTCGTCCAATACCGTTCTGCGCACAATCAACATATTACAGGGTGAATATAGGTTTCCTCTAAAAAATCTGTCCGCCTCTTCATACATCTCGGCATCATATTCCTTTATGCACTGCATCATGCACTCCCATACCCTTGTCCCATGACGCTTTTTAAAATCATCTGCCAGATTCGGTGCAGCATACAGCGGCACGGGCAATATAACATCTGCCAAACCATACTGCATTTTATCAACCCAGTCTGCCGGCAAAATAAAATGCCTGCGATAATGCGCCAATCCCACAATATCTTCTTTTGCATTTTTCCAAATCCAATATAGTGCAGTCAATTCACAAAACTGCCTGTTTCTGCCGGAAATATTGTCCCCGGTATCATCCGTAAGGATTTCCTGTGCCAGACGCTTTTCTGTCATGGCGGCACCGACTTGTATCTCCTGTTCATACGGAAGCAATTTGTATGGCATTTGCAAAACGCTGTCGTGTACCGACTTTGCCACATATATTTTGCATTCTGCTGGAAAAGGCGCCTTTTGCACGACTGCGTCTTCCAGCTTATCCATTTTTAAGAATTTTCTTCCTATCACGGCATAATACTTTTCCAGATATGCATTGCGAAGCTCTCTGTCCAGTTCGACCGTTACCGGACGAATATCCCGAAATCCCGCTTCTCTCAGCCTTTCCGCAATCTGCCTGTGGTAAATTCCTCTTGTCCCTATGTATATTGGATAATCCGCATGAAGACCGGCGCATGGATTCCAACGAAACACCGGTACATTCCCCAGCTTTAAAGCATTTGGCTCGTCATTATCGTATAAAAAGGCCTCTATTTCCAGTTCCGGATACAGATACTGAAGATATGCCGCCAATGTGCGCGCTCGGGAATGGGCGCCGAAAATATATATCCTGTTTTCTTTTCCTTCATACATATTCTCCAGCTTCTTTGCAGCATGCCGGACATTGTATCCTGCACGGGCAACCTCTTCATCCCAGCCTGTCCTCTGCACATCGGTATTGCACTTTAAAAGCGCTTCCGCCCATCGTTCCTTTTCCAACGGCAGAAAATGAACCCGATTCGTAAGCTTTATTTCCTCCGTCACGGTATCCGCCACCAGGCAGCTCAATCCTGCCGCCTGTGCTTCAACCACGGAAATCGGAAATCCCTCAAACCTTGACGGCAGGCAGAATACATCCATGACCTGCAGATAGTCTTCCACATTTTCCTGCCACTCCATACAGCATGCCCTGTCCGCTATCCCAAGCTCCGCAATCAATTTCCGCAGATACTGCCCTTGCTCTCCCTCGCCAAGACACAGCAGATACATTCTGTCATTTTTCTCACATGCATCTGCAAAAACCCTGATTAAAAATTCCTGATTTTTTTGGAAGGTATATCTTCCTATATTTCCCACTACAAATTTATCTGTCAAGCCAAGCACGGCACGGAATTGCTCTCTTTTTATGGGATTATAACGGTATCGTTCTGTTTCAATCGCATTCGGCATAATCCGAATTCTGCTTTGCGGAACCGCTGCGCCATACAGCCAGTCGGCTGCCAGTTTCGAGCACGCCCAGACATCCGTTGCATGCTTCATGGAGAATTGCTGCTTAAAAGCGTTATGTTCCCGTATTCTCTCTTCACGCTCCCCCAAACTGCCTGCATCAATTCCCGTACTATGGGAATGTACAATAACCCTGGGTATATGAAGCTCCATGGCTATCTCTTCAATCATAAATCCCCGCCAGGAACTGGTATGTAAATGCACAACATCAAATCCATTGCCCAGTATCTGTATGATTTCCTGCCGGAATTTCCCTGCGTCGTCCCGCTGTGCGCCTTTCAGCTCATATACCTCAAAACCATATTTTTCATATTCTGGCGTCTGTTTCAGTTCCCTTACACCCTTTGTCAGAAATGCATGTCGGAATCGCCGGCAATCCATATAGCGCATATGGTTAAATATATAACGATATACCCCGTTGTTAACATCCGGAGGAGTCACATGAAGAATTTTCATCTACATCAAGATATCCTTTCCCGTATTCTTATCCCCGCCCAGCCAGTCATCCAGCATAAATTCCCGCAATACCGGAATCCTTACATCGGAGAATTCTGCTCCCGTATATTTTAAGATTTCATCGCAGAACTCCACCGGCGGCATATGGGCAGGAAATCGTTTTACAACCTTTGAAAAACACGCGCAGTATTCCAGAATTCCTCCATGGATTTCTTGCAAACACTTTATCTGCTCATCCGTTCTTCGTTCTTCCTCGTACCGGTACTCCCCCGATGAATCAATCTCTGCGAGCGAAGGCTGATACGAAGTCATGATACATTCCAAAAAATCACACATTGCAAATACTCTTAATGCACTGCCCTGTGCATTTTTTTCCTTAAAAAAGGATTCTACTTCTATCGTATCCTTCTCCGTAATCCCACTGATACTTTTTTGAAAATACAGTCCTTTTAGCTTTCGTCCGATAAGTTTTTCTAATTTTGACTGGCAGGTTCCCCGTGACATGAAATCAAAAAAATAGATTTCATTATATTGATCCATCTTTAAGTCTTTCAAATATTTCTGATAACCGTCTTCTGCCTGACAATCAAAATGCTGCTCTGCAGAAACCAACGCCCGCCGCGAAACCATAAAATAAATATCTTTTGGTAAATCAGACAGCTTCCAATTCTTTGTCAGAATATGATATGCCTGCCGGATAATCCAGCCATCCCTTGCCGAAAACAGCATAACTGCCTGCTGCTTATGCTCCAGCTTCCCTATCATCCACACCAGATACGATAAAATAAGAGGTGCCATCAGCAGATAGCCGAACTGCCGGGGACAGGTGATGAGAGGTCTCCCGTTGGAATGATAAAGCGAAAACGGGTTGTTAAAAATTTCCGAAGCAAGCATGCCAATCATCACCCTGCTTTCGATTCCGTCCAGATAGGCAAGCGCGCCGCGATAAGCCGATATTTCCATCATGCTTACGGCTGACATGATCAGGAAAGAATCCACTCCATACTTTGCAGCAGCCACGCCGTCTGCTTCCTGATTATCGCCGATATGCAGATAAGATTGTCCGCCTGCCCTGTCTTTTAATATTTGAAACAAACCCTTCGGCTTTGAAACGCCGCACTCGCAGGATACGAGTATCTCCTGATATCCTGTTATCCCCAGCCGGTTCAGGAAATTCTCCAAAATTTCTGATGTCAGATACATATCCGACACCAGAAAAACTTTTTTTCCCCGGGCGATGCAATAATCCATACATTCCTTCATTTTATTGCGAACCACAAGAACTTCCTTTTCTTTCTCCAATTCCATTTCCAGCAAGGAATGACAAATTTCTTCGGACAATTGGTTTTTCCTGCCCATCAACTCATATATTTGATAGATATTCGGCTCGCAATACGCCAAAAGCTCCTGTTCCGCCTCTTGGCGTGCTGCCGAAAAGGAAAACAGCAGCCATCCCTTCACTTCCGGTTCTATCAAAGAAAACAAATCCTTCGGTTCATACAATCTCCGCATCAACAATGTGTCAAAAATATCAAATGAAATGATTTCATGCGCATCAATCTCCCGCTCCAGCGCTTCCGGGCACCTGTCAAAATAAGGAGAATCGTACTTCTCTGCCTTAAATTTCTCTGCAAAGGAGTTGCCACGGACATCATATACTCTGATTTGATTCTCTTCACACCAGCTCTTAATCCTTTTATAAATAATTGCATGTACAGCCGGTCTGGCTATTACCACAATCTTTTTTATCTGTTTTTCCTGAATCTCTTCCGGAGATAAAACGGGGAATCCACAAAAAACCGCGCCGGTCTTCGTGACATCCATAATCCCTTCTATCGGACAGTCACGGCATTGCTTTGCTACCGCTTCCGCATTGATGCCCGTGCCATACAGAACCATCCTTTCGTCCGAACCACCATGGTGTTCCCGGAAAAGCCGAATATTTTCCACCTGTTCGTCCAGCATTGCACATCCCTTTCTTTTTATCTGTCATCACCAGTGACCAATAACGCTTTCCAATAAGCCTCCGGCTCCGCCGCCCTGTTTTTCGCCATAATTTTCTTTATGGATTGGCTTCCCATTTGAGGAAGAATCTCTCTGTGTGTATGCAGATAGACAATACGTTCTACAAGCATATCCATATCGCCGATATCCACCACAAAGCCATTTACTCCCTCTTCTACATCATCTGTGGCCCCGGAAGTGTCCGTAATCACAGGCACAGCGCCTGCCGCCATTGCCTCCGAATGAGAAATACTATGCCCTTCCCACTCTGAACAACTGATGCATATGTCCTGCTCTTTCCAAAAATCCATAATATGCGCATGCGGCACTTCGCCGATCCATTTCATGCAGGCTTCCAGTCCCTTTGCTTCTATCTGCCTCAGCAGTTCTTCCTCGTATTCCCCTGTGCCTGCAATGCGCATGCAAAATTCCACATGACTTTCCTTCAGTTTTTCTCCAACCGCCACTAACAAATCAACTCTTTTTTGATGGATGGATATTCTGCCCGCGTATCCGATTCTAAGCGGCTCTCCCTCCAAGCTATAGGAACGCCTGATTTTGCCGTCGCAAAAAACATTCCAGTACAAATCTCTTATTTTATAGGAAGGAAATCCTTCCCTAAGAAGCTTCTCTTTCGTTCTGGTACTGATTGTCAGGCATGTATCTATGTATTCCCCCCATACGCGCAAGGCTCTGTAGTAAATTTCTTCATCGTTATGAAGAACTGCGATCACTTTCAGACCGGGATTGATATATTTTTTTACCATACAGGCGCCTGCCATAATCTCAAAGGGGAAATTACATATTACGGTATCCGCACCGCTGTACAATATGCTTTCCATCGTATCTACAATCGGGATACCGGTTTTCTTTTCCACAAACATAGCCGGTATCGTTTGGTCTGCTATTTTCTTACTGCAGTGTTCCGGTATCAGATAGGCGCTTTTTATCCGAATGCCCGTTACGATTTCGGCAAGCGAATAGCTCCACCTTTCCACTCCTCCTAGCACCATGCCGCCCGACAAATCTATCAGACATTTATAATTTTCTTCCCTGATTCCATCTGCCTTCGAAATGAAATGCCTCAAAAGCTCCGACAGCCTGCAAAGCATTTCCGGCGCTCTTTCCCCATCCGCTATTACAATTGCGTTTTCCGGTACGCCATTTTCCAGAAGCTGCCCTTTCACTTCTGCATACCTGCCGCATGTAATAAACACAATCATCTGATTTTTCCATTGATAGATATCCTGTGGGGATAAAATTTTAATGCCATTTATTTCGCTTCCCCACAAATCACTTGCGCTGTCACAAAAAAAATCAGGCAAAACATTTATTTTTTCACAAAACGCAAGAACAGCATGTCCCAATTTCCCGGTTCCCCAAAATATTATCTTCTCTTTCATGATTACTCCCGCCTGTCACAATCAGGCTTGCGATACTATACCGGCAAAGGCAGCTTTGTTTCAAATGCCGCATGTGGTCCTACACTTACCGCTTTGCAGACAGAATCTTCTATGCCGAAAGACCTAAGCTGGTGATACATGTCCTGCCAGTGCTCCACATTGGCAAGCAAAAACAAAACATCCCTGCCATATGTTTCCAGCACTTTCTCTAACGACAATACCTTTAACCCCATAACGTCCTTGTTCCATAATGCTTCATTGTTGTCACAAAAACACAGGGTTCCTTTATAGCTGTTATGCCGCAGCATTGCATAGCAGGCAGTTCCGCATTCTCCCGCTCCGAAAATAACCGTTTTCGGCGATTTGCATACCCGGCTGTAAAATTCCCGTAAGTATTTTCTGTCCAGCTCCGCCTTCTGCCTTCTGTAAGCATCAAAAAAGGAATCTTCCTCTAACAGCAGTTTTAAATCCAGCATACAATCCAATCCGGCAAGGCTTCGCGTACCGTATTCCAGCAGCGCATAGAATTTCCGTAGTATCTGCCTGAAGCTTTCTATCCCATGGCGCACCTCTTCCGTAAGGTCAGCTATCCCAGGAAGCCTCCCATAATACTCGCAGAATGATGTTAAAAACCGTTTCAATACCGCTGCCAAAATCTCCTGTCCTTCTATTTTGTGCGCCATAAGAAAAGCATAAAAATATTCCAATTCCCACGTGACAAATAAAAGACTCTTCTGGTCATAAACAGACGAATTCACATTATCCCGCCGGTATCTGTTTGCCTCTTCCCGCACATACATAGCTTTGTTCGCAAGAAGAAGAGTCTGCAGGACAAAGCCCATATCCTGAAAAGCTGCTTTCGGCGTTTCATTTAATCGGATATTGTTCTGCTTGATAAAGGCGCGCTTATAAATTCCGTTCCACATGTTCACATCCCGAAAAACCAGATAGGACATGTCCCGCGGACAAATCACGGAACCATATAAATCCGCTTTACCTCCATCCAGAATACGGTATCGCAAAAACATTCTTTCGTCATGGTCAACGAACATGTCAAAATCGGACTTCACATAATCAAGGCAGTTCTCACTGACCATTTCATATAACCTCTCATACATGGTCGGCGCAAGATAATCATCTGCCTCACAAAAGCCTATATATTCCCCTTTCGCGGCAGAAATCCCCCTATTGGTCTGATACCCCATGCTCTTTTTGTCCGAAAACAGCAGTTTGATTCTGCTGTCTTTCTTTGCATATTCCTGCAGAATCTCTACTGTCCCGTCTGTGGAACCTGCATCCACGGGTATGATTTCTATTTCTTTCAGCGTTTGACAGACAATGCTGTCCATGCACTCTCGAATATATGCCGCGCCATTATAAACAGGAATAATAACCGATACCTTCACTTGTCCCATTCCCACAACCCCTCCATTACATGCCGCTTCCCCACTGCTGCAGCATACCACCGGTATGATTGATTAAATCAGTTGATTCGTCTCACGGTTAATAATATAAAATCCTTTTTCATTCACACTGTTTTCCCGGTTATAGAGCATCCTCGTACCATCCATCTGCCTGAATACCGCCCCCGCTTCCTCTACGATACACTGCATGGCTGCGGTATCCCATTCCATCGTCGGATTAAAGCGGTAATACACATCTGCTTTATCCTCTGCAATCATACATCCTTTCAGAGAACTTCCCACTTTTACCAGATTGGTAAACTGATACTTTTCTATCAAATCATCCATCTGCCTGCAGCCGTGAGAACTGCTCATCACCACCCTGAGGGACGGAATATCCGTATTAGCGGATACAGACAGTTTTCTGATTTCTCCATCCGCAGACTCAGCAAAAGAGCCATATCCTTTTGCCGCATAATATAAGGTACCGGTCACTGGCACATAGATTACCCCCATGACCGATTCATGCCGATACGCAAGCGCAATGTTGACCGTAAATTGCCCATTCCTCTTTATGAATTCTTTTGTTCCATCCAACGGGTCTACGACAAAACAATAGTCATTCTCCAGTCTTGCTTTATCGTCCTTTCCTTCTTCCGACAAAACGGCATATGACGGAAAGCTGCTTTTCAGTTCCTCCGTAATTATCTTATCTGCGGTTTTATCCGCTATCGTCAGCGGCGAATGGTTGCTCTTATACTCCACCGCAATATCAACATTCTGATAGATTTCCAGAATTGCCTTCCCTGCTTCGACCGCGGCATGCTTTGCAGCTTCCAGTTCTTTCATCCACATCATATTCCAATCCTCTCCAATCAGATTTTTTCATTCTTTATTCATTCATTAGCTGCTTCAACGCCTCATAACGCCTTGTGTCAATAAAATCTTTCACAAAATCCGTCTTAGGATTCTTACATATCTCTTCCGGCGTACCAATCTGTTCTATACTTCCCTGATTGGTAATAATGATGGTATCTGCAACCTCCATAGCCTCTTCCTGGTCATGTGTGACGAAAATACTGGTGATTCCCACTCTTTCAATCATTTCCTTAAGCCAGGTTCGCAGTTCCCTCCGCACCTTTGCATCAATCGCCGCAAACGGCTCGTCCAGCAGAAGAAGCTGCGGGTTGGGAGCTAAAGCCCTTGCAAACGCCACTCTCTGGCGCTGTCCTCCGGATAATTGATGTGGATAACGCTTTCCCAGCTCCTGCATGGAAATCAGTTCCAAAAGTTCTTCCACCCGGCTTTTGATTTCTGCTTTACTCTTTTTCTGCACTTTCAGGCCAAACGCAATATTATCCGCAACCGTCATATAGCGGAACAATGCATAATTTTGAAAAACAAAGCCGATTCCCCGCTTGCTTCCCGGCAGATTATTCACCTTAACACCATTAATCAGGATGTCACCCGAATCGGGCTTGTCCAATCCCGCAATCATCCTTAGTATCGTAGTCTTTCCGCTGCCGCTTGGTCCAAGCAGAGCTGCCAGATGCCCTTTCTCGATTCCAAAGCTCACATTATTGGAAGCAAGGAAGCCGTCAAATGTTTTGTTTATCTGTTTCATTTCTACATACATGGCACTTCCTCCTTCACTTCTTTTGTTTCCATTCCACAATATTTCTTGCTATCAGTATCAGCACTGCAAGTATCACCAGTATAGACGACACCGCAAATGCCGCTGTGGTGTTGAATTCATTGTAAAGAATCTCTACATGGAGCGGGAGCGTGTTCGTTTTGCCCCGCAGATGCCCGGAAATAACGGATACTGCTCCGAATTCCCCCATCGCCCTTGCCGTACACAGTATGACGCCATACAAAAGCGCCCACTTAATATGGGGAAGCGTAATCCTGCGGAAAATGGTAAATCCCCTCGCTCCCATCAGGCCTGCTGCCTCTTCCTCATCCTTTCCCTGTGCACTCATGACCGGAAGCAGTTCCCGGAAAACAAAGGGAAATGTCACAAATATAGTAGCCAGAATGACTCCCGGCACGGCAAACACGATTTTGATGCCATGCGCCTTTAGAAAATCTCCCATCCATCCTACATTTCCGAAAGTCAGGATAAAAATCAGTCCCGCAATAACCGGAGAAATCGAAAACGGAATATCAATCAGCGTTACCAATAACTGCCGCCCCCTGAAATAAAACTTGGATATCAGATAGGCAGCAAAGATTCCGAAAAACGTGTTGACTGTTGCCGCAGCCACAGTTGCCAGCACCGTAAGCCAAAATGCCTTTACGGTATACTCATCCCGCACGCTCCTTATATACACTGCCCACCCATCCCTTAAGGCATTGACAATCACCACAATCAGGGGTAACACCAGCATCACAAACAAAAACAATACGCTTACGGCTATCAGCGCATACTTAACTGCACGGCCCGAATTATCCCCATGCGGTTCTTTCACTTTCTGTATAGATTCAATACCATCCCCTACGATGTCCTGCTGATAGGTTCGTATCTTCTCTGACATAGCAAGCTTCTCCATTCCTTTTTCATAAGTTTCCATCAGCCTTTGCTGAATTTCTGCATATAAAGCTGCACGGAATTTATAATCAGCATTAGTAAAAAAGAAAGCAGCAGCAGTACCAGCGCGATTGCAGTGGCGTCTGCATAGTTATACTGCTCCAGCTTTATCATAATCAACAAAGGCGCAATCTGCGTCTTGTAAGGGATATTCCCCGCAATAAATACAACGCTTCCGTACTCCCCAATACCCCTCGCAAACGCAAGCCCAAAGCCGGCAAGCAGTGCCGGAAACAGTTCCGGCAGTATCACTTTAAAAAAGATACGAACTTTGCCTGCTCCAAGCATCATTGCCGCCTCTTCATACTGTATATCCAATTTCTCAAGCACAGGCTGCACTGCTCTTACGACAAAAGGAATCCCCACAAATATCATGGCGATTGTAATACCAATACGGGTGTATGCAATTTTAATCCCTGCTTTGGCAAAAAGACTTCCAATCCATCCCTTGTCCGAGTATAGGTAGGTCAGTGCAATGCCTGCCACGGCAGTGGGAAGTGCAAACGGAAGTTCAATCAGTCCATCCATCACTCTTCGGCCCGGAAAGTCATAGCGAACCAGAACCCACGCAAGAATCAGGCCAAATATAACATTCACCAGCGCAGCCAGAAAAGCACAGGAAAGGCTGACACGATACCCGGACAGAACCTGCTTCGATACGACAACCGCCATAAACTCCCGAAAGCTGAGCTGACCGGCACTAATAAAAATCGAAGCCAGCGGAATCAGAACAAAAACGCTCAGCATGGTCACTGTTACCCCCATGGAAAGCCCAAAACCCGGAATTACCCTGACGCCCTTTTTATTCTTTACTTTTACAATCTGCTGCATATCCTGTTTCTCCCTCTTTCCATACGGTTCGATGTTTATTCTGCATATATCTGGTCAAACACCGCCCCATCATTAAAATAGGTTTCGTATGCTGCATTCCATCCGCCGAAATCTTCGATTGTAACAAGATTCATATGTAAATCAAACTGCTCTGAAAATTCCTGCAGTATCTCCTCATTGGAAGGCCGGTAATAGTGTTCGCCCGCCAGCCTTTGCGCTTCGTCGCTGTATAAATACTCCAAATATGCCTTTGCAAGTTCTGCCGTTCCGTGCTCCTCCACATGACTATCTACAACTGCTACGGACGGTTGTGCCAGTATACTGATGCTGGGAGTCACGATCTCATACTGCCCCGGATACTCTTCCATGGCTAGATAGGCTTCATTTTCCCATGCAATCAGCACGTCACCCTGTCCGTTTCCCACGAATGTGTTTGTCGCTCCTCTTGCCCCCGTATCCAGAACCAGCACATTTTGATACAACATTTTCATGGCATTTCTGATTTCTTCTTCATTTCCGCCATACTGCTCCTGCCAGTATGCCCATGCAGCAAGAAAATTCCAACAGGCTCCGCCGGAAGTTTTGGGATTGGGGGTAATCACTTCTACCCCTTCCTTCACCAAATCATCCCAGTCCCTGATATTCTTTTCGTTTCCCTTTCGCACCAGAAATACGATTGTTGAAGTATAGGGTGAACTGCTGCAGTCAAATTCCTCCATCCATCCGGCATCAATCAATCCCGCCTCTTCTATTGCAGTAATGTCATGGGCAAGCGCCAGTGTCACCACATCCGCTTCATTTCCCTCAATCACGGAACGAGCCTGAGAGCCGGAGCCTCCATGGGACTGGGTTACGGTCACACTCTCGCCATGTTCTTCCGCCCAATACGCACAGAATAATTCATTGTACTTTGCATAAAACTCTCTGGTCGGGTCATAAGACACATTCAAAATCTCCCTGTTCCCGCCTTTTTCAGACGAAGCCCCCGGTGCTTT
Organism: Lachnospiraceae bacterium; assembly: GCA_014804445.1. GTDB lineage: Bacteria > Bacillota > Clostridia > Lachnospirales > Lachnospiraceae > Acetatifactor. The sequence continues at coordinate 309,901 of JAAUZU010000008.1, read as the reverse complement.
GCCACAGCCCGAAGCCAAAGCGGACAGCAATATTGTCAGTATCAGAAGATATGCTGTATTCTTTTTCATAAACTTTCTCCCTTCACCATCTTATCTGCAGCGATTACCCTTCCGCTTCCTCCGCAAATAATACCCTGAGTATCATTTCCGCGGATTGCTCCAAAGACTGCTTACTGGTATCAATCACAAGCTCTGCATGCTCCGGCGCTTCATAAGGGCTGGAAATCCCTGTAAAATTCGGTATCTTTCCTTCTCTTGCTTTCCGATACAGTCCTTTTACATCCCGCCTCTCACATTCCTCCAGCGGGGTGCTCACATAAATCTCAATAAAACTCTCTTCCCCTATAATACTTCTCGCATTCTCCCTGTCGCTTTTAAACGGAGATATAAATGACGTAAGAACAATCAATCCTGCATCATTCATCAACTTTGCGACCTCGGCAATTCTTCTTATGTTTTCAATTCGGTCTTCCGGCTCAAATCCCAGGTTCTTATTCAGTCCCATCCGGATATTATCACCGTCAAGAAGCATGGTATATTTCCCGCTGATGTTCAGACGCTTCTCTACCTCATTTGCCAAAGCAGATTTCCCCGAACCGGAAAGACCGGTAAACCAAAGCGTCACCGGCTTCTGTCCCATCTTTCCTGCCCGCATTTCTCTGGTGATATCAAGCTTCTGCCACACAATGTTCTCCGAGCGTCTTAAAGAATGCTCCACCACACCGCAGGCAGATGTCATATTACTTACTCTGTCAATCAGAATAAAACTGCCCATACTTTTATGGTTTGCAAAGGTATCGTAGACAACCGGCGAAGCCGTCGCAATATCACAAACGGCAATCTCGTTCTTGTACAGCTTCGACGCCACAATCTGCTCTCCCGTATGAATGTCAATCCGATATTTGATTTTCATTACCGATGCAGGCACCATCTTTGTCCCGATTTTAAGCAGAAAATTTTTTCCCTGCATCAGTTCTGTGTCATCCATCCAGAGTATGGTCGCGGTAAACATGGTGCTGACTTTAAGCTCCGCATCCTTTATCAGCACACACCCTCTTGAAACATCAATCTCTTTGTTCAGGGAAATCGTAACAGCCTGGCCTTTTTCCGCCCGTTCTGCTTTTTTATCCATAATTAAGATTGAGGCTACTTCCGCTTTTTCTTTGCTGGGTAAAACCGTGAGCCTGTCGCCCTCCTGTATCACCCCCGACTCAACCTGTCCCTGAAATCCCCGGAACGTATGATTCGGACGGCAAACCCGCTGCACCGGCATGATAAATCCCAGTTCCTCTTTTTCCTCATCTATATCCACTGTTTCCAGATAATGCAGCAAGGTTTCTCCCGTATACCATGGCATATGGGAATGCTTCAACGTTACATTATCACCTTCTGTTGCAGAAACCGGTACCACATACACATGGGCAAGCTCTAAATCTACCGCCAGCTTCTTAATCTCTTTTTCTATTTTCCGAAATTCCTTCTGCTCGTAGCGTATCAGGTCCATCTTATTCACTGCAAAAACAAAATAGCGGATTCCCATCAACCTGCAGATTCTGGCATGCCTTCTGGTCTGTACTAAAATGCCCTGTGTCACATCCACTAAAATGACCGCCAAATCTGCAAAAGATGCGCCGACCGCCATATTGCGGGTATATTCCTCATGTCCCGGTGTGTCTGCAACGATAAAGCTCCGTTTCTCAGTCGTAAAATACCGGTACGCAACATCAATGGTAATCCCCTGTTCCCGCTCCGCCATCAGTCCATCCAAAAGCAGGGAATAATCTATCTTTCCTTCCCTGCTTCCCACCTTACTGTCCAATTCCAAAGCTCTTTCCTGATCTGCAAACAACAGTTTCGCATCGTATAACATATGACCAATCAGAGTTGACTTCCCGTCATCCACGCTGCCGCAGGTGATAAATTTTAATAACCCGTTCATGCTAAAAGTACCCCTCTCTCTTACGCCGCTCCATGCTCCCTGCCGCTTCATGGTCTATCACACGGCTTGTCCGTTCGGAAGTTACTGCTCCCAACGTTTCTTCCACAATGTCTTTCAAAGTACATGCTGTTGATTCAATGCCGCCTGTCAGGGGATAGCAGCCCAATGTCCGAAAGCGGACGCTTTTTTGCATAATCTCTTCGCCCGGGAGCAGCCTCATCCTGTCATCATCCACCATAATGATGTTGCCGTCCCGATACACAACCGGACGTTCCTTGGCAAAATATAGCGGTACGATTTCAATGTTTTCCCTCTCGATATATTGCCAGATGTCCTTCTCTGTCCAGTTGGAAAGCGGAAACACTCTCATGCTTTCCCCCTTATGTATCTGCGTATTATACAGGCTCCACATCTCAGGACGCTGGTTTTTCGGGTCCCATGCCTGCTCGCTGCTGCGGAACGAAAAAATCCGCTCCTTTGCCCTTGATTTTTCCTCATCCCTTCGCCCGCCGCCAAAAGCCGCCGTAAAGCCATAGTGGGAAAGCGCCTGCTTGAGCGCCTGAGTCTTCATGATATCCGTATACGAAGAACCATGGTCAAAGGGATTAATCCCCTGCTTTACCCCTTCTTCGTTGGTATAGACCAGCATCTCAATCCCTTTTTCCTCTGCAATATGGTCACGAAAGGCAATCATTTCTTTAAATTTCCATGTGGTATCAATATGCAGAAAGGGAAATGGGGGCTTCTCCGGGTAGAATGCCTTCATCGCCAAATGCAGCATAACGGAACTGTCCTTTCCGATAGAATACAGCATCACCGGCTTTTCACATTCTGCCGCCACCTCCCGTATAATATAGATTGCTTCTGCTTCCAGTGCATCCAAATGAGAACACGCTTCCTGCTTTTCCATTCTTAGAACCTCCGCCGAATCAGGTCTCTAGCAACCGGATTCTATTTCCATAAAACCTTTCAGCATTGCCGAAACCAGATAATTTTTTATACCTGCCGCTTTTAAACTCTCAATTGCATCCGGCCACTTTTCCAGATTAATTCCTACTACAATTCCTACCTCGTCAAGAGCATGCGGAATATCTTTCAATCCCCACACAGGCTTTTCCATGTAGGTTTTTCCTTCTTCCACATTGCCCGAAATGACAAATCCCTCAAAATCAATACCGCTGTACTTCATTTGTTCTGCAATTGCAGCGCCAAACGCTCCTGCCCCCATAATATAAATATGCCGGTATTCTTGGCACAACCGACGAATATCTCCCAGCAAATCATCTGCTTTTACTGCAAAAATCTGCGTGAACAATTCTTTCTCCCTCTCAAATTCGTCATGATACCGACGATTCGTTTCTATATCATATTGTTCACATGCCTTTTCAAAAAATTCCAAAGATGCATACTTGCAGTATAGTGGAAAAATCGATGTTTCAAACCTTTTAATCCTCTTGGCTGTGCTGTCCCCGTATTTTCCCCCTGTATACCCATCAAACGTCTTTAAAAGCCAAATCATCTGCAGCGTATGGACAACAAACCGCTTACTGTCGGCAATGACCCGCTTACTCCAGGAATCCGCATGCATGTAGCGATACGCGGACATAATTCTGCTGAAATAATGCACTTTCCCATGCGATACCATAAAGAGCTGGAGCGGATAATCACCCAGTCCCGCCCCTAAAAAATATTGATAGAAGTCCTCATTCAATGCACTTTTCCGGAAAACCATGGACGCCGTAGGCAGAATCCCATGATACTGCATTATGATTTCATCTGCGGAGATATCACAGTCATCCGCATAAGGATGCATGGCTTTTGCTTCTCCTTTTTCCACGTTTACCTTGACTGCGTCATGAACCGTAAGCACACATTCCGGATTGTTTTCCATATAATTTACCTGCATCTGCAGCTTATGCGCGTCCAGCCAGTAATCGTCTCCCTCGCAAAAGGCAATGTACTTTCCTCTGCAATGTGCAGCCTGCAGGCGCCATACCCATGATCTGTCCGCACCATTCTTAACAGTTTGATTCTCCGCCTGATAAATTCCATGTACCACATCCGGATATTTCTCCTCATATTCCTTTAGAATCTCCGGCGTCCTGTCGGCAGATGCGTCATCGTGTACGACTATCTCATAGTCAAAGTTTGTCTCCTGTGCCAGAAAACTGTCCAAAGCCTCTCTGATATATCTCTCCTGATTATAGGTGAGGCACCAGACAGATACCAAAACCTCTTTCATTGTCTTCCCTCTTTGTCATTACTGCCCCATAGTCTGATGGTATTCTTCCAATAAACTCTCATTATCGAGCAGATCCGTCACAGACAGTATTTTCCCGCTGTATCCTGCCGCCTTTAACTGCTGCCTGATCGCCTCGGTATTTTGGAGAGGTGTAATCAGGATATCCACTTCCTTATTTAAATCTTCACTTTCTTTCAGAGAGTATACCTTCACATCGCTATACGGATTGCACGGCTTATTTTTATCCAATATGTATGCTGCCTTTATCCCTCTCTCAGAAAGCAGCTTCATCAAAACCTTGCCGACACTTCCAAAACCATAAATAACCAGTTCATTTCCTTCTGTCGTGCCCGCCTTGAGCTTTTCTACTACACAATCTATGTCTAGTGTCAGCTCTGTCAAAATCCGCTCTACCAGATGGGACAGCCTGTAGGGAAATCCTTTTGCGTTGACGGTATCCCGTCCTCCACTCCACTCCTGCACCTTCGGGTGCGAAAAAATCGGATGACGCATCACCGCCCTGTACTCCTCATGGTAAGGGTGCTGTGAGTTTCTGATATCCGCAAACCATTCAATTTCCGGCTCTTTGTTGCCCCACGGCTCATACGGACGGAGGCGGACAGAGTCTGCGCCGAACTCTTCTATACATCTTCTCGCAAATTCCGGCAGCATTCTGAAATTTCTTTCCTGCACAACCGTAGCAAGCTCCAAATGATTGATAATCCCCTTTTCCCGCAGACTTTTTACAAAACGCAGATTGTTCTCAATCTGTGAGATCGGGAGCTTTGTCCCTGACAAATATTGGTAGGCTGTTTCCTCAAAACTCATAATTGTAATGCCAACCGATAAGTCGTACTGTCCCAGATTTTCAATCTGTTTCCAGTGCGCCTCATCAAACAAAGAACCGTTCGTTTCCAACCTTACGGATATTTCTTCAGCCGGCGCAATCGGCTTCCACTCTGACAAAAGCCTTAAAATACGTTTGCTCACAAAGAGCTCGCCCAGGCCATTTGCCCCGATTGTTTTCACATGGGGCAATATTTCCCTCAGTTGCTCCTCAACCCTGTCGCAGCCCTGTTCTATCTCCTCTTTCTTGATGCACGACATGATTTTATGTATGTTACAACTCGTACAGCGATAGTTACATCCGTTTTCAAAAGCAAGGTAGAGCTCCTGCGGATATTGCGGTATCTCGTCTATCTCAATCAGATTATTTTCCATGTCATTCATTGCCAGATACGGACAGGCATCTATATTACACAGGGAATAATCCGAGCGGCCAAGCATCTCCCGCAGTTCGTTTGCATGTGCACTGTGAAAGACCTCTTCCATGCTCTGATTTGATAAAGAACCTATCACATTGTCCCTGATCCAGCAGCAAAGCCTTACATCGCCTTTATAATTTATCACTTGCACAACATTTAAAATTCTCTTACACAGCTTCATGATTTTTCATGCCCTCCTTTGCCGAGACACCTCTCATCCTCATTTTTTCCACTTCTGATAAAACCGCTCTTTCTCCTGCGCAGTGTAAAAATGATCCATAGCCGGATTGTCTTTGTAATAAAAATCCAGAATATCCTGCGGAATCTCGATTGTCCTTTTTAAGTCTTCATAGGCAAACCGGTACAATTTATCATTGGCGTCATTTGTTCTTATTAATTTAAAATTTTCAGCGCCTGCAAACTGTCCTATTACGTCCTCGCAGTCATTTAGTTTCTCCAGTTTAATCAAAAGAAGCTCCACATTGTCCTGCCTGATAATCTGATAACCCTTTTCTCTGTCAAAATCATGTTGATACACGTCTACTCCAAAAACATCTCTGATCTCAAGATTGAACCATTCAAACATAGCGCCGTAAGTTCCGTTTTCAGTCTCACCCCGCAAAATCGAAACAGCACCTTTACAACTGTCAGGCTCAAAAGAATCCGCATATGTTCTCATGATATATTCATGAAAAGATTGAAAATATACGGCAAGTCCTCTGGCAATGGGGTCCCTGACCAGTGATATCATTCGGATTTTCTCCGTTTTGGGTAAGGGCAGAAAGTTTTTTGTCTTGTCAAACTTCTTCGCTCCCCATTGTCCGCTCAGCGTATGCACATGAAAACAGGGAACCTGTGCCTTTTTCAGACTGTTGCGCACGGAAGATGAGCCCACTTTTCCCGACTGCAGAATCAAAATCTCATTTCTTTTTTGCTCGATATTCCAAAGCACAGCCAAAGAAAACGTATCCCTATGATATATTGCGTACAATTCGCAATAGATTTCCTTCTTTCGTTTCTCCTCTCTGCGGAACTCTTCCTCTATCCTGTCATCGTCAATATGCAGCTCCACCGTGTGCTTTAATGCAAAATAGGTATAGCAGTCAATTCCTGTTACCCCATTTTTCTCCAACACCCCAAGCACCTGTTCCACATCGTTGGGATTCGCCATCGCAATCACGATGATGATATGCGCTTTCTCCTTTACCATATCCAGCATTTCATAAAGAGACAGCACCCTGTAGTCTTCTATCACTTCTCCCCACTTCGTCACATTGCTGTCACAAAATCCTGCTATCGGCGCTTTTATCCGCTTCAATAATTGACAAGCCTTTCTGCCATAACCTCCCGCGCCATACAGGATAATCTCATTCTCGAACAGGATGTCCAGATTCTTCAGCAAATCCAGATCTTTTATCTTTAACATGCAGCCAACGTCTCCTATCTTTTCCACTTATTTTTCAAGTCTGTAATTTCTTCTTCCGTGTAAAAATGCCTCATTTTATCATTGTCATAGTATTGCGATATCACAGCATCCGGAATCTGAATTTCATTTTTTAACTGCGCATAAACAAACCGGTATTCTTCCTTGCTTGCCTCATGGAAAGTAAGCATATCGATGCTCTTCTCCGCTCCCAGAAATTCTCCCAGCGCTTTGCCTAACTTCCTGCTGCTTTCCAGTCTGTACAGAAAAATCTCTACCTTATCCGTTTTTATGATGCAGTATCCGTTTTCCTTGTCAAACGGATACCGGAAGATATCAATACCAAATACCTCTTTTATTTCATCCTCAAACCAATCCCATGTAGAAGAACTGCAATACTCCAGATAATCAATTACACCTTGTGCAAAATTACCATTGGATTTCCGCACCAGCGGATAAGGCCCCCAATTTTTTATTGCCTGGAATATCATGGAATAGTTTCTGGCAATCGGCTCCCGGACACTGGTAATAATTTTGATTTTTTTCTCTTTTAACACGTTTAAGTGATATTTCTTTACATATTCCGAATCATGCAAAAGCTCGGCCAGACAAGGTATTTTTTCACCATAATAGTGATAAAACTGTTTATCCAGCGGCGTGTTTATATTTAAAAAATGGACATAGGTATGTTCATAACCATATTGGTTCAATGTCGCTTTCATAGCCTGTGTACCGGTCTTAGGCATTGCATATAAGATTAAAGGAATCCCTGACTCTTCCACCCAGCGAAGACTTCTCATCCACCTTGCTGCCAAATCATACGTCCCCATTGCCATATTCATATCATTCATGCATGTCATTTCTTCCAGAATATGCACGTTTTTATCCGCATGAATTGACAACGTAATATATAAGCCGCAGTAGGTATAAATATGTCCTTTTTTGTTTTGGTCTAACTGATTGATACCTTGTTCCATTTGTTCTTGATTCTTCTCTGCATAAATCACATTATATTTCTCTATGGAATCCAGAACAAAAATATCAGAAAATGCCGTTTTTTCGATATTCTGCAATTCATCGTCAGTTATTTCATCATCACAATATATTTTTTCTATTGCGATATGCGCTCTGACTAATAATTTGCCCGCTTTTCTGACATAGTCCTTAGAACCGCAAATGATATTTTTTCTTTTTTCCAAAATGGAATAGTCCTTTATAAGGCTTAAATCTTCTACCATAAACGATACTCCTATTCTTCTAACAGCCTCTCTAATTTCAACTTAACCGTATCTTTATCAAATCCCCAGTCCGATATATTTTCAGAATATTCACCCAGATTACAAACACTATTTGTTTCAAATCCAATTGTTTCTATTTTTAAAGAATACCCCGGCAGTGCTTCGACCACCTCTTCCAAAATGACTCCTTTATTATAGGGTTCCACTATCATAACCCGGTTTCCCGCTATATTCTCTCGCAATGCCTCTCTGTCGAACGGCGCAATTGTTGTATAATACAAAACCGTAACATCATAATCTTCTGCAATCGGCAAGATATCATGTAACATCGGACCGGCAACGATAACGGTTGCGCGCGCGCCTTTCCTGAGCACAGCAGCCTTTCCGAATTCTACTGCATTGCTTTTATCATTCACTCTGTCTGATAATCTATAATAGGTCGGACAGCCATTGTTATATGCAGCCCTGAACAGCGCTGCAAATTCATCGGCGGTTCCCGGAACTACAATCTGCATATTTCTGATTTGCTTTAGAATCGGCACATCCGAAGGACAGTAGTGGGAATCTCCGAACGCAGCCAAATCATAGGAAGCGCCTGCCCCGATAAAATTACCGCCTAAATTCTGGCAGCCGAAATCGAGCTTTAGCTGTTCATATGCCCGTTCAACCAAAAACGGCGCCCATGTATATAGGAAAGGAATAAGCCCTTTCGCCGCCATTCCCGCTGCAATCCCCATTGCGGCAGGTTCCATAATTCCGATATCCATCACTCTCTGGGGACTATCCTCTTTGCTTTCCCTGAATATGTACCGCCCAATCCCCATTAGTATCAGGATGCTGTTTTCGTCCTCTTTTAAAATCGCTTTCATTTCCTCTGCAAAGCTCTGAATCATCTTCGAACCTCCTCCAGCATAGAAATATACTCCTGCTCATTGGGAGCCTTGGAATGCCATAGCGCCGGATTGGCTTCCATTGCAGCGCAGCCATTTCCCTTTATCGTATCCGCGATGACCAGCATCACCCTGTCAGCTTTTTTCTGAAGTGCCTTTCTCAGTGCATGTTCATCATGCCCATTCACACACTCTGTCAGGAGTCCGAACCGTTCAAATCTTTGCGCCTCCTCAGGCTTCTCTACCAGTGCGGAAGCAGCACTTTTATTGTTGTCAACGATACATACCAGATTGTCCAGCTTCATTCTGGACGCCGCCAGAATTGCTTCCCAATTCGTCCCCTCGTCCAACTCACCGTCGCCCACCAGCACAAACACCCTGCCGTCTTCTTTCCGGAGCTTCTTCGCATAAGCCAGTCCCACCGCCTCCGGCAATCCGTGTCCCAGCGAACCCGTTGAAAACAAAACGCCCGGCAGTTTCCTTTCCGCCATCAAACATAACTGCGACTGATATTTCCCCCAGTGTTCCAGTTCGCCGTTTTTCAGAACATGCTTATCCTCCAATATTGCGTACAATGCCAGCGCGGCATGTCCTTTGCTTAGGACAAACTCATCCACACAGGTGCCATGGCCGTCAGCCTGCATTACTTCGTAATACAATACGACCAGAATATCAAGTATGGAAAAGGAACTCGCCAAAAAGCCCCTCTGATTTTTATAGGCGACCTCCAGCATTCTCTCCTTTAATTGTCTAACCTTTTCCTCATGCCTTGTCACTTGCACAACCCTCCAAAAATTCAATGATGCTCTCAGCAACCCAGTCTATATCTTCTTCCGTCAATCTCAGGTGAAATGGCAAAGACAGAATATGCCTGCTATAGTAATCCGCATTCGGGCAGGTCCCTTTTGCATAACGATAATGCCTGAACTGTGTATTATCCAAATAGTGCAGTCCGGCAAAAATCTCTTTCGATTCCAGAAATGCCATCAGCTCATCGCGCTTAGGAACGACAATCTGAAACAGCCACTGTGCAGAATAGCAGTCTTCGGGAACTCTGATAAACTCCAGCTTATCGCACCCGGCCAGCTTTTCCCTGTATCTGTCTGCAATCTTATGCCGCCGCTCTATATCGGAATCCAAATGCCTGTACTGCGCCAACGCAATCGCCGCCATGATATCATTTCCAAAATAACTCCCCCCGAAATCAACGATATCAAAGTACCATCTCTGCGTATTTTCATCGGACCATGGGGTACGCGTTTTATCCATGCCGACCCATGCTTTTGTCCGGACCTTTTTTGCGATTCCCCCGTCATGGCAGCATACCATTCCCGCATCCGCCGTCAGCAGTACTTTCGTCGATTGGAACGAATAGATGGAAACATCGACAATATCTTCCAGCCCGGTATCTTTTATCCTTGTGCCGGACATATGCGCCGCGTCTAAGACCAATTTCAAATCATGCTCCCTGCAGATTTGGGCGATTTCTTTGATATCTCCGGTATTTCCCCCTATTCCGACAAATGCAACCGCTCTTGTTCTGGTGGTGATTCTGTCCCGCACGGACTGTGGGTCCAGACAGAGCGTGTCGTTTACATCCGCAAAAACCGGTTTCAGCCCGGCATCCATTATCGTATGATTCGTTGAGATAAAGGTGATGGGAGTCGTGATAATCTCGTCCCCATCCCGCCACCTATATAACTCTTTCATACTTTTAAAGGTCAATTCCAATCCGGCCGTTGCACTGTTCAGAAAGACCGCGTTTTCATATCCTGTATATTTTCCCCATTCCTTTTCAAATTCGGCTGTTTTTACCCCCGGTCCTGCCCATCCCTTTTCCAGACATTCCCTTATATTTTCCAGACATTCATCCACATAAAACACAGGCGAAAACAAACTGACCATGGCGTTCTCCTTTTCTCACACTAATTGATATCTCCGCAATAAGCTTTGCGCATCCTGCACATTATTGTGCATGAGCACATCCAAAATGGATAAGTGGGAAACAAATTGCTTTGAAAGCTGAGGATACACAATTTCATCCATTTTGATAAATTTCAAATCGATACCTTCCGCCGCAAAATAATCTCTGTGATATAACGACATCCCATTGATTGCATTGACATAAGTCTTTTCCTTAAAATAGTTACAGATATAAATGACTCTGCCTTCATAGTCCAACTGTTGAAAATTCTCCTGAAAAACAGGATCCTCTATCATATCCGCACAAGTTATCTTCGTTTGAATGCCCAAATATTTTGCAATCTGATAATTGGCATTCATATTAAAATAGGCAACATTATCATTTTGAAAAGATAAGATATCTTCTACAAGCCCATAGGTCTCTTCAAAATTCACTGCTTTCTTATAAACTTGGAACAGAATACGCTTCAGTTTGTCACCGTCTTCTTTTAAATTACCGTAATATCTTTGATTGATATTTTTTGTATAATCGTCTTTTACAACAGAAAAAGAAAAGCTATACGTTTCACTCTCCCTCATATTTGTAAAAATTCGGTTCCGATTGACCCATCCCCGTTTTATGTATTGAAGATTTCCGCAAAATACATATGTCTCCACACAATCCATCAACTGAAAATATCCCAAATAGGGAAATAAATACGGCTGCATTGCACCTAGTGCCATTTTCCGCTCCTACTTTCTTTTCTGTTTGATTAAATCCACAATCTCATCCATAATGTCAAAATCTAAATCTGCGTACAGCGGCAATGTCAAAATACGCTCGGACATTTTCTCTGCTGTCTCTAAAGCCGCTGCTCTGCCTTTGCCATTTTTTCTATAGCAAACCTGATTTGAAATAAGGGGATAAAAATATTTTCGCGCCTTGATTTTGTTTTCCCTTAAATAGGCAAACAGCTCGTCTCTTGTACAGCCGAAGTCTCCCGAATCTATCATGATTGGCAAATAGGCGGCGTTATATTCGATATCTTCATCCGGCTGAAACAATTTTACGCCGGATACATCAGCCAAAAGTTCCCTATAGTATTCTGTCCGCCGTCTGCGCTTCTCAATCTCTTCTCCGATATACTTTAAATTGCATAAACCCATAATTGCCGCAAACTCGTTCATCTTGGCATTTGCGCCCACTTCGCAAGCCAGTTCCTCGCCCCGTATGCCGAAATTCTTTAAATCAAATAACTTTTCATATAACACATGGTTCTGAAAAGTGACTGCCCCTCCTTCAATCGTGTTAAAAACCTTCGTGGCATGAAAGCTAAATACAGACGCATCGCCAAAATTTGACACACCTGCCCCCTTATACGTTTCACCAAAAGCATGCGCTGCATCGTAAATCACTTTTAAATTGTACTTATCTGCTATCCTCTGTATGGCTTCTACATTGCAGATATTCCCATAAACATGAACCGGTACAACGGCAACTGTCTTTTCGGTAATCAATGCTTCTATTTTTTCTTCATCAATGGTTCCATCTGACTCCTTTATATCGCAAAAAACAGGTTCCAGCCCGTTTCTGACAATTGCATGTGTTGTAGAAATAAAGGTAAAAGGCGTTGTAATCACTTCGCTCCCAGCCGGAAACCCCATAGCCTGAATCGTTAATTCCAACGCCATATGCCCATTTACCATCAATGATACTTCCGGCACCTTGAGATATTCTTTCAGCTCTTTTTCCAGTTCTTTGTGATATCTCCCCATATTGGTAATCCAATGACTATCCCAAAGCGGCCGGATTGCCTCTATATATTCCTCGTATGGCGGCATTGAGGAACGGGTAACAAGTATTTCTTTGTCTCTCATACGCTTCCTTCTATTGTTTTCATAATCCGTCTGCCTATTGCTCCATCAGGACTGTATTCCTTTTTTCTCATACAGTAATCGCTGCCGAGTAAACTGATATAGCTGTCAAGAGAAGCCATTTCACTTTCTGTCACTGCCTTATTTTCAGCCAACAGAACTTTTATACATTCTTCTTTCAAAATACGGATAGGATGATACTTCGATTGCAATGTATTGGTATCCATTTCAATCAAACCGTTCCCGCCAAAAGGAAACAACAGCAGTTTATCATTTTCCAGAAGGTAATGAAAAAACAATCCTTTCGCACTTCCAATCCGGTGAAACTGAGAGGGTAACTCACATTCTTCTATCATTCCTTTCGCCTCTGACAAAAATTTAATATGCTCAGAGGTGTTGGGCAGCAATATATAACCTCCATTCACATGTAAGATATCCCGAAACGCCTTAAACGTTTTTTCCCCACCATTTATGACCTTTTTGTCTATTACTCCCCTATTCTCGTCCCATTGTATGACATAGTCTCCAAAGATGGAGATTAAATAAAACCCTTGCGCATCATGACTGATTGTAAAAATCTCTATATCCGATTCGACTTTATGAAGCTCCACCCGTTTTGTGGTTACATCGATGGCGCATAAAAAATTTGTTCCCGGAATACAGCGCCACACTTTATTCCCGACCGGACATACATTTTCTTTTGATACACGTTTTACGTTCTTCTGTCGTATGCTGTTTATCAAAATCGAAATATCCAAATCAAAGAATCGGTAACTGCAATCTTCCAATGAAAAGACACAAAGTTTTCCGACAAAAGAATCCCGTAAAATCCAAACCTCATTTCCGATTCGGCAGCTTCCACGCACTATATCAAAGCCTTCCTCCTGCTCAGCCGGACAATAATAAGAAATTTTCCGGGACTCAAAATCATATCTTGCAACCTCATACGTACTATCCGCAAACATATATAAAGAGTTCTGATAATATTGCACTGCATATATTTTTCCTGTATATATATTTCGGAACCCATTTATAACGCCCAGTATTTCCACACTATAACCATTGTCTCGCTTCGCCCTAAAGAAAATATTGGATTCGCGGCTTACGGCATATATATATTCTTTATCCAGATATGCATCCATGAAATTCAAATCATATTTTTCTTCCATTGTCTAATATCCTTGTTTTAAGAGCTTCGCAGATTATCTTAATCTAACAAAAAAGTTGCAAACCTAAGGAAATGCCTTATTTGCCATCTGTTATTGACCCACAAATTGACCATAAATGGAGCACAAAGAATTCATATACTGACGTTTCGTTTCAATAGTAGGATGCACATAACGGTTCAGTGTGATTTTGACGTCGGAATGCCCTAGAATTTCACTGAGGCTTTTGGCATCCACGCCGCTGTTAATGCAGTTTGTGGCAAAGGTATGCCTGAGCGCATGAAAGTTTTTCTTTTTCACTTCCGCAACGCGAAGATATTTTTGAAATTTGTTCTGGTATGTTCTGGGTTCCATAGGTTTTTTCCTTCCGACAACGTATTCTCCCGTTGCACAATGATAAGAAGCCAGAAGACTTACCAGCTCATCTGACAGTGGTATTTCCCGTTTAGAAAAAATACTTTTCGGCGTTCCTTCTAAAAGAATGGTTTTTGTCTCGGAATTTTCAACGGCTATTCTTTGCACAGTTGTGTTCACATACAGTATTTTTTCTTCGAAATCAATATCCTTCCATTTTAGGGAACAGATTTCTCCCAGACGCAGTCCGGTAGAAATACAGATGATGATACCAAGCTTATGAATATCCATTCCATCGTACAAATGCTTTAGCAGCTTTGTCTGTTCCGTCTGATTTAGGATTTCAACAGGTTTTGCTGCTGTTCTGCGCCTGGGGCGGGAATATTTCTGCAGCTTAATGCAATAGTGCGAAGCTGCATAAGCAAAAATCTGATTCAGTACGCAGGAAATGCTTTTTTGCAGACTGGAAGACAGTGATTCCTGTTCTCCAACCTGAAATATATCTTCCATAATTGCACTGTTTAGCTCCGAAGCCAAAACACCTTCCAGTTTTTTCAGGATATGTTTTTCATAGACGGTGCGGTATTTTATATAGGTTGCGTGCTTTTTTTCGATATGAACGGTGGCAAGCCATTCTTTGGCAATTGTACCAAAATAAACTTCTGTTACCTTTTCTTTTGGGGGATTTAGGGCAGTGCGTTTCGCCTCTGCCAGTTTATCCTTTACATCCCCATAAGTTCTTGCATACACGGAACGGGTGATATGCCTGCCGGATAGCGGTTCTACTACAGAGTATCTGCCTTCCCAGCGACCGTCCTTTCTTTTTCTGATGTTTTCTCCTCGTCTGGGCATTCTTTTTTCCTCCTGACCATTTTTTTGACCCCTAATGAGAATTTCTCTTTTGTAATGGGGGGAATTTGCCGATAATTTATTTGAAGTTTTTTGTAAATGTACTTACAAATTCTGCCTTTGCCATTCAATTGACAAATAGAACTGTTGAAAGTATAATAATTTAAGTAGAACGAGCAAATACACGCGATAAAAATAGCGGTTATTTTAAAATATCTGACTTGCAGACCCTTTCAGAGATTAAGATAATCTGCGAAAGTGTTTTGCCAATTGCACTGTGGATTCAATATCTAATCAATAATTGGATATATAGGAAACAGGGAAGGGAGATTTTCAAATGCTGAACGAGCCTCTGATTTTCTCAAGAATATGTGATGATGGGCAAAATTTATGGTTTCCCGAATACTTTTATAATGCCCTGTTCAAAATATGCAAGGAAAATGGACACGTTGAGCTGGCAGGCATATTTCCCAATGAAGCCTTTACGCAAATAAATCTGTATTCGTCCGTAGTCATGTGTAATGAAAAATTGTTTTTTTCTCCACAACGAGCCGCTGAAATAGCGGTATATGACTTAAAATACAATACTTTCCAAAAAATACAGATTCCGACTTCGTTAGAGGGCAAAACTATTCGGCAGAAACGGCAAGGCGGAAAATTTTGTAATATTACTGCCATTGGTGATAAGGTATATTTTCTGCCCAACAAATATCCGGGTATCCTGTGTTATGACACCCTGACCGGCGCTTTTTCCTGTTTCGACGATTGGGTCGATGAAATCGAAAGAAACCGGGCAAGCAGTTGGAACTACTTTGAGACATTTGAAGTAGTGGAAGGCAGACTGATACTTCCTTGTGTGTGCGCAGATGCAATTGTTGTCTTTGATAGTCTTTCACAGCGTACACATATTATACATACATCTGCCACAGGACACCCGTGCAAATTTTGCGGTATATGCCGTGAGGGAAATTTCTTGTACCTTCTATCAGGAGACGGCACTGTATCAAAGAGAGATATAAATCTTTTGGCAGATGCAACAAAGGTTTTTTCTTTACCGATTCAGGGAACAGAAGTAGCGGAATTTTATCCCATGCAGATTCAGAACGCTTTCATCTATTTGTTCCCATTCGGAAAAAACAAAGGGTTTAAAATTGACACTACGACCGGGCAGATACTGCGGGAAGAACTTCTGGACAGGGAAAAGGGCTCTAAAGGTTCCGATAATTCTTTTTTCTCGAGCTTTTGTTACAACCAAAAAATCTATTCTGCCGCCGGTAACGGCAGGCGGCTTATGGAATATGATTTTGCAAATGGAACAAAACGTGAAATAAAATTGTTTTCGTCAAAGGCAGATCGCGCTTTTTGGGAAGAAATTCACCAAAAGGACTTTGTAAGGCGTGCTCTTGGCGGCTGTTGTATTAATGAGAACGCAATGGAATCTCTCGGATATATGCTGGATAACCTGCCGACATGTGAGAATGAAAATAAGGCTGCAGACTGCAGAAAAATCTCTGTCGGAAGCAAGGTATATAGATTTATGACACAATAAATTAAGAGACGTGTTACTTTGTTGCGTTATGTAGAGGGAATACGGTGAAAAAAATAAGTCAAAAACTGGAAGAGACAATCAGAACACATGAAATAAAAGCTGTAAGCTTTGATATTTTTGATACTGTTATTTTTCGTACTGTCAATAAACCGCAGGATGTTTTTGCCAGAATGTATCAGTGGAAACCAGAACTGTTCCCTGACGGCATGGATGCGGAAATCTGGAAAAGTGCAAGGATACGTGCCGAGAGGTTTGCCAGAAAGGCAAACGAGCCATGCAAAAACGGCGAAGTGACACTCAACGATATTTACTGCAAGCTTCCCGCTATATATGGCAATCGGGATGAACTGATGGCATGGGAGATATTCTGTGAAAAGGAAAGCATCTTTTTAAATCCGGAAATATGTACCGCCATAAAATCCTTGCATGATTCCGGAATGAGCATACTTTTGATTTCCGATATGTATCTGCCATCTGAAACAATCCGAATGCTGCTTCGGGAGAACGGCTTCGACGATGGATGCGTCGATGCAATCTATGTGTCCTGTGAGCACCATACCTCAAAGAGGAGAAAAGGTCTCTACGAGACTGTCCTCCGTGAAAGAGGGATTCTGCCGGAAGAACTGCTTCATGTGGGAGACAATTTTTACAGCGACATCGGGATTCCCGAAAAACTGGGGATTCATACGCTTCCCTATATGCTGCAAAGCGATGCGTATTTCAGGCATCCGTTTCTATACTATGAAGAAGAAATATTCGGAAATCCCATCGGCGAGCTTTTAAGCATGCGGCTTCTTGCAGCCGGGAACAGACCGGAGAATGCAGGCTTATGGTATGAAATCGGCGCCATGGTGTTAGGCCCGTTATTTACGTATGCTGCGGAATGGGTTTTGGACGTGGCGGAAAAAGAAGAAATACAGATAATACGCCCTTTTATGCGGGAAGGCGAGTTCCTTTCCAGACTCTTACAACAGGCAGCCGGCCACAGAAAGACAGCATTTTCAATAAAGCCTTTGTATGTGTCAAGAATCGCGCTGCTCCGCTCCACTTTGGAAAAAGCGTCCGTCAAAGATATTGAATATCTGATGAGTACCCATAACATGTCAGTGCGAAATGTGCTGGATATTCTGATGGTTTCGGATTTGTGCACAGAGTACCTGCCCTATTTTGATATGAGCACAATCTCTATGAAGAACATAGCCGGCAGAGAAAAATCGGTTTACGAAGATCTTCTGGCATTTTTGTCAGAGGAATCGATTTTGCAGGAAATTCGTACAAGAAACAAAATCCACTCTCAAAGCCTCCAAAAATATTTAGAACAGATGGAAATGTATGGGAATGCCATTACTTTGGACTTAGGATGGCGCGGCAGTATGCAGAGAATGCTGGACCGCTTTTTTTCGCACCACGGGATGGATTGCCGTCTGAAGCATCTGTTGTTTTTTTACCGCTCGGACTTCACGGAAGACGAATTTGTATGGAATGTGAATTCCTATATCGGAAGATACGGCGCAGAAGAAAAATATGGGAAAACATATTTTCCGCGGCTGATGGAATTATTTTTACTGTCAACCATGGGAACGACGGTCGGTTACCGCATGGAGGGGGAATTCGCCATACCGGTAACGCAGGAAATTCCCTATCCCCACGAGCAAATTGCCGGTGCCAAAGAATTGCAGGAAGGAATCCTCTCTTTTCAGCAGATTTATTATGATCTGGTGCCCACGAAATCCTATTTAAAGAGGATACCTCCGATGAAGCTTGCCCGGCCTGTCGAGCGCCTGCTCACCATGCCGCTTTTTCGGGAGGCAGAATTATTTCAGGTCATGAAGTATGACCAGAATTTCGGGGCAAACACCATGACGCCGGTGATAAGACCCGAGGCATTGGAAAAGAGAAAGCGGGAAGGCGAGACCTATTACTATTCCCGTTTTCACACACCGGAAGTATTGTGGAATTCCGGAATGAACGTCCTTGCAGACCCTGCTTTTTATATCAGAAAAACAGCGCCGTCCCTGATGTATTTCGGGTATGCCCATATGCTTGTATTAGAGCAGGCACTTGTTTTTGCCAAGGACGCAGCCATTGTGCTGATTGGCGCCGGCGACGGCGGAAGAAGGACGTTGCAGGCCGCTGCTGTGCTGGGGATTCTTGATCGTATTGAAAAGATTGTTGACAACAACGCTGATATCTGGGGTTCCTTTATCGGCGGGATTCCTGTCGTCAGACCGGATGCTTCGCTGAAAGAAGCTGTATGCGTTTGTTCTGTTATGCATTCTTTGATTTGCCGGCAGCTTATTTCGCAAATCACAGAACTGGCAGACGGAATGGTAAAGATATTTCATTTTTTTGAGGATGAGTCATGAAGATATTGATGATTACGGAAAAAGATGCTGCCAACCAGTCTCTGGCAAGAATCGCAAAGGCATATACGGAAAGAAGGCACGAAGTCACCATATACGCCCCGTATTACGAAAAAAATGTATTGCGCTGGTTCGATAAAAGCATTGCAATCGCTCCCTATGATGAGTTGGACGACAGGGTTATTGCTGCTTGTGATTTTATTTTTGCTTCAACGGTGGCAGCAGCCTTTCTGTTCAAAAAAAATATATTGTTTACAGAGAAACCTATTTTCACCCACAATTATCTGATCAACCGCCAGATCTCATGGGGTGGCGATTTTTGCTTTGTTCCGTCCATTGCTACCGTAACCTCCGAATACGACAGGTATTTACAGTATTCCTATATAGAAATCGGAGAACCCAAATACGACAGCGTGACGGCAGACGTTTCGGAAAAAAACATGCTTCTTTTTATCGACAGCGGTCACTACCCGTTTGGCGAACAGGGAAAAAGGGAACTGGCAAGAACCCTGATTGAAATTGCAAACGCCTGCCCTGACTATGAACTGTGGATTAAGCCCAGATTTCTGCCCGGGGATACAGTAATCACACATCAAAATACGTTGCATTTGTATGAAATCATCAGAAGGGAAGCAGAGGACGAACTGCCCTCCAATCTGATTCTGTTGCAGGAACACAGGGACTTAAAGGAACTCATTGATTTGTGTCACACGGTGATCTGCATGCATACTACCGCATTTGTGGGGGCATATGCTGCGGACAAGGGATTAATCGTTCTGGATGGGCTGCCCAATGAGGATGTTTATGATTTAAGATGGAAAGTCATCAATACGATTCGGGAAGAAATTCTGCCATCGGGCGCGGTAATTCCTTATCAGGATGTTAAAGCCTTTCTGCCGGACGGAATCAAATGTTCACAACAGTATAAACAATATCTGCTGGCGGAACAGGAAAATACTGCTGAAAAAATTTGTGAAACCACGGAATACCTCTTTCAGGAGTTTTACCAAAAGGGGAGATTTCCGAAGGAAACAGATACTTCCTATGCAAATTTCAAGACAGATATTACTGCTCAGGAAACGGGAAGCTGGGAACAAGTGATTCGCAGACGATGCGAAGATTTTTTTCTGCAGAGAATGCTGATTTTGATTGATTACAACGTTAAATCCAAGCTTGACATTCAATTTCTAGCCGATGAAATCCGAAATCTTCCGACGAACTATGACGCATTTAAAAAGGAAGTCACTGAGAAAATAAGAAACGCGGCAATTCTGCGGGATTTGTGTATTGTAAAAAACAGTACGCGGCTGTTGGCGGATGATATCGATGCGGGCATCCTGCTGAATGCACTCTACCGCACCGGACATGCTGCGGAAATCAAGACTTTTCCCCGACAGGATATCGGCGCATTCTACCTTTTCAGAGGATTTGTGGCAGACGATGAAGGCGATACCCAAGAAGCTGTTGCATGCCTGAAACAGTATGCGGATATTTCTCTTGGGCGGAAATATATCAAAGAAGTGTCCGATATGCCGGGAAACCGCACCCGGGCATTCCGTATCCTGCTAAACAATCTGGCGGACAAGGGTGACGAAAAACTGACGGACTATCTACATGAGTTTGAAAGAGCCTACTTGATGTTGTACGGGGAAACTCCCATTGCCAATTCGATACAAGGTCAGCAATATACACAACTTTATTGGATGAAGCAGCGTATTGACAGAGGCAATCAGGATCTGCAAAAGGAAATTCAGGGGCAACACTTAATCATCTATGGCGCAGGAGCCATTACCAGAGAAGTTTTGTTGCAGATCCCTGAGATACGCAGCCAAACAGTTGCCTTGATAGATAATTACCTGCAGGAGGACGAGATTGCAGGAATTCCGGTATTACGGCACGAAGCTATGTATGCTGCCCGCGCCGATTTGTGCATTATTGCGATACCGCATCTGGAACAGCAGATTAAAAAACAGATAGCAGAACACGAACACATTTACCGGGTTGTAGGCGTTAATGAGTTGTTTTGACATAAAAGCGAGGTGGTAATATAGCATGAAAACAGTAGCCTTTGTTCCGATTAAATTGAATAGTGAACGTCTATCGATGAAAAATGTCAAACCATTTACAAACGGAAAACCACTAATTACATATATTCTGACAACTTTACAAAAAGTGACTAATGTAGATGAAATCTATGTGTATTGCAGTAGTGACATGATAAGGCCTTATATTCCTGATGGGATTAGGTTCCTGCAAAGAGATCCCTACTATGACCTACCTGATACCAAATTTAATGAGGTGCTAAAAAGTTTTGCACAACTGATAGATGCCGATACTTATGTATTGACACATGCAACAGCGCCTTTTTTAAGGGCAGAGAGTATCGAAGAAGGAATTCGAAAGGTGAATTGTGAGGGATATGATTCTGCCTTTTCGGTAAGACCGCTACAAGAGTTTTTGTGGAAAGAAAATAAGCCCTATAATTATGAGTTGGAGAATATTCCGCGAACACAGGATTTGGATAAGTTGTATAAGGAAAGCTGCGGTCTGTATGTTTATAGAAAAACTTTAATAGAGCATGGACGAAGAATAGGTGATAATCCGTTTTTAATGCCAATAACAGAGATTGAGGCATGTGATATCAATACGGAAGAGGATTTTTATCTGGCAGATGCGATATATAACTATAAGCGAATGATGGGCGAACTTACTTAGGATAGCTTATGGTCATGTGTTTAAGGATAAAAAAGCTGAAATAAAGGAGTAGACAGCATGAGAACAAAAACCGAATGCAGGAAATATATTATTGAACAGGCAAAAAAGTATTTTAGCCAAAAACGGGAAATTTACGTCATTGGGCAAAAGCAAGAGGATATCGATTATATTTACCGTTTATTAGTAAATAGCAGCTTACGTGGAAAATTTATAAAAGGTTCAGCACAAAAGTTTTTGAGTGACTTAGGCATAGCACAAATAATGTTATTACAGGATGAAATTTCCGGAATTTTATATGCAGATCGGAAAAGTGTGTCCGCCTTTGAAAAAAATCTCAGACTTGAAAAGTATAAAAATTTGTGCTTTGAGGTTCCGTATGATTTTTTCTGCTTGGCAGAAGCAGAAGCAACCGAAAGAATTATCGAATGTTTTGCACCTATGACTTCGAACGGAAGAATAAACGATATACAATTTGATATTACAGATAAATGTAATTTGAATTGCGCATTATGCTCGCATTTTTCACCCTTAGTCAAAGTAGAAAACAGGTATTCTATTGAGCAATTCACAAAAGATGCATGGCGATTGAGAGAATTAACGGAACATGTTGAATGTGTGGACTTATGGGGTGGTGAGGCACTTCTGCATCCTGACCTTGATAAAATGATTGAGATTTCCAGAGAGGTTTTTCCGGAATCAAGAGTAGCCGTCGGAACAAACGGGATTTTAATCCCTACTATTTCAGATGACTTTTTGGATACAGTTAAAAGAAATGCCTGCATGATTAGAATTTCGGGTTATCCACCGACCATAAAAATGTTGGACAAGATAGAAAAAAGACTTGTGGAGAAAGAAATAAAATATACGATTGCACCTGTTGATAAATTCTTTAAACGCTATGAATTGCCGGGGGAGAATAATGCAAGTGCAAGGCATGCAGGATGTACGTCAAAGATTTGCCATGTTGTCAAAAATGGTACCTATTCTTCTTGCTATGTACCTTATGGTGCCAAAGTATTTAATGAGTATTTTGGAGATAAGTTTAGTGTAAATGCCAGTGTTTTTGATTTGTATGATGAAGAGCTGGATATGATTTCTTTTACAGAAAAAGTAAAAGGTGAGCTTGATATATGTAGATTTTGTGGAGATATTGAACTGCATTCGTGGAAAACAGTCGGGAAAGAGAAAGATGATATTTCATCTTGGGTAAACATAAGAAGGCAGGAGACAGAATCTGATGAATAGAATTCGTGTATTGGACTGTACATTAAGGGATGGAGGGTACGTAAATAACTTCCTTTTTGGGAGTAAAGCAATAAAGGATATTATCAAGGGGCTTTCAAAGGTAGGTATAGACATTATCGAATGTGGATTTCTGCAATCCGGAGCTGACAATCCGGACGCTTCTCTTTTCGGAAATGTAAAACAAATCCAGGAAGTTATTGGAGAGAAAAACGAAAATCTCATGTATGTTGCCATGATTCAATATGGCGCAATTTCGGATGCAGAGATTCCGCCCTGCGACGGCCGTTCCATAGACGGCATCCGCCTGACTTTTCACGAACATGAGATAGAGCCGGCATTTGCTTTAGGAAGAAGTTTGATAGATAAGGGATATAAGGTGTTTATGCAGCCCGTGGGCACTACTGCTTACGAAGACGGTACGCTTATCGAACTGGTTAAAAAAATCAATGTGCTTAAGCCTTTTGCCTTTTACATGGTTGACACATTGGGAATGATGTATCAGAACGACCTTCTCAGAATGTTTTACATTATTGACCATAACCTTGACAAAAGGATTGCATTGGGATTTCATTCCCACAACAATCTGCAGATGTCCTTTGCAAATGCGCAGGAGCTTGTGCAGCTTAACAGCCCCAGAAATATCATTATCGACGCTTCTATTTTGGGCATGGGAAGAGGCGCCGGCAATCTGAATACGGAATTGCTGATCCAATACTTGAATGTAAATTTTAAAACCTGCTATGACAGCTTAGAGTTGATGAACATTTTAGATGAATACATCAGACCGCTTGCCGCCATCCATAAATGGGGCTACGACGCAGCTTATTACATAGCGGCGGCAACGGGCTGCCATCCCAATTATGCTTCTTTTCTGCTGAACCTGCAGACCTTAAATATGCACGATATCAATACGATTTTAAGTGGTTTGGAGAAGAAAAAAAGAGCCCTGTTTGATAAGGCGTACATTGAGGCGGAATATTTAAACTATATGGATCATTCCGCGGATGACAGGCAGGCGCTGGCGGAAATTGCCGCAAAGATTGGTTCCCGGAAAGTCCTGCTGCTGGCGCCGGGAAAGTCCGTAAGGGACAATGCCGAAAAAATCCGGCAGATGGCTAAGGACGGCGCCTATTATGTGATAAGCATCAATTTTCAACCGCATGAAATACCCATTGATATGCTTTACATCAGCAACCTGAAAAGATTTAAAAATGTAAATGATTTGGGAGAGCATAAAACGCCCTGCGTTGTGGTGACGTCAAATATCAAAACAGGTCATGCAAAGGACGTGCTGGTGGTCAATTACAGCAGTTACCTGAATGAGGACAGGCTCATTGTCGATAACGCCGGCCTGATGTGTATCAACCTGTTGAAAAGAATCAACGTAAAACAACTGACACTGGCAGGGTTTGACGGTTTTTCAAGGAATGTAAAAGAAAATTATTATGAAAAATCTCTGTATCTGGATGTGGAAGAAGAACGGCTGGCGGATATGAACGCCGCCATTGCAAGACGGTTTCAACAATTGGTAAAACAGTTGGAAATTACTTTCCTGACGGGCTCCTCCTATGAAACAGCAAAAGAGACTGTCTCGGAAACACCGGGGGAACAGCAATGATGGATGCAATTATTTTCGATTTGGACGGAACCCTGCTGGATACCTCGGCGGGAATCTTTCACAGCGTCCGGTACGCGGAAAAGGAACTGGGACTGACTCCGATACCGGAAGCGGATTTAAAGAAATTCGTCGGTCCCCCACCGAAGGAAATGTATCGGAAAATATACGGATTAAATGAGCAAACGGCTCTGGCGGCTGCCAAAAAACATAGAGAATACGGCGCGTCAAGAGCGGTTTACGAAGCAAAGGTTTATGACGGGATGGAAGAAGTATTATGCCGACTGCGTCGGGAGGGCTTCAAACTGGGAGTGGCAACTTTAAAAAAGCAGAGTATTGCTGAGGCGGTATTAAAAAACTTTTCCCTATATGCCTATTTTGACCAAATCGTCGGCATGGACGAGGATGAATCCTACACCAAATGCATGACAATTCAGAAAGCGATGAAAAACATGTCCGCCCAAAAGGCGGTTGTCGTCGGTGACAGCTTATACGATTTTACGGGAGCACAGGAGGCAGGTACAGCGTTCATCGGCGTTTTATATGGCTTTGGATTCAAAGAAGGAAAATCATATCCCTTCAAGAGTATTTCCATGCCTGTCGAATTGCTTGCGCTTTTAATACCGGAAAAGGAAACATCGGGAGAAATATATGGATAGTCAGAGCAGAAAGATAGCCTTGTATGGTTTAAGTGCAGAAACAGAAAAAACACTCCGCGAATGGCAGGGTATCTATGAGGTGGCAGGACTGCTTGACGGTTTCAGGACGTCGGGAGAAATGTATGGTAAAAAAATTATTTCTCTGGATCATGCTGTCATGCTGGGAATCGACTTGATTGTTGTGGTCGCCCGTCCCGGTTCCTGTAAGGCAATCACAAAGCGGATTGGCAGGTTCTGTGCTGACAACCGGATATTGCTTTATGATGTCAGAGGCAAAAATCTGCTGGAGGAGACTAGAATTTCATATGCCTTCCAAACCTTGGAAGGCTGCACGGAGGAATGTCTGAAGCAGAAAATCATGGGGGCGGAGGCAGTCAGCTTCGACCTCTTTGATACCTTGCTGATGCGCCGTGTTCCGACAGTTGAAGATGTTTATGAGCACGTAAACGGAAAACTGCAGAAAAAAGGAATCTGCATACCGAATTTTGTAAAGCGCCGTATTGCCGCCGAAAAGGAATTATCCCGAACCTGTACGCCTAAGCTGTCAGAAATATATACGTATATCTTAAATGAATATGCCGGGGAAGAACCTTTGACTGCCGGAGAAATGGCTGCACTGGAGTATGAAACAGATGCAGAGCTTCTGACTCTGCGGGAGGATGTCTGTCGGCTTTTCCGCGAAACTGTACAGATGGGAAAAAAAGTTTCCATTATCTCTGACACTTATTATGACGAAAAACAAATCCGCGCTTTATTAAAAAGAAACGGCATGGATAAACAGGCAGAACTGCTATTGTCCTGTGAAGCAGGAACGGGAAAAACAAAAAAACTGTATGAAGTTTATTTGGAAACAATAAAACCGACTGCGCCCGGGAACTGTATTCATATAGGTGACGATGTGGTTTCAGATATTCTGCATGCCGAAAAATACGGTATTTGCACCTGCAAACTACACTCGGCAACAGAGCTGATGGATGCCGTGGGCGGACTGGGTCTGTACAAAGATGAATTTTCCGTTTCGGATACGCTCCGGGCAGGAATGTTTGCGTCCCGAATTTTCAACAGCCCTTTTCAATTTGAAAGGGCGGATAAAAAAATAACCGTATCAAAAGCTTATGACATCGGCTATCTTTTTCTGGCACCTGTGATAACAGACTTTGTCCTATGGTTTTCTGATATCGTGAAGAAGGAAAAGATACCCAATATATGGTTCTCTTCCAGAGACGGTTATCTGATACAGAAGCTGTACAAGGAGCTGCATCCGGAAGAAACTACCACATATTTCCTGACTTCCAGAATTGCAGCAATCAGGGCAGGCGTCGAAAAAGAGGACGACATCCTATATGTAGACAATATGAAATTCAGCGGCAGCCTGCAGGATGGCTTAAAAGAGCGTTTCGGAATCACCGTCGGGGAGCAGGAAAAAAGCGGCGGCGCAGACAGGGACGACATCCTGCATTACCGTGACCTTATCTTGCAAAGAGCTTCTGCTTTCAAGAAGAACTACTTGAACTATATAGCAAGTTTGAACATACAGGATGGCGCCATCGCTTTCTTTGATTTTGTGGCAAAAGGAACCATCCAGTATTTCATAAACCGCTTTGTTCCCAATAAGCTGATTGGCATTTATTTTCAACAGTTAGAGGCCGATTCCATGAAGGACAAAAATCCGGACATTTATTCTTTTTGCGCTGAAAGCGGGGATGACGGAAATACGCTTTTTGATCATTATTATATTTTAGAAACAATATTAACAGCAGAAGAACCCTCCGTTACGGAATTTGATGAAAACGGCAGGCCCATTTTTGCAGAAGAGACCCGAAGCCCTGAGGACAAAGCCTGTGTCAGAAAGGTACAGGAAGGTATTCTTGACTATTTCCGGCAGTACATAAAATACTGTCCTCCGGAGGAGAGAAAAATAAACAGAAGTCTGGATGCAGGCTGCCTGAGACTGATTGGTAATTTGGAAATTACGGTACAGGACTTCCGGAATCTGCGGGTGGAAGATGCGTTTTATCATCGAATGACCGAAATGACGGATATCCTTTAGACAACAGGAGCATCTATATGGCTGAAATAAGCTTAACGGACATAGTTGCCTTACAACGGCTATGCAAAAACAAAAAGGTATTTATATTCGGAACCGGACGCCTTGCGGCAGATTATGGAAACATAATTGCAAACACATGCTCTCTCCTGCCCTGTTATTTGCAAATCCCGGGCAAGGAAGCAGACGAAAGAATTTTGCAGAAGCAGATTGTTTCCATCGAAGAAATCATCCAGACCAAAAACGACGCCTATATTTTATTGACGGAGCTGCATGGCGCCGGCTTCCAGTCAAAGTATCTGTTGGACAGGGGATTTCAGTATCTGAAAGATTTCAACTATATTTCGGGGGCGCATTTCCAGACGTCTTTGTCAAAAAGTACGCCTCTCGACCCCACGTTAGGTCACAGCACCTTTTCTGATGATATAAGAGGCTGCCGTTTTTGGGGAAAAAAATCTGCATCAGGGATTCAGATTGCAGTCAATGGGGCATCGTTAGTTGACGAAACCTGTTTTGACTGGAAATTGTGGCCAAGGCTTGTTTATGAGCGTATGAAAAAATCAGGTGAAAATCCATCCTTCCTGCTCTGCGCTTCTTATGGACACACCACCTCCCAATGCCTGCTAAAACTGATACGGGATATTTTACCCCTGCGCCCGGATATTGTCATCGACTATACTTCTTTGGAAAACGACTGCATATACGGCGAATGGAGGACGGCTCCTTTTATTGTCGGATACCAGAAAAAAATATTGTCCCTCGTCAAAAACCAGATCAAGGACAGGTTCGAGGACAGAACTATCAATCAGATCAATCTGGGAAACAGAAGCGAAAGAAGAACCGCGGAAGTGATTCTGGATAATATTTATATGTCAAAATTATTATGTGAAGCGCACGGAATCCGCTACATCTGTGTATTTCCGCCGTCCATTACGACACAGGAGGTACATGCACAGGAAGATATAGAATTGCAATGGTCCTTTGCCAAATATGGGCGAATCATTCAACGCATTTATGCGGAGATAGAAGAAAAAATGGAGGAAGCAGTACGAGGCTGCGTTGTGGACGGACGAAGCTGGCTGGATGGGTATGACAACCTGTTTTATGACCAGTTCCACCTGTATGAAAACGGCAACGAGCTCATAGCGGATAAGATGATGGAGGTTTTGGGATATGGAGCAGGGACGGCAGAATCCTGACAGGCAGACATGGATGATAACCGGAATCAGCAGCGGAATCGGATTTGAACTGACCGAAAAGCTGCTGGCAAAGGGCTGTTCGGTCGTGGGCTTTGTGCGGAATCGGGAAAAAATCCGCATGCTTTCGGAACAATACCCGGATACCCTGACCGTATATGAGGTTGACATGCGCAGTCCCCACGAGGTGGACGCTGTGGTGACAGAGGCTTGTAAAGCAGTGCCGCGGGATATCGTCGTAGTGAGCAATGCAGGCATCTCACTCAAAGGGCCGGCAGAGGAAGTCGAAATCGAGGAGATACAGGATGTCATAAATACCAACCTGATGGGATCCATGCTGTATATCCGCGCCTGCATTCCCCATTTAAAGCAATATGGGGGGAAAATCGTACAGATTTCTTCTATCAACGGGGAAGTCCCGGCGGCGGAATGGGCTTACTATTGTGCCTCCAAATACGGAATCAATGGATTTTGTGAGGCTGTCGCAAAAGAATTACAGCCCTTTAAAGTTCCCGTTTCTATTGTGGAACCGGGGAATGTAAATACGGAATTGTGGAATAAGGTGGTCGGCCGTCGGAAAGAATACGCGGCGCTGCGCCAAAGAAGCCTGACAACTGACATCGACGTCAGAAAACTGGCAGAAAGAATCATAGCAATATGTTCGCTGGATAATCCCCCGGAATATATGGCTATGGGCTCTCTGGCAAGTAAAAGAATAATGGAGCATCTCACGTATAAACAAAATATCTATACGACGGGGCGGCATCTTGCAAGAGAAGTTGATACGGATTATAAACAGGGACAACCTGTTCTAAAAAAACCGGCTTCAGCCCATGAACGCAGTATTCTGATGTGGCCTCTAGGTCGTGAATGCAGGAATATGCTCAGAACCTACAATTTTAGTGCAATTGAAAAACAGTTTGTCGGATTTGTAGATTCGGATAAGGATAAGGCAGGGAAATACTGCATAGCGCGAAAAATATATCATTATGATGAGTTATTCGGGCAGCTCTCTTCTTATTACATAATTATAACATCAACGGCATTCTATGATGAAATCAGGAAAATGCTTGAAAAAGAAAATCTGATTCCGGGCAGGGATTTCTGCCTCTGGAAAGATTTAATGGAGGACGCGTAATATGAAAAACCTTTGTGCAATAAATCCGGAAGTAGAAGCGGCAGATATTAAAGCCTTGTGGTTTGTCAGTCCCAAAACGCAGGAGTTATATATGATGCTTGTCAATCTTGGCGTAACAATCGATGCATTCTGCATGGAGGAAGTAAAGTTTGAAACTTTTCTAGGCAAAAAGGCACTTTCCATATTTGAGCTGATAAGCAGCGGGAAGAACTATGCTTTGATACTTGCTGTGGAAAACTACGAGGCAGTCCTGCAAAAATATGAAAGCTATGGATTGCAGAGGGATAAACTGTTTGTCTGGAAGGATTCAAGGCGGGAACTGATTTATGTCTGATTACCGATTATTCTGCACAACACGAAAGAGTTCTTCTATCCGTTTTGAATAGGAGAATTCTTTTTTTACTTTCTGATAGCCGTTTCGCGCAATCTGTTTTCTCAGCTCATCGTGTTTTAAATAATAATCAGCCTTTGCAATGGCTTCTTCCATGCTCCCGTACAGAATCAGTTCCTTTCCGTCCTCAAAATATTCCGCAAGCTCGGGCTGATAGTTGGCGAGCAATGCCCCGCCGGCTCCCATGATATCTAAAGCTCTGAGGGGGATGCCGGACTGAATACACTTTAAGGTTGGGCACAGATTCAGTTTGCTGTACCGAAATACACAGGGCATTTCGTCCTCATATTTTACAGGACCGCAAAGCCTGACATTGTTTAAATGACAGGGTTTGGAGGTATAAAAATGGGTATCATACAGCTCACCGCACTGCTCCAGCAGAAAGCTTCGCTCCAAATGGGTGATTTCCGTGGCTATGGCGTAAACCAAGCCGCGGTGATTCAGCGTCAGACCGGTCTGCCCTATTTTTTCAAACGAACTGTTGACGGCACAGAGCAGCTCCTCCGTAACCAAATCGTCAAGCAGGTAACAGCCGTAGATACGGAGCTGTGCCTGCAGGATTCCTTCGACATACCCCTTGGTAAAACCGTCCGCCGCATAAAGCAGGGTTTCCAAAGGTGAATCGTAGAGATTCCCCACAAAAGATACATCCGCAGAATGTAGGGCAACCTGGGAAGCATGGAAAGTAAGCCCATCCAGTCTGTCCGTATTGACTGCAAGCGGCAGGTGAAATACCTGTGTATATCCGGCTGCCTGATATTGTGCTGCTTCTACCCTGTCGAACAGAAAAATATAATTGGTTTCGTAGTGAAAATAATCGGCCAGTCTCTCTTCCAGCGGGCTGTCATAACACCACGCAATATACCGTACATGATGCTGATTGCAAAGCTGTGCCACCAAAGGAAAGAAATTGACGCTAATCACAACGTCGTAGGTTTCCTTTGACAGGTATTCCGTAAAACGCTCGCAAAAAAAATCATCATGAAATTTGTCGGGAAAATGGTAATACACCGTCTTGCAGGTATGTCCTGCCTTTTTCAAATAATAAAGGAAGTCATGGTAGGTATAGCTGCCCATATCATAAAACAATATTTTCATGCGTCTGTACTCCTGTACATTGTCATAACAATCTCTCTTTTCTACCATCAAGTATAGTTTTTTGGATAAATTAAGTCAAATTATATAAGCAAAAACATTTGACTTAATGGAAACAGGAAATTATACTTAATCGTAAGATATTTCACTATAACATCACCTGACCGGAGACCAAAATGGACATTTCCTCCCAGTTAAATTTATCCACCGAAACATTTTTTCAGCAATTAGAAAAAGACAAAGACTCTATACAGAATTCCTGGTTGCATATCACGAATACCTTAAATGCTGCGCTGAAACGGCAGGATACAAAAGCCATGTTAGACCTTATTCCCTATATGGAACAGGGAGACGGCTTATCGGCGTATGAACACATAGGGGAGAGCCGCAAAATTCTCACCATTCTGCACTTTACCCAATTAGAGCTTGCTTATCAGAAAACGCCCTTTATTTTGGACTGTACCGATAAAAACAGTCTGTTGGAAAAATATACACTGGCGCTGTTCGCCCTCCGCAGGCTTTCATTCCGGCTTTCC
Organism: Lachnospiraceae bacterium; assembly: GCA_014804445.1. GTDB lineage: Bacteria > Bacillota > Clostridia > Lachnospirales > Lachnospiraceae > Acetatifactor. Next base: position 278,209 of record JAAUZU010000008.1, on the reverse strand, counting down.
GAAACTTCCACAGAAGAAGCGGCAGGCTGGCTTTTGGACAACAGACCATCTGTATTTGCCATATATGTGATACTACAGGAGGAGATGATTATCCCCGATGCGGACTTATACGGCATCATTGTCGAAATCTGCTCCGCATACTGGACTGCTGACGAACAGCAGCTATTTATCTCACTGGCAGCCGGAAACTGACCGGCTTCCCTGTCATCTTATGTCGCTTATGCGGCGGAATCGAGGAAAACATGGACGAGCACAAATTCTGTTTTATCCTATGCACCAACAACAATCTCTTGCTGGAAGAAGCCCTTCACTATATCGGACACCTGATAATCCCCGAGGGCTATACCACCGAGCTGCTCACCGTTACGGATGCCGACTCGATGACCTCAGGCTACAATGAAGCCATGGCGTCCTCCAATGCCAAATATAAAATCTACATGCATCAGGATGTATTTATATTGAATCCCTATTTTCTGTCAGATGTACTTGCCATTTTTCAATCCGATGCCTCCATCGGGCTGATTGGCATGACAGGCTACGAAACCGTCTCTCCGGACGGCGTCATGTGGCACTCTGGCTCCCGCATTGGCACGCCTTATCAGCGGAAAGCTGTCTATCCCCCTCTGTCAGAATACCGCTATTCCCTGTCCCGGGACGGGTATCAGGCCGCAGCCCTGATAGACGGCTTTATGATGATTACCTCCCAAGACTATCTCTGGAACACGGAAAGTCTGACCGGCTGGGACTTTTACGATGCGTATCATTCTCTTACCTTTCTGCTAGGCGGACACAAAATCGTTGTTCCCGCACAGCGCCATCCCTGGTGCATGCATGACGACGGCGGGGTGCTCAATCTGACAAATTACAATCAGTACCGGCAGATGTTTATGCGTACCTACCATGACCTCCTCGGAAAACACTATTCTGAAATCGGGAGACAGGAAAATACTACTCCTCTGTCAAGGTAGCAACCACTTTCAAAAATCCAAGTGACTCCTCTTTTCTGCTCTCCAGAATTTTTTCCGTTTCCGAGTAGTCAATCGAAAAATCCACATCTCTTACGTCGGACAGGCAGGACAGCTTTCTGTTCTCCAGCTTTAAGACAGAAAGCAGATCCACCACTCTGATTAAGTTATATTTTAATTCCGTCAACACATAGAAAGGCTTTCGGAATATAATGGAAAAATTCATACCGTGATACGAATCTGTCAGCACCAGCTTTGCATTTTTAATATAGGTCATCCACTGCTCCGGCGTTATGTCGGAAACCAGCTCTGTCCCCGGCACAAAATAAAAATCACTGTACCGTGCAAGCGCTATCAGCTTGCAGTTATACTGCATGGCAATCATATTGGCATAGTCCAGCAGTTTGGAATCGATTCCTATCTGGTATAGGAAAATATACTCCTCATCCGTCTCCTGCAGGCCAAATGCGGAGGTATACTCTTCATCAGACAACAGCAGCGTCGGGTCCAGCGTGTGCAGCACCGGGCACTGGGTATACTGCATAACAGCGGGCACATGCACACTTTCCCTTAGAGAAATGGCATCAAAATACGGCGTATATTTTGCAAACGGCTCTGTAAAGCTGCCGTCCAGAAAGGTATTGACGCCCACGCTCGCCGCATACGCTACTTTGACAATCTCGGGGCCGGCAAAATCCAGAAAATAAGTGCCGTCATACTTTGTGAGCAGTGGGTTCCATACCTGATCGCTGCCGACAATAATTTCGTCAAACTGGGAACAATCGATTTCTTCACCGCTTTCATACAGCGGAGTCAGGTATAAATATTTCTCTGTAAATTCTTTGAACTGCCGTTCCTGCTTTGCCTGAAGCTGCATACCAGGCGCCGTGTAATTGATGACATGTACCTCTGCTCCCAGCTTACGGAGCGCCTCCTGCAGCGCATATGTCTGACTGACTGCGCCCATGCTGTTTGCATTATGAAATGTCAAGATTCCTACTCTAAGCATACTGCCCTCCAATCCCTTCCTCCATTTATCAGTCTATACCTCCATCGCCGCCAAAAAGCTGATGGGTGCTACTTTATACAGCGGCACCTCAATCCGGCGCAGTTCCTGCACAATATCCAAGAAAAACTGCTCGCACATCACAACGTACCTGTCAATTTCCTGCGCTTCTTTTGCTTTTAGTCCGGCAATCGGAATCACCGGCTTTCCACACGCATATTTTCTACATTCTGCATTGTCACAGACCGTCTCCAGAATGCATTCAACCGATATACCGCCCGCCTCCAGCTCTGCTACCAGCATTTCGGTATTTTCATTCAGACCGCAGAGCGCAATACGCGAACAATCCCGTTCTGTAAAATAATTGGCGATATTGATCCCCTTTTTCTTTTTCGTTTCCAGATTTTGGGTGACCGCGACATCACCCAGAAACTTTTGGTTGTCGCTTCCGTATTTTTTCAGGATATAATAAAAGTTCTTGTTTCGGTATTCCTCCCAAAAAAGTTCCACGCCCTCCGGCTTTTGCACCGGATATGCCAAATGCGGCTGTAAACATTCCTCGCTATTGCTTACAATAAATTCCAATTCCCCGGAAACCGCCTGAAATACTGCTTCCCCCTTTGGCGTATTGGTAATGAAAAGAGAAATTCCAAGGTTATCATCCCATTCTGCATGTGTTTTCTCGATGCCCCAGAAATCCCCTATTGTAATGTCGGAGACTCTGCTCATATCGGCAAAGGGACAGTGGTAGCAGCTTTCCCGCATACAAAGATGCCCATAGTACAGATTTCGGTACAAGACATCTGCTTCTTCCTTTCCGCTTTCCAACGTAAAGGTCTCCACATGGCTGTGCCAGCCGAATTTTTTGTCGCGAAAGTTGAAGTCCGTCAGCTTTTCCCCATGTCGCTTCTCCTGATAGTCACGGTAATGCCGATAAACGTCGGGGCTTGCCACACCATGACACACCAAATCGCAGGTAATCAGCCCTTCCGGCTCTTCTCCCAAAAACGTTCTGAGACCCAGTACCGCGCAGGCAGTTCCCCCGAAAAGCACTTTGCTTCCCTTTTTTAAGTCCTCACGAATGGATTGGTATACCTCTAAAACCTCAGCCTGCACATATTTGGAACCTTTCAGCTTCACCAGTTCTTCCGCTTTGTCTACGCGCTGATAACGGCAGTTCAGGTCGTCGTCCAGCGCAGCGCCATATACCACGCCATGCTGCGCCAGTACGTACTCGGCAATTACGCTGAAAGCGCCCCCTGACTGGCTTTCCCGCCTCTTCTTTTCGTCAAGCCGCTTGATTCCTCTTATATGCTGTTGCTCCACGCCGTGCTTATATGCCGCCATCTGTACATTGAGCGGACATACCCTTGCACACAAACCGCAGTTTATACATACCGTTTCATCTATTTGGGGTTTCCGAAAGCCCCGCCCGTCATCTTCCATGTGAATCGCGTGCACGGGACATGCCTGCACACATGCCTCACAATGATAGCACTGCTCCATCCTGTCATTTATTACCATACACTGGCCTCCTCTGTCGTGCCGGTTTCCGCTTTCTCATTTAGACAAATCCGCTATAATCTCTGCCTCATACTTTTCGTCATGGATATCTTCCACAATATACCCTTCCGGATACTCGTTATTGTACTTATGGTGCACTGCTGCCTTCCCGGAACCACCGCTCCGCAAAAACCATTCATATGACAAATCCGCATGCCCGATATCGATTGCATGATAGCCTGCTTTTGCCAAATCGTATGCCAGAACACTCGCTGTCGGTCCCAAAGCAATTAAGATTGTCTTATCCTCCGGCTGCTTCACCGCCTCCTCTAAGATGGCGTCATAGTTGTCAAAAGCACTTTCCGCCGGACACAAAATCCGTTGAATGGATTTGGCATTGTCAAATAAGTCGTTGCCCACACCCATTCGCGTTTTGTCCCCCTCGATAAATACGCAGTCTTTGCCTTCCCATATTCTTTTCTGGTACTTTACCTTTTCCCACGAACCGGTTCTCGATATATCCGTTTGAGCATAAACTCTGTTTTTTTCCAAAAGCTCCATATGCTGGGCACGCGCTTTTGTAATATAGGAACGTATGCCATCGGCTTCCGCCTCTGTTCTATGAGATAAATCGCCGTAAAAATTGATAATCCCTATCAGCAGATTTTCTTCGTTGGACTGCACAACCTCTCGTAACCGCACCGCCAGCTTTTCGTCCTCCCGCTGAAAACGCCAGCGCTGGACACCGAACATAATCCCGAATTCCCCGTCGCCAAATCTGGCTATGGATTTTTTATGCAGCACAATCTCATCGATTGTCTCTTCCCAAGTCATAATCTTCGGTATCTCATACTTGCCCTGAAATCTTGTGTCCAGAATTTCATAGGGCAGATTGCACAACCGATTGTATAGGACAGAATTGTTATGCGTATTGTCCCTGACGTCTCCATTCATCTGGGACACCACTCTGACCACATCATTTAACGTGGTACAGAGCGTGTTGAAAGACGTCTTCAATGTGTCGATTTCTCCCTGCAGAGCGGCATTTTCCGCCATTAATTCCGCTATTTGAGCCTGATACTCATTCCTCTCTTCCATCATGGCTTCTCCTCTATTTTCCGGTTATTTTTGCTATGCTCTCCAGACATGCTTTTCTCGTGTCACCGCAAAAGGCATCTGACTCCGCCACATGCACACCATCCGTCACCACTCCGAAAAAGAGACTCTCGAGCTGCCGGTAATCCTTCCACCCTGCTGCCAGCCCAAACCTTCGGGCAAGCTCTGATAAGGGCAGCGCCTGATTTGCCTCCTCAAAAGAGCAGTAAAACCGAAGCAGCGCCCTGTATAAGACAAACCTTGCGGGCACATTTTCCAGCGTCCATTCCTGGTCAAACCAGTAAATGGCTTCCCCTTCCCAGAACGCATTGCGCGGAATCATGTCCAGATATCCCGTCCGCAGAATGGCGCCGTACCTTTCTTTGTCCGGCACAATATCCAGTCCAAACGTGTATAAAATATTATCCTCCCAGGATACCTCTTCCGAAGACGAGAGAATCTCTGCCCAAATTCGCTCCCACATGGCGTAAATATCCGCCTGATTTCCTTTGCGGTAAACTTCCAGCATAGCCTCTTCCAATGTCTTTGCTTCTGCATAACCGGAGATAAGCTCTGTTTCACGCAGTCTGCTCTCCCAGACATGCAGTCCCCGCTGTTCCAGATTCCTTTCATTTTCCCATGTCTCTTCCAAATGCTTTCTGCCGTTCTCCCCGGCAAGCGCAAATTTAATTACCTCGCCGGACTTTGCAAATTTTGTGCCTACCTGATATTCCGGGAACCGCCTGCTGCTCATGCTTGCAAAAGTGACTTCGCCCAAATCTTCCCTGTCGGAGCACTCCGCCATAAAAGAATTGGCAAAAAAGCCGAAAACCCCGTTGTCGATGACATCCTTATATATGTCTTTCTCCTGCGCCACCAGCGTAGTGTTGTCCGGCACATAGTAGTACTGCATATTCAGCATATTTCCATCCTTTGGCAGACACGCCTCGGAATAGACGACAGCGGGCAGCTTATAGTCGGGCATGGGATAATAGAAAAAAGCGTTGGAAAATCCGCTCTGCGCAATCAGCTTTCGCAGCCCGTTTTGCGAAAAAGTCCTGACTTTTTTCGTAGAGATGGAATACTGGTTCATTCCCTCAAAAGGCAGTCCCGTGTGATCCTCTTTCGCACCGCACCAGTACTTCAGCCCGTACTGGTTTTCAATGGCGATTAACAGCCTGCCGCCGGGCTTTAACAGCGTTTTTATCTTCTTTAAGAAATCCAGATACGGATTTTCCGTATTGGTATAGCTTCCCTGATATTCCAATACCCCGATCAGAGTGATATAGTCAAATTTTTTTTCAAATGCAATGTCATTCAGGTTGCCTACGATAATCTCCAGATTTTCTTTTTCCCTGCAGCGCAAAAGGGTGCCGACAGCCCTCCTGTAGGAAAGCTCCACTGCCGTGACCTCCTTTGCCTTATCGCACAGCGTCCCCGTCACGGCCCCCATGCCGCAGCCGATTTCCAGCACGGAAGCCTCCGGCGAAAAGGGATACCAGTTCAAGAGATTCTTTCTTGTGTGGGTCAGATGGTAATATACCGACCAGCAGAAATTGTCCGCTATCGCCTGTACATAATCCTCCGGCTCATTTTCGGCAATCAGCCGGATAATCGTATCTTCTACCTCACCCTCCGAGTATAGGTCTTCATTTTTGTACCATGCCAGATTGAATTTCGGACAAGGCTTTAACTGTGCAATCAGTTCCTCATACATTTCCAGCACATCCTCCCACAAACATTTGCAAACCATCTTTTTCCAGTTCTTCCAACAGCCCGACCGCCTCTGTCAGCCAGAATAACTGCCCTGTTTTGTTATCCGGGATTTCCTTTTCCCCAAATGCATGGCAGGTATCCTGACACTTTGGGGAAAGTACAAAATACGCAGAAGCTGCGCTTACACATTCCTGTATCTTTTCTCCTATTTCCGGCAAAGTCTCCGCCTGTACCTCCTGCCCTCCATATAGACCGAGATACACCTTTAAAATCTGTTGTTTGAGTCCGGCAAATTTTTCCCTGACCTTGGTTTTGAGCTCATTGATTCTTTCATCGCTTTGCTCCGTTTCCCGCAAAAGCGCTTCCAGACGCTCCCGCTCCTCTTCTATGTCAAATTGTCCGGACAGCAGTTTGCGCAGTTCTTCTATAAATACATCATAGCATTCCAGTTTTGCAGCCTCCTGCAGCAAAAGCTCCAGCTTTTTCCACAGAAGACCTTTCTCCTTCAGCGCATCGAGCATTTCCTCCAGCATATAGAACTGTGCGCGAATCCTCTCATCCAGCCTCTTATTTACACTGTTCGGGGATTGGTTTACCTTAACCAGCGCCTCGCCCACAAACCCGATTTTATATTTCCCCGCAAACCGAAGCGTAAACTCATAGTCCTCATAGGTCTGCAATGTTTCATTAAATTCGCCTGCCAGACAAAACTTTTCTCTGGAAACCACTATGGTAGGCGTACCTATCAGCGGCTGTAACAGCAGATAAGCAAACAAATCGCCCTGCTTACATTCATAGGGAATTTCCCTTGGCGGCACAATCAGCCAGTCTGTTCCGTTATATTTGGAATACTCACAGTATACCATGGAAACTTCCGCTTTTTCGTCCGTCAGCAATGCCATCTGCTTTTCCAGTTTATCCGGCAGCCACTCATCATCACTGTCATGGAACGCAAGATACTCGCCCTTAGCCTCCCGCGCCCCCAGATTTCTTGCTGCCGCAGGTCCCCGGTTCCTATCCGTTTTCAGGTATCTTACCCTGTCGTCCGCTATACTTTCGATATATTCCTCCGTTCCGTCGTCAGAGCCGTCGTCCACAATAATCAGTTCAAAATCGCGATAGCTTTGATTTAAAACGCTGCCTATGGAGTCAGGAAGTATATGCCGCCTGTTGTATGTAGGTATTATCACGCTGACAAAGGGTACTTTATAACCACTCATTCTATAAGCCTCTCCATTCCCGCACTTCAGTGAAAATCCGCGATAATCTGGGATTCATATACCTCGTCGCAAATCTCCTCCACCAGATATCCTTCCGGTGCTTCGTTGCTGTATTTCTGGGGCACCCTGTTGTGATTGCCCCGAAGCATCCACTCATAACTCAAATCGGCATGGCCGATATCAATCGCCTGATAGCCCTGCAGCGCCAAATCATACGCCAGCACGCTGGCCGTGGGGCCAAGTGCAATCAGCACAAGCCTGTCCTTGGGCTGTTTTAACGCCTCATTGTAGATATCCTCATACCTGTCGAAGGCATTTTCCGCCGGGCAAAGAATCCGCACAATGGATTTTGCATTGTCAAATAAATCGTTGCCAACACCCATCCTCGTCTGGAACCCTTCGATAAACACACAATCCCGTCCTTCCCAAATCTGTTTCTTTCGTTTTATGCCCTCCGGCGTTTCATCCCTTGATATATTGGCACAGGCATATTCCCTGTCACGTTCCAAAATCTCATAATGCTTTTTTCTGACCTCCGGCGTCAGATAAATCCGAGCGCCGTCCGCCGCCCGCTTTGTCCATGTGCTTAAGTCACCGTAAAAATCATTCAGCCCAATCAGAATATTTTCCTGCTTTGACTGCAAAACCTCCTGTAACCTTTCTGCCAGCCTTTCATTTGTTCTCTGAAAACGCCAGCGCTGTTCCCCAAAGATAATACCGAATTCTCCGTCACCAAACCTCGCAATGGACTTCTTGTTTTCTATAATTTCACGGAAAGTATCTTCTGCGCTCATAATATTCGGATACCACAGACTCTCCTGAAACTTTCTGTCACTGATTTCATAACCCAGATTGTCCTGTGTGTGGAACAATATCGTAAAGTTCGTTTCAGAAGCTTTTCGCAGTTTTGCTACTTGTTCATTCAGATTATTAAGCGCCTGCCGCAGCAGTGTATTTTCCTCCCGCAATCTGGCAATCTCACGCTCAGAGGTTTTTTCTTCCTGCTCTACCAGCGCAATTTCCTTTGTCGCCACGTACATAATGGATAAGTCGTCGAAACCATATTCCTGATAAAACGCCTCGCAGAACCAATCTTTTCCCAGTTCATTGACATAGAAGCCCGCGTCCTGAAGCCGCCCGATAAAATCCTCTTTCCCATACAGTCTGGAATGGTCGCCCTGTCCAAAGCGCCGCCAGTTTTCTTCTATGGAACAGTTCCACTGCTCTTCCGTGTCCCGTTTTCCTACAATCAGGGGCACCAGCACCAGACATACGCCGTCCGGCTTTAAAATTCTATGTAACTCCTGCATGGCTTTCGCGTCGTTTTCCACATGCTCCAGCACATGGGCACAGACAATAATATCATATGTAGCATCCGCAACCATGTCCATATGCTGCAAATCCGCCTGAAAAGTAACGCCTTCCATCATCAAATCCGTGGATTCATACAAAATATCGTCCCTGCTCAGCGCATAGCGCTCTATGGCGGGGGAAGGCGCTACTTGCAGCATCCGGAGTTTCTCATTTCCTTCCGCCCGCACCTCTTCCAAAAAGGCAATCATCAGCCTGTCTCTGTCATATGCACCGCACACCGGACAGCCATAATTTTCCTTGCTCTCCAGTTGAAAATCCGCATTCCAGTACAGGAAACCGCACTGCTTTCTCGTCGATTCGTAGCCGGCAGGAATCGGGGTGAAAAATACATCACTGCCACATACATTACATTTCTTTGCTCTTTGCCCGATGTATTCCTCCAACAGTTCTATGGCTTCAAACAATTTTTCCAGTATCGCCCCCTGCTCTTCCGTGCCCCGCAGAGTTCTCTCCAGCACCTTTCTTATCTGTTCGCACTTCTCCTGTAATTCGGGAGGCATTTCAAACAAAACCGTGCAGTTACACAAAACGTCTGCCATGGTTACAAGCTCTGCCTGTACATTTTCCTCCCAGAGAATACCGTTCTCTTTCACTTCCTGATACAGTACAAGGATACTCTGCTGCAACTGCGGGAGCTGCCCATAGACCTGCCATTTCATCTGATTTATTTCCCGTTGACTGTATTTCATATTCTCCATCTTAATCTCCATTCTTCTCACACTATTTCCATACTTCCAAATAGCTTCCTTCTTTAAATTCCTTCTGTGCAATTTCCAGCATCTGCCTTGCCGACAGCTTTTCCTGATACTTTTTGTTGTCAAACAGATTCTTCTGGTCTTCCCTGACAGAGTCGCCCTTTTCAAAAGAAATGGCAAAGAAATCCTTTGCAAGCCACGCATAGTCTGCATCCGAAATCGTGTCCAGACTGTAGAATGCACCGCCATAGCGGAAGGAATGCCAGTCGCGCATGCGGTACTGATCCGGATGCCGCATCGCCACATAAGTACCGTAGGTTTCAAACTCGCTGAAACTGTTCTCCTGCAGCCCCTTTGCATCAATGGCATGTATAATCTTTTCCCAGAAGCTCTCTCCCGCAATACTTTGATTTGCCTCTATCTCTGCAAGCAGTTCCCGCATAATCTCACTGTTCATCAGCATATGCTCTGAAATAAAGGACTTTTCAAAGCATTTGTGCAAATCCGGAATCAGCTTCTCCATCGTATCAAAGTATTCCCTAAAATATTCATTCTTCATGTCCAGATAAGGTGTATTTGTCCCCTCTTTAAACATGGAAAAAGTTGCACAGGGTATGGTATCCCCATCCCACACAAGGTAATAGGCGTCGTCACACATGCGGGCGTACTGCATTTTCAGGAACTGCTGGTAATACCAGCCTGTGATTCCTCGGGGAAGTTCCTGTCCGTTCAACACCTCCTGCAACGCTTCTTTCATCACCGCATGCACGGCGTCAAAGGGCAGCACTGCATTTTCATCTAAAAAGCCGACTTTCTCCCCCAGTCCGGCATTCTCCACAAGGCGCGCCACCTCTTCATTGCCCACAAAGAAAATATGCCGCGCCGGCAGATTCGCCGCCAACCTGTGGTACTGGTTCTGCACCCTCTCAAAATCTTTCGCCGTAACCACAATCAAGGCGTCATATTCCTTCACATCTTCCTTTTTGAGAGACTGTCCTGCTTTTTTGCCAAACACAACCCCCCGTCTCAGCTCCGCATCCAAATACGCCGCCAGCGTCCAGTCCGGACACATGTAGCCCCTTGATGTTTCTGTATCAAAGCCATACCCTTTCAGGGTGCTCCGTATGCTATCCTCATCCTCCCTGCAGTGGTACGCACAGATGGCACAGCGAAGGTTATCACACCGCGCCAGCGTTTTCTCCGTCCCTGCCAGAGCCGCCTTTTCCGCTCCCTCAATATCCATTTTAATATAATTTATGGTTTCCCGCTCGAACAAGCCGTCAATGCTCACGTGGCTGCCTGCATGATAACTGTCCAGAAAGCCGTAAATCAACTGCACCTTTTCCCCATCATCACGAAAGGTCTGCTCCAGCGCCTCCATCCATGCCTCATCCGCCTCTATCAGGTAAAGCTTAGATGCTGTATCGATACAATCCAGTGCAAAAATACCTTCTGCCGCACCGGCATCTACCACTACATCCCCCGCCTTTACGCCAAACGCAGCATTTGCATAGCAGTGGGGAGAGCGCGCATCCTGCTCCATCACCACAGAGCGGTAATAGCTGACAATTTTTTCCTCATTCCAGCCTCTTGGAAAGAACATCTTCCTTCCCTTATAGGGTATGTAATACATGCCGCACCCGTCGTCAAGGCACACCTCTACCGGCAGCTCGTCGTATTCCTTCACAAAATCATAGCTTATCAGGCTTATCTTCTGCTCCCTGTCTATATACCCTATAATGTCGGCGATTTCCGGATTATCGGCTTCCTTCCCGTGCTTGTAGCGCCAGTAATCCCCGTTTGCCAGCGCATAAACCGTTTCAGACAGCATGTCCGTACAGAGAATCAGGGCGTCTGTAAACAACAGTATTTTGCCCTTATCCGTTTCTCCCTCCCCGATGCTCCTGCTCAGTTCGTCAAAGCGGTCCCGAACCTCCGCATACTGCTGTTCCGTAAACGTACTCCGGTGTACCTCCAACTCGGTTCTGACACACTGCTTCATATCCGCAATCGGAACTGTTCCGACGGGCAGTCTGCCATCTGAAATCGCTTCCCTGATTTTTAACAATAAATTTTTCGTCTGATTCATGGCGCCTCCCTGCTTCAAAGCTTTCCTCTTGTACACATTTTTTCCTTATGCTAAAATATAATTAATGTATCTTACTTAAACTAAGGCGGTGTTTTATGCGAACCATACAAATTCTGTTGCAGCTTATCAATTCCATAAAGGCCAATCCTTCCGTTGCCGCAATGCTGCCATGGTCGGATATCCTGTTGTGCGTATCCGAAGAGCTTAAGTGCCGCGCGGCGCTTTACAGCGATGCACAGTTTGCGCAGACAAACCGGCTTTTTACGGATTTGCTGAAAGAGGCCGAAGCAGAGGCTGCCGCATACAATCCGAATGCAGTGATTTCCCTCCTGCAAAAGCTTGTCTTTGCGCTTCAGACGCTTCCCGAAACCGAACATGCGGATGCCCTGATGGAACAGGCTCATTTTGACCACGCCTGCCTGCGTCACCATCGGGACGATACCATAATTGTGTTGGGCGATTCCCATGTCAATTTCTTCAGCGGCAATGAGGAGTTGTCCTTTTTACCGATAGGCAGGGATATCAACACCTGTCCTGTCAACACGCCCTATCCTTTTACGCCGCTGCATGCCGGTCCCTGTCTTGCCTATACCAGTAACAGCCTGCAGACCACCTATTCCTTTCGGGAAAAGGCGGAATACCTTTGCCGGAATTTTATAAAGCCGCATGCTCAGATTCTGTGCTGTCTCGGTGAAATCGACCTCCGCGTCCATGTGTGGAAACAGGCAGCCCTGCAAAACAGAACCTATCAACAGATTGTAGATGATATCCTTGCGCAGTACATACAGTTTCTTCTTTGGCTGCAGGAAGAAGGCTTCCGCGTATCCTGCTGGGGCCCCATCGCTTCCCAGAAGGAAAGCTGCCCTCTTGATCCGATGTTTCCCCGCAACGGAACCGAAAAGGAACGCAACCTTGCCACGGCGTATTTTAACCAACGTCTCTCTGAGATGTGCGGAGAACATGGTATTCTCTTTTTATCCATCTTTGACAAAATGGTGACGCCGGATTTTGAAACCTGCGGTCAATATCTTGCTGCGGACTGCTGCCATTTAGGGCAGAGTGCGCTTTCCCTCGCCCTGCCGGAGTGGCAGAAGCTGTTTTCCTTGATTTTACCATAGCTGTTCCAGCGTTTCAAACAATTCCACGATGTCCGCCAGCAGATAGAGCCGGTCCGTTTCCGAAAGCTCGTCTGTCTCCAGATTTTTTTGTATTGCTGCATGGCGTGCCTGTACGCTGCTCGGAATGGCAAACATTGTTTTGAAAGTTTCCACGCTTCCCACAAGCTCTTTCAACACCCCCTGCAGTTCGTCGGACCACGCTATTCGGTTTTCATACAAATTCTCATATATTTGCAGAGCCCTTTGTTTTAATCTCGGAATTGTTTCGTGTAGTTTCATTTTTCGGTAAACCATCTCTTTGCTCTGCTCTATTTTTTCAAAAAATACAGCGGTGNTNTCTCTCTCTTCCTCTGANAANAATTCNTTTGACAGACGGTTTAGTTCTTCTATAAAAATNTCATGGCACAAANTANATTCTGCCTCATCNAGAATAATAGACAGTTTANTTTCCAGCAGGTTTCGNTCCCGCAGCGCATCCAGCATCTCGCGCACCATNTAAAACTGGGTNCGAATCCTTTCCCCCAGACGCTNGTTCACNCTATTCGGCGTATTGTTNACCCGAACCAGNGGCTCNTCNACAAANCCAATNCTATGATTCTGCGCAAAACGCAGGGAAAATTCAAAATCTTCATACGCTTNNAGCGTCTCNTTAAANCCGCCTGCCGCTATNAATTCTTTTGTTTTTATCAACATTGTCTGCGTGCTGATTAAGGGATANTGCAGAAGATAGAAAAANAAATCTCCGTGCTTTTGTTCAGAAGGAATTTNGGGGGAAGGTATGATGACGNTCAGTTCTCCATCACGGTAAAACCCAAACTCACTGTAAACCATCGCNANNTCNCTGTTATCCANCATAAGCTTCATCTGNTTNTCCAGCTTGTCCGGNTCCCATGCATCNTCGCTGTCCTGAAAAGCCAGATATTCCCCCCTCGCCAGCTCTGCTCCCATATTTCTTGCNGCNGAGGGCCCCATATTCTTATCCGCCCTTCNATAGCGNACTCTTTTATCCGNAATGCTTTCCACATACTCCTNNGTACCATCCGTGGAGCCNTCATCCATAATAATTAACTCCAGATTTTCATAAGTCTGNTTCAGCACGCTGTCCACAGACGCCGGAAGGGTATGTATTCTGTTGTAGGTNGGTATCACGACACTAACCAGCGGCAATTTCTGATCATTCATNTATANAGCTCTCCTTCTCTTCTCATTCCACGTTANCCGCAGCATACTGCGTNCCGGCAATTTTAGCGCCAACCGCTGACATGTTATAGTACAAAATCCAAGGTGTTTCTGCAATCTTAGCTTCTATTTCACGNCGGTAACTGTTAAAAACCACCGTGGTATANACTGTCGTNCCATTCTGCCCCTCCACCGGCAGCAGNCNCTCCTGAGATTTACCNCCNCTGTCCATGGTTTCCGCTGCATGAGACATCCCGCCGGGATATGCCAAATCTACTCCTACAAGAAAAACTTTCTCGGCTTTAAATCGAATCGCTGCNTCTATCGCCAANGAAGTCACAGTACCTCCGCCCGCCCATACATCATCATATTTTTCCGTAATATTATCCANACTTTCCATGCCCNTCAAAGGTATTAAATATTTTTCTCCCTTNTAAGCNGCCGCAAATTTCCAGTAAGCGGTNATCCCCANCAACATGGGGANTTTTTGNTCTTCAANNCCCTCTATCTGTTNATAGGTGCGCTCCTGTGCATCTAAAATNGCCACCATATCCGGTNTAATATTGTGATTCAGCAGTTTCTTAAATACAGTTCCNACTGCAATGATTGTCTTTTTTCCNTGATTTTCTCTNAGAAATTCCATATTGTCATCCAAAGACGGACCGGCTGCCACNACAATGAAGTCTTTTTCCAACGATGAACTGTCAAATTCCGTTATCAGCCTACAGCCGCTTCTNAGATTGCTCCAATAATTTATCTCCNCATTTCTTTTAAACTTGTACCCCGTACTCCACTGNGCATANANCTCCCACAATAACGGTTTAATATCCNTTGATTCCCTTTCAATTTCCGCTGCCAATATNTANAAACCTGTATCAGCTTCCAGNGCACTGTTCAAAAACGCAAGCGGATCAGTATCAATAATAACCTCTACCTTGTCCGCCGGTATCCAGTCCAGCACACCATAGCTTCCGGCNTATTCTATCACTCTGGCATCCCTTTCAAATATGCGNATAGCNGCCGCGCCATCAGAAATAACATATAACTGATATGCCAGATATCCAAGTCCGCACCCTAATATGCTGTATGCCTTTTTTCGCGGGTCNAATATATATTCCGCTATCTTTTTTGCCTCCCACATCGGACAGACCGTACTNTGCACATAAACATTTTGACGTAAATCTTTTAATGTCAGAAAACCCGATACCGCCGTCTCAAACAAAAAATCNCCCTCNTCATTTTCTGTTTGAACGGNTCCATAGTACCGCATACTNTTCTCCAACAGCGGTATTANTTTATTNTCTATGATATCTCCTATNAAAATCAAATCATTTCTAATCTCTTTAATATGTACAATATGGCNTGCCAGTTCTTCCCCGCCTTTTTTATCCCATGCGGCATATCTCNGGNAAATTTCAANCAGCCGGGGCTGGATTTCATTGAATTTCATTGCAGCGTGATGCTCATCGTGAACTTTNGNATATTCCACTATCTGCCGCGCGTCATATATCAGCTTTGCGTCCTTATATATTTCTTNCAAAAAAGCTTCCGCCATCTCTCCATACTCCTTTAACTNCCGCCANCTTAACGCTGAAAATTATAAAAAACAAATTGCGGTTTATATAGTAGTGTTATATAATAATCATCAAGTTANCAACTCATGNAAAACAAAAACATCCAAGTCATANGTAAGGAAATATAAAACATGAAAATCCTATTCTTAAACTGGAACAGCTTTGGAAATGAAGATTTGACAGCCGCACTGAAAGAACTNGGCTGCGANGTCATTCTGTATCCATTCTCCAAATCCATATCCTTNTATGATAAAGAATGGGAACAGGGCTTTACTTCNTTTCTCCGNCAAAGCGTTCCTGATTACGTCTTTTCCTTTGCNTATTTTCCTATTGTCTCCAAGGTATGCCGGNCAGAAGGCATCCTGTATTTGTCATGGGTATANGACAGCCCCCATGTTGCGCTTTACTCCTACACTATGCTCAATCAGTGCAACCGCATCTTTTTGTTTGACAAGGAGCTCTGCCTGATNTTCCTGAAATCCGGTTTTCAGAATATNTATTATCTGCCNATGGCNGTAAATCCNNNCCGCATTGGGCGNATGCTTACAAACCAGTCCGCCNATACCCGNNAAAAGTATNCNGGCGANATTTCCTTTGTCGGTTCTCTCTATTCGGAGCCNAAGCACAATCTGTACAGCCGCCTCACCAATATCAAGCCCTTNACCAAAGGNTATCTGGACGGGCTGATACAGGCACAGATGCGGGTATACGGTTATAACTTCATGGAAGANGCCNTGACNCCNGCAGTGATGGAAGACCTGCTGCAATCTGATTATTCCATGAAACCATCCGCCAGCAGCGTNGAGAGCAGNGAATANCTCTATGCNCANTATGTNCTGAACCGCCGGGTGACAGCGTTGGAGCGNGAAAANATNTTAACCCTTCTGGGGCAGTCNNNCACGGTTGATTTGTACACTCACGACCCCTCTGTTTCCATTCAGGGCGTCCGCANCCACGGTCCCGTGGATTACTATGACACCATGCCCTATGTATTTCACAACAGTAAAATCAATCTTAACATTTCCCTGCGGAGCATACACAGCGGCATACCNCTGCGNGCNTTCGATATCATGGGCNGCAACGGCTTTCTGTTAAGNAACTACCAGTCCGATTTTCTGGATTTCTTCACCCCCGGNGANGANTTTGTATTTTANGAAACGCCNGANCAGGTGCCCNCGCTGGCTGCATACTATCTGCAGCACGAAGACGAACGCCGCGCCATCTGCCAAAACGGCTATACAAAAGTAACCCAAAACCATACCTACAGACAACGTCTGGAAGAAATTTTTTCCATCCTTTAGCCCATAGTNTCTTCCACAATGTGCAAGATATCTGCCAGTCTGTCCTTCAGAAGAAACTGNGCCATTACTTTTTCACGTCCTGCCCTTGCAATGGCTTCTCTCTCTTCTTCATGCTGCAGATAGTAGTCCGCCTTTTGCGCCAAATCTTCCATATCCGTGTACATGACAAGTTCCCTGACCNTCTTCAAAAAACTCNGCAATTTCCGGCTGGTANTTCGTCAGACAAAAGCCGCCGCAGGCAAGGATATCCAGCACACGCTGCGGAATACCGGACTCGATNGTNTTNGAGGTAATATTCAAATTAATTTTGCTGTGGCGGAACACAAGGGGCATACTGCTCTGATAATCCACCGTNCCGCAAAGCTTTATATNATCGTTCCCCTNATAGTCGGAATTTGTATATAAGGACAGCTTATGATTCCGGGAGAGCCTTTCAATGACCCGTATGCGCTCTTTTTCGGTGATTTCCCGGTTTACGAGGTCTGCTGTAAGCTGCACCGGATTGTCAAANTACATATCTCCAAGCACAAGCCCTGCCTTCTCCAGAATATTTTCCGCCACGTCTTTCTCTATCATTTCCCGCACAAAATTNTAACCATANACNCTGATTTGTGCCTCTTCAATGCCGCTTATGTAACCCTTTACNTATTCGGGAATCCCCTCCGCCTCCAGCCACTTGTCCTTTTCACTGTACANGCTTCCNACGAAAGAGATAGCGGCAGCATATTTTTCTGCNTTTTCCTTNCCTCTGCAANTGGTNTCCTCAAAAGCNGCCACATCNACTGCCAGTGGAAAATGGTAAACATTTTCACANCCCAGTTCCGCCAGACGGTTTGCATAAGTCCTGTCAAAACAAAACAGATGATTNCAGCGGTANAANACNGTTTTGGACAGCAGCGTGTGNAGCGGGCAGTCATAAATCCANGATACATACGGCAGNTTNCGCATCTCACAGACACTTGCCAGCAANGGGAAATAATCCCATGTAAACACCATGTCAATATTTTCCGNATCNATACAATTCATAACCTTCATTGCAAACGCCGCATCCGTATGGTAATCCTCGAATTTGTCNTTCATTTCCACACAATGATATCCCATGGANGTCAAATTCAAAATCAAAGCAGGCTCGCTGTTTGAATTCCATCTGTAAATCAGAATATTCTTTATCATCACACACCTCTGCAGTCTCGCCNATATTTTTTATCGAANAANCATANACGTTGATACANATCCNATGTCAACATTATACCATACTTATCCCTGCATGCCACTAATTTTCTTTTCATTATCCCTAAAATATGATACAATAAGTACAAATCTCAGCAAGGAGCAGCGCAGTATGAACATTCTTTTACATGACTTTGGTTCTTATATCCAGCCCGACCTNATCTTTNATCTGACAAAGATGGGACACCATTGTAAAAANCTTGTCTATCCGCGNCCGCAATCCCTTGATGANGATTACTTTNCAAAATANGTCACAGCACATNTGCGCACCGGCGCTTANGACTGTGTTATGAGCACAAATTTTCAACCACTNCTTGCCAAAATCTGCTANGANTGCAATATCAAATATCTCGCCTGGTCCTATGACAGCCCTATTNCCAAAGACCATATNGAATATTATGCGCATCCGACCAGCTATATCTTTCTCTTTGACAATGCNGAGGTAAATGAGTTTCACANNATGGGACTTCANAACATTTACCATCTGCCGCTNGCAGTCAATACAGAGCGGCTTGCCGCCATTCCCATCACCGCCGCAGACAGGNAGCGTTTTTCCTGCGAGGTGTCCTTTGTNGGACGCNTGTACCAATCGCCGTTAAAGAGAATTTTATCCCANCAGGACGANTATACCATCGGATANATTAANGCTNTGNNCGATNCGCAATTTAAGCTTGTGGGNNTNCCNCTNNTAGATGANATCATTGACGATACNCTCCTNCAGCGCATCAATGATACACTCGCGAANCANNGCATNGTCTATCATTCNGGAGAGGAAGAAGGCATCAACANAGCGGCGCTTTCNCTCTGCATCACCAACCANCTNACCCACAACGANCGCATTATCCTGCTTCGGCTTTTAAANCGCTTNTGTGATGTNCNNCTTTACTCCGACGAACGAATNGAGCANCTCTCAGAGGTTCCCTTTAAAGGNCCTGTTACCTACTCCATAGAGATGCCCAAGGTATTCCGCCTGAGTAAAATCAACCTTTGCCCNACGGCGCGNGGCATCCGCTCNGGCATNCCCTTAAGGATTCTGGATATTATCGGGGCAGGCGGTTTTCTGCTCAGCAATGNCCAGCCGGAGCTTGNCGATTATTTCCGCCCCGATATTGATATTGTATGGTATAACAGTATGGAAGACGCTGTNGAGAAAGCCAGATACTATTTATCCCACGAGGAAGANAGACTTCGGATTCAGCAAAATTCCTATGCTGTCATCAAAGAAAAGTTCACTTATCCCGAACGAATTNCTACAATGTTTCAAACCGCCGGCCTATAAAACCGACGGTTTTTCTATAAATGCCATNGTNTCTTGCANCACACCCTCCAAAATTNTTCTNTTGCGCTGTTTTTCCTCTTCNGTCAGGCGCTNTGCCAGATAAAGCATGGGNATTTCCTTCAGAAATGGCACTAACTGATATTTTTCTTTCCANTTCTTTGCAATTTTATGATTNTCCGTGAAAAAAAAGCTGTGAATTCCAAATTCCTTTTGCAGNAAAAAATCATATTTNGGAAGTTCTCCAACCAGAATATGAATCTGCATGGCAGCNAGGGTATTNAAACGNACCTGTTCCATCAGTCCCCNCCATNCAAAGCCCGCCATGGCAAAGGTCACTAAAAANTCCTCNTTCANCCGTACCANCTCATTCATGTANTTATCGGGAGACTCTGTTTCAGANACAAACATCTCTGTTGTCTCATATCCCATNCCACTCCACAANTCTTTCATGATGGAAATGGTTTCTTTCAATATCGCNCTGTTATTTTCATCACAAAGTATANCTNCTCTTTTCATTCTGAAATTCTCCATNCAACAGAATNCNCGCTCCGCGANTATTCTATTGTCGTAAAAAATAAGAGCTGACCTAAGTCAGCTCTTATGGTAGTGTTGCAATGATTACTGNAGTAAGGACAGNACGCCCTGNTTAGCCTGGTTAGACTGAGCCAACATTGCCTGACCTGCCTGAGCAAGAATCTGGTTGTTGGAGTACTTAACCATCTGAGAAGCCATATCNGTATCACGAATCTGTGATTCAGCTGCNGTGGTGTTCTCAACTACGTTGTCCAAGTTNGCAATGGTGTGCTCCAGACGGTTCTGAACTGCACCAAGGTCTGCACGCTGCTCATTAAGAGAAGTAATAGCNNTCTTAATAGAGTCNATTGCTGACTTCGCACCAGCCTGTGAACTACAAGAAACTGNNNNAACGCCCANNCCACTTGCGCTCATCTTGCTGATGTTCATGGTAATNGTGTTGTCTGNAGAGTTCTCAGCNCCTACCTGAAGAGTAATGCCNCTGAAAGAACCATCCAATAACTTTCTCTCGTTGAAAGTAGAAGTTGTGGATACACGGTCNATTTCGCTNATCAGCTGCTTNATTTCCTTCTGGATGTAAGCATCATCTTCGCTCTGGTTCGTGCCGTTNGCNGCCTTAACTGCCAGCTCNTTCATTCTCTGAAGCATATCATGAACTTCNTTCAGAGCACCTTCTGCTGTCTGTACGCAGGANATACCATCCTGAGCATTTGCAGAAGCCTGTGTCAGACCACGAATCTGACGTCTCATCTTCTCGGAAATTGCAAGACCTGCTGCGTCATCTGCTGCACGGTTAATCTTATAACCGGAAGCTAATTTCTCAGTTGCCTTTGCCTGGCTGTTGGTTGTTAAACCAAGCATTCTGTTAGAGTTCATTGCTGTAAGATTGTGTTGTACTACCATATTTTATTCCTCCTTGAATATTAAGCTGCTTCCTTGCAGCCAGATTTTCGTGTTTACTGCTCGTATGAGTCGCACATTTCATATTTACAGTAAACTGTTACGATAACCCTGTCAATTGTGCGGATTGATTCGGGTTATTTGAGAAAGCTTTATGAAACTTTTTGTTTCATTTGCTTTACTTGTTAAATATATCGGAGAGATTCCGAATTACTTTAGCCCTAATTTCTATTTTTTTTAAATTTTTTTATTTTTTTCAATTCTGACCAAAATACAGGTTTTCTGCCGAAAAAACATATTTAGGAAGCTTTATGCCATAGGTTTCTTCCAGCACCTGTTCCTGCCTTTTGTAAAACGGATATTCATGAGCTCCGCCACTTTTGACAGGCTTCAGATAATTTCCGTATTTTTTTCGTAAGATAGCATCATACGCTGCCGGAACCGGTATTTCTGTATTTTCAAACGGCAGCCTGATGATTTCCTGATAATATGCTTTTGGCATCTGCAGATTCGGACTTTCAAGTCCGAGCGGCATCAGGGTAATTTTCTCCGCCTCCTGCTCGCTGTACATGGAAAACAGGCTCTCCATTAAAAAATAGAGCTGTTGCTTTATATTACCCGCTCTGTTCAGCCTGACATTACACAGTTCCTCAACCTGGCAAAGCTGCTCTTCCTTTCCTTCCTCATCGACACAGGCACTGTCCATAGAATTGATTACAATCGTGACAAGATTGACAAGCCCCACCTGAAGAGCTTCCTGCCCCGCAGGCGCTACAAAGTCCATGGGAAAAATATCAAGACCGGCAACATAAGGAAACCCATGAAACTTATCCAAATGTTTTTCTGTAAAATTTACCTGTTTTCCATTTACCACCCTTGTCAGAAACTCCCAGTAAATCTCTCCATTATGGACGTTATGGCAATTCAACAGGCTGTACCCCGGCAGTTCCTCCTTCGCCACAGCAAGAAACCTATTGTAATCCGCCCGCTTCATGCAGATATCCATATCATCATCCCATGGAGTAAACCCCTTATGCCGAACGGCGCCAAGCAAAGTGCCCCATTCCGCAAAATACTGTATCTCATGTTTTTTGCAGACCTTGTCTATGTCCTCTAAAATTTCCAGTTGTGCCGCCCATGCCCGCTTCATCATGCCGGGCACATAGAAACCATCTCTTACTTCATCTTCAAAATAGGAATCCGGGAACTGCATGCCTAACCTCCACATATATTTCCTGTATTATTTTATGATACTCATAATTTTTCCATAATCTTCTTTCTTGTCCCGCATAATGCAGAAGCCCTGCTCAATCTCTTCCAGAGAAAACCTATGTGAAATAATCCTCCCGGGAGAAATTTTATTTTGAGACAGCCTCTCCAGTACATAATGCCAGTCGTCTTCCATTTCACCGGTAAAGGATGAGTTCCACGTCCCTGTCACCTGCAGCTGATTGCGCAGAATCTTCCAATATACAGATTTCTTGATACAAATATCGGCAGCCGGATTGCCCACCAGACAGATTCTGCCGCCCGGCGTTGTATTATCCATCGCCTGCATTATCGTTTCCTCTTTACCGACGCATTCAAAGAACACATCGACTCCCACGCCTCCGGTTCTCTCTGCAATCCACTCCTCTACAGCGCAGTTTCTGCTGTCACAATAGCTGTCCTCCGAAATTCCCATGTCTGACATAATATGTTTTTGCGACTCTTTATTTCCGATTACCAGTATTTTTTTTACGCCTGCTTCCCTGAGGAACATAGCCAGCAGAAGCCCGATTGTACCCAGTCCGCAGACAGCAGCCGTATCCGCCGCCGTAACTTGCAGCCGCCGCATGGCGTGCACTGCCACCGCCATAGGCTCTAACATGGCGGCCGCCTCAAAGGAAACATGATCGGGAAGCACAATCAGGTTTGCGGCGGGAACCGCGACATACTCTGCAAATCCACCATCCCTGCGTGAGCCGAGATAACTGTAGTTTCTACACATTTCATACTGCTTTTTTTGGCACGGCAGACAGTTTTTACACGGAATCAGCGGAAAAACGCCCACACGTTGTCCCATCCATCCGGCATCCACACCCTCGCCAATCTCTGCAACAAGACCCGAAAATTCATGGCCGGGTATCAGCGGATAGGCATAGGTTCCCGTCTTATACACTCTTGGAATATCGGAACCGCAGATACCTGCCGCTTTTACGGCAACCAGCACTTCATCCTTCTTTAATGCCGGCTTTTCTACCGTTTCCAGTCGAAAATCATTGATGTCATGCAGTACCATTGCTCTCATCCGGTGCTCCTTTTTGGCCTATGCCGTTTTCCCTGACTATTTTTTTAAACCTTTCCAAATCTGCTTTGGTCGTAATTTTAAAGTTGTTCTCATCTCCCGCAAACATAGCAACATCCAACTCCGCCATGACTGCCGGCTCCGTGGAGCCGTTTATTTCGAGAATACGTTCCGGCAGAAGCCGTCTGTTCGCTTCATAGTATAGACCCAGACGAAACACTTCCGGCGCCTGTCCCGCATAAATACGGCTGCGATTTATCAGGGAGAAAATGCGCCTGCCATCCTCACTGCAATACACCGTATCCTTCATCGGTAAAACCGGAAGTGCACCATCATGTCCGTCAAGCGCCTCAAAACAGTCCGAAATCAGCTTATCCGTCACCAGAGGTCTTGCCGCATCGTGAATCAGCACATAGTCAGATACTTCCGCACATTTCCGTATATCCTCGAGCCCATTCAAAATGGAAAGCTGCCTGTTTTCCCCGGGCATGGAAAAACCTCTGAACTTCTTCCTTGCATCATATTTTTCCAGACAGTCCGAAACCATCCCATGCCAGTCCGCATCAGCCACAATCCAGAACGCATCAATTCGCGCATGAAGGGACAAGCGTTCTATACAATAAGATATGATCGGTCTTCCATCCACTTCCATATACTGCTTTGGAATGTCAGAGCCCATTCTTGTACCCGTTCCGCCGGATAACAGCAACGCGATATTCATACACACTCCACCTTTGCACTTTTTCCAGCAAACATCATGGCAGCTAAAACTTTAATTCCCTGATATTCTGCAATGTTTCCCTATAAGACTTGCCCTTGCCAAACAAAAGGGTCGTACCAAGCACAAATCCTTTCACTCCCTTCGGAGCAAACTCTAAAATTTTATCGGCACTGCATGCTCCATCCCAATAGATTTCAAAATCCATGTCTTCCTTGAGAGAAAGCAGCTTTGTTATCTTCTTGCCCACATAAGGCAGATACATCTGCCCTGCATTTCCCGGATTGACAGACATTACCAGCACTTTCTTGACAATGCGCAGCATCTCCATGACTGTCTCAACGGAGGTTCCGGGATTGATGGCAATTCCCGGTATCATACCTGCATTGATAATGCTCTGTAACGTGGTAGATGGATGATACTCTGCCTCCGGATGGATGTAAATCGTATCTTTCGGACGGAGATTATTCAAAAACAGGTTGATGTGATTATTGGGATGCTCTATCATCAGGTGTATGTCCAGCGGCTTTTTGGTTGCTTTTGCTATATATGTCATATCATTCAAAGACATTGCAAAGTTCGGTACATAACGTCCATCCATAATATCTATGTGGAAAGAATCTATACCGCCATCCTCCAGATTTCTTACTTCCCGTTCCAGATTTCCATAATCCGCACACATCATGGATGCTGTCAACTCAAATTCCATTTATCATTTTTCCTTTCATTCTGTTTCCAGAGGCAGTATAATGTCTACATTTTGCCTCATAACCGGCTTCTGCTGTCTGCAAAAAAGCCGAACCATGCTGCTGCCATCTCCATAATACGCATCGCAGAATTTTACCGCCCGCTCTTCTCCCGGCGTTTCATCATAAATCCCTAAACTTTCCGTCTGAAACATTTTTACCAGATTTTCGTATTCTGCAAGAAGCTCCTGTCGTCCGACAGACATCGCTTCCTTCATCATCGCCAAAGGATACGGCCGCCACCAAAGAACCATCTCATCCCGCTTTTCCCGAAACGTCAAAAATACATTTTTCATTTTTCTCAGATACTTTTCCCCATATTGCAGTAAAACGCTCACACTCGTACCATATAAAATGGCTTTTTTATAGCTGCCGTCCGGCTTTTGCAACATAGCCTCCCACTCACCCGGCAAATCACGAACATTCTCCCATGTCCTCTTCGGTCGTTCCTGCATCGGGGAACCCAGCCCCAAAATCTTCTCTTCCCATATTGCCCGGCTGCTCTCTCCTGCCATATTGGATAAATAATCAATATATGTCTGCCGCATAGCTTCCGACTGTACAATAACCTTGTCTGCATTTACCACACCCGGCATTGCTGCAAAATGTACCATATTTTCCAACCCTCTCTCGTCCCTCAGCTCGATTTCGTCGAGCAGAAAATATGGGATATATATCAGTTTATCTGTAAATTTTTTTAAATTTGCGGAGTAGAAAAAAGGGTGGACGCTCATAGTCTGATTGTACTCGTCAAAGGGTACTTGAATAAAAATCATATCCGGCCGATATCGCTCGAAATCAAACGTATCATACTTTGTAATCGGAACATTGTCCGGATATTTATCTCCATCATAACACTCCTTTCCAAAACTGCCATCGTAGTTCTTATAATAATAAGGAAGCGGAATCACATAAGCATCACATATCGGATCTGCAGCTGCTGCCTCCCAAACACTCTCCAATGCGGGCCACATCTCTACTTTACACGGCAGAAACACTGCCACAAGACGCTCCTGTATATCCTGTCGTATGCTGTTTGTAATGCATGTCAGAGATTCCTGTAAGAGGCGATATGCCCGGGCTGCATCCACAAGCGGATTCTGCACCGCTTCTTCATAGATCTGATAGACCAGTTCACAGTAATCTTCCAGCATCGGAATCGTGACAAAGTCTTTTCCCTCGGATTGTTCAATCAAATCCCCCAAACGCATAGCGCCCTTCTGACACTGCTCAAGCAGACCCAATGCAGCCGTCAGATTTTGATTTTCAATGACTTTTCTAATTTCCTCATGTGCCCGGCAAAGAAGCAGTGCCAAGTCTGTTGCCTGCTTTTTCTGTGTTCTTTTCATAAGTCTGCCTTTCATTTTACTTTAATTTTAATATATAGAAAACGAAAAATCAACCAAAAAGAACGCCATCCATTTTACCGGATGGCGTTACCCTTTCTATTACTGTTTACTATCCAAAAACTGCGGTGGCACTGTGTTGGTATTACTCATGTTCTTGTAATAGTCATAAGCCGCCTTGGACGCCTGCCTTCCCTGCCGAATCTGCTCACGTTCTCTTGCAAAATAGGATTCAATCAGCGCCTTATTGCGTGCCTCCTGTGCCTGAATCGATACACCTTTTTCCGTTACCTGCTGTACAAGCTGCTTAAGCGTCTGAATTTGTGTTACATACTTTTCTTTGTTGCCTTCCAATTCTTTCGCTACATTAGAATAAAGTACTTCAAAGCCTTCATCCAGCTTGGAAATTTGTTCAATCAGCTTGCCCTTTTCTTCTACTGCGGCATCAAATTCATCCAATTCGACCGAATCGCTTTGAAAAACCTGCTTCTGCTTCTCATTGTAGGCTTGAATCTCATCCAGTACCTGCAGTTTCTTACGAAGGGATTCCTCCAATATCTTGAGATAATTATCCATTCAAGGTTCCTTTCTCGCGATTAATACGCATAACCTCTTTCCAGGTATCCCGCATGGAGCGGAGATGCGTACATATCTCAGCCATAATTTCTTTATCTTTCTTGGAATTCGCCTCTAGCAGTCTTTTTGCCAAATACTCATACACTCTGTCGAAATCCTTTGCCACCGGATATGACATATCCAGCGTCATACGAAAATTGTCAATGATTCTCTGCACCTTCACAATATTGGTATGTGCTTTCTGAATATCCTTTTCTTCCATTGCGCTAATCGCAATATTACAAAATTTAATCGCACCATCATACAGCATCAGTACCAATTCTGCCGGTGAAGCGGTCAGAATCTTACTGTTGTTATATTGTGTATAAGCATTGGAAAATGGCATTGTATCAACCTCCTAACAGCCCGGTAACTGCACTCATATTGCTCTGCATCTTTGCAAGGGCAGTCTCCATGGCAGCAAACTTTTTATACCATTTGTCCTCGTAATCTGCAAGCTTTTTCTCCAAGTCCGATATCTTGGATGTATAATCATCATAATCGGATTTCATCTTCTTGTCATCATAGAAGTTGCCATAGGTTCTGTATCCGTCCACAGACTGGGATAAATCGCTCATCTTGTCATACAGATTCTTAGACAACTGCGTAAAGAAGGAAATCACGGTATCCGGATCACTTGCTATCATGCTCTTTAATTTGTCCGCATTGCCGGAAGTGCTTGCATCATCCGGGTCACCGTCGATATGGTAAGCATTTCTCTCGTTATCAGCCGCTTCAAAATAACTCAAGGTATTGATACCAAAGCTGGACAAATACATTGTCTTGCCATTTATTTCAATGCCTGCAGACATAACAGACTTCAAAGCGGAGCTGACAGTAGATATATTCTCATCACGGCGAAGCAAAGAGTCTTTGATTTTGGTCTCCCACTCCTTGATATCGCTTTCTGACATAGCTTCCTTCTCGTCATTGGTCAGCGGTTCATAGCCTTTTGCAGAATCCGCATTGTACAGCTTATCCATCTCATTGATGATGGAGTTGTATTCCTTTAAGAAGTTTTTCAACATATCATATACGCCGTCTGTATCATTCTGCGTTGTAACCGTAATTTCTTCATCCTTATCGGTTGTGCCCAATGCGGTAAATGTCAGGCCGTTGATTTCGAAGGTATTGTTCGTGCTTGTGTATCTTGCATCGTTCAGATATATAACAGCGTCTTGGCCTTCTACCTTGGTAGCTTTTTTATCTCCGCTATCCGACATATTTAAGCCCAATGCCGATAATGCGGCATCATCTCCGGTAATCGTGAAATCATTAGCCTCACCCATTTCCTTGGAACTGATATAAAGTCTCTGCTGCTTTGCATCAAAGCTGGCATTTACGCCCGCGCTCTTAAGCTGAGTGAGAACATCAGAGATTGTGGTCTCACCATTTATTTCAATATCCACTGACGACTTTCCGTCTTTTGTCGCTATATTGATTGTTCCATTGATATCGCCAACACCTTTAATATCGCTGATTTTGGAGAGTGCTGTCAGTTCTCCCTCCGCGCCTTCCAGCTTACCGCCGGTCATAATGCCGCTCTTTGCAAGAGACTCTATCTTCAACGACTGTACGCCATTTACTGCACTCTCTCCTGTAATAACGCTGACTTTATTGCTGTTGGACACTTTTGTGGTCTTCTTTGCATAGTCAGTTGCAAAACGCATATTGGAAAGATACTTTTTCTGCAGATTCTGCAGCTTGGTGTTTAACTCCTTCCACGCATCCTGCTTCCAGTTCAGCTTTGTCTGTGACTTTTTCGTTTTGTCAACTTTGGTTTTCTTTGCTTCCACCAACTGTTGTATGATACTTTCCGTATCCATCCCGGACATCATTCCGGTCAATCTCATGCCTGCCATGTCTGTCTCCTCCTATCGCCTCTCATCTACAAGAATGCCTGCCATTTCCCATACCTTGGCAATCATATCCAAAGTCTTCTCAGGCGGAAGTTCTTTGATGACTTCCTTGCTTTCCTTGTCAATGATCTTAATGGTTACTCTGTTGGTTGCCTCGTGAATACCGAATACTGCCTCCGAATGAGCCATCTTCTTATTCATTGCTTCCACAGCTTTTTTGATTTGCTCATTGCTGGGCTGCTTGCCGCCTTCTTTGTCGGCAGTACCGTCTGAATTTCCTTTTTCACGGGTGTTTGTCACAACATTGATGGTATTATCCACCTGACTGGCCGTTTCCCGCGCAGAAACTTCCGTGTACTCTGCGGCAGTTTTAACCGGACTGACTGCCGGTTTGCTTTGTACCTGGCTCTGTGCCTGTACACTCATTACACTTCCTAATGGTTCAATTGCCATTTCAGTCACCTCCATGTGAATCGTCATTAATAGTTTTCTAAAGTTTTTATCGGTCAAATCGAATCGCAAGTTTATAGTTTATGTAAAAAAACTGCTGATTACTCTCACAGTATCCTTTTCATTTTTATTCAGAACCCTCTTGCGGTGGCTTTTTTCTTATTAAAATCAAATACAACAGCCTTCTTTTCCTCTTTAAGCCAACCCGCTTATGCCAGTCTGCTTTCCAATTTTCTGATTGCTTCGCTGTGGGAAGCCACTACACCCGTGGTTACCTTCTGGCACTCTTCCAAACGTTCTACCCTGTCTGACATCGTACAAATATTGACAAACTTACTCTTGTAAGGCATTAGCTGCCTTATGTTTTCNNCATTCTGCTGTGCAAGCGCGTATACCGCNTGAATTTCCTGGCCCAGTCCGTATTCCATATTGCCTACACGCTGGGTNAGTTCTACNAGNNCNCNTTCCACATTGTCCATTCGGTGGGTGAGTTCCACCAGTTCTGTTCTTAGCGTGTTTGTGTTTTCTGCCAGTTCCGCCCTTAGTGTGTTTGCGCTTTCTTGCATTTCCGCTCTTAGCATGTTTGTGTTTTCTTGCATTTCTGCCCTTAGCGTGTTTGCGCTTTCTTGTATTTGCGCTTGCAGACTTTTATTGTTGTCCTGCAGTTTTGCATCCAGTTCTCCTCTTAACCCGTCGATGCTCTCCTGCATTTTGTCCAACCGCTGTAAAACAATTGTCATTTCACTCATGCTGCCTCTCCTTTCTTTCAGACTCCCCTATAACAGGGTGTATTTCCATCTTATCGGAAAGGCTCTTTCTTGTCAACATAATATTTATATTTTTATTGACGGTATTTCGTTTTATCTTTGAAATAACAAATCCATGCTTTCATCATTCCTGCAGAATGCAAAAAAGGGANGTCCCTTGACATGAAATTGTCTGCGGACATCCCTTTTCATTAACCTAACAGATTCTTCAATGCTTCCATACCGGTTGAATCGGTGGCTTCCTTGTTTGCCTCCTGAATCTGCAGATACACTTCCTTTCGGTATACCGACACTTCCTTTGGAGCAGAAATACCGATTTTAACCTGCTCGCCCTTCACCTCCAGGATGGTAACTTCAATGTTGTTATTGATAATAATTGCCTCGTTCTTTTTTCTGGATAAAGCAAGCATGCTATTCACCTGCCTTTCCTGCACGCAAAATTTCATAAATCGGGAATTTCACTGCATAATCCTCACCTTCCACAATTACCTGACAAGCTTTTCTGGTAAGTGAATTGATGATGATCGGTCCGCGCAGATTTACAGTCATTTTCGTTAAATCAGAAGGAATTGTCGCTGTCACCAGCACAAGCAGATTTTCTGCATCCAGACCGTCGAGGTCCTTCAGCAGTTCGTCCTCCACCTCAGGATTATA
Source organism: Lachnospiraceae bacterium (assembly GCA_014804445.1). Classification (GTDB taxonomy): domain Bacteria; phylum Bacillota; class Clostridia; order Lachnospirales; family Lachnospiraceae; genus Acetatifactor. Next base: position 247,989 of record JAAUZU010000008.1, on the reverse strand, counting down.
ATCCGGCTTCACCAGAAGCGGATCCATCACCGGCATCGCAAATCCGGGCTCCTGTATGGACTGCATCCAACGTATTCCTGCATTAATTCCTCTTTCCTCATCATGAATCAGTGCAAACTGTCTCAATTCCGGAAAACCGATGATACCACCGGCAAACTCAATTATTTTGTCATCTGCAATGTCTACTTCCCCAAAAATCTTTGTGTTTACCCTCATTTTTCCTCCATTCCGAAGCGTCTCACGCCGGCCGCCTAAAGATACCACCTGCGCCTTCTCCCGTGCCGCTNCCGCACTATTTTAGTTTATAAAAAATTCAGCAGTGTGGTCTGTGCAATTTTACCGGTTGCCATCAGCGCCGCCTGATATGTCAGCTCTGCGCTGGTCAAGTTGATAATAACCTCTGTAATATCCACATCTTCATTTTCGGATTTCAAGGTCTCAAAAGTAGTCTTCTGCTCCTTCATCCGGTTCTCCACCAGTTCAAGCTTAGAGCTGCGGGTACCACAGTTTGTAATCGCAAGATTGTTATCATCAAGGTATTTCTGAAATGCAGTAATTCCGCCTTCAAACATCCGCTGCATTTTATTCTTGGTCAGCGTCAGCGCCTTGTTGGCAGCTTTGCGGCGGGACATCAATGTCGCCCGCTCTGTTTCGTCCGTCTCTTTCTCCAGCATCTCGTCAATCTTTTTTACCACATCCTCCAGATTCTGTACATCCTCGAGAACATTGATTAAATCATCCGCTTCCCTGCCAATGCCCGGGTCGAAACATTCGTCAACTCTTGTATTCACCCGCACTGTCTGGTTGAATCCCACATCATATTCAATGACCTGCTTCGCCACGTCGGTACCGTTCAGATAGGTTGGGTTATAAATCGTCTCTTTACCCGTTGCAGGATCTGTGGAACTGCACGCATAGTAGTGTTCCGGACGCAAATCGCCCTTCAGCCAGTTACTCTTCTGATAGGTAACGCGGATTTCCGCCTCATTTATGGTCGATGTGGAGGAATCATCCTGATAACTCATCATTTCTTTATAAACATTATCGCCCAGAATCAGTTCTCCCGTCTCCGGTATCAGATAAACCTTATCAGCATTTGCACTATCAGCCGCAAGTTCATAGGCAGTCGGAATGTCATAGGAATGTACCACCTCGATATTCCCGATAACCCCTGTTGCAGTCAAATCTTCTGTGGTAATATTGCCGTTTGCATCCTTGCCGACTCTTTCAATCGTCGGTATGATAGGGTTTGCGTCATCATAGGCCAAATCCTTGTAATTCAACCGAATTCGATGTACCTTTACCTCATCCACATCCGCTTCCAGTACATCTATATCCTGATAGTTCGTGTTGTTCAGATTGTTAATATCCACATAACCGTTACCAGCTGCATTTGGCATTGTGGTCTTGACAAAAGTAACCTCGTCAATAGCCGTATTATCAAGCTGCTCGGTGATGGAATAGTCTATCTCCTCCGCCATGGGGAAGCTGATGGAAGTGTCCGTCCTGTAACCCGCAAACACATAACGCCCCGCATAATCCACATCCGCCGTGGAATATACCTCATCCCTGAGCGCCTTAAGCTGCTCTAAAATAATTTCTCTCTCCTTAGAGGTCAGGTCTCCATTAGAACCCTTCGTGCACTGNCCAATAATACTCTTGAGAACCTCAGAGGTGTTTTTCAGGGCACCTTCCGTCACATTCAGCCAGCTTTCCGCATCCGGTATGTTTTTGCTGTAATACTGCGTTACCTCCGTTACGTTGCTGCGCAGGCGGAGAGCACGAATCGCAATAACAGGGTCGTCGGAGGGTTTGTTGATNTNCTTNNCCGTTGACATCTGGGTGCTCAATTTGTCCTGCATCACCTTGTTCATGTTGATGTTTGTCAGGTTGTTGTTCTGCATGATTTTATTTGTGATTCTCATAATTCCTCTCATTCTGCCGCGCAGGCGGTCTTACTAAACTCCTGTTTCCAAAATCAGTCTGTCATAAACTTCCGTCAGTGTCTGTATCATCTTGGATGCCAGATTATATCCGTTCTGATATTTTACCAGATTAATCGCTTCTTCATCCTCATCCACACCGGATATGGATATCCTCTGGTTATCAACGCTCTTACTGATATTTGTGTAGTTGCTGCAGAAAGTCTTGGCATTTCCTGCATTCAGCGCCACGTCGGAAAGAATACACTGTAAAAATTCGCTTGCATTGCTTCCGCGGAAACTCATCTTTGTCTTGTCGTAGGACATCACCTTGATTTCCGTAAGAATGTCATACTGCGCCTTGCCGACCGACTCGTCTTCGACGACTTTCTTTTCGGTTCCCAGCAAATCCGCATCCTCAGTCAGCGCAGCCAGCACGGAAAAATTCTCTGCTGTCAGCTTGTAGTAGCTGTCGTCCGTCACATCTACCGTTATGGTGCCATTCGTCTGCTTATCATAACGGAACGCCGCATCAAAGGTATACTGCTCATTGCTCGTATTTTTCTTGCCCGTAAACATGATGGGTCCTTGCTGATTGTAAGCATTGTAGCCGCTGCTGATAATGTCATTGAACTTCTGGGCATAAGTACGCACCCATTCATTCATCTGCTTCATATAATAAGGGATTCCCTGATAATCGATGCTTTTTCCGATGGAAGCCTGCTTTCCTATTCTGTCATTCGTCAGCTTTCTGTCATTCAGTTCGCTGTCTGACAAAACAAAGGTATAGGAATAAGTGGGCTCTCCGTTTGCATCGTAGCTGCAGGTATAGGACCAGGAATCATAGTAGTACAACTGGTTGCCCAGATTGATGACGCCGCCTGTATCGGACAGATTACACTTGTTCAAATCCTGCAGATATTCCCTGCCCACCTGCACCGTAACCGTGTCATGAGATACCATGTTGCCGTCTCTGTCTTCCACATCCTTTTTTCCCGTACCGGTAATGGTGCCGGTAAATTGCTCGGAATTATTGCCGTCACGCATCTCGACCAGTCCTTGCAGGGTGCCGCCCAGATTGCGTCCGTACATATTGAATTTTTCACCGTTTGTCCAATAAATATCGTAAAGACCGTCTATATCCGTCTGGTTTACCTTTTCATAACTGGGTCTCGCAATGCACTCGAGCTGCTTGAAATCGCTGTCATTCACTAAAAGCTGTCCGCCGCCGATTTTAACGATGAAACGATGTGCACCCGTCTCTCTTTCCGGATTGTTGGCATCCACAACGGGAATTTCCTGCGTCTCAATATCCACGATTTTGGAAAGCTCATCTAAAAGCAGGGTCCTGCGGTCGCGCAGTTCATTCGCCTTGGGACCGGAAAGTTCGATTACATTAATCTGTTTATTTAAGGCGGCTATCTCGCTCGCAATAGAGTTGATTCTATCTACCTGAAGCTTTAACTCCTGATTGACATCCTTCTGCACCTTCTGCAGGCTCGCCCACATACCGTTAAAATACTCTGTCAGATCTTCGCCGTAACCGATATACTGCTTTTTAGCCGCGGTAACATCGCTCGCCTTCAGAACCTCCTGCAGTCCGTTTATCGTAAATCGGTCAAAAATCGTTTTGAAACCGATGGAAACGCCGTCATCTGCAAAATAAGTCTGCAGCTGATCCATATAGTACTCTTTAATCTCGTACTCACCCAGACTGGTGTTAGCGCTCCAGAACTTACGGTCATAAAATTCATCCCTGATACGCTCAATCGCAATCGTATCCACACCTGCACCTGCACAGCCGTAGGTCTGGAAAATACGAAGCGCATCGCTCGCCTGCTGTACTACCTGCTGTCTGCTGTACCCGTTTGTCTGCACATTGGCAATGTTGTTTGAAGTTGTATTTAAAGCTGCGTTAGAAGCAAGCAGCCCCGTATATGCGATATTTAATCCGAAAAATTGTGAAGGCATTTTCCTTCCTCCTTACTTATACGGCAAGTGTATTGATGATATGCTCCAGCATTTCGCTGATGACATTGATGTAACGGCTGGCTGCATTATAGGCATTCTGGAACTTAATCATATTGGAAAGTTCCTCATCCGAAGACACGCCGATAACCTGTTCCCTTGCGCTGCAGGTCGCCTCCACCGTCGCTTCCTGATTTTCAAAAATACTCTGGAATACATAGCCGGTATTGGCCACCTGTTCCACCAAATCCGAATAATAATCAACAAAATTCGTCTTTTTCTGTACATTCGGGTTGATGGTGTAACTCTCTTCCATAAATGCTGCTTTCAACGCATTTGCCGTACCATAATCCACTTCTTTATCCGACAGCTTAAAGCTAAGCATTGCCGGCTCCTGCAGCAGATTGCCGTTTACCTGCAGATTGCCCAGTGTGTACATTGTACTTGTCTGGCTGTAATCCTCCTCCATGTACTTCCAGCTTCCATCCGCCTGTTTTTCGTAACCGTCGGAAGATATTTTCTTGAAAAGCTGCAGAGGAGAGCCGTCCTTGTCGCACATATAACCGGTGTCCGGATTGCTTGCACTCGCCAGTACTTCATTCATCTTAGTGGTCACATTGTGTATCAGCTGGTCGAACTCCGCCTGAATATTCATGACAATCGACTGTGAAATGCTGTCATAATCGTTTTCTATGTCAGAGTAATTTGCCCTGTGGTCACCTCTTGCAAGCAGAGCCGCCTTCAAGCCGCCGATGTCCGTATCAGCCGTGCTGGATATGGCCCGGTTCAGATTAAATACCTTAGCGTGCTCGATGTCATATTTCTTTGTCCCATCCGACATGATGGTGTATTCCGCATTCTGCGGCCAGAACGGTGTGTAAAAGCCCGTTGTCGGATCTGTATCCAGACCGATTTCAAAGCATCTGCTGCCCTTTATAAAATCGGTTCCTTCTATTTGAACACTTATGTTTCCGCCTGCATCCTCGGAATAGCTCATCTTGACGAGCTTGCTGAGTTCGTCGAGCAGATAGTTGCGCGTATCCCGCAAATCGTTTGCACGCTCAATTCCACCCGCTTCTACCTTGCGGATACTGTCGTTCACCTCCAGTATCTGCTTGCCGATTTTGTTAATCTTTGTGACCTGCTCTGCCACTTTCAGATTCAGGCTGTCCTGATAGCTTGCCAAATCCTTGTATACGGCTGTTGCACGATCCAGAAACTCAGAAGCACGCTGTACTAAAAGCCCCTGTGTTACGGAACTGGAAGGATCCTTCGCAAGCTCCTGCACCGATGTCCAGAGATTGGTCAGTGAAGTCTGAAAATCCTCGCCATTTAACTCTCCAAGCAAGGACTCCACCTCGTCAAGCACTTCATACGATACTTCATAAAACATACTGCGCCCTGATTCCTTGCGGTATGTCTTATCCAAAAAATAATCTCTCACCTGTCTGACTGCGGTATAATTTACCCCGAGACCATACTGCTTGTTAGAAACTGCAGCGGGGTTTTTGGATAACGTAATGTAGGTTCGGGTGTCAAGCAGCGTCTGCTGCCTGACATATCCCGGTGTGTCTACATTCGTAAGATTGTGCGCCGTTGTGTTCAGCGCATTTTGACTTGTCTGTAAACCGGATGCTCCGATATATAAACTTCCCATCAATGGCATAATAATCACCTCACGTCATGCACGAAATCCCCGTGCCCGGGATTTAACTCTTCGCGTCGAAATCGCTTCTTCCGCCGCCTATAACATTCCCTGTATTATAGGCTCCTCTGTTGTAATTTGCTGTTTCAGGCGCTGCCTTCATTGCGTGAATCAGATTCATATCAAACTCAACCATCTCCAGAGAATGAGCTATCAGCTCCTTGTTCTGTTCGTTGATTTGCTGCATGCTGCCCACAACGCTTTTCAGACGGTCATGCACCTCTGCAAGCTTCCTGCTTTCAGCGGGCCTGCTCTCAAGCATCTGAATCAGATTCACCAATTTCAGGGTCTTAACATCCTTGTTCATGACGTTGGCTATGTCTTTCATCACTTCACTTCGCTCATGCTCCAAGTGATTAATTTTGTTCACCACTGTCTGTTCTTCATCCGTGATTTTTTGTAATGCCTGCAAATCCCCCGACACAATAATAGGGGTTTTTTTCATCGATAATCCCAAAAGCGCTTCATATTCTGCGCCTTCCTGTTCCAATACGCTTATCAGATTCTCTATCAGACTTGCCACAGGGATTACCTCATTTCCTGATATTTTGCCAACAGCTTATCAGCAAAGCTGCCCATGTTTACTTCATAGGTACCTGCCTTAATACTCGCCTTAATAGGAGCCGTTACGTCTTCCCTGACATCAGGGCAATCAGCAACTGCGGTCTTGGCGGTCTGGATATCTTTTCCGAATCTGCTGATCTGAACCTGATCGGAAAAGCTCACTCCTGCGGATTTCTGAACCTGACCCGGCTTTCTGGTATTATAAAGCTGTTGTACCTGATTATATGCTTCAATACGCATATTTGACTCCTCCTTTCTGCAAACTTTATATGTTTGATATTATATATATCGTAAAAAAAGGGATGAACTTTAGCGTCCATCCCTAAAAAAATTTTTTTGTCAGTGCAAGCAGGCATTTCGCAACACCGTCATTGTCGTTGCTGTCCACAATGCCCGTCGCCAGCTTTTTCAGCTCCGGCACGGCGTTGTCCACCGCGTAACAGGCATCGGAATTTTCAAACATGGGAATATCGTTGATGGCATCGCCAAAAGAAACGATTCTCTCACAGTGAAGCAGCTCCTTCAGTGTCTTTATCGCCTCCGCCTTGGTTGCCTTTTTCGGCATGATTTCGCACCAGTATTCTTCCCTGTAGAGCTCCTGCTGCAGGGTACAGCGAAACCTTTCGTCTTTTGAAAAAACATCATACACAGGCTCCAGCTCTTCCCGCTCTCCAATGCAGGTGTAGTAAAACACCTCTCCGTCATACAGTCCTCTGCCGTCTTCCAGCGGACGCAGCCGTCTGTCCTCTTTTCTATTGGAAAGATAGCGTCTTATACCGTCATTCTCCCGCGCCGTATTCCACGACACCCTTTCCATCCCTGCCACATATCCATAGACAAGCGGGCTTATTCCATGCCGCTCCAAAATTTCTTTCGTAAAATCCGCTTCCTCCCCGGTAAAAAACAGCGAAGACAAAATTTCTCCCGTCTGCGGCTGTACAATAAAGGCGCCGTTATAAGTAATCACCGGATTCTTCGTGCTTAAGCCCTCCGCCACCACTATTGCAGAGGAAAGCGACCTCGCCGTCGCATAGGTAAACAGCATACCCTGTTCTATCAGTCCGTTGATAATTTGAAGGCTTTTCGGGTTGATTCTGTCCTTCGTATTGAGCAGGGTTCCGTCCAGGTCTGTTACATACAAGGTTTTCTCAAGGGTCATCTGTGTGTCCTCCTGCTTTCATGATATAAAATAAGAGGAAATTCGTCAAAGGCTTTTTCTTTATTAGGAAAATATTGGTTTTGCGGAGAGTGACGCCGATAGCGGAGCCCTGTCCCTGTTCAGACGCGCTCCCGCTCAGATAAAAACGCAGCGGATGCTAGGCTCAAAAGGACTTCGCCAAGCACCGGCGTTTTTATATGGTCTGAACAGGGACAGGGCTCCGCTATCGGCTGTATACTGCAAAGCAGATTTTTCTTCCTAAGCTCTATGCTAAAAGTGGCAAGGCCTAATTTAGCACAAGGGTGTTATGCGGTTTTCAGCCGTCCGGATAGAAATATGGGAAGCTGACGGCGTGCCTCTCCGCAAAACTCACTTCCTAAAGTTTCCCATCATGCAACTTTTTCAACTTTTATTGCTTTTTAATCCATTGTAATATCCGACCCGGAATTTTATAATACTACCATATATACAAAGTCTCACAAAGCGGGCAGAAACGGAGCAGTCTCATGAAAGAGCTAAACATTGGTGCAAATTTGATTAAAAACCGCCGCAGGCGCGGCATCACACAGGAGGAGTTAGCGGAATACATGGGTGTTTCCAAGGCTTCCGTCTCCAAATGGGAGACCGGCGCCACCTACCCCGATATTACGCTTCTGCCGCGGCTCGCCACTTTTTTCAACATTAGTATCGACGACTTGATTGGCTATGAACCGCAGATGACGAAGGAGGATATCCGCAGGCTTTACCGGCAGCTATGCCGCGATTTTTCCGAAAAACCTTTTGAAGAGGTTATAGAGCATTGCCGTGAAATTACAAAGAAATACTTTGCCTGTGCACCGCTTCTGTTCCAAATTGGCAGCCTGTATGTGAATCACTGTATGCTGGCAGGTTCGCCTGAAAAAATTTCCCTTATTATGGAGGAGGCTCTGGAGCTCTTTATCCGCGTCAGAGAAGAAAGCCGGGACGTCGCGCTGCAGACGCAGGCCATGAATATGGAAGCCTTTTGTCTGATTCAGCTCGGGAGAAGCGACGAAGTTCTCTCCCTGCTCTCCACTCATGAAATGCCTATGATGTCGCCGGAGCCGCTGCTGGCATCCGCCTTTCAGATGAAAGGAAACCTGACAGAAGCCAAACGTACACTGCAGGTAGGTATGTACCAGACTGTCCTGTCACTGCTAAGTCTGCTGCTCCCCTACATGGGTCTGTGTGGGGACGATAATACTTCTTTTGAAGAATCACGCAGGCGCATACTTGCCGTCGCGGAAATATTTGACTTAAAGACGCTGCACCCCGGCACTTTACTATCGGTATATATCTATATCGCACAGGAATTTACAAAAAGAGGGAACGAAGAACAGGCGCTTGCCATGCTGGATAGCTATGCGGACTTGGTTTTGTCCGATATTTATCCGCTGAAGCTTCACGGGGATTCCTATTTCAATCTCCTCGATGACTGGCTGGAAGATAACCTTGCGCTGGGAAGCGATTTGCCCAGAGACGAATCCGTCGTTCGGAAAAGCATGATAACTTCCGTCTCGGATAACCCTGTTTTTGCCCCTCTTGTAAACAATACACGGTTCCAAAATATCATTCGCCGGCTCAGAAACGGCGCGGAGGACACTATATGAATGCTGTTACCATGAACTCTTTATCCAAAATCTACACAGGCGGCAAAAAAGCCGTCGATTCCGTAAGCTTAAGCCTCTCGCAGGGCGAGGTGTTTGGCTTCTTAGGTCCCAACGGCGCGGGCAAGACCACCACCGTAAAGCTGCTTAACGGCATGCTGTCCCCCACGGAAGGAAATGTAAGCGTATTCGGAATCAACCCTTCCGAATATCCGGAAAAAGTACACGCTCTCTCCGGCGTCGTCACAGAACACGCGCAGATGTACGACAACCTGACCGGCATCCAGAACCTTGTTTTTTACGGCTCCGTATTCGGACTTAGTAAGGATGACAGTGAAAAGCGCGGTGTAAAACTGCTGGAACAACTTGAGCTCGGCGATGCAAAGGACCGGAAGCTTGCCGCCTATTCCACCGGCATGCGGCAGCGCCTTTCTCTTGCGCGAGCCCTGATGCATCAGCCGCAGATTCTGTTTTTAGACGAACCCACCTCCGGTCTTGATCCGGAAAGTGCGCAGAATGTCAACTCCATGATACGCCGGCTGGCTGTTGAAAACGGCATCACTGTTTTTCTCTGCACCCACCAGCTCCGCTACGCACAGGAAGTCTGCACCCGCTATGGTCTTATGGCAGAGGGGCGGCTTTTGGCGGAAGGAACTCTCGATGCGCTGCGCAGCAGAATATGCTCCGGCATGACAGTGAAACTGAAAGCAAAAAATCTTCCGGAGGGCTTATGCAGGCAGACAGGCGAATTTACCTTTGAGCTTCCCATACAGTCCGAAGAGGAAATCCCGCAGATTGTCCGCAGAATCACTGACGCAGGCGGGCAAATCTACCACATTTCCGCCGAGCTGCCGTCTCTGGAAGACATTTATTTTACCCTGACCGAAAATTTCAAGACCCGCGAAACGGGCAAGGAGGTATCAATTTGAAAAATCAGATAACTGCCATTATAAAAAAGGATATTCGGGGAATCACCTCCAACCATCGGATGTTTGTTACTTTGCTGGCGGTTCCCATCGCGCTGACCGTCGTAGTGCCCACTATGTTTATTCTTATCATCCGTTTTGCCCCGTCCGAAAACGCTGATTATCAAAAGCTGCTTGCCATGCTTCCCATGGCCGAACAAGCAGAAGTCTCTTCCGAAAGCATGGTCCGCCTTGTATTAAACTACATACTGCCCATATTTTTCATGCTCATCCCCATCATGGCATCATCGGTTATGGCGGCATGTTCCTTTGTGGGGGAAAAAGAAAAAAGGACGCTGGAAACACTTTTATACTGTCCCTTGTCCTTAAAACAAATTTTCCGTGCCAAGGTGCTGGCGGCTTTCCTGCTCAGTATGCTTGTCTCCGCCATCTCCTTCGTCGTGATGCTCATCGTACTGGAAGCAGAAACCTGTCTGCTGGCAGGGTTTTTCATTCTGCCGGATTTCAAGTGGCTGCTCGTCCTGCTGTTGGTCGCACCTGCCATTTCCCTGATTGCCATCACGCTGATTGTCAAAGCCTCCGCTAAGGCACAGAGCGTGGAAGACGCGCAGCAGGGCGCTGTTTTCCTGATATTCCCCATTATCATGCTGCTGGTAGGACAGTTTACCGGTGTCCTGCTGATAAACGCATGGGTTCTGCTTGCCCTTGGCATCGTATGCGCCTTCCTTGCCATACTGCTGCTGAAACAATCCATGTCTCATTTTAAATACGAGACGCTTTTAAAGTAGCGGTTTCATTCCGCTGACATTGCGGCAGTCTGTCAGCGCAGTCAATCCGGCGTACCACTGCAATCGGGGTTGACTGCGCCGACTGCCCGAGCGGATTGTCATGGAACGCCTGTCTGCAAAAGCTGTCGCTGATATCCCTGCTGCTTTTTCCCAGCACTTCCACATTGAGGTCATTGGCGTCGATAATTACCACCCCACAGCCGATATGCTCTGAAAGCGTTTCGGCAACCTGATTGGGAACCGCCGGCGCCATTTTTGCAAAATGGTTGTAGGGCGGAATGGTGCAGTCGCACGGCCCGTCGATTGCCCGTGCCTTCATGCCGGCAATCTTGTAGAAAATACCCCGCCTGCCAAACGGCTTTGTAATGGCGGAGCAGACTGCCGCAAACAAGATTCTGACAGTTCCCACGTCTCTTATGGCAAGCTCCATTGTCCACGGAGAGCCAAGCCCGATGCCGTAAGGCGACTGATAGACAAACCGGCTTAAGAATCGCGCAAGCCGTCTGGGTTTCAGTTCATCAATGTCGTATGCCCGTCCCTGGCAGATTGCAATTACCTTCTCGCTGATAAACACATAATCATCGCTTTTTACCCTTCCAACTACATATCTGTCCATCAGCGCAAAGATATCTTCATTGCTCATCACAACATGTGTTTTTATCGGATACCTTATCACCCTGCCGTAATCCCGTGTCTCTATCACAAGCGCCTTTCCCTCGTTTGGCGTACAAACCGTAATATCTTTCATAAACGAACTTCCTTTCTGCCGAACCGTAGCATGCTTTCGGGCAAAATAAAACGCTCCTGCTCCCGGCACCATTATTGTACCAAAAGCAAAAGCGTCGTTTATTAAGGTATTCCTCGGTTTTTTAGCGAAAATTTTTTATGAATTTCTTAGGATTTTCTTACGGCCGGTATTTGATTTTAATATTCAGAACTGAGTAGAAAATCCGCTATGTGCATTGTCTTAATACCCTCATAGTTTCCGCCTGCAAATTCATCTGCGCTGAGTACATATTTGGGGTAATTATCGTGTATTTCAAGCAGACGAGTGTATTCCCGCTTTTCCGTTTTTTCAGAATGAATTTCCTGCGTAACCTGCACATAGAGCTTTTCATTCTGCTTTACCGCCACAAAATCGATTTCACCATCATTTGTCTTGCCGATGTGGACGGTGTATCCTCTGCGGCAAAGTTCCAAGTATACAATATTTTCAAGACTTGCGGCAACGCTGTCAGCATTATAGCCGAGAACGCTGTATCGCAGGGCATTATCTGCAAGATAAAACTTTTCCTGTGTTTTCAGAATTTCCCTGCCTTGCAAATCGTACCGGGAGCAGCGGTGGAGCAGATACGCCTTTTCCAGCTTTTCAAGATAACTGTACACCGTTTCGTTATCCAGCATCCTACGCTCCGATTTCAGATAATCCGAAATCGACTTTGCGGAAAATGTGTTGCCGACATTTTGAAAGGCATATTTGACTACCCGCTCCAACTGGTCTATTTTCCTGACCTGATTCCGCCTCACAATATCAGAGAAAATAGTCGAATTATAAATATCCCGAACAATCGTGTAAATCTCGTCCTGCGAATACTTCTGCAAATGTGTTGCCGGAAACCCGCCCAAACGGACATACTCTGCAAGCTCGCTTCTCGGATCACCAACCGTATCGTATTTTTCCTTAAACATCAGGTATTCCGAAAAGGAAAGGGTAAAGATTCGAAAAGCAATATATCTTCCGGTCAGGTAGGTGGAAATCTCAGAGGACATCATACGGGAGTTAGATCCTGTCACATACAAGTCCACATCAAAGTCCGATACCAAAGAGTTTACCACCTTTTCCCAGCCTTTGATTTCCTGAACCTCGTCAAGAAACAGATAGGTTTTTCCGTCAGGCACAAGCCGCTTCTTTAACTGATCGTACATCTGCTTCGCCGTCATATCCTCATATTCCATCGAATCATAACGGCAGCTTACAATACAATCTGCGGGAATATGCCGCTCCGTTTGCAGCTTTTCCATAATCATTTTGAGTATCGTAGACTTCCCGCAGCGACGGACTCCGGTCAGTATCTTTACAAAAGGAGTGTCTACATAAGCCATTATTTTATCCACATACATAGGTCTGTAAATCATGATGACCACCTCCATCTGTATAGTAGTATGCCGCAAATTCTGCGAAAAGTCAATGTACTTTGCGGTTTATAATCGCAAAACTTTTTCATTTTTTATTTTTTACGGATATTCATCTCATAAGGCTGCTTCTCTTTACTCCTCAGCCAGCGGGTTGACATTCTCCCCATCAACCGTCACCGCAAAAAACAGATTAGGTCCCGATGCCATTCCAGTCTGTCCCATGGCTGCGAGCACCTGTCCCTGCTTTATCTCGTCCCCTACGGCCACCTTTATCTCCTTCAGATGCCCATATTTGACCGTAATGCCGTCACCCAGGTCCACCACAATAAAGTTTCCGCAGACGTTTTCAAATGCAGTCTCCATCACCACCCCGTCTGCAACAGCATAGACTTCATCACCGGCTGTTCCGGCAATATTAATATGATCCGAATACGTTCCGTTTTCCCGTTCTCCATAAAATCCTGACACATCCCTGCTGATTGTTGGCCATATCCAGTCTGTGTAGCTCAGAGCGACTGTACCATATTGCTGCCCGGCTGCATCCTGTTCCTCCTTCCTCCACTCCGCAACCTCAGCCATCCTGTGTGTAACATCTTCTGTCCTTTCTATTTCAAAATCAAAAGAACACATCCAGTCCTGCCCAAAGGCAAAATTGTTATTGGTCAAAACAAAATAGTACCAGTCCCCATCCGGCAGATTTTCCTCCATCGCGCCAACATCGTATCCTTCCGATATATCAATCGAAACGACTCCCTGAGAATGGGGCGCTATGGTCAAAATCTCCATGCTGATTTTTTCATTATCCCCTTCCACCTCTTTACCGGTTGACCACTGCATGACCTTTACTTTGTCCTGCAGCTTCAATTCCCTGTCCGAATTATTTATCACGACAATGTCAAATCTGCCATCGCCCTGATATACCATTGCAAACATTGCGTCATCACCATTCAAATCGGAAAACTTTACGTATGCAAAAGCACATAACGTTACAAAGCATAACAGACTTCCTGCCAAAAGCGCTAGCTGTCTGATTTTATACCCGGCAGGCTTTCTGACTTCCGCAACCGTGATTCCCGTCTTCTTTTGCACAATCTCCTGTATCGCTTTCAGATTTTTCCTACTGTATTTTTCCATATAACCGTTCTCCTTCCTGCCTCTCCAGCATTTTCTTCAACTTCTGTCTCACATAGTACAATTTGTTTTCCACTTGTTTCTTTGGCATATCCAGCGCAACCGCAATCTCCGCCGGTTTCTGCTCATAGTAATAGCGCCTTATAATCAGCTCCTTTTCCTTTTCGTCCAGTTCGTCCATGCAGGACTGTAATTGTTCCTTTTCTTCTCCCGCTGCTATCTCAGCATATTCCAGACTTTCGGCCATCATTTCCATGGATATTTCCCTCTTTTTGATGATGCGGCGGTATCTGTCAACCGCCTTCGACCTTGCGACCATAGAAAGCCATGAAGACAGCTTTGACTTTTCCGGATTATATTTTTCAGGATATTGCCATAGATAAATGAACACATCCGCCACACATTCCTCCACGTCCTGGGCGGAAGCTGTATTTATCAAAACGGAAGCAGCAACCTTCCAGAGAAGCTTCGAATATTTCTGTATGGCAAAAGCAAAAACCTGCTCATCCTGCCTGATGATTGCAGCAATTATTTTTTTATCATTCAATACAAGTCCCTCTTTCTCAAACAGTACATTTCATTGACCGGTCATATATAGTACGAAACAAAATCCAAAAACACTTACTAAAAAACATTTTATCCCTATCCTTTGGAACAATGCAAAAACGCTCCTGCTCTTGGCCTGCCATTGTGCCAAAAACAAAAGCGTTGTTCACAAGCGCCGCCTGTCACCCACAGGGCGCCCTTTATCACACTATCTGCCACTGTTGTCGATATCATACTTTACCACATCAATTATGACATCCCCGTCTGCAAAAAACGATATCGCTTTCGCATCCTGCGGGGTATCAATCGTCACAGTCATCACCTGCTCTCCGTCGTTCACGAATACTTCTACGCTGAGACGGTCCAAAATAACCCGCAGCTTCAATTTCCCCTCGTCATGATTCACCAGACTGCGCCTCTGATGGATAATCGCTCTTCTGGAACCCGAAAACTTACGATCCACTTTCAAGATGGATTCCATCGGGCGGAAGCTGACTGCCGTATGATGAGTTTTGTCCTGTGCAAAGCGCACGGCGAACTTCTGAAACANCTTCGCCTTATCAGCAGGACGTATTTGAAGCTCCATATCAACCAACCTGCCCTCCACTCCCGCAAGACTGACAAGACCATTTACAGTCACATCCTTGTATTCTACTCTGTTGCACCTAAGTTCATCAAATTCCCGNATTGGNCTNTGGTATAATCTTCCGTTCCTGACAGACAATTCTCTGGGAAGCGTCATCTGACCGAACCAGTTTTTCGGCTGGCTGCGCATGTTGCAGGTATCCCAATTCTGCATCCAGCCGATCATAATACGCCTGCCATCCGGCATCAACATTGTCTGCGGCGCATAGAAATCAATTCCATAGTCCACCGCCTGATTATGCTCCTCCGAAAATGTCTTCGTACTCTTGTCAAAGTCCCCTATCAGGCACAGGGTTCCGCCTCCATTATGATATTCAAAGCCTTCCGGCAGCATATCTGTCGGACTTGTCAGAATAACCTGCTTTCCATCCAGTGCAAAGAAATCCGGNCACTCCCACATTTTTCCGAATCTTCCGTTATTTTTCGCCAGTATNNTTTCATATTTCCAATGNNTNCCATCTGCGCTGCTGTACANCAGAATCTGTCCATCATANTCTTCCGTGCAGTTNCCGNCNACGCAATAGTAAATCCCATCTTCCCCCAGCCACACCTTAGGGTCGCGGAAATCATATCTGCTGCCGCCNTCCGGCAGGTCTTTTTCGGNCAGCACCGGATTGTCCGGCATCTTTTCATACTCTCTGCCATCTCCTATTGCAACACACTGCGTCTGTACATCCCGAAANCTTCCATCCGCCTGAGGCTCTTTTCTTACGCCGGTATAAAGCAGCAGATGGGAGCCATCAGAGAGCGCAACTGCGCTTCCCGAAAAACAGCCATCCTTATCATAAGGCATATCCGGTGCTAGGGCTGCCGGCAGATATTCCCAGTGCAGAAGATCTCTGCTCACCGCGTGCCCCCAGTGCATGGGACCCCAAAAAGAATCATAGGGGTGATACTGATAAAACAGGTGGTACTCTCCTTTATAGTAAGAAAATCCATTCGGGTCATTCATCCAGCCTACTCTGGGTGAAAGATGGAATACGGGTCTGTCCTCAGGGGCAATGTGAATTTCCATCCTCTCTTCATATTCTCTTGCTTTCNNCAATTCCTGACTCGTCATTTTTCCCTCCAACGCCTAATGGAACATCTCCGTNCCATCAGACCGCATATTTGTTTTTCATNAAAAGAAGATCCGCTGTTTTNCGCTGTTCCTGCATCACGCCGGACATATAGATATTACCACCGNCAGGCACTGCAGCGCAACCGGAACNGAAACATATAAGCACTTTATACGTTTTTACACTGTTCTGCTATTGAATTTATGTAAAATAGTGCTATAATAAGCACTTAAGAGTAACTGTCAGNTTATTGACTCAATTCTGATAATACGGAGAATCCTATATGACACAATATACAAGGGAAAGCGCGATTGAAAAGCTTCTCAAAAGTTATCAGGCTTATTACAATATCATACCGTCCGACGAGACACAAAANCCGTTACGGGCAGTCTGTGAATTTTACGAGCATTCNGAGAAATTTGTACTTTCCAAAAAGGCGGAGCTTTGGTCTGCNGACTGCGAGGAATTTATATATTTATATGAAACAGAACATCTTACCNAAAAAATTTTTGAGGAATGCAGAGATTTTGCGAAGGAAGATGGCCTGAAACGGGCCCATATAGGTCCCGGACATATGTACACNTATATCACGCCNGTGTTTGTATGTGACACCTGTGATGCAGACGCCAAAAAAGCGGTAAAGCGATGCCGCATTTACAAAAGCTTTCAATTTTCCCTGCACGGCTGGATGGACTTCCATGCTGCCGTTTATGAAACTTCCAATAATGACATTTTCACAAACGCTGCCGGAAGATGTGTGGGGAAAGTTTTGAAAAATGTTTTATTTCCAAANGAAAGGAGATTTTTTAAATGAACACTCTGGTATTATTACTGATTTGTGTTGCCATTCTGCTCGTCGGCTATATCTTCTACGGAAGATGGCTTTGCAAGCAGTGGGGTGTGGGTGAAAACAAGGAAGAAACACCTGCGCATACCATGTCGGACGGCGTTGATTATGTTCCGGCAAAGGCTCCCGTGCTGATGGGACACCATTTTTCTTCCATTGCCGGTGCAGGGCCAATCACAGGTCCTATCGGCGCAGCAATATTCGGCTGGCTTCCTGTTGCCCTCTGGGTACTAATCGGCGGTATTTTCTTCGGCGGCGTACATGATTTCGGCGCGCTCTTTGCTTCCATCCGCCACAAGGGACAGTCAATCGGTGAAATTATTTCTACCAATATGAGCCGGCGTGCAAAGAGATTATTCATTATCTTCGCATACCTTACACTGATTCTTGTCGTTGCGGCATTTGCCTCCATTGTGGCTTCCACCTTCGGCGCGACTTATGACGACGGTGTATTAAATAAGGCAGCAAGCGCATCAAACGCGTCCGTAGCAATGGTTTCCCTGTTGTTTATCCTGATTGCCATTGTATTTGGTTTTTGCGTATATCGCCGCAACACNCCCATGGTGATATCTACTGTTTTAGGTGTGNTGGCAATTGTNATNTGTATGGCGATCGGTATGAATTTCCATCCAATCTACCTTTCATCAAAAGCATGGATGATCATCGTCGGTATCTATATTGCGGTCGCGTCCGTAACACCGGTATGGATTTTGCTCCAGCCCCGTGATTACTTAAGCTCCTTTTTACTTTATGCAATGTTGATTGTCGCATTTGTCGGCGTTGTCGGCGCACATCCCAACATTGACCCGACGCTTTTCCCCGCATTTGCAGGATTTGCTGTTGACAACGGAAACGGCATGCAGTATCTGTTCCCGATCNTATTTACAACGGTTGCATGCGGCGCCATTTCCGGATTCCATTCCCTTGTTTCATCCGGTACNACGTCAAAACAGCTTGATAAAGAAACCGACGCAAAGCCGATTGCTTACGGCGGCATGCTTCTNGAGTGTGTGCTGGCAATTCTTACGCTCTGNGCNATCGCATATGCAAGGCAGACCGGACACACAGCAGGTGCGACGGATATTTTTGCAGGCGGTATTTCCGCAATGGTNGCGGCAATCCCCGGTCTTGCAGGACTGGAAAATATCCTTTACACCCTTTTAATCCTTACATATTCTGCATTCTGTCTGACTTCTCTGGATACGGCNACTCGTCTGGCACGTTTCATGTTCCAGGAGTTCTGGCTGGAGCCGGGACAGACAGTGGGCGATATCAAGGACGGTTGGAAGAAGGTTATGGTAAATCCTTATTTTGCCACTGCCATTACCGTTGTTTTGGGCATTGCGCTTGGTATGACGGGCTACGGTAAGATTTGGGGATTATTCGGTGCAGCAAACCAGCTTCTTGCAGGTCTCGGACTTCTTGCCGTTGCAACGTGGCTCGGAAATGTCGGAAAGAACAATAAAATGTTTCTGTTTCCAATGGCATTTATGATGGTTGTCACCATCTGCTCCTTAGTTCTTACCGTAAAGAATCAGATTGGTCTGATTGCGGCAGGCAGCGCAGACTGGGGCCCTTGGGCACAGACGATTTTAGGCATCCTGCTGATTTTGCTTTCCGTTATTCTTGTGATTGAGGGCATACAGACACTTACGAAGAAGAAACAAAAGACAACATAAAAGAAATAAAGCTTTGATAAGATAAAGGACTTCACAGGCATTATCCGCTTTGTGAAGTCCTTTTGTTTTACGTATAATACTGCGCCTGTGCATTCCAGAGTTCGTAATATTTTCCNNTCGTATCTTCGACAAGNCGGTCGTGNCTTCCCTGCTGCACGATTTCTCCGTCATGGAATACCAGTATTTTGTCGGCAAGACGACAGGAGGACAGTCGGTGGCTGATATAAATTGCCGTCTTATCCCCAACAATTTCATTGAATTTGGAGTACACTTCCGCCTCGGCAATGGGATCCAGCGCGGCGGTGGGTTCATCCAGAATGATGTAGGGGGCATCCTTNTACAANGCNCGTGCCAGAGCGACCTTCTGNGCTTCGCCTCCGGAGATTTCNACNCCGTCTGNTTGATAGCCGGTTCCCAGCGGNGTCTCCAGTCCCCGCTCCNTTTNGGAAAATTTATCCCAAACNCCTACNTGCTTCAGGCATGACCACACTTTTTCGGCATCGTANTCCTGTTNNGCCGANACATTTTCTCCGAGAGAAAATGCAAAGGTAAAGTAGTCCTGAAAGACGACGGAGAACAGCNTTACATACTCATCATAGTTATATTTTGAGATATCGATACCCTTTAACANAATCTGCCCCTCGGTCGGGTCATAGAGNCGGCACAGGAGCTTGACAAAGGTAGTCTTGCCGCTTCCGTTCATGCCGACGAAGGCAAGGCGCTCGCCGATACGNAANTTAAAGGACACATTTTTCAGTGCGTANGTATCCGANCCGGGATACCGGAAGCTGACNTTGCGGAACTCAATCTCAAACTTATTATCCTCCCGNTTCTCAACCGACAGTGTGCCGCGATACATATCATCCGGCAGATCCAGATAGCGGTATACCTCGATGAGATAATCNTTATTCTGGCGAAGGCNGCNGATGCTGCTTCCNAAATCGGATACTGCNCTCAAAAATCTGTCNACGGTTCCNGTATAGAGAAAAAAGTTNCCNACNCCGAANGTTCCGATNTANGCTTTTGCNCCGATNTANAGATATAGTGCNAGGTTNGTCACTGTCTCCATCGTTCTGTCGATNAAAGANCNCTTTGCTGCGAGTTTGAANTNCTCCNGCAGNNATTCGTTNTNATAATCNATCANNGTCNNGCGGCANCTTTCAATACATANNCCGGTTGCTCCNAATACGGTTACATCGGCATTATGGTTCGCGTATTTCAGNCAGCGGGNAAANCGGANGNNGAATNNACTNNAAAGTTTCNTGNGTTTTGGCTCNACTTGATAGATANTGAACATCTTAACTGCGATGTTGAGTCCAATCAGCGCCAGAAGCACAAGAGCGGACAAGGGATGGTTTACGCAGGCAAGAAATCCCGTAAGCGTTACATGGGANGTGGTNCGGAACAATGACATCGTAAGAGAGACCGAAAAAATAATGTTGGCNATTGCACCGAATAAGGTCTCATAGNNCCANAGCAGNNTCNATANCCCATGCCCNCCGAANTNTGAAAAATTNCGGATTTTNTGACGGAGCANGGCNGTATCCGGNNNCTCCAGATGCTTGTACTGCATACGACACCCNANTTTNAACATGTANAGTTCATTTAAGTNAAAATTNATGNTNTCTGTTTCCTCCTTCTTGCNGGAGAGCAGATGCAANGCAACNTTTAAAANCANCTGCCCNGTNACNGTGNCAAGCGCCAGNGTGAGCAATGTCTGAAGGGANGCTCCGGCNATGAGCTGATTNATGATTTCCGCAGACAGNTAGAGCGTAAAATACGGNGCAANCTGTTGCGCGATGGCNTTTACGGTTATCCANATGATGTTCTGCGGGCAGACNTCATANANCACCCGATAGCCNCGCAGAATCAGTCTCAGATCGNNCTTAAGACTCCGACGATTCTTCTTTTTCGTCATNTAANTCCCCTCCTTCCTTGTAATACTTNCTCTGAATATCAAACAGTTCNCGGTATCTGCCNCCCNGNGCCATCAGTTCNTCATGGGTTCCACTCTCGGCAAGCTGCGCNCCGTCCAGAAGATAGATCCGNTCNCAGAAGCGCGTGGANGCAAGACGGTGGCTGATGAAGACTGAGGTTGTCCNGTTTGTCAGTTCCCGGTAGCTTTGGTACATGCGNTCCTCTGCGATTGCATCCAGTGCGGCNGTGGGNTCNTCGAGAATGAGGACGCCGGCATCGCGATAGATAGCGCGCGCAAGCAGGAGCTTTTGCAGCTCTCCGCCGGAAAAATTNACCGCATCCGCGTCGTNNTGNTTATCCANCATACTGTCGATTCCTTTGGGAAGNGAANGGATTTTGTCCGCNATTCCCGCTTTTTCCAGACAAANCANGAGNCGNGCNTCNTCAATCTCNCTCCGNTCCNGAAACGNCACGTTTTCCGCTATGGTCGCAGGCAGTATCGTNTAGTTCTGGGGCACGATGGANAACAGCNTATANAGCTCATCCCGNTTGTACTCGCCNANCGGNTGTCCGTCGATGAGAATCTCTCCCTCGTCNGGCAGAAGCAGCCCNCACATCANCATTGCGAGGGTGGTCTTTCCNGCTCCGTTGAGTCCNACAAGCGATATNNTCTCNCCTGCNNCAATCTGAAAGGAAATATCTTGCAGCACCGGCTGTTCNCCTTTNGGGTATTGATAGCTGACATGCCGAAANTCAATGGAAAGAGGANGNNCNTTCGGNACAGGAATACCGTCNGCGNGNTTCATCCGATTATGGTTNTCNTCNAGATACGCAATNCAGTCCGAGGTNCCGAGAACTGTCTCNTGGGCGGAACCGATGTACTGCACAATTNCGTCAATGAAGGANGAAAGCCTTGCAATTGCNTTAAAGTACANAACAAACTCNGCGGATGAGAGATTTCCGTGGGCGGCATGCCAAATCAGGAACANATAAGCGCANGCGTCCCGNAAAAANCCCACACCGAAGCTCACATAGGAGGANAGGCTNCGNTTTTTCTGCTGATGCCNNANNAGNCGGATATGTTCGTGAATNACCNCNCGAATCTTATCGTCAAGAANGGNNGTNAACCCNTAAAGCCGGATATCCTTTGCTGCCTTGGGTTCGTTCGACANATTCCANGAAAGNTANNTCATTTTTCGGNAGTTTGCNTTTCTCTCGTCACGTTCCGCNTGGTCCCNGTCCTGTTGATAGCGCCGTGGAATCAGGGTAAGCANNGACCCNGCCACAAGCAGCANAAGAANCCATGGGCTGAGCATTGAAATCACNGAGCCGAACAGCACAAANCACAGTACATTGGCTGCCATATCGGAGAAGCGGNTGACAAAANGNCCCGGNCTGCCATTCGNNTGATTTCCCAAAACCTGAGNTGCACGNTCNCGGAGTTTCAGATATTCCTGATCNAAATTCAAAAAATAGTCNTTTTGCAGNNGGGCNTTTATCAGCTCCCAGTGNAAACGATNGNCATTNCGGANCTCNGNCTGCCATCTCACNTGAGCGATAAGNTCCTTCGTCAGATTGAAAAAGAGTGTTGCGCAGAGNAAGGCGGTGATGACCAGCGCAATTNCNTTGAAATNCTCGTTTATCTGAAGTCTGTCCANGATNATGGAAGGCGTATAGAGCCCNAGCGCAATANAGAATCACGGAGANCGGAANCAAAGCCATCGATGACCANATNAGACTCCTGTCCCACNGCCACATTCTCGTGACAAGCCACTTCATACAGTAGAGGATGCNATATTGGGGCTTGCGCGTCGGTTCTTTTNCTTTTTTCATAAAGTATCCTCACTTTCCAAATGAATATGTACGAATGCATTATGCCACANAAATGGAANCAGAGGACGGATTTGGCACAAAAAGGTGGGTTTTAGGCACCAAAGGAANTTTTCTGACAANAANGAGAAATTTTAGACAAAGCAGAAAACNATCATATTCCGAAGCGGTTACAGCGGCAANGTCACNTCTGTGGTATACCCGCCATCCTCACTCGCACGGGTGAGATACCCGCCGTTTTTTGCAACCAGAGAATCNACCCTGAGTCAGTCCGAAGCCGTGTCCGCTNCCTTTGGAGGAGAGNAACAGANTNCCNACTTTNNGNTGCTTTTTNCCGGCNGAATTGGTAAANGACATATAGAGCATAGCGCCCTTTACATGAATGTAGATATGCACGAANCGNTTTTCGGGCTCCANNNTGGANCANGCTTCCATGGCATTGTCAAGNAGNTTNCCNATGATNATGCACANNTCCACATNGGGCACGGAAAGNGAGGCCGGGACCTGCGCCTNNGCCTCCACCTCAATCTGCCTGCTTTTCATCAGGGATATTTTGCTGTTCAGTATGGCATCNGCCATNGTATTGCCNGTCTTTAAGACGGTATCAATNTTNAGAATNGANTGNTTGATTTCNTTCAGATAGCTTCTTGCNTTTTCNTATTCGCCGCNGTCAAGCTGTGCGGAAAGCGCCTGGATATGATTGTGCCAGTCATGTCTCCACCCACGCATGGTACGGTACATATTTTCTACCTCGGCGTAATGCTGTTCCACCAGAGCATTCTGANANTCACTTAATTTTTTNTCTTTGCGTCCAANCATCATATCGACCTCAGATAACGAATCATCATTTTGTTGATTTCATCATACTGTCCGCGCCCAAGCGGGAGCGAGACCTGATTTTCGAGAAATACCTCGCTTTTTGTAATCCGGCATACATGCCGCAGGCTGACNATAAANGAACGGCTGCATCTGTAAAATCCCTCATCCAGCTTTTCCAAAAGACCGGATACGGTCATCCGCACCCGGTACTGCATNTNTTCCGTNTGAATCAGCATATAGTGTCCCTGTGATTCCACATAATAAATATCGTCAAGAAAGAGGCGGATTGTCTCGCGTTCGGAAGAAACCAATAAGAAGGGACGCTCCTTTTGCCTTAAGTCTGCCGCACGGTCCAGCACCTCAGCCAGCTTTTCGGGTTTGACCGGCTTCATTAGATAATGCAGCGCAGAGACTTCATAGCCTTCTGCGATAAAATCCGGATATCCTGTGATNAACACAATCTGCACACAACTGTTTTGGGCNCGGATTTGTTTTGCGAGCTCAATACCGTTTAATGCCCCCATCTCCACATCCAAAAGCAGGATATCATAATCTTTNTTTTCGGAATAATGAAACNAAAAGGACTCTGCTGAGGGAAATGTCTTGATAGAAACAGGAATTCTTCCCTGCATCGCCCANNCATTTACCATGTCGGTTATATACTGCAGATCNGTTTCGTTATCATCGCATACAGCAATNGAAAGAGCCATAGCCGNCAGAAACTCCTTTCAAAANGGCATTTTCATTTATCTGGTTCAAAATCGTCAAAGCATTCATAACCATCCGCNNCAGGACACACNTTGCACGTAAAAGGTATGCCACCGCACGTGAACACAATCTCATAAGTGCCGTCAGGCAGCAATTTGAACGACTCCATCTTTAAGCTATATGACGGATACTCTTCCAGAAGATATCCCGTACCGGCCCAATATGCCTCAAGTGCATGATGCTCNTCTTTCGTCAGCCTGCCGTTGTCTATGTGATCCATCACTTCATCACCGAACACATCAGCAAGCATCTTAGCCTCACCGTCTGACACAAGAAAAAGACTGCTCCCGCTCGTGACCCACGTACAGCCGGTCCACCTCATGCAGCCGATAAATACAGCAACAATCATAATGCTNATGCGTAATCTCATACCGNTACTCACATCCCTTCTTCACTGTTCTCGNAGGAAACAATCCNCCAACNGCNTCATTTTCCTAGTAGAATANCACAATCACGCTCATATTTCAATCATGTTTTGTTTTTAACCATAACAACAGCAAAAGGACACTCTCCGTATCTTGGAAAATGTCCTTTTNAATAATATTCAACTATTAAGTTTTGAAAGGTTCAAATCTCTAAAACATATCGTAAATCCGCATAAACACTGGNTTTACTTNTCNAANGACTTCATCGTCGGGAACAAGAGCACNTCCCTGATAGCCGGTGAATTGGTGAGCAGCATAACCAGTCTGTCGATACCGTAGCCAATGCCACCGGTGGGNGGCATACCGATTTCGAGGGCNTTCATAAAGTCCTCGTCGGTTGTGTTGGCTTCCTCGTCGCCTGCGGCGAGAGCTGCCTCCTGCGCCTTGAAACGCTCNCTCTGGTCAATGGGGTCATTCAACTCGGAGTAGGCGTTNCACATTTCCCTGCCGTAGATAAAGAGNTCGAAACGCTCCACATAATCCGGCTTGTCCGGTTTCCGCTTCGTGAGCGGTGAAATCTCCACCGGATGATCCATCACAAAAGTGGGCTGAATCAGATGTTCCTCCACGAACTCCTCAAAGAANAGGTTCAAAATATCGCCCTTATTATGGCGCGCCTCATAATGAACGCCTTTCTCATCGGCAATTTTCTTTGCCGCCTCTGTATCCGCAATCGCGTCAAAATCNACGCCNGCATATTTCTTGACNGCTTCCACCATAGTAAGCCTTTCAAAAGGCTTGCCCAAATCAATCATTTCCTCCGCGTAGGGAACCGTGGTGGTGCCGCATACCTCCTGCGCCACATAGCGGAACATATTCTCAGTCAAATCCATCATGCCCTGATAGTCCGTATACGCCTGATACANCTCCATCAGCGTAAATTCAGGATTGTGGCGGGTATCCAGTCCTTCGTTTCTGAANACACGTCCAATCTCGTAAACCCGCTCCATTCCGCCTACAATCAGCCTCTTTAAGTACAGCTCCAGTGAGATACGAAGCTTCACATCCTCGTCCAACGCATTGTAATGCGTCTCAAAAGGTCTTGCCGCCGCGCCTCCCGCATTGGATACCAGCATCGGTGTTTCCACCTCCATAAAGCCCTGTCCGTCCAGATAACGGCGAATCGCGCTNATGATTTTGCTGCGCTTNATNAAGGTATCCTTCACNTCAGGATTCATAATCAAATCGGTATAACGCTGCCTGTAACGGATNTCCGTGTTGGTCAGTCCGTGGAATTTTTCCGGCAGAATCTGCAGGCTCTTGCTCATCAGCAGCACTTTTGCCGCATGNACGGAAATTTCACCGGTTTTGGTCTTAAACACCTCGCCTGTGATGCCNACGATATCACCCACATCATATTTTTTGAAATCTGCATAAGGCTCTTCCCCTATGCTGTCTCTTGCCACATAGGACTGGATATTGCCCTGCAAGTCCTGTACATTGCAGAAGGAAGCCTTTCCCATGACGCGCTTCTGCATAATACGTCCGGCTATGCTGACAGTCTTACCCTCCAGCTCTTCAAAATGATTCTTAATGTCCATGCTGTGATGGGTTACATCATATTNTGTAATAAGAAACGGATCCTTGCCCGCCTCCTGCAGCGCCGCAAGCTTTTCCCGCCTTACCTTTAAAAGCTGATGGATGTCCTGCTCCTGCTGGCGGCCCTCCGCCCCGTTATTCTGATTTTCTCTGTTCTGTGTATCTGCCACTTTTATACCACGCCTTTCCTGTCCGGCCTTTCCCGATGGGACGCCTGACACTACGGTTTAAAATGCTTTTTAGTTAGAACGCTGNATTTCCAGTACCTTGTACTTCAAAACNCCTGCCTGCGTTTCTACTTCCACGACATCGCCGAGCTTTGCGCCAATCAGCGCCTTTCCCACAGGGCTTTCATTGGAAATCTTGCCCTTTAAGCTGTTTGCCTCTGTGGAGCCGACAATCTTATAGTCCANNTCATCATTGTATTCCAAATCCAGAATTTTCACNCGGCAGCCGATGTTAATTTTNTCCAAATCNACCTCGTCTTCCACGATTACTTCCGCATTTTTCAGNATTTTCTCCAGTTCTTCGATACGTGCCTCTATATCACGCTGCTCGTCCTTTGCCGCATCATACTCTGCATTTTCAGACAAGTCGCCCTGCTCTCTGGCTTCCTTGATTTTCTGAGCAACCTCCTGACGTTTGACCACTTTCAGTTCATGCAGCTCATCTTCATACTTTCTCAAGCCTTCATAGGTTAAAATATTTTTCTTTGATTCCATGGTATGCGCCTTCCTTTTTTACACAATTTTTCCTTTTAATATCCGGTTATCTTTGGTCAAACGACTGCACGATACCTAGATTATCCCCCGTATTATACTGAATTTTAAACTGGGTGTCAAGACAAGAAAAATTTCTTGTCTCGCAAGACATAAATGTCTTAGCTCACAAGAAAAACGTCTTGGCTCACANGACNTCCTGTAAAAGACATTTCATATCTATATAACGGATTTCTTTTGCTCTTGCGCACAGCTTCTTTGCCGCGCCCGACACCACCGTGCTGACAAATATGGCTCCCTTGGGAAGCTGCAGCGGTGTAATCCCATACAGNTCTTCCCCCGCCACAATCAGCACACTTCCCTTTGGCGGTATATGCAGTCCGGTAAGCTCTGTGGATATATCCAGCAGAAAACCGTATTCCTCCAGAAGTTCCTCTTTTGCCTCCGAAAGTTCTTCCCCGCNGCCCGTGACAACGCCGATATAACGNGTGTCCCGCACATATTTCGNCAGAAGTTCTTCCGTTTCCAGCTCCCTGTCCTGCAGAATAATAAGGGAATCAAACACAATCTGCCTGTACCATATCAGAAAAAGCAGTCCTTCNAGCGACAGCGGCTCTTCCTTCCTGCCGAGAAACGCCTTTGCTTCTTCCTCGTAAAAATAGCAGACANTTCTCCCCTCTGAAGGCACTTCAAGCCCCCGAATGTACTCACTTCTGTCTTTTTCCTTCCACGGCTTCTTCTTGTAGCTGCACACCGGCAGATAGACCTTGCACAGACTGACGCTCCCGCCTCTGCCGCATTTTTCTCTGGTTTCTATCCTGTACTGCCAGCTNCCNCGGCGTTTTCTCTTACCTGCCCCGGCTTTGTCCATCACAAAATAAACGACAGTCATCTCNTCCACGGTCATCGCTCCGGTTCGTCCTTCTTTTTGAAGATATGCTGCCGCCCGTTTCTTTATACTAAGGAAACGCTGATTCAATCAGCGTTTCCCCGAAAAATCCGGTCAAGACTTTTTAACAAGTCGTCCATGGATTCCATGCTGTTTATCTGCTGTCTGTATCGCGCNGAATTGGGATATCCTGCCGTGTACCACGCTAAGTGCTTGCGCATTTCCCTGACGCCCGTATACTCGCCCTTAATCGCAAGCTGCAGCGCCGCATGGCGCTCCACGACCTGACGCACCTCGGCAGGCGTCGGCTTTGGCGGCAGCTTTCCCGTTTCCAGAAACGTTGTAATTTCGCGAAATATCCATGGATTTCCCTGTGCGCCCCTGCCTACCATAATACCGTCGCATCCCGTTGCATCCAAAAGCGCCTTTGCCGAAGCTGCATCCACCACGTCGCCGTTTCCGATGACCGGTATCCGCACAGCCTCCTTCACGGCGCGGATACAATCCCAGTCCGCCCTGCCGGTATAATACTGCTCTCTCGTCCTGCCGTGGACGGCAATTGCCGCCGCTCCCGCCTCCTCCGCAATTTTGGCGATTTCTACCGCATTGCAATGTGCGTCGTCAAAGCCTTTTCTGATTTTGACTGTCACCGGCTTTTGAATGGCGCCTGACACCTTGCGCACAATTTCTTCCACCAATGCCGGATTTTTCATCAGGGCGGAGCCTTCCCCATTGTTTACCACCTTGGGAACCGGACAGCCCATATTGATATCCAGTATGTCAAAAGGACGCTCTTCTATACGCTTTGCCATCTCCGCCATGATATCTGCGTCAGAACCAAATAACTGCAAAGATACCGGACGCTCCTCCTCGCGGATTTCCATCAGCGCTTCTGTATTTTTATTGTTGTAGTAAATCGCCTTTGCGCTCACCATCTCCATGCAGAGAAGCCCTGCGCCCTGCTCCTTGCAAAGAAGCCTGAAAGGCAAATCGGTCACACCCGCCATAGGCGCCAGTATGACCGGAGAGGACAGCTCTGTGCTGCCGATTTTCAATTTATCCGTCAATGTTCCTGTTTCCTGTTCTTCTCGTAAATAATCCGCAGACCGTCCAAAGTAAGGGCACTGTCATAAACGTCAATGCTGTCTGTTTCGTCCGAGATAATCCTTCCCAGACCGCCGGTCGCAATCACCTTCATATCCGCATAGCCGCTTTCCTCGCGCACCCGCCTGATAATGTACTCGGTTTGGCCTATCTGTCCGTAAAAAAGACCTGCCTGCATACTGCTGATGGTCTCCTGCGCCAGAATGGACTTCGGCTTCTTGATTTCTATTTTGGAAAGCAGCGCCGTCCGATCCCACATCGCCTCCGCACTGATTCTGATACCGGGCGCAGTGATTCCCGCCTCAAAGCTGCCGTCCCTGCCCACCAGNTCATAGGTGGTNGCCGTTCCGAAATCCAGCACCAGNGCCGGTCCGCCGTATTTTTCATAGGCAGCCACTGCATCCACAATACGGTCTGCGCCGATTGCACGGGGATTCTCNGTCGCGACACGGATACCTGTCTTGACGCCGGGTCCCACAATCAGCGGCGTACTTCCCATATACCGCACAATCGCACCTGTCAGCGAATGCATCACGTCGGGCACCACGCTGGCGACAATCGTGCCCTCTATCTGTTCCGTACTGATACCTTTCATCCGCATCATCTCCGCCAGCGTAATCCCATATTCATCTGAAGTTCTCGGAAATTTGGTTGTAATACGGAACGTTGCCGAAAGTGTCTCACCGTCATAGACACCACAGGTAATATTTGTATTTCCCACATCTATTGCCAGAATCATATTTGCTCCCATCTGCGCGCCTCGCGCCGCTTACTCTAAATATCACACTGTTCATGAAGCACAAACACCCTGTAGTACAGGCTTAAGCTTTCAAACAGTTCCTGCCTTTTGTTTCGGACCTGCGACACCATCAGACCACTGCTGATTTCATCATAGTAGATATCATCATCATCCGCATCGGTGGTGAGCACCACATTCCCGTCCTCCTCAAAGGCAATCGTAAAAACGCCGCCAACCTCCTCCGTAAACAGCACGCAAAGAATATGCAGCTCCTCTTTTACGGAATCGGGAAGCCCGTTAAAATCCTCATTAAAATAATATTTCATCTCATAGGCGCTTGCCCCGCAGAGCACCACTCGGCCGGTTTCCTCTTTTTTACACATACCCGTAAACACCCCTCACCGACACTTCGCCGGCATATACCTTTTTCAGCTTTCCGTCTGCGGTTTTGACACAAAGCTCTCCCTTTTCGTTGATGCCCTGCGCCAGCCCCGTGTATTCGCCCGCAGGATCCAGCACGCGCACCTCTCTGCCACAGTTGACCAGCGCTGCATTGTACGCCTCCATCAGCAAGGACAGATTCAGTTTTTTGACGAAAAGGGCATAATCCGCTTCGAAATATTCCATAATTTTTTCTAAAAGAGCCGCCCGCGAAACCTGCCTGCCCGACTCCTGCTCCAGGGAAGTTGCCTTTCCTTCCAGTTCCGGAACAAATTCCTGCACCTTGACGTTGACGCCCACACCGATTACAACATGCTGGATATATTCGCCCTGCACGCTCATTTCCGTGAGAATTCCCGTCACCTTTTTCCCGTTTATCACAACGTCGTTAGGCCACTTGATCTCGGCCTGCATACCGCAGACCTCCGTGACTGCGCTCTGCACCGCAAGCGCCATCACCAGTGTCAGCATGGAAGCTTTGTCCGGCTCAAAATCCGGCTTTAAAAGCAGCGTGAAATAAAGATTTGCGCCCGCCGGAGAAGCCCATGTCCTGCCGCGCCTGCCACGCCCCTGCGTCTGCTGCTCCGCAACCACGAGTGTGCCGGAAGGTGCGCCCTCCTCCGCCAAAAGCTTTGCCTGTATGTTGGTCGAACCCGTGCTTTCATAGAAAACCAGGTTTCTGCCCGCCCACTCGGTGCTCATCCGGCTCTCCAGTTCTTCCGCACTGAAAACATCCGGCAGGGAAATCAGGCGGTAGCCCCTTTTTGTGGCCGCCTCGATCCCGTAGCCTTCCTGCTGCAATCCCTTTATCACTTTCCAGACTGCCGCCCGCGTCACGCCAAAGCGCTTACACAATTCCTCACCCGAAATATAATCGTCCGTCCTTCTGAGAAGGGAAAGTATTTCTGCTTTCATAGCTATGCCTTTACCCTCTGATTTCTTACAGCGTTGCCACCATAACCGCCTTGATGGTGTGCATACGGTTTTCTGCCTCTTCAAATACAACGGACTGCGCGGACTTAAACACTTCGTCCGTCACCTCCATCTCCGTGATGCCGAACTTTTCTCCCATCTCTTTTCCGATGGTCGTCTTTAAATCATGGAACGCCGGCAGACAGTGCATAAAGAGTGCATGTCTTCCCGCATTTTGCATAACCTTGCTGTCCACTCTGTAGGGTTTTAAATCTTTGATACGGCTCTCCCATACCTCTTCCGGTTCGCCCATGGAAACCCACACGTCTGTGTAAATCACGTCCACATCCTTTGTGCCCGCGTCCACATCCTTCGTCAGCGTGATGCTTGCGCCGGTTTTCTCCGCAATCGCCTTACATTTCTCCACCAGCTCTGCGTCAGGGTAATACGCTTTTGCCGTACATGCGGTAAAATGCATACCCATCTTTGCACATGCCACCATCAGGGAATTGCCCGTATTGTAGCGCGCATCTCCCATGTAGGTCAGCTTAATCCCCTTAAGACGTCCGAAATGCTCCTTGATGGTCAGCAAATCCGCCAGCATCTGCGTGGGATGGTATTCGTTGGTAAGTCCGTTCCAGACCGGAACATCTGCATATTCTGCCAGTTCCTCCACAATATCCTGTTCAAAGCCGCGGTACTCGATACCGTCATACATACAGGAAAGCACCTGCGCCGTATCCGCTATACTCTCCTTTTTGTCAATCTGAGAGCCGGAGGGGTCAAGATAAGTAGTCCCGATTCCCAAATCGCGCGCTGCCACCTCAAAAGCACAGCGTGTACGCGTACTTGTTTTTTCAAAGATAAGCGCCACGTTTTTTCCTGCAAGCGTATTCAGCAGAGGCTGCGTTCTGGGGCTTAAAGGCTTGCCCTTTTTCTTGTTCTCTTTCAGTTCGCCTGCCAGCTTTAATAAATAATCAATCTCTTCCGGTGTATAATCCAACAGCTTTAAAAAATCACGTCCTTTTAAATCCATAACCTTCTCCTCTCCTTTTTACTATATGGAACCACGTAAACACTCGGAATCCGCGCAGGCAGACTCCGAGTGAATGAAATACGGGTTTATTTATCGCTTACTTCCCTGAACGCAGTCGCCAAAGATGCGATGCCCTGCAAATCTGCCGGAAGCAGTATCTTGGTTGCTTTTCCGTCTGCTGCCTTTTCAAACGCTTCCAAGCTCTTAATCTTAAGAACCGCTTCGTCGGCGCCGGCCTCCTTCAGCATCTTGATACCGTCGGCATTTGCCTGCTGTACCTTTAAGATAGCCTCTGCTTCACCTTCTGCCTCGCGAATCATCTTTTCCTTTTCTGCTTCAGCGCGCAGGATTGCAGACTGCTTCTCAGCCTCAGCACGCAGGATTGCAGATTCCTTTTCACCTTCTGCTACCAGAATATTAGCTTTCTTTTCACCCTCTGCCCTTGTTACAGCCTCACGTCTCTCACGCTCTGCCTTCATCTGTCTCTCCATCGCATTCTGAATCTCTGCGGGAGGAATGATATTCTTGAGCTCTACACGGTTTACCTTGATGCCCCACGGGTCAGTTGCAATATCCAGCGCGGCGCGCATCTTGGTATTGATGGTCTCACGGGAGGTAAGGGTCTGGTCCAGTTCCAGCTCACCGATGATATTACGCAGGGTGGTTGCCGTCAGGTTTTCAATCGCCATCATGGGATTTTCCACGCCATAAGTAAAAAGTCTGGGGTCGGTTATCTGATAAAATACAACCGTGTCAATTCTCATGGTTACGTTATCCTTTGTGATAACCGGCTGAGGCGGGAAATCCGCAACCTGTTCCTTTAAGTTTACTCTTCTTGCCACTCTGTCAAGGAAGGG
Organism: Lachnospiraceae bacterium; assembly: GCA_014804445.1. Lineage (GTDB taxonomy): Bacteria > Bacillota > Clostridia > Lachnospirales > Lachnospiraceae > Acetatifactor. The sequence continues at coordinate 215,295 of JAAUZU010000008.1, read as the reverse complement.
CACCTTGATATGAAGACCTACCGACCATGTTCCCTGATATGCGCCAAGGCGTTCCACCACATAAGCCTGTGCCTGCGGTACGATCTTGATACAGGAAATCAGTATCACTAAAAGCAGCACAATCAGAATAATAATAATCCATTCCATTTGTTTCGTTTCCTCTCTTTCTTTTATTACGTAACTGCAAAGCGATTGCAGTTATCTTTCCTTTTTACATTTGTTTGGGCTCCACAATCAGTTTTACACCGCTAATCGCACGCACCAGTACCACTGTGCCGACTGCTAGTTTCTGATTTTCGTCCATGCTCCGGGCTGTCCACTCCTGACCGCCCACCGTTACCTGTCCGATTCCTTCCAGATTGTCAATCTCGCTGATGACAATCGCCTGTCTGCCCACCATACTCTCCACATTCGTCTTAATGCGGTCTTTATTAAAATACCTGACCGCTATCGGACGGGTAAAGAACAGCAGCAGTATGGAAACTATCAGGAATAAAGCAACCTGTATCACCAAAGGCATATGCAGTGCTGCCGCTGCTGCTGCAAGCAGGGCGCCTCCCGCAAACCAGATGGTGGTCAGTCCCATGGTTAAAAGCTCAATGACAATAAATACAATCAAGAGCACCAACCATACAAACAGCATATTTTCCAGTAGATTGAAGTCAAACATCTAACTGCCCCCTTTCTTAAAATTTTCCGTTTTTATATACCTTTATCTTACTACAGCTCTCCCCGCGCGGCAACCATTTTATTTGCATTATATCCAAAATTATATTTGCAATTCCCGCACGATAAAAGGGGACGGCGCCGTGCCGTCCCCTTTACTTTAATAGAATACATGATTGCCGATTACAAGTCCCTCACGCCCGTTGTTACGCCTGAAATGCGTCAGGTCGCCCACATTGGATACACCGGAAATTGCCTCCGTCGCCGCGTCAATACAGCTCTGGCTGATTCTTCCGGATTCCAGCACCCTGTTGACCTTACCGCTCTGCGCGGGAGTAAACTGTCCCGAAGCATAGATAACACCGTGAATCGTATCGGGATATGCTGCGCTCCGCACACGGTTCATGACAACCGCACCCACCGCAAGCTGTCCCTCGTAGGACTCGCCGCCCGCTTCGCACTGAATCAGCGCTGCCAGAAGCAGTGTGGTGTCTGCATCGGTGGTATACTGGCCATAATTTACATGGCGTTTTGCCTCCGCCTCTGCAGCTTCGCGCTCCTTGATTGCCTCCATGGTTTCGCCTGCGTCAAGCTTAAACTCAATTGTGATATAGTCCGTGGAAACGTATCCATCCGAACCTTCATAATCGATACATGCCCAGCCGTCCTCGCCGACATAGAGCACTTCGACCTCATCGCCCTTGGGCAGCACGCCGTATACGCCTGCCTCCAGACTGGGTTCTTTTCTTACCTTCAGTCCGTCGTCAATGTGCGCAACCGTCACACCAACACTGGCCGCAAGCGTCTCTGCATCCTCGCCAAATAAGAGGTATTCGTCGCTTGCCCAGCCTATGACATCTCCCGACTGAAGCAGTGTCCATCCATTCTCTCTCTCCAAAATAGTGCCGCCGCAGTCTTTATACAGCTTTCCGACCTTCTCTGCATCCGTATTCGGCTCTGCGCGGACATTTAATGCGTTGCTGACATTTGCCATAACCAGTGTGGATTCTTCTTCCTTTGCCGTAGCAGTCAAATCTATGTTCCACTCCTGCGCTCTGGCATTTATGATTTCTGATGCGTTCGTAGCACCCGGGTCTAAAATCGCCGATGCCCCTCCGTTAAAATCGTTCAGGTAATTTCTCACGGTGCCAGCTTCCGCAATCATGCCTGTATTGTAAAAAACCACTACCGCCATAACCAGCGCGATAAACAATACAGGCAGCCTTCTGCCTCTTGCCATTCCCTTTACCTCCAAATGCAAATTGATATCAGTGTGTCCTGATTATTATAAGAATATACCGATCTCATTACATTTATTACAATTTTATTACATTTATTACAAAAGTAATGATAACAGAGGATTCGTATTTTGTCAAGTTTTGGGATTTTTCATTTGTTTTTCTGCTTTGCGCACTTACAGGCTCCTCGATTTTTCAATGCACGCTTCCATCGCCTCCATAACCGTGGCGCGCATACCGCCTTCTTCAAGCACTTTTACCGCCTCAATGGTGGTACCTCCCGGCGAGCATACCATGTCCTTGAGTTCACCGGGATGCATACCGGTTTCCAGTACCATTTTAGCGCTGCCAAGCACGGACTGCGCCGCCATGGCATACGCCTGCTTTCGCGGCATTCCGGCAAGAACCGCCGCATCCGCCATCGCTTCGATAAACATAAATACATACGCAGGTGAACTTCCGCTCACACCGACTACCGCATCCATCATATGCTCCGGAACTTCCCACACCGTGCCAAAAGCGGAAAGCAGCCTTTCTGCCGCTTCCATCTCCGCATCGGAAACCAGACTGCCCCGCACATAGGCGGTACAGCCCTCCAGCACAAGTGCAGGTGTGTTGGGCATACAGCGTATCAGTTTTATTTCCCGCCCAAAAGCTTCTTCAATCCATGCCATCGTCTTTCCCGCCGCAATGCTGACCACCACGGTTTCCGGTCTGACCGCCCCTTTGATTTCTGCAATCACTTCCGGAAAAAACACAGGCTTTACAGCCAGAAANAGAATATCCACGGCAGCAGCCGTCTCCGCATTGCTCTTTGATACCTCTATGCCGTATTTCTCCCTGCATCGCTCCAGCGTTGCCTGCGTTTTTGCGGAACCGATAATGTCTCCCCGTTCCACAAGTCCCTTTTTCAGCATACCGCCAATCATGGCGCCTGCCATATTACCCANTCCGATAAATCCAATTTTCATTCTTGCTCCCATCTGCGCACTTCAGTGCGCGTATCAATCAAGGCTGACGCCTTTCCTTTCTCTGCCTGTGCACCTCATAGGACAAAAGTGCTGCCGCAATTGCTGCGTTTAAAGATTCTACCTTTCCCTCCATGGGTATTTTTAAATAAAAATCTGCCTCTGCCGCCGTCTCTTTGCAGAGCCCCTTTCCTTCATTTCCAATCAAAAAGGCACAGCCTGTACGAAATGAAAAGCTGTCATAGTAGTCCTTTCCNTTGAGATGCGCCGCATAGATTGCAATCTCTTTTTGCTTCATTTCCCGAATCANGTTNGTAAGGCTTTCCACATACAGAAAAGGCACTCTGTAGATGGAGCCCATGGTGGAGCGGATTGTCTTNGGATTGAAAATATCCACCGTATCTTTTGAGAGAAAAACGCCGTTCACACCGGCNCCCTCGCCTGTCCGGATTATCGTTCCCAGATTGCCCGGGTCCTGCAAATCCTCCAGTACAAGGAAAAACCCGTTTTTTACGGCAAGCAGTTCTTCCTTNTCATAGACNGGTCTTTCCAACACAGCCAGCGCTCCCTGCGGNGTTTTGGTATCNGCCGCNTTTTTCATCACNTCCGGNGANAATNTNTCATANCCNNTCTGCCNGATTTTANNAAATAANNNCTGNTCTTTTTCNNTNNTNCTNTTNTGCAGCNNNNTTTCCANCTCTTCNGTNANNTATATTTCNCGAATNNTNTCCGCCGGNGCTTCCTCCAGCATCTTGATGCCCTCCNCCACAAACACGCCGTCACGCCGTCTTGCTTTTGCNTCNGACTGCCACTGNACAAGCTGCTTNACNCTNGGNTTTGCCGTACTTGTTATCATANNTGANTNANTNCCTNTCCNNTCAGNNCNGCGGNCGGCACCNTGCNNTNTGCCNNNATNNNCCTGATTGCCAAAAGNCCCGGTANACCCTTCTNNGGGCTGCCGGGACTCTGTCTTTTNATTTTTCTATCTGTTATTNATACGCATTTCGGNTTTATTTTGCCAGCAGTTTGCTTATCTCAAATGAATATTCCGGAATGTTCTTTGTCATGGCAAGNGCTTCCTCGATATCATAGTCTATGAACTCGCCGTTTCTGTAGCCGACTACACGCTTGGTCTTACCCTCNANNANAAGNTCNACNGCGTAAGCGCCCATAATGGAAGCGTAGTAACGATCCTTACAGGTCGGNCTGCCGCCTCGCTGCATATGTCCCAGAATCGTGGCGCGGGTCTCAATACCGGTTGCCGCCTCAATTCTCTTTGCCATGGANTTGGAGTGTCCGATGCCTTCCGCATTNATGATGATATGGTGCTTCTTGCCCATCTTACGCTTTTCNATAATATTATTGATAATCGCCTGCTCGTTATAGTCGTATTTTTCAGGAATCAGAATATCNTCNGCACCGTTGGCNATACCACACCAAAGCGCAATATAACCTGCGTGGCGTCCCATAACCTCAATGACGCTGCAGCGCTCATGGGAGGAAGAAGTATCGCGCACTTTATCAATCGCTTCCATGGCGGTGTTGACAGCGGTATCAAAACCGATGGTATAGTCGGTACATGCAATGTCCAAATCTATTGTGCCCGGAAGACCGATTGCATTGATNCCCAGTCTTGCCAGNGCCTGCGCGCCGCGGTAAGAACCGTCTCCGCCGATTACAACCAGACCGTCGATACCATGCTTTTTACAGATATCAGCGCCCTTCTGCTGTACATCGGGGAATTTGAANTCGGGACATCTCGCNGTTCCCAGAATCGTACCGCCCTTCTGGATAATATCGGAAACATTGTGGGTTTCCATATCTATGATTTCTTCATTCAAGAGACCCATATAGCCTCTCTCAATGCCTTTTACCTTTAATCCTCTGGCAATCGCCGTACGCACTACCGCACGAATTGCAGCGTTCATGCCGGGCGCGTCGCCGCCGCTTGTCAGTACAGCTATTGTCTTTACCTGNTCAGCCATGAATCTACCTCCTAACATTTCCTCTATTTTAATCCATTTCCATATGATTTTCAATCATTTTGTGATATTTTTTTCACAAGACGGAAGGANGCGCGAGGTTTCCGCGTGATAAGCGAGGATATGCTGATGCAGACNCGCTCTCGCTCNAGGAAAACGCAGCGGTACTAGGGCTGCAAAAGACGCAGCCCAAGNNCCGGCGTTTTCCAAAGGTCTGCATCAGCATATCCTCGCTTACCCCGCTGCTTACCTGCAATCTTGAAAATCACAAAATTCTTCTTTCAGTAAACCGTAAAGGTGCATGTCTGCCCAGTTTCCGTCGTTATCCTTTGTATGGCTGCGCTGTATGCCTTCCTTAGTCATACCGAGTTTTTGCATTAAGGGGACGGATTTGGCGGTGTCTGTTGATTCGGCGAAGATTTTGTGGGCCTGTAGTTCACCGAAGGCGTATGCTATCACTCGGGAGCAGGATTCGTAGGCGTAGCCCTGCCGCCAATATTGTTTGTTAAANAACCAGCCNATTTCATAGACATCTTCCCCTACAGAGTGAAAGAGGATATAGCCGATGACTTTATTGCTTTCTTTNTGAACGGCGGCAACTGCGCCTTTTCTGCCGATGCAGAATTCTGTCAGNAAGTTCTCGGTTTTTTCAAGGCTGTATGGCGGCTCGCAGTGNGCCATTGTTTCACTGTCGCCTAGAATGTCCTGCAAATCTGCNNCATCCTCCGGCNTGAAATCACGGATAAGGATTCTCTGGGTTTCAAGGTACATGTATAGCCCTCCCGCGTCTCTTTTTTTAGACGCACTTTATCGGAACCAGCCTGTTTTTTGCATCCAGCGGTATAACCATTGGTGTCATGCACAAAACAGCGCCTTCTCCGATTTCTTCCGGCAAATGCTCCANCACACCGAAATTTTTCAATGCAGCTTTGCCAGGGTCTGCACTCTTTTTGATTTCAATCGGATACAGCCTGCCGTTTTCTAAAATCANCAAATCGATTTCTCCGCCATTATTGTCTCTGTAATAACACAGGCGGCTTCTGACATCAATGCCGTGGTTCGCATAGCTCTTTATGATTTCTGATACCACATANGTTTCAAACATGGCGCCCGCCATAGCGGACAATTCCANCGCTTTTGGATTGTTCCACAGGGAAAGATAACATGCAAGACCTGTATCCATAAAATATAGCTTGGGACGCTTCACAATTCTCTTGATGGTGTTTCCCGCATAAGGGTTTAACAGGTACACCAGCCCTGAAGATACCAGTATGGAAAGCCAGCCATCCGCCGTTTTCCTATCTATTTCCACATCCTTTGCAATGTCNGCCAGATTTAATTCCTGACTCGTNCTTGCCGCCACNCAGGAGAGGAATTTCAAAAATTTGTTTTCGTCTTTTACCGCAATCAAATCCCGTATATCNCGCTCCAGATAGGTCTGCATGTATGCACCGAAATAGTCCTCCGGCAGCAGTTCCTTATCCGTTACCATGCGCGGCATACCGCCCCTGTATATTTTTTCAAAAATATCCGAAATGGTATCGTCAGACTCCANCNCTTCTATTTTATCAGGCAGAAAAGGCATGGAAACTCTCCCCTCAATTTCCGCCCGCGACAGCGAATACATGGACAAAATTCCCACTCTGCCCGCCAACGACTCACTGACATTCTTCATCATATGAAACATTTGCGAACCTGTCAGATAATACTGTCCATGCAAGCCGCTTTTATCTACTCGCATTTTGATATAGGNCAGCAGTTCCGGCGCATACTGTATTTCATCAATGATAATGGGCGGCTGGTACTGCTGCAAAAACAACTCGGGGTCTTCTTTCGCAAGACTTCTGATCCTCGGATAATCCAAAGTCACATACTGCAGCTCTCCCTTTTTTTCCTGTATTTGCTTTAACAGTGTTGTCTTTCCAACCTGTCTTGCGCCGCATACAATAACGACAGGAAAGTGTTCTGCCAGATAATTTAACTTTGCTTCCATAGTGCGGGTCAGATACATAAAGCGTCCTCCTATACAAATAAGGATTTGTATTCCTTTTTTGTATTATACCCGTTTTGCTTCCTTTTAGCAATTCTTTTTTCCCAGCACATTCCCTTACTGCGCCGCCACAACTTTCACATTTTCTTCTCCGAAAATTCCATACAAACTTGTAAGCAGTTCTTCGTCAGCACGGACATTTCGGTTTCGGGGGAGTTCTTTCATGGACTTTGGATTCTGGACATAGATGACCACGCCGTCGTCGCCCTCCGACTCTGCGATTGCAGCCAAAAGTTTTGCCTCCTGTGCTTGATAGGACGCCATATCCGGAAATTTAATCCAGAGCTTTTTTGCCGGCTTTTCCAAGGGAAGGATTTTCTCGCAGATCAGTTTGCCGTCCTTGTCCTCTTCCACGGAGACACGCCCCTGCACAAACACCTTCGCGTCCTCCACAAGCAGAGCGGCATTTTTTTCATAGTCCTTCGGGAACACAACGACTTCCACCGTCCCCACCAAATCCTCCAGCGTGAGAAATGCCATCACCTTTTCATTCTTGGTGTATTTGATGGTTTTGTCGGCAATCATGCCGCCTATGGTAACTTTCTGCCCGTCGTTTACCGACACTTCCCCCGTCTCTTCATCCAGCGCAAAATCGGCCGTAGTGGCAGAAATCGTCTTCCGCCAGACATTTTCGTACTCTTCTAAGGGATGTCCGCTGACATAAATGCCGAGCACCTCTTTCTCAAAACCCAGACGCATCTCCTTCGGGTATTCGCCCACTTCGGGAAGGCGCACGTCGAAGTTTTCTTTTTCTTCCTCACCCACAATGTCAAACAGGGACAACTGTCCCGCCATATTGTTCTTTTTATCGCGCTGAATATGATCCAGTATCTGCACATAGACACTCATAAACTGCTTTCTGGTGCCGCCTAAGCTGTCCAATGCGCCCGCCTTGATAAAGCCCTCAATGGCGCGCTTGTTCATATCCTTGTCCGCCATTCGGGTGATAAAATCCTTCAGGTTGGTAAACGCGCCGCGCTCTCTGCGCTCTGCAACAACGCTTGCAATCACAGGGCGCCCCACGCTCTTGATGGCGGTCAGCGCATAGCGAATACAGCCGTCCTGCACGGAAAATCCGCTCTCGCCCTGATTGATATCCGGCGGCAGAATTTTGATTCCCATGCTACGGCACACCAGTATATACTCCGATACCTTCTTGGCATTGTCGATGACGGAGGTTAAAAGCGCCGCCATAAATTCCACCGGATAATAATATTTCAAATACGCCGTCTGGTAGGCAACCACCGCGTAGCAGGCCGCATGGGACTTATTGAAGGCGTATTTTGCAAAATCCATCATGTTCTCATAGATTTCTCCCGCAACCTTCTCGCTGATTCCCTTTGCCACACAGCCGGGCACACCTTCCTCCTCATTACCATAAACAAAGTTGGCGCGCTCCTTCTCCATCACGGACTGCTTTTTCTTACTCATCGCACGGCGCACCAAATCGCTTCTGCCCAGCGTATAACCGCCCAAATCCCGCACAATCTGCATAACCTGCTCCTGATACACAATACAGCCGTAGGTGGGAGCAAGAATCGGCTCAAGCTGCGGGCAGGCGTAAGTAACCTCGCCCTCGCTGTTTTTTCCCTTGATGTATTTCGGAATAAAATCCATGGGGCCCGGACGGTACAAGGAAATTCCCGCAATCACATCCTCCAGATTCTGCGGGCGCAGCTCCTTCATAAAGCTTTTCATACCCGCGCTTTCCAACTGGAACACGCCGTCTGTTCTGCCCGTTCCGATGGAGTCCAGCACCGCCTTGTCGTCAAAATCAAGATGGTCTATGTCAAGATGCTTCCCTGTGTCTTTTTCTATCATATCCACCGCATCCTTGATGACGGTGAGGGTGCGCAGCCCCAGAAAGTCCATTTTTAACAGACCCAGCTCTTCCAGCGTCGTCATGGTAAACTGCGTCGTGATGGATCCGTCCGCCCCTCTGGAGAGCGGCACAAATTCGTCCGCCGACTTCTGGCAGATAACCACGCCCGCCGCGTGCATGGAAGTATGCCTAGGCAGACCCTCCAGCCTTTTACACATATCTATCAGGTAGTGCACCTGCTCGTCGCTGTTGTACAGATTTCGGAATTCGGGATTGATTTCCAGCGCGCGGTCTATGGTGATATTTATCTCAAACGGCACCATCTTCGCGATGGAATCCACAAAGGCATAGGGCAAATCCATCACGCGCCCCACATCCCTGATAACGCCCTTCGCCGCCATAGTACCGAAAGTGACTATCTGCACCACCTTATCAGCGCCGTATTTGCGCCCTACATAGTCGATAACCTCCTGCCGCCTCTCGTAGCAGAAATCCACGTCGATATCGGGCATGGATACACGCTCCGGATTGAGGAAACGCTCAAACAGCAGACTATAGCGGATGGGGTCAATATTGGTAATTTTTAAGCAGTACGCCACGATGCTGCCCGCCGCCGAACCACGTCCGGGACCTACCGGAATCCCATTTTCCCTCGCATAATTGATAAAATCCCATACAATGAGAAAGTAATCCACATATCCCATGGTACGAATCACGTCAAGCTCATAGGCAAGCCGCTCCGCAAGCGTCTGCCCCGTATCTCCCGCCGGCGCATTTTCGTCCCCGTACCGTTCCAGAAGCCCGTCGCGGCACAATTTATTCAAATAACTCCATGAGTCATACCCCTCAGGCACATCATACTTTGGCAGCTTCGTCACGCCAAACTCGATTTCCACATTGCACCTGTCCGCAATCCGCTGGGTATTTTCCACCGCCTCCCACGCATAAGGAAACAGCCCTTTCATCTCTTCTTCGCTCTTGACGTAATACTGCCCGCCCTCGTAGCGCATACGGTCCTCGTCCGCCAGCTTCTTGCCCGTCTGCAGGCAGAGCAGGATATCGTGGGAGTCCGCGTCCTCCTTGTAGGTGTAATGCACATCATTCGTCACCACAAGCGGAATATCCAGCTTTTTGCTAATTTTCATCAACTCCGTGTTGACAATCCTCTGCTCCGCAATCCCGTGATCCTGCATCTCCAGAAAATAGTTGTCCGCACCAAAGCAGTCCCTGTACCGCAACGCCGCCTTTTCCGCTTCATCGATAAGCCCTTTTACAATGTATCGCTGCACCTCTCCCGCGAGGCAGGCGGAAAGCGCAATAATGCCCTCGTGGAACTGATTCAATATCTCCATATCCACACGGGGCTTGTAATAATATCCTTCCGTAAAGCCCCTGCTCACCAGCTTCATCAAATTGGCATAGCCCGTATCGTTTTCGGCAAGCAGCACCAGATGGTAATACCTGTCCTCACCGCCCGTCAGTTCCTTATCAAAGCGGGAATTGGGCGCAACATAAACCTCACAGCCCAGAATCGGCTTGATGCCCGCCTCCTTCGCCGCCCTGTAAAAGTCGATAACCCCGTACATAACGCCATGATCCGTGATGGCGGCGCTGTCCATTCCCAGCTCTTTTACTCGCTTCACATATTCTTTTATTTTGTTGGAGCCGTCTAACAGAGAATACTCCGTGTGGACATGCAGGTGGGTAAATGCCATTGTGCTTCTCCTCTACTATTTTATCTTGTCAGCCATCGTGTAAAATTCATGGTAAAGTCCCTGAATCGCCATCAGCTCCTCATGGGTTCCCTCCTCCACAATGCCTTCCTCCGTCAGCACCAGTATCCTGTCGGAATTTTTGATGCTGGAAAGTCTGTGGGCGATGGTGATGGAGGTTCTGCCCTCGGAAAGCTCCCGCAGGGATTTTGCCACCGCAAATTCACTCTCGTTATCCAATGCGGAAGTCGCCTCGTCCAATATCATAATGGGCGGATTTTTCAAGAATACCCTCGCAATGCTGATGCGCTGCTTCTGCCCGCCGGACAGCTTGACGCCGCGCTCTCCCACATAGGTATCATACCCGTCCTTCAATTCCATGATAAACTCATGGGCACCCGCTTTTTTCGCCGCCTCGACAACCTGTTCTTTCGAGGCGTCCGGCGCACCGTACAGAATATTTTCCATAACCGTGCCCGAAAACAAGTATACATCCTGCTGTACGATACCGATATTGCGCCGCAGACTCTTTAAGGTAAAATGGCGGATATCCGTTCCATCAATGCGGATTGTGCCGTTCGTCACATCATAAAACCGCGGAATCAAATTGCAGAGCGTGGTCTTGCCGCCGCCGGAAGGTCCTACAATGGCGAGCTTCTCCCCCGGTTTCACGCAGAGATTCAAATTTTTGAATACCCGGTTGTGGTCGTCGGGATATTCAAACGCCACCTCTTCAAAGAGGATTTCCCCCTTGGGCTTTGGCATATCCACCGCATCCGGCTCGTCAAAAATTTCAATGTCCGCATCCATAATCTGCAAAAAACGTTCAATCCCCGTGAGTCCACGCTGAAACTGCTCCGCAAACTCAATAATCCTGCGAATTGTGGCTATCAGGGTGGACACATACATGGTGTACGCCACCAAATCTCCCGCCGTAATCTGTTCCTTTATCAGAAAGATACCGCCCGCCAAAATCACCACCAGATACATCAGACCGTCAAACGCTCTCGTCGCCGTCTGGAAGGTCGCCATATAGCGGTAGGTTTCCTTTTTAATGTCAAGGAATTTCTGGTTGCCCACCTCGAACTTTTCTACTTCCATGTCCTCGTTGGTAAACGCCTTCACTACCTTCTGCCCCAAAAGGCTGTCCTCAATGGCGGCGTTCAGCTCTCCAATCTGGACGCGCTGTTTTGCAAACGCTTTGCGGTTACGCCTGTTCAGCTTGATACAGGTAAACGCCATCACGGGTACAATCAAAAACACAAGAATGGTAAGCGGCACATTGACCGTCGCCAGCACGATAAAGGCCACCACGGACTTAATCCCCGCAATAAAAAATTCCTCAGGACAGTGATGCGCAAACTCCGTGACGTCAAACAAATCGTTGGTAATCCGCCCCATAATCTGTCCGACTTTTGTATTGTTATAATAGGTGTTGGAAAGCTGCTGCAGATGCCCGTAAGCGTCTCTTCGCATGTCCGTCTCTATCTTTGCTCCCATGACATGCCCCATGTCCGCCATGTAATAATTCGCCATGCAGTCAATCAGGCGCAGCACCAGATAAAGCAGCGCCATTTTTCCCACAAAGCCCACCGTCAGACCGGCAAGGTTGTACATTCCCATATTGGTAATCCGTCGGATTATCATGGGAAGCACCAGCTCGCAGAGCGTTGTCAGGGAGGCGCAAAACAAGTCCGTCACCATGACGCCCTTGTGCCTGCCGTAATATGGCAGGAATCGCTTGATTAATTCTTTTGTTTTGTACTCTTTGTTGTCCATGTTTCCTCCCTTATTCTTCCCATGCAAAGCACGATGGCACATCAAAAGGAAGTTCATAAGGCCTCATNTCTATTTTTTCCAAATCAACAGCATACTGCTTTTCTTCGTAATCGCCCAGTTCGTCCTTCCAGTACCAGATATGCACTACATTTTCCTCTTCCCAAAATTGACAGCCAAGACTTGCCACTCCCNAGTCATCATACGGCTCGTCCAGCAAATCCTCCATAGCGCCTACGTATATCTGCCCGTCAACACAATCATAGACCAAGCCCCNGCACGCGCCGTCACCCCATATGACGTTGCAGAGCAATTCATTTTCACCGTCTCCGTCAATATCCCGTACACAGTCGTCTCCTGCATGATAACTGTCCCAACTGTCTGCTATCAAAACCGGCTTTCCTTCCGTAACTACATAATATCCCCGCTCATACATCCACCCCCACGGTCTAAGCCCCAGAGAAAAACCCTTTGCTCCCAGCANATTGTCAAANNCTTCAAAATCNAGNCACATTTCGCCTGCACTGAAATAATCCTGTCCCTTTATCCAATCATGATAGTATTCCGTCCCGTCCTCCATGGTAAGCACAAGCCGCACAGAAATGCCCGGCGCCTCGTCCTGAAGCGTCAGCGTATATCCACCCACAGTGATTCTCTGATAGACGGTTGCGCCCCGCTTATAGCCGATGTCCGACCACTGGCGAAGAACCTTTNCTCCCCACGGTATTTCTGCGGATGCCGTCATGCTCGGGAAAAGAGCCGCTGCGCCAATACAGAAAAATGCCGCTAAAACGGCAAAAATATGGTTTTTTCTATCTGTTTTGTTTTGTAATTTCCCTGTCATCGTCACCCTCATTCTCCTGTATAACAAATTGTATCATGCTGCGCTTCCTTTTTCCATCTCAAACCTTTACGAAACCGCCTGAAAATGCTACATTAAAATAGTACTGCGAAAGAGAATTTTTTGTCAAGCGTTCTCTATTGAGAAATGAATAAATGGGAGGAGCGAATATCTGTGGCTCTTCCCGGAGAATTCACTATGATAGCAAACAAACAATAAAAGCAGCAAATCACCATCGAAATTTACGGAGGAAAAGCTCATGGCTGACTTTAGCATAAACGAAATGCAGGAAATGCAAAAAAGACTTCAGGATAAATACCAGGACAAATGGGAACCGATATCTCCCGAAACGGGGAAAAACAAATTGCTTTGGATGATAGGCGAANTCGGCGAAGTAATTGATATTATCAAAAAACANGGAGGAGNAAAAGCCTCTTCGGATGCCGAATTAAGGAAAAATCTTNTNGAAGAAATGGCGGATGTTCTTATGTTTTATAATGATGTAATGCTTTGTTACGGAATATCTGCTGATGAATTAAAGCAGGCATATACTGTAAAGTTTGAAAACAATATGACGCGATGGTAGAGCCGGAAGTCAAAGAGCAGAGTAAACAAATCTGTTGACTAAACTCGAAAATATGGTAGTATAATAGTAAAGGTGAGTCCTACCGTTAAGTGGAAGTTGTAAAAGCGATGGAATCGCCCATATGGTGATTCCACATTGTGGCTATGCTTTCAGCATAGCCACAACTATTATACATAAGGAGCACTATGAAGCAAGAAAGACTAAATCTATACCGGATAGATATGAAATACATAAGAAACTTGCATAATGCAGATAACAGAGTATCATCCGTATCGCCTCAAATAGGTAAACAACATCGTATTTATGTTGGTATCGTTATTATATGCAATGCTAAAAAATATTTGATTCCACTATCCCATCCTGTCGAAAAGCATAAAAAAATGAGTTCCCGAGCAGACTTCGATAAAATAATTGATAAACGCGGAAAGCTGTTAGGTGTGTTAAATTATAATCTTATGATTCCTGTCTCTGAGCAACAACTTATCCGGATAAATTTAAAGCCTGATAAAACAGATTCCATAGCAGACAGATATTATAAACAATTATGTATTGACGAGCTTAAATGGTGCCGACAAAATACTGACATTATAACCAATAAAGCAAATTGTTTGTACAAGCTTTGTTCTAGTGAATCGAACTACAAAGGCAAAAGCCGATGTCTTAATTTCAAAAAATNAGAAGCCGAATGCGAAAAATATAATAACATGCATAATTAAAGCGCTTTCCCCTCCAAATACACCATAAATCCCCTCGGCTTGCCTCCTACCATATGCCCTNTTACTTCCCCTTCCCACCACGGCAAGGTTCGTTCCTCAAAATCTTCTATGATATGCTGCTTCGTCTTTTCATCATCAGCCAGCATACAGTCATAACTGCGTATCAGTATCACGACATCCTTTTCTTCCAGCCACAACAGCTCGCAAATCCAGTCAAAATACCAGCCAAGNTTCAGATATTCATCCGATTTTTCATACGGGCAATCCATCACAAGTTCCATTTCCNGCACATAGTCCGCTTCCGTCTGGATGGAACGCCCGTCAAGTTCGGCAAAAAAGATATTTTCTTTCTGCATTGCCTCTGCTTTTACCGCATCTGCCTCCTGTTTATTCACATAAACAATCCTGTTCTTCATANCAATCTCCTGTACGAAAACAGGCGGCCCACATCCAGACCGCCCNTTCCACAAAACACCTATTTATATCATACACTGTAATATGATATCNAAATTATGATACCGGTTTATGCAAAGGGATTTTCTGTCGGATACATCATTCCCTTCGGCTGGTTAAAGTTCAAATCCTCTACCGGCACNCCAATGTATTTAAACACTTCATATAAAGCCTTGCCGTAATGTCCGAACGCTACAGCGCCNTGGTGCGGATAATTTTTCTCAATCAGCACATGACGGTAGAATCTGCCCATCTCGGGGATTGCAAATACACCNATGCCGCCAAAGGACTTTGTCGCAACGGGAAGCACCTCGCCCTGTGCAATATAGGCACGCAGCTTGCAGTCCGCTGTGCTCTGCAGGCGGTAGAAGGTAATGTCGCCGGGTGCAATGTCGCCTTCCAGCGTACCCTGNGTCACTTCTTCAGGCAGCGTTCTTGCCATAATCATCTGGTATTTCATGTTGCAGAANGCAAGCTTCTTGGAGCAGGTATTGCCGCAGTGGAAGCCCATAAAAGTATCCTTGTGTGTATACGGGAACTTATCTTTAATGGACTCTTCGTACATATCNTTCGGCACGGAATTGTTGATATCAAGCAGGGTCACAATGTCCTCGCTGACACATGCGCCGATAAACTCGCTCAGACANCCGTAAATATCNACCTCGCAGGATACGGGGATGCCCATGCCGGTCAGACGGCTGTTGACATAACAAGGTACAAAGCCNAACTGGGTCTGGAATGCAGGCCAGCACTTTCCGGCAATCGCCACATATTTTCTGTAGCCCTTGTGTGCTTCCACCCAGTCTAANAGGGTCAGCTCATACTGTGCCAGCTTCGGCAGAACCTCGGGCTTTAAGTTGCCTGCGCCAAGCTCTTCCTCCATCTCCTTTACCTTTGCAGGGATACGGGAATCTCCGGCATGTTTATTGAACGCTTCAAACAAATCCAGTTCGGAGTTTTCTTCAATCTCAACGCCCAGATTGTACAACTGCTTAATCGGTGCGTTACATGCAAGGAAGTTAAGAGGTCTGGGACCAAAGCTGATAATCTTCAAATCGGAAAGTCCCACAATTGCGCGNNCAACCGGCANAAATTCATGNAGCATNTCTGCACATTCCTCAGCGTTNCCNACCGGATACTCGGGAATATAAGCCCTTACATTGCGCAGNTTTAAATTGTAGCTTGCGTTCAGCATACCGCAGTATGCATCGCCGCGGCCGCCCACCANATCATTCTGGGTTTCCTCGGCTGCCGCGATAAACATAGACGGTCCGTCAAAATGCTTTGCCAGCAGCGTCTCGCTGATTTCGGGGCCGAAATTTCCCAANTANACGCAGAGTGCATTACAGCCTGCCGCCTTGATATCCTCAAGCGCCTGCACCATATGGATTTCACTCTCCACGATGCAGATGGGACACTCGTATACACTCTCAGTGCCATACTTCTTGGTGTAAGCCTCCATCAGGGCTTTTCTTCTGTTTACAGATAAGGATTCGGGAAAACAGTCGCGGCTGACTGCCACAACGCCCACCTTAACCTGAGGTAAATTGTCAAACATGTCTGTATCCTCCTTTTTATGATAAATATGACTCTTGCTTTATCGCTGTTTTTATAACTGCTTAGTCTTCTGTCAGGCAAAGATTTTTGCCTTTCAGACCTAAAAATGTACCTTCATCAAGACCGCCCTCGCAATGTCCAATCAGCCATTTGTTGACTGCGGTGAGCAGCGCGTCCTCGTTCGGCGCCTTGCCGCCTTCCACCTTTGCATGCGCACTCTGCAGCGGATAATTGGTGCCCTTGGGAAGCACTACTGCCACCCGAAAGCCTTTTCCCTCCAAATCGCAGGGCGCATAGTGCAGCGTTGTTGCATAGATTTCTACCGCTGTGCCTGCCGGAACCAGAAAAGCCTCTACCTTTGCGGTATCGTAGGTAAAATCGTCCTCCACGTCCGTAAGCAGTCCCAGCATCAGTACAGCGTCTGTCGCCGCCACGTTGATTTCACTGTCTCTGTGATACTCCAGCGCATTTAACATCGTATTGTGTCCGTTGCAGTAACCTATCTGGATGGGCATCTCCCCGTAAGTCTTAACCGAAAGTTCTTCCTTTACAGGCAATGCTTCCAAAATCTCCACGGACGGCTCATATACTACCCCGTCCGGCAGCGGCGTCTCCGCCATTTTTTCCACAAGCGCGGAAAAATCCACATTGTCAACTACACGTCCATACTTGGAAAATGCAGCATCCGTAACCTTTTTAATCTCCATTTGATTCCTTTCCCCGCAGAGCGGTCTTATTTTATAATTTCAAATACCGGTTTTAACGCCGGATAAATTTCCTTAAACTGTGCATAGCGCGCCTCGTACTTCGCGGCAATCTCCGGCTCCGGCTCCACCGTATCCACTACATGGACAAGCTTTTCGGCAATCTCCTCCACGCTTGCATATTCGCCGCATGCCACAGCCGCCAGCATAGCGCCGCCCATGGCAGGTCCTTCTTCGCTCTCCAGAATATCCACCTTCATATTCATGACATTGGCTATAATCCTGCGCCACAGGGGGCTCTTTGCGCCGCCGCCGCAGATTTTGGTGCGCTCGATATGGATGCCCAGACTCTTTGCCACCTCCAGCGAATCCCTGAGGGCAAAGGCAACGCCCTCCAAAACCGCCTGCGTCATCTCCGTCCTGCCGGTATCCATGGTCATGCCCACGAAAGTACCCCTCGCATTGGGATTATTGTGCGGGGAACGCTCTCCCATCAGATAGGGCAGGAAATACACATGGTTTTCACCCAGTGCACAAATCCCCTCCTGCTCTTTTCCATAATTCTTTGTGCCGATAATATCGTCCATCCACCATTTGTTGCAGGATGCCGCGCTGAGCATACAGCCCATCAGGTGATAGGTGCCGTCCGCATGGGCAAAGGAATGTAGGGCATTGTATTTATCCACGCCGAAATTTTTAGAAGAAATGAAGATAGTGCCGCTGGTTCCCAGCGAAATATTGCAGCGTCCGTCTCCCACCGTACCGGTTCCCACTGCGGCAGCAGCGTTATCACCTGCGCCTGCAGCCACCTTCACCGAAGCCGGAACGCCAAGTTCCTCTGCAATTTCGGGCTTTAAACAGCCCACGCACTCATAACTCTCGTACACATTGGCAAGCATTTCGGGTGCAACGCCGCAGATATCGCACATTTCTTTCGACCAGCAGCGGTTCTTTACGTCAAACAAAAGCATACCGGATGCATCCGACACGTCTGTACAGTGCACACCCGTCAGCATATAGGCAATGTAATCCTTGGGAAGCATAATCTTTGCAATCCTTGCAAAATTTTCCGGCTCCTTGTTTTTCACCCACAGAATCTTCGGTGCGGTAAAGCCCGTAAAAGAAATATTCGCCGTATATTCGGACAGCTTTTCCTTTCCAATCACATTGTTTAAGTAATCGCACTCTTCATAAGTACGCCCATCGTTCCACAAAATAGCGGGGCGTATTACCTTGTCCGCATCGTCTAAAATAACAAGACCGTGCATCTGTCCGCCAAAGCTGATTCCCGCCACCTGACTTTTGTCCGCGTCTTTGATAAGCTCCTTTAAGCCTTCCATCGTCTCTGCAAACCAGTCCTCCGGATTCTGCTCCGACCAGCCCGGTTGAGGAAAGAAAAGCGGATACTCCCTGGATACGATGTTCCTAATTTGTCCCTTTTCGTCCATGAGCAGCAGCTTAACCGCCGAAGTTCCCAAATCTACTCCTATATACAGCATACATGACCTCCTTGCCTGCACGTCTTTTACGACTGCCGGAATTGGCGTGCACGAGCACGTTACTATCATGATAATATTTCCATGTGGCAAAATCAAGAGGTGAAATATTTTTCGCTGTTTTTCACAAAAGATCCGCATTTTTATGCGCTCTCAGGCTTGTGTTTTCGTCATTTTCACAATTTTTGTGCACAAGCACGGTTTTACGTGGCCTGCAAATTGACTTCACCTTTTTGTTATGCTATGGTATTGACTAAGGAAACGCCGATGCGCTTCCTTAAAAAATGATAGAAATACCGTGCAGATGAGGAGGCTTTTATGGCAACCATCAAGGAAATTGCAGAGTTGGCGGGGGTATCCCGCGGCACCGTGGACAGGGTGCTGAACAACCGCGGCTCTGTCAACGATGCGACCGCCGAGAAAATACTGGAAATTGCAAAAGCGCTGGATTACAGGCCAAATCGCGCCGGCATTGTGCTTGCCGCGCAGAAAAAGCGCCTGAAGCTGGGCGTCATTCTTTTTTCCGCCGATAACCCCTTTTTTGAGGATGTCTTAACAGGCGTCAGGGAAAAAGCGGAGGAGCTTGCCGCCTACAACTGCAGCGTTGTAATAAAACAGGTCCACTTTAATATAGAAGAACAGCTTGTCGCCATCGACGAACTGGTGGCGGAAGAGATTAACGGCATCGCCATAGCGCCTTGCAACCATCCCTGCATCAAGGAACGAATCAACGCACTTTTTGAGGCAGGAATTCCCGTCGTCACCCTCAACACGGATATTGAAGGCTCCAAAAGAATTGCTTATGTGGGAAGCCACTACACCCACTCCGGCGAGACGGCAGCAGGACTCATGCACCTTATGACCAGCGGAGACGTCAGGCTGGGGATTGTCAGCGGTTCCCCCGATATTCTCTGCCACACGGAACGGATTGCCGGCTTTGAGAAAGCCGTGCGGGAGCATTATCCCAATATACAGATTGTGGAAACTGTAGAAAATCATGACGACGATATTGAAAGCTACGAAAAGACTATGTCCCTTTTGTCCGCGCACCCCGACATCAACGCCCTCTTTTTTGCAGCGGGCGGCGTCTACGGCGGCTGCCGCGCCGTCCTTTCCATGGGGCTGAAGGACAAAATCCGAATTCTCGCTTTTGACAAAGTACCTTCTACCAAAACACTGGTTGAGGAAGGCGTGATTGCGGCTACCATCTGCCAGCAGCCCAAAACGCAGGGCACAAAGCCCCTGGATATTTTGTTTGCTTACCTGACCGCAGGAGAAATGCCTGAGAAGGAACACCACTATGTCGCCATCGACATCCGCATCAAAGAAAACATCCACTGATTGAGGAAAAGGTCAATAAACGGTTGTTTTACAGCCTCCTGCTGTGCCGATATAATGAATTCAAACGATTTACAGGAGGTATATTTATGAATTTAACAAATTTTGGAGAAAAAATTTTGCGCAGCCGCCAGAATGCCGGTCTGACACAGGAGGAGCTTGCAATTCGTATCGGTGTGACGCCGCAGGCAGTCTCGCGTTGGGAACGGAACCAGAGTATGCCCGATATCCTTCTTTTCTCGGATTTATGCAGGGTTCTAAATGTCAGCGCCGATTCTCTGCTCGATACCGTCCACGGCAATATCACGGGAGAATACGACAGTCAGGTACAGGAAGAAATTTTTGAAAATTTGAACCGCTGCAACGAGCCATTGGAAATTTTAATTGGTATTGATCTTGCCTATGTATGGGAAAACGGGCGCTGTACCGCATGGGTGGCAGAGCAAAGAAAGCTTCTTTCACAGGAAGGCTTTTTGCTGCCGATTGTCAGAATACGGGACGACTGCCGCCTTAGGGGCAGGGAATTTATGATTACTGCTTTCCGGCGTGTACTGCATGATGAAGATATAGAGACAGTCGATGAAAACACATGGGAATCTATGATACAGACGCTGGGAAATGTAGCGCGGGCACATTATGACCGCATACTAAACAGGGATATTGTAAAGCTTCTCACCGATAATCTGAAGCAGGAGTACCCAACCCTGATAGAAAGCACCGTTCCCCAAAAGATATCCTATGGTCTGCTGACCGATGTTTTGAAACATTTTATCCGGCATAAAAATTCTCCCGCTTACCTGCCGCAGATAATTGAAATCATAGACAGCAGGCTTCGGGAACAACCAAACGCAACTGCCGAAGAGCTTACCTCTTTTGCAGAAAAAGAACTGATATGTGAGGATAATCTGGATATACTTCTGGCAGAACGAAGTTCCTTGTGATAGAATGAAAGCAACCTTAGGAAAGGACTGCTCTTTATGATAACCACTGATACCTATGAAGTTCCCTGCTTAAACGGCAGGGAGCTTTCTCACAAAAATATAACTGTTTCCGTGCCCGGTTCCAAAAGCATCACCAACCGCGCTTTGCTGCTCGCCATGCTGGCGGACGGTGAAAGTGTTCTGACGGGCGCTCTCTTTTCCGATGATTCCCGCCATTTTTTAAACTGTCTCAACACCCTTGGCTTTGAGACGGATGCTTCTGAGGCCGAAAGCCGGATAACCGTGAAAGGACTCGGCGGCAGGCTGCCCTGCTCGGAAAGCTCTCTGTATGTGGGCAGCGCCGGCACAGCAGCGCGCTTCCTTGCTGCATGTCTCGGCGTTTCACAGGGCGTCTTTCACATGGACGCCTCTGAGCAGATGAGAAAACGACCCATGGCGCCGCTTCTTGCTGCCTTGCAGGAGCTTGGGTGCGAGATTTCCTTTTCCGAAAAAGAAGGCTTCTTCCCCTTTACCCTGACCGGACACGGCTTCGGCAGGAACTCTATCTGCATCGATATCGATGCAAGCAGTCAGTTTTTAAGTGCGCTCTTAATCGCATCCGGCCTTTCGGACAAGGATTTTCACATTCAAGTCAAAGGCACCCACGGCATGTCCTATATTGACATGACCGGTAGGATGATGGAACAGTTCGGCGTGCATTTTTCCAAGACGCCGGAAGGCGCCTTTACTATCCCCGCAGGACAGCGCTACCGTGCGCTTTCCTACCAGATTGAGCCGGACGTGTCAGCCGCCGCCTATTTCTACGCGCTGGCTGCCGTATTGGGCATTTCCGTTACGGTAAAAGGCGTCTACACCGATTCCCTGCAGGGTGATGTGCAATTTTTATCTATTCTGGAAAAAATGGGATGTACTGTAAAAGAAACTCCTGCAGGCCTCTGCCTGTCAGGACCGGAAGGTGGAAAGCTGCACGGCGTTACCGCAGATATGTCTGCCTGCTCGGATCAGGCGATTACCCTTGCCGCCATCGCACCCTACGCAGACAGCCCCACCACCATAACCGGTATCGGGCATATCCGCCATCAGGAGAGCGACCGCCTCAGCGCCATCGCCGAAAATCTGACCGCTATGAAGGTTCCCTGCGTCGAGCAGGAAAGCAGCCTGACGATATCTCCCGCTTCACCGCGTCCCGCCTTGATACATACACATGACGACCACAGGCTCGCCATGGGATTTTCCCTGACAGGGCTTCGCGCCGATGGCATTGTCATTGAAAATCCCCGGTGCTGCAAAAAGACCTTTGAAAATTATTTTGAAGTGCTGGAAAGCACTTTGCAGGCTATCTGCATGAAGTAAGGCGTTTCTCTACGCCGTAATCAGAGTGCCTGCCTTACCCTTTATGGCAGCCTTTATCTGCTTCATGGAGGTAATCAGTACGCTGCCTGTGGGTACCTTTTCCAAATAGGCTATGGCAGCTTCTATCTTGGGAAGCATGGTTCCCGCCTCAAACTGTCCCTCTTCTACGTAAGCTTTCGCCTCGAATACGCTCATTTGGGGAATGGGCGTCTTGTCCTCTGTGTCAAAATCCTTGTAGACATAATCCACAGACGTCAAAACAATCAGGCAGTCCGCCTTCAAATCAGCAGCAAGCTTACCCGCAATGCAGTCCTTTTCGATAACTGCCGACGCACCCTTTAATGCATTGTGCTGCTCGATAACGGGAATCCCGCCACCGCCGCAGGCAATCACCACCTGACCCGCGTCCGCCAGCGTCCTTATGGTCTCTATCTCCACAATGTCGATAGGCTTTGGCGCAGCTATGACACGCCGATAGCCCTTGCCCAGTACCTCCGTTACATAGTTGCCCTTTTTCAACTCTATATCTGCGTCGTCCCTGGACATATATCTGCCGATTCGCTTGGTCGGCTCGTAAAACGCCTCGTCATAGGGATCCACCGTCACCTGCGTCAGAATGGTGCTGACAGGCTTGCTGATGCCGCGGCTTAAAAGCTCTGCACGGAGCGAATTCTGTATATCATACCCCACATAACCCTGACTCATGGCAGAGCACACACACATGGGGGCAGGCGTATAATCGATATAGACACGGCGCAGCTCCGTCATCGCCTTGTGAATCATGCTGACCTGCGGTCCGTTGCTGTGCGTAATGGTAAGCTGGTAATCCTCCTCCACCAAATCCGCCAATGCCTTTGCCGTCACCTTAACGGCATCCCATTGCTCTAAAGTCGTATAACCCAGTGCATCATGTCCTAACGAAACCACCGCTTTTTTCTTCATTACCTGTCCTCCCTCCATGGCGCTGCAAACGAAAAACAATCCTTCCTCTCATTTGCCGCCTGCGCTGTCTATCCTGGTAAAAGTATATATTCAGTATATCATTTTGGACCTCATTTGTATAGAGCGGAATCATCCGCGCCGCACCATCTTGTACAGCTCCTCCGCCGCAAGACGGGTTTTCGCCACCACATCCCCTTCTGTCTTTGGGAAGCAGTAATAGAGCGCATCTGCATTGCCGATACAAATCATGTCACCCACCTCGTACCAGTAGTAATCTGCATAAAGGCTGTAAGATGCCGCCGGACTCTGTCGGTAATCCAGTCTGCCGCCGCAGCCTGTCAGGTGAAAGCCCTCCTTTGTATGCACAAGCTGTCCCTCTCCCACTCTGTAGATGCTGCTTGTGTCCACCATCATGCAGATATCCACAGGAACATCGAGGCGGTATTTATCCTCGGCAAGCTCCTGTTTCACACATTCCCGCTCCCAGTGATACCAGTCGGGAATAT
Source organism: Lachnospiraceae bacterium (assembly GCA_014804445.1). Classification (GTDB taxonomy): domain Bacteria; phylum Bacillota; class Clostridia; order Lachnospirales; family Lachnospiraceae; genus Acetatifactor. The sequence continues at coordinate 191,648 of JAAUZU010000008.1, read as the reverse complement.
GGGCAAATTCCGTTTCTCCCGAAAGTGCCTCCATAAAACCGTACTCCGTGAGCTCATACGCCTTCCCGCAGCAGCCGCAGATAAGCTTTACACCCTTCCCCAGCATCCTGCCCTCCGTCATGCAGTTTGGACATTTGTACAGGACGCGGTTCAGACAATCCGCCCTGAAAGCCTCGCTTATCCGAATATGGTTCTCCTGCTGCCACCGGAAATTATCAAAGGTAAACTTTTCCTTTAAAATTTCATTCAGTTCCCCCGCAGTTTTATCCGCAATCTCCTGCGGCGATAAAATGTATTCCATATCTGCAGATACGTCCACCTTCCGCAATTTCAGATTGTTATACAGCGGGTCTCTGGCAAAAGCGCCGTAGGTGCGAATCATGACGACGGGCACACCCAGAATCTTTAAGCATTTTCCCAGACTGTCCGGTAGCGGCGTTGCCGTGCCGTCGAAGCTGTAGCTTGCCTCCGGAAACATCAGAACCGAGCTTTTCAGCTTTTTCAAAGCATACACCATATCGCGTACCAGCACCATATCCGTCACAAACTTCCTTGTGGGAATACAGCCGATGACACGCATTAGCCGGTTTTTCCCCACAAATCCGTCCGAAGTGCAGACAATATTGAAGGGACGCGGATAAAGCAGCGTGGCCGCAATCTTCAAATCAATAAAGCTGGAATGGTTCATCAGAACTAGACATGGCTCACCTTTTTTTAACTTTTCCATATGGATTTCCCGATGTGTAAAATGAGTTGCCCATAAGTCCGAAATGGATAAGAGCTTTAACAGCAGCCGGAAAACGGGTCCCGTCTTTAAAGGCTTTCTGTGTGCTTTCGCCGGAAGCGCCAGCACTTCCTCATAATCCGCCTCTTTGATTTTTATTTTCATACATCCACTCCATAAATCTCCGCATATTTCTTCTTAAAATACCGGATAATCGGCTCAGCCGTCACTTCCTGCCCACATACCTCTCTTAAAGTCTCTGCTGCCGTGCGCATACTGCCGTGTCTGTGTATTTTCTCATGCAGCCATGCCGTAATTTCGGCTATCCGGCCCTCTGCTAGCAGGGTATCCACACTTCCCAAATCCTTTTCCATTGCCTCCAGAAACATACCGTCATAGATAGTCCCCAAAAGGTAAGTCGGGAAGTAACCGAAAGAACCATCCGACCAGTGCATATCCTGCAGAATTCCTTCCGCAGCATTTTGCGGTCTGATTCCCAAAAGCTCCTCCATCTTGTCATTCCAAAGCACCGGAAGCTCCTCGGCATTTACCCCATCGCGGAAAATCGCTTTTTCTATTTCATACCGCAGAATAATATGGAAGCAGTAGGTCAGTTCGTCCGCTGCCGTGCGGATAAAACTGGGCCGAACATGGTTGATTTCCCTGAAAAACGCCTCCAGCGGAATCTTCTGAAACTGCGGCAGAATCTCTCCCACCTTGCCGTAAACCGGTTTCCAGAAGTTGATATTTCTGCCAAGTATATTTTCATAAAACCTTGACTGGCTCTCATGCATCCCCATGCCGATATCAACGGCAGCCGTTTTCACATAATCAGGATTGATCCCCTGTTCAAAAATGGCATGACCGCCCTCGTGAATCGTACTGAACATGGCGTCTATGGCATCGTGCCTGCTAAAATGGTTGGTCACTCTCACATCCCCCGGTCCAAATGCCATGGTAAAGGGATGCTCGCTCTCCCCCATCACACCGGCTTCCTTGTCAAAGCCTATGTAGGAAAGCAGATACGCCTCCAACTCCTTCTGACTGTTGATATCATAGTCTCCTGCAAAACAACGGTTGTCCGGCTCCGGCTTTTCCATGATTTTTTGAAAAAGGGGAACCAACTCCTCCTTCATCTGTGAAAACAGCCGGTCGATGGTGGCGCTGTCCATTCCCTCCTCATACATATCCAGCATCGTATCATAGATATCCTTGTCCGGTTCCATGTATTCCATAAATCTGCGCCGGAAATCAATCATTTTCTGCAAATGGGGACAGAATAAATCATAGTCAGCTTTCTGCTTGGCTTCCTCCCACACTTTGGAGGATATGTTGGACGCTCGCACCATCTCTTCATAAAAGTCCGCCGGTATCCTCTTGTTCCTGTCATACTCTCTTTTACCCCGCCTGACAGTCAGCTTCATCACATCGTTTAACGCGTCATACTCCTCCGGCGCCGACATTTCCTCATACATCTTACCAGTTTCCTCAGACGTGGTAATCCTGAATTTTTCCCCTGAAAAATAAGTAATTGCGTCTATCTTATAGCCATACCCTTTTTTCGGCGTCTGCGTCTGCATATCCCATGCCATCTGTGACTCAATCTGCCTGTACTGCTCCATTTGGTCCAGATACCTCTGAAACCGCTCCAGTTTTTCCGACACTTTTCGTACCTCTCTTTCTTGTTGTTCTTTAGATAATTGCGAAACTTCCTCTTTGCAACACAGGAAATGGGCAATATAGACAAAATAAGGGCGACTTGCCACGCTTCGGAGCCCGTTTTTGTCTATATTGAACATTTCCGTCACTTGCAGAAGATATTTCGCAATCACCTATTATTGTTCTTTATTTTGCCGCAAAACAACTTATCATCGCTCCCGCCATAATGCAGAAATCCGATAAATTGAATACAATATTTGCAAACCGCTTCCATCTCGCCTGAAAACTGATATAATCCACCACATATCTGCGCTTCAGCCTGTCATATGTATTGTTGAAGGCTCCGCCCAAAAGCAGCGCCAGCCCCGTTCGAAGCAGGTTATTGCCCCGCTGTCCGAGACTCAAAATAAATACTGCAAGCACAAAAAGCGTCAGCATCACAGAAGCCGCAGTCACCAGCCCCTGCCTTTTCTCACCGAAATTCAGCATAGCGCCTCTGTTGTGATATTTCTGCAGGACAATCCGCCCCTTCCACACGCCTCGGGGCAGACTGCCGCTTTTTTCCACTCTGTTTTTTATCACCAAATCCGCCGCAAAAACCGCTGCAGCAGTTCCTATAAATATAACTATCATTTGCATTCCCTCAGTGTTGCCAATGTACAGCCGCTTTTCCTTCGGCACCGTCTCGAGGCAAATTCGGTTGTCAGACACCCGCAAGCGCTTCAAAGGTTCCCGCCACGTTCAGCCTGCCGTAGCCCCATTCTTTGTTGGGATATACTAAATCGGGATTTCTGGTTGCGCCCCTGATAAAATAGGTTTTAATTTCATTGCTCTCCACCAGCGGATTGTTCTGCTGTATGACCGCCCACTGGAAAAACTGCGCTACGCCGCCCGCAGTCATTGCCGCGGCAATACTGGAACCGGTGCGTTTTCCCAAAGAGGTGGACACATTGACGCCCGGCGCCGCCAAATCAGGCTTTACCAGACCATTGCGCAAGTAACCGCGCCCGGAATTGACATAAAAGCTATTGTTCAAATCGTCATATGTTGACACTGTAATCGGTCTCTCAGCTATACCCGGGTCCGTAATCGTCACATAGGGACTTGGATTTAAAAAATAAGTCTGACTGCTTAAAAACTGGGTAATCGGGAGCCACATGTGAAATTCGCCGTTTCCACCGTCCTGCGCGGCAAAAATCCTGATGGTCCAGACACCGGCCGTAGGCGCGTCAAACCGAAAAACAATCAGTTCATTGCCGGAACTTGGCTCCACCAAAACACTGTCAATCGTAATCCTGGTCCGCTCATATATAAAGCTGTAAGTCAGACTCTGCCCCATTCCCAGCCGAAATCGCGGAATCATCTCACCACCGGGCGTACGCACGGATGCATAGAGTACATCGGGCACACAGCCCCATGTTTCCAGAATGAAACCTCTTTCGCCTTCTCCGACCCGAAACTCAACATCTACATAGGCATCACTGTCCACTAATCTGCCATGAGGTACGGGTGCACTGAAATGATGTCCGGCATTTCCCTCATTGCCCGCACCTATGACAATTCCCCTGTTGCGAATGTAGGAGATTTCATTCAAATATTGTGCAAGAGAAGTGCCTATCACATGATTACCACAATTTGCACCAATACCAATGCAGATAACAACAGGTCTTATAAAGGTGCTGGCAAAGGATTCCGCAAATTTGACTCCCAGCATAATATCCGTCTCCGAATAAGCCGGCGCACCCTCCGCGATTAGATAATAATCCCTGAGATTCTGTTTTGCCTGCCTTAGCTTTACCACCACAATTTCCGCTTCGGGAGCCGCTCCCCGAAAGCTTCTTCCGCCGTCCAGCACACTTCCCGCCGCAACGCTCGCCATCGCCGTCCCATGCCCTATCTCGTCATAACTCGGCACCACCTCATAAGGATTCTCAGTGCGCAGCGCCTCATTTAAGTCCTCACGTGTAAACAGGGTTCCGTATTCATAGCCCTCCGGTGGCGAACCCGTCTGTATCGTTTGATCCCAGATAGCCAGTATCCGGCTGTTTCCGGCTTCGTTTAAAAATTCCTCCTGTGCATAGCGGATTCCCGTATCCACAAAAGCAATCACCACACCTCTTCCACTCAGGGAAAGGGGCGGCCTCTGGGTCTGCAGAATCCCTGAACTAATCAGACTTATCGGATCAAAATCGTCCGCCATAAGTCCAAACACCTTCGGCAGCGTATGGTACACATACAGACTTCCCATAATACCGTCCAAGTCACTCTGTGGTAAATAGGCAATTCCAAAGCGACTGTTTACTCTGGTAAAACAATACCTTTGACTTTCCTCCTCCGTTGTAAAAGGATTGGTGTAGTCTACAATTAATTCACCATAATCCTCTGATAAAATTTTTTCTTTACAGGTCATAGCTGCCCTGCTTTTCGTCTCTCTTCTTAATATCCTATGACAATATCCCTCTTCTATGTCTGTCCTGTTTTATCCTATCCTGTCACATGGCCGCTTATGATACGGTTCTCTCATAGCCGGCAGATTATTTCCTGCTCTCTGCATCCGCAGACAGTGACCTTAACTCGTCGGGATTTGCCGCCGTACTGCTCCTGATGTCGATAATCGGCCCGCCGGTTCCTTCAATATATTCCCTGGTAATCGTCACTCTTCCTATATTGTCGTCCTTCGGAATTTCGTACATAATATCCAGCATAAACTCTTCAATAATAGAACGGAGCGCCCTTGCGCCGGTCTCGCGCTCCAACGCCTTCTCCGCAATAGCTTCCAGTGCCTCCTCCGAAAAATCAAGCTTCACCTCGTCCAGCTCAAGCAGCTTCTGATACTGCTTTAAAATAGCATTCTTCGGCTCCTTCAATATCTTCACCATCATCTCCTTGGTGAGTCCCTGCAGTGTGAAGATAATCGGCAGACGGCCGATAAACTCGGGAATCATGCCGAACTTCCTGATATCCTCAACCGTCACTCTGGATATCAGATTCTTCTCTTTGTCAAAACGATCCTTGAGCTGTCCGTTGAAGCCCATGGAACTCTGCTTCGTCAGACGCTCCTTGATAATCAACTCTAAATCGGGAAAAGCACCCCCGCAGATAAAAAGGATGTTGCGGGTATTAATCGTCGCCAGCGGCACCATTGCGTTCTTGCTGTTTGCACCCACGGGCACCTCTACCTCCGCGCCCTCCAAAAGCTTTAACATCCCCTGCTGCACGGATTCACCGCTGACATCACGTGAATTATTGTTCTTCTTCTTTGCAATCTTGTCTATTTCATCAATAAAAATAATACCGCGCTCCGCCTTTTCCACATCATTGTCGGCAGCCGCCAACAGCTTGGACACCACGCTCTCAATATCGTCGCCAATATAACCCGCCTCTGTCAGAGAAGTTGCATCCGCAATGGCAAGCGGCACGTCCAAAAGCCGCGCAAGCGTCTTAACCAGATAAGTCTTGCCACATCCGGTCGGTCCAATCATCAGCATATTGGATTTTTCAATCTCAATTTCGTCCATGGTATTGGTAGCAACGCGCTTGTAGTGGTTATATACCGCCACGGAAATTGCCTTCTTTGCATGCTCCTGTCCCACCACATACTCATCAAGGCTCGCTTTTATCTTATGGGGCGCCGGAATGTCACGGATGTTGAAAACCGGCTGTGCCTCTTTTTCCTTCTCCTTTTTCTTTTTCAGACGCTGCTTGTTTGGAATACCGCCCTCACCCTGCAAATCGGCAATATTGACAAAGCTGATATTGGGAAAGCCTTTTCCCAAGTCCTGTCCAAAAGAAGGGTTGTTCAAAAGCCCCTGATAGTCAAACTGACTTACCGTATCCATTGTCTTATGCATACAATCGTTGCATACTGTTATATTATTGGGAAGCTTGAACATTTTTCCCGTCTTACTCTCCGGACGCCGACAGATGAAGCACACATCTTCATATTCCTTCTGCGGCTCATCCTGTTCATTTTTTTCGGAAGCCGCACCTCTTTCCGTCTCTTTGCTGCCTTCCGCTTCCTTATCGCCGGATACCTTTACCTGCTCTTCCTCCGGATTTTCCGTATCTCCATCTGTGTATATGTTATCGTAATCTGACATGTTCACTCTCCTATTATCAAAATAAATATTCAGTCCTATATATTTTTACGTAAACTATTATATCGGATACACGACGTATGTACAAGTGAAGTTTTTCTAAAAAAGAGGGGTGAGTTGCGGCATGGGTGAAGGGGGATGGTGGGGGACGCCTGTACGGCAGACCATTCCCAAGGAGCCGCGCTCTCGCTCGGAAAGAAGCGTAGCGGACGCTAAGCTCGAAAGAACCTCGCTAAGCGCCGACGCTTCTTAACGGGCTCCTTCGGGAATGGCCTGCCGTACAGGCTGTTACCCGCAAACACTTCAGGCGGCGGCGTAAACGCGCCGCAACGTCGGCGGTGACAGTAAGTAGCAAAGGTGAAGGTAGATGCAAGTTTGCATGAGCAAAGCAGTCCTCATAAGCGCATATTTTCCGCAAACTCGACTTGCCGCTTTTAGCGAAGCGAACGCAAGGCGCGCTGCGCCCTTTGGCGGTTTTCAGCCGGAAGAGGAGTTATATGCCTGTGCAGACCGTATAAAAACGCCGGCACTTGGCGAGGTTTTTTCGAGCCTAGTACCGCTGCGTTTTTATCCGAGCGAGAGCGCGTCTGCACAGGCATATAACTCCTCCCCCGGCGTGAATCGCCGCAATCCCCCCACGCCCTTACTGAGCAGACACAATAAAACTGCCCCAAAAGCCTTTACTTCCTTTGGGGCAGTTATAATGTACAATGCCAGAAAGCACTCTGCGTGCGCTTTCCCTCTATTTTTTAGTCTTCCACCGGTCTGCTTCCGAGAGTCACCTGCAGGACAACTTCTACGTACTCGCCGTTTATGTTACGCATAACAACAATTTCCACGGTCTCGCCCGGCGCGTAATATTCCAGTGCTTCGCGCAGTTCTTCCGCTGTCAGAAGCTTTTCGCCGCCCAGCTTGATAATGATATCGCCAAGCAGCATACCGCCTTCGGCCGCCGGTGTTCCTTCCTCTACACTGGACGCGATAACACCTTTAGGGCTTCCGTACAACTCCGCCACATCAGCGGTAACAGTACGCGGTACGATACCCAGATATCCAGCCTCTGCCGCCTTATTGCGTACTTCTTTTGTCATCAAATCCTCTAAAATCGGTTTTGCTGCGGAAATCGGAATCGCATAACACATTCCTTCCACCAGCGTATCTCCTATCTTATTGGAATTGATACCAACCACTTCGCCATTTATATTGAGCAGCGCACCGCCGGAATTACCGGGATTGATCGCCGCATTTGTCTGAATGAAAGTGCCGATGGAACCATCCTCCAGCTCCACGTCACGGTTCAGTGCACTGACAATGCCATTTGTTACAGACTGTCCATAGCCCAGCGCGTTGCCGATAGCAACAACAGGCTCTCCGAGCTTTAAGCTGTCGGAATCTCCCATTTTGGCAATGGATATGGCATTTTGCGTTTCCTGGCTCAAAGAAGTTTTGGGAACCGCAATAATGGCAAGATCCATATCTTCGTCCGTTCCTTTAATGACTGCCTCTACATCTGTGTCGTCCACAAAATGCACCATGAGTTTTTTCGCATCCTCAACCACATGGTAATTGGTTGCAATCAGAATCTCATTTTCATTTTCTCCCACAATAATACCGGAACCACTCGCCTCGCCTTCACGCTCTCTCGGCTGCCCGAAATATGTGACCTGCTCCACGTAATTGTTTACGATGGAAACCATAGCGGGCATCGCGTCCTCCACCACTGCGGATACATCAAAATTAACTTTCGTAATAGCGCCTGCACTGACGGTATTGGCATCCGCTCCATTTTCTTTCAGAAGCTCCCGCAGTTCGTTGATTTCGCTGCGTGCATCCTGAATTTCATTGAGCGCGTCCTGAATCTCTTCCGGAATATCATAGCCCGCCGTCTCTGTCCCTGCCGGCTGACGCTTATCAAGCAGCCCCGTTCCCTCGGCTACCGCCCAAACACCGATACCGGCGCTCAGTCCAAAGCACAACCCAAAGCTTACACTCGCCAACACCTTGCGGAATCCTGCGCCTGCTTTATGCTCCTTCTTCTGAGGCTCCGTCGCCGGCGTTTCAGGCATTATCTGAACTGCCTGCGCATCTATCTGCGGCCTCTGGATTTCTCCAAAGCTCTGCTGCCTTCCGTCTGCATAAGGACTGTTCCCATTCGTATACTCATTATTCTCGTACATCACAACTACCTCTTTTCTTTCCAATTACAAGACTGCCTGTATCTAGTATGGTTTTAGTATAATGAACATTTGTGTTCATTTTGTGATTAAATTATGATGTTTGTGTTAATTCAACCATACACAGCTTTATTCTACCGTAACTGACTTTGCAAGGTTTCTGGGCTTATCCACATCGCAGCCCTTCCCGACGGCTACATAATAGCCGAAAAGCTGCAGCGGAATAATGGCAAGAGAATTTGCAAAATAGGGGTTTGTCTCCGGAATATAAGTCACATAATCTGCGGCTTTCTCTATCGCCTTATTTCCCTCGCAGGTAATCGCCATAACAAACGCGCCCCTTGCCTTTACCTCCACCATATTGCTGATGGTCTTCTGGTAGAGCGCAGGCTGTGTGGAAACCGCCACAACGAGCGTGCCGTCTTCTATCAGGGAGATTGGCCCATGCTTTAATTCTCCCGCCGGATAGCTTTCCGAATGTACATAGGAGGTTTCCTTTAATTTCAAGGAACCTTCCAGCGAAATCGCATAATCGATACCCCTTCCGATAAAGAAAATATCCTTTGCCCCTACATACCGGTTGGCAAAACGCTGTATCTTTTCCTTTTGTCCCAGCAAAAGCTCTATCTGATTGGGAAGCTTCTTCAAATCTGCCAGAAGCGCTTCAAAAAGCGTATCGTCAATAGCGCCGCGCACCCTTCCCAGCTTCATGGCAAGCAGATATAGCGCCGCAAGCTGTGCGCTGTACGCTTTGGTCGTTGCCACCGCAATCTCCGGTCCCGCCCATGTGTACATCACGCTGTCCGCTTCCCTTGCAATACTGCTTCCTACTACATTCACAATGCCGAGCACCTTGAATCCTCTCGACTTTGCCTCCCGCAGAGCGGCAAGCGTATCAGCCGTCTCACCCGACTGGCTGATGACAATCACCATGGAATTCTCCTCCAGCACCGGATTCCGATAGCGGAATTCAGAAGCCACATCTACCTCCACCGGTATCCGCACCAGTCCCTCCAGAATGTACTTTGCCGTCACGCCGGTATGATAAGCGGAACCGCAGGCCACAATATGAATCCGCCTGACGCTTCTTAACTCCTCATCTGACATATTCAGCTCTTCGATTACAATTTCTCCGTTTTTGATGCGGGGCGAAAGAGTTTCCGACACGGTTTTTGGCTGCTCATATATCTCCTTCAGCATGAAATGCTCATAGCCTTCCTTTTCCGCAGCATTGGCATCCCAATCTATCGTGACAGCTTCTTTTTCAATCTCTTCCTCATCAACACCATAAAAATTGAGCTGGTCTTTTTTTACCCTGACAACCTCCTGGTTGTTTACATAGTACACGGTACGGGTATATTTCAAAATTGCCGGAACATCGGATGCAATAAAGCAGCCCTTATCGCTCTTCCCGACAATCAGCGGACTGTCCTTACGCACGGCATATATTTCATCCGGAAAATCTGCGAACATAATGCCTAAAGCATAGGAGCCTTCCACACGGTGCAGCACCTTTGTAATTGCCTCCAGCGGATTTCCTCTGTAGTAATAATCCAACAGATGTGCCAGCACCTCCGTATCCGTATCAGAAACAAACTGATAGCCCTTTCCTATCAATTTTTTCTTCAACGGAATATAATTTTCAATGATGCCATTGTGCACCACCGCTATCGTTCCTTCTTTATTAAAATGCGGATGAGAGTTGACATCATTGGGAACACCATGCGTCGCCCACCTTGTATGACCGATGCCCGCATGCCCCGGCATGGTTTCGCCTCCATGGGTCAGGTTTTCCAGTACCTTTAACCGTCCGACCGCCTTTTGTATATTGATTTTCTCACCGTCAAAAACTGCGATTCCCGCAGAATCATATCCTCTGTATTCCAATTTTGAGAGTCCGTCAAGTATAATCGGCGCTGCCTTCTCCGCTCCGATGTATCCGACTATTCCACACATTCTCCTCACCTGTCTGCTCCAGATTTCGCTGAAGCGCCTTTCTTTTTCACAAATACATCTATCACTAATGTATCACATTTGCGGTATGGGTGTAAAGGGATTTATGTCGTCAAAAGCTCGGTGTATTTTTCCCGCAAAGGTATCTTGCGAGGGACGCCTGAACAGCGCCATATTCCCGAGTCGCCGCGCTCTCGCTCTGCAAGAAACGTAGCAGACGCTAAGCTCGAAAGAACCTCGCTAAGCGCTGACGTTTCTTAAAGGGCTCCTTCGGGAATATGGCGCTGTCCAGACTGCCTAAGCTGTCCGCTGGCTAAAACCCAAAACCGCCGTATGCATTTCTACCAAACGCCCACAGGCGGGAGTCGCACGCTTTTGCCGCTTTCAGCCGGCGGCGGAGCTATATGCCTGTGCAGACCGTATAAAAACGCCGGCACTTGGCGAGGTTCTTTCGAGCCTAGTACCGCTGCGTTTTTATCCGAGCGAGAGCGCGTCTGAACAGGCATGTAGCTCCGCTGACGGCGTGACTCACCGCACACCGCACCCTACCGCTCCCAATAGTACGGTGAATCCGTACACGCCATCACCACACTCCTTGGCAGCGCCTTATAATGCTTCCCCAAAAGATACCCCGCATACTTACACGCGCACTGCATAAAGAAATGTGGCAGAAGCCGCTTCTTTTTACTCCTCCAAAGCCACCCCGCAGTCTCCTTCACCAGTTTTTTTCCTTCTTTTTCCGAGGGAACATCTTTGAAAATCTGCGGGTTGTCCGCCTGCGATACGCCTAGGTCAAAATTGCGGCGAAACTGCTGCTTATTGGTGTAATTGTGGGAATGAATCACCTCAGCGTCCGCGGCATAGGCGATTCCGTAGCCGCTTTTTACGGCGCCTGCGGCAAAAATCATATCCTCGTTAAATATCGTGCGCTTCACAAAACCACCCAGTTCATCATAAAGTTTTCTTTTGTAAGCAGCGCAGACATTGGAACAGAAAAAAGTCTTGATTCCCGTCTTTTCCAAATCGGCAAGCGTCCTGACATGGGAACTGTCAGGATAGTTGAAACTTCGCGTATACCGCTCTATGACGCCGCAGTCCGCCGCTGGAAGCTGTCTTGCGTAGACAGCGGCAACATTGTCCTGTTCAAGCGCTTTTAAAAGGTTTTCCAGCAGATGCGGATTTGCCGGCAGCGCATCCTGCGTCATCATGACAAAAACTTCCGCTTCCGACCTGCGCACCGCCATGCGTCTTGTCCCGCCATGGTTAAACTCTTTTTGGGAAATATGATGTACACTCACTATTTCTTTGTATTTTTTCCAGAAATTACTACCGTATGTCAACTGCGTAAAATATTTTTCTTCCGTATTTATCAAAATAATCCGGTTTACTTTTACCGTCTGATTCAGCAGACTGTCTAAAAGGGAAAATAGTTCTCTGCCCGGTTTATATAATGGGATTATCACATCCATGGACACTTCCATTCTCTCCTCCATATCCTGATACAAATCTGTATTTTCTATTATCATGAATGAAAGGGAGCCACCCTCGCGGCTCCCTTGCTTCAGCGCTTATATGCTTATTTTAAATCTACATACTGTGATACAAAATCGTGAATGACATTGGAGTAGTCCACCACCTCGGGAGACGGCTGGTAATCCGTATCCTCAAACAGATACTCATGCAGCCACTTTACATTGTCCACCAAATCAATTCCGAATACGCAGCTTCCCTTTGCTCCAAGAATATCAGAGCCTCTCATATCCGCTTTCGGGAAACCTGCCTGATCTACAATCTGGTATTTTGAAATATCTCCGAGCAATGCAATAATCTCATCTAAGCTAAAGGAGGTATATACATAGGGCGATACATCATTTGCAATCTTTACCAACGTCTGTAAATCCGCTTTTCTTGCCTGTTCTGCGATAGCCAGAATCACTTCACGCTGCGATGCGGCTCTTGCAAAATCGTTGCCAGACCTATAACGGATACGGCAGTATGCAGTAGCCTGCAGACCGTTCAAAAGCTGATAACCGGTATTTTCCACGGGCGTCCACGCCACCTTCATATCCTCTGCCATGGTCTTCTGATAGTTGTTGATATGAAGCAACTCTTCTTCATCCACATCGAGCCATACACCGCCCAACGCATCGATGGTAGCTGCCAGACCGTCAAATCCTACCGTGACAAATTCCTTGATATCCAAATCCAAATTGGTATTCAGCATTTTGATTGCCTGCTCTGCTCCACCGTAGCTGTATGCTGAATTACACTTTCCATACTTATCGTTGCCGAGATTTAAATATGTATCCCGATAAACGCTCACAAGCTTAATATCGCCTGTCTCTTCATTGATGGAAGCAATAATGATACAGTCGCTCAGAGTTCCTTTGGCAAGCTGTCCTGTTCTGGAATCCACGCCGAAAAGTACGATGTTTCTGTAAAGTTCCATGGTTTCATTTTCAGCCACCTGCGGATTTATCACAATATCCTGCTCATTAAAGTCAACTGCAAACAACGGTCCCTTATTTCCCGTCGTATTATTGTCTGCCTGCGTTCCGAAATCCTTGAACAGCCATAATGCACCCAGCAGCACTGCCAGCACTAAAATTTCTACCGCAAAAATAATAAATTTGCTTTTTTTCTTTCCTTTTGCTTTCTGCGTCTGCTTTGCTGCAGGCTGTTTTTCGTTTTTACCTTTTGTTGCCATTTTTTCTTATCTCCTTATCCTCTGCTTTATCTGAAAGATTAATAAGCATTTTTATTTATAAAACCTGTAAAAAAGGTTAAGAATATTATCTTAATGTCAAAAAGCATAGACCAGTTTTCAATATAATACAAATCATATTCGATTCTTCTGCGTATGGAAGTATCTCCCCTGTAACCATTCACCTGCGCCCAGCCGGTCAATCCGGGTCTTACCTGATGTTTTACCATATAACGCGGAATTTCTTCTTTGAATTTTTCCACAAAATGCGGCCGCTCCGGTCTCGGTCCGACCAGACTCATATCGCCCCGCAGAATATTGAAAAGCTGCGGCAGCTCGTCTATACTGGTCTTTCTGAGAATCCGCCCAATTCCCGTTACTCTCGGGTCGTTCTTGACCGTCCACGCCTTCTGCTCCTCGGAAGGCTTCTGCTGCTCCATACTTCTGAATTTATACATATAAAAGGACTTGCTGTGCAGCCCGACGCGCTCCTGCTTAAAAATGACAGGTCCCGGACTGCTTATTTTAATTGCGATTGCAGCTATCAGCATAATCGGCGATGTGATTACAATGCCCACCAAAGAGCCTGCAATGTCCACCAGCCGCTTTGCCATGCTGTTTAAGGTATTGCTCAGCGGCACATAACGGATGTTGATAACGGGAAGTCCCATCAAATCCTCGGTGTAAGGCTTGCTCGGTATCATGCTGTTGTAGTCCGGTATGAATTTAGTATGCACACCAAACTTCTCACAAATGCTTACAATCTCTTCCAATCTGTCATAATCTTTAAGCGAAAGTGTAATGGCAATTTCATCCAATTCATTTTCCGGCAATATCTCATGCAGATTGTCAATTCTTCCCAAAACCTTGACGCCGCGGTAGAGCGTTCCCGCCGGCACAAAATCATCCAGAATACCGCAGACCACATAGCCCCACTCGGGATTGCCCAAAATACGGTTAATATATTCCTCTCCGGCCCTGGAATAACCTGCCAGCAGAATGTGCTTGAGATTCCGCCCTTTTGCACGCAGCGTGCGGAGCGTTTTTCTGACAATCAGGCGGGACAGGGAAGTCAGCCCGATATTCAGCACATAAAAGATAAAAAACATCTTTCGGGAATAGTCATTCAGTTTTATAATGTAGAGCAACGCTACAAAAGCTACCAGCCCGATTGTATTGGCACAAAAAATACTGTAAATTTCCCGGCCATATCCGGAAGTCCTCTGCGGTTTATATACATTACAGTAATAGTATAGCAGGATATAAGCCGGCACAATGACAATCAGCGCCCGCATGTAGTACTCCGCCGGAAGAATACCCATATCCGGTCCGAAATCATTAAATACCTGAAAATGCAGGAACCACGCCATCGCGTATGAAATTATGACTATCAGTATGTCCATAATCAGGTGCAGCCTGTTAAAGACTTTTTGGTTATCTTTAATCATACCTGCATCACCTGCTTAACTCACTTTCCGTGTTCAGATTAAGAAAAAAATGTATCATATTTGTATCATTTAGACATCTATCTTGTTAATTTTACAAACGGCGCAGGATATTGCACCATAATTCCCCCTGTATCCGGCAATAGCTGCCAAGGTGCTTCAAACGAAAGCGTACTTTCCGCTTTCTTCCTTCTTCTGAAAAGCAGCGGCGCAGTCCCCGCATACAGCCTTTCACATATGCTGCTCCCATTCCCTTTTTGATAAAAAACAGAGTTTTCACAGAATATCCCATTACAAGAAAGGGTAAGTTTAACACCCATTGCAAAAACGGCATGTTTTTTCCGATTACATAGACGCTGTTCGCCGAAGAAAGCCCTGTTTTAAACAGGTTGTAGCGGGAGCCGCTGGAGGCGCTTCCCATATGCAGAACAGCAGCAGAAGGCTCGTACCTGTTTTCATAGCCGTAAATCCGGGCACGCCAGCCGATATCCAAATCCTCCAGATAGGCAAAATGCAGTTCGTCAAAATAGCCGATTTCTGCAAACACCGATTTTCTGTAGATGGCTGCGCCTGCACAGGCTGAAAAAATCTTTGCCGGCACATTGTATTTATCCTGCGGCTTTCCCTTACCGCGCGCATACGCCCACCCGAGTGCGCAGTACAAATCACCGGCACTGTCGATCATTTCCTCGTTTTTCATATCCAGCATTTTGGCGCTGACGGAAAAAATACGTTCCGATTTTTTGATGGCGCACAACAATGCCTCCGTAAAGCCTTCCTTCACCTTTGTGTCATTATTCAACAGAATGACATATGGCGTCTCGGATTTTCGGATACCGATATTGACGGCCTTGCTGAAGCCCGTATTTTCCTTCAGACCAATTACCCTGACAGCCTTGTGGTTTTCTCTGATCCACTCCACACTGCCGTCCGTGGATCCATTGTCCACCACTAAAATATGGGCAGGATAAGACTGCGCCTCAAGAGACGTAAGACAGTCCTCTAAAAAGCGCAGTCCATTATAATTCGGAATCACTATGGTTACTTCCACAACTCTACCTCCTGCCCGTTATTTTCTTCTGAAACGCCGGGTCCCACACAACGCGGTAACCCGCTTTTCTCAACGCACGGCACAACTCTATGCTGACACGGCGGTATTGCGCATCGGTAAGCCCTAACTGCTTCCAGCCGCATAAAAAGCCATCTGTATCAAGCGTGAGCCCGCCCACTCCTGCCGGCACTTTCTCGCCCGCGCTTTCGCCGCTCTCCCGCAAAGGCAAAATACGCACACTTTTTCCGATGCATTCCTTTACAAAAGGAAGCAGATACGGCTGTACCTCCATACAGCGGATATCCACGGCATATGCATCCTGCGCCAGAAGCGCCCGGTTCATATACCCGCCGAATTTGTAAAACATGCCCTTGTAAGGACATTTCCCTTTCTCCGTATAGATGCCGCCCACTGTCTGCCAGCGTTTTCCCATGAGCCTGCCGCCCCTGAGTCCTACGCCGCTTCTCTGTTTTAAGATACTGCCTTCATACCGGATTTTACTGTAACCCATATGACCCTGCGGCAGAGCTTGTCCTTTGATTCCTCTGCTCTTAAGGAAATCCGCCGCCGCCCTTCGGGAAGCATCATACGCATAGTCCTTGCTTTCCGGATTTGCCGCAGTAGAGTTCTCATGGCAGCGCCAATGGTAGAGCACCTTGGGAATATGGCAGATCTGCGCTTCTGCCGCCACCGGCAGCAGCGCATCGCTTTTTTTGTCCGGCTCTCCCTCTTTTCCGGCATACTCTGCAAATATGGTTCCGACTGCACGAAGTGCAATGTCATAGTCCTGCGAACCCTCAAACTCTCTGCGGAAGGCAAGGCGCTTCATCAGCCCCGCCTCCATCACCATAAAATGACAAATATAGTTGTTTGTCAGGAAAAGTTCCATGTTAAAATCTGTTTTTTTATGGTGTTCAGAATAGTATGTCCCGCTTTCATCGCATTTATCTTCGTCCGAATAGATAAGCCGCAAGGGAACATCCTTTTCTCCGGCGCGTGCTATCGCCGCCGCCGTCTCAAACAGCGCGTCCGGCGTCAGCACATCATCATGATCCAAAAGACCGATATAACTGCCCGACGCCGCCTTTAACGCCTCATTTGTGTTCTCTGAAATACCCTTGTTTTCCGAAAGATGCAGATATTTTATCCTGTCGTCCTGATATTCCCTGACAACGCTGCTCACACTGTCATCCTCCGTCGCATCCGCCAGAATCAGTTCAAAATGCGGATAACTCTGCGCAAGCACCGAGTCAAGCATAGCGCGCAGATACCGCTTGTCCGTGCGGTACGCAGGCACCAGTATGCTGAAAAGCAGATTGCAGTCCTTTGTCCTCTCGTGCTGCTCATCCAGCATTGCCGCAGACGGCGCCTGATAGCTGTATGGTGCCTCTTTTGTCAGTAAACGTTCCAAGGCTGTGAGAAAAGTATCCCACAGCCCGTTTTTTTTCAAATAATTTGTAGTTTTCTTTAAATTGGCAATCGTAAGCTTAGACATGCTGCTCCTTTACAGAACCGCCTTTAAATCCTCTGTCAGTTTCGTTACCTTGTCTGCTGCATCCGCAAGGCTGGTTCCTTTCACGCCCATGTAGAACTTAATCTTAGGCTCTGTACCGGAAGGACGCGCACAGCACCAGAAGTTATCCGGCAGTTCAAAGTACAGTACGTTGGACTTCGGCAGTCCGGTCGGCGTCACGCTGCCCGTTTCCATATCGATAATCTTATCCTCTTCGTAATCGCGGAAACGAAGCACCTTTAAATCACCAAATGCCTTGGGAGGATTCTTGCGGAGCTTATCCATGATTTCTGCAATCTGCTTTGCGCCGTCCACGCCCTTTAAGGTAATGGTGTACTGTGTCTCTTTAAAATATCCGTACTTCTCGTACATCTCGAGCATCATATCCCAGAGGGTCTTGCCTTCCTTCTTGCAGTATGCCGCAACCTCGCACAGGCACATAACCGCAACGCAGGCATCTTTATCCCTTGCGTGGGTTCCTGCCAGACAGCCGTAACTCTCTTCCAGTCCGAATACATAGTTGTTGGAGCCGGTCTGCTCAAAAAGCTTGATCTGCTCGCCGATAAACTTGAAACCGGTCAGCACCTCTATCATCTTCACGCCGTAAGCCTTGGTAATCACATCCGCCATGTTGGTCGTCACGATGGTAGTAACCAGCGCCGGATTTTCAGGCATGGTGTTCGTCTTTGTCTTTTCACGCAGAATATATTCCGCAATCAGCATACCGGACATATTGCCGGTGAAAGGAACATATTCCCCTGTCTTGGTATCCTTTGCGTACACGCCCAGACGGTCTGCATCGGGGTCTGTTGCAAGCACGATATCCGCATCCTTTTCCTTCGCCAGACGAAGCGCGTAGGTAAATGCCTTCGGATCTTCGGGATTGGGGTAATCCAGCGTGGTAAAATTCGGGTCGGGATTCTCCTGCTCCGGCACCACATAAACATTCTTAAAGCCCAGCTCGGAAAGCACTCTTCTCACCGGCTTGTTTCCGGTTCCGCAGAGCGGCGTGTATACAATCTTGATATCGTCAGCCACCTCGGCGATTACCTCCGGGTGAATAATCTGCTTTTTCAGCTCTGCCATGTAGGCATCGTCAATTTCTGCGCCAATCACTTCATAGAGACCTGCCGCCAAAGCAGCTTCCTTGTCCATCGTCTTTACCGTATTGTAATCCGTGATGGCATTGACTTCCGCAATGATTTCTTTATCCTTGGGAGCCGTTATCTGGGCGCCGTCCTCCCAGTAAACCTTGTAACCGTTATATTCAGGCGGATTGTGGCTGGCTGTCACGACGATACCGGAAATACAGCCGAGGGTGCGGAGCGCAAAGGAAAGCTCCGGTGTCGGACGGAGAGATTCAAATACATAAGCCTTGATGCCGTTTGCTGCCAGACAGCATGCTGCCGTATCAGCAAATTCGGGAGACATTCTGCGGGAATCATAAGCAATCGCAACGCTTCTTTCGCCGCCGCCCTGCTTTAAAATATAGTTGGCAAGTCCCTGCGTCGCTTTGCGCACGGTGTAAACGTTCATACGGTTGGTGCCCGCGCCGATAACGCCGCGAAGTCCGCCGGTACCAAACTCCAAATCCTTATAAAAGCGGTCTTCTATTTCTTTTTCATCGTTCTGGATTGCAGAAAGCTCTTTCTTTGTTTCCTCGTCAAAATAGTCGTTTTCCAGCCAGAACTGGAACTTGCTCTTATAGTCCATAACACATCCTCCTAAAAAACTTTATTTTTGTGTGCTGCCGGGCTTCGTCCCCAGCAGCATAACTCTTTATACAGTATAACAGATTTTATTTCACTTTTAAAGAAAAATCGCTTCTGTCCAGAGAGAAATTGGGGTTGTAATAAGGGTCGCCCGCCTCCAGCGCTTCCCGCCATTTACTGCGGAAACGCTCCGACTCTGCATTGTACCGTTCCGCCTTTTCTCCTTTGTCGTCAAGCCCCCTCGACGCAGACTCGTAATGATAGAGCTCCGCAAAAGGCGTAAACACGTTTAAAAGCCCCATCCCGCGAAGTTTCAGGCAAAAATCAACATCGTTTAAGGACACCGCAAAACTCTCGTCAAGCCCGCCCGCCACTTCATAATCCGCTTTTTTCACCATAAGGCACGCACCTGTGACCGCAGATACATTCTGGGCATAGCAGAGCCGCCCCATGTAACCCAGATTCTGCCGCGGCTTTTTATAATGGGTGTGCCCCGCCGTCCTGTGAGCGCCCAGTCCGATGACGACGCCCGCATGCTGTATGGTCTTGTCCGCATAATACAGCTTAGCGCCCACGGCTCCCACATCCTCGCGCTGTGCATACATCAGAAGTTCCTCCAGCCAGTTTACGCTGATAACCTCCGTGTCATTGTTCAAAAGCAGTACATAGTCGCCGGAAGCATGCTTCACCCCCAGATTGTTGATGGCAGAATAATTAAAACCGCCTTTGTAGGTAACGAGCTTTATGCGCTCCTCCGTTTCAAGTTCCTTGTAGTAAGAAAAAATTTCCGGCTCCGTACTGTTATTTTCCACAACAATTATTTCATAATTGTCGTAGGTAGACTTTTTCAAAATGGAAGAAATGCACCTGCGCAAATCCTCCCCGTGGTCTTTGTTGGCAATAATGATGGATATCTTAGGATTCCCGATTATCTGATAACGGATACGGAAAATGGTTTCAAAGGCACGCGTGCTCTCTATCTTAAAGTTTTCAAAGCCGTGCGCCTTCAAATGCTCTGAAACCGCGCCCTTTGCCGCCTGTACCGCATAGGGCTTGGCATCGATGCCGGACGCCACGCTCCCTTCATGAGAGCGCCAATAATAGAGCAGCCCCGGAATATGCACGATTTTTTCCGCCCTGTCCGTCAGCCGCAGTATCATGTCGTGGTCCTGACTGCCGTTAAATTTAGTTCTGAAAAGCTCCGTACCCTCCATCAGCCTCTTTGCAAATACGCTGAAATGACAAATATAATTGTTGGCACGCAGATTGTCCGGCGCATAATCCGGCTTAAAATGTATGGTCAGCATCCGGTTAATATTGCCGTTCTTAAAGGTCGCCTCGTCACAGTAAAGGTAATCCGCCCCCTGCTCGTTAATCGCCTTTGCATAGGCAAAGAGCGCGCTCGGATGCAAAATATCGTCATGGTCGAACAGCCCCACATATTCTCCTGCTGCCATTTCATAACAGGCATTTGTGTTTTCTGCAATCCCGCCGTTTTTCGCAAGCTTTCGGTATATAATCCGGCTTTCCGGTATTTCTGACATATTTGTCATATGTTCTTTCGCGGCAAGATATTCCCTGTCCTTCTCTATATACTTTCGACAGACATCCCCCACATACGCATGCTCTGCATCAGAACCGTCCGCAAGGCACAACTCCCAGTTTTCATAAGTCTGCGCCAATACAGAGTCCAGCATCTCGCGCAAAAAAGCATCCGGTGTGTTGTAGAGCGGAACCAGAATACTAATTCTGACAGGTCTGTCAAAAACTGTTTCTCTCTCAAGAGCCGCCTGCTCCGGTGTGGGAAAGCTTGCCGTTCCCAACTGTTTCATGGCGGTATGTTCCCTTTTTTTGTATGCCAGCTTAGCGGCAATGCCCTTCGGTCCGCCGCAGTTTGCCACCCTCTTTGCCTGCCGGGTTCCCCAGCGCAGCATGCTCCGAAGCGGCTTCGTGATTTTCCAAAGCGGATTTTTTGCAAGGCGGTCCAGCTTAGACTGCAGTTCTTCATTTTTCGCCTCTAAATCAGCTATTTGTCCCGCCAGCTCCGCATTTTTGATATGTTCCTTTTCATATGCCTCTTTATAATCCATGTCGCCTCTCCACAATGCTTCCTGTCACAGACTATTTTTCAAGCAGTCTATTCTGCTGATTAGTGCTTTTTTCTCCTCCTGCCCGATACGATGGTACGGTTGCTCCAGTTTATCAGTTCTTTGCCCGATATCTGGTCTCTCGCCAACATACCGAGGCGGTACTCTCCTGCCGGAAGCGGTTCTTTAAACAAAAGATAAAAACCGCAAAGTCCCACATTAACCTGGTCCGTGTTCTTTTCCAAGTCAGCGCGGTACTGTTCCGTAAAGTCCATACCATAGACAATTTTAGGCTCGCCCTCCTTTTGCAGCAGAAGCTGCTTTTTAAAGAAGGCGTTATCGCTCCCGAGCACCATTGCATAACCTGTCACCTGTTTCTTATTGGCAATCTCTATCCCTATAAACAGGCATTTGTCCTCGCGCGCCTTCGCCAGATTCACCGTCAAATCGTACTCCCGCGCATCCTCAAATGCTCTTATATCATCAATCGGAATCACTTCTACCAGCTTAATTTCCGGATCCAGCACACTTCCATTCAGCCAGATATGATAATACGGATCCCAGCCCTCCAAATTCGGATGGCGCTCATACAACATATCACGCTCGCCCAGCAGACGCTTTGCTTTTTCCTCGTCCTCATTATCCAAACCACGGCTTAAAGATTCATGGTGCAGCAAAAAGCCGCTGTTAATCACAAGGTTTTGATATCCCTGCTCATACAAAGTAAAGCACAAATCCACATCATTAAAAGCCACTTTCAGTTTTTCACAGAAGCCGCCCGCATCCTCAAAGACTTTTCTTCGCAGCATCAGGCATGCACCTGTCACCGCAAGCATATTCCAGACGCCCCTGTTTCTGCCGTCATAATGACATTCGCTGTCCTTTAAACGCTGTAATCTGTGCGCAGGACCCATACTGAGATTGGTAACGCCGGCGTGCTGAATCCGCTCTGCATCCGGATAAAGCAGTTTATAGCCCACCGCACCGGCCCAGGGCTGCAGCGCCTTTTGCGCCATTGCATCCAGCCAGCCTTCCTCCACCGCCGTGACGTCGTCGTTCAAAAACAAAAGCAGATTCCCCTTCGCCTCTTTTGCCCCCAGATTGCACATGCGGGAAAAATTAAATTCCATGGACTTGTACAGGTAGACAGCCCTCCGCAAGTGCGCTTTACATGCCGCATCGCGGTTTAACCTGTCGATTTCTTCCGAAACGGCTCCTTTGTTCTGCGCGCTGCTCCCGTTGTCCACCACGATGATTTCATAGGCCGTTTCCTTTACAGTCCGGCAAAGAGCTTCCAGACACTGTTTTAATACAGACACGTTATCTTTGGAGGGAATAATAACGGAAACCAGCGTATCTGCCGCCTTTTTTTCCGGCACGTCCTTTTTCGTCTCCTGCAGTTTTATCCGGCTGCCGCTTCTGCCCTCTCCCGGCAGCGCCCATTGCTCCTGCCGGTGAAAGAAAATGCCATTTACATGGGCTATCGCCCTGCAGCCTTTTGTGAAACCGCCTGCAAGCGCCACCAGCTTGTCATGACACAAGCCCTCGTCCTGACATTCCTCCTCTGTAAGCTGCTCAAAAAGACTTCTGCGCACTGCCACTGCGTTCCCCAGATAGTCTCTGCACAGATAGGCGTCCGGCGACCAGCAGGGTTTGAGCCAGGGATTCGAAAAAACATTCTTTTTTACTATCATGTCCTCATCCCCGTAAGCAAGCAAAACCTCAGGATTTTCAGCAAAAAAGCGGTTCATGTACGCCTGCGCGTCCTTTCTCCAACAACCTCCCGAGAAAGAAAGAAGCACAGCTTCCGGCGGCTCCTGCTGTGTTGTCGCAGCACTCTGATTCTCCTTCGCCCCAGTCTGCTCTAACTCCTTCACCCAACTGTTATAGTCCCATACATAATGCTTCCGCTTTACTCTGTATTTTATATCAAACAGTTTTTCTAACTGCTGTCTGACCACTTTTTTTAGTTTCAAAAGGAACACCTCCTGTTAAATCAGTTTTTTAACTGCTCCCGCAATATCTTTCGCAACTTCTGTCGGCAGTTTCACCACCTGCATTTTGATATGAAGCGTATTTTCCGGCTGCCTGTCAAGTGCTGAAACCCTTATGTAGAGATTCGGGTCTGCAACCGAAAAGACAAAGCCCTGCGTCTGTTTCAGCGGCTTGCCATTTGTATAGAATATCTTTTTATTCCTGACAGGCACCTCTTTCCCATTAAAGGTCAGCTCCTCAATTCTTACCACGCACGGCTCCATGGAAGGGTCGATTCTGAAAGTCTCCACGCTTCCCTCCACTTTTAATTCCAAATCTACCTCTCTGTCGTCCGGATACAGTTCCTGCACAAAACGGGACTCCCTCTCTGAAAATCCGCTGCCCTTATCCTCATACACCTGCACACTGTCCGGAGCGCCTACCGGCCTGATTGCCCTCTTCCCCAAAAGGCCGAGGATTTCCGCCATCGCCTTATTTTTCCCTGTCACAAAGCCCTGAAAATCCTTTTCCTGCTCCTTGTAATACTCCGCCTCAGCGTCCGTAATTCCCAGTTCCGCCAATATCATGTCCAGTTTCAGCTTCTCTCGCTTTTTGTCTCCGAGCAGATAGCAGTAGACGGCACGAAAAGCCAGTTCCTTCACATCCACAGCCTTTCCGAAGGTCCACTCATAGTCGATAACGCTCCACTCATTCCCCTGCACCACAATATTGTCAAAGGTCAAATCAAAGTCCGCAACCGGAAATTCCTGATTGTATCCCGTCCGCTCCACATACTGCTTAAACAAAGTCTTGAATCCCTCGAAATCTTCCTTCTCCAGACACGCATCCATAAGCTCCGACAAGAGCCTGCCCTCCAGAAATTCAAAGGAAACCCATAGCTTCTTCTCCTCTTCGCACAGTTCGCACCGATTGATTGCCAGATTGCCGCCCGCATAGCGCTCTAAAAGGTTCTTGTACGCGACGGGCATCTCACGGATGTGCTCCTCCGCCTCCTCACACAGCGGATATTTCCTGACAGTCGCCGCACCTTTTTTATCCCTGCTGATTTCCGTCCGTATCCGGTATTCAGGTGCCCTGTCATTGGAATATTTGCTGTATTTTACATCAAAATCATCCCCGATAATCACTTCATAAGAATTGGAAAATACAGAAAAAAGCCCGTCCTCCACAATGCCGTCAAAAGCATAGCTCTCATCAAACAAAACCAGCCTGTCCCTGTCAAAATAGCGCATGTTATTGAAGAGTTCTCCCTTTCCCGGCAGATACGCATCCGAGTACAGCGTCGTCATAAACTTATAGTCAGGGTACGGGTAATAAAAATGGTACTTTTTTACGCCACAGGCAGCAAAAATCTTTTCCAGTCCTTTCCGTGAAAAGGTTCTGACTCCGCCGCCGTCCGCATAGTTCTCTATGCCCGAAAACCACGTTCCCAGATGGTCCTCCTTGCAGCCCGCAAAATATTTCAGCCCATATTTATTTTCTATGGCAATCACCACTCTGCCGCCCTTTTTCAGGTGCTTTAACACGATGGAAAGAAACTCTTCAAAAGGTTTGTCCTTACCCATGTAGCTCTGGCCATACTCAAAAACCCCAATCAGAAAAATATAATCAAAATCCGCCGGCAAATCCGGCTCGATATCCCTGAAATTGCCTACATGGATTGTCACATTTTCACATTCACTGTGTCTGTGTGCATTTATCATGCTGCGCTTTTTCGACAAATCCACGCAGACCACTTCTCCTGCCTTTCGGGACAAAGCGCCCGTAATCGCACCGCAGCCGCTTCCTATCTCCAGCACTTTGGCGTCTGCGTCCATAGGAATCCAATCCACAATATTTTCACGGAGTGAGGAAAGATGATAGAGCACCGGCCAGCTTGCCCGCTCTTCGATAAGCTGCTGATAGTCTGCCTGCGGATGATTCTTTACAATCTCTAACAGTTCATCCTCCACCTTGCCGTCGGAATATAAGTCCATGCCTGTATAATGACTCAGATTTAAGATTACTTTTCCAATTTGCTCTGTCATGTCAGTCTCCTTTCCCCATTTTGTTCCTTCCTACGCCTCCTGCCGGTATGGGATAATACGCGCCTCGCCGTCAACAGCTTCGCGGACCGTAACCTTTGAATTCATATCGTAGAAGCCCACGGTATCCTTATCCGATACTACGGTGATATTCAGCACGTCATAAAGGCGGTGGTACACCTGAAAATCACTGCCGGCATAGCCGGTCACGCCGAGGGACAAAAGATATTCTCCTCCCTGCAGACTCATTTTCTGCGTAAAGGTTACTTCCTTTACACTTCCCTCGCGCACGGGCTCCAAAAACGCCTTCTCTATCATGCTGTTGGTTCCCGTGATTTCGGTTCCTTTAACATTTTTCAAGGAAAAAGCAAAGATGGGCGCAACGATTCTCTCGTGGAACTTCACCTTTACATGAATGGTAAACTCAGAACCCTTTATCAAGGCGGTTGTCCTGACATTCTTCTCGTCCGTAATATAAAATTCCGTCATTTCAGCCTGCTTTGTGCCATACTCCAAAACCTCAGGATTGACACCATCCTCAGGCAGGGTAATATCGTGTTCCTCCGTCTCGTCGGGAATCTCGTACTGTCCCACCAATACGCGTTTGAACGCGTCTATCATCTCCTTGGGGCTGCCGTCCCCCAAAAGCTGTCCCCGATTGAGCAGATACACCCTGTCACAGTACTTGCTGATGCTACTCAAATCGTGGCTGACAAACACAATGGTCTTGCCCAGTTTTTTAAATTCTTCAAACTTCTGATAACATTTTGCCTGAAAAAATACGTCGCCCACCGACAGTGCCTCGTCCACAATCAGAATCTCCGGCTCAATATTAATCGCCACGGCAAAGGCAAGCCGGACAAACATACCGCTGGAATAGGTCTTGACCGGCTGATATACATAGTCACCGATATCCGCAAACTTTAGTATCTCCGGCAGCTTCTCATCGATTTCCTTCTCCGAAAAGCCCATCATGGTGCCGTTTAAGTATACATTTTCAATCCCGTTATATTCCATATTAAAGCCGGCGCCCAGCTCAAGCAGGGCGGAAATGCGCCCATTTACCGTCACTTCCCCTTCCGTCTGGTTGAGGACTCCCGTAATAATCTTTAAAATAGTGGACTTGCCGGAGCCATTCGTCCCGATAATACCCACAGTCTCTCCCTGCATGATTTCCATGCTGACGCCGTTTAAGGCATAATGCTCCTTATGCCTGTTTTTTGCCAGACCAAACGCCTCTTTAAACCTGTCCGAAGGCTTGTCATACAGTTTATATATTTTTTTGACGTTCTCGACCTTGATTGCCGGTTGTTTTTCTTCCATCTTGATACCCCTGCACTTTACAGTACATCCGCAAAATGCACCTTAAGTTTTTTAAATATCAGCGCACCCACGCCAAACAACACCACTGTGATAATCCAGAAATACATGGTAGAAAAGAAATCCTCCCAAAACCATGAATGTTCATAGATGGCGCTGCGATAGCCGTTGACGATATATACCATGGGATTCAGCTTTAAAAAGACTGCCCAGCCGGAGCTGATAGCGCCAAAGTCCCACATAATCGGCGTCGCCCACATGCCTACCTGCAAAATAATGTTGATAATCTGCGAAACATCCCGCATAAACACCACCAGCGCACAGGTGGAATAGCTCAGCGCCAGCACCAGCACAAAAGTACAGATGCTGTAGTAAACCACCTGAATCGTATAAATCGTCGGAAAATACCCATAAAAACAGGCGATAATTAACAGGATTCCCACAAAGAAAACGTGGACAAAAGTAGCGCCGATTATCTTTATAATGGGCAGTACACTGATTTTAAATACCACCTTTTTCACCAGATAGTTATACTCTAACAGCGCCATTGTGCCGTTTGTCCATGCCTCATTAAAATAAAACCAGGGAACCAGACCCGCGGTCAAAAAGAGTACAAAAGGAATTTCCTCTCCGCCGCGCATCGCCCTGCCCGCGCCGTGCATAATGACGTCAAACACCAGCCAGTACATCACTACCGTGACTACCGGCTGCACCATCGCCCATATCACACCCAAAAAGGAGCCCGCGTACCGCTTCTTAAAATCATTTTTTGCCAGTTTCCAGATAAGCCGCCTGCTGTGATACAGCTCGACAGGCAGGCTGGTTATTTTGTCATACAGCAGTCCAAACAACACGCAGGACGCCAAAATCACCACACAGGAAACCACCTTTTTTAAGAGTTCTTCCTGCCCGTCCGCCAGCGGATTGCGGTGCACGACAATAATGGCCGCCATAATCGCTGCCAGCCCGCAGAATATCATAATTCCGGTTTTTTTGGAAATTTTACTCTTCATGCTTCCTCGTATTCCGCCGTGCAAACGGCAATTTAATCCGCCATATTTTTTACATACTCGCTAAAACTGCCCCATTTTGTGTCACGCTCCGATAAAATCAGCGGGGCGCCTTCCTGCAGAGGCCAGTCAACCTTGATATCCGCGTCGTTCCACATCAGTCCGCCCTCGTCGCCGGGATGATAGAAATCCGTGCATTTATAGCAGAATTCCGCATATTCCGAAAGCACCAGAAAACCATGCGCAAAGTGCTTCGGCACGAAGAACTGCTTTTTATTTTCCTCAGACAAAATCACCCCATGCCACTTGCCAAAGGTAGGAGAACCGGCACGCAGGTCCACCGCCACATCAAAAACCTCTCCCTTTATTACCCTGACCAGCTTTCCCTGCGGAAACTCTTTCTGGAAATGAAGCCCTCTCAGCACGCCACGCTTGGAAGCGGACTGGTTGTCCTGCACAAAGATTTCATCGATGCCGGCTTCCTTGTAGTCATTGTACTGATAGGTCTCCATGAAATATCCTCTTGCATCCCCGTGAACCTGCGGTGTAATTATCTTAAGCCCTTCTATCTCACATGTTTCAACCGTAATCTTTCCCATCTTCCTTTTCCTTTCCGCCTTTGTTTCTAATATCCCATATAACTGATATTCATGTCCACGTTGCCGCTGATGCCGTTCACACTGCCCTTGGAGGTATACTGCCACATCTGGTAGTAACCCTGATAGAGGGGAACACTCCGGTACTCTGCAAGCCAAATGACAAAATCATCTAAAAATGCAGTTTCCAGATTTTTGTTGTACCAGTTGCGGCTTGCATAGACGCCCGCCTCAAAGCCTGCGTTCTCCACTGTGGTACAGAACGCTTCGCACACGGCTGTCCGGCGTTCCACACTTAAGGAATCCGCCCTGCCGTTGCCGCCTGCGCCCTCCGTATCAATAAAGACAGGATACGTCAGCTCATAATCCCTGATAAGGCTGACCACCATACTCGCTTCCTCGACAGCCTCCACCTCGTTTACTGCCTGTGTAAAGAAGTACACACCAACCTGCAGTCCCGCCGCCGTCGCGCCTCTGATATTCTGTTCAAAATAAGGATCCTCTACAAGCGTTCCCGTCACGCTTCCACGATAGCCGCAGCGGATAATCACAAACTCGATGCCGTCATTTTTTACCTTGTCCCAATCGATTTCTCCCTGCCATTTTGATACGTCAATTCCCAGAGAAGCCGTTCCCGAAACTGCCTGTACGCCCTTAATTTCGGTTTTGTCGGCGTCGTCCACCACTTGCGCGGTATCCTCCGCCTCCGCATCAATTTCTTCCTCCGTCTTAATCAAAAGGGAAATATCCTCGATTACCAGATATTCTACCTTGTCCTTCACCCTGACTTTCGTAGTGCCGGACGGCACTTTATAGCCCTCAATGGGCTTTAAGGACACCTCGTAATCGCCCGCCGCCAAATCTCCGATATAGATAATGCCGTCTTTATCCAAATCCTTGTAATCGCCCATACCCTTAAGCGTCACAAAAAAGCTTTCGCCGCTCACGGGCTGATTGTCGCTGTCCACAATCTGAATACGCAAATCCTTTTCCACGGAGGTAACAATCAAGGAAAGGCGGTTCTGCTCATTTTTCAGATTTTCCAGAAATTCGTTTTCTTCCTCGTCAAAAAAAGTCTCATCCCGCATAAAAGCCGACAAGTCATTTCCTATCTGTCCGTTTTCAAATACAGCTCCCGTACCGGGCCGTGTCGTCTCAGACGGCTCCGTCGCTTCATAATTGCCTTGTGGGGAAGGACTGTTCAAAAGCAGTACCGTCAAAACAGTCAAAAGCCCTACCGAAACAGCCGCCAAAATTGTAAGTCGCTTTAATTTAGAGTCCATTTGCAACCTCTACCAAATATTGCCCATAATTGGTTTTCATCAAGGGTTCCGCCAGTTTCAAAAGCTGTTCCTTGGTAATAAAGCCCCGCTTGTATGCAATTTCCTCAATACAGGAAATATAGAGTCCCTGTCTTTTCTGGAAAGCCGACACAAAATCAGAGGCGTCCAAAAGCGCATCGTGGTTGCCCGTATCCAGCCAAGCAAAGCCTCTTCCAAGGGTTTCCACATGCAGGGTTCCCCTCTGCAGATATTCGTTGTTGACGCTTGTAATTTCAATTTCGCCTCTTGCGGAGGGCTTCACGTTTCTGGCAATTTCCACCACGTCATTGTCATAAAAATACAGCCCCGGCACCGCATAATTGCTCTTCGGATTCTCCGGCTTTTCCTCAATGGACAACGCCTTGCCGTTCTCGTCGAATTCTACCACACCGTACTCCCTCGGATCTCTTACATAGTAGCCGAAGATGGTTGCTCCCTTCTCCCTCGATGCCACTTCCCGCAGCACCCGCGAAAAGCTCTGCCCATAAAAAATATTATCTCCCAAAACCAGCGCAACTCTGTCCGTGCCGATAAAATCCGCTCCGATAATAAAGGCGTCCGCAAGTCCTCTCGGCTTGTCCTGCACCGCATAGGACAGTTTCATGCCAAGCTGCTCCCCGTCTCCTAAAAGCTCTTCAAACACCGGCAAATCCCTCGGTGTAGAAATAATCAGAATTTCACGGATGCCCGCAAGCATCAAAATGGAAAGAGGATAGTATATCATCGGCTTGTCGTATACCGGCATAATCTGTTTGGATATTGCTTTTGTCAACGGATACAGTCTGGTGCCGGAACCTCCGGCAAGTATAATTCCTTTCATAGATGTACTCCTTTTATTTGTTATGGGGATAAAGCCACTCAATTTATGGTTTTACAGAGTCAGACTTTACCACTTTACTGGTTATTATAGCATGTTCGGGGGGAATTGCATACCGAAATATGGAAAAAAGGGAGTGCCTGCCTAAACGGAAAGAAGTCTTGCGGCGAGTCACACCGGCAGCGAACCCCTATGTCTCTACAGACGCGCTCCCGCTCGAATAAAAACGTAGTGGACGCTAGGCTCGTGAGTGACCTCGCCAAGCGCCAACGTTTTTATACGGTCTGCCGAGACATAGGGGTTCGCTGCCGGCTGAAAATAGCAAAAACTTTTCCGTCTGCACGAGCTTTTTATAATTTATAACTTCCTACTTTTTATAAATTTCATCTATTGCAACAGGTTTCACACAAATTATCATGCGGACTGCATTATACGAGTTAGATACAGAAATCGTATACAGCCAATTATCGTGAACGCAGTAAGGAGTTCCACCGATAATTTCATTTCTTCCCGCGTCATAACATTCCCTCCTTGTGGTATCAGCCGTCCTCTCCCCCATATTCCTATGAGAACCGTATAAAAACGCTGGCACTTGGCGAGGTCCTTTCGAGCCTAGTGTCCACTGCGTTTTTATTCGAGCGAGAGCGCGTTCGAATAGGAATATGGGGGCGAGGACGGCGTCCCTTACTGCTGCAAAAAAGGGAACGATCCCGACCGTTCCCTTGCGTTTATATATGGTGCGGTTTATTTTGTCTCATACATGTCGCTGTAATACTTCTGATAATCACCGCTTGTCACGTTTTTCATCCAGTCCTCGTGCTCAAAGTACCACGCTATCGTCTTTTTGATGCCTTCCTTAAACATGGTCTCGGGATACCAGCCGATTTCCGCCTTAATCTTGTCAGGAGCGATGGCATAGCGCCTGTCGTGTCCCTTGCGGTCTTCCACGTAGGTAATTAAATCCTTTGTGATGTGCGCTTTTCTCTCATCGGTGTCGGGCAGCATCTCCCTCAGGGTTTCCAGAATAATATTGATAATCTCGATATTCTGCTTTTCATTGTGGCCGCCGATATTATAGGTTTCAAACAGCCTGCCCTGCTCCTGTACCATGTCGATTGCCTTGGCATGGTCCTCCACGTAAAGCCAGTCGCGGACATTTTTTCCGTCACCGTATACCGGAAGCTTTTTCCCCGAAAGGGCATTGTTGATAATAAGCGGTATCAGCTTTTCAGGGAACTGATAAGGTCCGTAATTGTTAGAACAGTTGGTAATATTAGCCGGAAAATGATAGGTATCCATATATGCCTTTACCAGCATGTCCGAACTCGCCTTGCTGGCTGAGTAGGGGCTGTGCGGCTCATAGGGCGAGGTTTCATAAAAGAACGCATTGTCGTCGTCCGGCAGGGAACCATACACCTCATCCGTCGATACATGCAGAAACTTCTTGCCCTCCTTAAAAGTTCCGTCAGGAAGCTCCCACGCTTCTTTTGCACAGTTCAGCATAACCGCCGTTCCCAACACATTTGTCTGCACAAACACCTCGGGATTGCGGATGCTTCTGTCCACATGGCTTTCCGCCGCAAAATGTACCACCCTGTCAATGTCGTTTTCGGCAAATACGCGGCGAATGGCTTCCTTATCGCAGATATCTGCCTTCACAAAGCTGTAATTACTCCTGCCCTCAATATCCTTCAGATTTTCAAGGTTTCCTGCATAAGTCAGCACATCCACATTAATAATACGAATCGCATCGCCGTATTTTTTAAACATGTAGTGAATGTAATTGGAACCGATAAAGCCTGCTCCTCCTGTTACCAGATAAGTTCTCATAATCAAAAGAATCCTTTCCCGCTTTTCTTTTCCCTGATGTGAGAAAAGGAAAGCATTTCTATTTCTACAATCAATATCCCAGATAACTCCAGTTTAAGTCAACGTCACCGCTGATGCCGGTTACCTTTCCGGTTGATTTGTACTGCCACATATCGTACCTTCCCGTATAGGTCGGCGCCGACGCATACTGTGCCAGCCAAATTTTGTACTGGTTCAGCTTGCTTGTGTCAATCTTGGTGGTAAGCCAGTTTTTATTCGCATAAACACCCGCCGTGTACCCATTGTTCTGAATCGTCTGACAGAAGGTTTTAATGACATCTGTTCTTGTTGCAACACTAATACTGTCAGCCCTGCCTCCTGATGCCTCCACATCAAGGAATACCGGATAGGAAATCTTGTAATTCTTAATCAACTCCAGCACCATGGAAGCTTCCTCCACCGCTTCGCTGTTGTTGACTGCCTGCGAGAAGAAATAAACACCTACTTTGATTCCTGCCGCAGTAGCGCCCTTTATATTGGCTTCAAACTTAGGGTCTACGACCAGCGCACCTGACGAAGAACCTCTGTAACCACAGCGGATAATGACATAATTCACGCCGGAATTTTTCACTGCGTTCCAGTCTATCGTGCCATTCCACTTGGATACATCGATACCGAAAGCACCATTGCCGACCACAAGGGAGCCGTCACTGGCAAAGGTATACTTCGCACCCTGTATTACCTGCTCACCCGTCACATACTTTCCGCCTGCGTCATAGTAGTACAGCTTGCCGTTAATCGTCTGCCAGCCTGTGTATTTCGTCACACCGTCTGTCTTCACATAGAAGGTAGTGATGGCTGTATTATAGTAATCCGCATAGAGCGCTTCTTTATATTCTCCGTTGACTAAGACGTAAAGCTGCTTACCATCGGAGCCGACAAGCTTCGTATCCTTGCTTCCGACGGTAACTGTAAAGGTTGCAGTTCCGCCATCCGGATGATTCACCGTAATCGTCGCCGTACCTGCCGCCACTCCATTCACGACAATTTTTATCGTGGTCTTTCCGCCTGCAACCGTGCCGGTGGCCGTCGCCGTCGCTACCTTGTCATTGGAGCTTGTAACAGTAATCTTTGCGTCAGCGTTGCTGCTGTCTACCGTGGCAGAAAGCTCGCCGGAAGCACCCGCCAGCACGCCTATGGTTGTCTTATTTAACGTTATGGTGCCGTTTCCGACCGTTACCGTCAAGACCTGCGTCAAAGCCGCCTCTGTCTTTCCGTCATCCTTTATACCCACTGTTATCTTTGCAGTTCCTGCCGCCTTCGGCGTCACGGTAATCGTAGCAACACCATTTTCTGTCTTGCTCACTGTTACTGTCGCTACCGCGGCATTATCACTTTCCGCCGTAATCGTGCCGGAAATCGCAGCCCCGCCAATCGTCGCTTTCACATCCTTGTTCACACCCACCACCATGGAAAGTGCCGTTTCGCTGAGCGTCAGGGTGCGGGTATCTTCTGTGACTGTGACCTTGCATTCTGCTTTTACATCTTTGTCTGCGTCCAACGTGACAGTAATGGTCGCTTCACCTGCTTTCAGCGCTTTCAGCTTACCATCCTTATCTACCGTCACCACAGTTGTGTCGGAAGAGGTAAATGTAACCGCCTGCTTACCTTCTTCAGCGCCTGTGACAGTTACCTTCAACGTTGCCTCTTTGTCCTTTTCCAGTTTCAATTCAGACTGGTCTAAGGTAATGACCGGCTTTTGTGAAGCTGTTACAGTCACCTTGCACGTAGCTGTTTTACCATCTACCGTAACCGTAACGGTTGCTTCTCCGGCCTTTACCGCCGTAACAGTGCCATCAGCGCCAACCTTTGCAACGTTCTCATTTGATGACGTGAATGTAATAACTGCATCCTTTACTTCTGCAGGTGTTACCGTTGCAGATAACTTCCCTGTTTCTCCCTCTTTCAACGCCATCTCTGTTTTATCCAGCGTAACCCCTGTAACTACCGGTACTTCCGGAGTAGGCGTAGGGGTAGGCGTCGGTGTTGGTTCGGGGGTAGTCTCCGGCTCAGTGATAGGCTCCGAAGGTTCAACTTCCGAAGTCCGCATAAACACCATGCTCTTTGCCGTCGCCAAAGGGTCGGGAACCTGACTTCTGGGCACTGCTGTATATACAACACCCACTACTGACTGGGTAGATTCTACCCAGCCCACGGTATCCTGCAGGACGGATTCCACAGTCGTTTCGTTCTCCTTGGTATCCTCCTTTTTTGCATCGATTTCCGACTCTTTCTTTATTTCATCGGCAACCTCTACCTTTTCATAGGCTATCTCTTTTTTGACCGTTACCTTCTGGGCATCATTCGGCAGCTTATAATCTGCGTATTTGTCGCCCTCCAAAGCGTTTATAGACACAGAATAGCTGCCCGGCGTAATTCCCGCCTTATAGATAATGCCGTCCATATCGTCGTCAGACCAGATTTCCGTTTTTCCGTCAGGCGTTGTCACCGTGACAGAAAAAGGAACGTTAGGCACCAGACGGTTTGTCTTGCTGTTGACAAACTTTATCTTCAAATCCTTTTCTATGGAAGTCATATTCAAGGAAACCGTTACCTCTTTTGTATATTCGTTCTCCTCGTATTCGTTGTTGTTCTCCTCTTCCTCAGCAATCGCGTTCGCAGCGGATATCCTTGCCATCTCCGCATCGGCAACCGCAGTCAGTCCATGCTCCCCTATCACAGTAATATTATCAAGCTGTGAGCCCACCGTATCAAAGGAAGCTACTTCCTTGTCAATCGCCCGTGCGCTGACATAGACCGCCCCCGTCACCAGTGCAAGCACCAGCACCAAAATCCCCGTTGTTGTAACTACCTTATCCATTGTGCTCATATGCACAAGGGAATACCACATTTTTTGAAAGAAGTTCTTGTCGGACATGGCGCTCCATGGAAGAATCTTTTCCTGCTCCTCTTCCTCTTCTTCGTCCTCATCCTCTTCATAAAAATCATCGTAAAGAGATTCGCCGTCCTCCGCTTCGTAATACTCGTCTACAGGTTCTTCATCCCCATATACTTCCGCAGAGTCCTCTTCATAATAGTAGGTTTCCTCATCATACCCCTCTGCATCTGACTCTGCCTCGTAGTACACTTCTTCCTCTACAATTTCCTCGCCGTAAAACGCCCCGTCTGATTCCGCTTCATAGTAGACTTCCCCGTCTACGGCCTCCTCGTAATCTGCCTCTTCTGATTCCGCCTCATAGTAGACTTCCTCGTCCACTGCTTCCTCATCGTAAGCCTCTTCCGATTCCGCCTCGTAGTACACTTCCTCGTCTACGGCCTCCTCATCGTAAGTCTCTTCCGATTCCGCCTCGTAATACTCCTCTTCCTCTGCCGCTTCTTCGTAATACTCATCCTCATAGTACTCCGGCTCTTCTACATCTTCTTCGTAAAATTCGCCCTCGGCATCATCATAGACTTCCTCACCGGCTTCCTCATCGCTGTAGTAGAATTCTTCGTCCCCATCCCCCTCAAAGACTTCATCTTCAAATTCTTCCGTATATTCCAAATCATCCCACTCGAGATTTTTGTCTGCTTTATAATCCCGTTTCGTGTGGTTAAACAATTTCTTCATCCTGTCACATACCTTTCTGTATTTGGCTCTTAACAATTCTGTAACATTATATCATTTCCGTCGGACTCATACAAGGCATAAACTCTGCTGAAATGCCGCTAATTTCTTATTTTTTTATGAAGTTCCTCCGTTCTTTCATTTTTCAGTATACAGAACAGAGAATACTTCTCTCAAGCGGTATGTTTTTCCAAAATAGCAATCCTTGTACTTCATTTTCCTTATTTTTGTATCCTCTTTGTATCATTTCTTTACTTTTTATTAAATATTTTATACAGGACTGGACAATCTTTCCATGTATATAGTACAATCAAACAAGTTTAAACATAGGAATGTAATAACTGCCGCACAGCGGCGGAATGCGCCAAAAAAGAAGCGCAGAAATGAGGAAAAATATGGAAAAGGATAAAAAGAAATTTAAAATAAGTTTTCATTTGATTTTTGCAGTTATCTCGATTCTGGCCATCATCATTATTGTCCGTAAATTCTGGGGTTTTGGCCGCGGTATCACAAAGGATGAAATTGATGCCATACCGGTTCCCGACAATCCCGAGATAACCGTCTATGATACCTTTTACAAAATAGAAGATACAACAGGCTTTCCTGAGGACGACGGCGTTACCACAATCGTCTGCTTCGGAAACGCACCCTTTGCCGATGACAGGGACGCCTCCGACAATCCATGCCGGCTTCTTGCCAAAGAGGCCGATGCTGTTGTTTACAACTGTGCTATCCCGGGCTCCTATATGAGCACCTACAACGAAGTTTTCTCAGCCACGGATTACGCCATTGATGCCTTCAGCTTCTATCACCTTGCTGCTGCCGCTGTCGGAAACGGCGGCGACACTTTAAGCTCCGCCCTCACCTCTATGGGGGAAGTTGACGACGATACCAAAGCGGCAGTAGAGCTTCTGCAGACCATCGACTTCAATACGGTTGATTTTATCTATATTATGTATGATGGAAGTGACCATCTTGCCAGACGTGCCATTCACAATGAAGGAAACATGTCCGACACCCGCTTTTTCACAGGCTCCATGATATCCGGAATCCAACTGATTCGTCAGGCTTATCCATGGATTCAGGTAGTCGTCATGTCACCAACCTACGCCTTTGATGTGGCGGAGGACGGCAGTTATGTGAGCAGCGACTCCAAGGAATTCGGTACCGGACGACTGTCCTCTTACTTCTTCTATCAATACGAGGCCTGTGTGTATGATGAAGTGACCTTCATCGATAACCTTTACGGTGGCATACGCGAAGATAACGCAGCCGATTATCTGACTGACAATATGCACCTCAACGCGGAGGGCAGAAAGCTTGTCGCTGCACAGATGAAAAAGGCGCTGGAAAAACTCACCGATACTGAATAGTTAAAAAAGCCGGAAAAGTCCGGCTTTTTTCTATAACCCGCTGTCTGCATAGACGGCATACCCGCATATTACGTCAAGCAGTTCAAATCCATAGCTTTCAAAGCTGCCGGACAACTTTTTCCCCTCTGCAAATACAACATAATCGCAGTTCTGCTCCCGCGCCAGTTCCGCGATTCTTTCCACGTTCAAGGTTTCCTCCTTCAGCAAGTCGTACAGTTCGCTCTTAAATCCCCACACAGACCATCGGCTAATCAGCATCTCCCTGCCATAAGGCATATTGATCCATGGCGAATACTGACGCACAAACGGTATCAGTTCTTCCGGAAACGCTGCCCAGACCCATTCTCCCTTTACCTCGATGGTATCACAAATTTTTACCACCGCCTCCGGCACATGATACCTGTTTTCCGCCTTGGAAAAGTAAGGACTTTCATACACAAGACTGCCTGACAAAATAATAATGCCGCCAAGCGCCGCTCCCACAATCAATCTTTTCTTTCCGGCACACTGCAGCATAAGCTTGACCGCCGCATACGCCAAAACGGGTATCACAGGCACCAGCCACAAAATCCGGTAGTAGATTTCCTCTCCCGTAAACGCATGGACAACTTTTGCAAACAGGGGGCAGAAAAACAGGATCAACACCACAACAGGCACATAGATAAAGACAATTCTGGTATTTTTGTTTTTTTCAGAGACAAACAGCCATACCAGCGCCACCAAGAACAGCCCTGCTATCATGCCGGTTCCGATATATCCCTTATACTGGGTAAGCACCCAGTTCCACATACTTTCCATGCAAGCCTCCTACCATTATTTCAGTATCATATACATGCCCATATAGACTGCCGCCGGCAGCAGGCAGAACACAAGAGGAAGTAAAAGCCGCCACCTCTTATAGGTGAGCAGCGCACACAGCCCAAAAGCGCCGAACAGCACCGCTGTCAAAAAACCGCCGAAGGTACTGCACAGACAGGAAAAAGTCGTCAGGCAGAACAAAAGCATCCAAAGACTCTTTTCCACCTTTTTATTTTCTGCAAGGCGCTCACCGGTCAGATATACCAGAAAGAAAAACGCAGGCACTACAATATTGCCCAGCGCCGCCTTTCCCTGCCGGGTTCTTGTCATCAAAAAAGTTTCCGCCGTGTACAGGGAATAATTACTCCACAAAATCAAAATCGCCGTAAAAATCATAAAAACGGGAAGCTGCCTGCTCCTTCCTTTCAGCAGCCGGCTCCCGATTAATCCATAGATACAATACGTCAGCGGAATCAAAACCATGGGCAGCGCGACATGCGCTACCGTCGCGGTATGAAGCCCCGTCACCCTCGCCAGAAAAGCAATATACAGGGGAAATGGTGCAAGTGCATGCCGCATATCCAGACTGGTGGTGCCGCCTGTGTAGGGCAGATAAAAATACATGGTGTCCGTGCCGTCCGCAATGGTGGAAACCGTTACAAAATAGGAGTCATCCCCGTCGGCAAAGGTAAGACGGCCCGCCATGAATAACTGCAAAAGCAGCAGTGCGCCAAATACTGCCCAGAGTATGATTTCTCTTTTTCCGCTTCTTTCCTTTACCGGCCGCAAAGCCGGATGCCTGCGCATATATTGCAGCCTAAGAGCAATTCCTGCCACAGATAAAAGAATACAAAGTACTGCGAACCACAGCACCAGTGTGGAAAATCTCGCTCCTTTTATCACCATGGGCACTGACACAAACTGAAAGACAGCGAGCAAAACCAAATAGCCCGCCATCCACATAAAACCTGCATTATTTTTCTGTCCATCCACAAAAGATGCGATACCTGCGCCGATTCCCAACGGAACCGCAGCCATAAAAAGCAGTAATATTCCGATTTGCAAAACCAGCATTTTTATCCTCCATACAAAGCGGCAGATTACATACAGCGCTGCTACCTGCTGCCGTAAAACTCTTTCACCTTGCCGCTGATATAATCCGCATCATCCGGCGTCAGCTTATAGTACATGGGAAGACGCAGCAGGCGCTCGCTTTCCCTTGTTGTAAACCTGTCTTCCCCATGGAAGCGCCCGAATTTCTGTCCGGCAGGCGCTGTGTGAAGCGGAATATAATGGAATACGGATAAAATATCATTCTCCTTCAAAAAGTTTATCAAGGCTGTCCGTTCTTCCATATCCGCCGCCTTGATATAGAACATGTGCGCATTGTGAACACATCCCTCCGGCACCACGGGCAGTTCAATTCTGCCACTCTCCGCAAGAGGCGTCAGATTTTCATAATAGCGGTTCCACACGGCAAGCCGCGCGTCATTAATTGCTTCCGCCACCTCAAGCTGGGCATACAGATAAGCCGCGTTCATATCGCTGGGCAGATAGGACGAGCCAAAATCCACCCATCTGTATTTGTCAACCTGTCCCCTGTAGTATTGGGAGCGGTTCGTTCCCTTTTCCCTTATAATCTCCGCCCTTTCAACGAACGCATCATCCCGAATCAGCAGTGCGCCGCCCTCGCCCATGCTGTAATTTTTGGTTTCATGGAAGGAAAAGCAGCCAAACTCTCCAAAAGTGCCAAGCGCCTGTCCCTTGTAAGAAGACATAATGCCCTGTGCAGCATCCTCCACCACATACAGATTATGCCTTTCCGCAATGTCCATAATCGTGTCCATCTCGCAAGACACGCCTGCATAGTGCACCGGTACAATCGCCTTCGTCTTGTCCGTTATGGCGTCCTCAATCAATTTTTCGTCGATGTTCATGGTATCCGGTCTGATGTCCACAAACACCGGCACCGCTCCCCGCAGCACAAAAGCGTCCGCCGTGGACACAAAGGTGTAGGACGGCATAATGACCTCGTCCCCGGGCTTGATATCTAAAAGCAGAGCCGCAAGCTCCGTTGCATGGGTGCAGGAAGTGGTCAGCAGGCACTTCTTCGTTCCTGTCTTCTCTTCTATCCACTTATTGCACTTTTTTGTAAACTCACCGTCGCCGCAGATTTTCTGGTTTTGCACAGCCTGCGCGATATACTCTGCTTCTTTTCCCGTATAGGGTGGTACGTTAAAATTAAATTTCATAGCTCCTCTTTTCTGTCTTTTCAAGACTTCTGTTTGTTTTCTTTTGTATCTGTTTCCGCGAGCACAGCCATCAGTACGATATCCCGAAACTGCCCGTCTATGCACACATCGTCCCTAAGATATGCTTCCCTTACAAAGCCGGCTTTTTCATAGCTTGCAATCGCCTGCGCATTGTCCGCAAACACCCGCAGAAACAGGCGATGCAGATGCAGCTCTGAAAAAGCATACCGCTTCATCAAACGCGCTGCCGCCGTTCCGTATCCCTTTCCCCTGGCTTCTGCCTCACCAATAAAGATACCGTATTCTCCTTTATGGTGTACTGCATCGATATCCCTGATATACACGGAACCGACCTTCTTATCTCCTTTTTTTTCACAGATGATCATCTGCACCACCTTGCCGGTGCGCACCATGGTTTCCACCCATTTTTCATGGGACTGCCTTGTAAAAAGCGCCTGATAGATAAACCTTTTTCGCACTGCGTCGCTGTTCCGCCAGCGGATAATGTCCTCCGTGTCCTCGTCCGTCATAAGGCGGAGGTAGATATTTTCGTCTTCGTATCTGTCCATCTGAATCCTCATTCCCACACAAACTCACTGTCCCAAACATCCACGCCGCTGTCCTGAAATACCTCTCTCAACCGCTCGCGAAGCTGCTGTTTCGTCACATTCCGTTTTAAAATCACCTGCAAAAAGCCACCGCCGCCGGCTCCCGCAATAAATCTGCCGGCTATCAAATCCTCACAAGCCCTGAATATCTGCTCAATACAAGTGTTGGTGCAGCCGTCGTCGAGCTGTTTTGACAGCTCCCAGTGCCGGTTCAAGAGCTTTGCCACCTCGTCAATATCGCCTCTCTCCAGCTCAAAGCGCATAAGCGCCGCCATCTTGTGCATAAAATACAGCGCCTCCACAGTCTCTCGCCGTCCGCCGATATAACTGCTCATCACATCCCTGAGCAAGTTGCGCGCCAGTCGCCGCTGACCCGTATAAATCAGTGCAAAACGCTCCTGCAGCTCCGCTGCCGCCGTCTCGCTTATCTCTACCTTGCGCACCCGGATATCCTGTGTAAGCCCGGGCGTGGTGGTGATAAACTTGATACCGCCGCACAGTCCGCCGACCTGATCCTGCCAGCCGCCTCCCGTGCTCATAAGCTGTTCCATATAGAGCACAAGCCTGTACAGCTCTTCGTCCGCAGCAGATACGCCCATCACCTCATAGATAGCTTTGATACATGCCGCCGCCAGTATGCTGCTGGTGCCCAGTCCTGATCCCTTTGGAATCCCCACAACCTGCGTGGAAAGGAAAAGTCCGCCGCCCAGCTTCTTTAAAACATCCTGAAGGGTAAGACCTTCTCCCTCGGGCAAGACCTCCGGCACCACGCCGCAGGCAAGCAGAGCCGCCTTATGCAGGGCAAAGGCATCGTAGGGATTGCTGCAGTCGTAAATTTCTTCCAGCGAACACAATTCCCCAAACGCACCAATATCCTCGCTTGCCACCTCTATCTTTAATGCCTCTATTTTCCGCACCGTAACCTGTACCGGCAGCACGCCGTTTACCTTGATGGCAGCATTGACCACTGTGCCGCCTTTTTCCAGACAATGGGGCGGTGTGTCCGTCCATCCTCCCGCCCAGTTGACACGGACCGGAAACTCCACATGCGCCTCATCCTTCTGAAACTGCAGCATTTCCTGACAGTGGACGCCATTATTTTCATACA
This sequence comes from Lachnospiraceae bacterium, assembly GCA_014804445.1. GTDB lineage: Bacteria > Bacillota > Clostridia > Lachnospirales > Lachnospiraceae > Acetatifactor. The sequence continues at coordinate 149,869 of JAAUZU010000008.1, read as the reverse complement.
CAGCGTTGCGGATTGCCGCAAAACACATTTTTTCATAGTTCTCATAAGAACGCCCGCGCCGCTTTGCTTCGCCTGCAAGCGCGTTGTAAATCCGGACAGATGTGCCGAACTCCACCGTACCCGCCATCGCAAGCATCTGCTTCTCCTGCTCTTCGTTCATGCCCCGCTTACCAAATACCTCCATGGCAGCCTGCCACGGCAATTGCTGCGCCAGCAGCAAGATAGCGCGGTAAACCGCAATCTGCTCCGCAAGTTCTAAAACACCGGTAACAGCATAACGGACGTCCGCCTGCGCAAAGCTCCGGCTCAGGCTGATTTTCTCCTGCGCAAGCCACCACTCTTTTTCCTCAACCGAGGCAATTCCCTTCATCATACGGTATGTGATAAGCGCCGCCTGCACAGCCTCGTCCCTTTCCTCACAGACAGGGTAAATGGGAGCCTCCCACAATGTAATATCCTCCCCCAAAAGAGTCAGGATATTGCCGCTCATCATTTCTCCGATTTTATCCTTCGGGTTGTCCTCCACACCATAAATACGAACCGTAAAACGTCCGTCCAGCAGACGTGCGCCCGACAATACCACACCGGCGGGAATCACCGGTTTTTCCTCTCCGGCATACCGGATATTGCTGATAATGCTGCCCCGTCCAATCCGCATACCGGATTTCAGCACGGAGTTTTCTATATACACCTTGTCATCTACAAATATACCCTGTCCGATGAGGGAATTGTAGACCGCCAGTCCCCCCTGCTCGAACCCTGTTCCCACCGTTTTTTTCCAGCCCAAAAAGGCGTACTCCTCCACGCCCTTTGTCATAAGCTCCCGCAGTTCCTTCGTGGTGCCGAAATGGATAAACTCCGCCGGCGTCAGACTGAGCAGCCGCATGGAAAAACCTGAAATGGCATCCCAGATTGCCCGTCTGCAGGAAAGAAGCTCCTCGCACACAGGGCCGTCTCCCGCCTCTTTCATATAGGATTCCCTATCCGCCTCTTTTGCAATCGGATAGAGAAAATCGCCGTAAAAACTGATACGCGCCTTTTCATTGACAAAACAGGCAAATTTTTCCTCATCCACCCTGCCGTCCGTGCTGATAAGACCATATAACGCTTCCATCAGCTTTACATCCAGCGCGACCGCTCCCGTGTCCAAATCCACGCAGCCCCTGTCGTTGACCGCGCCATATTCTGTAAGCACTTCCTCTGTCTGTTTGTGCAGAAATCTTCCCACATAGTCGGAACCGTCGTTCAAGAAAACGCCATGCCTTGTCCCAAGAGAAACCGGCTCCTTGATGGAGAGCGCAGCCGCCCCCGAAAAGGTAAAATCAATCTGGAGAGGATTGAACAACAGCAGCACGTCTCCGGAAAGCACCAGCATACCCTCCTTGAGCCTGCCGGCAACGCCCGCCATACTAATCATAAATTCATCAAACAGCGTGGAATTCCTGCCATCCGGCAGTTCTCTGGGAACCGGGGAAAAAATTTTGCCGCATATACTGTACTGGGGAATCCGCTTGCTGTCCCCGCCGGAATGTATCACCAGAATCCGCTTGCCTGAAAAGCTGCCGCACCCATCCTCAGCCAGATAGCGCAGCACATTTAACGTGGCGCCGCCGCTTCCCACCCGCTTTCCATCCGGGTCAGCCAATACCACGTATTTCGTGTTCTCAGGCAGATACCCCGACATGCTGCGGTACTCTATCTGCGTCCGGTAACTCTCGGCCTGCGCCTCGTTGGATGCGGTTAAAACCACATAATCCCACCTGATACACGAGCCATTCTGCAGACTCTTTTCATATATTTCCCAACAATCCTGATAACTCTGTTGTAAAAATAACTGCTGCATCGCCCTCTCCTTTTCTTAGAAGCCTAATTACAGCAATTATAGCATTATCTTTTCCAAAAGTCATCCTTTTGCCCTAAGTTTTCCCGTTTTTGCCTTATTCTATAGCTGATTCCCCGCTCCAAATCAATGGTGTGAAGGCTGACCCGGTTCTTTCTGTTACCCACGCCGGTATAGATATCCACCAGACAGGCGACGCCTTTCACCAGTCCGCCGCTCATGGAAATCGCCGTGCTCAGCCTGTCCAGCTCGCAGGACATGTGAAACACATCCCGCACAATGATATACTCCATATCCGGCCGAAACCTGCCATTCTGTGCTTCCTCACACTGCACCTCAGTACCGAGGAATACTGCCAATGCTTTTGCAATCGGTACGGCAGGCGGATTGTCCGGCACAAAGCAGAGTTTATCCCTGTTTTTTCCAAAAGGTTCCACCATTCCCTTCTCTATCAGCCGCATGGCAAGCCTGTAAAAAAAGTAATAGAGGCAGTTTTCTCCATCCTGCAAAAGCCTGTCTATTTGAAAGGTCTTCCCCTTCGGACTCTCCTCCATCAAAATCAGCAGATTGTCCATATGGATATCATGGATTGCCTTCTCGCACAATGCCGCCTGACGGATGTCCCGCGCACTATTAGACGGCGACACTTCACAAAACCATCCGCCGCCCTCTGCCTGCTCTCTCTGCATGACAATTCCTTTTTTCTCAAGCCCCTTCTCCAGACGAATTCCGGCTTCTTCCACAATGTTCATCAGATAAACCGTGTTCTTCCTTCTGTGCAAAAGCTCCAGGGTCTCCTGTATCTCTTTTTCCCCATCGCTCTGCTGCTGCAAAACGCCTCCGAAATCTATAAACAGCCTCTCGTTTTGGATATCCGTGGCGGCAATCCGCTGCATAATCCCTGCTGACACCGGTTCCTCCTGCCAAATGCAGTCCGTTCCCTTCCAGACACTTTTCTCGGCGTGTGTAATCACCTGCTCCCCATGCAGGTTCACATAATAGTCTGTATTTGAATTCAGCAATGAGTACAACATATAAACTCCTCCTCTTATGCAATGCATTACGCATAGCAGGCAAAATAAAACAGCATAATTTCAGAAATGACGGAAACGCTTCGCTTCCTGCAAGCTGCTGTCTCATCTTTCCAAAATTTATGCTGTTCAGCCTGTCGATTTTATTTTTCGACATTTTATCACAATTTTTCGTTAAAAATATATTTTACTATGCAAGAGTAGAAATTTTTTGGTATATTCGCCTCTATTCCTCTTTCATCGCGGAAAGCAGCTCCCTTATCTGCTCCACGGAAAGCCACTCGCTGTTATTTCCTGAGCTATAGGAAAATCCCTCGGGAACCTTTTTACCGGTCGGCACCGCCCGCTTATGCTCGCTCCATACCATCTGCGGGTAAATAATAAAATGCTTGTCATATTCATAGGTGTTCGGCGCATCCTCCACCGTCACCATGATTTCATGCAGCTTCTCGCCCTCGCGGATTCCGACCTCTTTCGTCGCCATGCCGGGCGCCATCGCCTCCGCCAAATCCGTTATCTTGAAGGAAGGAATCTTGGAGATAAAGGTCTCTCCGCCCTTTGCCTCCTCCAGAGCCTTAATGACCAGTTCCACGCCCTGCTGCAGGCTGATCCAGAAACGGGTCATGCGATAGTCCGTGACGGGAAGCTCCGTACCGCCGTTTTTTAAAATAGAATCAAAAAATGGAATGACTGAGCCCCGACTGCCTGCCACATTGCCGTAACGCACGATGGAAAAACTGATGTCCCTTGCGCCCGCATATGCATTAGCTGCAATAAAAAGCTTATCCGAAACCAGTTTGGTTCCGCCATACAGATTGACCGGATTTACTGCCTTATCGGTAGAAAGCGCAACCACTTTCTTTACATTGGTATCCAGACAGGCGTCAATTACGTTCTGCGCGCCGTTGACATTGGTTTTAATCGCCTCAGCCGGATTGTATTCACATGCCGGCACCTGCTTTAAGGCCGCCGCATGGATCACATAGTCAACGCCGTCAAGCGCCCTTGTCAGCCTCTCCCTGTCCCTGACGTCACCAATAAAAAAGCGGAGCTTGTCTGCATAAGGCTTGAACTCATTCTGCATAATAAACTGCTTGAACTCATCGCGGGAATAGATGATGATTTTTTTCGGGTTATAATGTTCTAATACGTATCGCGTAAATGCCTTGCCGAATGTGCCTGTGCCTCCGGTGACCAGTATTGCTTTGTCGTTTAACATGTTTATGACCGTACCTTTCTTTTCATCTGTTTTTACTGTTACAGTGTATCCAATGAAGTTGATTATAGCATTATCTTGGGGAAAAGTCATCTCTTTTTCAGTCAATCCAGTTTACTTCATACGGATATTCGCTGACCATTCGTCTCATGCCTTCAAAATAGGCATCTATGTTTTCCATCGTAATTTCTTTATTGCCGCTCATAACGGAATCAAAAATATATCGGTTTACCTGCGGTGTGTGATGGCAGACATCACGATAATTGTCTAGATTCGTAATAATCTCTTCTTCATCCTGAAAGGCAAATATTCTTACATTTTCATACTTTAGCAGCCTGTTCATGGAATATTCATATATTTTGAGAATTCCCTCTGCACGTCCTTTTAATACCTGCTCTTCCCAGTACAAGATGCTGTACGGCGGATAAAAGATAACAAACTCTGTTTCCGGATGCGCCTCTATCACCGGAATGATGTTATTGAGGTTGTTCTCACAATTCGCATACTCTTCCTGCCAGTCATACACCTCCTGCGTTTCCCGCAGGCTTTCCACATATTCCCTGCAGTCCTCCTTTACGATTTCCGCCGAGAAAAGTTCCGGTTCCTCCCATGTATACGCATCATCCAGCTTTGGCTGGTTGTTCGTCAGTTTCTCCAGCACCCTTCCTACGGACATCCAGAACACATCGTTGTTCCACAAATATTCCGTATCATCCCACCATACATTTCGATACAGATAGGCAGGCTGCTCCACATATCTTTGGCTCGCATCCGAAGTCAGTTGGTAATCATTTACATCCATTAAAATATACTTTACTTCATTCCCGCTTTCATACACCTTATCCAGAACAGTTCTGATGTCCAGGCTGCGGGCGCCTGAATAGGATAATTTCACGGCATGCAGCCCCATTTCCTCAAACCAGGAAACCCGAAAATTCTCCGTCATACTTGTACCGACAATGGCGGAATCATATTGAAAGTGCGATGCCACGCCCGGCATCTGGTATACCTGATTGAACAAATACGGCGCAGTTCCGCCCACCGGGGCATGATAATGATAAAGCGGGTCAATTACCAAGTCAAATCCACCTATCAGAATCAGGAGAAAGAATACAACTGCAAAAAATTCTATAAAAAATCTTTTCATGCCTGTATCCTCCTAAAAATTAAAGTACAAAAATGTGGAAACTTTGGTAAACGTCATAATACACAGCACTGCTGCAAATCCCCAGACCACACCTTCACCGCGATAATGCTTTCTGCTGTTTGCTATTCGGTGGGAAGAGGGCGCTGCAAAAACCACAAGCAATGCCGCTATAATCCCGATAATTGTCACCGCAAGGGCAATTCCGTCAAACAACGGCGTCCCCCATGATATATTTTCCAACATGAATTTCGGGTTATCTCCCAGGAAAGCATAACACAAATCCATATTTTGAACAGCAAAACCGCCCGTCAGAAGACTTTTAAAGATTCTGCCTGCCTGATAGGTTCCTTCTGCCCGAAACAATACCCAGGCTATATTTACAAACAAAAACGTAACAAAACCGGTAAGCGCTTTCGGCAGCTTATCCATACAAACATGAAACAATCTGTGAAAAACAAGCGCAGCTCCATGCAGCAGTCCCCAAAGAACAAATGTCCACGCCGCCCCGTGCCATAAACCACTTAAGGCAAACACTATCATAGTGTTGATGCAGGTTCTTATGATTCCTTTTCGGCTTCCTCCCAGCGGAATATACACATATTTTGTAAAAAACTGCGTCATCGTCATATGCCAGCGTTTCCAGAAATCAGCTATGGAAGACGCTTTATAAGGCGAATCAAAGTTCACCGGAATATCGATTCCAAACAGTTTTCCCAATCCAATCGCCATATCACTATAGCCGCTGAAGTCAAAATAAATTTGTAACGTGTAGGAAAGTATAATCAATATCGTTTCCCAGACACTCCATCTCATGGCGCCGGCATACCCCAGAGATACCACCTGTCCAAACCGGTCCGCAACCATTGTCTTTTTGAAAAGCCCTATTACAAAATACTTCAGCCCGCTTTCAAATCTTTCCATATCGGGCTTCCATCTGCTTTTTTCCGACAGCTGCGGAATCATATCTTTATGTAACACAATGGGGCCTGCAACCAATTGCGGGAAAAAAGCCACAAACACACCATAATCCAGCAGGTTATATTTCCCGGTTTCCCCTTTGTAGCAGTCTACCAGAAAAGAAATCTGCTGAAACGTAAAAAAACTGATTCCCAACGGCAGTATAATGTTTCGCAAATTAAAATCCGTGCGGAATACCTTGTTGACATTATGTAGAAAAAAGTTGAAGTATTTAAAATAAAACAAGACAAACAAATTGGCTGCCACACCCACAATCACAACCCCTTTTCGCAGCCATCCGTTCTTTACGCTATCGGGCAGAAGTCTCTGTATGATCTTGTATAAAACATAATTTCCTGCTATGCTTCCCAAAAGAAGAATCAAGTATGCCGGGTTATAATACCCATAAAAAATAAGGGAACTGAGAAAAAGCAATATTTTTGCACCGTTGTGCAGGGAGGCTTTATGCAGACAATAATACCCCAGCAACACTATGGGCAAAAATACAAATAGAAATATCTGGGTATTAAACAGCATTTCTCACGTTTCCTCCATTCCGGCTTTCTCTACGGTATATTTACAAATATCTTCCGTGTAATCTCCCGGTACTTTACATACCATATGGTCAACAAAAAGATTATATCACGATAGTCGGCAAAAGTCATTCTTTCGAATGACTTTGATATCATAATTTTACATACAGCATCCACTGTTCCAGCATAAGTACATACCAAATAACAGGATTCCACTTATGATTTGCCAGGAAATCCTTCCAAATGCTGTCCACATATTTCAAATTCAGAAATTCCTTTGCCATGGGTCTTGCATCTGACATGGTACTTTCCGCCCATTCATGCAGTTCCCCTTCCAGCAGCCACTCGCTTACCGGAATTCCAAACCCTTTCTTGGGACGCTCCATCATTTCTTTCGGCACATACCGATATAAAATATGACGCAGGGGCTTCTTGGTTATCCCATCCTGAAACTTATACTGTATGGGAAGCTTCCACGCAAATTCTATCACATCCTTATCCAGAAGCGGAATTCTGTTTTCCAGCGAATAGTACATACCCGCCCTGTCTACCTTTACCAGAATATCGTCGGGAAGGTATTGCAGCATATCTATCAGCATCAGATTATGTCTTGCATCTTTCAGACAGCCGTCCGCATACATATCGTTACTGCAGGGCAAAACTGCTTTACTTTTTGGCAGATAAGGAATCCTGCAATCCGTATTTCCCATCATACGATAATAGGACTCCGCCGAATCTACGGAAAAACAGCCGGCCACCTTGTATAGCAGCGGCGTATGCGCATTACTCACCGCTCCGCAGAGCCTTCCTATCCCCTTTCGCATCCGCTGCGGCAGAAAACCTGCTTTTCCCTGCACAATGCGCAGTCCCTGCTCCATATCCTTGTAGGTATTGTAACCACAGAACAGCTCGTCACCGGCATCTCCGCTCAAAGAAACAGTTACATGCTGTTTCGTCATTTTGCTCACCAACATAGTCGGTATCTGGGAACTGTCAGCAAAAGGCTCTGCATAAGCTTCCGGCAAATGCGTCAGCACATCCATCACATCAGAAAAACCAACAGTCAATTCCGTGTGCTCCGTTCCCAAATATCCGGCCGTCTCTCTGGCATATTGTGCTTCATTGTAATCCTGTTCCTCAAAACCAACTGTAAAAGTACGGATTTTTTTATCGCTCATGGACTGCATCAGACTCACTACCAGTGTGCTGTCAATGCCGCCAGACAAAAAAGCCCCTAAAGGAACATCGGCTCTCATCTGGCCTCTTATCGCCTCTTTCAGCAGAATTTCCAATTGTTCCGCCGCCTCCTGCTCCGTTCCGTGAAACAGGTTTTCCTGCCCGCTTTCCGCCACCTGTAAAATATCCCAGTAACTTTTTTCTTCCCACTCCGCAAAAGGGACTTTGATTTTCAAATACGTCCCGGGCTTTAACTGCCATATTCCCCGGTAAATTGTATACGGCTGCGGGATATAGCCATATCGAAAGTACAACCCCAGTACTTCTGTATTGATTTCGTTGTGAAACCACTCTACTGCCTTAATCGCAGCAATGTCAGAAGCAAATACAAAGCTGTTTCCAGTCATCCCGTAATAAAGCGGCTTCTCACCGATTCTGTCTCTGGACAAATACAGGGCTTTCTCATCCCTGTCATAAACAGCAAAAGCAAACATGCCTTTTGCCATCAGCAGTGTCTCCTGTATGCCCAGACTCTCAATTGCCTCCAGCAGTATTTCCGTGTCGGAAGTACCACGGAAGGAAAATAGTCTGTTGCTGCTTTCATGCTTTGCAGAAAGCCGTTCTTTTATCTGTTGTCCGTTATATATCTCTCCATTGTAAACAATTACATACCTGCCGCTGTCAGAAACCATGGGCTGCGCCCCTGCTTCCGACAATTCCACAATAGACAGCCGCCTGTGTCCCAATACCACTTTTTCCTTTTCATCAAGCCAGTATCCTCCTGCGTCCGGTCCACGACGCAGCAGCATACGGTTCATCGCCTCTATATTTCCAATCGGATTATCTCCGTAATTACAGATACCTGCTATTCCGCACATGCCTTTCCTCCCATTTTGGAAACCAGATAAGCCAGCCACTCTGCATTTACCTTATCCGGCTCATATTCTTTTTGAAGAAGAACTGCCTGTTCTCCCATACGCTCCGCCCTGTCTCTATCTTTCAAGAGCAGCCGCAGCCTGTCCTCCAGCGCCTTTTCATCACCTACAGGTATCAAAAAGCCATTCACACCATCCTCAATCAGTTCTCCCGGTCCACCACAGGGGCAGTCTGTAGATATAACCGGAAGGCCGAGACACATTGCTTCCAACAGCGCATTCGGCATACCCTCAATATTGGAAGAAAGCACAAAAACACTGCTTTTATAAATTTTTTCCGGGACATCCGTTACCGCTCCCGGGAGACTCACTCTGTCCGAAATGCCCAGTCTGTCCGCCAGTTCCTGCAAGCCTTTTCTACATTCGCCTTCTCCGTAAATAGTAAGCGCAGACTGCGGGAATTCTTTCGTCAGCCGCGAGAAAGCTCGTATAATCATCTCATGGTTTTTATTGCTGTCCACTCTTCCTACAGCTACAATATTCCCATCCCTTTCCCCCGTAAAACGTGGTCTGACAAAATCCGGATTCAACGGGTTTTTTAACACCACAGTTCTGCTGCGCAGATAAACCGGGAAAAATTTCTTTGCTTCCTTTGTCTGCACCACGATACCTGCCGCCCCCACAAACAACGTTTTTGCCAGGAAACGCATGGTATGTGTAGCATTCTCATACTTGGGTTCGCTGCGCACCGAAACCACCACCGGAATTTTTGTAAAAAGCGCGGTCAGCACCGCCATCACATTATTTTTCCCTATAAAAGAAAGAATACAGTCCGGCTTCTGTTCCTTCCAGATTCTGCGTAACTTTCTGCACCTTGCAAAAAAATTCCCAATCCGGTTTCCGGCGGCCTCATCGTCCGTAATCTCACTGAACACTCTGGACACCCCATCCGGAAGTGCATACTCATTTTTGGCGCGATACTGCGTCACTATCGTAACAGAAATACCTCTGTTTTTCATGAATTCCGCCAAATTTACCGCAACCCGCTCTGTTCCGCCCCGTGCCAGCGAGCTGCAAAATATTACAATTTTCTTCTTACGCTGATTCATTTTGACAAATCTCCGATATCTATCATATTACGACCAAATTCCTTATTCCCCTGCCGCCTCATATAACACAAACTTCTCGTTGGAAAAGGTTATTTTGTAATGATAGTCCTCTATAAACTGCACTATCATGGCTAGTTTTGGGTCGCCTGCGGTCGGAGCCGACAATGTATCGGTATCCGCTACACAGTCTTTGCTCAGAATGACAATTGGCAGTTCTTTGTCTCCTGCCAGTTCCGCCTCCATTTTCTCCATCGCCGCCGCCATCGCTTCTGTACTGTAGGATGCCAAGTCGCTCCAGGGATTGAAAGCGGAGGGAAGCTCCAGATAAAAGCTGAGGGAGGGAATATAACCATACAGGATAACCTCTCTTCCCATCAGTTGGTTATCCGCAATGTAAGCGCTGATTTCCTGAAGCCACCGGGCTCTTTCTTCGCTCATGCGGATTCCTTTTAATACGGCGTTATTTTCCACTTTAGCAGCCGTGCTTTTTATGCCTGTCGCCTCTGCAAAGACAAACCGCGTGCCAAAACCAAGACTTTGGAAGAGGAAAATAGTAGTGAACATCATGGCAAGCGTTTTTAACGGCAAGACCAGAGGAATTTTCCACTCCGCTTGATACCTGCACAGTCTGTAGAGATTCCACAGGACATAGGGTGCTGCCAGAAAGAGATTGTTAAAACTGGTAAAAAGTCCGTTGTTGCTGCCAATGGAGGTAAGAAGTACCGACAAAAAAATCAGACCTGCCAGCAGCTTCTCCTTCTTTTCCGTCTTTCTCCCGAAAACCCGCACCAGACACACAACAAGGGTCAGCATCAAAAACAAGGTTGCCGGTTTTTGCATGGAACTGTATTCGTCAAACCGCAGGTCGCAGAAAAGGCTGATGCCCTGCGCATCCTTTCGGGTGTACAGCCATACCGCCGCTGCCGCTGCAAATACCGCGCAGGCAATCTTTTTTACCCATTTGAAGGACTTTGGAAGCACCATGCAGACGATAATGCCCGGAATTGCAAAAAACAGAATCCGGTTCACCCAGTACAGATTCTCAATATATTCGGAAAACATTCTGTACAGCATGGAGGAAGCCTTGTAATCCGTGGCGGTTTCCGTCATGGCAAACAGCCTCTTAATCCCCTCCACATAGCTTGACAGACCATAACGCAGGGACAGAAAACCCAGCCAGAAAAAAACAGCGCCGATATAGCCCAGCATACAAAAAGCGGTCTCCTGCAAAACCTTTTTCCACTTTTTGCGGCAAATCACGGCATATGCCCACACTCCCACTATCATGGCGGCTTCGGGCAGATTGGAAAAGCGGACAAATATGTTGGTTCCCAGCATCACACCGGCAAGCACCAGATAACGGTTCTTTTCCTGTAAAAGGCCTTCATACAAAAACAGCACGCCCGCGAGAAACAGCACATAGGTCAGATAATTGTACAGAAGCGCTGTTGGGCAGAAGCACAGGCTGACCGCCGCAAACTCTCCCACAAACACCACGCCTGCCGGCATCTTCACCCGCCTTGTCAGAAACAGGTATGACGTGAGCGCCAGCAGACTCGTAAACAGTCCCGTGTACAAATTCATAAAAAGAAGGGTATGCCCGCCGGGAAGCAGCGTGAAAAAATGTCCCACCACATTGGCAAGATATGTGGAAAAAAGCCACATGGAATCCATGTGTTCCAGTCCCATGTACCTGAAATTGGCATAATTATAGCCCGTATCCCACAAGTCCAGCCCCCAGTAAATGTGGCGGAGCGGATACAGGAGCAGTATCAACGGAAATATGTAATTGCAGCATATCCGATAAAATCGGGATTCCTTCCACTTGTTCATATTTTGCCTCATATTTTAATCACAAGCCCGTCCAGCCATTTCTGCAGGCTTTGATACGCGCCTATATGGGAGAGCAGCAGATGCAGAACCCAAAACAAAAGACTTCTCAGCATATCAAGCAGGATACCGATGATAAATACCAGCACAACGGCAAGCATGGTATACAACACCAGCATAATGCTGCCATTCGGTTTTCCCAGCACCGCATAGAGCCATTCCTGCCATTCATAACGGATTGCAATATGCTCATGCCAAAGATAAACGCCCAGCGTATATGGCGCAATCCGGCAGACAAAGCGGCTAAACGCCCCATCCTTTATTTTGATATGGCAGAACAAACAGAAAAACGCAGCCGACGCGAGCAGCGTCAGAATATGGTTATAATTGTAACTGACTGTCAGCATATTACTCAGCTTTCCCGTCCGCAGATACAAAAACCGCAGAGCCAGTGTAAGCGCCAAAATCCCCGCCGCCGACGCCAGATAAACCAAGAGCGAACGCCATACGTTTTGAAAAAACGGCACGCCATACAGCCTGATGTACGCAGCCACTAAAAACACGCACATATACCAAATACAGTCGTATCCCTGCATATCCGTAGAAAGCGGAATCGGCACAACCGATTTTACAATACACACCACGAAAATCAGCAGCGACAACACGATCTGAAACTGCTTTTTCGTCAGCTTCTTTACCCCCTGTGCCAGCAGGGGCATAAACAGATACATAAAGAAATACGCCGTCATAAACCAGTAATGGTTTGTGGAAATCGGCAGACAAAGCGTCGCCAGATAGTAAATGGAAAAGCCCTCCTCAGGCAGATATCCAAAAGCGGCGGCAGTCAAGCCTATGGTGATGCTGTAAAACAAAACCTGCAAAAAAAGCTGCAGGAGACGTTTTACCCTAAAAGAGCCCTCAATCAGAAAATAACCGCTCAGCAGCATATAGACATTCAGAGAGCCAATCGCCAGCGCCTCCATGCCCCATGCCACGTATCCCGTGTATGGCAGTGACGGCTCCGTCAACTCTGTCAGCCAGCCGCCTTTCCCTAAAAAATGCAGCACAACAATCAGAAGCATAGCCACAATCCGTAAAAGCTCGAGATTTGCCATTCTTTCCTTTGAGGAATTATGCGGTTGTTTTGTGTTCATCTGCACTTTGTCCATATCTGTCTTTTCCTTTGGATTATTCCATTTTAAAGATTACTGATATCAATCCAGCTCCCGGCTTCGTTATACATCTCTTCCGGATATACCTTGCTGCAACAGCCCTGATGATAAAAAGTCATTTCTCCAAAATAAATTTCCCCATCTATGTTGTACAAATCCACTCTGACATGTCGAAAGGGTTTTGCCAGAATTTCTGCATACTCTACCATTTTTTCATAATTCTTGGGCTTTGGCAACATTTCTTCCGGAAAATTATTCCTTGTAAACCGAACTCCCTTTAACAGATGATAATCCCTGTCATACACATTTCTGACAGAATCGGGATTATGGCTGCCATCCGCCATGCAAATCCCCGTCTCCCCGAACACCAGACGGACTTTACCGTCAAAACACATAAACTTGTAATCGTCCAGACAGCTTTTCCCCGGCTGTTCCAGTATTCTTTCGCAAATAATCTTGGGCACGATATCTTTATAATTCCACTCCCTGCTGTCCCAAAAACAATTCCGCTTCATCCAATATCCAAATTCGTGTTTATAATAGACAGAATCAAATGGACGTTCCCGGTCAAAAATGGCATTCATGCCCGACGTGTGATTACATTTTATGATAAACCGTTTTGGCAGTTTGTCAAAGGGAATCTCCTCAAAAGAATCATAAACTCCGTATAATTCATTCAGAATATGTTCCAAGCCGCATTGTTTCACATATTCCCTTACCCGATACTTATCCGTACAAATCGTCAGCAGCGGGTCTCTTACATGCAGTTTCAGATACCATAGCTTTTCATCAAAATTGACAGGATTCTCCAGGTTCAGCTCCCTTCCCGTATTCTTCCTGTAATATTGTCTGGCAAAGTCTGCATCGCTCAGTTTATTAAATTTATTTCTTCTGTAGTTCCGAATGATATTATATGTTTTTGCTGTTATCCCGTGATGATATATAAATTTTTTTAACGGATGCACACCCATAATCCCACTCCTTATACCGCTTTATTTCATGTAGAAATCATACCATTGCTGAAACACAAAATAGGACCACATAAGTTTAGAATAATTTGCTCCTGTAGCAGGTCCCCCATCTTCATGTTCCATGTATGTCTGCACCATACCGGAAATAAAATCCGCATCGAAAATACCCTGCGATTTTACAAAATTATGCTCTGTCATGGTAAGCAGCTGCTCCTTTAACGGTCCCCTGAGCCATTTATCAATGGGGACGCTAAAGCCTTTTTTCGGACGTTCCAACAATTCTTTCGGAATATAATCATACGCAATATCTTTCAAAATCCTTTTCTTAACATGATTTCCGTACTTAAAGGAATGAGGGAGCCTGTATGAATATTCCATCACATCCCTGTCAAGAATAGGGCAGCGGCTCTCCAAAGAATACTTCATGGAAGCTCTGTCCACTTTACACAGGATATCACCCGGCAGATAGGTATCCATATCCAGCAGCATTCTGCGCTCCTGCCAGTTTTTTTCGTGATACCGGCTCTCTATCGGATAATGAAGCGGAATGCCTTCTTCCTTTACCATTTTTCGTACTACCCGCAGATAGTTATCCGAAGTAATTTGCGTTTTTGTATTTTTATCCCTGTTTTTTGCAATCACCCTTATCTTAAAGGGAAGCTTATTCATAATTCCTGTTTTATGGATACCCGGAAGATTGCAAAAACGATAGAGCATTTCTCCCAATCCATCCAGTTTCTGCGCCTGCCCCACTCTGTCATAGACATTATAGCCGCAAAAAAACTCATCGCCGCCATCACCTGACAAAACCACAGTGACATCTTTCTTTGCCAGACCTGCCACCAGCATGGAAGGAATCTGAGAACTGTCTGCAAAAGGCTCGTCATAGTACTTCGGAATACTGTCCACCATTTCAAACATTTCTTTTTCATCGATATAAAGCTCTGTATGACTGGTTCCCAAATACTTTGCAACCTGCGCGGCATATTCTGCTTCGTTATATTTTTCTTCCTGAAAGCCTATAGAAAAGGTTTTCACAGGCTCCTTCGAATGTTCTTGCGCAATCGCCGTCACCAGCGAAGAATCATACCCTCCGCTCAAAAAGGTTCCCAAAGGTACATCAGAAATCATGCGGAGTCTGACTGAACGATTCAGCAGTTCCTTCAATTCCTCCTTTGCCTGCGTATAATCCGTTACCGGATTTGACTTATTCTCCTGATAAACCTTTTGGACGTCCCAATATTTCCATGTCGTTACCTGCCCGCCTTTAAACCGCAAAACTGCCCCCGGTTCTAACTTATATACATTTTCAAAGATGGTATCCGGCGCATTGATATACTGTAAAAGTAAATAGCGTGAAATCACATCGGTACGTATTTTCTTGTTGAAATCCGGATACTGAAACAGGGGCTTCAGTTCGGAGGCAAACGCCATATTTCCCTCACAATACCAGTAATACAAAGGTTTTTTGCCGATTCTGTCCCTGACAAGGTATACCTCCTCCGTCTCCCTGTCATATAATGCAATGGCAAACATACCGTTAAACTTGTCCACACAGGCAATTCCCCACTTTAAATAGGCAGCAAGAATCACTTCCGTGTCACAGGAAGAGCAAAACGGATAGTCCTTTAGCTCCTCTTTTATTTCCTGAAAATTATAAATTTCCCCATTGTATACCACTGACAGCCTTTTATCCCTCGAATGCATGGGCTGATGACCTGATTCCGACAAGTCCAAAATGGACAGCCTGCGCTGGGCAAACCCCACCGTATATGCGTCCTTTGCCGGATATATTTCCTCTCCGCTGTCGTCCGGCCCCCGATGATACATGGTTTCATTCATTGCCCTTAACTGCTCTGTCGTGATCGTGCTTTTACTGATAAAACCGCATATGCCGCACATGCTTATTCCTCCCTGCATTTCTCCAGATAATAGCGGACACTGTCGCAAAATTCCTGTTCCGGCATAACACGCCCTTCCACTACCTTCCACTTACCTCCCTCACGCATATAGTGGCGCTCCGATAAGCTCATCGCCTTAAAACCAAAAGAAATACACTGAAACTCTATCAAATGGCAGGCACTGCCGTCGTGACAAATATCAAGGGACAGCCATGGCGCATGTATGGATGCCTTACAATTTTCTGCAAACTCCAGCACGGCTTCTATTTCATTGGCTGCATCCTGCGTAAACTGTCCGCTCCCACTGGCGCGGAAATCTCCTGTCCGATTTAGGCGATGCAGCACAAAATAGTGTTCTCCAAACACCAGAACCTTATAATCCCCCGACAAACCTGCGATATAATTCTGTGTAATAAACTTGCTGTTATGGATTAGCACCAGCTTCTTTCCCAAAAGCTTCTGCTTTACATTGACACAGGACAAATAATAGAACTGCAGCAAATTTGTCATGCGCGATACCTTTTTCGCATAACGGTACAGCTCTTTTTGATTCTTTGCCAGAAACACGCCTTCTCCGCCTGCCCCTCCTGCCTTTTTTATTATCACCGGGTACTCTGTAAAATGTGCGGCCTTTAACGCCTCATAAGAAGGCCATACGCTTGAATGAATCGTCTTTAACCTGTCATCTTCAAACCCCGACCGCAGAATTTCCATCATAACCTTGTTATCGTGCGCACGAAAATACCGAAACTCCGGCAACAAAACTGCTCCCTGCTGTTTCAAATACACCAACACATCTTCAATAAATGCCTTAGAACCGCCACAATAATCTTCCGCGGAAGTATACAGCACAATATAGCCCGCATAGTTTTTCGCATAATCAAATTCACGGTAAGAAGTTAGTTCAACACAATATCCCAAATCCTCAAAATACTTTGTAATATACTCCACATTCAAAGACATTTTCGTTGTCCAGTCGGGATATGTCACCCAGAACCAGTCCCTTAAATCCTTGATTATCAACATATTTTTCATATGGATTCCTCCAGACATTCTTTCCAGCCCGATGTAGGAAGGAACGGAACAACTTTCTTCTTTATCTCCTGCCGGCTTTTCTTATGAAATACAGGATTATTAGAGGATATTTCAGCAGTGCTGTCCGGAAGCCTGTATTCTTTGCCTAAGTTCGCGTTTTTGATGGAAGGAAAATGTTCTGAGTCAAATCCCATCAAAGCAGCAATTACTTTATCAACTGCTATCTGTTCCCAGCCGCCGAGCAATATACCTACAGGTTTGGGACTCGGGCAGAGCGGTCCCTCACCTTCTCCTGATACAATCATATCTGCCAATATCAGCATCTTTCTCTGTTGCTTTGGCTGCATCGCTCCCGTCTTGTCTGCATACATAACCACCCTGCAGATATCACAAATGGTTCTCCACAGCGTATCATTTCCATACCAGCTTCCCTCTGCATATACATCCGCATGACTCACTTTGGAAGCCTTATACAGGAAAATTTGTACAAGCCCAATCAGTCCTGATTTTTTCCTGCCCTTTGCCACAAGCCGGTCATTCTTTTCCTCCAACGCTGTCCGCCATCTTTTAAAAACAGATTTTTTTAAATACTCATCGCCCTGCTCCGCCTTACTTCCTTTTGTGTGATGGGGCAGGCACTCTTTCTTTGCCACGCAGCCAACCATATTTTTAAGAGATGCGGTCATCCCTGCCTTACGGTGTGTTTTAGGCTTGGGAAGATTGATAATAACGTCCGCCTCCAGTACCGCCTTTGCAACGGAATACATATGCTTGTCTTCATCATGATATTCCCTCATATGCTCCGGCAGATAATTGGTAATACGAAGTTTGTCCGCCGTCTTTTTCATATCCTTTCGACTGCAGAAAGCGCTGTCTTCCCCGATACTGACCGTCACATCCTCATTCTTGGCAGTAAAGCAGGCGTTGTGGCTCAAAGATTGCAGGTATACTTCATCTAACTGGCGCAAATCCATCAGTTCGACGCTTATGCCATTATTCTGAAAATAATCCACCAATCCATCATAATGCAGCTCTTTTACTAACACCTCAAAATCACAGCTTTGAACCGGCGCATCTGCCAGAATAATCCGACCGCTGCCATTCAGCGCCAAAACTACATAATCAAGAACTGCTCTCACGATTGCGGGATGCGTTACCAGACAATCCGTTCCATAACGCTTATCTCCGTTATAATGGCACACCATATTAGGTTTAATCAGTACGGTTTCTCCCTGCGCGATAAAGTCCTGAAATGGATTCCAGTCACAAGTTCCAAAATGCTCACTGTCCATTCCCAATCCGGCAATCGTGTTCCGAACCATCTCATATACCTTATTTTCCTGCGATAATACTATCTCCCCACTTTCGGAAGAAAACTCCGGATATATTGCATCCGGTCCGTAACATGCTTTAGCGTCCCACTGTGGATAGGCTGCCCCTGAAGCATGCTCAATGTAAATATTTGTTGTCATACAGCCTCTGTCCTTTCTTTTAGTGAATGATTTCCCGACGACGCTTTAGCCTCATCTTGCTTTTACACACAATTCTTCTATATATTCTTTCCACTGGCGGCAGATGGCTTCCGTATTTGCCCCTTCCCCTATCCTGCGGGCATTGTCGCCCAGCCTTTCCGCCAGTTCTCTGTCCTCTATCAGGCGCAAAATCCCTGCCGCCATCGCGTCCGCATCCTTTATCGGCACTAAAAGCCCGTTCTCACCATCCCGAATCAAGGTTGCCGGGCCGCCGCAGGGACAATCCGTCGCCACAATCGGAAGCCCCAGAGCCATGGCCTCCATCAGCGCATTGGGAAGCCCTTCCCAATCGGAGGAAAAAGCAAATAAAGCGGCATCTGCCATCTCCTTCTCCAGTTGGTCACTAGAGCCCATCAGAAATACATAGTTCCCTGCATGATTCCTTTCAATACTCTGCTCTAATTGCTCTTTTGTGCCGTCTCCAGAGTCTCCTCCATAGATTTCCAGCCTATAATCGGGGTGTTTCTCATGTACTTGCACAAATGCTTCTATCAGCATTAACTGATTTTTGGGAACCGCCAGTCTTCCTGATTGTACTACAACTTTCCTTCTCTGTGTCGTTTTTTTGCTCTGAATATATTTTTCATGAATCGGATTTAATATAATTCTGGATTTTTTTTGTATTCTAGGTGAAAAAAAACTTTTTGCGCCCTCTGTTTGAAACACATTGCCTGCCGCTCTTGGAAAGAGCAATGAAACCAGCAGCCTATCTTTTTTCCCTGAAAAATGCTTCATAGGATTTGTGCGTACAGAAATGATAACCGGAACTTTCATAAATACTGTCGCCATTAATGCTCTGTAATTAGCCTTCTTTGCAAATGCAATCACGATGTCCGGCTTTTCTTTCTTCAAAAAGGTTCGTAAGTTCTTAATTCGATAAAAAAATTGAGCCCACCGAGAGGCAGTCTCCTGCTTTTGCGTCAATCCGACATGTATCCTCCGAATCCTGTCATCTATTACAAATTCGTTTTGAGCCTTCCATTCTGTAGCGATGAAAATCTCATCCCCGTTATTTACGAACCAGTCAGCAAGGGTCGTCACTACCCGCTCTGCCCCTCCCTGCTCCAGACAATTTAAGTGAAATACTATTTTACGCATATGTTCTCCTAAATATCCTTTTCTTAACTTCGGAAAGCGCTCCCCTTATTTTTTCCTGTTAATCATCCACTTTTTGAAAGCAGAATATTCCTTGTTAGAATCTTTCAGCTTTCCTGACAAAAAAGCATGAACCTCTTCCCCTAGCCACTGCTTTCCTTCCTTGTCCGTTCTGTCTCTCAGCTCTGCATAAGTGGGCGTATCCAATTCCGGAATATCCCCCAATGCCAAAAATGCATGTCCGTTATAACAATGATAGGTTTTGCATCTGCAGCCAACTGCTTCAAAATGCAGCGGTTTTTCTATATTTTCATATATGTTATCCAGCACTCTGCCCTCATAACACTGCGTCATGACGCCCGTCCCAAGATGAACATATACGCTCCATTCACCTGCATAGCAAAAATTATCCTGATGTTTTCCAAATATCGTCTTCTTAAACGCAAACAAAGACGAATCAAACTGTCCCCATGTCTCATAAAACTCTTCCTCAGGCAGTTCCGTCAGAATGGGAATCGTTGGCAACAGCGCATCCCGGGCAATGGTAACATGGCATAATGCACCTAAATATTTCTGTACCTCTTCCTTCATTTCCGGAATATGTGCAATTAATTCATCATTCGGTGTAACCTCCAGGGTAAAGGAGCAGCCGGCATCCCGCATCATCTTGATATTTTGGAAAAAACGTTCCGTCAGACCAAGCCTGTGATGCTCTAAATAATGATAGGAGAATTTAAAAATCAGATGCTTTAACAGTTCCGGGGGAGCAGCAGCAATCTGCTCCAAAACCTTTGTAACAGTGCCATTTGTCACCAGCATAACATAATGCCCTTCTTCCAAAAGCGCTATCGCTGTTTCTGCAATCTGCGGACAAAGCAAAGTTTCCCCGCCGCCACACAGATTAATCAGGCATTTTCCCCCGAGCCGTTTTGTGGAAAGCGCTTTGGCAATCTCTTCCGGTAAATGTCCTATTGGCGTAATCTGATCCTTCCATTTTCCCTGCCGGGTAATATAACAATAATGACACTGTATATTGCAAGTTGTAATCGGAACGTAACATTCTACATATCGCTTGATTTTATCCATTTATCATATCCCTCATAAACTTTTCATATTTCTTTTCCGCCTTATCAGCACGATATTGACAAGCCTTTACCCGCATCTCTTCCAAGGCTTTGGGCAAATCATTCCAATCTGCCACATATTTCACATAGTCCAAATCCTCTAACCACTTATAGGTTTCCTCCACCTTATGGTTATAATTGCGAAGAACCAGACAAGGCGTCTGCATAAGAGCGGCAAATATCATTCCGTGCAGTCGGTCCGTCACCACCAATGCGGCTTTTCCTATTTGCTCCATCTTTTTCTGTAATTCTGTATCCAGACAAGACAGGTCGTTTCCCACCTCGATATCTGTATCCGTTTCTTCCACAGAGGCATACAGCGGCTGTAACATTTCCTTTAACATTGTTCTGTGTTCTATCCCCAGAACTCCCTCCACGTCGTTTCGCAGAACGAGAAGCGCTCCCTTTTTGTCTGGCCACGACCTGCCCTTCCATGTAAGTACCACGTCCGGCAGCAGTCTGATTTCTCGATGAAAAAGCTGCTCCATCTTTCGGCAGGACTGCTCGTCCCGCGCAGTCAGCCACAAGTCCTTATGCCCGTTGTAAATCTCTGCCGTTTTCTTTTCTTCTTCCCTTCCCTCTGCATCTTCCGTAAAATACATTGTCTGCGGAAATAAAACAATTCTGTTATCTGGAAAACGGACAATCGTTTCCCTGCGTATTTTTTCGTCATCCATGTATTGGTTGCCCAGATTGCCGCCGCCGGTCAGAATCAGCAAATCATCTTTTTGAAGCAGTCTGGTCAGGGCCCGCACCTCATGCTGAAAATCCGTCATATTCACGCCGAAAATATTGCTGTCCGGCAGATATTTCGCAAATAACTGCTTCTCCGCAAGATAAATGGCATAATCCCCCAGATTTCCGTGATTCGGCGTTCCGAAAATAACTACATTGCGTACCTTCCGATTCAGCCGGTACTTATTCTTCAGATGCTTTCTATCCTTTGCGGCTTTTATTGTAACCGTATACAAGGGAAAAAATATCCGATTCCATGCAACTGATGCCGCCCTTTTTACTATATTCAACTCTGTTTCCTCTATTCCGTCATATTTTCCAAAAAACTGAACTGATATTCCTCCTGTACAAGCCACTTGACAGCCGCTTCCAGTTTATCATAGTTTTCCTCAAAACACCATGCATGTGTAAAAATAACAATAATTCTATCCTTTTGATGCGCCTCCAGCGCCGTCTCTATATCATCTTCATTCTCTAACCGGATATCCGTTACATAATAGGTAATCCTATTTGCTTCCAAGATTCCGTCTCTGGAACGGTAAAGCTTTTCCCACTGTTCTTCACGGAGATTGTAACTCGCCGCTTCACCGTCATAACATAAAAGTCCCGTCACTCCTCGCTGCCGTAAGTATGTAACCATTCCATCCGTAGCATACCAGTAGTGAAGTCTCAGCACATGCGCAATCGTCTCTTCTCCCGCGAAGCGTTTAATCGCGGTTTCCACCCTTTCGTAACACTCCATAAAATCAAAAAGAGAACTTCCTTTCGGATTGTCTTCCGTCATACTGTGAAATCCGATTTTAAGCCAGTCTGCATTTTCCTGAAATTCTGCTTTATAAGAAAGAGGCATATTCCATACAGAAAATTCATCTAACTGCGCATAAACATACAGTGTTACAACAATTCCGTATTCCTCATGCAGATATTGCAGTCTCCCCAGTACTTCATTGTCAAATATACTGTCATATTCTTGTCTGTAAATATCCAACAGAATTTCGGTGGTATCGTCTATACTGATATGCGCCTGCCGCTCCACTCGCTTCCTTCCCCCTAAAGGCAAAAAAACCACACCTAGAACTGCCACAGCACAAAAAACTGCCGCCACACAAAAAATCACGCTTCCTCTGATATGATTTTTAACTCTCCTAACGTTACGTGTCCCCAATATCTATGGCTCCATTCCATCTTATGTGCATATTCTTCCGCCGACTTAATTTCAAAACAATAAGCATCTTTTACGCCATCACAGTTCCTGAAAGTGCCAAACTGATTTACCTCATATAAAATAATACTCATTGTATACTTCCCCGGCACAATGCCGGTACAATCCATTTCAAAAACTACCGGCTCTTCCTTCCCTGCACGACCTGCAAACGCTTTTTGTGTCGTTATCATAGTCACCGGTGTTCCGTCGGCATAGCGGATAATCGTGCGAATATACATATTCAACTCTTTCTGTTCCGTTTCATAGAGCAGTTGAAAGCGAATCCTGGAATTCATCTCAAAGACGCTGGACTGCTGCCCCAGAACTTTCAACTCCCTCATAAAAGCAACACGGCCTGCATGTTCTTCCGACCGTTCCAGAACAGACAGATCGACTCTTGTGGGAGATTCCTTCACTGTTCCCATATAAATGCGAATTGCCTCTTCCACATTGCCGTCATAAATGACCCTTCCCTTATCCAGCACAATACATCTGCTGCAGAGCTGCTGAATCGTGTTCATATTATGACTGACATACAAAACGGTACGGCCTTCCTTGTCCGCAACCTCCCCCATCTTTCCCAGACACTTTTCCTGAAACTTCATGTCACCCACCGCCAGCACTTCATCCATCACCAGAATTTCAGAATCCAAATGTGCCGCTACGGCAAATGCCAGTTTCACATACATGCCCGATGAATATCTTTTTACAGGCGTATCAATAAATTTTCGACATTCCGAAAATTCAATGATATCTTCTATTTTCTTGTCCACCTCGCTACGGCTCATTCCCAAAATAGCCCCATTTAAGTAAATGTTTTCCCGTCCGGTCAACTCGCCATGAAATCCGGTGCCAACCTCAAGCATACTGGAAATCCGGCCTTTGATTTTTACTTCCCCTTCCGTAGGCGCCGTGACTCTCGATAATATCTTCAACAGAGTGGATTTACCTGCGCCGTTTGCACCGATAATCCCTAACGTTTCTCCCCTCCGAACCTCCAAATTGATTCCATTCAGTGCCCAAAACTCCCTTGTTTCGGACATTTGCTCGCCGATTTTTAAATTAGGATCCTCTTTCTTTCTGACCCGCGCCCAAAAACTCTGTAGGTCTGCCGCTAATGTGCCGCTGCCTATAAGGCCTAATCTGTATTTTTTTTTCAGATTTTCTATCTTAATCACTATTTCATTCATGCCATAACCCTCTGCACTAAACTGTATCCATAAAGGTCTTTTCAATTCTGCTGAATAGCAAAACACCGATGATAACAACTATAATAGTTGTTATCCAACTGATTCCCCATGAAAGCAGCGGCAAATATCCCGTCCCCAGAAAAGCATAGCGAAACATCGTTATAATGGGGGATACCGGATTCAGCAGATAAAGGAACCTGTATCTCTCCGGAATCTGTGTGACAGAATATACAACCGGACTTGCATACATCCAAAGTTGTACGCCAAAAGTGACCAATATTGCCAAATCCCTGTATTTGGTTGTAAGAGAAGACACAATAATGCCAACCCCCATGCCTAACAATGCAAGCTGCAGCACCAACACAGGCGTAACCAGTACCCACATATTGATTGATATACTTATTCCCGTCACGGTGAGAAAGAGAAGTATAATTAAAAACAGCACAAACTGTACCAAAAAATCCAGCATCCCCGTCAGCACCGTGGAAATAGGCACCACCATTCTGGGAAAATAAACTTTTCCAAACACATTCGCATTGCTTACAAAAGTATTGGAAGTCTGATTTACACAGGCAGCAAAATACGCCCAGACCACATTTCCTGCCATATAAAACGCTATTTGAGGAGTGCCATCCGTAGAAAGACCTGCAATATTTCCAAATACGACCACAAACATCAATGTCGTCATCAACGGACTGATAATCAGCCATAAAGGACCCAATATCGTCTGTTTATACTTTGTCACATAATTGCGCTTTACAAATAACAGAATTAAATCCTTATAAGAGAATAACTCCTTGAGATTGACATTTCCCCATTTTGTTCTGGGCTTTAACACTGTTGTCCACTTTTCTTCCATATTTCTCTGTTTCCTTATCCCTTTTATTCCTCCGATTCTTCCTTATCAACTTCCTTATCTATATTGGATTCTCTTTCAAAATAAATGGGACGCCTTTTAACCTCCATATAAATCCTTGCCAGATATTCACCAATCATTCCCAATATCGTAATGATGACTCCCCCCAGAAACAAGATTAAAATCATAATGCTCGCATAGCCTGTCCGATTATCTCCTCCGCTGTTGACAGCCCCCATAAAAATATAAATCGCACTGACGATGGAGGCAAGCACCGTTAGTATTCCAAGGTAAACAACTCCTCTTAATGGCGTGGTAGCAAATGAAATAAATCCACTGTAAGCATAACGAAGCAGCCCCCAAAAACTCCATTTGGACTTTCCGCCGGCTCTTTCTACATTTCTGTATTCTATCCACTTATTCTTATATCCCGCCCAGGCGTACAGTCCTTTGGTAAAACGTTCGTATTCCGGCATAGACACAACAGCCTCTGCCACCTTCCGCTTCATCAGCCGATAATCCGTACTTCCCGGCACCAGTTCAATCGCTGTCACCTTACTGATGATACGATAAAACATCTTGGAAAATGCACTTCTGATGGGAGGCTCGCCTTTTCGGGAGATTCGTCTGGCTGACGCGCAGTCATACCCCTCCTTTTCAATTGCCTCCAGCATATCCACCAGCAATTCCGGAGGATGCTGTAAATCCGCGTCCATGATGGTCACATAATCCCCCGTACTTTTGGAAAGGCCGGCATAAATAGCTGCCTCCTTTCCGAAGTTTCTGGAAAAAGACAAATACTGTACCCGCCCCGTCTTTGCTGTTCTTACCAGTTTCTTAATTTTTTCAAGTGTCGCATCTTTGCTTCCATCGTCTATATATGTAATAATAAACTGATGATCCGGCAAATTTTCAAACACTTCACATACCCGTGTGTAAAACAACTCTACACATTCTTCTTCATTATAGCAGGGTACAATAATTTCTACCGTCTTCATGCATCGCCCTCTATGGTTGCAAACCTATACTTTCTTGTATTTATTCTATATAATATCCCCTTAGAAAGCAATCTTTATTTTTTCCACCTCTGCACGAAATTTTGCACTTTTACAACAACTGTTGGACTCAATCCCAAAATTCCACCTTTAAAATATATCCATGCAAGTTCAAAATTGCTCATCGGTTTCCTTTTTTCAAAATCAAGCCGAATATTATTTCTTTTGCACAGCCTGATGCCATTATCCATCCACTTTCCTCTGCGGACACCTTCTTCATAAGGAAAAGTGTAGTTTCTTGAAGCAAGCAGAGGGTGCGTGAAATCCTTTACCTCCAGAGAACCTTTCCTCTCAAAATCCCATGCAGACCACTGCGGCCGGATATATTTTTTTAATAATGCCGCATTCCAAATTCCGACCTGTGTAGAAAAGGAGTAAGCCGTTCCCGGCTCATAAACATTGAAATCCTCATCTCTCTTATATGTCTTTGCAATGATTGTTGGAGATTCCAGCAACCGAATATTTGCGGCATGATATTCCCGTGCCTTTTCTACATAATAGGCAATGTCCTCATTTTTCACATAGTCACATAACAGATAGTCATCCATCCAAAGCATTACATATTCCGTTCCG
This sequence comes from Lachnospiraceae bacterium, assembly GCA_014804445.1. GTDB lineage: Bacteria > Bacillota > Clostridia > Lachnospirales > Lachnospiraceae > Acetatifactor. Next base: position 123,712 of record JAAUZU010000008.1, on the reverse strand, counting down.
GCACGGTCAATACCTGCAAAAATCATATCCCGCCATCCGGCATCCAACACTACTACATCGTCAAAGCCAAATGACTCCTGGTTCCGTTCCGGCTTATCTGTAAGAAGAATCAGCTTATACGGACATTCTTGCCAATATTTCCGAAACAGTGTCAAAAACACGCTCCACATATCTGAATTTTTTTTGCAAGAGTACAGCAATATTGCCATATCATTATTTTGTTTCATGCTACTCTCCTCTTTCACATACTGACATTACTCTTCCGCGGGTCTCTGATAAATACAGAACCCTCTTTCTTCATTGTAATATATCTTATTCCAGCCGGCGTCCTTTACATACTCTGCACTAACACTACCCTCTGCCGTCATCAGATACGTACTTTTTATGCTGTCCGGCATTTTCTCCTCAAAAAAGTCTTCTGCCACCAGCTGTATTCCCAAAAAAGACGGAAGATAATATACGAGATTGTAGTCCACAGAGAGTCTATCAAACAAAAGTGTATTCCTCCAAGGCTCTCCTGCCTCACAAGAAACAACTCCTGCCAGTTCTGTCTGCAAAATTTCCGCATCCGGCACTGTATTCCGAAATGGTATTTTATACAAAAAACCTCTACTCGACCAATAAAGAAAAAACACCATAATTCCCGCTGCAATACTAAATATTCTCGATTTTGCCGTTTTTACCGTACATGCCATTATAAACCACCATCCTACGAGAGATGCTTGAAAAATATGCCTTGCTCCCGCATATGGATCATATAATATTAAAATGGAGGCAAATATAGCCAGTATGGCTCCTGCTATATAAAGATGCAGACATAAAATTACTGATACACCGCCCTCCTTATAGCTTATATATGCACTAAGAAAAAGTGAAATCAATACCACAAGCATCAATAAATAACCATATCCATACATAGCTCCACCTTGCCGAAGCAGATAAAATACTGTTTGTAATTGTGCTAATACATGTTTTATCAACTCCACCAAACTGGGTATCGTATTGTCGCCTGCAAGTGCAGAAGTTACATAATCTGCACAAAACCACTCTTTTACAAAAGTATATATCATGACAGTCAGAAAAAGCAACACAAATGACAAAAGAAACCATTTTATACGCTTTTTACTTTCTGAAAAAAATAAAGGAAGAAAAAGCAAAACCACAAAATACGGTCTTGGAATAGAAAGTAAAAATACGCAAATAAGTATTGCCATGCATTTTTTATTTGAGCGATGCTGCAGACTGCTTTTTATTAGTCCTATCAATAAAATGATAAGTGCTATAACATAAGCCTCCAGCATCGCTGAAAGCTCATAACGACTAATTAAAGGCAGAACTCCTCCCCCCGCAACCATCCAAAGCACTTCCTTCGTAGAAGGTTTTGCCAGCCAAACGTAAGCAGCACACGCTCCTGCCAGAAAAAGACAATTACAAAGTATGGGCATAAAAAAATTCCAGCCAAAAAGAAACCCCGGTATTGCATAGGGTAAAAATGCCAAAAAAGACCATGGACCAAATGTGCCAACCCTTGCAGTAGATTCATAATATCCCCAAAATCCCTGTGGCATACCATAGTCTAACATTCCTTCAATCTGCTTATAATAACTTACTTCGTCTGATATCCAGCCCGCCGGAAGATATACCTCCCATATGCCATGTCCATTAAGCAGACACAACATTATTGCCAACAAAGGAAACAGTATAATAAATACAAAACTAAACTTGCTGCGTTTCATGATTGCTCCTCCCTATACCAAATAACATAACGATATTAACAATCACTGTAACCCAAAATACCACCGATAAATATCCAATCAGCAAGAACAAGGAATTTCGTATGCACAGGCCACCTCCGACCGCAGCTATAACTCCAATTAAAAGCGTGCTCGTAATAAATCTTGTTTTACCTCTGGCCATTCCATAATTGGCAAGCAGTGTCAGTAAACTGATGGGCAATACTAAAATCATAATAGGTAAAAGATATTGCTTACAATCCAAATAGGTTTTTCCTAACAAAATCCGAATACCGATATCTGCGAAGATAAATATTACAATTATTGCTGCAACGCTTAACAAGACATTATATATTATACATTTTCTTAACAGTTTCAAATTTTCCTTCTCCGTATGGAGAGAGTCGGCCGCCATAGGAAATAATACAATTACGAGTGTATTCGTCAGATATGTGATACAGTACGCCAACACGCGGGCCGCAGAATACAGACCGGCTTCTCTGTCAAAGAAATGCTTTACCAACAACATGTCCAGATTAGAAAGTAAAATAATGCCGGCATTTGCCGCTATCAATTTCATAATGTATCTAACAACTTCAGTCCTGTCCAATCCGGGCGACTCCTTTGTATTCGTTCCCATTACTCTTCTGAGGAAAAAAGTTCCTATCAGATAGGATACCAAAGTGCCCAGCAGCCAAATTAACAGCAGACCGACTATCTTATTTGTAAATAAGCGTGACAACATAACCGCTGCAATTTTAAATACTGGGCCAATCAATCCGAAAATACCATAGAGTACAAACTGCTTTGTCCCTTGTAGTCCCCCGGTAAAAACGGCAGATAACATGGTAACATCTGCCAGTATAACTGCCAAAAGAACCACCGTTTCCTCTTTTATATGCAGCCAACTTCCTATTACTCCATGCAGGGCTATCATAAGCAGCCCAAATATAATCGTCAAAATTCCCAATGCTTTTACCAGATTATGTAATAGTCCCTTGACCTTTCCGTCTTCATTGCGCGCATGCAGTTCTGCGGTATACTTTGCCGCCAAACAGCTTGCAACCGTTGTTGGCAATACCAAAATATTAAACAATGCCATTATGGAATTCAGCTCCGCAAACAAAGCCTCATCAGCCAATATATGGCTTGCCAGCAACTGAAACACCGCACCCAATATATTGGCAATCATTGCCAATATAAACACGACCACACTGTTTATTTCAAAAGTACCTGTTCTATTCTTTTTGTTTCTGTTTTTCGGGACACTCATTTTCTTCGATTTCCGCCAGTCCTTATCTTTCTATCTTTTTCTTGCCATCATAGCTTCTAAACGCTGGCACAATCCCTAATATCTTCAAGCACATTTGCCAGATTATCTGAAATACTACATAAACACAAAATACACCATGCAACAAATAGGCTCCGTTTTTTCGCTGTAATGCCAAGTAACATCCATGTATAAACGGGATTGGGAACAAAAGCGCATAGGGCAGAAACAAATACTTTTTAAATTGCAGGGAACTTTGATACTGTAACCTCCCGCTAAAGCCTTTTTCTCCCTTTTCCTGATAATGGATATTATTACAGATCCTCCATTTCAGTTTGGGGAAATAAGCCTTCAGGGAATCTACACTGTAATGCAAAAGTGGGTCATTTTTACTAACCACCACCGTTGTTTTTCCTTTATTAAGCATTACATAAAACAAATGTACCAATTCCGAAGAATCCTTCTCAACCTTCGTTTCTTTCTTAAAATAAGAAAGATCCATCATTGTACCGGCACAAACCAATTCGACTAAAGGCATTTTTTTCATATCAGCAAATGATAACAGCATATAATTTTTATGCTCTTCAACCACATGATAATGTTTCTTTAGCCACTTCCCCCAGAATTTCCAGTCCTTTGGACAATTGTAAATAAATAAGGAGAACGGGTCTCCATAGTCGGAAATATACTGATTGAGTGCCGGATAATGCGGTGGTCTTTTATATCCACTCAAAAATGCGGCTTTACATTCCGTATGCTTTTGCATCGCCTGCACTCTGATTAAAATGCTGTCGCGGTTTTCAAAAACTTCATCATGGTCTACAAATATTGCATATTTCCCTTTTGCCTGCTGAATTCCAAGCAGCTTGGCATGTACAGGTTCCGTCTTCGGATTATTCAGCCAAATACAGCCAAATTCATCCGCCAGTGCCTTGGTTCCATCTGTTGAACCACCATCTACAAGCAATATTTCCATACAATCCTGAGGGTATGACTGTGCCCGTAGCGCTTTCAAAACCTTAGGCAGTATCTTCTCGGAATTATACGTAGCTATAATAATAGATACCAGATCATTCTGCTGCACCTTTTGCCTCACTCCTCTTCATATTTATCAAGACTTCCGCTATCGTCCCGCTTGGGCTGTGCTCTTCTATTAAAGACGCCCTCCGATAGGTCTCATATACATTCACAAATTCTTCCATGATATCCAGTCTGCCACCGTACAACAAGGCATTTTCACCGATTCCCTCCTGCCGCTCGGTTGCTTTCCGCATAATCAGGCAGGGTTTACCCATATAATGTAGTTCCTCTTGATTGCTGCCCCCATCCGTAATGACATACTGCGCACCGTCAAGCAGCTTCATAAAATCAAAGTAATCGACACGTGGCAGCAGCGTAAAATGATTATCCGCCTGCAATCCGGCTAACAGTCCCATCTCCGCCAAAGTTACTTCCGTAATCTTATGAAGAATCAGTATACACTTTCTGTTTTGGGAAAAATTCTTCACCTGCTCCATTACCTGTCTGACAAATTCCTTATTCGCCAGATTTTCCTGTCTGTGCATGACAAACACAAAATAATCCTGGGGCAGGATGCTCTCCAAACCTTCTGTTGCAACAGGCATATTCTTCGAATATTTAAGACTGTCCAGTATGGTATTATACACTGTATCAACTACTTTTCCTTTTGCACGCCGCAAATTCCTGACCGGCTCTGCTCCCGGCGCAAAATGTACCCTTGCAAACCTGCTCGTAAGCAGCCTGTCTATCTCCTCCGGAAATGGATTGAAAAGGTGATGGGAACGCAGTCCCGCTTCCACATGGCATACCACACAGCCCAATTTTTTACCGATGCGCGCTCCCATCAATGTAGAGACCGTATCACCATGAACCACCATGGGCACACCCTTAAAATCCATTTTGTCAAATTTTTCTTTTATCTTTTTCACAGCGCTGCGGTATGTTTTGATAAACCATAAGAGCAGACCCTTTGCACTTTTCTCTATGTCGCTCTCCCTGCTCAGTTCTAAAAAAACACCGTTCAGCGAAAGCTCCTTCATAATCCGGCTCTTTGTCAAATCATTTTGTCCGGAAGCTATGATATGGCAGACAGCGCCTTTTTCCATACAATCAATAATTACAGGAAATACTTTGATAAACTCTGCTTCTGTTCCTACAAAAAAGAAAATATTCTTGTTCATGCCGCTTCATCCGTTTCCATTTTGCTTCTTTACTCAATTATGATACCGCTAGTAAATCACCCAGTACAAAACATTGTCTTCAAAGTGTAACTGCTCTCCGGGACAAAATACATCCCACTCTTTATCACCAAAGTATTGTTGATATTCCTCTTGTGTCATCCCTAATAATTTATATTCCTTTTGGCTGACTAAAGCAAGCAGCTCATGCCCTACATCATAAATAATCCTGTGACTGCATATATTGCCATCCTGCAGCATCAAGAGTGGATGCACATATTCTGCATCCGCGCTCTTCATCCACGATACCGTATCCACCGTAATCCCCGTCTTTTCTTCATAGGCCTGTATCTCTGCTTCAATACAAATCATTTCGCTGTAATCAAGCGCCTGACCTGTATAACAGTCCGTAATTAATGTCTGTGTGTAATACCACGTCACTCCTCCAAAGAGAATAAAAGCTGCCGTAAAAATCCGGCACAGGCTCGGACGGTCCTTGACAAAGAATAATGTTCCCATAAAAAACATAGCCGCCGCAAAAAATACCGGGAACAAAGTCCTTTGTGCACACCATGTGCTATTTTGCGCCAGCATATAGGCAAAAGGAAGCAAAAATAATATTCCTGTACCCAATATCCATATAAACGCCTGATAATATTGTCTTCTCCAAATCAGAAATAATATCGTTCCGCCACATATCAACATAATAAATATCGGAAAAAATCTGAGCGGATAGGTGCCAAACATCCACACATATGTTGATTTTACCTGACGCAGTATTTTAAAAATCAAGGTAAAATAATTACCTGAAGCCTGTGCTGTTTTCGCCTCATTTATTACATTACCTGTTTGCGCATACAGTTTGAATATAACAATATTCAGTGCTGCTGCTCCGCCGCAAGTCAGCAATATTTTCATGCTTTCCACATATAATTTCCATCTTTTTTGCTCCAGTCCTATATTTTCCAAAAAACATGCAAAAAGTGCAATAATTACCACAATCAAAATATTCGTTTGATAAACCGATACCGTAAAGAAAGCCATCAGCAAAGCGCGGATATACTTTTTTTGGATTAGCCACTTAGCTGCAATCACTGCCAGAAGTATTCCAAACGCCCAGTCAAAACATCCATACAGATAGGCTTCTACCATAAACGGGTTGATAAAACACAATAAGATAATGCTGTCCAACAGCAGACCGTTCTTTTTATCTTTAAAAAAAACAGCAAACATTTTATGGAGCATCACACAGCAGACAGTAAACAGCAAAATCCCGATAATTTGCAATACATACATGTTTTCATAGTGTGACACATGCAGTTTTCCCAAAATGACATAGCAAATGCTTAATGGAATCACTCCAAACCGTCCGCCTGAACACGCGCTCAGTATTTCCCGCATCCCGAAGGAAGCTTCCGGTCGGGAAACTGCCAGTCCAATATGGTCACAGGTAATATATGGATTCAAAAATTGAATATATGCCGCTAAGATTGCCGCAAAAAAGAACATTCCCTTATATAGCCATGGTAAGTTTTTCTCTGTCATCTCTTTCATGCGTTTTCCCATCTTATGTCTCCCACCAGTCGTTTTCCTTCAAAAGAACCTATTTTTATAATGCTTCCATTATAATATACCCGCCATTCGTTTTCAACAGAAACCTTCCTGCATTTCCCCAATTTAAAAATTTCAACTTTTGCATAGACAATTTACGAAACTCAAACCAGATAAAAGATTGATATTAGCCAAGACCTATTATATAATTATCAGAAATATTAAAAAATATTATTTTCAGAAAGCTGGTACGAGAATGGAAAAACAGAGGAAACGAATAGAATGGGTTGATTTACTGAGAATTCTGGCAACTTGGGGCGTGATTTCAATACACGGCAAAAGCTGTTATACCTTCGAAGCCGGAACATATAAATGGTTTGAATATGGATTTATAGGTTTTGGGTTTACATTTTGCGTCCCCGTATTTTTAATGTTAAGCGGTTATCTGTCCTTGCAAAAAGAAATTTCTATCAAATCAACAGTTACGAAACGTGTTCCGCGAATCGTTTCTATGCAGTTGATTTCCATTTTGTTATGCCTTTCGGCTGGTATTCTGGAAGCGCTGGTAAGAGGTCAAAATATAAAGGATTGGATCCACACCACATCCGAATGGGGAATCGGGACAACCTATTTGTCAGTGCTGGCAGGCTGCTATTTGGTTTCCCCCTTTCTCTGCAAAATTATAGAAGAAAAAAAATCGGAAGAATACTTTTTGATCCTTTCCGTTGTGTTTTGCCTAATCGTTCCCTCTTTTGCGGATCTTGAATACGTGCGGAGTGCAATGCCGACCGCCATCAGGTATGTAATATATTGGATTGACTATGGACAGGTATATATTCCTGTGGGAAGTACTGCGCTATTTGTCTTAGGGCATTATCTAGGAAGAATATCGGATAAGATATCAAAAAGAATGGCTGCGTCTTTTTTGCTTATCGGTTTTTTGGCATGGGAAGGTTCCAGTTTTTATACGATGTTCTATCCCGAAAAAAATACGATATTGTCCGTTTTGAGCTATGGCCGGTACTATGGAAGCTATGTATCGCCCTTGATAACGCTCTACTCCGCTTCCGTTTTTGTGTTTTTTATGGTAGTAGTCAAGGATATCCATTTGCCTAAGAGGATAAGCGCACTTGTAGCGCATTTGGGAAGAAATTCCGTGATGATTTTCCTGCTTCATGGAATTGTTATAAACGCAATCAGACCTTATATTCCCGTATTTTGGGTGAAATCATTTTTGATCGAAACAATTGTGGATGTAACCTTTTATTTTATGATTGCATACGGCATCTCTCTTGTACTGGAACATATTCCTATCGTGAAGAAGATATTCTGATTTTCTTCTACAGCAAGACAGGGGCGGCAGCATCTTCCACCACCTTCCGCCCCTCAGCTGGTAATATGTGCTTTCCGCTGCTATTTCCTGCAAAAAATTCCACAGTAGCAATAATACTTTTTTGATTATCCTCTTTTTGCGCCTTTCCTCAGGCAGTCCTGTAACTATTCTACCCTTTATCGACGATTGTTCTTTTTTTGAATAACGTTCTCTTCACCTTACGCGCTGCACCCCACATTATTTTATAGCCATTTTCCAGCCCAACGCATACTTGAAAGAGTACCGGGTGAATTGCAAAGCACCGATATCTTCTCCTGACCTTTGCGGGAATTCTCTTTAGGACTTCCTCATCTGCCATCAACTCCTTGAATACGGCGCGCATATGTGCCGCTGTTTTCTTCGCTTCCGGATTCCTCTGCAGTATTTTATAATCGGTAACTACACAATGCAGCATGTGCTCTTTTGTAAAAGAAGCCATCCGGGGATATCCGTTCTCCTCCAAAAACGCAAGCCGCTCTTCATATGCCTGCCATCCGTCGCTGTAATAATTCCACTTCCGGTTACTGGTAATGCTTCCTTCCCGCTGCACATAATAGTAGAGTTTTTCCTTTATATATGCCGTTTTCTGACAGGCGTGCAAAATAAAATGAATTGCCGATTCATCATCATGTACCCGCCCCTTGATATAACCATGTTTTGCAAAAACTTCTTTTCTGTATAATTTATTCCATGTTACCACCGTCAGCAGATTGCGGTAATACAACTGGTTCATGATTTCCTCTCCCTCAAAGCATACCGGCTCTGAGAGTTGGGTGATTGCCGGATATTCGAATATTTCGGTATCGGGTACCGGTACAAAATCACACACCACAATATCCGCACCTGTTTTTTTCATGGTCTGATAAAGAATTGCCGCCATATCAGGATGAATATAATCATCCTCATCCACAAACATAATACAAGCGCCGGTGGCAGCAGCCAATCCGGCATTTCTGGCATCGGAGAGTCCTCCGTTTTCCTTATTAACAACCTTGATTCTGCTGTCAATTGCCGCAAATTCATCACATATTTTTCCACTGCCATCAGGAGAACCGTCATTGACCAGAATAATTTCTATGTTCTGGAAGCTTTGCTTCCTGATTGCCTCGATACATCGTGCCAGCCACTGCTCCCCCATATAAATCGGCACGATCACACTAATCATTTCTTCCATTGTAACACCCCGCATATTGCAAACCCGACGGTGACAGACTTCTTACAGGCTCTGATAAAATTCCACCAATCTGCAGATTCCCTCTTTCAACTCTATCGCCTTCAGTTTTCCGAAATCCTGTTCAAACCGGCTGATATCCAACACATTAACCGGCACATCCACCGGACGTCCCGCCTGATACCGGACTTTCGGCAGCTCTCCCAGCACTTCGGCAATCATTTCGATTACCTCTTTTATCGAATGTCCTCTTCCGCTTCCCAAATTATACAATCGATGCTTTCCCTGACACTCTGCAATCCGGACAATCCCATCTATGGCATCGTCGATGTAAATATAATCCCGAACAACCGAACCATCTCCATACACCTGAATCGGTTCCTTGTGAATCGCCCGCCAGGTAAAGGTCGTCACTGCGCCCTGTATACCATTGGGCTTCTGATACGGTCCATATGGATTGGCCAGCCTTATAATCCTGTAATCCATTCCATACATCTGCCGATAAAGATACAACGCTTTTTCTATACTCAGTTTCTGCATCCCGTATACCGTAATGGGGAATGCCTCTTCCTCCTCCCGGCAGAGACCCGTATGCTTCTTGCCGTAAACGGTTCCGCCGGATGACAGGAATACCACCTTCGGTATCCCTGCACTTACACAGGCATCCAGAAAGCGAATGGTCGCAATCAAATTCTCTTCCATTTCCACCGCCATATTTCGGTTGGAATTCGTCGGACATGTCGTGCTGATCAAGTGATAAACCGTGTCGATTTCCTTAAGGCAGGGAAGCTGCTCCAGCCAATCACCACTTTTGTATTCCGTAAAAGCTCCCTCCGCGAACTCGATGTTCCCCGCCTTTGCCGACCCTAGAACAATTTCCTGATATTGTGCCCCTTTTTGCTCGAATAACACCAATTTCTTTTGCTCCCGGCAAAGCCGCAGAGTCAGATTGGTTCCGATAAACCCCGCCGCTCCTAGAATTAATATCTTATCTCTCATCACGATTATCCTTTTTTCTTACTATAAGCTTACCGCATTCAACAATGCTCATAATCATTAACGGCATAAAAATCAAAGATGAGTATTCGTTAAACGCAAACGGATTGCTGATAATACCGGAAATAAACAGGCAAAAGAAAAATAATACAAACAATCCATAATAAGGTATTGTGGCATTTCTTTTTAGTTTTCCGCTGCTCAAAGATTCCAAATCTTCCGTAAAAACTTTGCAGTCAGAATCTAATGTTCCCGTCATAAACAAAATACCTGAGATAATGAAAATAATGCAGGGTATAAACGAGGAAATATTCTGTGCCAGGTTAAAGTTAATAATCACATCCTGATACATCCATGAAACAGCCATCCAGACAAAAGCAAGAACAGTGGGCAAAATCATGGTTCCCGCAATATACTCTTTCATAGTTCTGCCTTTTGAAATATGTGCTAACCATCTTGATACGGTCGGTGTCCACGACAAGAACCAGAAAATCCAACTTGCCGCAGTTGCGCCCGAGAAATATTCTCTCCAGAAATTACCCGTTATTGCTCCGGTAATCGGCGAAAAATTAAAGTCTGTAAGAGGTGTTGAAATAACTGCTAAAAACGCAAACACAAACACCAGAAAAGCCATCCGTGACATTCCCTTCAATAAATTGCGTTTTGCAGACAACATCGCAATCATCACCGTTATTGCTGCAAGCATGAATTGAAAACCGGGAAATGAAAGCCCTACAAATCTAGCAACTGTATTCATTCCGGTCCAAAGAGAAATAGACATGCCCAAGACAGTTGAAAGCATTGCTGCAAGCTTACCGATTTTGGAATCCATATGCTTCATGTACCACAATCCCATGATAGAATACAAAGCCCAAACAGGCGCCCCATTCAGCAGAGCGACCATCGTAATCGACTCCACCGGATTCAGCCCTTCTTTTATGTATCCGACCAAATCAGCGGGAGCATACATCAATGCAACACCGGTTCCGGCTACAAACACGCCTGCAATCCAGGTAGATAATGTCCATGGTTTTTCCTGTGTCTTATTGTCCAGCTCGTTTCTCTCGCCATTTGCCTTTTTGCTTTTGGTTGTAAAAAACAAAACAAGACATAAAACGACGCAGAAGACGGTTGTAATTGCTCCCACCAGATAGATAATTTTGTCAAATATGTTCATAATAATGTATCTCCATCCATACGATTACCCCAGATAATCCCATTTTTTTACACATTCACAGAAGGGAGCCGGGTCTTCTGCGCTATAATAATATCCGCACTTCGCTTCCTTAAAATCCTTCAGCCACTCACCGGCCGTAATCTGACCTGTTTTCACTCTCTTCGCATAATCAATTGGCTCAACCATAGCCATGAAACCATCCGGAATATCCCTGACTGCATTTACCGGAGCCTCACCTGAAAGCATTGCTTTTACCCACAACATCGGAAGATTCATCCCGGCACATGTAGATGCATAGCTCCAGGTAGAATTTCTGAAATTAATTTCACTGAAGTACATCTGGTCATCCTGGTCAATCAAAAATTCAATAGAATATATTCCCTCAAACCCAACTTCCCGCATTAAATCTTCAAGTGGTTTCTTTATCTCCGGCTTATTAAAATTCTTTACTGTCATATACGGGCTATAATAGCCTTTAATCAAGTAATTATAGGTGGTTTCAATACTTGTAAACATAATTTCGCCGTTCTTGGCGCAAAAACCATCTAAACAATACTCGTTCTTCTTCTCAATATATTTTTGGATGATGACTTTAGGTGCTCTAATCTTTTTATAAGCTTCCCTTAACTCATTCTCCGTATCACAAATGAACACATCCGACTTCCACCCACCGACAACCGGAGATATGGATTTCGTGATAATAGGATACTCTATATTCGCCGGCACTTCTCCCTTATCGACTGTAATCGTATCCAGCACTTTGAGACCATGCCGCTTCGCCGCTTCCAAAATCACATATTTATCCATATATTTCGTAATGACACCCTGATTCCCCCCATTAAATCCGATAAAACGATTCTTCCATTCATCATAACGGTTATCAAGGAATTCAATGGTACGGTCGTCACAAGTCAGAAGAAACGGCCTGTTCTCAAATGCAGTTTCCTGATAATGAGACATCAGCCACTCATATCCTTCCTGTGTAGTCTCTACCGCAATATACTCCTTCGTATACTTACTGTATCTGGATATATCCGTTCTGCTCTTCTGTGCAACAACAATGGAATGAATGCCTTCTTCACCAAAGCTGCGCACTAAGCCAAGCGGATTATAATGGTCCAGGGCAAAGATAATAACCTCGTGATTTTTCACTTCTCTTATCATATTTCTTTTTCTTCACCTTTCCTAAACAGCCTCAGATGAGATTGCAGTCCTTCGCAAAGCTCATTTCAAGACGCAAAATCTCAAACGCTTCTGCATACTTCTTACCAATTTCATATCCACGGAAACCACTCCTGCACATTAAGCCTGTGACCCAGTCTTCGGCTCCGAACTTAGCATACTCAGATTTATGCTCACGCAAAGAATCCCGCTTCTGATCAATGGTTTCTTCTATATCCACATACAATCCCGGTTTAAATGCAACGTAAGACCTTCCGGAAGGCGTAATGGGCTCATAAAAGAAAACCGTATTCTTTCTTCTCGCTGCTGCTATCGTGGCATTGCTCACACCCATATGCGCCTGATGCGTATCAAACGGATGATGTGTAAAGATGATATCAGGGTCGTAATCACTCATACAAACATCAATCGCATTGACAACCTCTGATTCAAACGGAATATCCTTAGTAGGAAAATCAAGTATTTCGATATCCTGTATTCCCAGAACATGTAATGCCCTTGTGCCCTCTAAAACAGCAACATCATCTCCACGTTGTACCTTACCTTCTTTATTGGTATAACCCGACTTACTCATGATAAGCGCCTTGACCTGATGTCCGCTTTTGATGGCTTTAGCCAAAGTGCCGCCGCAAGCAATCTCTATGTCATCCAAGTGTGCTCCCACTGCTAAAATCTTCATGATTCTCTCCACTTTCTCTGCCTTATCTCTATCGTCTGCACCTTTCGTACAACCGGAAAAGGAGGAAATCCAACTTTGATATCATATTTGGATTTTCGATAACCTTCAGTAACCGTTTGGTTCTGGAAGATGTCCGTACTGTACTGCACTGCTGTAACATTTTCTGCCCCATTTCACTCTCTCGGATATACAACAAGGCTGCTTTCAACTCTTTTCCGAAAAACAAATTCCAAAAACCAATATACGCTGTCAACATATTATCAACCATATAACAGGTATACATCCGCAATTGGGGTTCTAACACCCCCAATACATCAATCTTCTCCGAATATTCCCAAAACCGAGTACGCAAATGATTAATTAATATCTCTATTTCCTTCGTATATAAAGATTTCTTAATGGCATGTGATATAGATGTATGTCTCATCCTATAATAATGAACATATTTTCCTTTTAAATAAAAAACCCTTTCTGCATCTAAATAACATCCATAACTACAAGCCGCATCTTCACCTAACCGAATTCTGTCGTCCACTGCATTTTGATGATTCACCAAAATATTTCTTTTTATAATTTTTACATCCAATGCCGGATAAATACCGAAAACATAATATTCACCTGTACATAGCATTTGGGGATAAAATTCCTTATACAAATCCTCTTTCGTATATAAACCTGCTCTAAGTTCTTGAGATATTAACCTTTTCTCATCCGCTTGCACATGTATATAATCTGCAATTACAATATCCGCACTTTCCTCTTTTGCACACGTACACAAAACATCCAATGCATCCGGCGTAATCCAATCATCACCATCCACGTAAAAGATATACTCTCCCGTCGCTTCCTTCAAACCGCTTTTGCGAGCGCTGACAAGTCCGCCGTTTTCCTTATGAAGCACTCTGATTCTATCGTCTTTTTTCGCATATTCATCACAAATTTCGCCCGTGCGGTCTGTGGCACCGTCATCCACCAAAATCAATTCCCAATCACAATACGTTTGCGCTATGATACTTTCAATACACTCCCCAATATAGTCTTCAATATTGTAAGCCGGCACAATGACACTGACAAAAAGCTGCTTCTTCATATCAAATCCTCAACATTTCTATTCTTATCTTATCCCTAAATATAGCATAGTCACTATGGATAGTCAAATTATCTGATTTTCTCATACAGCCATACAAACAAATATATCCTGCTTTTCCACATCAGATAAGTGCCCCGCCCCATAGTTCCCTTTTTCTGTGCGATGCTTTTTTGAAAATGCCTGTCGGCAGTTATCCTGCTCTTTTCCGCAAATTTTGCAAAGCCGCTTAAGGGGCAGTTTCTTACCTCCAAATTCGCAAATGCATTCTGCATATACTCCCAATACCGCTTATAGAATAAGGGGATATCCTCCTCGGGCACCTGCCATTTCTCACAATGATTCCATAAAATGCCAAGGATTTCTTTGTGAATCGCATAAAAATTTTTCTTATAGCCGTTATCCAGAGAAACCTGCCCGTTCCGCACATAATAATACGGCACCTTGTTTAAAATCACTATCCGACATTCTCCTGCCGCATCCAGATATTGCAGATTAAACAACAAATCCTCTGCAATGCTAATTTCTTCTTTCATACGCAAATGCTGCTCTTTGATGATGTCCATATGATACAATTTGTTCCATGGGGCATTCAACAGGCCTCTGGCAGAAAATTTTAAGACATCTCTTCTACCGGCTACAGCGCGTATCTCCTCCGAATAGGACAGCCTTTCTTCTTTCACACTACCGTTTTCGCTGACAATTTGCGGTGCTGTCCAGCAGAAAGCAGTCTCGCCAAACTCTTCCTGCGCCTTTACCAGTTCTTCTACATAAAATTCCGGCAGATAGTCATCACTGTCCACAAACAGAATATATTTTCCGGAGGCGAAGTCCATTCCGGAATTTCTCGCCGCAGAGACTCCTTGATTCTCTTTATGCACGACACGGACGCGTCCGTCTGCCTCCGCCAGTTTGTCGCAAAGCATACCGCTCGCATCCTGAGAGCCATCGTCTATCAGCAGAATTTCCATATCTGCAAAGTTCTGTTTTACAATACTGGAAACACATTTCTCTATGGACTTTTCTGCATTATACACAGGTACAATTACACTGATATACGGCACCCTCATTCTCCTTTTCTGAACCAATTTGCAATGGTTCTTATTCTTTTCCTGATTGCAATCTTACTTTTTATTCTCAATAGACACAGCTTAATCCTGTTCCCTAAACTTCCCGCTTTTACTGCTTCTACATCAAAATACTTACTTTTATCTCTGATAAGCATCGTTGGCTCATAAGGCAGCTCCCACCCTTCCGGATACCCATAACATGGCGGCAGCACCTTAACATCTTCCCTGCCTATGATAAAGCGGTTTAAATGAGACTCATCATGCCACGTCGCAATCACACTGTTTCTTGTATCCTCATCCACATTTTCCTTCAACTTGTGGACCATGTCCATATAAGCATTCGTTTTACCGCCGTTTAAACCTCCCATGACATAATATCTTCCCTCTCCGAAAGGAATGTATGCCTTGCTTTTCGGATTTCTGTCATAGGTCATATCGTCCGGGTTCTTGCCATGCCCGCTGGCATGTTCCGCCACCAGTAAATTTTCCCGCACCGGCAGAAATTCCTCCGCCGATACCGTCTTTACACATAAGAAATTAGCATTGATAAAAAAGGTGTACTCATAGTCTCTCCACCTTTCTTCTTCTCTGCAAAAAAGGGAAAAACGCTGTAAGGTATTATCCGGCCAGCCCAAATTCTTCTGCGGAATAATATAGACATTTTCTCTGTCTGAAAAGGGCAGATTTTTCGCATCTGTAAACACAAAATAGGTCTTCCTTAATTCCGGCAGGAAATTTTTTTCAAAGCTTTCATAAAATTCCTTCCAGAACACCGTATACTTTCCGGTTGCAATATAAAGAATCGCTGCTTTCATATCTTCTCCCTGACTACCTTTCCTTTTTCATCAATCCTGACTGTACATAACCCATGGTAAATATCCTCTCCTTCGGAGGTATTCAGCCATTTTGCAGGCGCTATCACGGTTTTATTCGGATTGGGGTTCAGCCACGCTCCCCACCAGCTAAAGCTGCTGTTTGCAATAATATGATGTTTGCAGCAGCTCATAAGCGCCATGTCAACATACGCATTATCGGAACCGGCACAGTCCACAAGCACCCTGTTTTCTCCTGCTGCTTCTTTTCCCCATTCTATATCATTTGTAAAAAGATAAAACACACAGTCTCCGTACTTTTTCTGCAAATATTCCTCAGCGCCGCGATAATACGCATCCGTACAAATACCGCCGTATATCGGGGCGAATTTATCACTTAAATAGTCCCCCCTCCTGACATGCAGGCTGACCGAATTTGTTTTCCTCATCTGCTCCCTGTACCACAGTGCTTCCGGCGGGAAATGCTCCCAGTCAAATGTAAACTCCTGACTTAACTCCTCCTTAACACTTTCAAAGTACCTCTCGCTCTGCCAATATCCTATCAGACAGGCATCATCCTGCTCCAAAACTTCCCGTTCAAAAACAATGGCAGATTTCTCTTCATATACTTTCTGCCTTCTTCCAAACAGTTTTCTCCTGATACGGTGCCACGGCAGCAAAGACGAATCCGTTAAGGCATTATACTCTGCTCTGGTGCCTCTTTCATACGATAAAGGAAATATTTTTTCCAGCGTATTGTCATACCTGCCGATTTCCTGATAATGGGTAAAATCATCCATACAGACATTTTTCCCCTCATGCAGCAATGCCTTATATAGCGCATAGGTAAACATCTGATTTCCCAATCCCCCTGCCATCTGTATCATCAACATTTTTTCTTCTCCATTTTTTTTAACCTGTATGGTAAAATCAATGCGTCGTTAACTGTCATAAACATCCGGAACAAAAACGGTGATATCATAAACATCTGCATCTTTATTTTCTCTGTTTTAGCAGCGATTTCCATCCCATATACCTCCGGAAAGGTACTCTTCCTTTCCCGCAATATCCGCACCACATCTTTTTTATGTCTGCGGACAGTCTTATTTTCCTTTTTAAACAAATCCCTGTAGAGAATTAATAATCTCTTATACAAAAAATACCTGTGTAAACACAGGGGTTCCGAGTCCGGAAGTGATTCCAGATAACTTTCCTTCTCTATATAGGCAGGCAGCAGATCCGTAAAGTACCTCTCCGTCAGTCCTGCATTCATGATGCTGCCTTCCCGCTCACAGACATAGTTATAAAGGGCAGTGTCAATATATACCCCCCTCTGCACCCTGCTCAATATCTTTGCAGAAAAAACCACATCCTCATACCATTTTCCTTCCGGGAATCTTTCCTCCCCCAACAATTCGCGCTTATACAGCTTATTCCATGCCGCGTGCTGAATTAAAAATTTCTCGTCCTCCCTTAGGCACTGGGCGAGCATCGAAAAAGGCTTCTCAAACACCGTAATCTTGTCCGTTGATTCGTCCACGCGAAAGTCCTTATAAATACGATAGTATCTGCATACAACTAAATCCGCTCCCTCTTTTCTGACCTGCTCCTCCATCTTCTCATACATAGAGGCCTCTATCCAGTCATCTCCATCTACAAATGTAATGTACTTTCCTTCTGCATTTGCTATCCCTGTATTTCGCGCAGCGCTTAACCCGCCATTTTCTCTGTGAATCACCTTAATTCTTTCATCCTTTTTTTGATAAGCATCGCAGATTTCTCCAGACTTGTCTGTCGAGCCATCATCCACCAGTATAATTTCCAGTTCTCTATAGGTTTGCCGCTGGATTGACTCTATACAACGAGCAATATATTTTTCAATATTATATACTGCCACAATAACAGAAATCAGCATATTACAATCTCCTTTCGGCGTACTTCTTCACTGATTGTATACAAGCCTGTCTATTCATGCAGAACTGCATTTTCCAAAAACCACTCCTTGTATTCCCCAAAATCCTTACATTCATTGTCTATACTTTGTATCAATTCTTCTGTCTTTTCCGTTACCAGCATCTTATAATTATCAAAATTATCGCCGCCCTTCTTAGTCCATGCAAAAGGATGCGTCAATATCTGCACTTTGTCATTTTCACATATATTCTTTTCATCAGGATAGCCGTACCGCCATATGTGATTGGCATCAGACATATATTTTACTGCCACCGGCGTGTCCTCCGTGACATTTTCCGCAAAGGTAAAGAAATCATCCTGATATGCATTCAGAATACTCTGGATTTTGATGTTCTCCCGCAAAACATCCTTGGACGGTCTATGTATAGAAAAAATATCTACCTTGAAACCGAACATCTCACCCAGAATATTCATTTCCTTTACAATCTGCCTACGAATCTGCTCCATGTCCGTCATGCCGTTCAAAGCATAATGCAGACCGATAACATGCCCTCTTTCATGCATATCTTTGACCATTTCCATATTTTTTCTGGAAAGAATATTGTAGGAATTGTTCGTCCACTGAAAAAAATAGGAAGAGGTAAAATCCATGCTTTCTTCTACTTTGGCAAGCGCATAAGCACGCTCCACACTGTATTCTACATCATGGCGCATAAGAATAAACTTGTCGCTGCCCAAAGCCTCTTTATATCCCATGTACCTGCCGGTTGATTTGATAATATCTATAATCTTCCGATAATCCTCAAATGAAAACATGAATTTTCTCCCTGTACTTACCAAAATAGCTGGCAACTGTTTCAAACAATATAGCACAATAGCCGTTTTTAGTCAAACTTGCTCTATTTTCTGTGCTCTATTTTCTGCCAAATCTGTGACACATAACTGTCCGTTGAAAAATATCTGCTCCTGTCCATTGCCGCCTGTCCCATTCGCTCCAATTCCTCCGGCCTGTACAGCAGCCGGACAGCTTCCTTCGCCAATATCCTTTCTTCTTCCTCTACGATAGCAGCAACCAAATTCTTATTTGGATTCATAATCGGCAGAAGATATCCATATGCCCCATAATATACTTCATGCTGATTATCTGCTTCCCTATAATCGGAGAGCAGTATTTCTGCAGGACCGGTTTTGCAGTTGACCGACAGCGCCGGCACGCCGACCGCCATCGCCTCCAGCATGGCGTTGGGAAACCCTTCTGTCTCAGAAGTCATCAGATACAGGGAAGCCCGCTTGAGATAGCAGAATGGATTTTTCTGCACACCCGTAAAGAGCACGCTGTCACGCACCTGAAGTTCCTCCGCCAGCTTTTCATATTCAGAGAAATCCCCATCCCCGATAATCATCAGTCCCGCTCCCGGAATTTCCTTCTTTATCAAGGCAAATGCTTTTATCTGATGCCAGAAGCCCTTCACATCATCCACCCTGCTCATGGACACAAGCAAGGGCTGCTTTTCGGAAAGAAATGCGCAATGCGCGGCATCCGGCTGTTCTTCGGAAAGCGCTACCAGCTTCTCCGTATCACAGGGATTGTAGAGACATTCCACTGATTTCGAGCTATAAAGCTTTTCCACGTCATCCGCCATTTCCTTCGCACAGCAGATTACCTTGTCCGCCCGCCTGCAGGTCAGTTTCATCACCCGCTTTGCCTCCAAATCGCCATAGCCCCTGATACCAATCCATACGTTATCCTGTGCCCTCGCCAAGACATTTATCAGATTTGCCGTAAGTCCAAAACTGTAGGTCACATGGATATTCTTTTCTTTTTTTACTTTCTTGACCGCCCTGATGCGCCGCAGAATATTAAGCAGCTTTCCCACAAAGCTTGGCCTGCTTCCCAGATTTAAATCAATCAGCGGGATATCACCCACATCATAGAACATATCCTCCGAGCTGAAAATGGCAATGCTGATGTTGTATTTGTCTGCCAAAAGCTTTGCCGTCTGCACGCAGATGCGCTCAAAACCGCCCTGATGCAGCATGGGCACCATCAACAGCACATTTTTTCTGTAAATCTCCTCGTACCGCGCCACCTGCGCACTGATATCAAAGCCTGCCTTTTGAATATCCGACAGTCTGCTTTTTCTTTCGTATTCGCAGTTTTCTACCACATGTGCCGCCCATTCCGAAGCCGCCCTATGTAAGCTGAAAAACTCTGCAAGCTCCGTAACACCGGCTTCCTTTGTCACTTCGTCCGACACCAAAACGCGAAGTCCTGCCGCCTGCGCTTCAATCACCGTTCCGGGCAATCCTTCATATAAGGAAGGAAACACCAGATAATCCATCGCCTGATAATAGGGGCTTACCTTTGCCTGATTGCCCAAAAAGCGGACCGCCTGTGTCAGCCCCGCCTCCGAAACCTGTTTTTCTATCGTCTCTCTCAGCGCGCCATCGCCAAGCAAAAGCAGCACTGCGTCTTTTCTTTTCTTGTAAATTTCCGCAAATATTTGAATCAGAAAGACATGGTTTTTTGCCTCTCTGAAACTTCCTACATGCCCGATAACAAGCTTGTCCGAAAGACCGAGTTCCCTTCTCATCTCATTTCTGACATTTTCGTCGTATGCATATTTGGCAGCGTCCACGGCATTGGGAACCACTTCCACTCTTCCCGCGTCCACCCATTTTTTTCCATACACTGCTTCTCCTGCTTCTTTAGAGCAGGCAAGGCAGTAATCCGCTCTGTGTTTTAAAGGACGGCGCAGCCACTTTGTCAAAAGCCCTTTGAGTCCGCCTGCTACGCCCGCGCTTCTGGCATGCCCGATAACAATCGGAATCCCCGCCTTTTTCGCTATCGGCAGATAGATCGCGGCGGTACTCGTCATATGTCCGTGTACCGCCCGAAATTCATGGTGCTGCGCAAAAAAGCGCTTCAGCGCTCTTTTGTAAGAAAACCAATTATATACCTTAAAACGGGGGACACGGTAAATCCGTCCCCCCAACGCCTCTATTTCTTCGTCAAAATGCTCTTTTTCCGAGGAATGTACCAGAAAATCAAACTGCATTTTCTGTCTGTCCGTACTGCGGTATAAATCCATAGTGCGGCTTTCCGCCCCACCCAGACTGAGTCCTCCGAGAACATGGAGAATTCTGATAGGCTCTTCCATTCTGCTACCCATGCCTTTCCTGTTTCAGTTTTACCAGCACCCTCTTCGCCGTTGCCAGCATATACTCCCATAAATGACCGCAGACTCCTTTTTTCCTGCTCGCCATGGCAAGAAAATCGCTATAGGAAATCAAATGATCCTGCTGCTCTGCCAACAGCCTCCGCATCCGCTCCATCCCTGCATCGTCTATTTCATTTGTATGTACCACCATCGTGGTAACGCCCGATTTCTTTTTTAAGCTCCTGCTGAGCAGAAAAGAAATCGGATAGAAGGTCATGCCCTGCCACCGGTAAGGACAACTGCCAAAGCCGTCCGTCATGTTACAGTAGCCCAGCTCTTTCAGCGCTTTCAGTGTATTCCTGTCATAGGAATGTGCCGGCGCCATAAAAATATCCGTTCTGATGCCATTCTTTTCCAATATTTCCGCCGCCCCAGAGAGCATTTCCTTCTGCCTGTCAAAAGGCACTCCGGCAAACTCTGAAAAGCGGTTTAAAGGGAACAGTCCTCCCTTTTTTGTCGTATAAATATGCCTGTAGCCGTGCAGGGCGACACACCAGCCATTCTCCTGAAGCTCCTTGATATACTCCCAGAAGCCGTCCGCCGCCTTTGCCCTGTGCAGGTTTTCATCCCTGTTGTCTGGAACCACACCGATTAAGGGCTTTATACCGCACCCGTCCAGTATTTCCTTAAAAGCAAGAAAACGCTCCCAGTCCATGTCCGGCGTAATGTCGTCTAAACGAATTGCAATCTGCATCCAAATACCTCTATTCCAGAATGTCTCCCGCCTTCAGTGGAACCGCCGCCTCGTACCGCCGAATCAGCAGCGAGCCATCCACCGTCCGCACAATGGGCTGATTGTCAAACACTTCTATCACTTCCCCGGGCCGGTAAGTTCTAAAATCCAGCATTTCGTCAAAAGGCACCGCATCCCATACCAGTACCTTTTCTTCTCCCACATAAGCGAAAGCACCCGGAAAAGGCGCCGTCACACCGCGTATCAGATTGTAAATATCACGCGTCTTGCCGTGAAAATCTATTTTGCCGTCGGCTGCTGTGCGCTTCTCATACCACGAGTCAAAATCCTTTGAGTCCCTGTTGATTTTGATATTGCCGTCCTCATACGCCGCAAGCAGCCTGCGAATCAGGTTCTGGGAACAGATGATATTTTTATACTGCATACTCCTGACCGTGTCGTGCTGCGTGATGGCGCACATCTCACTGGCAAAAATATTGGGACTGTCCGCTTTTTCATCGTACTGAAAGAGATTCAGGTTAAAGCGGGTATCCCCGTTTATAATGGACCAGTTCAACGGTGAGCGTCCTCTGCCATAGGGTAGGTATGCGCAGTTTCCATGAAAGCCGAAGACACCGTAACAAAACCTGTCCAGCACTGCAGCGGGTATCAGCCTTTGCCAGCCCATGGAAATGCCGATGTCAAACTCGTTTTCTGCAAAAAAGGCCTGCGTTGCCTCGTCCTTTAACGCATAGCTGTCCACTTCCTGTACCGGAATCCCGTATTTTTCCGTGAGAAACGAAAGCCCCTTAAAACCCGAAACCTGATTTTTTTGAAGCACCGCTCCGCTGATGGTCACCACCAAATCCACCTTGCGTATCTTTGTCTGGATAAATTCCACAATCCTCTCGGTGGTATCCTTTACGCCAAACACAACAAGCTGATATTTCATCTGTAACGTCCTTTCATGTCTATACCTGATAGGTAATTGCAAAGCCGGCAACTACAGATTTGCCTTGTACCAGTCGATTGCAAGTGTAATGCCTGCTTTGAAATCATATTCAGGATTGTATCCTAAAAGCTCGCGGGCCTTGCTGATGTCTGCATTGGAATCCCTGATATCGCCGGGGCGGCTGGGACCGAATTTCGGCTCAATCTCCTTGCCCAGCGCCTTGCACAAATCATAATAGATATCAATCAAAAATTCCCTGCCGCCTGCACCGATGTTAAAGGCCTCGCCTGCCGCTTCTTCGGACGCCAAACATGCTCTTAAATTTGCCTCGATTACATTGTCGATATAAGTAAAATCGCGGGACTGCCTGCCGTCGCCGTTGATGGTGGGCGCTTCGTCTGCCAAAAGCTGCTTAATAAACTTCGGAATCACCGCCGCATACATGCCCTCGGGATTCTGCCGTCTGCCAAAAACATTGAAATACCGGAGCCCGTAGGTGTCCAGCCCGTAAAGCACCTTGTAGAGCCTTCCGTACTCCTCGTCAACCCGCTTGGTGAGCGCATAGGGAGACAAAAGCTTTCCTTCCGCACCCTCCTTCTTGGGCAGCACCGGATGGTCGCCGTATACGGAGGAACTGGACGCGTACACAAATTTTTTCACACCGCTCTGTCTCGCCGCCTCCATCATATTCAGGGTACCGCGAATATTGATTTCCTCATATAAAAGAGGCATCTCGATGCTGCGAGGCACACTGCCCCATGCAGCCTGATTGAGCACATAATCCACATCCCTGCATGCCTCCATGCAGGTGTCCAAATCACGGATATCGCCTTTGATAAAAGTAAATCTGCCGCTTTTCTCCAGATGCGCAATATTGTCGTAGCTGCCTGTGGAGAGGTTGTCCAGACAACGCACCGTATAGCCCATCTCCACCAGCGCTTCACACAAGTTGGAGCCGATAAAACCGGCACCGCCCGTCACTAAGAAAACACTGTCCGCTTCAAATTTCAAATCTTTATAGCCCATAGTCTCCCTCTTTTCTTTACAACACACTTTGTTTTATTATACGGTATAGCAGCAAAGATTTCAATGTATGCTTTTATAGTCATAATGCAGGTATATCTCTTTTTCTGCTTCTGCATGTGCCGCATTGTTTTCTGACGTAAGACGATACTCTCCTGCTTTTATCCACTCCAGTATTTGAGAATTGATTGCCGCGGTATAATGCAGGGGATCCTTATAATGATCTAAATCGCTCACTAATTCCATATTTTCATAAAAACAATATAATTCTACATTTGGATATTGCAGTAAACGCTGCGCCGCGATACTCTCCGCCTCTATCTGTGCGGATATACTGCCTTCCCTTCCCCACAAATCCCAGCGTACAATGCTATAGGGTGTAAAAAACAAATAAAAGGTGGTATCCGGATTCTGCTCAATAACCGGACATAAATTTTCTTCAATATTGTCTTCCACCATCTTTCTTTGTTCCGCGCTTAATCCCCTATCCTCGTCTTCCATCTCTCTTATGCCATGACCGGCAATGACCGCTTCAAAACCTGTCCGTCCTTCCCAAGCAGAATATGCATCAAAAGTTGTTGAGGTTTCACCCTTCAGCAGCATGGAGATATTATTAAACGTGCCATGATACATAATTGCCTTGTTTAAAACATAGTTTACATCGTTCCACCAAAAATCATCATACAGATATGTGGGATATTCCTCATATCCCATATAATCCGGCTCCTTTATAAGCAGTGCACCGTCCAATCCCCATAATACCTTTTCTATATGATCATTATATTTGAACGCTCTCTGCAGGTTTTGCGCTATTTCCCGATAACCGCCTCCTGCAAACGGAAGCTTTACCGCACTGCAATCAAACAATTCTTCAAATTCTGACGTCTTAAAATTCTGTGTCATGGAAGTCCCCGTAATAATCGCATTATACTCAAAATGGCGGACAATCCCATCATTGATATAACGTTCCTCATACAGCCGGTAAGGAATCCCTTTTATTGGTGCATGAAAGTGAAAATAAGGGTCAACTACAATCATCACAAGCGCAAACGCCGCCAGACAGACTGCCAAATATGCTATTGTCTTGAAAAACCACTGTTTTTCTTTCATAATCCGTTAACTCACCTCAAAAATTGGAATATAAAAATACGCTTACGCCGGAAAAAGATATGATACTCCAAAAAAGCAGTAACACAGTGACCGCCATCTGCTTTCTGCTAAAGCAAAACTGTTTCACTCTTTCCTGTGTGTTTTTCACCGTCAACGTAAACACAAGGAGCAGCACCGCAAACAAAACCAACGGCAGACATGGTATTCTGTCTACAATACCTTGAAGCCCAAACCTGCAAAGCAGCCTGATTTCGACAATTTCATTCATCACCTGCACGAGACCGGATTCAACCATCCCATTTCCCATATGGAAGATTCTGCTCAAAAACAGGAGTGCTTCTGAAAGAGAGTCCGACCTGAAAATAACCCATGCCGCATTTGCAAACAAAAAAGTAAACAGCCATCCCAGCACAGGGACCTTTTCTATTTTCCTTCCGGTAAGCCTTTCCAAAACCATAAACACCCCGTGCAGACAGCCCCACACAATAAACGTCCAGTTTGCACCATGCCACAATCCACTCAGGAAAAACACAATCATAACGTTAATGCATGTTCTTTTTATACCCTTACGATTTCCTCCCAGCGGAATATAAACATACTTTGTGAAAAACTGTGTCAGCGTAATATGCCATCTTTTCCAAAACTCCGTGACAGAACGTGCTTTATAGGGTGAATCGAAATTAACGGGCAATTCTATGTTCAGCATACGCGCCACACCGATTGCCATATCACTATAGCCGCTGAAGTCATAATAGAGCTGCAAAGAATAGAACAGCATAACCAACAGCGCACTGAAGGTATGTAGCTTTCTTACATCAGAAACGCCGACTGTCACAAGCTGCGCCAGCGTATCCGCTATCAGAACTTTTTTTGCCAATCCCATGGCAGCCTGATAAAAGCCCTTGGACATGTTTTCAAAATTGATTCTTTTTCTTTCCGTATCCTGAAGCTGCACAAGCAGTTCCTCAAATGCGATGATTGGTCCCGACGCAATTTTCGGAAAAAACGTAATATAGAGCGCATAATCGGTAAAGCTGTACTGTAAAGCAGCATTTCTGTAGCAGTCAATGGAAAAGGATATCTGCTGAAAAACAATAAAACTAAGACCTAACGGCAGCAATAATGTCAATGAAGATATTCTGCTCTTAAACAAAGAATTGAGGTTATCTACGAAAAAATTATAATATTTAAAGAGAAACAGCACTCCCAGATTGACTGTGAGACTTGATACCAGAAGCAATTTTTTATATACAATCTTTTTTTGTTTCCGCATCCAATCAATAATTCCATAATTTACCAAGATACTGCCACCCAGCAATATCAGATATGTCACATGAAGATACGCATAAAACCAAAACGACATGGCTATCAGCCATATCTTTGAAGCTTCATATTTTTCCGCCTTACCCAACAAAAAATAACCGCTTATACAAACTGGCAGAAACAGTAATATAAATATATATGAGTAAAATTGCATTCCGACTCCTTATTCCTCTTTCATTCCACCCGTCTTATCCGGCATTTTTCTCTTCATCAAGAATTCTTTCGTATAAAAATACAGCATTAGAAAAAGGACCACATATATTAAGGGCATATTATAAATCATGTATCTCGACTGCGCAAAAATCATAACTCCCACCGCTCCGGCATTCACAACAGTTGCGATCAATACAACAAAGGCGCACCAGAAAAGGCTGCTGTTTTGTTTTTTTATCACCAGTCTCACCAGCATTATAATGTACAGTACATAGAACAATGCATTGTACCAATTTAAAAATCTATGCGGCTTACTCACCGTGTTACAAAAACCGGTCAGAATATTTGCCATGGTCACCTTTGCCATTTGTCCCCAGTTCACCGGCAGCAGCGTCTTTAATACTTCATGATTCAGTTGTGTGAAACACTTTTCCCTTTCATTATCCGAATAGATTCCACTGCTGTCTATATATGCATAAAAAGCGGGATTTACTATGTCAAAGGCAATATTATCATAATGGTCCGAATAATGATTGTATAGCTGCATCCAGCCCGACTGCGCATACTGATAACTATACTCTCCCTCTTCAATCCCCGTCATGATGGTAATAAATAAGTTCTTCATATCGGCATCTGCAAAATAATCTGCATCTTCTAATTCTGAACTATAGAGAGTAGAAATCACCAAAGCCGATGAATCCGTTGTATGGCGCATGGCTTCTCCTCTATGCACTAAATTATAAAGCATATCCGCCCCAACCGCCAAAAACAACGCTCCCGCTACTGTCGCAATAGCCAGCATACATTTTTTTACATTCATTCTGCGTGCCGCAAACATGCTGACATATACAATCCCCATGATAGCTAGCACAATATACATTTGTTTTCTGGTAGAAAGCAAAGCGACTGCATACAACATAGTCAGCAGCAGATTCCTCTCTTTCTTTTCCCATACAAACAACAAAAGTTCTGAAATGAACAGTGTAAACAGCGGAATGGCAATGCCCTCGGAACATATAGAGTTACAATAAGTAGAGCCTCTGTTCGCTACAAAACGAAGCATTACAATCACTGCAAACTGCAGGCCGATTACAACCAAAAGGGGAAACCAGGTAAGTTCCAGCTTTTTTCTCAAAACGGTAGTAAACCGCCATGCAGCAACCCCTGCAAGCAGACACTGTACCAAAACCACCCAGAAAAAGTATCTGTTCTCCCCAAACACAATTCTGAACAGCCATAACAATACAGGGTATAATGGCTCCCGGCTATAAGCTCCCATAATATAACTTTGGGAATCCACCGCCAGCTTAACGCCATCTGCTATAAAGAAAACCAGATAAAAGAAGAGATTTGCCAATAATATTATCAAATTTATGCCGGTTTCTCTTTTTTTCATAACCGCTTCATGTCCTCTCTTCTGCTGTTCCTCTCCTGTGCCGCAACCTGCATGAGCCTGAATTCAAAATCCCGCCTGTTCTTTTGCGCCATATCCGACAAAATCATTCCTGCAAAAAAGGCCTGTACAGCAGCCAGTTCCACAAATCCACATACAATCAGTGTCGGAAAATGATTGACCAAGCCAATGCGTAAAAAGCTTACAAAGACCGGAATAAACATAGCTGTCGCAACGATTGTCAGCAAAGCTGCCAACAGAGAAAAAAAACCAAGCGGTTTATAATTTTTATATAATTTTATAATGGTCTTAAGTACCCTCATACCATCCATGTACGTGTTCAGCTTTGAAACACTTCCTTCCGGCCGGTCCCTGTAATCTACTACAACATTTTTCAGATGCATATTGTTGTAAACTGCGTGTATTGTCATTTCTGTCTCAATCTCAAAGCCTTTTGACAACACCGGAAATGTTTTTACAAAACTGTAGCTGAAAGCTCTGTAACCCGTCATAATATCCTGTATGTTGCTTCCGAACAATCTGTTTATGGTACTTCTTACCAGTGTATTTCCCATATTATGGAACGGTCTCTTATTCTCTTGAAAATATGTGGAAGACAGCCTGTCCCCTATCACCATATCAACATTGTGCAGCAGAACTGCATCCACCATTTCTCTTGCCTGCTCCATAGGATAAGTATCGTCCCCATCCACCATGACATAGCAATGGGCATCTATATCGCGAAACATGCTGCGAATAACATTTCCCTTGCCCTGCAGACTTTCATATCTGACGACGGCTCCTGCCTCAGCCGCAATTTGTGCTGTTGCATCCGAAGAATTATTGTCATACACATAAATGACCGCTTCCGGCAATACCTTTTTTGCGTCCTCAACCACTTTTCTTATTGTCTGCTCTTCATTATAGCACGGTATCAATACTGCAACATTGTCCATCGCAGCCTCCTATCCCTTCCTCAGCATGCACTTCATCCATAGACCATATCCCATCGTTCTTGCTTTTCTTGACAATTTACTGAACCAGACATTAAATGTGGTAAGCTTTAATCTTGCAGCATGCTTGTTTAACAGGAAAACATGTTCATCATAATAAGCCTTCTGCTCACCGCTCAGTACCTTACCCGTATTGGAATCTCTTCGTATCATAAAATAGTTCAGCTTTTGCGGGAGCACATCAACCATCCCGTAAACTGCCATTGACAGCCAGAGGTCAAAATCCAATATATATTTATAACTGTCGTCAAAGCCTCCCACTTTTTCGAAAATATCTTTGCGAAACATAACAGCGCAGGGCATACCAAAATAGTTATTTACAATTAAAGCTTTTCTGGCAAGTTTCCTCCCATCCATTAACCCTTTTTTCGGATATCTCCCGAAAACTCCCAGTTTCTTTTTCTGACTGTTTACCATAATACTGTCATTTATGGTCATAACCACTTTTCTCTGCGAAAGCATTGCCCGTAATTCTGTTTCAACACATTCCGGCACAAGAATATCATCGGCACACACAAGCTTAATGTATTTGGAAGATGCTAATTCCACACAACGATTCCAGTTTCCCGCCATTCCCAGATTCTTGTCGTTCTGCCATAACTTTATTCGGGAATCTTTGTACCTCTCTATCACTTGTATCGTATCATCTGTAGACGCATCATCTACAATAACCACTTCTAAGTTTTGATATGTCTGATGCAGAATTCCTTCAAGCGTCGCACCAATTACATCTGCGTTATTGTATGTGGGAATACAAATACTGACTTTTTCACTGTTTTTATTCATTTATAATCTCCAGTAACAGAACGCCTCGTCTGCATATTCCTTCCTGTCAAACAGCCCCTTCAAATCCATCAGCACCTTCTGCTTGTGATTCCGGTTATAAAACGCCTCTATGCTTTCCCTGTTTAATTTCAGGAACTCATTGTGTGCCACTGCGACAATTACGGCGTCCATATCCTTTACGTCCTCCATGCTGCCAAAGGTAATGCCATAGAGCTGTTTTGCCTCCTCCGCATCTGCAGCAGGGTCCACCACAAGCGATGTGATGCCATATTCCTTTAGTTCTTTGTAGATATCGATAACCTTTGTATTTCTGGTGTCAGGGCAGTTCTCCTTGAAGGTAAAGCCGAGAATCGCCACGCGTGCGTTTTTCACCGCAATATCGGATTTAATCAGGTTCTTCACAAGGCTTTCCGCCACATATTTTCCCATATCGTCGTTGATGCGCCTGCCGGACAAAATAATCTGAGAATGGTATCCGAGCTGCTCCGCCTTGTAGGTCAGATAGTATGGGTCAACACCGATGCAGTGTCCGCCTACAAGACCCGGGTAAAATTTCAGGAAGTTCCACTTTGTCCCCGCTGCTTCCAATACGGACTTTGTATCAATGCCCATTCGGTTGAAAATAATGGACAACTCGTTCATAAACGCAATGTTGATGTCTCTCTGGCTGTTCTCAATTACCTTTGCAGCCTCCGCCACCTTGATGGAATCGGCGCGGTAAACGCCTGCCTCCACCACCAGCTCGTACACCTTTGCAACCTCGTCAAGTGTCTCCTCATCCATGCCGGACACAATCTTTGTGATGGTTTCCAGTCGATGTACCTTGTCCCCCGGGTTGATTCTCTCAGGGGAATAGCCAATCTTAAAGTCCACGCCGCACTTTAATCCCGACTCCTTCTCCAGAATCGGAACACAGATATCCTCCGTCACGCCGGGATACACGGTGGACTCAAATACCACGATGGAGCCTTTGGTCAGATTCTGTCCCAGAATCCGGCTTGCGCCCTCCACCGGCGTCAAATCCGGCGTATGGTCATCATTTACGGGAGTCGGCACCGCCACAATATGGAACTTCGCCTCTCTTAAANGNGAAGGGTCNGCGGTAAATTCNACCGTNGTATTCTTNATNANNTCGTCCCCGACTTCCTTCGTCGGGTCAATGCCGCTCTTNTAAAGCCCGATTTTCTTTTCATTTAAATCAAAGCCGATTACCTTGATTTTTCTGGCAAAGGCAACCGCAATGGGCATCCCCACGTAGCCAAGCCCTACTAANGACAGTTTTTCTGTTCCGNTTAANAGCTTTTCACATAAGTTCATCTCTTNTCTCCACCTTTTNGTTTATTTTATGACGGATATTTCNTCCATGTAAGCATCTATNACGTTCTCTCTGGAAAATTCCTNTTCCATCTTCCTTCTTCCCTTTTCTCCCATGNGTTTTCTCTCATTATAAGGCAGTGAAATAAATTTTTCAATTTTTTCTATTAAGTCGCTGCAATCGTCCANTTTATGCAAATATCCNGTAACACCTTCCTCTANNCATTCCCTGCATCCCGGAATNTCNGATGCTATAATGGC
Source organism: Lachnospiraceae bacterium (assembly GCA_014804445.1). Classification (GTDB taxonomy): domain Bacteria; phylum Bacillota; class Clostridia; order Lachnospirales; family Lachnospiraceae; genus Acetatifactor. The sequence continues at coordinate 92,278 of JAAUZU010000008.1, read as the reverse complement.
CCTCCCTGTTGCGGCGGCTTCNAGGCAGGCATTGGACATCCCTTCCGACTGGGACGGATGCACNAGACACTGNCATTTNTCNANGTAGCTCACCACATCGGACTGCATGCCATGATAACAGATAATTCCCTTCTCATGCAACTGCAGGATTCGCTCCTTATAATCCTCCTCCCAAAAGCCCAGCATATGAAATTCAACATCGGGATATTTCTTCTTTATATATTCTGCCATTTCAAGGAACACATCGACTCCCTTNATNNTGGCAATCCGCGCCACAAACGCAAACCGGATGGGTTCTGTTTCTGCCGGAAAGGGTTTTAGGGCGTAGGTATCCAGATTAACCCCCGAGCCCTTCACCAGCGCATATCTCTTTCCGCCGATATTTTTACCGGCAAACAAACTTTTATTATCATCATTCTGAAAGAATACTTTTCTCACTTTTTTCAAGGCGATTTTATACATTCCCATCAAAACCGCCCGGATGACTCCGCCTTCTTCAATTCCTTTTCCCAGACCCGTTATGGTGCANACATAGGGAATCCCGAGCAAGCGGCACGCCATTCCCCCATATATATTGGGTTTTATTGTATAAGTCAGCACACACAGAGGCTTTATCTCTTTTAAAATTTTCTTATACCGCAGCAGCAGTTTTCCGTCTTTAAAGGGATTCACGCCTCGCCGGTCAACCGGAACATCAATCAGTTCACATCCCAATTCCCTNATTTTTTCCGTTTCCTCCGTGCAGGGCATCAGTACCACTACCCTGTAATTCTCCCGTACCAGCCTTTGAATCAGTTCCTTCCGGAAGTTGTATATCACGATATAATGGTTCCCAATCAACACTACCGTGCCTTTATCCTTATTTTCCATAGTTATCCTTCTGTCCGTCTGATGGATTCCTCAAAGTCAACCACACAATACTGATNCTCCCAATATTTTGACATTTCCTTTTCGTATGCCATGTTTCCAAACACCTTGTTAATGATTCCCGCAAATCTGCCGCATACACGTATTGCAGGATTNAAAATTCCGGTTAAGTGCAGCTTCTTATTNTGGCAGGCNGCNATCACCNTNACCATCTCGCCGGTCGCAACGTATTCCCTGTTCTGNGGATAAAAAATNCCGCTGCCTTCATGCTCAATCAAGAGTCTTACAAATTCGCAGAGATTATCAATGTGCAGCATACTCCTGCAATTTTTTATATTAGGGAATATCGGCGCCTTACGGGCCAGCGAAGAAAGCCGCCTGTAGTTGCCTTTGGAGCCCTTTCCATATATCATGGGCGGCCGGATAACGGCCACCTGAAAGCTTTCGTTTGCCAGCGGAAGCATCCCCCGCTCTGCCTCAAGCTTGCTCTGTCCGTAAAAATCCGCCGGCTGCTCTTTCGTGTCGAAGGAAATCCATTTTTCTTTTCCCACTCTCGCGCTGTTGCCATACACAATGATGCTNCTCATGAAGATAAATTGTTTCACACCTTCTGCTCTTGCTTTTTTNGCAGTTTCAATTGCCANNTCCCTGTTTACCGAAAAATAAAGCTCCTTCATTTTAGGGTCCGCCGAAACATGGGCAATTCCCGCCACATGAAACACAACATCATATCCAGAAAAAGATACGGCTTTCCAGTTATCATCCTTCATGTCAACGGTATCCACCTGATATGCCCCGGGAGTCTTCAACAACCAGTTTTCCACACTGGTTCCGATATAGCTTCCCTTCCCTGTGATTAATATTTTTTTCATTTCTTTTCCGCTTTTCCCTCTGCCTTTTCTTTTTTCAGGCTGCCCGTACCGCCTTCTACAACGCCGTCGCTTTTCAGAACACAAAACAGTGTTCCGAACAGACATCTTAAATCAAAGAAAAAACTCATTTTCCGGACATATTCACCGTCCAGCTTCGCTTTTATCGGAATTTCCAATTCATCTCTTCCATTAATCTGCGCCCAGCCGGTAAGCCCCGGCAAAACGTCATTTGCCCCGTACTTGTCCCTCTCCGCAATCAGGTCGTCCTGATTCCAAAGAGCAGGTCTCGGACCCACAACCGCCATATCGCCCTTTAATATATTGATTAACTGCGGCAGTTCATCCAGACTGGTCTTCCTCAGAAAGTGTCCCAGCTTTGTAATATACTGTTCCGGGTTTTCCAAAAGATGCGTAGGCACATCTTTTGGCGTGTCCGTCCGCATGGTTCTGAACTTATATATCATAAAATATTTTTTATGGATGCCGATTCTCTTTTGCTTAAAAAATACCGGTCCTGCAGATTCCAGCTTTATAGCTGCCGCAAAAAACAAAAACACCGGTGAAAGAATAATAATTGCCAGCAGGGCAGACAAAAAATCAACTCCGCGCTTTACGCTCTGATAAACCATATCTCAGTCCTCTCTTGGAATATAAGTCGGCACAATTTCCTTAATCATGTTCTTTATATCCGCGCATTCCGATTTTGTTGCCCTGTCTAAATCCTCCAGCCGCTCAAAAAACAGTTCTTCGTCAAACTCAATCGGTCTGCCAATGTGAATCAGATTGTTCTCCGTTTCTTGGAGACCTTCCTCATCCATCAATAGTTCCTCATACAATTTTTCACCCGGGCGCAGCCCCGTGAATGCAATCTTAATATCCTCATCTACCTTGTATCCCGACAAGCGAATCAGGTTCTTTGCCAGATCCAGTATCCTGACCGGTGCGCCCATATCCAAAACAAAAATTTCTCCCCCTTTTGCATAGGCGCCTGCCTGCAAAACCAAGGAAACCGCTTCCGGGATTGTCATAAAATAGCGAATAATGTCAGGATGCGTCACCGTGACCGGCCCTCCCATCTCTATCTGACGTTTGAACAGGGGAATCACGCTGCCATTGCTACCCAGCACATTGCCAAACCTAACCGCAACAAATTCTGTACTATAATGCTTGTTGAAAACCTGAATAATCATTTCGCAGATGCGTTTGGACGCTCCCATGATATTGGTTGGATTGACTGCTTTGTCCGTGGATATCAGCACAAATTTTTTCGCCCCGTAATCAGCGGCCGCCTGTGCCGTTTTCCATGTCCCCATGACATTGTTCTTAATCGCTTCATTCGGGCTGTCCTCCATAAGAGGTACATGCTTATGTGCAGCCGCATGGTAAACAATATCCGGTCTGTATTCCTCAAAAATGGCATTCATACGGTTCGTGTTCCGCACGGACGCAATCAGCACCACCATATCAAGCTCCGGGAATTTATATTTTAACTCCTGTTGTATATCATAAGCATTGTTTTCATAAATATCCACAATAATCAGACGTGACGGCTTATGCGCCGCTATCTGGCGGCAAAGCTCACTGCCGATAGAGCCGCCTCCTCCCGTCACAAGCACACATCTATTCTGCACATATCCCAGAATAGAGTCCAAATCCACTGTGATAGGGTCCCTTCCCAGCAAATCCTCCACATCCACATCCTTCAGTTGACTGACATTGACCTCGCCATTTACAAGCTGATACATGCCCGGCAAAGTCCGCAATTTACAGGTCGTGTCTTTGCAGATTTCAATAATCCCACTGATAACGGATTTGGACACGGACGGCATTGCAATAAAGATTTCGTCGATGGAAAAGGCGTCCACGGACTGTTTAATCTTTTCCCTTCCGCCAACTACCTTGATTCCCTGAATATACCTGCCCTGCTTATTGGGGTCATCATCTATGATGCACTTAATTTGCATATGCGTGTATCTGCTGCCGACAATGTCCCTGATAATCAGATTTGCTGCTTCGCCGGCACCGATTATCATCACGTTGGTACCCGCCTTCTGCTTCAGGCTTTTTCTTTTCAGCCCTCTGAAAAAACGGTAACTGAACCTGCTCGCAAAAGTAAATGCAATCAACAGACAGACAAACATAAAGGGATAACTTCGCGGCACAGATTTGTGAAACACCATCATGCCAATGCTGTTGAGCACAACTGTAATGCCGCACGCCACCACAATATTCTGCATCTCATTTACACCGGCAAACGCCCAAAGACTGTTATAAAGACGGAAGAGGGCAAAAACTGCAAGCGCAATCAGAACTGTAACAGGCAAAAAAGAATATACAGAATCTAAAAAGATTTTCTCTATGTTCCGATAGACAAACTCATACCGTATAACCAGCGCGATAACTGCAGCTGCGACAACGGCAATGATATCATATATCACCAAAAATATTCTTCTATATAACAGCGCTGTGTTTATTGTTCTCTTCATGATAAATCCTCACGCTTCTGTAAGCCTGTGTAAAACATCTCAACCGTCCGTCCTTTGTATTCTATCCTTTTCTCCCTGCGGAATCAATAATGCTAACACAAAAAAGAATGCAAAGCCGGTCGGAATATAAGGTACATAGACCCATTCTACCAGCCCACAGACGCCAAAAACCGACAAAACGCCAAGCGGAATAAGCGCTGTTTGCTCTTCTTTGTGACGCAGATAGTAAAAAACACTCCTGACTCCTGCAAACACACAAAACACAATAAAATAAATGCCTGCGCCAATTCCAAAATCATGCGCCACCTGTATAAATACGTTATGGGCATGCACTATTTCCCTGCCGTCCTCTGCCGTCAGATTGACCTTCTCGTGCCCTTGCCAGTTTAATTGCTGCAAGTACATCCGATAAATCTCAAGCCTGCCATTGCTGTATTGATTCATGTTTTCCCATCTCTTATCCTCAGCATTCCCCTGCGCTTTTGACTCGTCTGATGCATCTTCATTCCCCGTACCAATCCGGTTCCCTGCAATATTAAAAAATCTGGCCAACGTAATGTATCTGGGAGAATTCCATTTTTCACCCGGTTCTACAGATTCTGAAAACCATTCTATTTCATAGGTAAAAGGTTTCCCAACTACCGCCGGCACAATACGACATGCTGTAAAAACAATCGGAAAGAAACATGCGGCCGTGATAAGCAGAATCGCCATTTTTTTAAGCAGACCGGCAACGCTATCCTTTCGTTCAACCAGAGCTGTCACAATACATATGGCAGGACATAATATTAAAGCAGCAAACAGACCGGTTCTGGAGGCTGTCAGGCATAAAAACGCCGCAGCCATTCCTATCATCCATAATTCTTTCCAGACTTTTTTAATACTTCGCGTTTTCCCATACCGCTCAATAAAACGTATCCATGCAAGCACAAGCACAAGCACCAAATATACTGCTGCTGCAGTCACTGTATGGAACACACCCGGATACCGCGTATGCATGTAATAATGAAACGGTCGGTAAAGCATAGCATAAATACTGATGCCCATAAAATGAATGAATACACCATTGGTAAAATGATATAAATACTGCTGTATCCTTCCTTTATAGATGACCCGAACTGCAAAGAGTCCCCAAAAAACAGCAATATCTATCGGCCATCTCCGTCCGTTTCTGCTTCTCACCATTTCAGCAGCGAGCAGCACAAGTGCCGCCATATATATCCAGTACACCTTACTTCTGTTTTTTCTATTCCAAATCAGAATTCTGACTGTATTTAAGATCACAATTCCCCACAGAATAAAGTATAACGCATTGCCTTTGTAAATCTCCCACTGTCCCTCATCGCCTTTATGCTGCTGCAGATAATAAAAACCTCCGCCAATTGCCAAAATCAGGTAGACAAGGTTATACCAGTTGAAAATCTCTCTCTTCTCGTAACCGCAGATAATAACAAGGGCAAAGCAGGCAAGTACCAAATTGGATGCCAGCTTCTGTTCACGCATGCTTAATGCGTTTAAATAACGAACGCCGCCAAGTATGACCCCCGAAAAGGCAAAGGACTGTAAAATTGACTGAACCCGCCCTAAAAGCTCTTTTCGGGATATCCTCGCTTCTTTTTCCACTTCCCTCTTATAAAGCAGTCCGTAAAGAGCAAACACCAAAAACAGCAAGATACCTGTTATATAAAACAGAATATCTACCCAATTATCTGTAAACTTTTTCCCGGGAAATACGTTCCAAAGCCCCCACAATGCCGCTCCGGCAGCCAAAATAGCAGCGGTCACTCTAAAGCCGAAATCCACCTTGACGTAATGCGCATCCTTTCGCATCAAAAACTCTGTAAGAAAAAGCAGCACTCCCCCTGCAAGCAATACAGCCAGCGCACAAAGAGCATACTGCCCTTTTGTAAAATAAGCCCTATATTCGTAACAGGCATCCAGATTAACGCCATCGCTCATGGAAAAAAGCAGTTCTGCATTTCCGTTTTCAATCGTGTAATAATACGCTTGTTCAATCTGTAGATTAGAAGTTATCCTGACGCGGCAGATTCCGGGTATTGTAAGCGAGCTTATGGAATAACGGCTTTCTTGAAGCTCCTGCAGATTTGCATCCAACAGGCGGAATACCAATTCTCCGGTCTTGTCCTCTTCTGTCAGTTCTTCATTGTAAATATAAAAACTGATAGAGAAAATTTCACTTGTCCAAGGTATAAAGCCCTGCATAATCATGCTTTCATTCAGCATTATCGTAGTGGAACTCTCGTCTATCTCTCCCTCATAATGCATAGGGCGTATCAGCCTCAGCGGCCACACCACTGCAACAGAAGCAATCATCAGTAAAAATATTATAGATTGTATTGCTCTCTTAAGGGATATACTCAGCTTCAACTACTCTTCCTCACTATAATTCTTGCTATTTCCTTGATAGTATATCACAGTTTCCGTTTCTTTACAACTTGCACCCTAATATGCACAGACAGCCTCCGCAATGACTTTTGCCATTTGAAAAGGAGCCGTCCGGAGTTTTCCCCTACTTGTCCGGCTCACCCAATAAAACCTTTTCTTTTCCATAGTAAGCCGCTATGTTTTCGTTAATCCAGTAATTCGCATCGCCCTCCGGCACAATATCCGTAAAATACAGTACCTTAGGCTTTGCGCTGAATGGAGCTGCTACCGCCACGGTAATCGTTTCATCCCGGTAAATTTCCTGTCGCTCCTGCGCTTCCGCATAATATGTCCTAATCTCGCCGTTTGCCAGAGAGCGAAGCGCCGATACCGACGAAAACGTATTTTTATCTCCCGTTCCCACCCATACCAGCAAAACTGCTGCAAACGCAATCCATCTGTACGCCCAAAGATACTTCCTGACAATATCCTTGACAACTCTAACATCTGCCCATACACCGTTTTCCGCACTGTCCAGCTTTTTTTGGACATAACCAATTACATAAAACAAATCTACCACCAGCAAAATATAAAACACACTTTGCGCTAAATTCCGAATTCTTCCGGAATCCGCATTTCCCACACCATACAAAGATGGCGTAAATGCCGCAGAAAACAGGCAATAACTAAAACCAATCACCACTAACGGATATCGATACATGAATTTTTTTTGCGGTTTTCTTGCAATCTTCCAAGCAAAAGGCAGCAAAAACAAAATCACCATCACAAGCATCGGCGTTGTCCACTCTTTCATGCACTTTAGCGCCTCAACAAACGAATAGAGAATCGCTTTCACCGGTCCCAGTCCGGCAGACTCTGCCTTTCTTGCCATGTTTCCGGGGGCTAAAAAGTTGAGCGCAGAACCCAGTGCGAGAGATATTCCCGGTACAATTTTCCACCACCGCATATTCTTTCTCTCCAGAAAAAGAAGCACTGCATACCACAGCAAACACTCCAACACCGTAATATACTGGCTGCCTCCTACCAAGAATGCATACATGCATGCCAAAAGCGTATACAAAATTTTCGCAAGGTTGTTTTTCGCCTTTTCGATTTTCCACACCATAGCAAACAGCAGCAACATTAAAAAATGTAAAAATGTGTATCCCAATGCGCCGGAATACCAGTATAGCCCTTCCACAGGAGACGGCAGCGTCTGTAAAATCAGAAAAGCCGCACCCCCGAAAAGCACTGCCGCTTCTTCACGGGTATAGGTATAATATCTTGACAACACTGACTTTTCAAATATGGCAAGCGAAAACAGAATGCTAAACAGCATAATGACCGGAGTCAAACATGCAAATTTTTCCCCAAAAGCTCCCGGATTCAAACTTTCAAAAAAACTAACGGTAAAACTTCCCTTCCATGTCCAATATAGTTTTAAAGTATATTGAACGGCATACTTCAACATTTCCCATAAACTGTGAGTGCTTTCCCATATCAGATGGGATTCCTTACTCATGGCATAGTCATCCGCTGCCAAAACATTATACCTTCCTGCAATCAACAGGGGAATCAGGCTGATGCCCAGTAAAACTACGGCATACAATCCAAAATACTGTTTTCTCTGCAGCAATTTTGCTATTCTGCCTTTCACATTCTTCATTACATTACATTTCCTTTCGTTTTTCCTCACTATTCGGTAATTCCCAAACAGTAAAGTAATATTTCCGCCGCAATATGATCGCCCAGGATACGATACCCTGTGTCATTTGGATGTATCCAATCCGACAGAAAATTCTCCGCCGTATCCGCATCATGTGTATCCATCAACCCTGTGTTGTATATGTCTATCACCGGATATCCATTCCGCTGTGCCACGATTCTTATCGGATTCATATAGTCATCCAGCGTCGGAATTCCTTCGAAATTTATATATTTTACATGCAGACTTGCCTGTGCAAATGTCGGATACGCCGTTACAAAAAAGAACAACGTATTGGGACATTTTGTTTTCATAACATTCACAATTCTTTGCAGTTCCCCGCAATAGCCCTCTGTTGTGCCATTATCCAGAACACCGAAGTCTTTCACTTCCGGACCTGCCAGAAAATCATTTACCCCTGCATAAAAAACCGCGATTTCATATTCGCTCCCAAAAAACTCGTCCTCATGTGCGCCGATTGCCCGCTCATCATTATCGCTATAAGGCGCTATTGTTGCAGAACCGCGTCCATGATTACATACCTCGCCAAACTGCAATGCCTCCTGCACATAGTTGACATAGCTGATCTGCCTGCCGTCCGCATCTTGACTGCCCCCAAATCCTTCCGTAATACTATCCCCGATAAAATTAATTTTAACATTCGGGAATGTGCAGCCTGCCGTCTCCAGTATCTTCTTGTCCAATTCATTTATTTTCAGCGTTTTTTCAAAAGAGTTCTCCCATTCATAAACCTGACTGCGCTCCTGCACATATGCCTGCAGAAGCTCTACTGTCTCCGGCGAGATGGTATCTGCCTGCCAGACAACATTTCCATCCATATCGTACAAGGTCTGTGAGTTCTCCGGTACCTTGTAGTACGGACGCATTCTCAGCCGTTGGCTCTTACGGCCGGCATTCTCCCTCCTACACCCTGCTACTGCTGTGGAAGCTGTATCACCTGTTTGCAGCTCCTCTTCCTGATTGTAATCGTTTTGCTGTGCCATCACATAGCTTTTATCTTCCCCCAAAGCCTCTATCAGAAAAAAAGCGGCAATGACAACCGGAACCATCCTCAAACTTCGAAGCCGCCATGCCTTTTGTTCTTCTCTTCTCCTCCGCCTCATCTTGTACAATCCTCTCGTCTCACCATTCTATCCTGTAATGGCATATTTTTACTGTTTTTCCATACACACCACTATATTTTATCACCTTATGCCCAATATGACTATACTTAATTTTTCTTAACTTTCCAACAACACATATACAACTTCTGCATGTTGGTGTATAGTAGAAAAGTGTACTTCCGTATATACGGTCGGCATTTTATTCTGCAAGAGAGGAAAGAACCATGCTTTTCAATTCCTATATCTTTATCTTTTTGTTTTTGCCGATTGCCTTGGCTGGCTATTTTTTATTGAACCGGGCAAAGCATTATGAGATGGCAAAATGGTTTTTAACCGGCATGTCACTATGGTTTTATGCCTATTTTAACATTTCCTACTTGGGTATCATTCTGGCAAGCATCGCCCTGAATTACCTGTGCCACATCCTGATGTTGAAACACGTTCACTCCAAAGCTGTTTTAACCGGCGGTATTTTAGGCAATCTTGCTATCCTTTTTTACTTTAAATATTTCAGTTTTCTGATTGAAAATATAAACAGTCTGTTCCATATAGAGTCCATTGTACCGGATATCCTTCTGCCTCTCGGTATCAGTTTTTTCACTTTTCAGCAGATAGGCTTTCTGGTAGATGCCTTCCGTGGCAGCGTATCCGGACAGGCTTTTTCCGATTATGCGCTTTTTGTCACCTTTTTCCCGCAGTTAATCGCCGGCCCGATTGTCAGCCACGAAGAAATGCTTCCGCAGTTTCAGGATATTTCCAAAAAGCAATTTCGCTTTGACAATTTCTATATGGGACTGCGCATCTTTGTTCTCGGGCTCGCCAAAAAGGTGCTGCTGGCTGACACTTTCGGCATCGCGGCAAACTGGGGCTTTCAGCACTATGCCTCCTTGGATGCGTTAAACACTTTTCTCGTCATTCTGTCCTACACCTTCCAGATTTATCTGGACTTCAGCGGCTACTGCGATATGGCGCGGGGACTCGGACTTATGTTTAATATCCGGATTGCCGTCAATTTTCTCTCTCCCTACAAAGCCGCCAATATCACGGAGTTTTGGAACAGATGGCACATTACCCTGACCCGCTTTTTTACCCGGTATCTCTATATTCCCCTCGGCGGCAGCCGCAAAGGAACGCTGCGCACCTATGCGAATGTCATGATTGTTTTCTTATGCAGCGGCATCTGGCACGGCGCAGGCTGGACTTATCTGTTATGGGGTGTTATGCACGGTATTTTAAGTGTACTGACCCGCATTTGGCAAAAGGGAAAGGAGCGTCTGACCCAAAACCGGCAAGAGCATTTGCATATTTGGCAAAAGCGATTTCTGCGTGGAATTTCCGTCTTTTTTACCTTTTTCTTCGTTATGCTCGCATGGGTTTTCTTTCGGGCGGACACAGTACAACAGGCAGCCTGCATGATAAAAAACCTGTTCTCCGCTTTTGGAAATACGCCGCACAGATTTCAAATACAGAAAGAAATATCGGGGGCATTTCAACTCCCCGAAATCTTTTATGTCCTGAAATTTTTTAAGCTTGACGCTCTGCCTCTCGGCTCCTGTTACTGTATGTTTCTTTTCCTTCTGGTGGCTTTCATCCTGATATTCTGTTGTAAGAACCTTTTTGAAACAGAAAAAAGCCACAAGCCGCACGCAGCAGGCACCTTCAGTCTGGCAGTCCTCTTTGTATGGTGTGTGCTTTCCTTCTCGGGAGTCAGCACCTTCCTGTATTTTAATTTTTAACGATTTATTTTGGAAAGGATGAACGATTATGAAGGCTTCCTCGAACCAAACGCCCAACTATAAAAAGCATTGTATTCTGTTTGCTGTCCTCTCTTCTCTGGCGCTGCTTGCTGCTGCCGCACTGGTCATTGCAGCAGACCCTTTTTTCCAATATCACAAGCCCATAAAAGGTCTGTACTACCTCATCGACAATAAACTCTGCCAAAACCCCGGTCTTGCCAGAAATTTCGAGTATGACAGCATCATTATAGGTTCCTCCATGACTGTCAATTTTGACACAAAGTTCTTTGCTGAAAAACTGGAACTGAATACGATAAAGCTCTCCTATGATGGCGCATACCCAAAGGACATTGATACCATACTGTCGCTTGTCAGAAAAGGTCCCAACGAAGTCCGTGCCGTTTTTCTCAATATTGACATGCTGAATTACCGGGCGGAACCGGACATCACCGCTTATGGAATCCCTGCCTATCTTTACAATGACACCGTGCTGGACGATATCCCTTACCTCCTCAACAAGGAAGTTATTCTGGATTATATTGTCCGCCCGCAGATTGAGCGGGAGGGCACGCCCCTGAACGAGGCCTACTGGTCCTGGATATACATGTGGTATGGAAAAGATATTGTGTTTCAGACCTACAACGCACCCGCTGACATACAGCCTGCCCTGCCGGAAGATGCCTTTGCCGACAGGGTTGCCGCAAATCTCGAAACCTATATTCTTCCCCACATAGAAAGCATGCCGGATACCGAGTTTACCATCTTTTTCCCGCCCTACAGCGTTCTCTACTGGTACAACCGCTACGCTGACGGCAGCCTTGCGGCAGAGCTTGCCGCTGAAAAACAGGTAATCGAAACCCTGCTCGCGTATCCGAATGTGAAGATATATTATTTTCAGGATGATTTTGATTACATCACCAATTTTGACAACTATTGCGACTATACCCATTACCGCCACGAGATGAATGATTACATGGCAGAATGCTTTGCAGATGGTTCCTGCCGGCTGAGTCTTGAAAATTATAATGAGGTTATCGACAATATGCTTGCATGGACGCAGAACTGCGACTATCAAAGTTATCTGCCCTGAATTTACGCCTCATTTATGGTTTCCTTAATCACATACTGCGGCGAATTGTTCATGCAGACATAGATTCTGCCGATATACTCCCCAATCAGCCCCAGCATCAGCATCTGCATACCGCCAATGAATACCACCGCAGACATCAGAGAGCTGAAGCCCATCGGCACACTGGGATTGATGAATTTTTTGATAATCGTGTAAATACCGTAGCAAAAGCCCATAAACGCGCAAAAGGCTCCTATCATGGTTGCNATCCGCAGCGGCTTCACCGAAAAAGAAGTAAAACCGTTTACCCACAGATTAATCAGCTTCCTCAGCGTATAACCGGAAGTGCCGACTTCTCTTTCCCTGTGCGTCACATTCACATTGATGATGTTCTTTGTCGCCCGCAGCACCAGACCGATGACATACGGGTAAGCATTTTCATATCTTGCCACTTCGTCGATGACAAAGCGCCGCGCCGCGAAATAACTGGAAATATACAGTTCCTTTGGCTTTCCCAGCATAACTCTTGTCATAAGTTCATTCAGCTTGCTGCCGAAATTCCGAAACCATGAGTGCTGCTTGTGTTCATATCGGGCATATACCACATCGGCGCCTTCTTGGATTCCCGCTATCAGCTTACCCACCTCATTCGCAGGCGTCTGCCCGTCATCATCCANACATACGACAATATCTCCCTTTACATGGCGGAATCCCGCCATCAACGCCGCATGCTGNCCNAAATTCTTGGACANATTGATNCCNTTNATTCTGGTNTCCGNTTCGCAGAGNCTTCTGATAACNGAAAAGGTATCGTCCGGCGAGCCGTCGTTTACCAATACAATCTCATANTCATANTCTGAAAGNGCGTCTACCGCNGCAGCCACTTCATCCACCACTGCCCGAATCGTTTGCTCCGAGCGGTANCAGGGAATTACAAAGCTAATTAACTGTGCCATTTTTTATCCCATCTCCTTTATCCGCAAGCTCTTTATGNTCCGNTCCCGATTTACGGGAGAGCCGTCCGTATCGGCTTATATATACAAAAAATTTCTTCACCTTCCAGCAATATGCTGTCCACCTTGTAAAGCTCTATCGTCTCCCCCTGCTCGGCATAGTAACCNGAGAGGCTCTCNCCNAAGGGCGGAAGGCTTTGCGGCTCNTNTGCCTGTACAATGACAAACACATTNTCCTGATAAAGCANCGCCTGCTCCATGGAAGCAATGCCAAAATACCGCAGCTTTTTATNATTCAGCGGNCTTTTNGATGCCCACCCGCCCATGATATCATAATTGGATATGGTATTGTCNACATCACAGAACAGTTTTTCCGAGTANCGCACCGTGGANTACACGTCCNCAAAATAGAAGTTATCCNCATTTTCTCCNATATANTCCTGCAATGCCGCCCATGCCCTGTTTGTGTCCTCTCTCGTTTCATATTCCGCGCANACTGCTTTTACGCTGCCNCCCNCGGAGACAANNCACANCCCNGCCAGTATCACNCCAAAACANGGCTTTATGACTGCCTGCAGCCTGCCTTCTTTTCCTTCTTTACATTCCCGCAGCAGCATGGCAAGCAGAATCACAAATTCCATCAGGTAGAGCGAGTGGGTAATCCGCTCCGGCGCCCTTCCCCTGTATAGGATAAACAGCCATAGCCCGCTGCGCACAAAAAACAGGCAGGGCAGCTCCCACAGAAACCGAAAATGCCGGTTTTGCAGGGCGGCTGCCAAAACCATAAGGTACATGGCAATGACAAACAGATTCCACGGGTAGTCCGTCTCGNNAAGTGTTCTGNATTTATAATCGACTACCGCCTGTTTCAGCATGGCGGCAAAAGAAGCCTGCTGTTTTCTTGTNTCCGCCGCATAGTCNCTGATTTTTTTCAAAACATCTGCNTCAATNTTTTCATCCAGACCGAAATTATAATTTTCAATCAGCATCCGGCTGTACTTTGTCATGCCGATGCTCTCATAAAACGCTTCGTTATTTTCATAAGAAGGACGCCATTGCCAATAGAAATCGTAAAGCTCAGTTCTATTGTCAAAATACCGGTTGAACTCCTGCCAGTCGGCGCCGGCATGCGCCGCCATATGGACACCCTGGCTCAAGGCAAGTCCTGCCAGAATGCCGCCGAAAACAGAAAAATATTTCGCGGCATTTTCCTTTGTAAAAAAAGGCTTTTCACAACTCCACCGGCAGAGCCCCGTCACACAGATAAGCGGCAGTACAAGGANAAGCATCTCTGAGCGAAGCTGAAAAGCAACCGTCACAAGCAGGATACAGGGCAGATTGCGCANGAAAAATCCCTTTACCGTTTTTTCCTCCNTTGCNGTATAAAACAAAAATGCCGCAGCCGCCGCAAGCAGCGTGCAGGTCACAGTATACTGCGTAAANACAAGCTCCCGCAAAAAGAGCGAGACAATCACAGCCGCTTCCAGACACAGCACTGCCACTTTTACTACCCGCTTTTTCAAATAGCCAAGCAGTCTNTCGGTAATCAGATAAATGCTGCCGAAATGGCAGANGCACAAAAACATTCCATACCANGGAAGCCCTCTCACCACACGNTAAANAAGGCTGATNAAAAAGCTNANGGGAAAAAGCATCTGAATATTTCTTCCNTCAGGCGTCCCCGTATAGACGCCCGCNAGAATATCCTTAATCAGNGCATCNTCGTTCAAATCGTAGTAATANTCAAAAAAGATACCAATGACCACACACAGCAGAACGCTNANTCCCAATGCCCATATATGATTTTCTTTTTGTCTCAGCCAAGCCTTAACGTCCATCTTTTCTGTAATTCTCCACAACCTTCTTCACCGCATGAATCACGTCCTCCACATCCTGATCCGTCATGGCGTAATACAGCGGCAGACTCATGATTTCCTCATACAGCTTCTCTGCTTTGGGACAGATTCCCTTTTGATACCCCAGTTTTTCATAATAAGGATGATAGTATACCGGAATATAATGCACATTGCAGCAGACGTTTTCCGCCGCCATAGCGTCAAANAACTGCCTNCTGTTTACCGTGAGCATTTNCGGTTTTATGCGAAGNATNTAGAGATGTCTGGTNGTATCCGACTCCGGTATTTCCTCCTGCACGGTTACCTCCGGTATCTCCGCAAACGCTTCATTATAGCGCTCCACAATCCATTTTCTTCTTTCACTAAAACGCTCCAGCTTGTCAAGCTGGCTTATAATCAGCGCCGCCTGTATATCCGTCATGCGGTAGTTCATGCCCAGCGCTACCTGCTCATAATACCACGCGCCTTCTCTTTCCTTTTCTAACAGGGACTCGTCCCTCGTAATGCCNTGTGCNCNNTAGAGCAGCAGTTTTTTGTAATATTCTGCGTTATTTGTCAGAACCGCTCCGCCTTCACCGCCTGTCACCGTCTTCACGGGATGGAAGCTGAAAGTTGTCAAATCCGCAATGGAACCAATAGGCTTTCCGTCATATTTTGTTCCGATGGAATGTGCCGCATCCTCGATGAGAACTGCGCCGTTTTCCCGACAGAGCTCTAACAGCGGTGCAAGNTCNGCCGCCTGCCCCGTNTAGTCCACCGCCACGACAGCCTTCGTCTTTTCCGTCATTTTCTCNGCCACGGANGCNGGNTCAATNTTGTAGGTTCTTTCATTGATATCCGCAAAAACAGGTTTTGCCCCNCAATACAACGCGCAGTTTGCNGAAGCGGCAAAGGTAATCGGCGTTGTAATCACCTCGTCGCCTGCCGTCACGCCTGCCACCTGACATGCGATATGCAGCGCCGCCGTGCCGTTGCTGACTGCAACCGCGTACTTTGCCCCCGTAAGCTCACAGAGCCGCCTTTCCAGCTCCGCAATCTTAGGACCGCAGGTCAAATCCCCGTTTCGCAGTACGTCGGCAACCGCCGCAACATCCGCCTCGTCAATNTACTGATGTCCATAATTTATTTTTGTATCCCGNACGGGAGTCCCGCCCTGAATNGCCAGCTTTTCCATTTGTANACGCCTTCCTTTCCCGCCATTTGGCTGCTGCCGCTTTTTCCAACAGCTTCCTAAAAGTATAGCACACGAATTCCCTTATGTCTAATTTTCTTGTGCAAGCTCTATCAGGGCTTTTGCAAGCCGCTCCGCGCCCTTTCCATCCACCAGCTTTTTCTCCCGATNNCTGTANTCCTCNCGCAGCGTTTTNGATTCTGCCAGAAGCCGCACATNCNCTNCAACCCGCTTNGGCAGCTCNTCTTTTTCNNTCAGATAGTTTCCCCCGTAGCACGCCAGCCGTTTTTCTATAAAGGTTTCTACAAGGCGCTCCTGNTTGTCCGCAAAAGAAAANCAGACAATCGGCACTCCNACNGCACANANCTCATACANGGTGGAGCCTCCCGCTGTCACGGCAATGTCGCACTGCNGCATCAATTCNGCCATATTGCGNACATTTTNATNAATNNGNACATTNNCATGGTGCTCTGCAATCGCACGCAGTTCNGGCAGATTGCTGTTAAAGCTTCCGCTGACTACATGATAACACAGCTCCCTGCATCCGGCGTCAGACAAGGCAAGCTGCAATATCTGTCCCGCCAGATTATACCTATCGCCGCCGCCGGTGGTAATCAGTACATGCGCCGCATTGTCNTTTACGGAATANTCCGCATTTCCAAATTCCGCCCGCAGAGGCGCATAGGNACANCCCAGTAAAAACGCACGGTTTCNCGGCAGAGCCCTCTCCCTGTAGGGCAGCATCTCTCCATAGATATTGTAGTTAATCAATATGTCCACGGGACAGGGAAACGCACACATATCGTCTATATAGGCNGTCTTGGTATATCTCCCCACCTGCTCAAAATATNCNGCCGTCACAAAATAGCTGTCCGCCAGAAACAGNTCCGGTCNGTATGNCTCTAAAACTNNGGNTGAANACCGATAGTTCNTCCTNCGGCTTACGGTAGTCCGTGTGCAGAATCCGAAACTGCTGTCCCCTCGCCGTAAGCAGNTCCGCCGCAGCGTCGTCCGCCAGCACAAAGAGCACCTCTTTTCCCTGCTCCTGCAGCGCCCCTGCAACAGACAGACAGCGCATAATATGCCCGCTTCCGATTTCCCTGCCGCCGTCCGCCCTTATCAAAATCATGGCGTCATCCCTTTCCTGTATCTGATGTAGGTATCCGTTTCCTCTTTTTCATATCCCAGTTCTTCAAAGATTCTGCATGACGCCTCGTTCTCGGGCTTCACTTTGGCATACAGAACCTCGACCTTGGGAAACTGCACTGCGGTCAGCCTTTCGCCTTCCCGTATCAATTCACGCCCGTATCCCCTGTTCCGTAATTCCTTGTCAATGCTGTAGCTGATTTCCGCTTCCNTGTCGGAAAGAAAATCAAGCCGGAACATGCCAACGAACTTATCCATATGCCGGCCAAGATAAAGCTTTCTGTCTGCGCGGTTCAAGCTGCTGAAATACCAGTCCTCATGCACCTTCCATGGGATTGCCGCCGTAGAAAAGGACTGCTGCCTCGTCTCCGCCTCATTTGCCCATGTATAGAAAAGTGACGCATGCTCCGGCTCTGCAGGCACAAANTCCAGATAATGCTCCACGTCTTCCGCCTTAAGAGGGGTTCCCCGCTTTAATTCCACAAGGCTTTTCTTCCCCAGTACATTGTCATACTCTCTGGAATGTAACCCATAACCCGGGCGTATTACCCTGATATTNTCCTCNGTAAAATCCTCTCCCNGTTCTATGTCCTTTACCACAAAAACAGATTTGCGGAATATCACGTTTTCCTTTTCCTGCTCTGACGCGCCGTAACGCACACTGCCCATTGCNTTCTCNGCCTGCCGGATNTCCCGCACCATTGCGGCAAANTCCTCCGGTTCCATGGAAAAAGAGGAATCCGGATTTTCAATCTCCCTTCCCAGNCAGAGATGCTTTTCAATCACCGAAGCGCCCATCGCCACCGCNGTCACGGCNGCAAGNCTGCCCATGGAATGGTCNGAAAGNCCAACCGGAACGCCAAACCGCTCTCCCATATCCACCATNGCCGCCANATTCATTTCATCGGTGATTGCCGGATAAGCGCTGGCACAGCGAAGNAAAATCAGATTCTGNTTGCCNGTACTTCGAATCGTCTCTACTGCCTCCTCNATTTCCGCAAGAGAAGACATTCCCGTGGACAGAATCATGGGCTTCCCTTTTTCTGCCGTATACCGAAGCAGCGGAATATCTACCAGTTCAAACGAAGCAATCTTATAAAATTCCATACCGATTCCTTCCANAAAATTCACCGCCGTCTTATCAAAGGGGGCCGAAAAGAAATCGATACCAACCTTGTCCGCCTCCTCTTTCAGTTCCTTCTGCCATTCCCATGGCGTATATGCCTTTCCGTAAAGCTGATACAGGTTTTCTCCCTTCCATGTCCCGTTATCTATATGAAAATACGCATTGTCACAGTCAATCGTAATCGTATCCGGCGTATACGTCTGTATCTTCACGCAGTCCGCGCCACTCTCCTTCGCCGCACGGATAATCTCCTTCGCCCGCTCCAGACTGCCCGCATGGTTACCCGACATCTCTGCAATAATATACGTCGGCTGACCCGCTCCAATCAGTCTTTCCTTAATCTTCACCTGTCCCATGCTCTTTCTCCTTTCCGTACAGCGCCTTATACTTCGCCTCCGCAATTCTCCAGTCTTCTTCCGTATCGATATCCTGCACCTCTGACTCCGGAAGCNCGAANGGAAGNGTTTTCTCCATGACCATCTTCTTCTGNTCCANAAAACTCTCNACNTTCATGCAGTAAAACTGCCCNGCNTCGTGATAAAANGGCTCCAAATCCTGCGANCTTGCCAGCATATATTCCTGCCANTTAAACTGTAAAAAGCCGTNTTNCCCCATCACNACGCTTCNCTGCGGCGGAAAACTGAACCTTACCACNGGCAGCAGCGCATCCGCTTCNTGCNNAGTCANNTTCTCNATCGCTTCCTTCAGCCGTNCTGCCGACACAAAAGGCGCTGTCGGGTAAATACAGCAAATGTAGTCAAACTGCNCNCCCNTCTCACGATACTGCGCCAATACCTCAAGCAGCACATCCGCCGTCGTCGCATAATCATTNGCGGTNTCACTGCTCCTGAAAAAAGGCACCTTCGCNCCNGCATTTCTTGCAAGCTCCGCGATTTCTTCGTCCTCCGTNGANACCATAACCTCGTCAAACANGCCCGNATCCAGCGCNGCCTGTATCGAATAAAGCAGAATCGGTTTNCCTAAAAACGGCTTGATATTTTTTCTGGGTATCCTCTTGCTNCCGCCNCTGGCGGTAATCACTGCCAATGTTTTCATTTCTTCTAACNCCTCTTTTTTCTACTGATACGCTTCCGCGCTTTTCTGTAAAAAAGCAGCATACTATAATATACAAAAAACCTGACCTCCGACTGCATCAGCANCGCAATCATCCNCTGNTCCTCCGCATCGGTATNCTGCCTGTAATACGGATTNGCCTGAAAATCAGGGTATCTCTCCAACATGCCCCTCTTCANTTCCTTCACAAAGGCAAGTTTTCTGCCCTTCATCCCCANCATATAGGAAAACAGCGTATTTACAAAATANAGCTCCGTAAACCGNTACTCTAACTCNGCATGATACGCCTGNAAAAACCCTCTCTCCCGACATTCCTCGTACAAAAGCTCCGCCGCCTTCATTCTGTCACGGCACTTTGCTTCCGTTATCACATGNACGGTGGAGACTTCATGCTGATAGTAAAAATACAGCGNCTCCTCCACCCTCTCAAAGTGGGTAAAATACAGGGACCACAAACTGCCTGCACAATTATCNTCNTAAAAAATCCCTGACGGGAAATCCAGNCCGTTCNTTTTTATCACTTCATGCCGGTAAACCTTCACCACCATGCTGCCCGGGCGCATAATCAGCCTGCCGTGCTTTTCCTTGTCCAGNANGCCGGTCTGNTCCGCAAAATTATTCNGAATCACCTTGCCCGGCNCAAAGGTATACGCCGGCACCAGNCTGTAATCGCAGCCNNCCACATCGGCTCCTGTCTCCTCNGCCCTCNCAATCAGCTTNCGGTAAAANTCGGGCGCAATCCAGTCGTCGCTGTCTATAAAGCCAATCCACTCTCCCGAAGCCGCCTTTAATCCCTCGTTNTTTGCTCCCCCCTGCCGTTTATTTTCCGCATAATGAATCACCTTTACCNTTTGCGGGCAGGCNCTTTCATATTGCCNNAAAATTTCCAGGGAGTTNTCNGTCGAGGCATCGTCCACGGCAATGATTTCATAATCCGCTATTTCCTGTGCAAGAAGAGAATCCATGCAGTGCTTCAGCTTGTCTTCCGAGGCCATATTGTAGNCCGGTACAATGATACTGAGCTTCATAAGTCTCTCCCTTCACCGGCCGTCAAATNCCGGTACATCCTGTTTGGGGAAATCACCGGCGCNCTGCTNAAAATGCCTTTTTNCGCAAATTCCACTCTGCCGGAAAGCAGACCTTCCAGNACGGTAAGCAGTCTTTCCGCCGCCNCCTCCGCATTCCATTCTTCTGCAATGGTACGGTAGCNCTCTCTTCCCANAGCTTCCATCTTTTCNGGCTGNTTNATNAGNCTGACAATTCTGNCATAAAACANTTCCGTATTCTTGTTGGNATAAATCAGTCCGTTTTTANCNGGCATAACCAGAAACGGCACAGCCCCNATGGCGCAGTTTGCCACCACCGCGCAGCCGCTGTTCATCGCTTCATTCAGAACCGCGCCCCAGCCCTCCCGATAATCGCTTGTAAACAAAAAGATATCCGCCTGCTCCATATAACGGCGCACCTCTTCCGGCTTTTTGAATCCGGCAAATACAATTTCCTCCTCGACATCTTTTTCCTTNGCCATCGNTTTCAGNTTTTCTNCAAGCTCACCGCCNCCTACCATGGTCAANGAAAAATCATAACCTTCCTGNTTCAGTCTGNCCGCCGCTTCTATGGCATGTTCCGGATGNTTCCAGTCAATAAACCGTCCCGCCCACANAAGGGATACCTTTCCCTCCGCATTACGCCGCANCCGCTTTTTTNCCAGCANCTCTTCTATGTCATATTCCACNANCCTTGGAAAATACCCCCATTTGAACATCTTATCCGGNTANGCCCTGACGATATGAAAATCNCTTGCCACATANCCTCCNCANCAGAGCAGATACACATTTTTTTTCCGGTANCGGGTATGNTCCTGATATTTTTTCAAAAGGCCTCTGGGTGATACCGCCTTCCACTGTCCGTCCTTATAGATGCGNTCACTNAGACGCACNGTCAGCNNGCCCGCCTGCAGCCTGNNTGCAATAAAGCTCTCNTCCTCCACNCCGCCAAANAGAACCACATCNCTCTCTGCNATCAGGCGGCGGCACTCCTCTTCCTTTTCATAATACAAGAGAAGGTAAGGCAGNTCATCCAGATTTTCGCCCCAGCCCATACGGATACGCTCCTCCTCCATGGGCTGNGTCTGGATAAAGTGATAATCCCCGCCAAGGTGCCGGTACATTGCCTCGCAGAAGGGGGCCTGATGATGATTGATGTAGTTGGATACAAATGTTACTTGCATTTTTTCACCTTTCGCATACAGTCTTTATAAATAATAGCAACACCTAGAGGCTATGCCGTTGTCATTGTGTACATGGTAGATTCCAACGCAGACACGCTCTCGCTCCGAGCCAGCCGTAGCGGTACGTAAGCTGCCAAAATACGGCAGCTAAGTACCGACGACTGGCAAGGGTCTGCTTATGGAATCTACCATGTGCACAATTCGGAATCGGCAGACAGGGTGCGCAATTACCAAATGAAAGTCAGCAGGTGCTTGCGAAACTTTCTTGCTAGTACAGAAAATGGNCAATATAGACAAAATAAGGGCGACTTGCCACTGCNTCGGAGACGTTTTTGTCTATATTGAACATTTTCGTCACTNGCAAAAGATTCATCTCTCGCAGAAGATATTTNGCAATTANCCNACAATCTCNCGGTAGATTTCTACAAGNCGCCTNTANTTTGCATCGGGGTTATGGGTAANGGCGGCGCGTGTTGCTGCATTTTTTCCGCAGGAAANTGCAAANNNNTCGTCTGCAAACATGNGGCAGACNGCTTCTGACAGGGCTTCTTTGTCTCCGCGGGGATATANNAGTCCTTCTTTTTCATGTTCCAGCATGCTGGGGACGCCGCCGACGGCGGAGCTTACTACCGGCATGCCGAGAAGCATCGCCTCGCCCACGGAGTTNGAAGAATTTTCAATGGAGGAGGGCGACAGATAGAGATGGCTCTTTAAGTACNGNCCGCACATNTCACTGCNGTTTANTTTTCCTAAAAAGACCACTTTTTCTGNCAGNCCGGCTTCCTCTATCAGCTTACGGCAGTATTTCCCGTAGGAACCTATCTTGATTTTTTCTTTCAGTGTTTTGTANCGGGTAATCTCATCCCCTGCAACNTATANTTTGGTCTCNGGGAATTTTTTTACAATTTCCGGCAGTGCAANAAGCAGATAATGCAGCCCCTTTACAGGGTAATTCCCCTGACTTAAGAAAATCGAATATNTTTCACATTCTGAAANCTGCCACTTAGGACCGTAAAATTGCGNNCNGAGCGTTTCATTCATAAAATNNTACTCNGCNGCGGGCGCAAGNTCCGCTGCNGCCTGCCTGTCCCACGCAGTACGTCCTGTGATATGCCCGACGCTGCGCAGCGCTTCTGTTTCCATCCTGCCGCGCTGCACAAACTTTTTTTGCTGCAGTGCAATATTGTCCCATCTTAAAACATCCCGTATCAGAAAACGGTTTACGATGGACTTCGGCAAATCTGCCGTATAAAAATCTGCTATTTTCGAGCAAATNCCCTGAATCCCGACAAGCACCCGTTTCTTATCNTGCACNCTTCTNNCCATGGCNAGCGTGTGGGGAAATTCCGTGCCGAAAATATGCACCACATCCGGCTGATACTCTTTTAAAACCGCCGCAAACTGCGTCTCCAGACTCTTATCATAGCACTCCGGCTTCCCCGTATTTTCCGTAAATCCGAAATACCGAAGTCCGCCTGCCGTTCCCTGAAGNGGNGCTCCGCCTTTTCCCACNGGAAAGCAGACNCCAAGTTCAATCCCGTTTTCCTCCCGANGNCGGATAAGCTGTTCNGCCAGTCCGGTCAGCCAGCCCTCCTTATTGCTTGCNGCCACNCCAAGNNCTTCTGCAATGGCAGGCAGCATAATNTTGCAGAGCCATAATANCCTCATTTATACACCCCCGCCTTTACTTTATTGTACCACTTGGAAAAAACAGGGCTTTCCGCAAGAAAACGCCTGAGAGGTGCAAGGGTAACTGCCAGAANAAAACCNTATTTCAGGCATTTTCCCCTGCCGAGATATTTTCTCGTAATCTCTTTGTGCTCTTTTCTGTCCTGCTTTCGGTTTTCCCTGCTCTCNGAAAAGCCGCCTCCCTCATAGGCNGCAATGACCATGCCCATATATGCNGGCNTCACGCCCTCCTGCANACAGCACCAGAGAAAATGCTCATAGTCCGCACGCACCACATAGGATANATCATACTGCCTCTTTTCAAAAAGCTTCTTTTCATAAAAGCACGCCTGATGGCAGGGAATATTCCGGTAACACACGAAAGGCGTAATCTGCGGCGAAGANGCCACCGCGGAATTTGTCTTTTCATTAAAAATATCCCCGTAATAAATNCCTGCACCTTGGTGCGCTTCCATATACGCCGCCGCTTTTTTCAGGATATCCGGCGACGGAAAGGTNTCCCCACAGTTTAAAAAATGGACNATCTGCCCCTTTGCCTTTGCCAGCGCTTTNTTCATTGCGTCNTAGATACCGCTGTCTTTTTCCGTAAANATACGCANCTTTCCGTTTCCCGCCTGCGCCGCACGCAGCTTTTCCACGGAACCGTCCTTGCTGCCGCCGTCCTGCACCACGATTTCATAGTCCTCATAATCCTGCACCAATATGCTGTTNACCGTCTTTTCCAGCTTGTCACCGGCATTGTAACAGACNACTATAACGGAAAATCTGCATTGTTCCATACTGCCTCTCATTCTGCCGTCCCTGCGGCACATAAAATTCCCTAATAAAACAGCCAGCTCTGATACGGCAGAAGCCGTATNCCCTCCGCATATGCATCCCGCAAAAACATGGCAAAATACAGGCAGAACGCNGCNNCGACCGCACCACTGAAAAACCATCTCTGCTTCTTGTCCGGTATNGACTTCAACACGGACGGAATCAGAAAAATATTTGTCACATTCAGATAATACCCGATTCTGGAAACCTCCGGTATAAAGGAACAGAATACATACAAAATCAGTGANCCCAGNTTCANATAAAAATAGAACCGGACTTTNTCGTCCACCTTCACCGAGTATTTATANTATAGCAGNGCCAATACCANCACACAGATACACTTTGCAATATTCACCAGAGAAGTTCTTCCGGTGTCAAAAATCGAATTTTCATAGTAGGGATAAAAATAGAAAACAATCCTGCGGTAAAAATCCCCGAACACCAGAAAGGTAGCGCACATTCCCACCGCAAGCCAGATATGCCATTTCTTCCACTGNCTGCCGGCAAGCCAGTAAACCGGTATCACAAAAAGCACGGATTTGTGGAAAAGCGCCGCAAANAAAATCCAGAGTACAAAGGGCAGCCAGTCCTTCTTTATCACATACTTCATCGCGTACAGCGCAATCGACAGCACAAAGTAGTAGCGCACCGTCATCATACTGGAAAAATAATAGCCGCTCGNCATGAAGAGGAAAAAAGTCCACACAAAGCATTCGCTCTGTTCGTACATGGCGCGCAGCATAAAATAAACCGTACCAAAAGAAAAAATTGCAAAAATCACCAGCGCTGCATGGATTCCCGTNCCGAAAAAGAACTGCACCGNCTTTACCACCGCGTTAAACCCGATTTCNGTGGAAACAANCTGNCCATTGTGAATACGCTCAAAAATATTCAGATACGGCATNTAGTCGTTTCCCACATAGATCCGGCATGCAGACACAAGANACAGCAGGGCAAAAATCCCCGCCAGTAAAATCCGGTTACACATCTGCTGCCTTGTCACTGTACCTGNCTGTACTGCGGTTTTATTGTTTACGAAAAAAGCAGCTATTATCGTCACAACCGCCAAACCAATATANAACGCCATGACCTTATCCTCTGTTTTCGNTTTCCCTGCGCCGCCGCTCTTCCTCGGCCTGCTCCTGCCGCCCCAGCCTGATTCCTTTTTTCATCAGCNTGTAGGCTTCCGCNACCGTCTTTTCTTTGCACATCACAGTCCTGTGCGCCANNAGAAAGCGAAGCGCCATCAGCCGCGCCAGCCTGCCATACAAAAANGCATACAGCACGCCCCTGTCCGTAAAAAACTTTTCATTGTAGCCCTTGAACCATGTTGACTCCCGATAAANCTCTTCCCCGATTTCTTTTGTCGAGGTATAGAGACGCAGCCCNTTTTTCAGACAGTCATGTAAAAACAGNCTGTCCTCCCCGTTGCTGTANTTTGCCCCGCCNCCAAACANAAGGGAAAAGGCAATCCCCTTCTTTTTCAGGGAATCCAGTCTTGCCGCCACACTGTAGGTCGGATACCTGCCATAGTTGTGCCGGCGAATCGGTCTCTCTTCTCTATTGTAATAGGTTGCCCTTCTTTCATCCACTTTAAAATTAAAGGTAATCACATCGGCCGTGGGGTTATCCCGAAAAGCAGAAAGCACCTGTTCCTCATACCCGTCGTAAAAACGGATATCCTCATCGGAAAACAACACGATATCGCCCTCTGCGTGGAAGAGCGCCGTGTTCCGGCTCAGCCCCACACCCCGCTCCTTCATGGAAAAAACGCGAATATTTCTGTCCCTATGGGAAAATGCTTCCGAAGCCTCGCGGCCGCACTGGTTGACAATCACGGCGTCTGTCTGCAGATTCATATTCTGTGCCAAAAGCACCGGCTCTTTGTCTACTGCCGCCGCCAATACCTCCAGCCTTTTGTCCGCCGCCGATACCTTTTGTTCCATATCCTCAGCCCTGCCTTTCCCGCCTGTCGGAAACGCTTTCGGGCGAATCCGCACCGCGCTTTTTAGGCAGTATCCCAAAACCATAATAACACTTTATCAGCTTTTCATCCGCATCCCACAAAAATGCGCAGCTTACCTTTACGTCCTGCTTACTTAAAAATGCAAGCGCCTTTTCTATCCTTTTTCCGTCATGCCTGCCCGAAGCAACCACAAGAATCACGCCATCCGCACACCGCAGCCCTTCCGCAGCATCAGGCTCTGTATCCACACAGCCGCAGGCACACAGCGTTATTTTATTTTCGTCTCTGCCGTCTGCCTCTTCCCATTTCTCCTGAAGCATCGCTGCAATTTCCTCCACGGGAATATCCTGCTCCACCGCAGTAACAGCTGCATTGCCGCAGTCCCGCAGCAGATAACGAAGATTGACTGTCAAATCCCGTGAGGCCGCCGTTCCCAGCATGGGGATTTTGTAGCGGCGTTCAAAGGAAGCCGGTATATAAACGGAATCGTCCAAAACAAAACACAAAAACATTGCCGCCAGAGAAATCAGCCCACACAGTACAGCGCCAAGGACAGCCGCCTGCATGGTTCTGATATCATGAACCACAATTCGCGTCTCCACAGGCTCCGTCAGTACACGAATCCTTTCAATCCTGCTGTTATCCTCGCCAAAATGCAGAAACGCCGCCTGCAGGGCACAGCCAATGGATGCAGAAAGCTCCGGCGTATCCGTGATAACCGTCGTTTTCACAATGCGGGAATCCGATTCCAGCGACGCGTCCACACTCTCCCTGACAAACGATTTTTCTACTGCTATTCCCTGCGCCGCAAGCTGTTCCAGAATATCATCCACAAAAAGATCTGTCTTAACTAATGCCTTCCACTCTCCCTCATTCAGATTGGAGCGGGAAATCCCGTAGGCGTCCTCCCAGACATAGTCCACATAGACCTCGCCGACCGTCTGGTACTCTTTCTCCGGAACCAGAACTACATTTTTCACAAAATAGCAGCCGCCAAAAAGCAGCGCGCCTGCCAGAACGGCCGCAATCCATATCCATATTTTTCTCAGAAAGAAGAGCCAAAACAGCTTAACGTCCACCGGCTCATCTGCATAACTGCACTCCCACATAACAACTAACCTTTCTGTTCATCGTCGTCATACTGTTCCTGCTCTTTTTTCAGCGCGGTAATCTGGTCCGCCTCCACACCCTCCGTACTGTCCGGCCACAAAAGCACCTTTATGGTTAAAATCATCAGCTTCACATCCAGCCAGACGCTGTAATTCTCAATGTATGCCAAATCCAGCTTAAGCTTATCGTAGGGCGTCGTATTATACTTGCCATAGACCTGCGCATAGCCTGCCAGACCGGCTTTTACCTTCATGCGGTATGCAAACTCCGGCATAATCTCCATATACTGCGCGATAATCTCGGGACGTTCCGGTCTGGGACCGATAAAGGACATATCGCCCCTGATGATATTGATAAGCTGCGGCAGCTCGTCCAGCCTGACCTTTCTGATAAATTTCCCCACCGGCGTGATACGGGAATCATTTTTGGAAGCCAGCCTTGCCACGCCGTCTTTTTCCGCGTCCACCCGCATACTGCGGAACTTCAGAATATAAAACTGCTTTCCGTCAATCGTACACCGAAGTTGCTTGTACAACACAGGACCTCCGTCATAAAGCTTGACGGCAATCGCAGTCAAAAGCATAAAGGGCGATGCGATGATAAACAATAACAGCGCGCAAACCAAATCGATGCACCGTTTCATAAACCGCTGCTCAATCGTCAGCACATATTCCCTTGTCAATAGCAGAGGTGTGTCGAACAGATGCAGCTCTTCCGCGCCTTTTAAGATAACATCGGGTATCTTTGGCATAATGTAGGTTCGAATCGACTGCCCATAGCAGAATTTCAATATTTTGTTTCTCGCCTCTACGGAAATATCCCACAGCACCACCGCGTCATATCTCTCCAACGCTTCTCTTTTGATGGCGTCGATTCCTGTGTTGATATGCATGCATTTGCTGACTTCAAACTTGTCCTTCCTGCCGGCAAATTTTTTGAGGATATCCTCAATCGGGCGGTCCCCATGCACCAGCAGCAGCTTTCGCGGCGGAAAAATATTTTTATATATCAGACTTGCAATATTAATCGATACAATCACCCATACCGCCTGAAGCGCCGCCATACTTAGATAAACGTCCACAGAAAACAGCTTTCTGACCATCAGGGATATCTGGAAATAAGTGACAATATCCACAATGCCCAGCGCAAGAATCTGGGAAAAAATAATCTCTGCATTCTTCAGGTATCCTATCCGCATACCTCCGTACATATTGGAAAAGAAAAACAGCAGTACGCCATAAATCGCCAGGATCAGCAGATGTCCGTTTTTCCAATATTCCAAATACAATTTTACGCTTTCATAATATGCAAAAAACCAGTAATAGGCGTAAATCCCTACCTGCCCTGCCAGATATATGCCTGACATGCACAGGACTATCAGTCTTTTAAATGATTCCAGCTTCTTCAAGCTTTCCTCCATTCCGCCGCCCAAGCGGCATTTGTAAATTCCTTATTGATAAAAGCATTATAACACACTGGATTTGAAACGTGCAACTTTTCCATGTTTTTAGGGTTTTTTTAGAATTTGTTGTGGGTGGCCTTGCGGCAGGTTACCGCCCGTAAGACAGTCCATTCCCACGGCACCACGCTCTCGCTCAGAAAAAAACGTAGCAGTGCTAAGCTCGAAAAAACCTCGCTAAGCGCTGACGTTTTTTAATGGGTGCCTTAGGGAATGGACTGTCTTACGGGCTGGTTGCAGGCGAAACCAGTACCACAAAATTCTATGCGCAGGTGTCAGCTACTCACTAAAACCGCCAAATACGCCATAATCATATCCTTCGTATCACGGCTCGTACTGCCCAAAAGCAGAAGTTATAGAAGCTGTACACAACGGAGAGGCCTTCGGCTTTTCGGTAGAGTGTCCAGATTCTTCGGATTGCTTCCAGTTTGTTGGAGGAGAGGGAGTTGGCGGGTCTTCTGTAGAGGACCAGGTTTTCGTTGAGACCGTATGCTGTGACGCCGCCTCTGAGTACTTTAAACCACAGTGCTGTGTCTTCGCTCTTGATAATGGGCATATTCAGGTTTTCTTTTGACAACTTTGTCGTGTCGAACATAACGGTGGAGGTAAAGATTGTCGTATTTTTCAGCGCCTGTTTATATTGCATTGTCTCCGGCACCTTGACGATTTTACCGGTTCCTTTTCCTTTTTCATCNGCAAATTCGTANCCGGTAAAGGAAAAAGCNGCATCTTTTTCTGCCATAAAGNCAAGCTGNTTTTCCAGCTTGTCCGGACTCCACAAATCGTCTGCATCCAAGTACGCCACAAAACGTCCTTCCGCCTCTGACAGCCCGTGATTTCTGGCTCTTGCCGCGCCGCCGTTTTCTTGCTTGAGGACATGGATTCTGGCATCGCCTTTTTCCAGTTCTTCCAGTATCCGCAGGCTTTCNTCNGTGGAACCGTCCTCCACAAGCAAAAGCTCCCAGTCCGGATAGGTCTGCGCCTTCACGCAGTCCACCGTCTCTCTGATGTATTTTTCCGCATTATAAACCGGTACGATAATACTGACNTTCTCTTTCATTTTGCCTCCATTTTAAAGCCTTACAGCAGCCTNTATATGACATATTTGTCAGTCTCGGCAAAATACATGTACTCGNTCTGATTTTCCATCGCCGACTGTAAATTTTCCCCATCGTCTCTTTCCACNGANAACACCAGATAGTGATACCCCGCGGAGGCACAGTAACTCAAAAGCATTTCTTCCTTCCACAGGGCTTCTTCTCCTTCGCTTCCCGCTGCCAGNGTACCGTTCATCCAGTTATGCAGCTCTGCCATATCGCCCATATAAGCGTCATAGATGTANGCNGACAGCTCTGTTTCCCANAGATTTCTGCCATAGGGAAGCAGTATGTGTCCGCTGTATATTCTTGCCCATGCCGCCACTTCATCCGGCGCAAGCANAAATACNCCTCCCTCGTCNGGAATTTCAAGCAGTCTAANCACTTCTGCCGCCTCTTTCGGCAGTTTATCCCCGTCAAAATCCTGNTCTGTCATTCCCTTTGCNGATGTAAGNGTTCCACAGAAAAAAAGCAGCAAAGCNAGTACN
This sequence comes from Lachnospiraceae bacterium, assembly GCA_014804445.1. Lineage (GTDB taxonomy): Bacteria > Bacillota > Clostridia > Lachnospirales > Lachnospiraceae > Acetatifactor. The sequence goes on along the minus strand of JAAUZU010000008.1, from coordinate 61,853 downwards.
GCCACAGCAAGCGNTTCGTAAACGCGCTCCCGTTTTCCGGAAACCGNCTTTCTGAGCCTGCCCCGCTCCGCNGCATACCCTGACGATATTTTTGAGACNGCCGCTGCCGCCGCNCAGGCAAGAACCGCCGTCATCGGCAGCATTGCCCACANATTTTCNTATCCGTAAAATTGCGTCTGGTAAAGCAGAAGCAGTTTTNCGGAAACAGGNCATAGGAGCAGAAGCAGCATAATTGTTGCAAACTGCCTGAATTCNTTTTTTGCAAACTCCTTTATAAGCCACAGCAGCAAAAGCGATACCATAAACAGCATCAAAAACTGTCCGCTTTCTGTCAGACTGTTATAACTATTTTTTAAAAATCGGAAAAATNCTGCCATGTTTACACCCATTTCAAGCTTCTCTCTTTTGACGAAGTCTTATGCTTACCTGTCTGACAAGCCTTATGNCAAGTACAATACCTACTGTAACAACAGCATAGCCCGCTCCGTAAAAAGTCCACACCACNCATAACTCCGCAAGCAGNCAGAGGATTACGCCTGNCCACTTTTTCTGCAGGGTNCACAGAAGTACATANGGCAGAATAATCCCTGCCCGAACCGCCGTGCCACTGTATCCGCAAAAAAACAATTGAAATCCATCCATCNCTNTGCTNTAACAGCCAAACTGATAGACAAGTGCCACAAANAGNAAAAANANCGCCTGCTTTTTCCCTTCCTTCGGAAANAGGTATGCTGCCCACCTGCCATACACCAGATAACTCAGCAAAAGCACAATACCGGGGATAATGCCATAGCACATAAGCTGCGCCGATATNCCTGTAAAGCTGCACAGCACGGCATACAAAGTCGGCAGCGCCAGTATCNGAAGCCGCAGCGGCATCCCTGCCGTAAAAGCCTGCCCCGTCAGCGGATTTACCGTATAAATNCCATTTTCCGCCAGCATGGTCTGCACCGTTTCCACCGTAATGTCGCCTGCCGTATACGGCACCTGCATCCGGTAATTCCATATAAGCTGAAACAAAATCAACGCACCGATTATNACAAACAANACCGGATAAAGNCNNAANAGCTTAANNAGACGCTTTTCGCCGGCTTCTTTTTTCTCCTTATNCTGTTTTTTNCGGATGATCCGGCGAATCACCCATGGGCAGACTGCTGCCGCAAGCGCAAGTATAAATAATACCGCCATAATCCACGCGCAGGTCTGAAGCGGCAGTTTTAAAAAAAGCGCCGCCAGATGGGCGGCTTCCGCCAGCCCGATCACTATCAGACTTCCCTCTATCAGCTCTTCCGATGTCGTTTTCTGCATTGTGCCCTCCAGATAAATTCTTCCCAATTTTACCATATTTTTATCACAAGCACAACAAAATAGAAATCCATATTACAAAAAGGCAGCAGGAAGATACTTCCTGCTGCCTTGTGCAATCGTCGAACGGACCGGTTCACATTGCCGTTTTACTATTGATACCGATTTTCTATATTACATCGCCTTTATATCCAGTCTGATTTTATCTGCAATTCTTGCAATGTACTCGCTGTTTGTCGGTCTGGTTTTACCGTCCTGAATTGAGTAGCCAAATAATTTTTCAAAGGTCTGCGTATTGCCTCTTTCCCATGAAACCTCTATGGCGTTACGAATGGCACGTTCTACCTTTTGGTCAGTTGTCTTAAAATGTCTGGCTATCACCGGATACATCAGCTTTGTCACACTGGTGACCACCTCTATGTCCCGTCCTGTCATCAATATAGCGGCACGCAGATAATAGTAGCCCCGCAAATGCGCCGGAACTCCTATATCAAGCATTACCTCCGTAATGTACCTTTCAAGTTCAGTGTCGTTAATCGTAACAATATCCATTTAAATCCCTTCCTTCATGTCGATTGCTGCCCATTCATGCGATTACATATGCATCCTAGCACATTTAAGAACATTTTGGAAGAGACCTGCCCCATTATTCACCGCGAATATCGAAAGTTTAACTGTGCTTTTGATTTTAAACTTCTTCCTTCAGCAAATATATGGGTCTTTTTTTGACTTCCATGTAGGTTTTTGCCAGATATTGTCCCACAATTCCCAGACAGAAAAGCTGTACGCCGCTAATCAGGGAAATAATACATACCAACGAAGGCCAGCCCGAAACCGGATCTCCGAAAATCAAGGTTCTGATTACAATAAACAGAATCAGTATAAAAGCCAGCACGCAGAACAGCACGCCCATAACAGCAGCAAAGGAAAGCGGAACTGTGGAAAAAGCAGTGATTCCTTCAATAGAATACAAAAGAAGTTTCCAGAAATTCCACTTGGTTTCTCCTTTTTTGCGCTCCACATTTTCATATTCCAGCCACTTGGTCTGAAATCCCACCCAGCCAAAAATACCCTTTGTAAAACGGTTATACTCCTTCATTTCCAAAATCGCGTCTACCATCTGCCTTGTCATCATACGGTAGTCCCTTGCCCCATCCATAATCTCTGTCTTGGAAATCCGTTTCATCAGGCGATAAAACATACGGGCAAAAAAAGAGCGGATGGGCGGTTCTCCCTTGCGGCTCACCCTTCTGGTCGCCACGGAATCATACCCCTGCTCCATGTAGGAAAGCATCTCGGGCAGGAGTGACGGCGGGTCCTGTAAATCCGCATCCATAAGCACAACATAGTCACCCTTCGCCCTGTTCAGCCCTGCATACATGGCCGCCTCTTTTCCGAAATTACGCGAAAAAGAAAGCAGATGCACCCTTCCATCCTTCTCATGAAGCTTCTTTGCTTCCGCCACCGTTCCGTCCTTAGAACCGTCATCCACATACACAAGCTCCCACTCTATTTCCTTTTCCTTAAAAAAGGCTTCGTTTTTGATAAATTCCTCATAGAAAAAAGGAACATTTTCCTCCTCATTGTAGCAAGGTACGATCACGCTTAACAACTTCATATGAATACTCCATATTGGTTTACAGGTAGTCCGATTTTCCCTGTTCCTCCAAAAAATCAACCAGTTTTTTAACCTCCTGTGCCCGCTGTCTCGGACAAATCAGAATGGCGTCCTTGGACTCCACTACAATCAAATCCTTTACATAAGCAACGGCGATTAATTTATTTTCACTATAGCAGATTGTTCTTTCCGTGTCCATCATTATATGACTGCCCACGCCTACGTTTCCCTTTGCATCCTTTTTGTGCAGTACCTCCAGCGCGTCCAGACTGCCAATATCGCTCCAGCCGAAATTTCCTTCCAGCATCAGCACGCCACCGGCACGTTCCATAATGCCGTAATCTATGGATATTTTAGGAATTTTAGGATAAATTTCCTCTATCGCCTTGCGCTCCCTGTCAGTCCCCATGGCGTTTCCGATTGCAGCCAGATAACCATAAATATCGGGCAGAAGTTTTTGAAACCAGTCAAGAATCCGCGAGGCCTTCCAGATGTACATGCCGCTGTTCCATGCATAACAGCCCTCCGCCAGATAAAAAGCCGCCGTTTCTTCCTCCGGCTTTTCTACAAATTCCTCCACCAGCCGGTAATCCTCTTCTGCAACAGGCGTATTTCTGATATAGCCATAACCGGTCGCCGGATACTCAGGCCTTATGCCGATGGTAATGAGTCCGTCCTTTTCCTCTGCCAGCGTCACGCCGCGTCTTACCGTATCAGCATAGCTGTTTACGTCCCGGATATAATGGTCGGAGGGCATAACGCACATGATGCCGTCCCCGTACTTTTTCAGTATCTCCATGGCGGCATAACCAATACAGGCAGCGGTGTTACGCGCTGCCGGTTCCGCCAGTATATGACTTTTTTCAACCCTTCCTTCCATCATGGCAAGTGTCTTTTCCGCATAAAGCGTGTTGGTAACCACAAAAATATCCTCGGCCGCCGCAACCTGCTTTAAGCGGTCATAAGTCTCGTTTACCAGAATATCTTTTCCCGACAGATTTAAAAACTGCTTAGGCAGCTCTTTTCTGCTCAGGGGCCAGAAGCGGGTTCCGCCGCCGCCTGCCATAATCACTCCATATACCTTCATTCATGCACCCCGCATATCACAGGCGCCGCCTGCACTTCTTAACGTCTGGCTTCTCCTTCATTCTCCACAAACCACTTGTAGGCAAGTTCAATCCCTTCATCAAGTTCCACTTTATGCTGCCATCCCAGCTCATGCAGCTTCGTAACATCAGTCAGCTTTCTCGGCGTACCATCCGGCATACTGTCATTCCAATGGATTTCACCCTCATATCCCGTAACTGCCTTTACTTTTTCCGCAAGCTCCCGTATGGTAATTTCTTTGCCGGTTCCGATGTTCACATGTTCCTCGCCATCATAGTGTTCCAACAGGAACACGCAAGCATCCGCCATATCATCCACATACAAAAACTCACGCAGCGGCGAACCCGTTCCCCACAATTCCACGAAAGGCTTTCCCTCACATGATGCTTCATGAAACTTTCGAATCATGGCGGGCAGCACATGGGAGCCATTCAAGTCGTAATTGTCATGCGGTCCATACAGATTGGTCGGCATACAGCTTATAAAATTATCGCCATACTGCCTTTTAAAGAAGCGGCACATCATGAGACCTGAAATTTTGGCGATGGCATAGGCTTCATTGGTCTGCTCCAAAGGCCCCGTAAGCAGCGCGCTCTCCGGAATCGGCTGTGGCGCCAGCTTCGGATAAATGCAGGTGCTTCCCAAAAAGAGCAGCTTTTTGACGCCTGCATCATGCGCACTCTTAATCACGTTGCACTGTATCTGCATATTCTCAAGGGCAAAATCTGCGGGTGCGGTATTGTTGGCATTGATGCCGCCCACCTTTGCCGCGGCAAGCACTACCACATCCGGCGCTTCCGCTTTGAAAAACGCACTTACCTGCGCCTGATTCGTCAAATCAAGCTCACTGTGGCTTCTCCCGATAATATTTTGATACCCTTTTTCCCTGAGATTTCTGACGATGGCGCTTCCCACCAGTCCGTGGTGTCCCGCTACATATATCTTATCTGTCTTCTGTATCCCCGCTCCCATCTGTGCCTTTCCTCCATTTCTGTACTCCCTTTGTCAGTACAGAATTCTTAACATGCTGCTTCTTTCTGTTTTTGTCTGTATGTCTCACAGTCCATGCCTGCAATTTGAAGCATATCCGCATTCATCATCATGGCTGTCAGTTCCTTAAAGTTTACTTCGCGTTCCCAGCCAAGCTGACGCTTCGCTTTGGAGGCATCGCCCCACAGATATTCTACCTCTGCCGGCCGGTAAAAAGCAGGGTCTACATCCACCAGCAGCCTGCCGGTCGCCGCGTCATATCCCTTTTCCTCCAAACCTTTTCCTTCAAAACGGACCTCTATCCCCAGATTGGAGAATGCTTCCGTCACAAACTCGCGCACCGTATGCGTTTCTCCGGTTGCCAGCACATAATCCTCCGGTGTTTCCTGCTGCAGCATTTTCCACATTCCCTTTACATAATCGCCTGCAAATCCCCAGTCTCTTTTTGCGTCCATATTGCCGAGGGACAGCTTTTCCTGCTTGCCGGCAACCATGTTGGCAATGGCAAGCGTAATCTTTCGGGTCACAAAATTTTCGCCTCTTCTGGGCGATTCATGATTAAACAGAATCCCGTTCACTGCATACATGCCATAGGATTCCCTGTAGTTGACTGTTATCCAGTAGGAATACAGCTTTGCCACACCGTAGGGACTTTTGGGATAAAACGGGGTTTTTTCGCTCTGGGGCGCTGTCTCCGGCAGCCCGCCGAAGAGCTCCGAGGTAGACGCCTGATAAAACCGGAATTTTCCTCCCCATATCCGCAAAGCCTCCAACAGCTTCAGGGTACCCACACCAGTCGCTTCAGCAGTATATTCCGGCACCTCAAACGAAATACCCACATGGGACTGCGCCGCAAGGTTATAAACCTCATCAGGGCAGATTTCCGTAACGAGACGGTGCATATTGCTGGAATCCGTCATATCCGCGTAATGCAGAAAAAATTTCTTATTATAATAGTCCGAATGCAGAACGCCCCGCAGCCTGTCCAGATTTTCCGTACTGTGCCGCCGCACCAGTCCGTGCACCTCGTATCCCTGCTCCAGCAGAAACTCCGCCAGATAAGAACCATCCTGTCCCGATACGCCTGTAATTAACGCTGTTTTACTCATCATTATATTTTCCTTTCCTGTGATTGTCCAGTCATAAAACTTAAATTACAAAATTTTTCATATTTCCAAACAGAGTATACTATTGTATAATAGCTATGACAATTCATTTTATTGCTTTTAAATGGTAAAATATTGCTATTGTCAAAATGTATACAGAAATGAGGATGATTATGGGAACAACCACCTCGGAGCGTATTCTGGTCACCCCGTCTTCCTACAGCAGGAACCATTATTTATATGTGCAGGAAATCGGAACTTTAAAGAGTCTGGAGCCGCATATCAGCCGCCGTGAAAAGCTGGAATCCTATCTTTTTTTTATTGTGACGGAGGGCAGTGGCACCGTTACGCTGTACGGCAGTACCCGAAAGCTTAATGCAGGCGACTGCGTATGGATTAACTGCCTTGAGCCCTATTCCCACGAGAGCAGCCGTACACAGCCATGGTCTCTGATGTGGGTTCATTTTAACGGCAGTCAGGCTTCGGATTTTTACCGTCTGTATACGGAGAGAGACGGCCCTGCCGTGTATACGCCTGCGTCGCTTACGCACTATATCAAGTCCCTGCAGGAGCTTTACCGGCTGCAGCAGCAAAAGGACGCGCTGACGGATTTGCTTTCCCACAGGTGCCTGACGGATTTGATTGCCCAGATTTTTTCAGATACCTTTCAGAACCACGCCGGCTTTCCCGTGCCGCAGAAATTTATGGATATCCGCAGCTACATTGAGGCGCATTATGCGGAAAAACTGACGTTGGACGATTTATCCGCGCTGTTTTATATCAGTAAATATCACCTGCTTCGGGAATACCAGCGGCTCTTTGGCATTACCGTTACCAATGATATTACCGCAAGGCGCCTTTCCTATGCAAAATCAAGGCTTCGTTTTTCTTCGGACAGCATAGAGGCCATCGCGCTGCAGAGCGGTTTCCAGACATCTTCATACTTTATTAAGGTTTTTAAGCGTTATGAAAGCATGACACCGCTTGAATACCGACGAAAGTGGTGATATACTAAAAGAGTTAGTGAGGTACCATATGGATTTTTTTACAGCTTTGTTTCAAAACAACATACTTATCTGCGCCATATCCGGCTGGTGTGTGGCACAGGTTATAAAAGCGGTAATTCACATGTTTTTAACCAGGAAATTTTTAGCGGAACGACTGGTCGGAGGCGGTGGGATGCCAAGTTCCCATTCAGCTACCGTCTGTGCACTGTCCACCGCTGCCTGCATTTCATATGGTGTACAAAGCTTTGAATTTGCAATCTCCTTTATTCTTGCCGTCATTGTTATGTATGACGCCATGGGAGTGCGCCGCGAAACCGGTATTCAGGCTCATGTTCTGAATGAAATGCTTGATATTTTCTCAGATATGGGGAGTGACATGTCCCCGCAGGACAAACTGAAAGAGTTTGTGGGACATACCCCCCTGCAAGTGCTGATTGGCGCTATACTTGGCATTGTCATTGCAATTCTTATCTGTAATGTGCTATAATGAAGCACAAGATTATTTGAACGAAAGAGAGGACTAATCATGAAACGAAATAATCTGTTTTTATTATTATCCCTGTCCGCCCTGCTTGCATTCGGCGGATGCGGCGATAAGAAAGACGGTCCGCAGCGTCCTGACGATTTGGTGCAGCCTGTGGATTCTACCGACGTAACTACGCCAGACCCTTCCGATGCACAGACACCGGAACCGGAAGATAATAAACCAAGCGAGCAGCCTCCCCAGGAAGGCATGGTACACAGTTCCCTTACCAATGAATGGATTGATGAGGAAGTTGCCAACGCCCGCCCCATCGCTGTTATGTTCCCCACCGATAGAGGCTCTCAGCCCCAGTACGGCATCGGTCTTGCCGGCGTACTGTACGAGTGTATGGAAGAAGGCGAAATGTCCCGTCAGATGGGTATCATCGAAGACTGGCAGGATTTGGAACAAATCGGCAATATCAGAAGCTGCCGTGACTATTACGCATACTGGAGCATGGAATGGGATTCTTTCCTTGTACACTGGGGTGGTCCTTTTTATCTGGTTGACGTTGTAAACCGCAGTGATGTCAATAACCTGAGCGCCTGCAGCGTAGGTACCTCCGATTTGATGGCTCCTGCAGTAGGAAGTGATGCATTTTACCGCTCTGATCCGGCTAATCCCAGCATCCACAATGGCTATACCAATGGTGCAAAGCTGGCATCAGCAATTCAGAAGCTGAACTACGAAACAGAGCACAGAGCTCAGTATTGGAATCCGGACCATTTTAACTTTGCTCCCATGGCAGAGATAAACACGCTTGAAGATGCAAAAGGCTCTTTTACTGCTACGGAAGTTGATCTTTCCAAGATTTTTACTACCACCAAATCTTCTTTCGAGTATGACGAAGAGACCGGCACCTACCTGAAGTACCTGTATGGTTCTCCGCAGGTTGACCAGTTGACAGGTGAGCAGCTTGCCTTTACCAACATCATTGTACAGGATACCTACTGGGAGTACCGTCCTGACAACAAATACCTGATTTTCCAGGTTCATGATTCCGGACGCACCGGTTATTACTTTACACAGGGACGCGGCATCAAGATTACATGGGAAAAGAAGGACGATTACTCACCTACCAGATACTATGATATGGATGGCAACGAAATCGAAATCAACACCGGACATACCTTTATTGCAATTGCACAGGCAGGTCGTGAGCCTATCTACAAATAATACAGCATATAAAAAGAAGGGAAGTAAAACTTCCCTTCTTTTTTATCAATCTTTATTCGCCAAGACCGCTTTCTATCGCTTCCACAAGCGCTTTTAACGCGCTCTCTTCATCTTCACCTTCGCAAATAAATTCTATTTCGTCCCCACATTTTACACACGCACCCAATACACTTAACACACTCTTGGCATTAGCCGTATTATCTCTGAACCGGAATGTTATCAGAGATTTAAATTTCATCGCTTCCTTGCACAAAATCCCTGCCGGTCGCAAATGCAGTCCGGTTGGGTTTTTAATTGTTACTTTCTGGCTAACCATGCTGCAATACCTCCACTTTCCTTCTTTATTCACTATAACATTTTTTGACATGATTCACAAGCCTTTTTAGAACATAATATCCTGTATCAGACTTGCCAGACGTTCTGCCTCTGCCTGAATCAATTTCTTGTCCTTTCCCTCTATCATAACCCTGACCAATGGCTCTGTTCCGGAGGGTCTGATCAACACACGTCCCTCTCCTGCAAATTTTTCGGTTAATTCCTCCACCGCCTTGGCTATTTCCGGATACTCCAGATAATGCTCTTTTTTATGATTTGCAACCTTTGCATTCACCAATGCCTGAGGCAGCACCTCCATCACTTTGGACAGCTCTGATAACGGCTTTCCTGTCTCTACCATAACCTGCAGCAGATGCAGTGCGCTTAACAAACCATCTCCGGTTGTATTTTCATCAAGAAAAATCACATGGCCTGATTGCTCTCCCCCGAGACTGGCTCCGATTTCACGCATGCGCTCCAGCACATAGCGGTCTCCCACCTTTGTCTGTTCTGCCGTAATGCCGTTTTGCTCCGCCATCAGGAAAAAGCCCAGATTGCTCATAACAGTAGCCACAATGGTATCCTTTTTCAGTCTGCCTTCACGCTTCATGTGATTGCCGACAATAGCCATAATCTGATCCCCGTCAACGATTTTTCCGTTTTCGTCTACCGCAAGAAGCCTGTCGGCATCCCCGTCAAACGCCAGACCGATATTTGCCTTTTCATATACCACCCTTGCCTGCAGCTCCTCCATATGTGTGGAACCACAGTTTGCATTGATATTGGTACCGTCCGGATTGTTATGTATTGCTACTACCTCAGCTCCCAATTCCTTCAGTGCCTCTATTGATGTGTAGTAGGATGCGCCCTCGGCACAATCTGCTACAATCTTTAAGCCTTTCAGCTCCACTGCCACCGACTGAATCGCATGGTTGATATATTCTTCCTTCGCATCCGTACGGTACTTAATCTTTCCTACCCCTGAACCGGTCGGAAACTTCACACCCTGCATATTGCACCGAATCAGCGCTTCTATCTCATCTTCCAGTTCATCGGGAAGCTTATACCCGTTTCCGTTAAAAAATTTGATACCATTAAACTCCACCGGATTGTGCGATGCGGAAATCACCACCCCCGCATCTACCTTGTACTTCTTTGTGAGATATGCGATTGCAGGCGTAGGAATCACGCCTACATAGACACAATTCGCGCCCACCGAGCAGGCGCCCGCCATCAAAGCGTTTGCCAGCATATCTCCTGAAATTCTGGTATCACAGCCAACCATCATGGTCGGCTTGTGCTCTTTTTCCTTGGTCAGTACATACGCGCCCGCCTGCCCAAGCTGCATGGCAAGCAGCGGGGTCAACTCTTCATTTGCAATCCCTCTGACGCCGTCAGTGCCGAATAAACGTCCCATTTATTCTGATTCCTCCAAACTTGTTATGATAATTCTTACCCTGAAAGGCTGCACGATGGTGTTTTCATCTTCGATGGAAAACTCTGCCACCGCCTCATAAGTTCCTTCCGCCAGATGTTCCATATTGCGCGTTTCCATGAAATCCGGAATATGAATCGTACCATACAGGGAAGCCTCGTTAATGCCCTCGACTGCCGAACGCAGCCCTCGGACGCTTAACACGCGGGGAGAATCCGATTCTTCCAGTACCACCGTGTATCCGTCAGGAACACCTGTTATTCTAATGTGATCCGCAGCAATATTAATATTTCGCGTATACTCTTTTTCGATATGCACCGTCACTGCAGCCCTTCCGTTAAAAGACTCATCCACAAGTACGGTGTCATCGGGCAGATAATCTGCTATATTTATATTGACTGTCAGATTTTCCGTCCGATTGCTGATATCCAACTGCTCCTCCGGTATTACAATGCTTCGCACACCCTCAAGTACAGAGGATGTGCCTGCAATCGTCACCTGCTCCGGCATGCCGGAAACTTCTCCCGTAAACAGATATCCCGTCGCCGGTACACCCGGCACAGAATAACGGACAGGCACCGTCTTGGTTGCCAGTATCTTGACCCGCACCAAAACAGAATTTACATTGACTGACAAATTATCCATGGATATCACCTTGCCGTCGGCATCATATAATATTACGTCCGCATTCGTGGAAATATCACTTGTGGAATCTGTGACATCAACCTTAACAACTGCACTGGCAATCCGTGACACTGCCGATTCCGGTCCGGTCACTTCAATCCGGTTCTGGTCGGGGGTAACGCTGCTCACAATATACCCTTCGGCAACCTCGCCGGTGGTCTGTACCTCCACCGCCAGCCGCTTCATTTTCTTCGCCTCAATGTTCAGCTTTAATATTTCATTGCTTCCCGTTATGCTGATAATTTTATCATTATAGCGCAATGAATAAAATTCTATCTCCACTGTATTTGTCACTGTCAGCTTACTGAAATCCGCTTCTGCGATAATATCGCTTGCGCTCAATTCATCTCTCACCGTTTTGGGAGCGATAATGGTGACCGTTCTTACCGTATCAGTCCTGTCGAGAACCTCATACACCATTCCCGCATCGGTCAGAACTTCCGTGTTTGTCAGCCTTACCGGAATGTTGTAATAACTTCTCTGATCCTCAGGATCCTCTATGTTCATTACCAAAAGCCAGAGCAGTACCGCCGCTATCAGGGAAAAAAGCTTCAGCGCCCAGTTATTGAACAATCCTTTAATTATTTTTTTTCCTGTTTTCAACTTTCTCCGTCCGGCTCCTTCCCTTAAAGATCTTATACCCCTTCTTCGTATCCTCACTGCCGCCAGGCTGTGCAATTCTCAGCATTTCTTTCAGACCCTCGCTGTCAAGGTTGCGCGTCAGCCCACCCTTGTAAGCCACACTGATTTTCCCTGTTTCCTCCGACACAATCACCGTGACGGCATCCGTCACCTCTGAAATACCCAGTCCCGCCCTGTGACGGGTTCCCAGATTCTTATCCAGATTCAGATTATCCGACAGGGGCAGATAACAGGTCGCCGATGCCACCCTGTTTCCGCGCACAATAACAGCACCGTCATGTAACGGTGTGTTGTGCTCAAATATATTGATTAATAACTGACTGGTTACCAGACCGTCCACGTCGATGCCGGTGCGCTCAAAATCTCCCAAAGGAGACTTACATTCGATTACAATCAAAGCGCCTGTTTTTACCTTACCCATTTCCACGCACGCCTTGGCTATTTCATTGATGGTTCTGTCTGAGAAAGCGCCTTCCGCCCGCTTCGTTCCCGAAAACGGAAGTACATTGGAAATAATCTCCTTGTTTCCCAGCTCCTCCAACGCCTTTCTGAGCTCCGGCTGCATAACAATAATAAGCGCCGTCACCACATAACCCAGTATATTGCTTCCCAGCCAAAGTATTGTGTTCATGTGGAAATATGCCGCAATCAGCCAAAAAATCAAAATGAATGCCAGACCCTTAAGCAATGCCCAGGCCCTGGTATTCTTAATCCAGATCAGGATGTGGTAGATGAGAAATGAAATAATCAAAATCTCAATCATACTTGCAAGATCCATATCCGGTATACGCCTTATCATATTGTCCGTTAAATTTTGAAGCTGAAATCGCATATGGAATTACCTAACCTTATGTCTCTTCAAATTCGTCTGCCGCAGAATCTCTGTCCACTCTTCCGGAACCGGAGCGGGAAGCCGATACCGTTCTCGATGACGCCTGTCTGCCCGCTGTTCTTTGAGGTCTCTTTCCGCTGCCGCCTCTGGAGGGCTGATGTGCCACACTTCCGGAGCGGGAAGAGCGCCCGCTTTGTGCAGAGCGTTCCTGCTGCGGCGAACGTCCAATCTGTGTATTAATTCGCTTTACCGTTTTTTCCGGTGCCGCTACTGTCATCTTGGGAACCGCTTTTACATAGTAATAATATTCATCGTCTTCAAACTGTACTTTCTCAGTTCTGGTATAGTCCACATTAAACACGAAGAACTGCAGCACCACACATAGGCCAAGAGAAACCAGCGAGCCGAAAATCACACCAATCACCGATACATTCGTATCATACATCAAATCGCCTATCAGCAGAATCACAATGTTCATAATGGTTCCTGCTATCATGGCAATCGTCCAAGAGTGGTCAACAGACAGCCTTCGAATAATGTATACCAGAATCACAGTGAAAGCAAAAGCCGCCACCATAACCATCATTTCTTTATTGTTGATAATACCGTCTATCACCATTCTCAGTCTGGCAGTCGCCTCATTCGCATCCAATGCCTTGATGGACGGCGCGCTGAGCGATACAAAATGCACCAGATGGTATACTACCACACCGCATCCGATTGAAACGGCAGAAGCAGGCGTTCCCAGCAGTCCCATGGCAACCGGTACAACATAGGGAATCCGCAATCCGAGCAGCAGCGGCGTTATCAGCACCACCAGTGAATCCTTCGGCGAAAAACGGAAAAACAGCAAAAACATAACCAAAAACATGGCAAATCCGACCACCGCCGCTTCTATGGCGAGGGTGTACAGATGCAGTAGTACAAACAATGCCGAAAACAGGATAATACAGCCTGTCGGCAGAAAAGAACACATCAGCGCTACTATCAGCACAATCGCGATATTGTTGATACGGGTCATGTAGCCGAGCTGCTTGTTGATGTTTAAAAGCGCTATCAGCGCCAGCAGAAATTTGAGTACCGGCACAATAAACACTTCGTTTTTACTGTAAAATCTTTTTATCAGTTCTTTTATTTCCAGTAAGTTTCTCATAATAGGCCTTTCAACTATTTTTTGTTTTTATCGTACAGAGAAGACAGCTTTTTCAGATTGTTATAATAGTTCTTCAAGCTTTTTTTGGCTTTACTGTACCGATAGGCATAGACAATATAAGTCACTACCGCAAAGCCTGCCACAGTCACGGCGTAAAACTTCAGCACACTCTTTGCGAATTCAAATAAATCCATCTTATAAATCTCTGCCATAAAAACTTCAAAATCATATAGAATGTACAGTCCGAATATGATAAAAAATGCAATCGTTGCGTAGATAACAGATTTCACGACCTGCATGCCGATATAATCGCTGCGGAAATAACTCCCGATAGCGGCATTTTTCTTTCCCTCACCGGACTCATATGACGCGAGCTTCGTCATCAATATGATTCTCTCTTCATTTAACATGCCTTATGCCTTTCGTCCTTTATTGATTTAAGAACCGCATCTTATTGCCGTCCTTTTCTTTCTTTGGCTCCTCCGCCGGCTCCGGCTTTGCGACATGAATTGCCTCACTTAATCCCTTTGTCAGATCTCTGCGGCATTTATCGCAAAAGCGCCCGCTGGCTATGGGAGTTCCGCAAGTCTCACATGACAGAATCATGCCCGACTCTGAAGTCAGCTCCAGACGTTCTTCCTTGAGCCACTGGCGAATCTGTCCGATCTCAACTTCACAATCCTCCGCAACCTTGTTTACCGTCACGCCGGGATTCTTCCTGACATATTCCTTTACTTTCTGGAAATCTTCTTCCTCCCGTTCACGGCATACCGGGCAAATCCGCTGTCCGGACACATAGTTATATAGCCTTCCACATTTTCTGCAATTTCGAACGTTCATCGTAACCTCCATTCTTGCTGCACCCCGAAAATGTAAACACAAACTCCTGTGTGAAAATTTATTCTTCACACACTATCCTCTGCTTCCCACAGAAAGAGTGGCAAAATAAACCTTCTCCACGCCCGACTGCTGAAAAACTTCCGCAAGTGCATCAATCGTACTGCCAGTTGTATAGATATCATCAATAACTATAATCGTATTTAATTTTACATCATTTTCAATTATTTTGAAAGCCCTTTTCAAATTATTTTGTCTTTCCTGTGCATTTAATTCTTTTTGGGGAAGCGTATCCCTGACTCTTGTTGCCAAATGCGTGTATACGGGTATCCCCAGTTCTGCTCCCATGACCTCGGCAAGAAGCTGCGCCTGATTGTACCCCCGCCTTCCAAACCGCTTTCTGCTCAAAGGCACCGGCACCAATGCATCCGGCGCTGCCTTCCTGATATAGCCTTCGAGCTTTTCTGCCATTTCCCGCCCGAAGAATTCGGCATATTCACGCCGCCCTCCGTATTTAAAACGGTAGATGGACTCCGCCGCGCTCTCGTACTCATACAGCGCTCTTCCCCTGATATATTTGTGCTTTTTTGAGGCACAGTCCGCACAGTACTGTTCCTTCTCTTCAGGCAGCGGTCTGCCGCAGGAAAGGCAGAACGGCTCCTCAACCATCTTAAACCTGCTCCTGCAGTTACGGCAGATTTTCCCATCCCTTCGCCGCACTGCTTCATCGCAGACCGGACATCTTGTGGGAAACAAAAGGGAAACTGCCTCTTTTGCCATTTTCATTACAAAATCATTCTTTTTCATTGTACACGCTTTCCGCACGTACAGCCTTCTTTTATCCTGTTTTACGGCGTTTCTGCCGTAAACTCCCTTATCCGTTCTGCAAGCGCCGTATAACGCCGGTTTACCTCGGCATTGCGTATCATCGCGCCCACCGTCTCGCTGCTGCCCAGAATCGTCACACAGGATTTGGCGCGGGTTACACCGGTGTAAAGCAGGTTTCGGTTAAACAGCATGCGCGGTCCGCCAAGAAGCGGCATAATCACTGCCGCATATTCGCTTCCCTGCGCCTTGTGTATTGTGATGGCATATGCCAGTTCCAGCTCCTCCATCTGGGCAAAAGGATAAATCACCCTTCTGTGCTCGTCATATTCCACCACCATATTGCCTGCATATTCATTGATTGTTAAAATTCTGCCCATATCCCCGTTAAAAATACCAAGTCCCTTGTCTATGGCAATCCCGTATTTACTGACAATCTCCCACTCCAGTTCATAGTTATTTTTTATCTGCATCACCTTGTCGCCTTCCCGAAAGACGGTGCTGCCGAAAACATGCTCTTTCTTTTCCGGCGCGGGCGGGTTGATATACCTCTGCAAAATCTGGTTCAGCGTTTCCACTCCCAGACTGCCCTTGCGCATGGGCGTCAACACCTGTATCTCAAAAGCATCCGTCCCTACATATTTGGGAAGCTTCTCCGTGATAAGCTGTACCATATGCTTGTATATCACGTTTACATTGTTTCTTTCCAAAAAGAAAAAATCCCGGCTTTTGTTGTCCAGCTTTATCGGCTCGCCACTGTTTATCCTGTGTGCGTTCGTAATAATATCGCTCTCCTGCGCCTGACGGAATATTTTCTTCAGCACTACAGTGGGAAATGCATTTGCCGACATAATATCCCGAAGTACCTGTCCCGGCCCCACAGAAGGAAGCTGATCCACATCCCCCACAAGTATCAGCCTCGTGCCGGGCATAACGGCCTTCAGAAGCGCCTGCAGTAAGGTGATATCTACCATGGACATTTCATCTATAATGATAACGTCTGCTTCCAGCGGATTGGATTCGTTGCGCTCAAAGCGGACGCTCCGTCCCCCTGTCTCCGCCAGCGCGCCATTCAGCTCCAGCATCCGATGTATCGTTCTGGCTTCATAGCCCGTCGCCTCCGTCATTCGTTTTGCGGCACGACCCGTGGGCGCAGCAAGAAAAATATCCAGCCGCTCCGCTTCAAAGTAACGGATGATTGTGTTGATTGTCGTGGTTTTTCCCGTTCCGGGACCGCCCGACAAAATGAAAAGCCCGTTTTTAACACATTCCATCACCGCTTTTTCCTGCAGTTCTTCCAGTTCCAGCCCTTCCGCCGCCGTAATCTCCCCAATCCGTTTTTTTATTTGCGCCTCCTGTGCGGGCAGAAGCCCTTCCCCGCCTTCCATAGGAAGATTAAGCTGCGCCAGCATACGGGCGCAATTCATCTCGGCATAGTAATAAGATAAGGCAAATACCCTGATTTCACCGCTGTCCTCGTTTTTTTTCAACACAATCTTTTTATCCATCGCCATATTGCCAAGCTGCGGCTCAATATACTTTCTCTCTACGGAAAGGAGCTCTTCCGCTCTGTCAAGCAGGATATCCGCGGGCAGGAACAGATGTCCCTCCTGCACAGCCTGCAGCAGGACATACAAAACACCACTGCGGATACGATAGTCGGAATCTGTATGAATTCCTATTTTAGCCGCAATTTCATCTGCAATTTTAAAACCGATTCCTTCGATATCCTCTGCCAGCCTGTAGGGATTTTCCCGAAGCACGCCATAAAGTGCATTCTCATACGTATTATATATTTTCACCGCAAGCGCATTGGATATACCAAATTGCTGTAAATAGATGAAAGCTTCCCGCATATCACGCTTTTCTTCCATCTGCGCGGAAATTTCCTGTGCTATACGTTCGCTGATTCCCCTTACCTCCACCAAACGCTCCGGCTCCTCTTCTATCACCCGAAAGGTATCCGCGCCAAACTGACGCACAATCCTTTTCGCCAACGCCATACCGACGCCTTTGATTGCACCTGACGCCAGATAACGCTCCATGCCCGCCGCATCCTTGGGCAGAACCGTCCTATATACCGACGCCTTAAACTGCGTTCCGTAAACCGGGTGCTCCGTGTACTCCCCCTCGGCCTGAATGGTGTCTCCCTGACTGATGCCTTTGAGCATACCTACCAGAACACAGTCTCCGCTGTCCACCGTAAGTTCTAAAACTGTATAGCCGTTGTCCGGATTTTGAAATATGATATGGTCTACAAACCCTTCAATTGTCTCCATCGTTCCCTCTCTAATGTATACAAGCGAAAAAAGACTGCCTCACAAGCAGTCTTTTACTTCGATTCCATCATTTGGATCATTGCCTTACATTTCATAATTCCGCTTCATCTGCTCAAACAGCATCTGCGCAAGTCCCAGACTATTCTGCTCTGTAGATGTACTGGCAATTTCCTGTATCATATTGTCTTTATAGTAGTCCATCAGATTGCTTGCATAGCTGGAAGTTGTGTCCGATTCCGGAATGGTCTTCATCATTTCCTTAAACATCTGCTCCAAAAAATATGCCTCAAACTGCTTACAGGCGTCCATTAACTCATCATCCGTCGCCTTGGCGTAGTCTGTTTTAAGCTGTCCCTCTATTTTGGAAGTTGACTGTGCAGCCTTCGCCGCATAATCAGCATATGCACTTGAAAGATTACCGATATCCATACCTGCCTCCTGTCCGCCGCATTTTACCTATAACGGCAAGTTTTATCATTAACCGCGCAGATTATTTGCCTGCTGCATCATTTCATCCGAAGCAGTAATCGCCTTGGAATTGATTTCATAGGCTCTCTGCGCCACAATCATGTTTACCATTTCATCCACAACCTGCACGTTGGAGCCTTCAAGGAAGTTCTGATGCACAGAGCTCTTTTCCACAGTCGCGCTGGTCGCCTCGTTAATCGGCGCACCGCTCGCCGCAGACTGCTGATACAGGCTGCTGTCCTTTCTCTCCAAGCCGGCAGGATTGGTAAACTGGTAAAGACCAATCGTGATACCTAAAGATTGCGGATTGTTCTGCTCATCGGGATAGCATACCGTACCGTCTGCCGTAACGGATACCTGTGTCGGATCATACTCATTGCTCAGTATAATGGGTCTGTTTTCGGTGTCGAGTACCGGGTTACCCTCGCTGTCCGACAACATCGTGCCATTGGTTGCAATCGTCCACTGGAAATTACCGTTGCGGGTGTAATAGGTATTACCGTCGTCGCCGCGAACTGCAAAGAAGCCCTTTCCGCTGATGGCAAACGCCGTATTTCTGTCGGTGGACTGCATGGGACCATTGGTAAACAGGGTGGTAATTGCTGCATTTCTGACACCAAGACCTACCTGTGCACCGGTTGGCTTTCTCTCCCCATTGGCTGAAGTTGTCCTCGTCTGCAAATTCTGATAAAGCAGGGACTTGAATTCATTTACCTGCGTTTTATAGCCTGTTGTATTTACATTCGCAAGGTTGTTGGCAATGGTATCTACATTTGTCTGCTGTCCTATCATACCGGTTGCCGCTGTCCATAAGCTACGTACCATACTGCGCCTCCTATAATCTGCCTAAGTCATTGACCGCCGTATCCAGCGTCCTGTCAATGGTCTGCATAATCTTCTGATTGCTTTCATACTGTCTGGTGATACTAATCATATTTACCATCTCCGAGACAATCTGCACATTCGCCATCTCTAAAATGCCGGAATGCACCTCAGCCGAGGAATTGGTCAGCCTCGCTCCCTCTATGGGCTGGAAATAAGTCTCTCCGTAACGCTCCAGATAATCATAATCTTCAAAATCAACCACCTGTATCTGCGCCACACGGTTACCATTCTGGTTTATGGTTCCATCCCGCATGATATCTGCTTCCGCAAGCGGGTCAAGCTGAATCCTCCGATTGTTGACATCCAACACATAATCTCCGTCGCTGTTTACCAAAAAACCTTCGTTGGTAAGAGTAAAATTACCTGCCCTGGTATATTTGGTAGAGGTTTCGCCTGCCTTATTGGTAAATTCAAGAGCAAAAAAGCCATCGCCCGAGAGTGCCAAATCAAAGGTATTGTCCGTGATTCTGAAAGAACCCTGCGTATAATCGATATAATTCTCGCCAATCTTGACGCCCGGCCTGTTAAGCCCGATCGCCTGCTCTCTTCCAAGCCCCACCGATCCATCCTTCAGTTTTTTTGCCAGCACGGCGCTGAAAGCCTGGCTTGTTGTGCCTTCTTTCTTAAATCCCACCGTCGTCACATTGGCAAGATTATTTGTCATGACGTCCATACGGTTCTGCTCATTTCTCAGGCCTGTATGTGCGGTATACAATCCCTTAACCATAACTTCTGTTTCCTCTCCGGCACAATCGCGCCATCTAGTCTTCTTTATAACCGGCCAAAAACTCTACATATTTTCCTGTTCCGATAGCCACTGCCGTCATCGGATCCTCCGCCGTCATGGTATTGATTCCGGTTTTATCGGAAATCAAATCCTCCAGCCCGCGCAGCAGGCTGCCGCCGCCGGTCAGTACGATACCTCTGTCGGCAATATCCGCCGCAAGCTCCGGCGGTGTTTTCTCCAACACGCTGTGAATGGTCTCCACAATCTGCGCTGTCGTCTCCTTAAGCGCTTCCTCTGTCTCTTCGGAAGAAACCCGGACTGTCTTAGGCAGACCCGTTACCAGATTACGCCCTCTGACATCCATGTAGTCCACCTCTGCACGCTTGAAGGCGGAGCCAATCTTTATCTTCAAATCCTCTGCCGTTCTTTCACCAATCAGCAGATTATGTTTTTTACGCATGTAACGCACGATTGCTTCGTCAAAATCGTCTCCCGCAATCTTGATGGAAGCGCTGACCACGGTGCCGCCAAGCGAAATTACCGCAATATCCGAAGTACCGCCGCCGATGTCCACTATCATATTGCCGCAGGGCTTTGAAATATCAATTCCCGCGCCGATAGCAGCCGCAATGGGCTCTTCTATGATAGATACCTCTCTTGCGCCGGCCTGATAGGTTGCATCCTCTACCGCTTTCTTCTCCACCTCAGTTACACCGCTGGGTACACAGACCGCGATGCGGGGCTTGCGGAAGGTTCTTCTTCCCAGCGCCTTCTGGATGAAATACTTCATCATCTTCTCAGTGACAGTGTAATCAGAAATAACACCCTGACGCAGCGGCCTTACTGCGATAATATTGCCGGGTGTCCTTCCCAGCATAAGGCGTGCATCCTCACCGATTGCTTTTATCTTGTTGGTGTCTCTATCAAAAGCTACAACAGAGGGCTCTTTCAACACGACTCCCTTTCCCCTGATGTAAACCAGTATGCTGGCCGTTCCCAAATCAATTCCGATATCCGTATACTGCATAAACGTACCCCTTTCATGGCAGCGCACTCGCTAAATTGCCGTTTCAAACAAACCTGTTCTTGAACATTCGAAGTTATTATAACCTAAATCGCTCCATTTTCATAGGGGTTTATTAAAATTTTAGCAAATAAAATCGGATGCAGAAAACAAACGGTTCCTTCCGTTCTTTTCCTGCATCCATGCTTTTGATGTTATTATAATCGGCATACCTCCGTTAAAACTTTAGGGGTTCTGCTTATTTTTATACAGCATTTTCTTAATATACTGTCCCGTATATGACTTGGGATTTTCTGCCACTTCCTCCGGTGTTCCCTTCGCTATCACGGTGCCGCCGCCATCGCCGCCCTCGGGACCGATATCAATAATATAGTCCGCCGTCTTGATGACGTCCAGGTTGTGCTCGATAACCACCACGGTATTGCCGCCCTCTGCCAGTCTCTGCAATATTTCTATCAGCTTATGCACATCGGCAAAATGAAGACCTGTGGTGGGTTCGTCCAAAATATATATGGTCTTTCCCGTGCTCCGCTTACTCAGCTCGGTCGCAAGCTTGATTCGCTGTGCCTCTCCTCCGGAAAGCTCCGTGGAGGGCTGTCCCAGTTTAACATAGGAGAGTCCCACATCATGCAGCGTTTCTATCTTGCGCCTTATGGACGGCAGATTTTCAAAGAAGGGAACTGCCTCTTCCACCGTCATATCCAGAACGTCATAGATACTCTTCCCCTTATATTTGACATCCAGCGTCTCTCTGTTGTAGCGCCTGCCGCCGCAAACCTCGCAGGGCACATAGACATCGGGAAGAAAATGCATCTCTATTTTAATAATGCCGTCGCCGCTGCACGCCTCACAGCGTC
Source organism: Lachnospiraceae bacterium (assembly GCA_014804445.1). Taxonomy (GTDB): domain Bacteria; phylum Bacillota; class Clostridia; order Lachnospirales; family Lachnospiraceae; genus Acetatifactor. The sequence continues at coordinate 40,058 of JAAUZU010000008.1, read as the reverse complement.
CGCCCTTCACATTGAAGCTGAACCTTCCCTTTTTATAGCCTTTCGCCTTTGCGTCCGCCGTGGAAGCAAACAAATCCCTGATTTGGTCAAACACACCGGTATAGGTCGCCGGATTGGAACGGGGCGTCCGTCCAATCGGGGACTGGTCAATATTAATCACCTTGTCAAGCTGCTCAATACCCTGAATCCCTCTGTGTTTTCCGGGAATCGTTCTTGCACGGTTCAGGCTCTTTGCCAAATGCTTGTAAAGAATCTCATTCACCAGCGAACTTTTGCCGGAACCTGACACGCCTGTCACAACAGTCATAACGCCGAGCGGGAAAGTAACGTCTATGTTTTTCAGGTTGTTTTCCTGCGCCCCCTGCACGACAAGGCTGCCCGTCGGTTTCCTCCTTGCTTTCGGCACGGGTATTTTCTTGGCACCGCTCAGATACTGTCCCGTCACAGACTCCGGCGTCTTCATAATTTCCTCAGCCGTGCCGCATGCCACCACTTCGCCTCCGTGGGAGCCCGCACCGGGACCGATATCCACAATATAGTCCGCGGCAAGCATGGTGTCTTCGTCGTGTTCTACTACTATCAGGGTGTTCCCCAGATTCTTTAAATTCTTTAATGCATTCAAAAGCTTATCATTATCCCGCTGGTGCAGTCCGATGCTGGGTTCGTCCAGAATATAGCACACGCCTACCAAACCGGAGCCAATCTGCGTGGCAAGGCGGATTCGCTGTGCTTCGCCTCCGGAGAGCGTGGCAGTCGCCCGCGCCAGCGACAAATAACTCAATCCCACATTCACCAGAAAGCCGACTCTTGCCCTGATTTCCTTTAAAATCTGTTTTCCGATTAATTCCTGCTGCGTTGTCAGTTTCATTTCACACAAGAATTCCTGCAGCTTATCTATGGACATGGAAGTAATTTCGTGAATATTTCTGTCACAAACCGTAACTGCCAGCGATTCCTTTTTCAGACGCATACCGCCGCAAAGCTTACAGGGCGTAATCCGCATGAAGGTTTCATACTCCTGTTTCATAATATCGGAAGCTGTCTCCCGATATTTGCGTTCCACATTTTTTATCAGTCCCTCAAACGCCACCGGATAGACGCCTTTACCGCGCTGTCCCTCATAGTAAACGTCAACCTTTTTCCCATCGGTGCCATGCAGCAGCACATACTTTACCTTGTCGGAATATTGCTCAAACGGCGTATCCAAATCAAAGCGGTACTCTTTGCAGAGCGCCTGCAGCACTGCATTGGTAAAGCTTCCCTTGTCGGCACAGGACTGCCAGCCTGTCACGGCAATCGCACCTTCATTTATGCTGAGCGTCTGGTCGGGAATCATCAGCTCAACATCAAATTCCATCTTATAGCCCAGACCAAAACAGTCGGGACACGCGCCGAAGGGATTGTTAAAGGAAAAGCTGCGCGGCTCAATTTCGCTTATGCTGACGCCGCAGTCCGGACAGGAAAAGCTTTGGCTGAAGCTCATAGGCACTCCGCCAATTACATCCACTTCCAAAAGCCCCTCTGATAATTCCAGCACATTTTCCACGGAATCCGCCAGACGGCGCTCAATGCCTTCCTTTACTACAAGTCGGTCCACCACCACTTCTATATTGTGCTTGATATTTTTATCAAGCTTTATCTCCTCGGAAAGCTCATACAGGCTTCCATCCACACGAACACGGACGTAGCCGCTTCTCTTCGCCCTGTCAAACACCTTGGCATGCTCGCCTTTTCGCCCGCGTACCACCGGCGCAAGAAGCTGTATCCTGGTTCCTTCCTCAAGCGCCATAATCTGGTCTACCATTTGATCCACGCTCTGCTTTGCAATCTCCCTGCCGCATTTCGGACAGTGCGGAATCCCGATTCTCGCATACAGCAGACGGAAATAGTCATAAATTTCCGTGACAGTACCCACCGTAGAACGCGGATTCCGGTTTGTGGACTTCTGGTCGATGGAAATGGCGGGAGACAATCCGTCAATTCTTTCCACATTCGGCTTCTCCATCTGCCCCAGGAACTGCCTCGCATAAGAGGACAGCGACTCCATATAACGCCTTTGTCCCTCCGCATAAATCGTATCAAACGCCAGCGAAGACTTGCCGGAACCGGAAAGTCCCGTCAGCACCACCAGCTCATTGCGCGGAATATCCACGTTGATATTTTTCAGATTATGCTCCTTCGCCCCCCTGATTTTAATCCACTCCCTGGGGCGTATTTTCTGTACCTCTTCCATGTTTTCTCTATCTCCTTCTATTCTTCTCTGTCATTAGGATAGATCATTGTAAAACTCTTATTTGCCAATTCCGAATTGTGTATGTGGTACATTCCATAAGCAGACCCTTGCTTACCGTCGGCACTTAGCTGCCGTATTTTGGCAGCTTACGTACCGCTACGGTAAGCTCGGAGCGAGAGCGCGTCTGTGTTGGAATGTACCACATACACAATGACAACGGCACAATCACCGAGCTTTACTATCATCTAGTCCTCTCTGTCCCGCAAAATCGTTTTCAGTTCAACCATCTTATCCCGCAGCTCTGCCGCCGCCTCAAAGTTAAGGTCGGCTGCTGCCTTCTGCATCTTTTTCTGCACGTCTGCAATCAGCTTCTCAAGCGCTTTGGTGTCCATGGATTCAGGGTCTTTTTCAAAGCGTACCTCTTCCTTGGCAATCACCTTCGAAATGCGAATCAAGTCGCGAACCGCTTTCTTAATCGTCTGCGGCGTGATACCATGCTCCTCATTATACTTTTGCTGCAGGGCACGTCTTCTGTTCGTCTCCTCTATCGCTTCCCGCATGGAATCCGTCATATTGTCGGCATACATAATGACATGTCCTTCTGCATTTCTTGCCGCTCTTCCCACAGTCTGTATCAGAGAAGTCCCAGAACGCAGAAAGCCTTCCTTATCCGCATCCAGAATGGCAACCAGTGAAATCTCAGGAATATCCAGACCCTCTCTGAGCAGATTGATACCAACCAGCACGTCAAACACGTCGAGCCGCATGTCCCTGATAATTTCCGCTCTCTCTAATGTATCAATATCTGAGTGCAGATATTTGACCCGTATGCCGACGTCCTTCATATAGTCTGTCAAATCCTCTGCCATGCGCTTTGTCAGCGTCGTCACCAGAATTTTATTGTGCTTTTCCGTCTCCTTCCTCACTTCCGCTATCAAATCGTCAATCTGCCCTTCCACCGGACGGACGGAAATCTCAGGATCCAAAAGCCCCGTAGGACGGATAATCTGCTCAGTACGCAGCAGTTCATGTTCCGCCTCATAGTCGGACGGTGTCGCCGACACAAAAAGCATCTGGTCGATGTGCGACTCAAACTCACCGAAGTTCAACGGTCTGTTGTCCAGCGCCGACGGCAGGCGGAAGCCATAGTCCACAAGTGTGGTCTTGCGGGAGCGGTCACCCGCATACATACCTCTGATCTGCGGAATCGTCATATGGGATTCATCTATAATAATCAGAAAATCGTCGCCGAAATAGTCCAGCAGACAATGGGGCGGCTCTCCTTCTTTCATACCGCTTAAATGTCGGGAATAGTTCTCAATGCCTGAGCAGAAACCCGTCTCCCTGAGCATCTCAATATCAAAATTGGTTCTTTCTGATATCCGCTGGGCTTCTAAAAGCTTGTCCTCGCCCTTAAAATACCGGATGCGCTCCTCCAGCTCTTTTTCTATATTGTCACACGCCTTTCTGATTTTATCAGCCGCTACCACATAATGGGACGCCGGAAAAATCGTGATGTGATTCAGCGTGGCATGTACCTGCCCCGTAAGAGGCTCCACCTCACAGATGCGGTCAATTTCATCGCCGAAAAACTCAATCCGGATAAGATAATCGCCGCCCTGCGCCGGATAGACCTCCACCACATCGCCCCTCACGCGGAAAGTGCCTCTCTGCTGATCCAAATCATTGCGGTCATACTGGATATCAATCAATTCCCTGAGCACCTGCTCCCTGTCCTTTATCATGCCCGGACGCAGGGATACCAGCATCCCCTGATAGTCCTCCGGACTTCCCAGACCATAGATGCAGGATACGCTGGCAACCACCACCACATCTCTGCGCTCCGTAAGGGAAGCCGTCGCAGAAAGCCTGAGCCGGTCTATCTCCTCATTCACCGCAGAGTCCTTGGCAATATAGGTATCCGAAGACGGCACATAAGCCTCCGGCTGGTAATAATCATAGTAGGACACAAAATATTCCACTGCATTTTCCGGAAAGAACTCCTTAAACTCTCCATACAACTGCCCCGCCAGCGTCTTATTGTGGGCAATCACAAGCGTCGGCTTATTCAACGCAGCGATGATATTCGCCATGGTAAAAGTCTTGCCGGAACCCGTAACCCCCAGTAAAGTCTGAAATTGATTGCCTTCTTGAAATCCTTTTACCAAGGCTTCGATGGCCTGGGGCTGGTCGCCGGTAGGCTGATATTCACTGTGTAATTTGAACAACATAGTCCAAAATCACCTCCGAAATCCATACTAAAAGCTGCCTGTTAAATAGAACATGGACACAACAACATAAAAACACCTTAAAGCAGCCTTGATTATAACATACTGCCCGGAATTTGTACAGTAATTTCTGAACATTTGTTCTTTTTTATAAAAAGTTTCCTTTCATTTTCTTTTTGTATGCAGCAGGCGGCATTCCTTCCCGCTTTCTGAATACCGTACTGAAATACCCGGCATCTCTGAAGCCTGATTTTTCGGCTGCATCTGATACCGGAATATCTCTTTCGGTCAAAAGGCGTTTGGCTTCATCCATTCTTAGCTGCGTCAGAAATTCATTTGGACGGACATTCATTGTTTTTTTAAAAACACGGCAGAAATGCTGGGGCGTAACGCCCATGATTTCGCTTAGCTGTGTCATGGAAATATCACTGCGAAAGTTATCATGCATAAATCTCAGGACGGGAAGAAGCATTGATATTTGCCTGCTTCTGGCACTGTCGGCATTGGCATCCATGAGTCTGTGAAACTCAATGAGATACTCATATAAAAGTCCCGAACATGTATAATCACAGTAAAGAATATCATTTTCCTGAGATATCACCATTTTGTCAAATATCCTTTCCATTGTTGTTTCATCAGCAGGTGTAAGGACAATAGGCGCAGTCATTCCGAATCTGGCCAGAATTTCATCACAGATGCTTCCTTCGAACGCAATCCATCTTACATCCCATAATTCTCCGTCAGGATAATAAGTATGCGGTTTATTCTTTGGCAGAAAAAAATAATCTCCTGCACTGATTCTGACTTCCTTTTCATCATATGCAAGCGTTCCGCTGCCCATAGCACAGAAAAGTATCTGATTCCACATATATCCATCAGGTCTGTTGACACGCTCTTGATATTCACTTCCGCCGATACCGAAAAGAAAAAACGGAAGAGTCCTTGCTTCCGGATTATACGGATAAATACTTTTTTCCAGTTTCATAATTGTCCCTCCTCGGATTCTCTTTTTTTATATCCCATGTATAAAGTTATGTCAATACTTTAACAAAATTAATTTTGGATTTTTCAAAAAACAGCCTATTTATCGTATCTTACAAAATAAATTTTTAAATTTTTAACATTTTAAGGGCTGATTATATTCAGAATTTTATATTGCAAAACACCATTTTCTATGATAGAAAAAATATAATAAAGCATCATAGAGGAGTGCAGAATAAATGGTTGAAATGCCACCCGAAGAAATACTCACAGAGCGTGAATGTACAGTATATCCTACATTCGAAAAATACACATATTATTCCCGGACAGCCGAGAGGGATACTCCTGTAAATGTGCTGCTGCCCGCGGACTATTCCGAAGATAAAAAGTATCCTGTACTTTATATCCTTCATGGATATTATGATAATGAAGACTGGATGACAAGAGATATCGTTCATATCAGCACAATGCTGACAAATCTTGTTGCTGATGGTGAGGCACATGAAATGATCGTTGTATGCCCCTACATCTACTGCAGCAAAGATATGCCATACTGTACAGGAATGGATACTCAGAACACCCTTAATTACGACAATTTTATAAACGATATGATGACGGACCTTATGCCATTCATAGAAGAAAATTTTTCCGTGGCAGAAGGCAGAGAGAATACAGCAATCACAGGTTTTTCCATGGGTGGAAGAGAATCGCTTTTCATCGGCGTTTCCAATCCCGAAAAGTTCGGATACATCGGTGCTGTATGTGCTGCTCCCGGTCTTACTGAGGGCACAGGCTACCCTTGGATGCTGAAAGAAGACCAACTCACATTCGGTGAAAACAAGCCCGAACTCCTTTTACTAAGTGCTGCGGAACATGACGGCGTTGTAGGCACAAATCCCGCAACATACAAAGATATTTTTGCAAGAAATGGGGAGGTTTATCTCTGGCACTTAATGTCCCGGACAGGTCATGACCATAGCAGCGTTACCCCTCATTTGTACAATTATTTCAGAATGATATTTCAATGATACGAAAAAAGAAGGGAGATTAATCATGAAGAAAATGGTATCTGTAATATGCGCAATAATGGTGTTTATTGTTTCCATGTCAGGCTGTGCAGCAAATAAGAAAAACAACACAACAGAAGGAGAGACCGACATAACTGCTGATATACCAAAACATTCTCTGTCAAATCCAAATGCTGACGTAAATGCCCAGAAGGTTTATGATTACATCTGTGACAGCTTCGGTACATACATGCTATCCTGTCAGCAGGAATCAACATGGATGACGAGTCCCGATTATGAAATGGAAATCATCGAGGAAGCAACAGGAAAGCTTCCCGCAATGCGTGGTCTTGACTTTATGAATGACGATTTTGACGGAGTTGTCGCACGCGCAAAAGAATGGCATGCGAGAGGTGGATTGGTCACCATATGCTGGCACACGGGCATCAACGGAAAAGGATACACGGAATCTCTTGGCGATGAGCCCGATTTTGAAAAACTACTTACCCCGGGAACGGATGAATACAATGCAATGATTGCAAACTGGGACAAGGCGGCAAACGCACTTGCAGAGCTGCGTGACGCAGGCATCCCCGTGCTGTGGAGACCATTCCATGAATTTGACGGCGGATGGTTCTGGTGGGGCAAAGGAGGAAGCGAAAACTTTATCAAACTTTGGCAGATGATGTATGATCGCTACACAAACGAATTCGGTCTTACGAATCTTATCTGGGTGCTTGGTTACTCGGGAGAAGTAAAGAGCGGATGGTATCCCGGTGATGATTATTGTGATATTATCGGCTCTGATACATACGACAATTCTACAAACAAAGCAGCATGGGTGAAACTGGCGGCAATGAATACAGACAAGCCCATGGCATTCCATGAGTGCGGAAATGTTCCTTCTATTGAAAAATTTGAATCAGATGGAGATCTCTGGTCCTGGTTTATGATATGGCATACTGATTTTGTAGTAAATCAAGATAAAACAAATCTTTCTGCCGTTTATAACAGTGATAAAGTCATTACGCTTGATGAGCTTCCGAAAGAATTATTCGAACAAGAAGGAGAAAAATGATAAGTGATTGACGAAAAAAACTGCCGCTGTTTTATAGAAAATAACGGCAGTTTTGATGATGGGTTTATTCCCAAAATCGTAACCGACAGCCCGGCTCTTTCAGAATTTGAAGGAGCTGAACTGAAAGCCGAAATAGGAACGAGAGAAAACGGCGTAGTCGTTTCCATATTCGGATGATATTCACTTTTCATGGTTAAGAGAGTTATAAGTTTACCTGACATATTTCTGCAACTTCTGCCAGATAATTCCACCATGCACAAGCACTTCCATCTCCGACAAAATCCGGTACATCAATATCACCAAAATAATTCACCTATTATCCTGTTTACTCTTTCCTGATTGGATTTTGAACCATCAAGCCAATCCGAAAGCTCCTTCAACGCCTCAATCACAACAGGAATATTCATTTTTATACCTCATGTCCACTTCTCTCCGCAAATCACATCAAAGCGAAACCATGCGTAAGTCCGCCCTTACGCCTGACAGAGCGCCCTTCTAAACCGGTCCCCCCGTAAAGACCATCCCAATCGTCTCCGAAAAAACCGGATAATACCGTCTCCACACAGTATAGATACTGCCCGCTGCTGCCGCTGCAATATACACATAGCTTCCCATATACAGAACACGTAAAAGCCATGTACCAATGACAGCCTTTTTTTCCGTGATTTTTGTGATACAGTCCGTGATATTCTGTATGCCCATAAAGAGAATACTCAGCATCGGAATCAGCCCCGGCAGAAGATACCTGCCCTGCGCCTGAAAATCGCTTGCATAGGCGTACCAGTACGCCAGCAAAAGCGGAGTAAGTGCCGCCACAAACATGCCTGCAAAGAATCCGGCGCGCTTTGCTCCCGTGAAGGCTTTTCTCCTGTTTGGCAGAAGCAGCCCCAGAATCCCGACAAACAAAATAATCTTAAAGCCACGAAGCACATAATTAGGCGCAGACAAATCCATATTGCCGAATCTTCCGAAAAAACTGCTGACCAGCATCTCCCGATATCCCTCGTGGAAGAGCAGACAATAAATCGGATGACCGGTATTTCGGAAGGTCTCTTTCACGGACGGCTTAAAGCTGTCCACCGCATAAAGCTCCGCACTTCTGCGGTTTGCCGCAAAGCCGAGGAAATCCCCATCGTTCAAAACCGCGCTTCTGATAAACCACCAGCCTGCAAGGACAAACACAATTCCCGCAATGGTAAAACCAATCCGCAGGCAGTCCTTCATGGCAAAACCGGTCTTTCCATTCTCTTTCCTGTAAAAGAAAGATACCAAAAACACAATGATACTTCCCAGCACCATTCCGTAGGCATTGTAGTAGGAAAGCGCACAAATTGCAATTCCAACGGAAAGCGTCACATAATTCTTTACTGTCCAGCTTTCCTTCAGACCGCTCACCAACGCATAAGCCATAATCGCACAGGACATGCACGCAAACGCATCGCAGTTCACATAAGTAAAGATAAACATTGCCTGCGGCCAAAAAACGGCTGTCAAAGTGAAAAACCAGCCTGTCCACTGATTGGAAAACAGCTTTTTAGCCGTCTTTCGAACAAACACATAACTCACCACACCGGCAAGCATATTGACAACTCTCGCCGCCATCAGCAGAGCATAGGAATTTGCAGTAAATAATGATGTTACTTTCATAAACAGCGCCATCACCAGATAGGGCAGCCCCGGGAAAAATGCATAGGAAATACCCCACGTATTGATTACCAGTTCGCTGACATTTCCATTTGGCAGTTTTCCTTCCCTCATAATATAGTAGGGAAGCACATACCGGCACTGCTCGTCAGGCTGACTTCCAATCGGCTGCACAAGCCCCCATATAAACAGTGCTGCAAACAGCGCTGCACCTACTGCTATTTCTATCACGCATTCGTTTCTTTCCTTACGGCCCATAATCCTCTTTCCATGATAAAGGTTCCGCAAAATGCCAAAACAGCTTACGGAACCTTTATCGTCTATCATTATTTTATCATGCTCTCCAGCAGTTCTTTTGCACTCTCAAGCTGGTTGTCATACTTTTCATCACTATAGTATCTCTCGCTGTCAAATTCGCATACCACATCCGGCTCAATTCCGATGCCGTGGATATTGGTTCCATTCGGCGTATAATAAGAACTTATGGTCAGCTTCACCGCAGAACCATCACTGAGTTCCACCGGCCGCTGCACAATGCCTTTTCCAAAGGTTGTGGTACCTAAAAGCGTGCCGATTCCATAATCCTTAATAGCACCTGCCAGTATCTCGGAAGCGCTTGCCGAATTGCCGTCAACCAGCACTACCATCGGCACTTCCAGTTCTTTCGTTCCGTCGCACTTGTACTCAACCCGGTGTCCATCCCTGTCCTCTGTGTATACAATCAAGCCCTCGGGCAGAAGCATTTTTGCAATGCTGACAACTGAAAGCAGGTTGCCTCCCGGGTTACCCCGCAAATCCAGAATCAGTCCCTTCATGCCCTGTCCTCTTGCAACAGCCATCGCCTCTGTAAACTGATCCACCGTTACGGTATCAAACTCCGTTATCTGAATATAGGCAATTCCATTGTCATACATCCGGGATTCCACGGTGGGCGATTCCACTTTCCTGCGAACCACGTCCTTTTCAATTTCCTTGCCGTCACGAATCAGTGTCAGATGCACATAAGTGCCCTCTTCCCCTTTTATCATGCTGACTACTTCCTGCAGGGTCATCCCGTAAGTCTCTGTTCCATCCACCTTGTAGATAAGGTCGTTGGCGCGTAAGTCTGCTTCCTCTGCCGGCGTATTGGAAATGACACTGCTGATTTGGGCAAGCGTTGTAGCAGTATCCAACTGCACCCTCGCACCGATTCCATAGTAGACGCCCAACGAATCCTGATAGAGCTCGTTCAGTTCCTCCGCGGAAAAGTATCCGGAATAAGGATCGCCCAGGGCATCTACCATGCCTCTGTATGCACCCTCCTCCAAAATCTTTCTGTCAATGCCCTCCTGATAGTAGTAGGTGTCAATGATTTCCTCTATCAACTGCAGCTTCTCTATCATTTCCGGCGTTATTGCCGTATTGTCCCCATAATCCTTCTGAGAGTCCTTTTCCTCACCGCTTTCAGAACTCTGCTTATTCGGCATTCTGTCCTTTCCGGCAGCCATCACTTGTACCCTGTTTACCAGATACGTCACACTCACAATCAACAGCGCTGTTGCCAGTCCCGTCAAAAGACCGCAGAAGAAATGTCTGCCACCCTTTCCACCCGAATTCTGTCCTCCGTCAGGCTGCCCGTTTTCTATTGCGTAAATTTCATTTTGTTCCATAACTTCCTCCTATTCCGCCACACAACTGGCATTTATACCAAAAACCGTATCCGTTACTTGGATAGATAATTCCACGGACTGACATACTCTCCGTTCAGACGCACACTGAAATGGAGATGCGGGCCTGTAGAACGTCCTGTTGATCCTACCGCTGCAATTGTCTCGCCCCGCACAACAATGTCCCCCGTCTTCACATACAGCTTGGATGCATGCATGTAAATCGTATACAGGCTGTCTCCGTGATCTATCATAATATAGTTTCCCATGGAGCTGCTGTAGGAAGCAGCTACCACTTTCCCATCATAAGCTGCAAATATGGCAGTTCCGGTAGGCGAAGCCAAATCGATGCCGCTGTGAAACTTGTCGATTCCCAGTATCGGATCCGGACGCGTACCAAATTCACTCGAAATCCGCGTGTAGGAAGCTATCGGCCACTTAAACTGCCCGCCGTCATAAGACATCAGAGAACCATTTGCTGCCAGAATCTTCTTTTTTTCCTCCGCAATTGCCGCCTCGAGTGCCTGCACAATTTCATTCCGCTCCCGGATGTCCGCCTCGTATTCCTTGATTGCCTGCTCTTTATTGGCAATGTCGCTTTCATATTCCCTTATCGTCTGCTGCTTCGCCTGTATCAGTTCTTCCATCGCAGCTTCTTCTGCCAGCACGCCCTCTCTTGCCTCCTCCAAAAGCGCCATCTCCTCCAAAAGCTGCTGCTCTGTCAACTCTATCAACTGACGGTTCAGTATAAATTCATTGAGCTGTTCTTTGTCATATGCGGCAATCCGTTCCATATATACCATTTTAGTCAGAATATCTGCAACGCTCTCCCCGCTGAATATCACTTCCCAATAGGTCGCATCGCCCTGCTCGTAAGTATACTGAATCCGATGCACCATCGCATCGTACTGCGCCTCTTCTATTTCCTTCGCCCGGGCAAGCTCCTCCTGCGTGCGGGCAATGTCAATTTCTTTCTGATCAATCTGTTCATTCAGCCTTGCTATATTATCCTGAATCTCCTGGAGTTTCATATCAAGCTGCGTAATATAATTGTTTAAATCCTTTTTTTCCGCTTCCAGCTGCTTCTTGATATTCTGTGCGTTTGTCAGCGAATTCTGCAGTTCTTTCCGTTCCTCTTCCGCCTTTTTAATCTCTTCTTCTTTTTTCCTGATACTGTCTGAAGTAATGGAAGAATAGGAGGTTGCAGATGACGAAGAAAAATTATTGATCAGCAAAGCCGCCACAAGCACAACCGTCAGAAGCGCCGCTATTTTTTTCTTCATGCAAATTCATCCTTTCCGCTACACCCTTAAATGCTTTCTCACTGTGGTGAAGCTTCCCAGGAAACCAATACCGATACCAATGCCCAGCGACACGGGAATCAGTACGTCAAAAATTTCCTTCACCGACAAAAAGCTCAACAACTCCGACAATGCCGGAAACGCTGTCCCCACCTGCACGACTATCTTATTGTAGAGCAGGTAAATCAACCCAAGCGGGATGCCTGCGCCGACAGCGCCAATCAACATGCCTTCAATCACAAAGGGCGCCCGCACAAAAAAGTCCGTCGCTCCGATATATTTCATGATGTTGATTTCCTCCTGCCGCACGGAAATACCAATCGTCACCGTGTTGCTGATAAGGAAAATAGATACCGCCAGCAGGATACCGATGATGCCAAGCGATACATACGCTATCAACATATTGCCGCCGCTTAGGGCTTCGGCAACAATGTCGGAGCGTCTGACATACCTCACGCCCTCCACCGACATCAAATATGTCACCAATGAGTCATACATGGATACATCGTTTAAATATACTTCATAGTTATCATATTTTTCCAGCGGATTGGTCGGAAATCCTTCATCGTGTCCCTGCAGATGCTTCTCCTTATACCAGTTCCACGCATCCGTGGAAGAAACATACTTAACCTCTGTAACCTCCGTCCGCAGCCGGATTAAATCTCCGATTTCCGATTTGCGTGTATCTTCAATATCTTCGTCAAAAAAGACAACTACGCAGAACCCTTCCTCCGCTGTCTTTACAATATGCTGAAAGTTCATCACAATGGCATACAGAATACCAAAAAGGAACAGACACGCCGAAATAGTAGCTATGGACGCAAGGGAAAACAGCTTATTGCGGAAAATACCCTTAATGCCCTGTCTGAGAGTATAGAACAACGTACTAATCTTCATCGATATACTCTCCTTCCTCTTCGTCGCTTACAATAACGCCCTTCTTCATGGTTACCACCCTTTTCTGCATGGCATTGACAATCTCCCTGTTGTGGGTAACCACAATCACCGTGGTGCCCGCGGCGTTAATTTCATCTAAAAGCATCATAATTTCCCATGAATTCTTGGGGTCAAGGTTTCCTGTAGGCTCATCCGCCAGCAGAATGGAAGGCTTATTAATCAGCGCCCTTGCCAGCGCGACTCTCTGCTGCTCGCCGCCGGAAAGCTGCTTGGGCTTCGCCTTATACTTGCCCGCCAGTCCCACTGTCGCCAGTATGCTGGGCACATTACGCCGGATCTCCTTTACAGGCACTTCAATAATTCTCTGTGCAAACGCCACATTTTCGTAGACATTTCTGTCCTTCAGCAGCCTGAAGTCCTGAAACACAATTCCCAAATTCCTGCGGAACTTCGGTATCTTCCTGCGCGGCAGGTTGGCTATGTCATGTCCCATGACCCATACCTTGCCGCTGGTAGCGGTCAGTTCCCGCAAGAGCAGCTTAATCAGTGTTGATTTTCCCGAACCGCTGTCCCCTACGATAAAGACAAATTCTCCTCTGTTGATGTGCAGGGTGATACCGTTTAACGCGGGCGCTCCCGCAGAATACACCTTACTCACACCGTCCAGAAAAATCAGACCGTTTTCCTCTATCATTCTCTCTCGTCTTTTACGCTTTTCTTCTTTACGCGACATAGTATTCCTTTCGTCCAATCAATAATCAAATGTTTCCATGTATTTCATGTACTTGACCACCATCAGCGCAATTTTGAAGGTAATAGCGTCCTCAAACACGCGCAAATCCAGCCCCGTACTTTTCTGCAGCTTATCCAGCCTGTATACCAGCGTGTTGCGGTGAATAAAAAGCTGTCTTGATGTTTCCGACACATTCAGGCTGTTTTCAAAAAATTTATGGATGGTGGTAAGCGTCTCTTCATCAAAATCATCCGGACTCTTTCCGCCGAATATCTCCTTGATAAACATCTTGCAGAGCGGTATCGGAAGCTGGTAAATCAGTCTGCCAATGCCAAGCTCACTGTATGCAATCACATCTCTTTCGTCGAAGAAAATTTTGCCCACGTCCAACGCCATTTTTGCTTCCTTGTAAGAACGGCTTACTTCCTTGATTTCCCGAACCACCGTGCCATACGCAATATGAACGTTCTTTACGCCCTCTTTCAGAAGATATGTTTCCAGCGCCCTCGCCGTCTTATCAATTTCTTTGAAAGATTCCGACTCTGACAAATCCTTCACTACGATTACATTATTTTCATCAACAGCAGTGACAAAGTCCTTGCTGTTGGTACCGAAATGTGTACGGGAAAGCTCAAGCGCATTGTTGTCCTTGCCATTCTCCGATTCTACTATCAGCACCACACGGCTTACATCTGTCTGGATATGCAGCTTCTTGGCACGGCTGTAAATATCCACAAGCAGCAGATTGTCAAGCAGAAGATTTTTGATAAAGTTATCTTTATCAAAACGCTCCTTATAGGCAACAAGCAGGCTCTGTATCTGAAATGCCACCATCTTGCCCACGGTATACACGTCTTCACCGCTGCCGCCTGCCACCAGCACATATTCTATCTGCTGTTCATCAAAAATTTTAAAATACTGGTATCCCTGAATTTCCTGAGAATCCGCGGGAGAAAACGCAAATTCCACCGCCTGCTTGGAACAGTTTCCCATGTCTGCAGTGGATGCCACCTCTTTACCGTCCGTATCCATCACGCAGAATTCCACGCGCGCAATGTTTTTCAGACCTTCTATTGTACTTTGTAATATTTGGCTTGATATCATGAACTGACTCCTTTGGATAAAATGACAACAACAAATTCCAGCTTACAACATTCGATAATACACTTATCTTTCATTTTAATTCACTTTTACAAAAAAATCTACATAAAAATGATAAATTTTTATGCACTTTTTATGTTTTTATTTTGGCAAACGATTTTTTGTTATTATACAAACTAAACAAAAGAAGACCCTGTGTAAAGGGTCTCCTTTTGTTTTTCATCTAAACTCTGATGTCCATCTGTCCTCCAACAGCCGGATTCACGGACCGTTCCATTGCAGCGGCATCCATCATTTTAAGCATTCCTGCCGCCAAATCCTCGCCGCCTTCCATGGTTTTGTCCAGTACAGCCATCCCAATCTGCCCCATAGCCTTTACCTGGGACATGGATACAGATAAGCCCGCAATATCCATATTAACACCTCCTTTCTTCAGATTCTGCGAATTGCTTTTTCTTTTATTTCTATTTTTCCATTTTTCAAAAGATGACCGACGGCACGTTTAAACTCGTTCTTGCTCATCTGCATCTCCCGCTTAATGACTTCCGGTGACGCCTTATCATTAAAAGGCAGCACACCGTCAAAGCTGTCTATCACATCCAGTATTTTCTGTGCGTCCGCTTCTATCTGCAGGTACGCTTTTTCCCGTATGCTCAAATCCAGCTTGCCGTCCTCCCTGACTGCCGCGACACGGCAAAATACGGTATCGCCTATCCTGACCTCTTCATAAAGCTCTTTTCTGGGAATCAGCCCCGAATATTTATCATCCACCGCCACAAACATGCCAAACTCCGGGCTCGACTCGTACACATAGCCTGTAACCCTGTCATCCTTATGGTAGGGACTTTCCGTGGATAAATCATGATATACATTCATGGTTGCGCAAAGCCTGCCGCTTTTATCAATATAAAGGGATACCAGAGGCGTGTCGCCCTGACGCACCCTGATGGTCTGCTGCTTAAAGGGAAGAAACAAATCCTTTTCCAGCCCCCAGTCCAAAAATGCACCGTATTTATTGACATCGGCCACCTTCAGCCTTGTCACTTCGCCCATCTTTAAAAGGGGCTCATTTGTCGTAGCTATCATACGATCCTTGGAGTCCCTGTACAGAAACACTTCAATTTCGCTGCCCATCTCAGTTCCCGCCGGTACCTGCTTTGCCGGCAGAAGCACCCGCTCCTCCGTGTCTGCTTCGTCTGCCAGATACACACCGAATTCTACTTCTTTTACCACTTGCAGTTTTTGCTTTTCACCCAGCTTCAGCATAATTTCTTCTTCCTTCAAACTCTACATTTGTATAGACGCCGCCCTGTGTATCCTGCAGGGATACCACATAAGTTACTGTTCCGTCTTCTCCTTTACTTACCTGTACATATGGCACCAGTATATCATGCAAAAGCGCCTGCTTTTTGTATTCCGCCCTCATACCGGTCACCGAAAAATGCTCCGGCAGATAATCCATTGCCATTCCTACATACTGCGCATTATTGACGTGGTGATTGGTATCTAAGTGGTGCTGTTTTACCACGATGGATTCCTTTATTTCCATATCCTGCGGCACTGCAATCTTGCGCCCCGCATATTCCATGGGCAGTCTTTCTTCTAATTTATATTTTTGCGCGATCTCTTCAGAAGGACGCTTGGGCTTAAATGTCTCTGTGTCCAGAAGCGTCCACAGGGAATTCGCTTTTGCTATATAACTGCCCGCTTCATCCTGCATGAAAAAATTTCGGAATCCAAAACAGCCTTTAAAATCATAGGGAAAGGTTCCCACCGATACCCGCTCACCCATTTCAGGCAGCCGCTCTATTGCAATCTGCCACGAAGACAGCACCCAAACCATTTTCCGCTCCCGCAGAAAAGAAAGTCCCACTCCCAAATCTTCTGACTGGAAGGTAGAACAATCTTGAAAATAGTCCATTAATGACAATAATGTCAGCCTTCCATCGCTATCTGTTTCACTGTATCTGATTCTACTTCCAAAACTATACATGACTCTCTATCTCTCATTCCAGAATCTGCAATACGATTTCCACAACCCAGTACAGGAAAAACAATCCCATACCTGCATTGCACATCACGGTCAAAAAGCGCTTCCCACGGGGCAGCGTAATTCGCCCTGCATTCAGATTCATTCTTTTCCTGTATACAATAAGCAGTACAATACCTGCCACTACAATGCCAATCAGAACAAACATGTACAACATAAATACAAGCAATCCCGGTAAAACTTTAGATAAATCTCCGCCGTCTGTCAGTATATTCTGCATTTCTTCCAAATCCACCAGGCTCAGCATAAAAAGGCTCAGCACGCCTCCAAGGAAGTTCACTACCATATGCATAATAATGGTGTATTGCAGTTTGCCTGTTTTTACATAAATAAAGGCAAAAAACATTCCTATGGTAGTTGCATAGGCAAATTGAGAAAGGTTGCCGTGGAACAAGCCAAACATCAGACCGGAGAGCACAACTGCCACGCCTTCGCCATAGCGGACTGCCCTGTCCACCAAAATTTTCCTGAAAATAAGTTCCTCCATAATGGGCGCCCAGATTACCATGATAAGCACTCTCACCCAAAGGCTTGAAGAACCGGCAAGATCTATCATGTAATTATCAATCGGCCTGCCCTTCAGCACTGCCAGAAGATAAGTAATCAGACTTCCAATCAAATTGCTGGCATACATAATGCCATAGCATATGATCAACGCCACCAAAAACTTTCCGACCTTCATGGAACGCTTTTGAATTTTTTCTTTCGGTATGGTGTGAATCAGCATTATCATAAGCGGCATGCCGAGAACATACATCGGAACCGAAGAAAACAGCACCACAATGTCGGTGTTCTGAAAAATCTCCGGCTTTATCATATAAATCAGATCCCTGAGCTTATACTGTATGGCATAGATACACAGAGTACCTGCCAGAAACATCAGCCCCATATTGGAGAAAAATTTTCTCCCCTGCTTCACAGTTTCTTTTTCTGCCTGCTCCGGCATAACGGGCTGGTTATATAATTCTTCCATATTTGTACTTCCTTCTTCGCTGTGCGTATAGTTCAAGCACAGTATAACACACTTTTTTCTTTTTCACCATACCGGCAGAAAATTTTTCACATAATTGGCTTTTCCCGAAATCTTACAGGATATTGAAAAAATTTGTATTTAGGTATTGCAAAATGGAAACACTTCATGTATAATGCATAAGGTAATCGCATAAAGGGCTATCGCCAAACGGTAAGGCAACGGACTCTGACTCCGTCATTTCAAGGTTCGAATCCTTGTAGCCCTGTTTTTAAAGGGCTTGACCTGTTTTTAAAGGGGTTGCCCTGTTACAGTTATAAAAAGTTTCACAGCTTTTGCTGTGGAATTTTTTTGTTACAACAAGGCTTGCCTTCCAACAAAAACAAAGCCGGAAGCTGCAACTGCTTCCGGCTCCGTTTTTCTCTTATACTTCAAAGGTCAGTTCACCATAGGTAGGCACCGGCCATACCTCTTTGTCAACGATTCTTTCCAGTTCGTCAATGGGAGCGCGCAGTGCTTCCATAGCTTCTTTTACAGTGTCCTTGTAGAAGAACGCCTGCGCTTTCGCCTCCTTCATGGCTGCCGCCTGTGCGGTCACTTTTTCAAGCTGCGCAAGAGCTTCCTTCGCCGCGGTCAGCTTCGCGCATACATCCTGTAAAAGCTCTGCCTGAACCGAAGGCTCCACGCCTGCTGCCTTCACAGCAACAACCGTATCCGCCAAAGACCTGCTGTACTTCACAACAGCGGGAATATACTGCTTGCTTGCCATATCAATCATGGTTACCGCTTCTATATTTAAAGTTTTGGCATAGGTTTCGTAGAGAATCTCCTCACGGGATTCCAGCTCGACCTTTGTAAAAATGCCAAATTTCTCAAACAGCTTCACAGCCTTGTCAGTCGTAATGGTTCCTGCTGCCTCAATCATGGATTTGATATTGGGCAATCCGCGCCTTTCCGCCTCTTTTACCCACTCGTCCGCATAGCCGTCGCCATTGAAAATAATTCTCTGATGCTCCGTCATGTACTTTTTAATCAAGTCATGGACTGCCATTTCAAAGTCCTCTGCCTTTTCCAGTTCATCCGCCGCTTCACAGAAGGCTTCCGCCACGATGGCATTCAGCGTGGTGTTCGGACTTGCAATGGAATCGGAGGAGCCCACCATACGGAACTCAAATTTATTGCCGGTAAAGGCAAACGGCGAGGTTCTGTTCCTGTCAGTCGCATCCTTCTCCAAATCAGTCAGGGTGGATACGCCGGTCTGCAGCTTTCCTCCCTCAAGACAGTGTGCTGCCTCACCGGTTTCTACAAGCTGCTTTACTACGTCCTCAAGCTGCTCGCCCAAGAATACGGAAATAATAGCCGGCGGCGCCTCGTTTGCACCAAGACGGTGGTCATTACCCACATCGGAAGCGCTCTGGCGTAACAAATCGGCATGCGTATCCACAGCTTTTAAGATACATGCCAGCACCAGAAGGAACTGAATGTTTTCATTGGGCGTATCACCCGGGTCAAGCAGGTTCACGCCGGTGTCCGTTCCCAGAGACCAGTTGTTATGCTTACCGGAACCGTTCACCCTTGCAAAGGGCTTCTCATGCAGCAGACACGCCATACCGTGGCGTCCTGCCACCTTTTTCATGGTTTCCATCACAAGCTGGTTGTGATCCACCGCAATGTTGGCGGTTTCATAAATCGGCGCCAGTTCATGCTGTGCCGGTGCAACCTCGTTATGCTGTGTCTTTGCAGTCACACCCAGCTTCCAAAGCTCTATATTCAAATCCTTCATGTACGCACCGATTCTCTCACGGATTGTACCGAAGTAATGATCCTCCAACTCCTGTCCCTTGGGTGCCGGTGCGCCAAACAGGGTACGCCCTGAAAAAATCAAATCCTCACGCTTTAAGTATTTCTCTCTGTCTACCAGAAAATATTCCTGCTCCGAACCCACGGAAGCAACTACTTTTGTCGCTTCTGTGTTGCCAAACAGACGAACAATTCGAAGCGCCTGTGTGCTGAGAGCCTCCATGGAACGCAATAACGGCGTCTTCTTATCCAACGCTTCCCCTTTGTAGGAACAGAAAGCAGTCGGAATACAGAGAATCACACCTGTTGCATCTTCCTTCAAAAATGCAGGAGAAGTAATGTCCCACACCGTGTATCCTCTCGCTTCAAAGGTCGCGCGCAGACCACCTGAAGGGAAGGAGGAGGCATCCGGCTCACCCTTAATCAACTCCTTGCCGGAAAATTCCATCAGCATATGTCCCTCTTCGTCGGGATGTGTCACAAAGGAGTCATGCTTCTCGGCCGTAATACCCGTCAGTGGCTGGAACCAGTGCGTGTAATGTGTCGCGCCGTTTTCCACCGCCCAGTCCTTCATTGCCTTTGCCACTACGTCAGCGGTTGCCAGCGACAACTCGCCGCCCTGCTCCATAACCCGCTTCACTTCCTTGAACACGCTTCTGGGAAGGCGTTCTTTCATTTTTCCGACAGTAAATACCTTACTGGCGAACAACTCTTCAACATTTAACACTTCACTCATACTTTTCTCCCTTTCCTGCCTTCAGGCTCCCGAACCTTACATCAGCCAGAGTACTCCTTAAACCTAAAAAAATGCCCCAAAATAAGCTTTTGGAACACCTTCGTTCAAGATACCTTTATTACGAGACCTCCGCCTCATTTGCTATAACAATACCCTACTTTTTCTTAAATTGCAAGCCCCAATTTCAAATTTAAAGATTTTATCCAAAAATTTCCCGCAAATAGTCAGTTCCCTGTTCACATTGTACAATGGGGCGGCTCGATACCGCCCCGGACAACTATCTCTTTCCTTCCATGCGTAGCAGATCATACTGCTCCGCCCTGCCGGACAGACACAGCCACAATACCTGCTTCGGGTGAGGCGCGCTTTCCACCCTCTCACCATCCTCTGTATAAATGGCTTTCACCGTAACCGGAATATTTTCACCCGACGGCTTCATGATTTCAATCGTATCACACAGGCTGAATTTGTTGCGCTGGCTGATTTTTACAAGCAGGAAATCCTGTACTGCTTCCTCCTCGTCCTGCTGCATCACGGCCGTCTTTTCTCCCCCACCGGAAAGCACATCTGCTCCCCAAGGCAGTTCGGANGCNAATCGAACCTCCTCCACAATCCCCAGATANACGGACTCATTNACATANGTATTGCTGTCATAAATCTGTGTCGTCTCATCCGGTTTTCCAAAATAAAAGCCCGTTGTAAACTGGCGGTAGGTGCACTTTGCAATTTCTGCCCTGTACCAGTCCATATTGCTCCTGTATTTCTCCTCCGACTCAAAATAATCGTCTATCGCTTTTCTGTAGGTTCTCGCCACGGCAGCCACATAGAGCGCCGTTTTCATTCTGCCCTCTATCTTGAAACTGTCGATTCCTGCCTCCACCATTTCCGGNATATGTGCAATCATGCATAAATCCTTGGAATTGAAAATNTANGTTCCCCGCTCATTCTCNTAGACGGGCAGATACTCNCCCGGNCGNGTCTCNTCCACCACCGCGTACTTCCAGCGGCAGGGATGGGTACAGGCTCCCTTATTGGCNTCACGNCCCGTAAAATAACTGCTTAACAGGCAGCGTCCCGAGTAGGAAATGCACA
Organism: Lachnospiraceae bacterium; assembly: GCA_014804445.1. Lineage (GTDB taxonomy): Bacteria > Bacillota > Clostridia > Lachnospirales > Lachnospiraceae > Acetatifactor. The sequence goes on along the minus strand of JAAUZU010000008.1, from coordinate 18,561 downwards.
TAGCGCCATGGATAAAACTCTCGATTTCCATCTCCTCCGGTATCTGCTTNCTGATTTCCGCAATTTCCNGCAGGGAAAGCTCTCTGGCGGANACCACCCTTTTCGCCCCCTGCNCCCACCANAAACGGTANGTAAGNTAATTGGTATTATTTGCCTGNGTGGAAATGTGCCGCTCTATCTCGGGACAGATTTCCTTCGCCAGCATATACATGCCCGGGTCCGAGATAATCAGNGCATCCGGCTTTTCGGGCTTCATATCGTGAAGCTCGGCAAAATACTGCCTTGCTCCCTCCAAATCACCGTTATGCGCCANAATATTCGCCGTCACATACACNTTGACATTGTGGGCATGGGCAAAGGNAATCCCCTGCGCCATTTCCTCCATGGAAAAGTTCTTTGCCTTGGCGCGAAGACCAAATGCCTCCCCGCCGATATATACCGCATCAGCTCCAAAGCATACTGCGGTTTTCAACACCTCCGGACTGCTCGCCGGAATCAAAAGTTCAGGTTTCTTCATCGGTATCCATACCTTTCTCTCTGCATCCTGTCTCGTCCGCAGACTCTTCGCAACTCGCTTCGCCGCCTGTTTTTGTGCTCAGCGCAATCCCATCCCCAACCGGCAGAATCACCGTCTCCAATAAGCTGTGATGCGTAAGCTCATACAGATAATCCCTCATTCTGGCATGTATCGTCCGGTTTCTTCTGGTAACCGCAAANCGGGATTCCAATACGTCTCCATCCTGCAGTACATTATCAGAGACAAGCAGCCCCCCGGCCTTTAAAAGCCGCACCGCATCCGGCAGAAAATGAATATACTGACCCTTGGCAGCATCCATAAAAATAAAATCAAAAGAGCCTTCCAGCCCCCTCAGGATATCCGCCGCCTCTCCGGCCAACAGGGTAATCCCCTTATCCTGTCCCGCTCTCTTGAAATTTTCCAGNGCTTTCGGAATCCGCTTTTCATATTTTTCTATTGTCATAATCTGACAGCCTGCAGGCGCATATTCTTTCATCAGAAGCGCTGAAAATCCCACGCCCGTTCCCACCTCCAGAATCTGCACAGGCTTATGGGCAGCCATCAGAAAACGGAGAAGCTGCTGCGTTGCCGGACGGATAATGGGAACGCCGTCCGCTTTGGCTTCCCGTTCTATTTCATTCAATAAAGGCGTATTGCCTTTATCAAACGAGTCAATAAAGGCAACCATTCTTTCATTATTTATCATATTTACACCCATGTACTGCAAATTACTGATTTCCGGTATCTCCTGCCGCTTCATCAGGCTCCTGGGCNGACATAACCTCCATCATCTCCTCCATGGTCATGGAGGTATTCAGCGTGTAGGTTCCCGCCCGCAGCTTATCCTTATAGTGGGAAAGCAGATTCTGCACATAAAACAGCTTTGCATCCCTGATAAGACCTTTGGCTTCCAGAATTTCTCCTATCTGAAGCGCACTCTTACCCATTGTAATCTCTACGCTTACATCCATGCCGGGCTTTTCTGCAACCGGCGGCTCCTGAAACACACGGTAGCCATAATCATATGCCGTAATCGCACCTTTATAGACAACTACAATTACAAGCACCGCGACTGCCACCTTAAATATCATGCCGAGGACAGCCAATATCATCTGTTTGATATTCATACCGATACCTCCTTACTGCCTACTCAAAATTGAGAGCTTCCGTTATTCTGATGTTCACGGACTGCATCATTCTGCAAAAGTCCAGCTCTGCCGCAAGAAAATCCGCCACTATCGGATTTTCCCTAAACTTCTCATTCTCCTGCTCAAACTCTTCAATCTTGTGAAACAGTTCTTCATCATTGGTCATGCTCTGCAGATGGTAATTTTTGAGCCGGTATTCTGTTACCTGTCTTTTCAGCTCCGGAAAACGGTTTATTTTTTCCTTTTGCCTCTGGTACTCCAAATATTGTCCTGACTCTCTGATTGCCGCAATTAACTCTGCAACAGCATTGTCTATTTTTGACATATTATCCTTAAACCTCCATAATAATGGGAAGTATCATGGGACGGCGTTTTGTTTTCTTCCACACATATTCGGAAAGTGCATCTTTTGTAGCAGACTTCAACCTTCCCCAGTCCGTAATACCTCTGTCCACTAAATCCTGAAGCGTACTGTCAACCACCTGTCTGGCTTCCTCTAAAAGTTCGTCTGATTCCCTGACATAGACAAAGCCCCTTGAGACGATATCAGGTCCGGAGACTATCATCTCCCCGACTTTGTCAAGTGCCATCACAACGATAAGAATACCGTCCTCCGCCAAGTGCTGTCTGTCACGCAGTACAACATTGCCTACGTCCCCGACGCCAAGACCGTCTACCAGGATGGAGCCGACCGGCACCCTTCCCGTCACCACTGCCTTTTCCTCGGAAAGCTCCAGCACATCTCCCGACGACAGGATAAAAATATTTTCCTTATCGATTCCAAGCCCCTCCGCAATCTTTGCCTGCGCACGAAGGTGTTTATACTCGCCATGCACCGGCACGGCATATTTAGGCTTTACCAGAGTATACAGCAGCTTAATTTCTTCCTGGCAGGCATGTCCGGATACATGGGTATCCTGAAAAATAACGTCTGCACCCTTGCGGAACAGCTCGTTTATCACCTTGGTGATCGCCTTCTCATTGCCGGGTATGGGACTGGAAGAGAAAATAACGGTATCCCCCGGTCCGATGGTAATTTTCTTGTGCATATTGGAAGCCATTCTGGAAAGCGCAGCCATGCTCTCTCCCTGACTTCCCGTCGTAATAATAACCTGCTGTTCATCCGGATAATTTTTTAACTGATCCACATCTATCAAGGTAGACTCCGGAATATTCAGATATCCCAGACTGGAAGCCGTCTCTATGATATTGACCATGCTCCTGCCTTCTACCACTACTTTTCTGCCGAACTTATACGCCGTATTGATAATCTGCTGCACCCTGTCCACATTGGAAGCAAAGGTTGCCACAAAGATTCGCGTGTTTTTATGGTCGGAAAACAGGGTGTCAAAGGTTTTGCCCACCGTCTTTTCGGAAGCCGTAAAACCGGGGCGCTCCGCATTGGTAGAGTCGCACATCAGCGCCAGCACACCCCGCTTGCCGATTTCGGCAAATCTCTGCAAATCAATCGCATCGCCGAACACCGGCGTATAATCCACCTTAAAGTCTCCCGTGTGCACCACCGTTCCCGCCGGCGAGTAGATGGCAAGGGCAGCGGCGTCCACAATACTATGGTTCGTCTTGATAAATTCAATTTTAAACTGCCCCAGATTGATGGTCTGCCCGAATTTCACAACCTTTCTCTTTGTACTTCTTTCCAGATTGTGCTCTTTCAGTTTGTTTTCAATGATTCCCATGGTAAGCTTTGTCGCGTAAATAGGCACATTCACCCTGCGAAGCACATAGGGCAGCGCACCAATATGATCTTCATGCCCATGGGTAATGACAAATCCCCTTACCTTATCCAGATTCTCTTCCAGATAGGTAACATCCGGTATCACCAGATCGATTCCCAGCATATCATCCGCCGGAAAAGAAAGACCGCAGTCTACCACAACAATACTGTCCTCATACTCAAAGGCAGTAATGTTCATTCCGATCTGCTCCAGACCGCCTAAGGGAATCACCCGCAATCCGGAACTATTCATATTTTCTTTTCTTTTCAATCAGTTTACCTCCATTTATTTTATCACAATAAAGCGGTCCTGCCGTCTGCCGCCTTTTATTCCTATTCTAAATCGATGTCTCCCATCATGCTTCTGAAAACATCCGCAACCGCAGCAAGCTCCCCGTCATCCTCCACAATGGCATAGAGAGCCTCCCCGTCTCCGTCCTGAGACAAATCCTTTAAAATCAACGCTTCCCCGTCCCCGTCTTCCACGTCGGTAACCAAAATATACGTCACGCCGCCTATCATGGTCTCTTCCAGTACATAAAAATCTACTGCTTCCTGTTCTCCTTCGGGGTAAAATGTAATCTTGTCCAAATCCTGTTACCTCATATTCCGTCTGTCCAGATATCCCTGTAAAATAAAGCATGCCGCAATCCTGTCCACATGCTCCTTCCGCTCTTCCCTGCGGATTCCGGCTTCCATCATCGCCTTGTCGGCAGCCACCGTCGTCAGACGCTCATCCCAGAGCACAACGGGAAGCCCGGTTCTGCGCTCCAGCTTTTCCTTAAACTCCATGGTAAGATCTACCCGCTCCCCCTCGTCATTATTCATATGCTTGGGGAGACCAAGCACAATCTCTTCCACCTCATATTCTACAATCAGTTCCTCGATACGGGCAAGCGTCTGCCTGAGTTTATTCTCTTCTTTGCGCCGGATAATTTCAATGCCCTGCGCCGTCAGAAGCAGCGCATCGCTAATCGCCACGCCAACCGTTTTAGAACCGAAGTCCAGTCCCATAATCCGCATGTATCTTCTCCTCTGCCGCAGCCTACTTCCAATGGCTGTTCTTGATGTACTCCGTCAGAAGCTCTTCCACCAGTTCGTCCCGCTCCACCTTCATAATCAGGCTTCTCGCACTCTTATGGCTTGTGATGTACGTCGGGTCGCCGCTCATAATATATCCCACAATCTGATTCACCGGATTGTAACCCTTTTCCGTCAGTGCCTCATAGACCGTGGACAGCACTACCTTCACTCCGGTAGTTTCCGGCTCCGCCACTTTAAAATATTGTGTATTCCCCAAATCCTGCATACTGATCGCCATGCCTTTCCATGATATGTACAATTCGTGTGCAAAAGCAGTCCGTTTTGTCACACACATTCTTATCTTACCCCATATTTTTCTAAAATTCAAGCCGCTATTCCATCAGCATAAGCTCGTCATTTAAAAATCCCGTGATTCTCCCCCTTATGATGCGGTTTGAGAACTCCTCATCCGTACATTTTGCGACGCGGATATATTGTCCTGTATGTCCGACTTGATACTGTCTGCCGTCAATTTCCTTGACATCCTCAAACAGCACCTCCGCCTTCTGCCCTATGTATGCGCTCCTGAATTCCCTTGACTGCCGCTTTGTTAATGCAAGCAGTCTGCCGCTGCGCTCTGCGCGGACACCGTTTGGCACCTTTCCCGCAAAGTCCGCGGCACGCGTTCCCTTTCTCTCAGAATATTTGAACACATGCATTTCAAACAGCCCCAGTTTTTCCAAAAAAGCATAGGTAGCTTCAAATTCCTCTTCCGTTTCCCCGGGGAAACCTGTGATAACATCTGTTGTGATAGCAGGATGGACATATGCGGCGCGCAAAAGCTCTACACATTTTAAGTATTCACCTGTGGTGTAATGTCTATTCATCCGTTTTAAGGTTTCATCACAGCCGCTCTGCAAAGACAGATGAAAATGCGGGCAGATTTTGGGAAGCGCCCGCAGCCTGTCCACAAACTCCTCTGTCACAATTCTCGGCTCCAGCGAACCGAGACGGATGCGCTCTATACCGTCGATGCCATGGATATGCTCCAAAAGCGCCGCCAGCTTCGGACTGCCTCCATAGCCTGCTTTTCCGTTTTTCCCGTTTTGCCTCTTGCTTTTTCCTTCCTCCCAGTCTTCATCAGCAAAGTCGATTCCGTAAGAGCTGATGTGAATCCCCGTCAGGACAATCTCCTGATAGCCCGCCTTTGCCAGCCCTTCCACTTCCTCCCTGATATCCGCAAGCCGGCGGCTTCGGACACGTCCTCTGGCAAAGGGAATGATGCAGTAGGTGCAAAACTGGTTGCAGCCGTCCTGTATCTTGATGTATGCCCTTGTATGCTCCGCGGTGCGCACAAGCGTCATTTCCTCATATTCACAGTCTGCATTGATGTCGATAATGCCCCTGCTTTTTGTGGATTCTAAAACCTGTCCTGCCTCGCGCTCTTCTAAGAAACGCTCAAGAAGCGCAACCATCTCTCCCTTTTTATTATTGCCGATCGCCAAATCCACACCTGCATCCCGCAGCAGCTTCTGTGTATCCGTCTGCACATAGCAGCCAACAGCAACCACCACCGCCTCCGGATTTCTGGTTTTCGCCTGATGCAGCATCTGCCTGCTCTTTCTGTCCGCGATATTGGTAACCGTACAGGTATTTACAATATAAATGTCCGCAATTTCATCAAATGGTACAATAACATAACCCTTTTCTTGTAACATTTGTTGCATAACGTCCATCTCATAAGCATTCACCTTGCAGCCCAGGTTATGTAATGCTACACTTTTCATGTTATTCCTTTCCATTTTTGTTGTGTTTTATCATTGACTTTTAATCCTGAACCCCTTAATATGAAAGCTGAAGGTATGACACATCCAAGGAGGTAATGATAAATGAAAACAGTTCAGATTTCTTTAAACTCCATTGACAAAGTAAAATCTTTTGTTAATGATATCACAAAATTCGATTATGATTTCGACCTCGTATCCGGCAGATACGTAATCGATGCAAAGTCCATCATGGGCATCTTCAGNNTGGATTTATCCAAGCCCATCGACCTGAACGTCCATGCAGAAGAAAACATTGACGAAGTACTGGCATCCTTAAAGCCTTACTTAATCTAATCGGCACCGCCAAGTTACGGACAGGCATAGAACACCCGGGATTTCCCACGGTGTTCTTTTTTTGCCTGCATTCATAAAAATGAACTTCTGCCGTCAGTCGTCACTCACGATGAGCAGCTCGTCCGTCTTTAACGCAGTCTCTACAAGCTCGTCAATCTTTTCGACAAGATTTTCCTCATGCCGGCGGATTATGTTCAAATTGGGCTTTGTGACAGGATGCTTCGCCACAAATATGGTACAGCAATCCTCATAGGGCAGTATGGAGGTCTCATAGGTTCCTATTTTCTCAGATACCTGTACAATCTCCTGCTTGTCAAAACCAATCAGGGGACGGTAAACCGGCATGGTGCACACCTCATTGGTTGCCGCCAGACTGTACATGGTCTGGGAAGCCACCTGTCCGATGCTCTCACCTGTTATCAGCCCCAGACACTCCGTCTCCTGTGCGATACGTTCCGCGATGCGCATCATATAGCGCCGCATAATAATCGTAAGCTCCTCGTGGGGGCATTTCTCATAGATATACAACTGGATATCCGTAAAGTTGANGATATGCAGGTAAACCGGCCCCGCATAGCGAGATACGATTTTTGCCAAATCGATTACCTTCTGTTTTGCCCGCTCACTGGTGTAGGGCGGCGCATTGAAATATACCGCATCAATTTTGACGCCGCGTTTTGCTATCATGTAACCGGCAACCGGAGAATCGATGCCGCCGGACAAAAGCAGCATTGCCTTGCCGCCCGTACCCACAGGCATCCCTCCCGGTCCCGGAATGGTTTCGGAATAAATATAAATTTTTTCCCTGATTTCTATATTCAGCAGAATGTCCGGCTTATGCACATCGACATGCATGGAAGGATAAGCCNCCANAACNGCCTCACCGACATCCGCATTGATTGTCATGGAATCCTTGGGATAGTTCTTCCGCGCCCTTCTGGCCTGTACCTTAAAAGTCTTATTTTTATCAGGATAAACCTTATCAATGTAATCGTTCACATCCCGGCAGAGCTTCTCAAAGCCCTCATCCTCCACATAAACCACAGGGCAGATTCCCGATATGCCGAACACCCTCTGCAGGTGCGTAACCGTCTCTTCAAAATCAAACTCCGTCAGCGCATCCACATAGATTCGTCCNTGCGTCCTGCGCACNTGAAATTCACCTTCGCACTTTTTTAAGGCGTACTTTATCTGTCCTGCCAGCGCCTCTTCAAATAAATGTCTGTTTTTTCCTTTTACGCCGATTTCGGCATACTTTATCAAAAAAGCCTTGAACATGTTTCACCTTTCCAGTCAGCCGTCGCCGGCGCTTTCTTATGCATTTCTTGTATATTTGCGCAATAAAGGAATGATATCATACATTACCTGCAATGTATAGTCCAATTCTTCCTTTGTTGTAAAAACNGACATNCTGAAACGGATGGTAGAATCCGCCAGCTNCTTATCCAGTCCGATTCCCTTCAGTGTTGCGGAAGCACCGGTATGCGGCTTATTAGAGGAACATGCGCTGCCCGCTGAGACGTAAATNCCCTTATCCTCCAGCGCATGGAGCAGCACCTCGCTGCGNACTCCCCGCACCGTCGCGCTCACAATATGCGGTGCGCCCTCCCCGCCTGTAAATCCGTTTATCTGTATATTGCCGATTTTTCTAAGCTCTTCTGCAAAATACGCTTTCAGCGCATACAGCTTTTCCGTATCCCTATCCAAATCTGCGTACAGCATTTTTGCCGCCTTTGCCATTCCTGCAATACCGGCTACATTCTCCGTACCGGAGCGCAGATTTTTTTGCTGTCCGCCGCCGTAAATAATATTGTGAATCTTGACCTTTCTTCCCACATACAAAAATCCCGTTCCCTTAGGTGCATGTATCTTATGCCCGCTGACCGACAGCAAATCGATGCCCATTCTCTTCGGATATATCCGGTATTTGCCGAAGCCCTGCACCGCATCCACATGAAAAAGCGTGTTGGGATTGATGCTCTTAATNAGTTCTCCCGCCTCCGCAATCGGCTGCACTGTACCGATTTCATTGTTGGTATGCATAATGGATACCAGAATCGTATCCTGTCTGATGGCTCTCCTCAGCTCGTTTAAGGAAATCATACCCTTTTTGTCCACCGACAGATAAGTCACGGAAAAGCCTTGATCCTCCAGATAATGCATGGGCTGCAGAACCGCCGGATGCTCTATCTGGGTCGTAATCAAATGCCTGCCTGCACGATAGTTCGCCATCGCGCATCCTATCAGGGCCAGATTGTCAGCTTCCGTCCCGCCGGAGGTAAAACAAATTTCCTGCTCATCCGCCTTCAGCAGTCTGGAAATCGTATCCTTGGCATTTCTTATATGACGCTCCGCCTGTACCCCTTTTAAGTGCAGACTGGAAGGATTGCCGTAATCTTCACACATAATCTGCGTCACTAACTCTGCTACCTCGGGAAAAACCCGCGTCGTTGCAGAGTTATCCAAATACACTTCCATCGTGTTTCTCCTTTTTCTTCTATCTATAAACAATATATGCGCTTATTTTTCCAACTGATACATAATCCATGCCATCACGGTAAAACCTGCCGTCTCCGTCCTTAAGATACGCTTTCCCAGCGTAATCGGCTGTATGCCGTATTCCTTTGCNCTGGCAATTTCTTTTTCCTCAAAACCGCCCTCCGGNCCGATAAAAACNGCAATGTCCTTCCCTTCCCCNAG
>JAAUZU010000008.1:0-9312 GCA_014804445.1 Lachnospiraceae bacterium | reverse complement strand
AAAAATCTGNTTNGTGCTCTCCATTCCCTCGGCAAGCTCATAGGGAATCAGCTTTACGTCCATTGCNGCCGCAAGNGAAANCGCNTGNTCAAAACNCATCGGCGCCGCCACNTTGGGNANAATGCGGCGTCTGCTCTGTTTTGCTGCCGCTTCCGCAATNGACTGCCACCTTGCCGTCTTCTGCGCNGCCTTTTTCGCATCCAGCTTTACCACGGANCGCCCCGTTTCGACCGGAATNACTTCGTACACGCCAAGCTCCACCGACTTCTGNATAATCAGCTCCATCTTGTCCGCCTTCGGCAGCCCNTGAAACAAATATACCCNTGACGGAAGTTCAACGCCGTCCTCTTTGACAAANCGGAGCTCNCAGACCACCCTCTCNTCTTCTATGCNGACAATGCCGCAACGGTATTCCCTGCCNTCCNCNCCNTTGCTGACNGAAAGCTCCTCTCCGATTTTCATACGAAGCACATTCTTTATATGATTGACGTCGCTCCCNTCTATTATGACAGTTTTGTCATGTATTTGNGAGGCNTCTACAAAAAACTGATGCATANCTTCCCTCTATGCCGGCTTGCGCGCCGTAACGCTGACCCATTCTCCCTGATAATTGACCTCGAGNACTTCAAGNCCCGCTTTTTTTACCGCTTCCACCACAACCTCTTCCTTGTCNTCGATGATNCCGGANGTGATATAAATGCCACCCNCCTTCATCTGATTGACAATCACAGGTGTGAGCGGCACCAGNACATCTGCAAGGATATTGGCNNCAACAATNTCATANCAGCCGTATCCCACTTCNTCCTGTACNGCTTTTTCCGTGATAATATTGCCTGTCAGCATATGGAACTTCTCTTTGTCAATGCCGTTACTTTCGCAGTTCTGCCTNACCGCCTCCACCGCACAGGGNTCCAAATCCGTTCCNACNGCTTTTTTCGCTCCNAANTTAAGCGCCAGGATGGACAAGATGCCGCTTCCGGTTCCCACGTCCAGCAGCACNGTNTCCTCCGTCACGTATTTCTTAAGCTGTCTGATNCACAACTGCGTAGTCTCGTGCATACCGGTTCCAAAAGCAGTGCCGGGGTCAATATGCAGCACCATTTTCTGCTCTGCCGCAGGCTCCGCTTCCTCCCATGAGGGAATNACCAAAATGTCATCTATATAAAACTGATGAAAATATTGTTTCCAGTTATTAATCCAGTCGATGTCATCGGTTTCGCCCACCGTCACGGTGCCTTCNCCGATTTCAGCAAAGAGACGGATATCGGAAAGCGCCTCCTCCACATTGGCAAGAAGTGTTTCCCTGTCCGTNGNTTCNCCATTTACCTGCAGGCTTCCGTCCTCATTTTCCTCCACGAAAAAACTCAGATACGCGATGCCGTCGTCCTCCTGCATCTCGGGCATNATATCCACAAACATCTGCTCTTTTTCCCATGCGGACAGAGGCACATGATCCTCTATCTGTGCGCCCTCCAGACCTATATCATACAAACTGCTGATAATGATATCNTCTGCATCGGTGATCGTCTTTATCCTAAGCTGTAGCCACTTCATCGTGATATCCGCCTCTCCTTCTGCTTTTNATACTCTGTCAGTCAATTGCAAAACTCCGATTTCTGCAAAACGAATTGTGCAGATTGTATACGCCATAAGCAGACCCTTGCTTACCGTCGGTATTTAGCTGCCGTNTTTTGGCNGCTTATGTACCGCTACGGTAAGCTTGGAGCGAAAGCGCGTCTGCGTTGGCGTATACAATTGGCACAATGACACTTGCTGCATAACGAGTTTCGCAATTGACTCTTTATACTCTGTNTATTGTAGCCGCTTCCTTTTTTTCTGTCAATCAGGCAGCCTCTGCCGTTGTAATTACCGCCTCGGCGCCATACCCAGAATCCTGCCCGCAAACTCNTTGAAATTCTGTGTCTGTAAAATGATGCGCCCCGGGCCCACCAGCTTTGTCAAAAACAGACCTTCTCCGCCGAAGAATATATTGCCCAGTCCCTTTACCATTTCAATTTCATAAGAAACCGTTCTCTCAAAGGCAACCACATTGCCNGTGTCCACCTTNAGCACTTCTCCGGGTGCAAGAACGCGCTCTACCCTGTCACCGTCNATTTCCAGAAANGCCATGCCCTGTCCGGTAAGCTGNTGCAGNATAAANCCCTCNCCGCCAAACAGACCTGCNGTAAAACGCTTTGTAAAGGTNACACTAAGATCCACNCCCTGCTGTGCGCACAANAACGCGCCCTTCTGACANATAAGNCCGCCGCACGCCCCAATATCAACCGGCATAACCTCGCCTGCAACCGTTGATGCAAAAGCGATGTATGTACCCGGCATCTGCGCCGTGTAGTTCGCCATAAAAAGCGACTCTCCGGCAAACATCCTGCCTATGCTCTTTCCTACGCCGCCCCGCATGTTGGATGTCATGGTAATGCCCTCGCTCATCCACGCCATACCTCCTGACTGCGTATACATAGACTCGCCNGCCGCGTCAAACTGCACCTGCACCGCCGGCATNGTATTTCCNATAATTTGATACCTCATATTCTTCTCCTCCTCCATTCTGCCGTATCATACGNCANNTTNTAATNACCTCNTNTATTATATACGAAGAAANGGTTTCCGTCAGCATCAAATTTTTNACCTTCACTTTTTGCGTCTTAACANNCNANTGCNAAACTNCCNTTTGCCGGTTTCGAATTGTGTATACTGTGTATTCCATAAGCAGACCCTTGATTACCGTCGGTACTTAGCTGNNGTATTTTNGCAGCTTACGTACCGCTACGGTAATCTCGGAGCGAAAGCGCGTCTGCGTTGGAATACACAGTATACACAATGACAACNNCACAGCTTCNAAGNTTCNCAANCNNNTNTTAANACGCAANAAAGGGTGTTCCAAAATCCCTCGCATGGCTTTCGGAACACCCTTTTNCCTTACTTCCNTATTTTTTTCTTCTTTTTTCCACCGCCGTCATTGCCTGTCGGATCGTTTTGTGAAACCCGCTTGGAGGCATTCAGCGTATCGCCGCTCTCCGCGTCAAACTGCTTCAAAAGTTCTTTCGCCTCGTGTGACAGCTTATCCGGAACCTGTACCACCAAGGTAACATAGTGGTCGCCTCTCACATCCTTGTTGCGCGGCGTGGGAACACCTTTCCCTTTCAGACGCACCTTGGTATCGGTCTGAGTACCCGGCTTCACGTCGTAAACCACCTTGCCGTCCACCGTATCTATCACAACTTCACCACCCAAGGCCGCTATCGCAAAGGACATCGGCACTGTAGAATAAATATTGAAATCCTGCCGTTGGAAAATCGGGTGGCGTCCCACAATCACTTCCACACGGACATCGCCACGCGGTCCGCCGTTGATTCCGGGCTCTCCCAACCCGGGCAGCCTTGTGTACTGTCCATTGTCGATGCCTGCCGGAATATCCACCATATAACGTTTCCGCATCGGCACAAAGCCCTCACCGCGGCACTCCGGACATTTTTCCTTGATAATCTTTCCTGTTCCCTGACAGTCGGGACATGCCTGCACATTCCGAACGGTTCCGAAGAAGGACTGCTGGGTAAATACCACCTGTCCCTTACCGCCGCACCTGCTGCAGGTTTCAGGACTGGTTCCCGGCTTCGCGCCGCTTCCGTTACAGGTCTTACAGGTTTCCTTTACTGTCAGTTCAATTTCCTTCTCGCATCCGAAAATGGCTTCCTCAAAAGTGATTCGCAGACTGGTACGCAGATTAGCCCCCTTCATCGGGCCGGTACCTCTGCCGCTCGTTCTGCGCCCACCGAAGAAATCACCGAATATATCACCGAATATATCGCTGAAATCCATGCCGTTGAAGTCGAAGCCGCCGGCTCCTCCTCCTGCTCCGTCAAAGGCTGCATGGCCGAACTGGTCATACTGACGCCTTTTTTCCGGATCACTCAAAATAGCATATGCCTCCGATGCTTCCTTAAACTTTGCCTCAGCCTCTGCATCCCCGGGATTCATATCCGGATGATATTTCTTGGCCAAAACACGATATGCCTTTTTCAAAGCCGCATCGTCTGCATTTTTATCCACGCCTAACACTTCATAGTAATCACGTTTTTGTTCTGCCATAACATCCTCACCGTCATAACAAAGCAATTTCCGGGGCGGCAAAGCCGCCCTGGAATCACCTGCCAGTTTCTTTTTTTACTTTTTTATCTATTGTATGTCATTTTATACTTCGCGGAAGTCACCGTCAATCACATCGTCCTCCGGCGCGCTTCCGGTATCTGCTGCCGCACCTCCCATATCGGGACCTGCTGCGCCCTGTGCGCCCTGCATGGATTCATACATCTTTGCAAATACGCTCTGTGCGCTGTTCATCAGCTTCTCTCTCGCTGCCTTCAGTTCATCAACCTCGCTGTCGGAAAGCTCTTTGTCCTTGGTTCTCTCAAGCAGTTCTTTCACTGCGTCGATTTCCGTCTGCACCTTTGCCTTCTCGTCGGCGCTTACCTTATCGCCCACATCATTTAATGCCTTTTCCGTCTGGAATACAATTGCGTCCGCGTCATTCCTTGCGTCGATTGCTTCCTTGCGCTTTCTGTCCTGCGCCTCAAACTCGGCTGCTTCCTTTACCGCTTTCTCGATATCAGCGTCGGACATGTTAGAGCCTGCCGTAATGGTAATGTGCTGCTCTTTTCCTGTTCCCAAATCCTTTGCGGAAACATTTACAATGCCGTTTGCATCGATATCAAAGGTAACCTCAATCTGAGGAATTCCTCTGGGTGCGGGCGGAATACCGTCCAGTCTGAACTGTCCTAAGGACTTATTATCCCTTGCAAACTGTCTCTCACCCTGCAGTACATTGATTTCAACAGAGGTCTGGTTGTCTGCCGCTGTGGAGAATACCTGGCTCTTCTTGGTAGGAATCGTGGTATTTCTTTCAATCAGTCTGGTTGCAACGCCGCCCATGGTCTCGATGGACAGGGACAGCGGTGTAACGTCCAGAAGCAGGATATCGCCTGCGCCTGCGTCGCCGGCCAGCTTACCGCCCTGTACGGAAGCGCCCAGCGCAACACATTCATCGGGATTTAAGCTTCTGTTCGGCTCCTGTCCGGTGAGCTGTCTTACCTTCTCCTGTACGGCAGGAATACGAGTAGAACCGCCTACCAGAAGCACCTTGCTGATATCGGAAGAGGTAAGTCCTGCATCCTTTAATGCGTTCTGTACGGGAATTGCTGTCTTTTCTACCAAATCATGGGTCAGTTCGTCAAACTTGGCCCTTGTCAGGTTCATGTCAAAATGCTTGGGTCCTTCTGCAGTTGCTGTGATGAAGGGCAGGTTGATGTTGGTGGTTGTTGCGGAAGAAAGCTCCTTCTTTGCCTTCTCTGCCGCCTCTTTCAATCTCTGCATTGCCATCTTATCGCCAGATAAGTCAACGCCTTCCTGTTTCTTGAACTCAGCAAGCATCCAGTCGATTACTTTGTTATCAAAATCATCGCCGCCCAGATGGGTGTCGCCGTTGGTTGCCTTTACCTCGATAACGCCGTCACCGATTTCGATAATGGAAACATCGAAGGTACCGCCGCCAAGGTCATATACCATGATTTTCTGCTCTTTTTCATTTTCAAGACCGTAAGCCAATGCCGCTGCCGTAGGCTCGTTGATAATACGCTTTACTTCCAGACCCGCAATCTTACCTGCGTCCTTGGTTGCCTGACGCTGTGCGTCATTGAAGTATGCGGGAACGGTGATAACCGCCTCGGATACCTTTTCTCCCAGATAATTTTCTGCGTCTGCTTTCAGCTTCTGCAGTATCATGGCAGAAATCTGCTGCGGCGAATACTTCTTGTCATCAATGGTGCGTCCGTTCGCGGTTCCCATATCTCTCTTGATGGAGGAGATAGTCTTTTCCGCGTTGGTAACTGCCTGACGCTTTGCAGGCTCTCCTACAAGCCTCTCGCCTGTCTTTGTGAAAGCCACAACGGACGGTGTCGTCCTTGCGCCTTCCGTATTTGCAATAACAGTCGGCTTACCACCTTCCATTACGGCAACACAACTGTTTGTTGTTCCTAAATCAATACCAATAATTTTGCTCATTTTAAAGCCCTCCTGTATTTTTACACTTTCCAAATCTGTTGCTTTATTCTGTCACAGCTACCATGCTGTGTCTGACCACCACATCGTGATAGGTGTATCCCTTTTGCAGCTCCTGGGCGATAACTCCCGACTCGTATTCTTCGCTTGCCACCTGCATAACTGCATTGTGGAATTCCGGATTAAACTCTTTGCCCAGCGCCTCAATGGGCTTGACACCCAGCTTATCCAGCTCTCCTACAAGTTGCTTGTATATCATATTCATTCCCTCGGCAAAGGCGCCGCCCCTTTCCTCTTCGGGAATGCTTCCCAGTCCTCTTTCAAAATTATCCACTACCGGAAGAATTTTTTCAATAACACTCTTTGCGCCAACCTCATACATGGCTGCCTTTTCCTTTTCGGTACGCTTGCGGAAATTTTCAAACTCCGCCATCTGACGTTTTACCCTGTCCTCAAGCTCCTCTATTTTCTGTTTAAAAGCTTCTTCCTTTTTATCCTTTTTTCTGCCCTTTCCAAAAAAGCCCTTATCGCCCTCGGCAGCTTCCCCTTCCGCAGCTTCCGTCTGTCCGTCTGCTGCTTCCTGTCCGCCGTCCTCTTCCGCGCTCTCTTCATCCGCTGCGGATTCCTCTTCCGTCTGCGGACAAGCCTCTTCTTTTGCGGCTTCGTCTTCCACCTGCTCCTTATTCTGCTCTTCTTCCAATATTTCTTTTTCCTGCTTTGCCATAAGCCATTTCCTTTCCCTTGTTAAGCTGTGCTACTTTCTTTTATATAAATCATCAAGTTGATGCATCAGCGTCTTCAGTGTGCCGATTACCTTGTCATAATCCATTCGCTTGGGACCGATAATTCCTATGGTGCCCTTCATGCCTTCGTCCAATTCGTAGGTAGCCGTTACCACGCTGCAGTCCTTCATATTCTGAATCGGGCTTTCATTTCCTATATACACCTGAATCCCTGTATTGCTTTCATCTGCCAGAGTCTCCTGCACCAGCGCTGACAATGCCTGCTTTTCCTCAAAGGCACCGATTAACTCGCTTGCCTTCGCATTGTCGGAAAGCTCCGGATATTTAAAAATATTGTTCGTGCCGCTGGTATATATCTCCAAATCATCGGCTTCCCTTATCACTTCAGCAACTGCATCCAGAACCTCGCCTACAATGGCTTCGTGTATGCCTGCCTGCTGCTTCAGCGCTGCAATCAGTCCCAGATTGATTTGCTCAATCGAAAGCCCGTTCAAATGCGTGTTGAGGAGCATGTTGAGCTTTAAAAGCGTTTCGTCGTCCAGACCATCCGGCACATGGAGCACATGATTTTTGATTACATTGCCTTCCATTACGATAACCGCCAAAATCTGTCCCATATCCACCCGCGACAACTGGATAAACTTTATCTTGTTGCGTTGAATCTGCGGAGCCGAAATCATGGTTGCGTAGTTGGTATTCTGCGCCAGCACCCGCGCTACCTGCTTTAAGAGCGCTTCCATCTTGTCTTCTCTCTCGAGAAGCATCCCCTTCATTTCCTCTACTTCTTTTTCCTTTTCCTCCAGCATGGTATCTACATACAGCCGGTATCCCTGGTCGGAAGGAATCCTTCCCGCTGAGGTGTGGGGCTGGACAATATATCCCAGTTCCTCCAAATCCGCCATCTCATTTCTGATGGTAGCAGAGCTTAAATTCAAATCCGTGTACTTGGAAATTGTCCTGCTGCCGACCGGTTCTCCGGTTTCCAGATAGTTACGGATAATGGCCTGCAGTATTTTCTTTTTGCGTTCATCAAGCTGCATGCCCATCCCTCCTAATCCAACTGTCCGACAGCTTTTGCGTCTTATTAGCACTCATTTAGAAGGAGTGCTAACATCTTCTTACCATAAAATATCACTTAGCCCTAATGATGTCAACTGCTTTTCTGTAAATTAATTCTAAAAAATATATAAAAAGGATGCTCCTCCCCATCAATTATGATTTCATGGTTTGGAGCATCCTATCCTTTTGCTTATGTACTTTTAGCTTAAATATAGAAGCTTCCTGCTTCCTTTCCGTTGATAACATAGTAAGCCATACCATCTTCAGGCTTTACATAGAGCTCAACGGACTTGAAGTCTGCTGCTTTTTGTTTTAAGTCATACTTCCATACATCCTTGGCGATTTTTACTAAATCGTCCGTTGTGTAGGACTTACCGCCAAACTGTACATTCATGCTGACCTTTAATTCTGTCTTGCTGCCGGGCTTTCTGCCTCTCTTGGCAGGCGCTGCTTTTGCTGTCTTGGTCGTCTTGGTTGTTTTGGCAACTTTTTCTGCTTTAGCCGGAGCTGCTTTCTCCTCTGCCTTTGCAGGTGCTGCTTTTTCTTCTGTTACTGCTTTTTCAGCTTTTACAGGTGTTACTTTTACTTCTGTAGCTGCTTCCTTGGCAGCCGTTTTCTTTGCAGGCATATTAATCCTCCTTTTGCCCAGAACACATTTTGTTTCTTATTTTTCCGTTCCCTTTATACATTACAAGGTTTCCCCTTACTCAGAGTGTAATACATATTTTCTATCTTGTCAAACAAAACACAAATTAATGTGCACGCAGAGCCGAAACAGAGTGCGTTCTTAAAGGAGTATGTTTATAAGTATAAAATATTATTTGCGTAATAGTAATTATTGCGTGCATATGATACAATGGTGTAAATTCATTTAATTGAGGGGTATAATAAAATGGCTAAAGAGAACGAAATTGTAATGAACGGCTATTTTGATGTATTGGAAAACGTGAAAAAGTGTATTGCCAATTCACAGTATCGAGCAATGACTTCTGCAAATATAGAAAGAAACATATTGTATTGGAATATAGGAAAAGTCATTCTTGAATATAGCAAATGGGGAAATAAATTTGTTACAAACTTGTCTCAAGATTTGAAAATGGAATATCCTAATTCTACTGGTTATACAGTTCGGAATCTGAATTATATGAAACAATTTGCAATGCGTATCCCGAATGAAGAAATTTTGCACCAAGTGGGTGCAAAAATTAGTTGGAAGGCAATAAAACTGCTGATTGATAAAACCGACACCGAAGATGAACATATTTGGTATACCGCACAATGTATTGAAAATGGCTGGTCAAGTACTGTATTAGCACATCAATTAGCCTGCAAATAAAAAGTCAAGACTAAATTGATGAACGTTGAAAATTTCATACAGGTTGAAAATTAGGTAACAAAATAAGACCACCACACCCGTGCTGGTCTAAAAATTAACGTG
>JAAUZU010000007.1 GCA_014804445.1 Lachnospiraceae bacterium | reverse complement strand
TTGAGTAGTCAAGCTACAGGTCAATAATCAAAAGTCCACAGTATCTGAGTTGTATTGAACCACGATATTAAAAAGAAAGGAAGTTATGGTGTTTTTGCTTCTGTAAACATCATACAAGTATACATATGGGGAAGTCAGATAAATTAAGCGTGTTTATCAGTCTTGTTTTGAGACACAAACCGGAAGCAGCAGGAATCAGATTAGATGAACATGGCTGGGCGAATGTTGAGGAGCTGCTGGAAGGTATCAATAACACAGGAAGACAGATTAATATGGATATCTTAGAAGAGATTGTCAGAACCGATAGTAAGCAAAGATATTCATTTAATAGTAATAAAACCTTAATTCGTGCGAATCAGGGACATTCCGTTCCGGTAGATGTTGAATTAGAAGAACGGCAGCCGCCGCAGTATTTGTATCATGGCACAGCAGAACGGTTTTTGGATGCGATTATGGCAGAGGGGTTAAAACCGATGAGCCGGTTATATGTACATTTGTCAAAAGACGAAGAAACGGCTGTGAAGGTTGGGAAAAGACATGGCAGCCCGGTTGTATTGAAGGTTAGAACGGAAGAAATGTATCATGACGGAAACAAATTCTATCTGTCGCAGAATGGCGTGTGGCTGACAAAATATGTTGACAGGAAATATATTGAAGGGAGAGATATATGAAAAAAGCGTTACTTGTAATTGACATGCAAAATGATTTTATTACTGGCGTTCTCGGAAATAACGAATGCAGGGCGGTGGTGCCGCAAGTGGTAGAAAGGGTACAGGAGGCCATAGAGGAGGGAAGGGACCTTATATTTTCCCAGGATACGCATCAGGAAGATTATCTTTCTACGCAGGAAGGCCGAAAATTGCCGGTTCCGCACTGCATACAGAATACCGAGGGATGGAAAATTATTCCGGAACTTGCAGAAACAGCGGCTCAGAAAGGAATTGTTTTCACAAAGGAGACGTTCGGCAGCACAACCATTGCGGAATATGTCAAAGCGCATGACTATGAGGAAGTAGAGTTGATTGGTGTATGCACGGATATCTGTGTCATCAGCAATGCCATGATAATAAAAGCATTTAATCCGGAACTGGAAATTTCCATCAAGGAATCCTGCTGCGCAGGTGTGACGCCTCAAAGTCATCAAACAGCCATTGAAGCGATGAAAGCATGCCAGATAAACATTCTGTAATTTAGATAAAAAGCGTGCAGGCAGAGAAACTCTTGACAAGGAAAAGCGGAGCAATTATACTTTCTGTAACTCTTATCCTGTGCGGATAAGGGCTTTTTCACATAAAAGGAGCAGGGAGAATGAGTAAAATTATTTTAACAGGGGACCGTCCCACAGGCAGACTCCACGTGGGGCATTATGTAGGGTCTTTACGAGGCAGGGTAGAACTGCAGAACTCTGGGGAGTACGATAAGATTTTTATTATGATAGCCGATGCGCAGGCGCTTACGGATAATGCGGACAATCCGGAAAAGGTCAGGCAGAACATCATAGAGGTGGCGCTGGATTACCTTTCCTGTGGGTTAGATCCCGCGCGTTCCACCCTTTTTATCCAGTCGCAGATACAGGAGCTTGCGGAGCTGTCCTTCTATTATATGAATCTGGTGACAGTGTCAAGGCTGCAGAGGAATCCCACGGTGAAGGCGGAAATCCAGATGCGGAATTTTGAGACCAGTATTCCGGTCGGCTTTTTCACCTATCCGATTAGTCAGGCGGCGGACATCACGGCGTTTCAGGCGACTACCGTTCCGGTGGGGGATGATCAGCTTCCCATGATAGAGCAGTGCAGGGAAATTGTCCGCAAATTCAATGCGGTATACGGCGAAACTTTGACGGAGCCGGAGGCGCTGGTTCCGAAAAATGAGGTCTGCAGCAGGCTGCCGGGTACGGATGGCAAGGCAAAGATGAGTAAGTCTTTGGGCAACTGTATCTATCTGTCGGATACTGCCGATGAGGTGCGCACTAAGATTATGAGTATGTTCACCGACCCCAACCATTTAAAGATTACCGACCCGGGCTCTCTGGAGGGCAATACGGTGTTTACCTATCTGGATGCGTTCTGTAAGGAAGAGCATTTCGGAAGATACCTGCCGGAATACGCAAATCTGGACGAACTAAAAGGACATTACCAGAGGGGCGGTCTGGGAGACGTCAAGGTGAAGAAGTTCTTGAACAACGTTATGCAGGAGGTATTGGAGCCGATTCGGGTTCGCAGGAGCGAATTGGAAAAACAGATTCCGGATATCTATGAAATTTTGAAAAAGGGCAGTGAGACGGCGCGCGAGACGGCGGCACAGACCATGGCGGCAGTCAAGGCGGCCATGAAAATCAATTATTTTGACGATGCGGCGCTGATTGCGGAGCAGGCTTCACGTTACGGCGAAAAATAGTTGTTTACAACCCATGGGATTTGTGTTACATTAATAGGTGTGATTTTAGCCGATGCTCAGGTTTTGGACACTCCGACCGGATCTTGGTATCAGGCGTTTAACAAGAAGGAGGATTTAACATGATTTCCAAAGAAAAGAAAACAGCAATTATTAACGAGTACGCAACAAAGCCCGGTGATACCGGTTCACCGGAGGTTCAGATTGCAGTACTGACTGAGAGAATTCGCGAGCTGACCGAGCATATGCAGAAGAACCCTAAGGATCATCATTCCAACAGAGGTCTGCTGAAGCTGGTTGGACAGAGACGTGGTCTGCTTCAGTATTTAAAGGATAAGGATATTGAGAGATATCGTGCTCTTATCAGCAGGTTAGGACTCAGAAAGTAATTGTAAAAAGCCGAAGCGGAGCGGGTCCGAAATTCTGACCTCTCCGCTTTTACTTGCTTTAGTAAGGAAAAGTGTTTTTGCAACTGTTCATTCTTCAGGCAGTTTTTTATCCGAGACCGCTGAAAAAGGCATATGTTTTGCATGTGCCCTTCTCAGTAGTTTCGGAAGGCTTCCTGAAGCACCGTCCGCATCAGCGGACTGATCAAGAAGGAGACTTATATGTACAAAACTTTTACAATGGAGCTGGGAGGGCGAACCTTAAGCGTGGATATTGGCAGAGTGGGAAAGCAGGCAAACGGCTGTGCTTTTATGCATTATGGCGATACCACGGTGCTGTCCTGTGCAACCGCTTCGGACAAGCCCAGGGACGGCATCGATTTCTTCCCCTTAAGTGTGGAATATGAAGAAAAGATGTATGCTGTCGGCAAGATTCCCGGTGGATTCAACAAGAGAGAAGGAAAGGCAAGCGAAAACGCAGTGCTGACCAGCCGTGTTATCGATAGACCTATGCGTCCGCTTTTCCCGAAGGACTACCGCAATGACGTAACACTTAACAATATGGTTATGAGCGTAGATCCCGCGTGCCGCCCCGAACTGGTAGCCATGCTGGGTGCTGCAATTGCAACCTGTATTTCCGACATCCCGTTTGACGGTCCCTGTGCCATGACGCAGATGGGACTCATTGACGGCGAGCTGATTGTCAATCCTTCACAGGAGCAGTGGAAGGTGGGAGATCTGAACCTGACTGTTGCCTCCACCAAAGAAAAGGTTATTATGATCGAAGCGGGCGCCAACGAGGTTCCCGAGGACAAAATGCTGGAAGCCATCTATAAGGCGCATGAAATTAATCAGACAATCATAGCATTTATAGAAAACATCGTTGCTGAGGTTGGAAAGCCGAAGCATACTTATGAGAGCTGTGCAATTCCCGAGGAGTTGTTTGCTGCGATTAAGGAAATCGTGCCTCCCGCAGAGATGGAGGTTGCGGTATTTACGGATGACAAAGAGACAAGGGAAAACAACATCAAAGAAATCACCGAGAAGCTGGAAGCAGCATTTGCAGAAAACGAGGAGTGGCTTGCACTCTTAGGCGAGGCGATTTACCAGTATGAGAAAAAGACCGTGCGCAAGATGATTTTAAAGGATCACAAGCGTCCTGACGGTCGTGAGATTACGCAGATACGTCCTCTGGCAGCAGAGGTTGACATTATTCCCCGTGTACATGGTTCCGCTATGTTTACGAGAGGACAGACGCAGATTTGCAATGTATGTACTCTGGCGCCGCTCTCAGAAGCACAGCGCGTAGATGGTCTTGATGATAACGAGACTTCCAAGCGGTATATGCACCATTACAATTTCCCTTCTTATTCCGTGGGTGAGACGAAGGTTTCCAGAGGCCCCGGCAGAAGAGAAATCGGACATGGCGCATTGGCAGAAAGGGCTTTGATTCCGGTACTGCCTACTGAGGAAGAATTCCCCTATGCAATCCGCACCGTATCCGAGACCTTTGAGTCCAACGGCTCTACTTCCATGGCGTCCACCTGTGCTTCCTGTATGTCCCTGATGGCAGCAGGCGTTCCCATTAAGAAGATGGTTGCAGGTATTTCCTGTGGACTGGTAACAGGCGATACAGATGATGATTTTGTACTGCTCACTGATATTCAGGGGCTTGAAGATTTCTTTGGCGATATGGATTTCAAGGTAACCGGTACCACCGAGGGTATTACTGCAATCCAGATGGATATCAAGATTCATGGTCTGACAAGACCGATTGTAGAAGGCGCCATTGCAAGGTGCAGGGAAGCAAGAATGTTCATTATGGACACCTGCATGAAGCCCGCTATAGCGGCTCCCAGACCGGAGGTTGGCCCTTACGCACCTAAGATTATCTCTATCCAGATTGACCCTGAAAAGATCGGGGATGTTGTGGGACAGAGAGGTAAGACGATCAACGAGATTATTGCCCGTACAGGCGTTAAAATTGATATTACGGATGACGGCAACGTATCCGTATGCGGCACAGACAAGGAAATGATGGATAAGGCAGTCGAAATGATAAAGATGATTGTGACTGATTTCGCCGAAGGCCAGATTTTCAGGGGAAAAGTCGTAAGCATCAAAGAATTTGGTGCATTCATCGAGTTTGCGCCGGGTAAGGAAGGCATGGTGCATATTTCCAAGATTTCAAGGGAAAGAATTGCGCATGTAGAGGATGTCCTGACTTTGGGAGACATGGTTACGGTAGTATGTCTCGGCAAGGATAAGATGGGCAGAATCAGCTTTTCCATGAAAGACGTTGCACAGCAGTAATCTAACAAAATTTTCATTTTCATTACGTAGGAGGAGAAAGTAAATGAAAAAAGCAGTTGCAGTTTTATTAACCTGTGTTACAATGCTGGGACTGACAGCTTGTGGCAAGGCTTCAAAAGAGGTTTGGACGGACGCTGACTTAGATTTTAAGGCAGGCTCTGAAACCGTAACAGTAAAGAAAGACCATGCTTTCATTACCTATAATGGTGTGGCGTATTATACGGATTACTCGGATGGTTCCTATGAAGAGTACGAAAGCGCATTTGCTACCAGCAGAGGTCTGGAAATCGGTATGACCTTAGCGGACTATCAGAAGCTCTACTCTGTAAAGCCGGGCTATGCGGTATTTGAACTGTATTCCGGCAGCAACAATGAGTACACCAGTTTTAAAGAGTTTACCAATCAGGATCCTTCCGAAATGTACGATGGTACCTATGGCAACGTATGGCTGGATATCGGCTACTGCAAGGAAGACGGCAAGTGGAGATTGTTAAAGGACTATGAAGTACAGGATACATGGTTCTGCGACGCAAGCTTCAGCGATTTTGATGAAGTAGTGGTATTTGCTGTCAACTTCGATAAGTGGGGCGAGATTCAGGGACTTTCCATCGAGCACTTTACCTATGATCAAGATTGGTCTGATTGGCAGGGTTGGGCTTACTAATCAAAAACAGTCTGATACAATGACAATAAAAAGAGAATGGCGGATTGCCATTCTCTTTTTTGTCTTTTTATGAAGAATGGCCTCCGGTCATTCTTCAATGTGAAGTTTTAGAAGTTCTTAGGCGGCGTTCTTTGACGCTTTAGAACTTCTCTTCACATTAGACTGCTTCGTGGAAGGTTCTGCTGATAACATCCGCCTGTTGCTCAGGAGTCAGTTTAATGAAGTTTACTGCATAACCGGAAACACGGATGGTAAGCTGAGGATATTTCTCAGGATGCTGCTGTGCATCCAAAAGCGTATCCCTGTTTAATACATTTACATTTAAATGATGTCCGCCCTTTGATGCATATCCGTCTAAAAGAGCTACCAAATTGTCTACCTGTGCTGTATTTGTTGCTGCCATAATAAATACCTCCTATATTTAATAATAATAATGATTACTGTTTATCTTAAGCAAATCATATCACTTCTATGCGGGACTGTCTACTTGTTTTTTGGAATTTTCTGTTCTTTTTTTAATACAAAATTTTGAAGGTTTGCGGGTGGGGCATGTCTCGTTTGAAGGTGAGTCACGCTGCCAGCGTTCTATATGTCTGTTCTGACACGCTCTCGCTCAGATAAAAACGTAGCAGTACTAGGCTCGTGAGGTACCTCGCCAAGTCATGCTACATGACTTTGGGCTGACGTTTTTATATGGTCTGAACAGACATATAGAACGCTGCCTGCTGAAAGCCGCAAAGGGACATGATATGTTACAAAATTTTTACTAATACAAAATGCACTTGCATAATTACAAACAAACAATTATAATAAATAGAGAACAAGTAGAAACAAATATAAACAAGAAGAAACACGTAAAAGAGGTAAATTCTATGTTCATGGAAGAAAGGCAGAGGGATATTGTAAAAAGGGTAAAGGAAACGGGACGGATTTTAGTATCTGAAATGCAGGAGTTTTATCAGATTTCAGCAGACTGTGCGAGGCGGGACTTAAGGGTGCTGGAAAGCAGGGGATTGCTGCAGAGAACGCACGGGGGTGCCATTGCGGTTCATCCAAAAGAAGTTTATCCGGCTCCGACATATAATCCCATAGATATCAAGGAAGTACAGATTGATTATCTGGCAGTCGCTAAAAAGGCAGTCGAATATATTGAAAATAAGGATGTCATTTATATTACCACATCTTTGGTCGGATATTATATGGCTGAAAATCTGCCGGAAGACGTATCGATGACTGTATTGACAAATTCTATTACCATTGCAGAGGTATTGCGGAAAAAAATGAATGTATCCGTTATTTTATTGGGAGGAGAAATGTCACATCGCGGTCACTGCCATGATTTTTATACCATACAAATGGTAAAAAATATCCGGATAGATAAGGCGTTTTTATCACATGCTGCGTTATCGCTGGATTTTGGTGCCTCCATTCATGATACCGCCGGTGTAGAATTTGGCAAAGCCGTTATGGAGAACAGTTCTATGAATATAGGGCTGTATCCGTCTAAGAAGATAGGGAAAAAATCGATTCACTCTGTATGCCGAATAAACGATTATGATTTTGTAATTACAGATACTAACGTATCTGAAGATTTTTTGCTACAGGCAAAGGAACTTGGGGCAGTGATAGAAACGGTTGATGTGAAGGGAGCATGAGGGATGTACTGCATATTGGTGGCAGGAATGCCGGCATCAGGGAAAAGCACTATGGCAAAAGCGCTTGCGGAAAAGTGGAAGCTGCCCGTTGTTTCCAAAGATTCCATCAAGGAGTTACTGTATGATAATATCGGCTTTCAGTCGAGAGCAGAAAAAGTAAACCTCGGAATCGCCAGCATGGAAATTATGTACTATGTCGCAGGTCAACTTATGAAGGCAGGACAGCCATTTATCTTAGAAAATAATTTTGAACATTCATCAGAACCTGGAATCAAAACGCTTTTGGAAAAATACCAATATTCGGCACTGACGATTACTTTAACAGGTGATATAAAAGTGCTCTATCAGCGTTTTCTGGAACGGGATATCAGTCCGGACAGGCACAGAGGGCATGTTGTAAATGACTGTTATCCGGAAAAGAAAGAACGCAGTCCGGAGGAAATAAAAGCAGCCTCTATTTCCTACGAGGATTATGCCCATAGTGTAGAGAAAAGAGGCTTTGATGCATTTTTTGCCGGGAGCAGGCAGATTAAAGTGGATACAACAGATTTTTCCAAGATTGATATGGAAGAATTATTTTCACAAATCGCAGCATGGAAGGAGGAAGCTTCTATTGCATTTTTTGAAACAACCGTTCTTTAAATGCTTTGATTCTCTGTCCATAGAGACTTGTCATGATGCTTCCGCAAATTACCATCCCACATCCGGCTCCACTGGAAAACTCAGAAATTGCATTTATCATATTATTTTCAACAAGGCTTGTATGGCTTATGATTTGAGAAACAAACCAAAGGACAGCCCCAGTCAAAAAGAGCCAATGCATCCTTTTGGTATATCGTTCTGTTTCACTGTTTGTGTAAGCGGCAGCTTTTAATACAGTTTCTTCTAATTCTTGATTCATTTTCGCGCTTTTCCTTTCTCCATCTAATAACTCCCGCAGGTCAATTTCATAATAATCAGAAATCTGAATTAAAATATCCAGGTCAGGCATATTGTTTCCGTTTTCCCAACGAGACACCGTTCTGTTTGAAACATTTACCATTTCCGCAAATTGCTCCTGCGTAAGTCCTTTTTCATTTCGAAGTTCCTTTAGTAACGCACCTATTTTTTTCTGGTTCAATCCGCGTCCTTCCTTTCAAGAAAAATTTTATCAATACAAGGCCAAAAACACCACGACACAAAGCGAGAATTGCCGCATTTATCCGGCAGACATACCCTGTCTACCCTGATTTTCGTCCAAATTCCGCAAAAATCCGAATCCGCACCTTACCAAATCCCAATCCATCAAGCTGTTCAATTCCATCATCTTACCACAACCCCACCCACAATTCCATAAAATTTTCCATAACCACCTTTGTCATATTACTTTTCTTACGAACCGCCTTATCCCTTTTCCCTGCTTGAACTGTCACCTTCGCGGCAGCCGCCAATACCCAGCGGCGCGTTTACGCCGCCGCCAACACTTCCACCGACGGCGACAGCCCGCATGGCAGGTATGCCGGGGAGCCCGTTAAGAAACGTCGGCGCTTAGCGAGGTTCTTTCGAGCTTAGCGTCCGCTACGTTTCTTTCCGAGCGAAAGCGCGGCTCCCCGGNATACCTGCCATACGGGCGTCCCCCACTGCAAGTCCTGCCCCGAAAACCCGCCGCTAAAGAAAATAAATTCTTTTGGTAATATCATGGACAACACAACATATATTAGTTTTAGGAATGAGCAAACCTACAACTTGTATCCGGACACGTATCTGCAAAACAGAGGAAGGCATAACATGATGAAAAAGGCAGACAGCATTTTATACATATTTCCACAATATCTGCGGGAGCTTTGGGGACAGGCCGCCGCTTATCATGAAAGGCTGGAAGAAATAAGGCTTCGAGTGGGAAAGCCGGTTCTTGTCAGGCTGCATGACGGCGAGTATTTTCTGGACGGGCAGGGGCGGTTTACAAAACACAGGGAGGCAGCGCGGCACATGGAGAGTGCGGAACTTACGGACATTCTGAACCAAATCTGCCACGATTCCGTGTATGCCTATGAGGATGAAATGAAACAGGGCTTTCTGACGGTTCCGGGGGGACACAGGATAGGGATTGCGGGACAAGCCGTGGTGGAGGAGGACGGGCGCATCCGCACCGTCAAGCATATTGCCGCCATGAATATCCGGATTGCCCATGAGATAAAGGGAGCGGCGGACAAGGTTCTTCCTATATTATATGAGGCCGGAAGGCTTTGCAATACGCTGATTATTTCACCGCCGGGCTGTGGGAAAACAACGCTTTTGCGGGATATTATCCGGCAGGTGTCAGATGGAAATGACTGCGGGAGCGGAAAAACGGTGGGTGTGGTGGATGAAAGGTCGGAAATCGCAGGCAGTTATATGGGGGTGCCGCAGAATGATGTCGGGATTCGTACCGATGTGCTGGATTCCTGCCCCAAGATTTACGGTATGATGATGCTGATTCGCTCCATGGCGCCGGAGGTAGTAGCGATTGATGAGTTGGGAAGCGCTGCGGATGTGGAGGCAATGTATCGAGTGTCAGCATGTGGATGCGGGCTGCTTGCGACAGTGCATGGCTCCACGCTGGAGGAACTGAAAAAGAAGGAATACATGGATAGGATGCTGAAGGAAGCGCTTTTTGACAGGTATATTGTAATGGACAAAGCAAATGGGCGTCCCCGTGTCAGGGCGATTTATAAAAAGGAGCTGGACTTATGTTACGGATAATGGGTGCTGCCTGCATCATGTTAGGAAGTACCGGAATCGGCTTTTGGTACAGGCAGAGGCTTTATGCGGCAATATGGCATTTGCGTTCCATGAAGCAGATACTGGAATTTTTTATGAGTGAAATCAGGTATGGAAAGGCAACGCTGCCGGAGTGCTGTAAAAAAGTGGGAGAGAGGATGGAGGAGCCATACCGCGGCGCGCTTCTTGAAATTTATGAAAAAACGGAGGCGTATGATGGGAGCAGTTTCTCCGAAAAATGGATTTCCTGCATGACAGATGCGCTTGCAGATGTTCCGATTACACAGAAAGAAAAAGAAATATTTTTAGGCTTTTCCTCGGGCAGCCGGATTTCGGACAATCATATGCAGCTACAGGCGGCAGCCGGTTACAGGGATATGATTGAGAGCAGCATAAAAAGCAGGGAGGAAGAAGTTCAGAAACAGGGAAGAATGGCAGCGGGACTGGGAATTATGGGGGGACTTTTACTGACAGTAATCTTGATATAAAGTCTTCTAAGGAGGCAGCATGGGAGTTAGTCTGATATTTAAAATAGCGGCAGTGGGAATTTTGGTAACTATCTTAAGCCAAGTGCTGAAGCACAGCGGGCGCGAGGAACAGGCTTTTTTAGTCAGCCTTGCGGGGCTGATACTGGTGCTTACGTGGATCGTGCCATACATATATGACCTTTTTACAACCATTCAGGCACTGTTTTCCTTATAACAGGGGTTGCAAAACGCAGAAGGCATGCCGTTGTCATTGTGTACATTATATATTTNAACGCAGACNCGCTNTCGCTCCGAGCTTGCCGTAGCGGTACATAAGCTGCNAAANTACNNCAGCAAGTCATGCNCGGCATGACTTTGGTNCCGACGGCAAGCAAGGGTCTGCTTATAAAATATATAATGTGCACAATTCGGAACTGGAAAATATGTGCTTCGTAATCATTTGTTCTTAATAGCAAGTAATTGCAAAACTCCCTTGCAAGCCACAGGAAATGGGCAATATAGACAAAATAAGGGCGACTTGCCACTGCTTCGGAGCCCGTTTTTGTCTATATTGAACATTTCCGTCCCTTGCGGAAAAATTTCACAATCACCTAATTCCTGATAAGAGAGAGGAGCGTGCATACAGAACTATGATTGAAATTATAAAAATAGGCCTTCTGGGGATTATCGGCGTGCTGTTTGCNGGCTGGTTTAAGGGAAGCAAGCCGGAGTANACCCTGTATATNGGAGTNGGCGCGGC
This sequence comes from Lachnospiraceae bacterium, assembly GCA_014804445.1. Classification (GTDB taxonomy): domain Bacteria; phylum Bacillota; class Clostridia; order Lachnospirales; family Lachnospiraceae; genus Acetatifactor. The sequence goes on along the minus strand of JAAUZU010000007.1, from coordinate 61,291 downwards.
TGTNCTTATNTTNNCCTATGNNGTNCGGTTCTTTTATTCCCTGATTGCNAGGCTNTTGGANNTGCAGGCNTACATGGAGGGCGGGGAGGGCTATCTGGGGACANTGCTTAAGATTGTNGGAATTACATATATTTGTGAATTCAGCGCAGGAATCTGCAAGGATGCCGGATTTGCAGCCGTGGCANGNCAGATAGAGGTTCTGGGGAAGCTTGCGGTTATGTTTGCAGGGCTGCCGGTGCTGCTGGCGGTTCTGGAGCAGATACAGANTTTTTTATAGGAGGGAACGCCNCATGTCGGTTGACATTACAAAAATTTGGGACGAGTACGATATGGGNGCTTTGGAGCAGAAGCTGTCCTNACTGTTTCCCGACAGGCAGTTTCATCTGGAGGATATGTTTTCCCAAATCCTGTCGGGGGATGTCTGGGGAGGGATTTCCCATGCGGCACAGTCTTTCTTTGGCGATATTACCGCAGAAATTCATTCTGTCAGGGAAATTTTTATCTGGATTATGCTGCTCGGAATTGCGGCGGCGCTGATAGCGCATTTTGTTGAAATATTTGATAATCACCAGATTGCGGATATCGGCTTTTATTTCACCTACTTGCTGATGGCGGTCATACTGATGAAATGCTTTATGACGTCGGCGGCAGTGGCCGTCAGCACCATGCAGAATATTGTCAACTTTATTCAGATTTTTATTCCGGTCTACTTTTTGTCGGTCGGGGTTGCAACAGGAGCNGTCACAGCCGTTGCNGGTTATCANGTGGTNGTNCTGCTTATNTATCTGGTNGAAAATGTNNTGCTGTCCATTATTCTGCCGCTTATCAACAGTTATGTGNTGCTGGCGCTTATCAATGGNTTGTGGATTGAGGAAAAACTGAGCCTGCTGGTGGAAGGGATGGAGAAGGTGATTCGCTTTCTGCTGAAGGCATCGCTTGGGCTGATAACCGGTTTCAGTCTGCTGCAATCAATGATAACGCCTGCTATTGATTCGGTGAAGGCGACGACGCTGCAAAAAGCGGTGGCGGCAATTCCGGCAATCGGGGATGCAGCGGACGGTGTTGTGGAGGTGGTGCTTGGTTCGGCGGTGGTAATCAAAAACAGCATTGGGCTTGTTATGCTGATTTTGCTTCTGGTGATTGCGGCAGCGCCTCTTGTGAAGATTCTGGTTATGTCTTTTTTGTTGAAGGCAGCCGCGGCGCTTCTGGGAGTGGTAAGCGACAAGCGGATTACGGCGTGCACGGACAGGGTTGGATGCGGCGGACAGCTTTTGTTTAAGACGGCGGGAACCTCCCTGCTTCTGTTCATGATTACCATCTCCATTGCAGCGTACACCACAAACCGCGGCTTCTAGAGAAAAGCTTTCATTAGAATTTCCATAAAAAAGAGCGGAGGCAGAAATGGGAGACAGACTGTTACAGATTGTAAAGCAGACGGGGATTTTTATTGTNTGTGCGCAGATGATTCTGCATTTTAAGCCGGCNGAATGTTATGAAAAATATATCAGGCTCTTAATCGGTATCATGGTGTTGGCGCAGCTTGTTGCGGCAGGGACTGCGGTGTTCGGCAAAGGGGGTGAAAATTTCTTTGACGGGCGTGTGGATTACTATAAGGGGCTGCTTGCACAGAGCATGGAAGGGGCGGATATGGCGGAGGCAGAAGCGCTTTTGGAAAAAATGACGATGGAGGAGGTGCAGGCGAGAATCAACCGGATAAGAGAGGAACAGGAGGCGGCTTTGCNGCAGAGCGAAACNGGNGGGCGACAGGATGCAGAGCAGCCGCAAAGTGNCATGAGTGGGCGGCAGGAAGCAGCGCAGCAGTTGGGGACGGTATTGGAGAGTGGGGCAGAGTCGGGAGAACAGGACGCACAGCAGCCGCCTGGAGAGATTGACATACAGATTGACAGAATCGAGGTGAAGACCGGTGATTGAAAAAGTAAAGGCAATGGCGAAGGACAAAAATAACCTGTTGGTGCTTGTGCTGGCCGGCGTTCTCCTGATGGTGATTGCCCTGCCCATAGACAATGGGAAAAAGAATGAGAAAGCCAGTGAAAAGGAAGGCAGCGCTTCGGAAAACACAAATANCAGCAGTTATTTATATGAAGAAGAGGAAAATACCGGCGCGCAGGGGCAGTTATATATGGGGAGCGCGGAGGAATACACCGCTATGATGGAGAAGAAGTTGGAAGAACTGCTGGGACAGATGGANGGGGCNGGAGAGGTACGGGTTATNATCACCCTNCGCTCTTCCTCAGAGAAGATAGTGGAAAAGGATGCGCCGGTTTCGCGNACCGATACCGCAGAGGCGGATTCGGGAGGGGGGACACGCACGGTAAACTCCGTAGAAACAGGGGAAAGTACGGTATATGCAAATGAGGGAAGTNATTCAGAACCATATGTTATTAAAACAATCAGCCCACAGGTAGAAGGCGTTGTGGTGCTGGCGGAGGGGGCGGGAAGCGGTTCGGTGAGCAAAAACATAGTAGATGTCATTCAGGTTTTGTTCGGAATCGANGCCCATCAGGTCAAGGTAATAAAGTTGGGGACATAAAATAGGCGGTAGAATGCATAGAGGGGACATAGGGTTAATATAATAAATTAGTAAAAATAACTGGCAGGCAGCCAGTAAAGGGGAGAAAGACGTGAAAAACATTTTAAAAAAGAATCAACTTATGATTACCGCGCTGGCAATTATGATTGCCGTTGCAGGCTATCTGCAATTCGCGGGGACCAATCTGGAAAAGGAAGANTATCTGCCGGCATCGGGTGATGCACAGACATCGGACCAGACCAGTGTGGAAAATTTTACGGCAGGTAACGTGACAAATGACTATTCTCTGGACGGTCTGCTGGATTTGTCCGAGGAAGACCTTACTTCAGACCAGTCATTCACGGATATTGCGAGTCTGGATTCGGACGTGGATGAAATAGCGGACAATTATCTCGATACGGGAATGGACGTAAATTCCAATCCTGTGGAGCCGGAGACGCCTACAGACGGAGAAATCCCCGGGGAAGCTGTATTTACGGGGACAACACCTGTGACCAGCCTTTCCGAAGCCAAGCTTTTAAAGGAGCAGGTGCGTGCCCGCAACAGAGAAACCCTGATGGAAATCATCAACAGCTCAACCCTTAGCGATGAACAGAAGCAGAATGCAGTAGATACCATGGTGGCGATGACAACGATTGCCGAGCAGGAGATGGCGGCAGAAATCCTGCTGGAAGCAAAAGGTTTTCCTGATGTAGTTGTCAGCATCAGCGACGGCAGCGTGGACGTGGTGGTAAACGCCACTGANCTGACAGAAGCCCAGAGGGCGCAGATTGAAGACATAGTAAAACGCAAAACAAACATAGAAGCTGCCAATATNGTAATCAGCACGATTGTACAGTAGAGGAAGAATGTGGTATACTACACGTAGGCAACGAGCGGTGCGAAAAAAGACAGAAATAAATTTGCGTCGTGCTTGCACGTAAGAAAATTTATTTTCCGGCTTTTTTCATAGGGCGACAGCCCGTGAACGAGCCGAAGNANNGCGAAGGCGAGTGACACCGCGGTACTGCAGTACTGTGGCACTGNATTACTGTGACACCGCAGTACCNGAATGAATATACCAGCTTGCACGCAAAGCGAAATGCCNGCGCGCAGATAGGAGCTAAGATGAAGAGAATTTTTCTAATTGTACTGGACAGCTTTGGAATAGGCGCCATGCCGGATGCGCCGGCATTTGGCGATATAGGGGTAAACACACTGGGGACGGTTTCCAAAAGTCCCCGGTTTTGTGTNCCCAACCTGAAAAAACTGGGTTTGTTCAACATAGANGGCGTGGATTGCGGCGAAAAGGAGNCAGAGCCTTTGGCGCGCATCGCACGTATGACGGAACTTTCGGCGGGAAAGGATACTACGATAGGNCATTGGGAAATTGCCGGCGTCTGCTCCAAGGAGCCGCTTCCGGTTTATCCGCAGGGCTTTCCGGAGGAAGTNCTTTCTGCGTTTTCAGAGGAGACGGGGCGGGGCGTGCTCTGCAACGCGCCGTATTCCGGTACGGAAGTAATTAAGGATTTCGGGGANGAGCATGTCAGGACGGGCAAGCTGATTGTNTATACCTCGGCGGANAGNGTATTTCAGATTGCCGCCCATGAGGATGTAGTTCCGGTGGAGGAACTTTACGAATACTGCCGGATTGCCCGCAGGATTCTGACAGGTAGGCATGGCGTCGGCAGGGTGATTGCGAGACCCTTTACGGGGGAGGCGGGCAGCTATGTGCGCACGCCGCGCCGTCATGATTTTTCCTTAAAGCCGCCTGCCGTTACCATGTTAGATATGTTGAAGGAGGCGGGAAAGTCCGTGATTGCTGTCGGCAAGATTTATGATATTTTTGCGGGGCAGGGCATCACGGAGCATGTATATACGAGCGGCAACGAAGAAGGAATAGAAAAGACACTGATGTACCTTGACAGAGAGTTTGAAGGACTCTGCTTTATCAATCTGGTGGACTACGACATGCTCTATGGACACCGCAACGACATCGACGGCTATGCGGCGGCGCTGACAGCGTTTGACCGGCGGATTCCTGAAATCATGGAAAAGATGCGGGAAGATGACATTCTGATGCTGACCGCCGACCACGGCTGCGACCCGGGCTACACCGTATCCACGGACCACTCCAGAGAATATACGCCTTTTCTGATGTATGGGAAAAAAATCCGGCCGGGGAATCTGGGGACGAGAGAAACCTTTGCAGACATAGGGGCAACTGTGTTACAATACTTTGGTATCCGTCCGGATTTTGACGGAAAAGGAATGTTATAGAAATTTGGAGGAAAAAGACGTGGCACTAAACTACGCAGACGAAATAAACAGAAGAAGAACTTTTGCAATTATATCACACCCCGACGCGGGCAAGACGACCCTGACGGAGAAATTTCTCCTCTACGGCGGCGCCATCAATCTGGCGGGAAGCGTCAAGGGGAAGGCAACCGCAAGGCACGCCGTATCGGACTGGATGGAGATAGAGAAGGAAAGAGGTATTTCCGTGACCTCCTCCGTACTGCAGTTTGAGTATGACGGTTTCTGTATCAATATTCTGGACACGCCCGGCCATCAGGATTTCTCAGAGGATACCTACCGTACCCTGATGGCGGCGGATTCGGCAGTCATGGTAATCGATGCCTCCAAGGGCGTCGAGGCACAGACGAGAAAGCTTTTCAAAGTATGTGTTATGCGGAAGATTCCCATCTTTACCTTTATCAATAAGATGGACAGGGATGCCAACGATACCTTTGATTTGCTCGACGAGATTGAAAAGGAGCTCGGCATTGCGACCTGCCCCGTCAACTGGCCAATCGGCTCCGGCAAGGGATTTAAAGGCGTGTATGACCGCAGCAAAAAGGCGGTGCTGACCTATTCCGACACGGAAAAGGGAACCAAAGAGGGCGAAACCACGGAGATTTCTTTGTCCGACAAGGAAAAACTGGTTTCCGTAATCGGCGCGGAAGCGGCGGACAAGCTGTATGATGAAATAGAGCTTTTGGACGGCGCAAGCGCAGAGTTTGATATCGAAGAGGTCAGAAGCGGCGATTTGACACCGGTGTTTTTCGGCTCGGCGCTGACAAACTTTGGTGTGGAATTCTTTTTGCAGCATTTTCTGGATATGACGACGACACCCCTTGCGCGCAAGGCGGATATCGGCATGGTTGACCCCGTGGAAAATGAATTTTCTGCTTTTGTCTTTAAAATACAGGCAAATATGAACAAGGCGCACAGGGACAGAATCGCGTTTATGCGTATCTGTTCGGGAAAATATGACGCGAGCATGGAGGTCCGCCACGTGCAGGGGGACAAGGTGATGCGCCTCTCCCAGCCGCAGCAGATTATGGCGGATGAAAGAAAGATACTGAGCGAGGCGTATGCCGGCGACATTATCGGCGTGTTTGACCCGGGTATCTTTTCTATCGGCGATACGCTGTGCATGCCGAAGGAAAAATTCTGCTATGAAGGAATTCCCACCTTTGCGCCGGAGCATTTTGCAAGGGTGCGCCAGATGGACACCATGAAGAGAAAGCAGTTTATCAAAGGCGTGTCCCAGATTGCGCAGGAAGGCGCCATCCAGATTTTTCAAGAGTTTAACACCGGTATGGAGGAAATCATTGTGGGCGTGGTCGGCGTGCTGCAGTTTGATGTCTTGAAATACCGTCTGGAAAATGAATACAATGTGGAAATCCGCTTGGAGCCGCTGCCCTATGAGCATATCCGGTGGATTGAAAACAAAGATATAGACATGAACAAGCTGACAGGCACCTCGGACATGAAAAAGATTCAGGATTTGAAAGGGAATCCGCTGCTGCTCTTTGTCAACGCATGGAGCGTAGGCATGACGTTGGAGCGAAACGAGGGGCTGAAACTTTCGGAGTTTGGCAGAAATTAGAGGTTATGATAGATTATTGTGAAATGTCAGAATGGGAGCATATTCCGGCAATATATGCTCCTCAAAGCCGGATGTGCCGGACATTCCATCAAGGCAATAAAGCAGAAGCCAGTCGGGGAACGCCCCTCCTGCCTTCTATGGTCTTGATTTCATGGTACAAAAGGCTTTTCGAAGCATATATTGCCGGAATATGCAGCCAAGCCGTGGAGTTTCGCAATTATCTAACGCCTTTTTTGAAATTGTATACTTACAAAATAGATTATAATTACACTGTTAAATTAGGATTTGTAGTGATATCAAGGAATAACCAGATTATTTAGTACACATAAAGGACAAATTATATGAGTGAATATAGCATTTTAGAATGGAATATCAACCAAGCGACTAATTATAGCGGAAATAATATCATCCCCGATTTCGTTTTTGAAGAAATTATAGCTAGGAATGCGGACATTGTAACTTTGGTGGAATTTTCATATAGCTGTAAAAATGCTCAAGATTTCATAAAAAGAATGGAAGAAACGGGGTATCAAGTAAAATATACTGATAATAAAAAAGAGACTAAGCAGAATGATGTATTGATTGCTTGGAAAGATGACAAATTTCGTTTGGAGAATTCTTCTAAAGATTTATTTGGACCTTATCCAAAAGAAAACATACCTGAAATGCTAGCGATAAAGCTAGTTGCAAACGAAGGAAACATACCTATGGTAATTATAGGGGTACGCATCAAATTATTTTTATTTCTCGGTAAAGAGGAAGCATGGAAGAAAAGGGAAGAACAATTAATAAAGATGCTAGAATCTATAAAAGATTTCTTCATTGAAAAAAATACGGTTATTGTAGGAGATTTTAACAATAATCGCGTAAACTTAGATAAATGTAATGATGAACCATTCGTTAAGTTATGGAGTATAGAGGTAATAGATAAAATAATCAAAGACTATGGATTAACAAGATATACGCCGGATAATATGGCTAGTATTAAACAACAAAACAGTATCTTTAAAAATGACCACTTAATTATAAGTAATACAATTAAAGTTCTTTCAAAAAAATATTCGCGGGAATTCACAAATAAAAATAGCGATATATATCTTCATGGGCAAGATTTTGAAGTGTATAATAGTCGGCTTGATAAAACCACTTGGTCGATACCCTACGGCTCCGGTATCCCAGACCATGCTATTCTGCAATGCAGATTTGAATTGTAAATTGATTCTTCTAACTAAAAAAGCATTGACAGCTTCCAGAGGGACTTGACAATTCGAAATATTAAATTATAAGTTGTTTAATAAAGGAAATGATTTATGAACGGAAACGAGACACAAAAGGCAAACGGCATGATAGACATTTCTCCAAAAGAACGAATTTTATTAAGCGGGATACGAAGTAGACCTCCCATGTATATAGGAGATTATTCCTTGTCAAAATTATGGATTTTTTTGATGGGATATGGCGGGGCATTGAGAAATCATGCTCTGGATGACCAATGTTGTATTATGCCAAAAGGATTTAACGATTTTGTATTAAAAAAGTACAATTTATATCCCAGTAGTATGGGGGGTGTTCGAGCAATATTGCAGAATATGCCCGATGGAAAAGAAGCAATTGAAGCGTTTTTCAATCTGCTAGACGAATTTTTAGAAGCAAATGGTCTTGAAAAAATACAACGACTGTAAATCAGCGTTTGTTGTATTCCTTCTATAATGAAACGGGAGTTATCTAACCAAGTGTAGATAGGCTCTTGTAGAACTTTTTTTGCAGGCAACAGGAAATGGGCAATATAGCCCATTTCCGCAACCTGCAGAAACTGAACTTCCGAATTGTACACATGGTATATTCCATAAGCAGACCCTTGCTTACCGTCGGTACTTAGCGAGGTATTTTCGAGCTTAGTACCGCTACGGTAAGCTCGGAGCGAGAGCGTGTCTGCGTTGGCATATACCATATGTACAATGACAACAGCATAGTTTCTATATTTTATAATCACCTATTAAAGCGAAAGGAAAAAAGGAGAAGATTTGAAAAGATTTCGCAGACTGGTACAAAGGGGAATACATGCGGTATCGGCGGCTTTACTTGCCGCGCTTCTGCTTGGCGCCTGTGCCATACCAAAAGATAAACCGGAAGAGAAAACCGGTTCTTATTCCGATGCTGCTGCAGAGGGCACAGAGCAGGATGTGCAGACGGTGGAAAGCCTGTATACGCAGGAGCCGGAGACCGCAGAAGGCGGTGAGGCGGACGGCGGGGAAGAAGCTGTCACAACCCCCAAAGGAGACCATAGCGGCCGGTACTGCTACGACACTCTGACCGAGGAGGAGCAGGCGTGGTATGTTGACATGTATGAAATTGTGGATGGCATGTATACAGGCGCGGCACTGTCCCCGCAGGGCTATGGAACCGTGGCGGAACAGGAGATTGACAGGATTTTCCAGTGTGTGATGATTGACCATCCGGAGCTGTTTTTTGTGAAGGGCTACAGCTACACTACCTACACGCGGAACGAGGAAATTGTGAAAATCAGCTTTGAGGGCGATTATACCATGAGCGCCGCAGAAAGAAAGCAAAATCAGGAACTGATTGACGCGGCGGTGGAAGCGTGTCTTGCCGGCATAGACAGCGAAGCTTCCGAATACGAAAAGGTAAAGTATGTCTATGAATATATTGTGCTGCACACGGACTACAATCAGGACGCGCCTGAAAACCAGAATATCTGCTCGGTTTTTGTGGGTGGAGAGTCGGTATGCCAGGGCTATGCGAAGGCGGCGCAGTATCTGTTTGATAAGCTGGGCATTACGTCCACACTGGTGGTGGGAACCGTAAGCGACGGACAGCGGCATGCATGGAATCTGGTATGGGTGGACGGAGAAAGCTATTATCTGGACGTGACATGGGGAGACGCTTCGTACCGCGCCTATGATAAGGAGGAGAACGAGCTGCCTGTGCCGCCCATCAATTACGATTACCTCTGTGTTACGACAAAAGAACTGTTACAAACCCATGAGCCGGATAACTTTGTGCCCCTGCCGGAATGTACGGCGACAGCCGCCAATTACTATGTGATGGAGGGCGCCTGCTTTGACTGCTATGAGGAAGAGGCGCTTACAGCGTTTTTTGACAATGCTTCGCAGGAGAAAAGGGTAACGGTAACCTTAAAGTGCACCGCTGAAGAGGTCTATGCTGCTTTTTTTGAGAGGCTGATTGAAAATCAGGAAATATTCCGCTATCTGGATTCCGGCGGCGGACCCATTACCTATGCAGCAACTCCCGACAGACTCTCCCTGACTTTTTGGCTTGTGAACGAATGATGGGTGTGTTATAATCATCAAAAGGAAAATAATTTTTGGAGGTTTCAAAATGGAAGATAAAAATATATATGTTTTACAGGATAACGAGAGCGTTGGCGCAGTACAGATAGCGGACGATGTTGTGTCCATGATTGCAAGCCTTGCAGCGCGCGAAGTGGACGGCGTATCCGCTATGACGGGCAATATGACCGGAGAGCTGATGAGCAGGGTCGGCATGAAGAACATGACGAAGGGTGTAAAAGTAGATATTTTAGAGCAGAATGTAAAGGTTGACCTGTCCATGACCGTGGAGTACGGCTACAACATTCCCGCAGTCTGCCAGAAAGTACAGACGAAGGTAAAGGCGGCAATCGAAAATATGACCGGTCTCAATGTGACGGATGTCAATATCCGCATTGCCGGCGTCAACATGCAGAAGAATAAGCAGTAAAGTGGGTAACCATATGGGAAGAAGAGAGCTGAGAGAGCAGATTTTTCTTTTGCTGTTTCGCATAGAATTCAATACACCGCAGGATATGCCGGAGCAGATTCAGTTGTTTTTTGGGGACGACGAGGTAAAAAGAACGCCGGAGGAAGCTGCTTATATAGAAGCAAAATACAGTAAAATCATGGAAAAGCTGTCCGATATCGACGCACAGCTTGAAGAGAAAGCGGAAAACTGGAATCTGAAACGTATGGGCAAGGTGGATTTGACCGTGCTCAGGCTTGCGCTCTATGAGATGCAGTATGACGAGGACGTGCCGGTCAGCGTGGCAATTAACGAAGCGGTTGAACTTGCCAAGAAGTTCGGACAGGACGGTTCCGGCGCTTTTGTGAATGCAGTTCTGGCAAAATTTGCATAGCGCCGGTTTCAGCGTCGTGGAAATGAGGACTACCATGCAGAATGTATATACAGTGGCACAGGTAAATGCCTATATCAAAAATATGTTCACGCAGGATTTTATGCTGCAGTCGCTTTTTGTGAGAGGGGAAGTGAGCAACTGCAAATACCATTCTACTGGACATATTTATTTTACGTTAAAGGATGAAAAGGGCGCCATCGCCTGCGTGATGTTTGCGGGGAACCGGAGTGGGCTGAAGTTCAGGCTGGAAAACGGGCAGCAGGTGGTCGTGGGCGGCATGGTGGACGTGTATGAGCGGGACGGCAAATACCAGCTCTACGCAAAGCAGATTGTGCAGGAGGGCGCAGGCTATCTCTACGAGAAGTTTGAGGCACTGAAAAATGAGCTTGCGGAGCGGGGCATGTTTGCAGAGCAGTACAAGCGTCCCATTCCGGCATATATTAAGACACTTGGCGTCGTGACGGCGCCTACCGGAGCGGCGGTCAGGGATATTATCAACGTGGCGAAACGGCGCAATCCCTATATCAGGATTATTTTATACCCGGCCATTGTGCAGGGAGACATGGCGGCGCAGAGTATTGTCAACGGCATCCACGCGTTAGCGGCGCAGGGAGTGGATACCATAATAGTGGGGCGCGGCGGCGGTTCGCTTGAAGATTTGTGGGCGTTTAATGAGGAAATCGTGGCGCAGGCAGTGTTTGACTGTGAGGTTCCCATTATTTCGGCAGTCGGGCATGAAACAGATCATACGATTATCGATTATGTGGCAGATTTGCGTGCTCCCACGCCCTCGGCGGCGGCGGAGCTTGCCGTATTCGATTACAGCCAGTTTGTGCTTTCTCTACACAATTACAGGGAAAAGCTCACAGCGCGGATGGATGCTGCGCTTTTGGCAAGGCGGCGGAGGGCGGAAAACCTTGCCCTGCGTTACCGGCTGCAGAGTCCTGAGAGCCGGATACGGGACATGCGGCTCCGCGCGTTAAGGGCGGAAGAGGATTTGCAGCGGCTGATGGAGGAAAAGGTGAAGGATAACCGCCACAGGCTTGCTCTTTATGTGGAAAAGTTTAAAGGGCTTTCCCCGCTGACGAAACTGAATCAGGGCTATTCTTACGTGGAGGACAAGGACGGCAGGGCGTTAAAGCATCTTTCACAGGTGCATCCCGGGGACATGCTTACCATCAACGTGTCGGACGGCAAGGTGCTGGCGCAGGTGAAGGATAAAATAAGTCCCATAAAGGCAATAAAGGAGAGAAAGAATGACCATAGAGGAGAAATTTGCTAAATTAGAAGAAACGGTTACCAGACTGGAGTCGGAGGATATCTCTTTGGAAGAGTCCTTCCGTATTTATAAAGAGGGCATGGAGCTTTTAAAGAAATGCAATGCGGACATCGATAAGGTGGAGAAGCAGGTTATGCAGTTGAACGGCGAAGGCGCGCTTGAGGAATTTGCGTGAGTCTTTGTCTGATATGGCAGGATGCAGGCAGGAGGAAGCGGGCAGCAGTTTTTCGTGAAAGACAGAGGTGAACGTATTGCTGGAGCAGATACAGAAGGAAAACGATATCAAATATATTGATAAGTCGGAATACGACGCGCTTGCGGAGGAAATCCGGCAGTTTCTGATTGAAAAAATCAGCGTGACGGGCGGACACTTAGGTTCCAATTTAGGAGCGGTGGAGCTGACGATGGCGCTGCATATCGCTCTTAACCTTCCCGAGGACAAAATCATATGGGACGTGGGACATCAGTCCTACACCCACAAGCTTTTGACAGGCAGGCGGGACGGTTTTGAATCCCTGCGCAAGTTCCATGGCATGAGCGGTTTCCCGAAGCGGAAGGAAAGCCCCTGCGACTGCTTTGACACAGGTCACAGTTCCACATCCATATCGGCGGGCTTAGGTATGGTGAAGGCGCGTGATTTAAAGGGAGAGAGCAACACCATTATCTCCGTTATCGGAGACGGCTCGCTGACGGGTGGTATGGCGTATGAGGCGTTAAACAATGCCTCGAAGCTGGAGACGAATTTTATTATTGTGTTAAACGATAACAATATGTCCATTTCCGAGAATGTGGGCGGTATGTCCAGTTATCTCAACAACATCCGGACGGCGGACAGCTATCTCGATTTAAAGCAGGGGATTTACAACGCCCTGCGCAGTACGGCAAAGGGCGATTCCGTGATTAAAACAATCAGGCGGGTAAAAAGCGGCGTGAAGCAGCTTGTGATTCCCGGTATGCTTTTTGAAGATATGGGCATTACATATTTAGGACCCGTGAACGGACATGACGTAAACGCCATGGTAAAGGTGATTGGCGAAGCACGCAGGGTGAAAGGCGCGGTCATGGTGCATGTGATGACGGAGAAGGGCAAGGGCTACGCGCCTGCGGAACGCCATCCGGCGAGGTTCCACGGGGCGGAGCCGTTCGATATAGAGACGGGGCTTCCCACAAATCCGAGAAACACACCCAATTACACGGATATTTTTTCCACGGTCATGTGTAAGCTGGGACAGCGGAATGAAAATGTGGTGGCGATTACGGCAGCGATGCCGGACGGCACGGGGCTGAAGCGTTTCCACAATATGTATCCTGACCGTTTTTTTGACGTGGGAATTGCGGAGGAGCATGCAGTGACCTTTGCGGCAGGGCTTGCGGCGGGCGGCATGAGACCGGTGGTGGCAATTTATTCCTCCTTTTTACAGCGTGCCTACGACCAGATATTACATGATGTATGCATACAGGGGCTGCCGGTGGTTTTTGCCATTGACAGGGCGGGACTTGTAGGCAGCGACGGGGAAACCCATCAGGGCATTTTTGATTTGTCCTATTTGTCCAGCATCCCGGGGATACAGATTATGGCGCCAAAGAACAAATGGGAGCTGTCGGACATGCTGAAGTTTGCCGTGGAATTTGACGGGCCATGCGCAATCCGCTATCCGCGGGGAGAGGCGTATGCCGGTCTGAGGGAATTCCGTGAGCCCATTGAATATGGAAAGAGCGAGTGGATTTACGAGGAAAAAGAGATTGCGCTGCTGGCAGTCGGCAGCATGGTAAAGACGGCGGAGGCAGTCAGGGATATCTTAAAGAAAGCGGGTCATTCCTGCAGCCTTGTAAATGCGCGCTTTGTGAAGCCGCTGGATGAGGCTATGGTAGAAAAAGCGGCGGCAGGGCACGACCTGCTTGTCACGATGGAAGAAAATGTGGCGAGCGGCGGTTTTGGCGAGCGGGTGCAGAGTTTTTTAAACGACAAGGCTTTGGCGGCAGAGGAGTTATCAATTGCCATACCTGACGCCTATGTGGAGCATGGCAGTGTGGAGCTTTTAAAGAAGGAGCTTTTGATGGATGCGGACAGTGTGGCGGCGCGCATTATGGAGAAGCTGAAAAAGAATTGAGGCATACATGAAGGAAAGACTGGATGTCATTCTGGTTTCCGGCGGGCTTGCGGAATCCAGGGAAAAGGCGAAAGCCGTCATTATGGCAGGCTCTGTATTTGTGGATGGGCAGAAGGAAGACAAAGCCGGAGCCATGTTTGACAGGGAAAAGGTAAAGATAGAGGTAAAGAGCAGCGCCCAGCGCTATGTGAGCAGGGGCGGCTATAAGCTGGAAAAGGCAATCAACTGCTTCGGCGTTTCCACTGAGGGAAAAGTATGCATGGACATTGGTGCATCCACGGGCGGCTTTACGGACTGTATGCTGCAAAACGGGGCGGTAAAGGTCTATTCGGTGGATGTTGGGCATGGACAGCTTGACTGGAAGCTGCGTAACGACGCCCGCGTGGTCTGCATGGAAAAAACAAACTTCCGCTATATGGTGCGGGAGGATATCGCGGAGGAGCCGGATTTTGCCTCAGTGGATGTGTCCTTTATTTCACTCACTAAAATTCTGTTTCCGTTACGACGGATTTTAAAGGATGGCGGCAGCGTGGTCTGCCTGATTAAGCCCCAGTTTGAGGCGGGGCGCGAGAAGGTAGGAAAAAAAGGCGTAGTCAAGGAACCGGCGGTGCACAGGGAGGTTATCCGCAAGGTGCTGGATTTTGCGGACAGCCTGGGCTATACCGCAGAGGCGCTCGACTATTCGCCCATCAAGGGGCCGGAAGGCAATATCGAATACCTGCTGCTGCTTACGCTGCACAGGGAAAGCAAACCTTTAAGCGAAGCGTTTTCCGAGCAGGATGCGGAGCGGGAACTTGCGCGCATAACGGAAGAAGGGGCGGGCATATCGGGACAGGATATGTGGCGGCGCATGGTAGAAGAAACGGTAAAAAAAGCGCATGAGGAGCTGGATGCGAAATGAAACATTTCTGTATTTACACCAACAGCCATAAGGATAAAAATTTTGTGCTGACGGAAGGGCTGCGTGCCTTTCTCACAGAACAGGGAGTCCGCTGCGATGTCAGAGTCATGGGTGAGGACGGCGCGGGACAGGCGGAGACGGGCGCAGACTGCATTCTGGTGCTGGGGGGAGACGGTACCATGTTAAAAGCGGCAAGGGAGTTCGGCGGCAGGAACAGAGTGCCGCTCTTAGGCGTCAATCTGGGCAATCTGGGCTATCTGACGGAAGTGGAGCCGGAGAGTGCGGAAGCGGCGCTGACACAGCTTTTGCGGGGGGATTACGAGCTGGAAAGCCGCATGATGATAAGCGGCACGGTCTACAAAGAGGACGGCGCAAAAAAAGAGGAGTGGGCGCTCAACGATATTGTCATCAGCAAATCGGGCAGCCAGCAGGTGCTGCGCGTTCACCTCTATGTCAACCGCAGGCTTCTGTATAAATATCTGGCGGACGGTATTATTGTGACGACCCCGACGGGCTCGACGGGCTATAATCTGTCCGCGGGGGGGCCCATTGTGGAGCCTTCGGCAAGGCTTATCGTGGTAACGCCGGTATGTCCGCACACCATGAACCAGAGGAGTATTGTACTCTCGCCGCAGGACGAGGTAGTCATTGAAATTCCGGCGGGGACGGAGGGACAGATACAGACGGCAGCAGTCAATTTTGACGGCTGCAGTGTGGCATTAAAGACGGGGGATGCTGTGCGGATTGTGCAGTCGGAAAGAACAACAGATTTTGTAAAGCTCGGAAGGGCGGGCTTTTTAGAGGTGCTTCATAGGAAAATGAGCGAAAACTAAATTTCAGCCTTTGAAAACGCGCGGCCCGCGCAGATAGGAGCTTTTATGAAAAAGACAAGACACGCCAAGATAATTGAAATTATTGAAACCTATGATGTGGAGACGCAGGAAGAGCTGGCGGCTTATTTAAAGCAGGCGGGCTATGATGTGACGCAGGCTACCATATCGAGGGATATCAGGGAATTAAACCTGTCAAAGGTTCCTGCGGGCGGCAGGCAGAAGTATATCGTGCTAAAGCAGGACGACAGCAGGCTGTGGGATAAGTACAGCCGCATCCTGACGGATGGGTTCTATTCCATGGACATGGCGCAGAATATTCTGGTGATTAAGACGGTATCCGGCATGGCAATGGCGGTTGCTGCCGCTGTGGACGCCATGAAGTTCAAGGAAGTTGTAGGTACCATTGCGGGAGACGACACCATCATGGTTGCAGTCAGAAACATGGAGGATTCGAAAAACCTGATGGAGAAAATACGCGGTATGGTGGAAGTATAAAAGTACAAGATGAAATTGTGGGGTAAATAAATGTTATTAAGCTTACACGTAAAGAATCTGGCGCTGATAGAGGAAGCGGAGGTGGAATTTGCACCGGGGTTAAATATCCTGACAGGTGAGACCGGTGCGGGAAAGTCCATTCTGCTCGGCTCTGTCAATCTGGCGCTGGGGGCAAAGGCAGATAAGGATTTGATTCGGAGAGGGGCGGAGTATGCGCTGGCAGAGCTGACCTTTTCGGATGACGACGAGAGGATTCGGGAAAAGCTTTCAGAGATGGAACTGCCCTGTGAGGAGGGAGCGGTGACAATCAGCCGCCGCCTGCAGACGGGCAGAAGCGTCAGCCGCATCAACGGGGAGACCGTGAGCGCCAGACAGCTAAAAGAGCTGTCCGAACTGCTTCTGGATATCCACGGACAGCATGAACATCAGTCACTTCTGCACAAAAAAAAGCATCTGGAAATTCTGGACGCCTATGCCGGCGAGGAAATCCTTGCGCCCTTAAAAAAGGTAAGGGAGCTGTTTCACGAGAAAAACCGTATCTGGAATGAGATAACGGAACAGGAGATGGACGAGGCAAAGAGAAAGCGGGAAACGGAGCTGGCTCTTTTTGAGTTTGATGAAATTGAACAGGCAGCGCCCATAGCGGGGGAGGATGAGGAGCTGGAAAGCAAGTACCGCCGCATGGCAAACAGCCGTAAAATCGGGGAGTCGCTCGGCGCATGCTACCGGTTCAGCGGCGGAGAAGAGGAAGGCGCTTCCTTTTTTGTCAGCAGGGCAGTGCGGGAATTGTCACAGGCAGCGGTCTATGACGACGGACTTACCGGGCTTTCAGAGCAGATTACGGAAATCGAGTCGCTTTTAAACGATTTCAACAGGGAGCTTTCCGACTATCTTGCCGATATGGAGTTTGACGGGGCGGATTTTGTCGCTGTGGAGAATCGTTTAAACCAACTGAATCATTTAAAGGAAAAATATGGAAAAACAATCGAAGAGGTTCTTGCATATAAAGAGGAACTTTCGGAAAAAATAGAAAAGCTGAACGATTATGAAAGCTATATGGCTCTTTTAAAAAAGAAATATGACGAGACGGAAGAAGCGCTTATAAAAAGCTGTGAGGAGGTTTCCGCGCTTCGAAAAAAACAGGCGAAGAAGTTGGAGAAGACCTTAAAAACGGCGCTTTCCGAGTTGAATTTTCTGGCGGTGGAGTTTGAAATTAAAATAGAAAGAAAAGAAACTTCGCCGGACGGCTTTGATGATGTGGAATTTTTGATTTCCACCAACCCGGGCGAAGAGAGAAAGCCCTTGGGGCAGGTGGCGAGCGGCGGTGAGCTTTCCCGTATTATGCTGGGCGTCAAGACGGTGCTGGCGGACAAGGATGCGGTGGATACGCTTATCTTTGATGAAATCGACGCAGGGATAAGCGGCAGGACGGCATGGAAGGTTTCGGAAAAACTGGGTGCCTTATCCTGTGCGCATCAGGTTATCTGTATCACGCATCTGCCGCAGATTGCGGCAATGGCGGACGCACATTTTGCCATTGAAAAGCAGACGGACGGACAGAGCACCATGACAGGTATCCGCAGGTTGACAAAAGAGGGAGAAATCGAAGAGCTGGCAAGGCTTTTAGGGGCGGACGCCTTGTCTGAAGCGGCGCTTTCCAATGCAAAAGAAATGAAAATTGAGGCTGCCAAAATCAAGCAAAGCTGATTTTGGTGTTTAAACTTAAAAAATATGACAACACTAAGAAGAGTATCCGATACGGGTACTCTTTTTTTGGAGGTATGGCAATGAAAAACAAAAAAAGAAAGAAAATATACAGAAGGTGCCTGTTATGCGCCCTTATTTTTACCTGCCTTACGCTTGCCGGCGTCGGTTTTCTGTACTATTACGATAGGATTCCCGGCAATATCAAATTGAAGATGGGAGAAGATCAGGTATTGAACATAGGACTGCCCCTTGAGGGAGAAATCGTCAGAATACAGGAGGATGCGGACGGCCTTGCAGTTCCTGCAAACGGACAGGGAGAGTCCAACATACCGGCAGATTCCATCTACATTGATTTGCGGAATCCCGTTACCATGCGGGCAGATACGCTGAGCAGCTATCAGATGAACCTGAAACTGTTTGGTTTCATTCCTTTTAAACAAGTCAATATTGATGTCATCGAAAATATGACGCTCACGCCGGTGGGGCTGCCCGTCGGCATCTATATGAAAACGGACGGTATTCTGGTGATTGGCGTGGGAGACTTTATATCCGTAAACGGAACGAGTGTCTCGCCTGCCCGATATCTTTTAAAGACAGGAGATTACATTCTGGCCCTGAATGGGGAGGAGGTAACGGGTAAAAATGCCTTTATTGAAATGGTCGAAGACTGCGGTGGGCAGCCGGTTGTGCTCACGGTGCGCCGTGGAGGAGAGACCTTTGATATCGAGGTGCAGCCTTATCAAAACCAGAGCGGAGAATATAAGCTGGGCGTCTGGGTCAGGGACAATGCGCAGGGCGTGGGAACCATGACCTTTGTGGACAGTGAAGGCAATTTCGGCGCGCTGGGGCATGGTATCAATGACGTGGATACGGGCATGATCATGGAACTTGACAGTGGAACACTCTACAGAACGGATATTGTAGCAATCAAAAAAGGCGTCAAGGGAGAACCCGGGGAAATGACCGGCATGATTGAGTACAATGACAGCAATATTTTCGGTGTGATTTCGGACAATACCGAGCGGGGGATTTTCGGAACCTGTAACGACAGGATGTTATCCTGTATCGAGACAGAGCCGCTTCCCATCGGTCTGAAACAGGAAGTAGAAATCGGTCCTGCCCAGATTCTCTGCATGGTGGATGGCGAACTGAAATATTACGATATCCGGATTAAGGAATGTCATCTTGACCAGAACAATGTCAACCGCGGCATCGTCCTACAGGTAACGGACCCTGAACTGATTGCCCTGACAGGCGGCATCATACAGGGTATGAGCGGCGCGCCCATAATACAAAACGGCAAACTGATTGGAGCTGTGACCCATGTTCTGATAAACGATTCAACAAGTGGATATGGAATTTTTATTGAGGAGATGATTTCGTATTAGGAAAACGCTGGTGAAAACATTTCCCGCATCGGATTTGCGCCGTAAGGCCAGGGATGCAGAAAAGCAGCCGTAGCTCCATAAAGGAAGCGAGGCTGCTTTTTTGTGTAAAAACCATGTTATCTGCGTTTTATGATTTGCTTTGTTCCTCTTTGGCGGCAAAAAAGGCATCGCAGAATCCATCCCATTTTTCCACATATTCCGCATGGCTGACCAGTATAAGGTCAGAGGGCGTATAAATATTGCGATTTTTTGCTTCTTCCACAAAACCATGAACCCAGCCGTCATCGGTTTCAGCCACGGCACGGACATGCTCCCAGCCCTGCATAACCGCATAGTAAAGGCGGGTATGTCCGTCAAGAGAAATGAAACGCCCCTGATACGGCAGTACCTGAATAATTATATCTTCGGCCTTATGGATAAAATTGCTGATGGCGGCAATTTTGTCTCTGTCAACATAAAACTGTGACGGCTGAATCTGTTCCATCTTAAGCGTCAAAAGCTGCGCTGCCGGAAACTCCTTGATGATACGATAGTTTTCGTCATAGAATCGGGTAATATGTGGCGTATAAAAACGAAACCGGTCAATCAATGAGGAAAAATCTGCAAGGATATTTCCATGGATATATCCATTGGCACCTTTATGAATCACCGCTTCAAAATCAGATATAATTTCGACCTCGCAAGGCGCACCGTCCACAAGGAAACAGCCGTGCTGCCACAGAACCTTCTGCGAAAAACGACTGTCCTCGTATGTGTCAATTCGTTCAATTTCCATTTTTATACTCCTGTATATTGCAAGTCGGCTTGCTTGTTCCTTTGTCTCTTTTCGGTTAAAGTGTCCTGATGTAGCAGACATACTTTCCCACAAAATGAAAACCTAGTTTCTGCAGTAGTTTTTGGAATATTTCTTCACATAAGAAGGTCATGTATTTTGCGTCGTTTCGTTTGCAGTGATTCAATGCGGCCGTAAGAAGCGCATGACAAGCTTTTTCCTGATATTTGTCGTCTGCAAATGCAATGCCGAATATTTCGTAGTATCCCTCATAATATCCGCCGCCGCCCTGCAGGAAGATGGTTCCCACCGGAGTGCCGTCCTGATAGTAAACAAAAATAGTCCAGTCCTCTAAACATTCCAGAATCCGGTCACAATTCCAATAGGTTTCTGCATCCGGCTGATACACTGTCCGGAAATCATCAAAGTTCTCCCGATTGATTAAGACAGCGTTTTTGTCCTCTGGAAGAAACGTGTAATCATCAAAAAAGAAAGAATGATTCCAAGCCTCTTCCAGACATGTAAATTCATTTTCCGAAAGGAAGCGGACAGCGTCTGTATTTGCTTCGGGAAATCCAAAGTAAAGAGTATAGCCCGAAAATCGCTCATTCAGCAAGGAGAGCAGTTCTGTAAGCGCCTGTGTGGTTCCCTCACGGATATTGCACATGGTTAACTGCAGGTAATTGTCCTCCGCAAGCCACTCATACTTTATAAGGCCTTCCACAATTCCGTCTGAAAGAAAGAGCAATAATTCCGAATTCTCTTTCGTAACGCCGTTTTCGGCGTCTGCAATGAAATCTTCTTTTGATTTGATACCGTCCGCATAAATCGGATAACAGGATTTCGTCTGATCCAGAGCCAGATGATAAGCAAAATCGCCGTATTCCGCAATGTCCTGCAGGGTAGCTTTCCGTAACATATGATTTTTCGTCCTTTCTTTTTTGATGACATGTGAGGATTTTTACTCTATGATACTGCTTTTCCTAAATAATACAATTCATCCGGACATATATCCTGCCCGTCGGGCCACACAACAGTATAGCCGTCTGTGGAAACACGCTTGAAATATTCAAAAGACCGTAATTTTCCGTACCATTCGCCCTTGATATATGGTTCGACATCAAAGTATTTTTTTTCTCCATTATCAAATACTACTAATATTTGATATGCACACGTCGCTTCTACATGAACCGCAGTTGGTCTTAACATGTCGAAATACCTCCGCTATCTAACGTAATGGTTCGATTTTGAAATAACCATCTCCGTTACTTAATAATTTCCAGTTTGCTTGTAGTTCGTCTTCATGGATTGCTATCCATGCTGATAAAAGTTTCATTTGTTTATTCGGGAAACTGCCTTCCAAAATTTCCCCATCTATCCCTACCACGATTTCATCATCACCATATAAAGCATGAATGTGTGGTTTATTATGCTTTCCGCCTTTTTCACTCTGCATTCGCACAATAATTCCAAAAAACATAGATAATGCAGGCATCCAAAACTCCTCCGTTTTCTTTCCTAAAGTATTATCTTAATCTTAACATAAGCTTCTGTATGCTTCAAGTTTTTTGCAAGTCCATTCTTTCTTGCGGAAACAGGACATTGTGATAAAATCATCAAGGAACATTTCAAACTTTTTTGTAAAATGCCGCACATCCCGCGCGGCTGAAACGTTATACATTGTGAGAGGAGGTTTTACAACGGTGAATGATCTGGCAGGCATTTACGACAAAATATACCGTTATTGCTTTTATAAAGTGAGAAATTCCGTTGCTGCCGAGGATATCACGCAGGAAACCTTTCTCAAATTTTTCGGGCAGCAGCCAAGAATACGCCGCGGCGAGGATATGGCTTATCTGTACACGATTGCCAAGAATTTGTGTGTAGATCACTTCCGGCGAAAGCAGGACTTGGAATTGACCGATGATTACCCGATGGAAGATTTTGCGGAGCAGAGCGATATAAAAGCAGCTATCCGTAATGCGCTTGAAAAGCTTGATGAACGGCAGCGCGAGATTATAGTTTTACGATATATCGGCGGGTTGTCGGTGAACGAAACCGCATCTGCAGCGGGAATATCAAGATTTGCAGTATATCGCCTTGAGCGAGCTGCTTTAAAAGAATTGAAAGAACTGATGGAGGGAGTGTTGTAGTATGAAAATCGAAAAGGCTCTGCGAAGCGCGTTCACACCGCCCGAGCCGCGAAACAAGGACAAGTTTATAGATTCTATGCGCTATCCTAAGCTGTCGTATTCGGAATTTATTTTGTCGCAGGTATGCTATATCCGCAAGAGGGTATGGCTTTTCTCGGCGGCAGTTCTGTTGGTGGCGATTGGCGCGGTGTATGTTATTCCGCAAAACGAAATGTATATTGTGTGGGTCGTATCGGCTCTTATCCCGTTTTTGGCATTGATGACAGCAACGGAAATTTCGCGCTCCGATATTTTCGGAATGTCGGAAATCGAGGCAGGGTGCAGATATTCCCTGCCGCAGCTTATTGGCGCGCGAATGATAATTCTGGGTGTGTGCAATTTCGCGGTCATATCGGCTATTGTGGTCATTTTCGGATTTTTCTCACCGCTCGGCATTATGAAAGCCGCTTTGTATATTTTGACTCCTTATATGACAGTCAACGGAATTTCTCTTTTTGTTTTGGATAAGGTCACAGGTTTGGAGGGCGTATACATCAGTGTTGCAGCAACGATCGGCGTTAGCCTGGCGGGTATATTTATATTCGGGAAAATTTCTTTTGATATGCGTTTTGTAAATGCTTTATGCACCATGCTATGTGCAGGCGGTGTAATCATGACCGCGATTCAAATCGAAAAAATAATGAGTGGAAGGAATGAACGTTATGGAATTAATAATTGACCGCGTGACAAAAAAATACGGCAGCAAAATTGCCTGTGACAGAGTATCAATTACGCTTCACAACGGTGTATACGGACTTTTGGGCGCTAATGGAGCGGGAAAAACAACGTTAATGCGAATGATGTGCGGATTATCTAAGCCTGCATCGGGGAATATCTCATGCAATGGAATTGACGTTTCACAGGAGGAATACCGCGATATGCTCGGATATCTCCCGCAAAATTTCGGATATTATCCCGAATTTACTGCGCAGGATTTTATGATGTATATTGCCGCGCTAAAGGGCATTCCCAAAAGCAGGGCAAAAGCAAAGACTGCCGAGCTGCTGGAGCTGGTCTCGCTGAAAAACGAGGCCCGGAAGAAAATAAAAACATTTTCGGGCGGTATGAAACAGCGGCTCGGTATTGCGCAGGCAATGCTGAACGACCCGCAAATATTGATACTCGACGAGCCGACAGCGGGACTTGACCCCAAAGAACGAGTGAAATTCCGCAATCTGATTTCCCGAATGGGTGCGGACAGGATCATACTTTTATCGACGCATATCGTGTCGGACATCGAGCATATTGCCAACACGATTCTCGTTATGAAAAGTGGTCAGCTTATCCACGAAGGATCGCTTGATGAAATTATTTCTGTCATAGACGGCAAGGTCTGGGAGTGTATCGTTTCTGCAAAAACCGCTGACGAACTCGGCTTGAAATATCCGATTATCAATACTAGAAATGAGAACGGCAGTGTATTTCTTCGCCTTGTCAGTGAGGAAAAGCCCTGTGAGAATGCCGAAAATGCGCAGGCAACTTTAGAGGATTTATATCTGTATTATTTTAATGAGGAAACTGCGGAGGAGCACGCGATATGAGTATATTTTTTGAATTGGTAAGGTTTGAACTGAAGAAGATTCTGCGCAGAAAACGCACTGTGATCGTGCTCGCGTTTACGGTGATTGTCGGAGCAGTAAGCGTTTTCGGCACTGTTATCGGAACCTATTACTACACGGACGAGAACGGCAGCGAGGTCGCTGTTTCAAGATATGAGGACGATATGATAGACCGTCGGAACGGCGAGGCGCTTTCGGGCCGGGTAATAGACGCCGATTTGATTATGGAGGCAGTCGAGGCTTACAAAAGCGTGGTGCCGCTTGAAAACGGAAATTACATCGGCACTTCGCAATATCAAGATAACGCGAGAACATACAGCGAAATTTACGGTATAGTACGCAGAACATTTCAGTTAAGCAGCTTTGAGGAATTTCAAAACCTGACCCGCGAGCAGGCAGAGCAGTTTGACGCTGTGCGCCTCCAAAATATGGAGCAAACAGTTATGAACGGTGCGACAAGCGAAAATGTGCGCAAATACCGGCAAAGGTGTCTAAATAACTTTTCCGCGACCTTGACATACGAGTATTGGGGCGGATATTACAGATTTGTGACACTCATGTATACGACTGCGCTCATGGTAGGTGCGGCGATAGCGGTAATGCTCTCGGGAATTTTTTCCGATGAGTACACAAGCGGCGCAGACAGTCTGATACTTTCTTCAAAGCATGGCAAGAATCTTGTTATCGGCGCAAAATTGTTCACGGCGTTTTCTGTCTCGGCGGTGCTGATTGCGCTGTTATCGGGAATAAGCCTGATCGAGTCCTTTATTGTCTGGGGCGCGAGCGGAGCAAACGGATCGCTGGAATTGGTGAGCGGCATTTTCCCATACCCGATCACAATAGGGCAGGCTGCGCTGTTGTATTTTATATGTATGCTTGCAGGATGTATAATGGTTACGGCGATCACCGCACTTTTTTCAGCAAATCTGCAACTGCCGTTCAATACCATTGTGATAATGACCGCCCTGCTGATAATTCCGTTATTTATCAGCATTCCCGAAGGAGCGCCTGTCTGGATATCCTGCCTGGCAAATCTGCTGCCCGCGGGAATGTTTGCTTTCTGGGGCGCGATGTTTGAATTTCAATATGAAATATTCGGGCTTGTGATTCCGCCGTATATTTTCCTGCCGGTATTTGCAGTGATCGTTACCTGCATTTGCTCGTATTTTGCAGGGCGCGGTTTTAAGAGTCACCAAATATAATTAGTTTTGCAGTATGGGACCATGGGAGCATGGGACGCCCGTAGCGCAATCTATTCCCAAGGAGCCGCGCTTTCGCTCAGCAAGAAACGTAGCAGTACTAGGCTCGAAAAAACCTCGCCAAGTACTGACGTTTCTTAAAGGGCTCCTTCGGGAACAGATTGCGCTACGGGCTGTTTCATGCGAAAAAAGTATGTTGCGCGTCTAGGCATCTTAGCCTAAAGTGCAGCATTCGCGTTCCGCCTTTTTGTATGTAAAGAGTCCCTTTGCCGCAATTCAGCCGACAGGGGCGCCATATGCCTGTGAAGACCGTATAAAAACGTTGGCGCTTAGCGAGGTAGTTCACGAGCTTAGCGTCCACTACGTTTTTATCCGAGCGAGAGCGCGTCTGAACAGGCATATGGCGCCCCTGTCGGCGTGACTTGCCGCAAAAGTACACCTTCACAGGCTGTCGGCGTGACTTGCCGCAAGAGTATCTATTTCAACCATAACAGAGCGAATCCCCGCGAATCCGACACCACTCCCCACCATTCCCCGTCCCCGGCGGAAAATGTAAAATAAATGCGACGCATATCAGTTGAAGTTGCAAACACTATCACATTATAATGTGTACGATAGAGTTTTGTAAAAAAAGCGAGTTTTGAACCAAAAAAAAGGAGGTTTTTTCATGGAGCAGCTTAATGTTTTGACTACAAAAGATAATGAAAAGCTGTATAAAATAATCGGACAGTTGATGAGTACCGACAAAGAATTCCAGATTATGATTACAGTACCCTCCGGAAATAAGGAAATGCCGGCAAAATCTGTGGAAACGACGAAAAGAACAGAAGAAAGGGATTTGGAGCAGGATGTTACCGATATGATACATGAGATTGGCGTGCCGGCGCATATTAAAGGATACCAGTATCTCAGGGAGGCCATTATGATGGCGGTGGAGGACAATTCCATGTTGAGCTCCATCACCAAGATTCTATATCCGACGATAGCGAAGAAATTCCAGACTACGCCGAGCCGTGTGGAGCGTGCCATCCGCCATGCGATTGAGGTGGCATGGAGCCGCGGCAGAATGGAAACTTTGGATGCCCTGTTCGGGTATACCATAAATACCGGAAAGGGAAAGCCCACCAATTCCGAGTTTATTGCGCTGATTGCGGACAGAATCCGTTTAAAATACCGAAATTAAACCTTTTAAATCCTCCTCTTATGATGTATAATAGAAAAAAACAATGGTGTTACAGGAGGAATTTCCATGAAGAAGGTATTGTTTGTGGCGTCGGAGGGGGTGCCTTTTATCAAAACAGGCGGGCTTGCGGATGTTGTCGGTTCTCTGCCCAAATGTCTCGATAAGGAATATTTTGATGTGCGGGTGATGATTCCCCGATACACCTGTATGAAGCAAGAGATGCAGGAAAAATTAAGCTATGTCACCCATTTTTATATGGACTTCAACTGGCATGAAGAATATGTGGGAATTTTGTCGGCGGAGGTTGACGGGGTCAAATACTATTTGATAGACAACGAGCACTATTTCGGAGGCTTTAAGCCTTACGGCGACAATGTGCTGTTTGAAATAGAAAAATACGCTTATTTTTCCAAGGCGGCACTTTCCGCCCTACCCTTAATCGATTTCCAGCCGGACATCGTACACTGCCACGACTGGCAGACAGGACTGATTCCCGTATACATGAAAGAGCGCTTCAGGGGGAATCCCTTCTTCTGGAGCATGAAGTCCATTATGACCATCCACAACCTGAAATTCCAGGGCAGGTGGGACGTAAAGGCAGTGAAGAACATTACCGGGCTGCCGGATTATTTCTTTACGCCCGACAAGCTGGAAGCGTACAAGGATGCCAACCTGTTAAAGGGCGGTCTGGTATATGCGGACGCCATCACCACGGTGAGCGATACTTATGCGGAGGAAATTAAGACAGAATTTTACGGCGAGGGTCTGAACGGTCTGATGATTGCACGTGCGGGCGATTTGCGCGGCATCGTCAACGGCATCGATTACGAAGAGTTCAATCCTGCAACTGACAAATACATAGAGTTCCCTTATGACGCAGTCAATTTCCGCAAGGAAAAGGTAAAGAACAAGCGCGCCCTGCAGAAGCAGTTAAATCTTGCGCAGGACGACAAAAAGATGATGATTGGCGTTGTGTCAAGGCTGACCGACCAGAAGGGCTTCGATTTGATTGCCTATATCATGGATGAGCTCTGTCAGGATGATATACAGCTTGTGGTACTGGGCACGGGCGAGGAACGCTATGAAAATATGTTCCGCCATTTTGACTGGAAATACGCGGATAAGGTTTCGGCAAATATTTACTATTCCGAGGACCTTTCCCATAAGATTTATGCATCCTGTGACGCATTTCTTATGCCGTCCCTGTTTGAGCCCTGCGGCTTAAGCCAGCTTATGGCGCTGCGCTATGGTACGGTGCCCATCGTGAGGGAGACAGGCGGCTTAAAGGATACGGTAGTGCCCTACAATGAGTATGAGAATACCGGAACCGGATTTTCTTTTGCAAACTACAATGCGCATGAGATGCTTCGGTCTATCCGCTACGCGGAACAGATATATTACGACAGGAAAAGAGAGTGGAACAAGATTGTTGACCGCGGCATGGCGGCTGATTTTTCATGGCATGTATCTGCGGGCAAATATCAGGAGATGTATGACTGGCTGATAGGCTATTAAGTTCCGGACAGGAAGTTTTAAAATGGGTAAGAGCAGCAGGAAAGACGGATTTATCATACAGGCGGGCATACTGGCGGCTGCCGGTATTATCTGCAGGATAATAGGACTCCTTTACAGGAGTCCTTTAGCTGCTGTTATCGGTGATGAGGGCAACGGCTATTATCAGACTGCGTTCAATGTCTACACCATTATTCTTTTGATTTCTTCTTACAGTATTCCTTCCGCAATTTCCAAGGTGATTGCACAAAAGCTGTCCGTGCGGGATTATGTAAACGCGCACCGGATTTTTTTGTGCGCCATGTTTTATGTACTGATAGTAGGTGGCATTGCGAGTCTGGTGCTGTTTTTTGGCGCGGGGCTGTTTGCGAAGGGACCGGCTGTGGCCGTCCTGCGGGTATTTGCACCGACAGTCTTTTTGTACGGCATACTTGGTGTGCTGCGCGGCTATTTTCAGGCGCACCGCTCCATGGTGCAGACCTCGGTTTCCCAGATTCTCGAGCAGATTTTAAACGCGGTGGTCAGCATTGGCGCGGCGTATCTCTTGATTATATTTATGCTGTCCGGCACGCAGAAATATGTGTTAAACGACGATTACTCGGTGAGCTTCGGAGATGAAATTGTGCAGGAGGTTGCAGAGGCAGTCGTCAATGAGGAGGACGGGAGCAGGACCTATGTTTTGAGCGCGGAGCAGCAGGAGTGGAACACGGCGCACGCTACCTACGGCGCGGTGGGAAGCGCATTGGGAACCGGCTCCGGCGTGGTGGCGGCGCTGCTTTTTATGTGGGCGGTTTATGGGCTGAACAAAAAGACGATTCACCGGCGGATTGCGAGGGACAGGCATGAGCCGGAGGACTATAGCAGTATCCTGCGGCTGGTGAGCAGCGTGGTGGTTCCCTTTATTTTAAGTACCGCTATTTATAATCTGAGCACCTTTTTAAACCAGACTATATACACATGGATATGTTATCTTGCCAAAGGTATGGGGGACGCGGAGACTTCCACAAATTACGGCATTTTCTCCGCCAAAGCAGTGGTGATTTCCAATATTCCCATTGCGCTGGCTTCTGCCATGTCCTCGGCAATTCTGCCTAATATAGCGTCAAGAGTGGGACAGGGCGATATGGAGGGCGCAAGGGAAAAGACGGCGCAGGCAATTAAGACGACCATGCTGATTGCCATTCCGGCCGCAGTCGGCCTCGGTGTGCTGGCAAGACCGATTACATGGCTTTTGTTTCCGCAGAAGGCTTCCGTAGATTTGGCGGCAAGGCTTCTGACGGCGCTTTCTGCCTCTGTTGTTTTCTATTCCCTTTCCACCCTGACCAACAGTGTGCTGCAGGGAATCGGCAGGGTAAAAACGCCGGTGCGCAATGCTGCTGTGGCGCTGGGGATTCAGACGGCAGTGCTGGTGCCAATGCTTCTTTTTACAGATATGGATTTGTATGCACTGGTAATCGCCATGCTGGTATATTCCGGTACCATGTGTGTTTTAAACCAGCTTTCCATCCGCAAATATATGGATTATGAGCAGGAGACCTTCCGCACCTTTATCACACCGCTTGTGGCAGCGGCATTTATGGGGGCGGCGGCTTACGGCACCTACAGAGGGATAGGCTGGCTGTTAAAATGCGGGGAATATCCTTCCCGCCTGCAGAACATACTGGAGCTGTTTCCGGCGGTTATCGTGGGCGGCATCGTGTATTTTGTACTGGAAATCGTATTAAAAGGAATCAGCGAGGCAGAACTTCGGGCGCTGCCCAAAGGATATTTGATTGTAAGGATGGCGAAGAAGTGCCATTTGCTGAAGTAAAGGGGATTGCGGGACGTGGAATCTTGAGAATATTCTGTCAATCTATTCTGCTCAAAGCCGGATGTGCCAAGCATTCCATTAAGCCCAGTAAAGCAGAAAGCAGTCGGGTGGCGTCCCTCCTGCTTTCTATGGTCTTAATTCCATGGCACAAAAGGCTTTGCGCAGAATAGATTGACAGAATATTCAGCCAAGTTACGAGCTCCGCAATTATCCAGATAAATCAGGGCTTTTACGCCCTAATCCCGCTTACTAAAATATAGATGTTTGCGAAACTTACCTTTGCTGCTTCCGAATTGTGCACATGGTATATGCCATAAGCAGACCCTTGCTAGCCGTCGGCACTTAGCTGCCGTATTTTGGCAGCTTACGTACCGCTACGGCTAGCTTGGAGCGAAAGCGGGTCTGCGTTGGCATATACCATGTACACAATGACAACAGCATAGCTGCTTTGCAATTACCAAATTTATTTAAAATAGAGAAAGAGGATCATTACCATGGCATTTGACGGCATCACAATAGCTAATGTAGTAAAAGAGATGCAGGCTGCTCTCACCGGCGCCCGCATTGTAAAAATCGCCCAGCCGGAAACGGACGAACTGCTGCTCACCATCAAAGGGACAGCAGGACAATACCGTCTTTTGATTTCGGCAGGGGCATCCCTGCCGCTTATTTATTTGACGGAGAAAAACAAGCAGGCTCCCATGACGGCGCCGGGCTTTTGTATGCTTCTGCGCAAGCATCTGCAGAACGGCAGGATTGTGGATATCAGTCAGCCCGGTCTGGAGCGCATCGTGCACATCAATGTGGAGCATTTAAACGAGATGGGGGATTTGTGCAGAAAAAGGCTGATTGTGGAGATTATGGGAAAGCACAGCAACATTATTTTCTGTGACGATAACGATATGATAATAGACAGCATTAAGCATGTATCGGGCTTTGTCAGCTCGGTCAGGGAGGTGCTGCCGGGTAAGCCTTATTTTGTGGCGGATACCACGCACAAGAAAAACCCGATGGAGGCAGAGGAGGCAGATTTTATAGAGACGCTTCTCGGCGCGCCCATGCCTGTTTTCAAGGCGGTTTATACCTCCTATACCGGTCTTTCGCCGCTGATTGCGCAGGAGCTTTGCGCAAGGGCCGGCGTGGATGGCGAGCGTCCTGCCGCGTCTGACCGGGAGGCGCTTCGCAGGCTTTTTGAAGCATGGAGCGGTATGCGCGACGCAATTCGCGCGGGTGCTTTTTCACCCAGCATTGCTTACACGGCGGACAAGCCTGTGGAATTTGCGGCGTTTCCCCTGACCATGTACGACGGAAACGGCGCGGACAGCTTAAAGAGCTTTGCGTCCATGTCGGAACTTCTGGAGGAGTATTACGCGGAAAAGAACGCAATTACCAGAATCCGTCAGAAATCTTCCGATTTGCGCAGAATTGTGCAGACGGCGTTAGAGCGCAATGTGAAAAAGTACGATTTGCAGCTTGCGCAGATGAAGGATACGGAAAAGCGGGATACCTACCGGATTTACGGCGAACTGCTAAACACTTACGGCTACGGGGCGGAGGAGGGAGCAAAATCCCTTGAGGCGCTCAACTATTATACCAATGAGATGATAACCATTCCTTTGGACCCCACCCTTTCCGCCGGTGAGAATGCCAAGAAGTATTTTGAAAAATACGGAAAGCTGAAGCGCACTTATGAAGCGCTGACGGAGTTAACCAAAGAAGTCAGCGAGGAAATCGAGCATCTCCGCTCCATCAGTGCATTTCTCGATATCGCAGTGGGAGAAGAGGATTTGGCGCAGATTAAGGAGGAACTGACCCAGAGCGGCTATATCAAAAAGCGTGGCACCGGCAAAAAAGGGAAGGTGGCAGCGAGTAAGCCGTTTCATTATATCAGCAGCGACGGATATGATATTTATGTAGGTAAAAACAATCTGCAGAATGACGAATTGACTTTTAAAGTCGCTTCGGGAGGGGACTGGTGGTTCCATGCGAAAGACTGCCCGGGCTCCCACGTTATTGTCAAGCAGAAGGCGGGCGAGGAGATGCCGGATACCACCTTCGAGGAGGCGGCAAGACTGGCAGCATACTATTCCGCAGGCAGGGAACAGGGCAAGGTCGAAGTGGACTATATACAGAAAAAGCATGTCAAAAAACCGAACGGCGCAAAGCCCGGCTTTGTGGTGTATTACACCAACTATTCCATGGCGATTGAGGCGGATATACAAGGAATAAAAGGAATGAAGCAGTGCTAAGGCCGCGTTATCAAGTATTGCCGGGGATATCATGGAAGTGAGACGGATGGAAATGACAGATGAAAAAGCAGGAATCAAAAGGGACTGCCATATGAAAAAGCTGACGGCGGAGCAGGTGCTCTCCGTTTATACAGAAGTGGCTAAGGAGCATTTTCCCGTGGCAGAATTAAAGCCTGCTGCGATGGTCGAGAAGCTTTTGCAGGAAGGCGCATATGAGGGACTGGGGCTGTTTTACGGGGAGAAGCTTGCTGCGTACGCTCTATTTGCGCAGGTGCCGGGGCGGGACGTGCTTCTGCTGGATTATTATGCGGTGCTCGCTGCATACAGAAACAATGGTATGGGAAGCCTGTTTTTGCAGAAAATGAAGGAATGTTACAGCGACAGGGAAGCGATTCTTTTGGAGACAGAGAAGCCGGAAGCCGCAGAAAACAAGGCAGAATATGTACTTCGTGTGCGGCGCAACGGGTTTTATAAGAGAAACGGCGCAGTGCTCATGAAAATATGCAGCAGAGTATATGACGTGGACTTTGATATTTTTGCGATTCCGCTTGCCAAAATGCCGTCGGATAAGGAGACGTGTCAAGCGTATTCCGAAATATACCGCTATATGCTGGGAGAAGAAAACTACGGACAGCACGTTAGTATGGAGTGCGTAGATAATTGATTTTCTACCTTTTTGAAATGATGTACTTAATAAAAACAGATTATGATTACGTTGACAAATCGGAAATTTATCAGGTTATCCATCATAAGAGATTTGATAGGTTAAGTGAAAATTTAGGGATTCTAAGAAAAGGAAAAGGAGCTTATAGTGGCAAAATTAATACCATATGAAGCTATTGAAAAAGAACATAACATAAATAGGTTATTAAGTAGTAAAGATATAATATGTTTTGAAATATGTAGGGTTACTTCGGAAAATTTAAGATCAAAAAGAACAAAGAAGGATATTATAAAAAAAATAGAGCACTATGCTAAAACACACGAAAATGAGGGATTCCAAAATAATCAATGTGGTAGAGTATGGTTTCTTGTTAATGAAACTAAGAAGTGTTCAGAAGTTTTACAGGTTGCTCAAGCACTTAATCAAGGGCTAGGGAAGGGATATTTTCATGAAATAATATGCCATATTGAAGAAATATTTGAAGAAACTGAAAATAAATATAAAAATTTCTCCAACAATATGCAAGAAGGGGATTCGCTAGTTTTTTATGAATTAGCAATAGATAAATACTTAGAAGAATTTGCACCCCCAAATTATAAACAAATCATTTATGAAATGGCTCGAGAGTATTATGCAGAGGCATCTTTAGCCCACTTTACACAAGCTAGAGAATGGGGGTTTTATAATTCAGGAATGGATAAGAGAGCATATTTCAATATCTTGGATAATGTTAAATGTAATCAAATAGACAAACAGAAAGAAACAGAAGTTTGACAAAATGATAAATTTGAGTATTGTGGTTGAAATTTAGATTGTTAACTTTCGACTTATCGGTCAATTGCTCAGATTGCCTGAAAAATGTTTTCAATCCGTCGGAGCGGACATGGGGTATAAACATATGAAAAAACAAAGGATAGCAGCTATCTTTGCCGCGGCTGTGGCTGCACTGTTGTGTTCGGCTGTGGTGACAGCAGAAAGCGGGCAGGCGCATATAGGAGGAACAAAGGAAAAGCGTTTATATAGTTCTTTTTCGGAGATGCAGGCGTATGCGTCAGCGCAGCCTGTAGGGATTATGCCGGTGCAGGAATGTTACGTGAAAAGGGACTACGAAATGGGGCTGGACGAGGATATTCTTGCGGATTTGCAGGAGTATGTTTCGCAGCGTGATTTTGACGGGGCGCTTGCCGCTTATCGTGAGGAAGAACTGCTTATAGACAGCGCGGAGCTTCTGGCAATCTGTCCGGAATTTGTGCGGCTTATGGAAGAGTGGGCGGCGGAAAACAATCCTTCTTTTGTGGATTATTTTACGGATATGGACAATATTTATCAGATATATGCGCTGGATTTGGATGAGAAAGAGGGAAAGGAACTGCTGTTTTGGTATGAGGATAGTATCCGTATGTTTCTTCTGCACCGGACAGAGGAGGGATATCATATATGCCTCACCAATATTGATACGGGAGTCGGTTATGGCATTTACGGCGCAAGAGACGCAAGGCAGATGGTGATTTTTTCGGGAGGGGAAAATACCTATTACCTGCTTGCAGACAAGCCTTCGGATCCGGACGGGAACAGAAGTGTGCTTCCGGGACTTATTTTAGAGCGGTTCAGGATGCGGGACGACGGGAAGTTTGCTTATGAATACAGGCTGATTATACAGGACAGGGCGGCGGTGGCGGCGCGTTATCTGTATGCGGATAACAGGAATGTCCTGACCTATTGTGTGAAGGACTATATGGAAGAGAATGTCGCTCTCTTTGCCTATAAGCTGCAGAATGAGCAAATGATCTGGGGCGATGAGGAGATGCCGCAGCTTGCAAAGGAGGAACAGAAAAAGATTGCGCAGTCGCAGGTGAAGGATTTCAGCAGCTATGATGAAGAAAATCTCTTGAATTGGTACATGCGCTGTTTTGTAGCAGGCGCAGACTATGACAACGACGGCAGCACAGAACTGTTTTGGCGGGACAATAATGGCAGAAATAAACTGCTTGTGGAACAGGGCGGCGGGTACAGGGCAGAATATGTCAACCTGTACGGCAGGAGCGCCTGTCCTGTCAATCAGATGTGGTTTGTGGAATTTTCGGGCAAAACCGTGACCTTTGAAATCACAGAGCTTTATGGAGAAGATTACCCTGTTTTGTCTGCGTACCTGATAGAGGGGGACAGCAGGATTCCGATTGTAACCTGCCAGCTTGTCTATCTGGAGGAGGTTTTAATCGAAACCCAGCGAAGCTCTTACGGGCGAAATGACTTTGGCGTGCGGAAGGAGCTGCCGCTCTTTGAAGGGCTGGAGGAAGCGGAAGAAGCGGCCAGGACGTGGTGGACGGAGAATCTGGCAGAGCAGGCGGAAGAAAGCAAAGGAGCGTTTTCGGTGGCATATACGCAGGGAGAGACGCCGCTTCCGGAGGGACTGCTATCCCTTGTCAGGCAGGAATATACCCGGATTCTTGCGGGAGAGGAGGAAAGCTGTCTGGAACCATATACGATTGAGACAAAAAAGGATACGGAAGACTTTCTGCAATATGGAAACTGGTATCTGCCATTGGATGATATGTGGACGAACGAGGACGGCTCCTATGCAGAATGGCTTTGCGATTGGGCATACTGCTGGGTGGCTTTGGACGGAACCGTAAATTATCTGGTGAGCGAGGATTGTGGCGGAACATTTGGAGAAGTATCCTTAGAATGGTACAGGGACGAGGGAGCAGGCATGGCGTATCAGGATACGCTCTGTATGTATTTCAGGGGCGATGACAGCCGCATGATAGCTTATGAAGGCAAGCTGTACTGTGTCAGCACAGATTATGATTTTGGTACGAAAATGCTTGCGGGAATGAATATTGTGGCGTTGGGAGAAGCGGGTGAGTGGGAGTATTATTATCTGTCCCTGTCCGCGGACGCAGGGGAAAGCAGCGCAAAGCTTTTATACAGCAAGGATTTGCCGGATGCGGTTCCTGCTTATGTGGAAGAAGTGTGCAGCGAGGTACTTTCGGCATGTGCAGAGTATCGGATTTATGAAGGACGGGGCAATGGAGAAGAGATAACGCAGGATGCAGCACGGCTGCTTAAAAATCTGGGCGAACGTTTTGATTATTACGCGGACAGTGAGGACGTCAGCCCGTACATTGCGGCAGACGTGGACAACGACGGGACGGCGGAGTATTATAGGACATATTATTATTACCCTTCCAGTTACCATCAGGGCTTTTTTCTGGTGTGTTCCATGTACGGTTACAGAGGCGGGAAATTCGGAGAAATTCTATTTGACGGAATCGTAGAGGATTTGGCGCCGCAACGTAGTTTTTTGTGGCAGCTATGGTTTGAGGAGTTTGACGGCGCAACTTATCTTTTTACAGTGGAGGGATTGCCAAATTCGCAGAACTGCCTGCTGCGCGTCCGTCTGATAAAGGATGGAGAGATAAAGGACGTGGGCGTCTGGATGCTGCAGATGAAGCTTACGGAGGAGATAAGCCGATATGAATGAGGATATTTTTAAAGAATATATCCGGCAGAAGGAGCCGGATAAACGAACAAAGGGATATGCGTGGCATACGGCGGTTGGCCTGCAGGCGGTCGATGGTCTGAAGCCTTCTGCATATCTGCTGCAAACTGCCGTTCAAAATATTGAGGGAGAAATCACCATTGCAGAGGCGAAGAAGCTTCTCGATACGTATTATGAAGAAAACCCCGCAAAGGATCATGAGGATAGAACAGAGGAGGCGGATAAGGTTTCTGTCAGAATTGCCGAACTGTTATCGGAGCAGGCATTTTCCTTTACGCCAAATCAATATTTGTCGATTCACAGAAAATTGTTTTGGGGCATTTATAATCATGCCGGTAAAATCCGTGATTATAATATCACAAAAAAAGAGTGGGTATTGAATGGCGCCACAGTGGTGTATGGCAGTGCGTCAGAGCTTCGGGCGACGCTCGCATATGATTTCTCGCAGGAACAGGAGTTTAGCTATAAGGGATTGTCCATAAAAGAGACTATTCACCATTTGGCTGTTTTTATAGCAAGGTTATGGCAGATTCATGTGTTTTCGGAAGGAAATACAAGGACAACAGCCGTGTTTTTCATTAAATATGTGAGGACGCTCGGATTTGATGTGGAAAACGACAGCTTTGCCGAAAATGCATGGTATTTCAGAAATGCACTTGTGCGGGCAAATTACAATGACTTAAAAAACGGTGTGCATGAGACCACAGAGTATCTTGAGTTATTTCTTAGGAATGTATTGTTGGACGAGAAAAACGAACTGCATAACAGGACGATGCATATCAACGGACTGCTTTCGAATTCATTAAAACAGGACATTGAAAACTCAAAACAGGACATTGAGGTCTTGAAACAGGACATTGGAGAGCGAAAACAGGACGTTGATGTCAGAAAACTTTTTGGAGAAGAAATGGAAAGGGCTTCTTTTTCGGTACGCACTGTCAGAAATATTGAGAAATTATATCTTACATTTGGAAACAGAGTGGTATTTGGAAGAACGGATATTATGAAGGCGCTGGGAATAACGGCTTCTCCGGCATCAGCGCTGACAAAGAAATTATTAGATGCGTCAATCCTTACGCCCGTAAGGGAAAATGGGAAGGGGAAGTATCTTTTTGTGAAATAGCAGTACGGGAGAGAGTACCATGCAAATGAAAAAACGGTTTGTACAGACTACAGTGGTTCTTTTTGCGGGTTTGCTGCTGTATGCCTTTGGCGTATGGGAGAGCAACAGGCAGAATCGATTTACAGGTGAAAGGGAAAAGCGTTTTTATCCAACCGAAACGGAGAAAGAACCGGCAGAGGAAGAACTGGTGGAGGAAGAACCGGTGGAGGACGAGCCGGTTCTGCCGATGTCTTTGGCGGTTCTCTCCAGAGAAGAACAGGAAATGTTTTATGAAAGTTTAAAACCGCAGATACAAAGAGCCAGCGAAGAGGTGGGGATAGTGTATGCGCGGGAAACGGCGCCATTTTCAGAATCCGTTCTGGCATTTATCAGGCAGTGCGCGGTGCTTTGCCTGCAAATGGGAGGAATGCC
The DNA here is from genome assembly GCA_014804445.1 of Lachnospiraceae bacterium. Classification (GTDB taxonomy): domain Bacteria; phylum Bacillota; class Clostridia; order Lachnospirales; family Lachnospiraceae; genus Acetatifactor. Next base: position 23,823 of record JAAUZU010000007.1, on the reverse strand, counting down.
TTCGTATCTGGAGCCTTATTGGATTGATGGTGAAAAGGGAAGGGAGAGATTTTTACAGCTTGCCGGAGAAGAATACTTTCGGTATGTAGAGTCTTGTGACGAGGTATATCATTACGTGGATGGTGATGGAAATGAGAATTTTTTGGTGAGTGAGTATTTGGGTGGAAGTCTTGGTGTGGTTACGTTGGAATGGTATAGGGACGAGGGAGAGGGGCTGTACCGAAAAGAATCTCTTGTGGACTATTACCTGAGAGACAGTGTGCTGCCGTTACAGTTTGAGGGGCAGGTTTTCTGGATTGTACAAAATCACGATTTTCAGACATCTCGATTTTTGGGGCTTCATGTGATAGCACAAAACGATGCGGGTGATTGGGAGCATTATTATTTTTCTTATGCGCCAAAGGCGGAGGATTACGAGATAACGGCTCTCTGTGCCGAAACGACATGTGAGGCGCTTTCTTCTTATGTGGAGGAGATATATAAAGAAGTGGTTGCGGCATGTGAGGAAAGAAGGATTTACACGGGAAAAGCGGAGAAAAAGGCAGCTCAGGATAGTTCTTTTTGCATGGCAGATGTGGATAACGACGGGGAACAGGAGTATTTTGGGGCTTCGTATGATTATACCAGCAATTATTACCGCACGATAACTTTAGAGTATGGGATATACGATTATCGAAATGAAAATTATGTAGAGTTGTCAATAGATGACTTGGTTTATAATTATGAGTACCTGATTGAGAATAAAGAGAAAGAATTTCCTAACATCATAGATGGACTTCTGCTGCAGTTGTGGTTTGAGGAGGTTGACGGCGTTACGTACTTGTTTACGGTGGAACTGCTGTCTCCCGGTATCAGTTATCTGTTACATGCCCGTATCATCAGAGACGGCAGCGCAGAGGAGGCGGGTGTATGGCTGTTAAACGCAGCCCTCTTTGAGCAGATAGAAGAGGCTTCTTATTGCAATTACCGTTATTAGTATCGGAGGAGAGACGATGGGGATAAAAAGGCGCATATTACAGGCGGGAATAGTGGCTTTTACAGCGGCGCTGCTTGTTTTTACGGGAGTAGTAGAGAGCAACAGGCAGAATCGATTTACAGGTGAAAAGGGAAAGTATCTTTATCCGAGCGGAATGGAGGCGCTACAGCGGGCGGCGGAAGAGCCGGTGCTTTGCGCGCCGGTCGGGGAAGCTTATTTATCGGGGGAAGAGACGGGGATTGCGGAAGGTCTGCTTGCCGAGTTACAGGAATATGTCAGCAGGGGAGCGCAGTCGGAGGCAATGGAGGCATACCGCGACGAGGCGCTGATGCTGGATGTGGAGGAACTGCTTAAGTTGTGCCCCGAATACGAAAGTCTGATTGAGGAAGCACAAGAGCGCGGTACATTTTATCTGGGGCTGGATATTTTGCAGGATATTATAAGGGTTTATCAGATTCCGTCAGATGAGGATGACAGCAATACGCTGCTGATACAGTATGCGGGGCATGCTGCGGATTCTTCGTACGATAGATTGTGGATTTTTCTGAGGGAAACAGATACAGGGTATCTGGCAGGTGTTGCCCCGATAGGGGCGTACAGTGAGATGGGGTCAAAGGAAAAGATGTCCGTTATTTTTACATGGGAAGAAGGCGGACAAAAAGCTTATTATCTACTGGAGAAGCTGCCGGCGGGAGGGCTTTATGTGAGGCGGCTTGTATTGCGTGGAGATTGGGAGGAAAGACTTCGCAGCGAAATATTCGGCGTCTTTGATGGTGAAGCGAAATATATCCGCAGGGAAACCACAAGAGCAGTTCCCGGCTTTTATTATCTGAACAGGCGAAGCAGCCTGCTGCCTGCCGTAAAGGAATATGTAGAAGAAAATATGGCATGTTTTGCCGATAAGCTGTACGGGTGGGACGGCATTGTCTGGAGAGACCTTACCATATGGGGGGACGAAGAGTCCGCGGCGCTGACCGAAGAGGAAGAGCAGCAGATAGAAGAGGCATTGGGAAAGCGAATTTACCCCCGCCTTGTTGTCGTCTCTGCGGATTATGACAACGACGGCGATTTAGAACTGTTTTTCAGAGAGGAAAACGAGGAAATCCAAATGCTTTTTTGGGAGGACGGCGTCTGTAAGGCGGAGCCGGTGGCGCTGCACGGCAAAGAAACGGCAGCACAGTTGTGGTTTGTAGAATTTGCAGGGAAAACGGTGACCTTCGAAATTGCATTGCCTTACGGGGAAACGTATCCTCTGCTGTCAGCATATCTGATAGAAGGAGAGCAAAAGACATTACTTTTGACATGCCAGCTTGTCTATGGGGACACGGTGGAAGCAGGCGGATATGAAAGTATACGTGAGAGCTCTTCGTATCAGGATATTTATGGCTTCTGTCCGGTTGTGACTCTGGCTGAAACGTATCAGGGTTCTCCTTGGGAGAGCCTGAGCCCCGAGCTGGAGGCAGCCTGCGGGGAGGTCGGGGTAACGCCTGTGTGGGAAGAACAGCCTTTTTCGGATAGTTTTCTTTCCTTTATCAGAGAGTGCTATGGCGGGGTGCTTGCAGGGAGAGCAAATTTTTCGCAGTTTCTGGAGCCTTACGAAATTGACATGACGGGGGACAGAGAGGAGTTTCTGCAGTCTATGGGAATAGAGGACAAGTGGCTGGCAAGTCTGTACGGCTGGGCGTACCGCTTTACTTCTCCTGATGGGGTGGAACATTTTCTGGCGGATCGGGACTGCGGCGGCACGCTTGGCGTCTGCACTTTAGAATTGTTTGGCGTAAAGGAAAAAGTATTTCAGTATACAGAACTGGTAGATCATTACAGGGGCGATTACAGTGGAATCGTGTTGTTTGAGGGGCAGGTTTACTGTATTATCACGCACTATGATTTTGGAACGAAAAAGCTGCGCGGCGTGCATATTCTGCCGCTAAATGACAGGGGAGAGTGGGAGCATTATTATCTTTCCCTGACGCCGGATGTGGAGAACTATCAGGCACTCTGCCTTTACGGCGGGCAGGAAGCGGCGCTTTCGGACTATGTGGAAAGCGTGTACATAGAGGTGCTTTCGGACAGCGTGGAGCGGAAGAATTTTGCGGGAATCGGTGAAAATGCCGCCATAACTGCAGCGCTGCGCCGCAGCGTCAAAAATAAAGACATCTTTGTTTTCTGGGATATTGACTCCTACAAGGTAATCGATGCGGACAATGACGGGGAGTGGGAGGTTATCCGCACAGGATATTATTGGCCTTCCTCCTACCACCAGTCTTTTATGGTCGAGTATGGCATGTATGGCTATCGTGACGGGGCGTTTGTGGAATTTGACATGTGGGATATTTTGAACAGCTATGATGCGTATAGCCGGGCGGCAGAAGGCGTTTTTTGCTGGGTAGACTGTTACCTTCTGCAGCTCTGGTTTGAGGAGATTGACGGCGTTACGTATCTGTTTACCCTTGACATGCTGTCCCCGACCGGCGATTATCTGCTGCGCGCCTGTGTGATACAGGACGGGACTGCAAAGGATGTGGGCGTGTGGCTGTTACATGCCGCCATGCTTGAAAACATAGAAGAAGCAGTTTATGTGTGTTATTCGCTGGGGTGAAAGGTAAGAACAGGGGGAATGCCATGACAGCCCCCCTGTTCTGCCTTGCTGCATTAAAACGAAACGATAAGCTGCATTTTAAATTTTTCTTCACCGTATACGGCGTGTGGTATATCTTTTGGCATAATCAGCGTTTCGCCTTCGCTTAGAAGGAAGACTTCACCGCCGACGGTAAAACGTCCCGTTCCTTCCAGAACGGTTACCATTGCGTCCCCGCCTGCCGCATGGGTGGATATCTCTTCCCCTTTGTCAAAGGAAAATATGGTCATGCTGACGGTATCATTCTGCACAAGCGTTTTGCTGACCACCTGACCGGTCTGGTATGCAACCTGGTCTTTTAACTGTAATTTTGTTTGTTTTTCAATATTTTTGTACATAATACATTCCTTTCCTGTTTGACGTGATACTTCTGATTATACTATAATATTTTACGAAAATACAGGGTTATGAAAAAAAGAAATGTCGCAAGAAATTAAAGATCCTATCGATATGATTATAGGAGGAGAATGAATGAACGCAGATGACAATAAAAAAGAGCATTTGCCACTCTATGGTATCGGACCAATACTTTGTTTTCCAATGGTAGTACTGACCGCTGTGGGTGTGTTTTTATCGGAAAAGGAATATATTTTTGGGAAAATTTCAGATAACACAGTAAATACAATCCTCCTCATTATTGGTATTCTTCTGATAATTGAGGGTGTAGCATTGTTTTTAGGTGCAGATGCAGGTGGCAATCTTCAGAATGACATAAAAGATAATAAACTGAAAACCAACGGTGCATACAAGTTTGTGAGAAATCCATGTTACACGTTATTTCTCCTTGGCAGCACAGGTGCGATCCTTATAGAATGTAATCCTCTGTTGCTGATTCTTCCTTTGCTGTTTTGGTTGGAAATGACGGTAGTGTTGAAAAATACAGAGGAAAAGTGGTTGAAGGATTTATATGGTCAAGAGTATGTTGAATACTGTAAAAATGTAAACAGATGTATCCCCTGGTTTCCGAAAAGGAAATGAGGCATATGTAAAAGACTTTAAAAAGAAAGCTGAGGTAATGACATTGAAAAAAATATCTCTTGATGAATTTATGAGATTAAGAAAGCTGGTTTACCGTAATGCCAGACCCATTGACTATACGAAATGGAAATTCCTTTTTGAAAATGGCAGCTGCGACGATTTCTTGTTGGTTTTGTCCGGCTATCAAAATGAAGACGGAGGTTTTGGACACAACATTGAGTGCAATAACTGGAATCCTAACTCGTCTCCCTATACAGTATGTATTGCGCTGGATTATCTGGATACGACAGATGATTATGAAAGCGACATAAAAAGCAAAATCATTGCAGGTATCATCAAATATCTGAGTTCCGGGGCATATTCATTGGATGACGGCTGGGTGGGGATGCAGGGAATTCCCAGCAATAATGACTTCCCGCATATGCCATGGTTTCATTACGATTCCAAGAAAGCAGTTGAAGCCGATATCGGAGTGACTAAGCGCCTTGTGGACTTCATCCTCAAACACGCAGACAAGGAAAGCAACATCTACAGTAGGGCGGAGTGTTTGAAAGAACGATACAGACAATGCGGGCAGGTTCTTCTCCATGGTTATCCCGATTATGATCCGGCAGCACTGAATATTAATGCATTTGACCCTGCAACGTATCCATCATGGCTGCCATTACCGGTGTATTTTGTCGGTTCGCCGGAAAGCAGTTTTTATTCGGAGTGCAGACACACTGTAGATATGAATTTGGACACAATCATTGATTCTCTGCTTAGCACGAACGAGTTTCAGCTCCCTTCTGACAAGGAGCTTGATGCATATGAACAAAGCAATCCGCATCCGGACGGCAAGCGGTGGTGTGTGGCCGAACAAACAATTGGAAACTATTATTGGGGAAGTAATTTTATCATACGGGATTTGGACATACTGAGGAAGTTTGGCAGACTGGATTTTGATTTGCCTGTTCTAATATAATGAAAATGTTCCGAAATACAGCAATCGTTTTCCTTATGTTAAACAGTGCGATAATTCGGAATTTAAGAAGGAAAATGCTTATGAAAAGAATTTAGCAGCAACCCTAATTTGAAAAGGGAGAAAAAATGAATATGGAACCAAAAGCTTGAAAAAGCAGGAAATAATGTTTTTATAAACGGAAAAGAACGATGGATTATAAAAAACGTATTTTACGGACAGCGGTAATCCTTTTTACCGCAGCCATTCTTGGTACCTTTGGCATGTGGGAAAACAGCCGGGCAAAGATATCTGCCGCTGCAAAAGAGAAAAAATTATACCCGTCCGAGGCGGAAGCAAGGGAGATTGCCGGAGCGCTGCCTTTGGTCTGCACGCCTGTAGGCGAATGTTATCAGAAAGAGGAAGGGCAGCAGGGGCTTTCGGAGGAACTGCTGGCGGATTTGCAGGAGTATGTCCGGCGCGGGGCGTATGCGGAAGCGCTTTCCGCATACCGGGATGAGTCGCTTTTGATTGATGTGGAGGAGCTGCTCCGCCTGTGTCCGGATTATGAGGAATTGATTGCGGCTGAGATAGAAAAGGGCAGGCTTTCTTGGGATGACGAGGGTGGAGAGAAGGATATCTTAAGCGGAATTGTCCAAATCTATGCGCTGGAGTCGGATGGGGAAAAAGGAGCGGAACTGTTGATATCGCAAAATCAGCTTCGTGGCAGATTTCAAGGATATTACCCGTGGATTGTGCTTCAAAAAACAGAAGATGGCTATTTTTGCGGGGAAGCTAATGTAGGGCACGATACTTATGGCAGAGCGAAGGACAAAACGGAAATTGCGGTTTTTGCATGGGGAGAGGGAGAAGAAAAATCATATTATCTGCTGCAGAAATTGCCGGAGGAAATGCTCTGGCTGGAAAATCTGACGTTATGCGGAGACTGGCAGGAGAAAATACGGGAGTCTTCCTCACAATCCTATTATCTGTTTGAGGGCGGCAGATATATTGTCAGGGAAGCGACCATGGCAGTTCCGCACTTCTTCTATGTGAACGGTAAGGCTGCCCTGACGCCTGCGGTAAAACAGTATATTGAAGAGAACGCTGTACTTTTTGCCGGTAAGCTGTTTGCTTTTTCGCCCACTTTCGGAAATGAACACACTATCTGGGGAGACGAGGAGATTACTGCCCTTACAAAAGAGGAAGAAAAGCAGATAGAAGAAGCGCTGATTGCTTATTACAAGGATATCCGCGGTGCAGGCTTCGACCATTACGATTATAATATCTATTATTTTATGAAATATATTGTGAGTGCCGATTATAATAATGACGGCAACGCAGAACTGTTCTTCAGGGATGAGGAAGAGAAAAATATACTGCTTACAGAGGAAAACGGCGGATTTAAGACGCAGTATATCAATCTGTACGGGGAGGCGGAAGCACCGGCGGTACAGATGTGGTTTGTGGAGTTTGATGATAAGATTGTTACCTTTGCGGTTTCCATGCCCTATGGGGAGGCTTGTCCCCTTTTGTCGGCGTATCTGATAGAGGGGGCAAAAAAGACGCCGCTTCTTACCTGTCAGCTTGTGTTTGGGGAGACGGTGGAAATTACGGCGTATGAACCGTCAAGGGGATTCGATTTTAAGGATTGTCCGAAGCTTTCTCTATTGCCGAAAATGCAGAGCAGCGACTTCTATGAAGAGGAGGAGATAAAAGCGGAGGTTCGGGAGAACTGCGCCAATCTGCCAATACAAAATCTCTGGCAGTATTTGGAGCCGTATCAAATCGACACTTCGAAGGATTCGCAGGCTTTCTGTGCGCGTGACGATTGGGGCTGGCTTTATTACCATCGTGATTTTTGGTGGGCGTATCGGTGGGAAGCCCATGACGGAAGCGAGAATTTCCTGATATGCGAGGACTATTACGAGATGGGATTTTACGAAGGAACGCCGGGCGTTGCAAGGCTGTGCTGGTTCAGGGACGACGGGGAGTCCCGCAGGGAAGAGGAACTTGTCCGTTTTTCATGGCATGACAGCACTTTTATGATATCTTATGAAGGAAGAACCTATTGTATTGTGGCGGATACGTCCCTCGGCGTTACCGGTGATTCGGGCATCTATGTCATTGCGCTGGGAGAGGCAGGAGAATGGGAGGAATATGATGTTTTCCTAACGCCCCAAACAGATGCTTACGAGCTGATTTCTCTTGCCTGTGGAGATACCCCTGCCGTGGTTTCAGACTATGTGGAAGCGGAATATGATACTATGATTTCCGCATGCAGGAGCGGGGAATTTTATACAGGGCTTACAGGAGACGGGATACCGGCTGCGGCGTGGCGGGACATCAAAAACAGAGACTTCTATTACAACGATATAGGGCTGGGAGGAGTGCCGCAATGTACATACAGCATGTGGGATGCGGACAACGACGGGGAGGCGGAATACCTTGCCGCGTATTGTGACTATGACAAATATGCCTATAAGGATACTTACTACCCACGCCAGACGGCAGAGTATGTGATGTACGGCTATCGGGATGGAAAATTTGCAGAGCTTTTACTGGACACGGTGGAGGAAAACGGCGCTTTTGCGGAATATTACGGATGTTCCTATGATTGGGATTTGGGAGAAGACTGTATCGTCCGGCGGTATCCGCAGCAGCTCTGGTTTGAGGAATTGGACGGCATTACGTATTTCTTTACAATGGAGCTGCTTTCTCCCACGCATAGCTTCCTGCTGCGCGCCCGCGTCATAAAGGACGGCGCGGTGGAGGAGGCAGGCGCGTGGCTGTTTAGTGCACCGATTGTGGAAAGTGAGACTTGTGATATATGTAAGGTATGGTATGATAAACATGAGTAAATAATTTTATGAAAAGGAGCAGCATGGTATGAAGAGAGAAGATTATATTTCTGATGAAGCTGTTGTAAAACGCGCGAATGCGGCAGTGAAGCTTGAACTGGAAAAGAAAAAAGTGTTAGACGTTCCGGTAGTTGTATATGACCGTAAAACACAAACGATATATCAAGAAAACAGTGACGGTACAAGAATAGAAGTAGGTAAAAGAATGAGAAAGGGGCGTTACAGTGAGCGTATTGGAAAAGAAGCCTGAGATTGTTGTTTTTGCTGGTCCGAATGGCTCTGGAAAAAGTACCTTTACGGAATTATTAAAGCCCCCAATGGACTATATTAATGCTGATGAGATTAAGAAAAATTTAAAATGTTCCGATTTGGAGGCGGCACAACTGGCGGAAATGCAGCGGGAGAAACATGTTGAACAGATGAATGAGTTTTGCTTTGAAACAGTGTTATCTACAGAACGAAATTTAAAACTGCTGAAAACAGCAAAAGAAAAAGGTTATTTTATTCGTTGTTATTATATTCTAACAGCGGATCCTATGATTAATGTATGGCGCGTGAGGTCAAGAGTAGAATCGGGTGGACATGACGTTCCGGAAGAAAAAATAATTGCAAGATACGATAGAGCGCTGGCGTTGGTAAAAGATTTAGTATCAATCTGTGATGTGTGCCATATTTACGATAACTCTGGCAACAAACCATTCCGAATTTTTAAGAAACGGAAGGAACAATGCTGTTTTGATGAATGTGATGATTGGTATTTAGAGGATATTCGGGCATTAACGAATATTTGTACTATGGAGAAGAGGAATTTAAATTGAAGCGGTCAAGCTTATTGATAAAATGGAAAAAGCATACCCTGCGGGCGGCTGCAATCCTGTCTGCCGCTGCGGCATTGTGTGTGTTTGGCGCGTGGGGAGAAGGCAGGCGCGGCGGATATATCAGCGGGAAAGAGCGGGAAAGCAGACTCTACCCTTCCGAAGCGGAGGCTGTAGAGATGGCGGGGATGCTGCCGGTTACCTGTACGCCGTTGAGTGAGCGGTCCCAGAAGGAAGCGGACGAGCAGGGCTTTTCGGAAGAACTGCTTATCGGTCTACAGGAGTGCGTAAGGGAAGGCGGCATGGCGGCGGCAATTGAGGCATATCGCGACGACGCGCTGTTAATTGATGTGGATACGCTGCTCTCGCTGTGTCCCGACTATGAAAGCCTGATAGCAGAGTTGGCAAAAAAACGGGATACCCGGCTTTCGAAGGAAAAGATTCCGGACGGCATCGCTGCAGTCTACAGGCTGGATTTGGATGGCGATGTGCTGTTGGTGGAGTACAAAAATGCGGCATTGCCGTGGGTGATACTCAAAAAAACAGAAGAGGAATATCTTGCAGGAACCGTAGACCTTTCCATCTTCACGGTAGGAAACTACGCGGATTGGAGACATTACGGGACAACGGTATTTGCAGATGGAGACGGATACTGTCTGCTGGAATGGGGGCAGTCGGACGTGGTGGAGGTGGAGGCGCTTGGTCTGTACCGTTTTACCGTGGGGGATGACTGGGTAGAAAATGTCGGAGAAACGGGATTGTTTTTTGAACGGGAAATCCTGTATATCAAGGAAAGGGCTGTAAAAGCCGAGCCCGTTTTTTTCTATCGCAATGGCAGACACAGCCTGACAGGGGAGGTGCAGACGTATGTGGAGGAAAATACAGATATGTTTGCCGGCAGGCTGGAGGATAAGGATATGATTTGGGGCGATGAGATGCCGGCGGAGCCGGTAGAAGGGGCCAATTATTCATGGCAGCTTTATACTTCACAGGCAGATTATGACAATGATGGCGTGATGGAGCTGTTTTACCGGGTGACTGATGGGGTAGAACATAATGAACTGCGCACGGCAGAGGGCGATGGATACCGGGATGAAACCATAAGCTTATATGGCGGGGACATGCCTGCCGTGAGAATGTGGTTTGTGGAATTTGCCGGGAAAACGGTGACCTTTGAAATTGTGGAGCCATATGGCGCGGCGTATCCGCTGCTGGCAGCGTATCTGGTGGAGGGAAACAGGAAAACGCCGCTTTTAACCTGCCAGCTTGTCTACGGAAAGACGGTAGAAATCGATGGCTATGAATATGCAAATCATGCAATCAGGAACAGCTTTCAGCTAAGGAAGACCGCACCGTTAGTTGTGGGCTTGGAACAGGAAACAAGGGAGCAGGCTGCCTTTAGGAAAAAACTGACCGCGTGGATGCGGGAAGCGGGCAGGGATGTGGTCATAGAGCCTCTGCAGGCGGAAACGCCCTTTTCAGAGGAATTTCTGGAATTCATCAGGGAGGGAGCGGTATGGTGCTTCTCTGGCAGGCTGTTTTCGGCGTATGCGGCGCCCTATGAGGTGTATAGTGAGAAGGAACTGGAGGAAATAGAAGAGGAATTTGAAGAGAAATATGATGGTATCCCCTGGTATAGTGACCTGATATACTACTGGGAGGCGTCCGACGGGACTATGAACTGTCTTGCGAGGGATTATATGAGTTCGGATTACGGCGTCAGCACCTTGTATCGGTACTGGTATAACGGGGAGGAATTCGAGGAAGAGCCAATTACGGATTTTTCCAGCGACTATGGTTCCTATTGCGGCGTTTTGTCCTATGGCGGGCAGCTCTATTGTGTGACTACCAATATAGATTTGTATGGAGCAATGTGGAGTATGGATTTGATTCCGCTTGGAGATGACGGCGGATGGGAGCATTACTGCCTTTCCTTCTACTATGAAGAGAAAACATATGAAATACTTTCCCTTTCAGAGAACGAAACGCTGAATGACTATGTGGAGAAGGAAGCCGAAGCAATCTATGCGGCAGCATCGGAAGACTTATACTGGGGAGGCGCTTCCTACAATGGATGCGGTGAATGGGGAGAAATACCGCAGGAAGTATGGCGGGATATCAAAAACAGGGATTTTAGCTATTCGCAATATCGGTATCGCGACTCGTTTAGTTCTTCCTATAACAAATATGTGCCTGTGGACGTGGATAACGACGGAGAAATGGAGTACGCTTCCGTCTATCTGGTAACCGGAAAGAAACGCGCTTGCGGACTGGAGTATACCATATACGGCTGGCGCGACGGAATCTTTACCGAGCTTTCCATGGGAGGCGAGGATATCGATGGGCGGAATCTGTTCTGTTATACGGACGAAGACGGAGGCTATGGCATTACCGGTGAATTGGACCAGATGTGGTTTGAGGAGATGGACGGTGTGACCTATCTGTTCACGGTGGAAAAGCTTACATTGCTTGACGGTTACCTGATGCGCGCCCGCGTGATACAGGGCGGCAAAGTACAGGATGCGGGCGCATGGCTGTTTCGGCATGACGGCGAGATTTTGCAGGACATACAGGAAATGGGCGAGTATGATTCGTGGCTGAAAGCGTAGTGTGCACATGTCATTTGAAGAAGATATTTCGCAATCATTCGTAAATAAGCAGTAGAAGAAAGGTGGCAGCGTGAACGTGTCAAAAGGAACATTTTGGAGAAAGCATATTTTGCGGATGGCAGCAGTCCTGCCCGTTATCGCAGTATTGTGTATGTTTGGCATTCATGCAAATGCGGAAAAAAGCAATTTGTCTGCTGATGTCAGAAAGCAGGAAGACAGATTTTACCCTTCAGAAGAGGAGGCGGGGCGGCTCGCAGAGACGCTGCCCATCCTATGTACGCCTGTGGAGGCGACTTATCAGAAGAATGAGGACGGGCCGGGGTTTTCGGAAGAGCTGCTTGCGGATTTGCAGGAATATGTCCGGCGTGGGGAGTTGGCGGAAGCCATTGACGCCTACCGTGACGAGACGCTTCTTATCAATGTGGAGGAGCTGCGCCTACTGTGTCCGGATTATGAAAGCCTGCTGGCGGAATGGATGAAGGAGCAGCAGGGTATAGGGATAAAAGCAGAAGACGTGACGGATAAAATCCGGCAAATCTATGCGCTCGGGCAGGATGATGGGGAGGAACCGCTGCTGCTTTTGGAATGCAGTGATTTTGAGATTCCGTGGTATTANATCAAAAAGGAAGAGGCGGGGTACCAAATCGGCGTTGTCAGGCTGGAAGGCTATGGAAGCATGGGATGGGAGCGTTGCGAAAGAGCCTTGTTTGCCGTTGAAGATGGATACTGTCTGCTGCTTAGAGGAACCGCGAGGAGCAGATATACGGAGGAGAAAGAACTGCTTCGTATCTGCCGTTTTACCCTGCAGGAAGAAGATTCCGTGCATTTTCCGGTGAAAGAGGAAGAAGAGCAGTATATTCGTGAGAGAATCACAAGGGTTATGCCCGTTTTCTTCTATGTAAACGGTGCAAGCCCACTGACGCCTGCTGTGCAGGAATATGTGGAGGAAAATGCTGCTGTTTTTGCCGACAGGATATCGGAGTACGAAGTTATCTGGGGAGATGAAGAATACGCGGAACNGCCGGAGAAGAGCGCGGAAATTCTATGGACNGAATCGGACAAACAGGATACAATCCGGGACTGGGAGTGGATGGACTATGTTTGTCAGGCAGACTATGACAATGATGGCAGGNAGGACTTGTTCTGGCGTGGTTTTTTGCGGGGAAGGCGGGAAAATGCTCTGCTTGTGGAGGATGAGGGCGGGTACCGGACGGCGTATGTCCGGTTTTTTGCGCAGGATGTCCTTGCAGAACAGATGTGGTTTGTAGAATTTGAGGGAAAAATCATTACCTTTGAAATTGCGGGGCCATACGGGGCTGCTTGTCCGTTTTTGTCGGCATACCTGATAGAAGAAAACAAAAAGACGCCCATTCTGACCTGTCAGCTCGTCTTTGGACAGACGGTGGAAATTGACAGGGACCAGTATGGCGAATATTACAGAGACAGCTTTGGAATCAAGCCCGTCGTGCCTTTGCTTGCGGATTTGGAAGAGGAAACAGAGGAGCAGGCGGCATTTCGGGAAAAATTGNCGGCATGGATACGGGAGATAGGAGAAGACGTTACCATAACGCCCACGGACAATATGTCCATGGATACGCTGTCCTTGGACACATCGGCTATGGAGGGCGGCGTGACNATTCCGGAGGATTTTCTNGACTTTATCAGGGANGGAGCAGNNTGGNGNCTTTCCGGAAGACGTTTTTCCGAATATGTGTCGCCCTATGAGGTGGATACNGAAANGGATTTGGCGGAATTTATAGAGAAATATGAAATGCAGCAGCCGNANACNGGTTATCGGTATGAGATGGCATATCACTGGGAGGCGAAGGACGGAACCGACAATTATCTTGTGAGCANGGTATNGGATTTTGATGCAGAAATAAATACGCTGTGCTGGTATCGGGACGATGGAGCGGGCCTATACGAAAAGGAATCGATTACAGACTTATGNACACATTACGGCTCGTACTGCGGNGTCCTGCTCTTTGGCGGGCGGCTCTACTGTGTGATTGAAGAGAGAGATACGTGGATATCGCCNATGCGAATNGATTTGGTTGCACTGGGNGATGCCGGAGAATGGGAGCATTACTGCNTTTCCCTGACTTATGAATCAGAANAGTACGATACCCATGCTCTTTATGCGGCGGATGTGCCGGCGGCGCTNTNGGANTATATGGCGGAAGAATCCGAGGANATTCTTANGTGTATGAANCGTCTTGATGAGATATACGAAGGNCGCGGTACCTATGATGAATTGCCGAAGGATGTATGGCGGAATATCAAAAACAGGGATATTTCCTATGCGGCATTTTCTTCCGGATATTATATATATGGGAGTACCCCTTATANGGCGGTGGATGTGGACAATGACGGGGAAGCGGAGTACGCAGCCGCTTATTACATGAGTGGCCGCAGAGGCCCCAGTTTCTTTTCTCATACCGTATATGGCCGGCGAGACGGAANCTTCGTGGAGTTGTCGCTTACGGGAGAAGGACTTTTGGATCTTTATGCGGATGACGACGGCGTCTACGGAGTGCATGGCAGTCTGGAGCAGCTCTGGTTTGAGGAATTTGACGGCGTCACCTATCTGTTTACGGTGGAAGAGCTCTCTCTGTTTGACAGCTATCTGCTGCGTGTCCGTGTGATTCGGGACGGAGAAGTGCACGATGTGGGCGCATGGCTGTTTCGGCNNANCGGCGCTGTTNTGGAGGATATCCAGAAGATGGAGGAGTATGAATCGTGGATGTCAGCATAANGNGTCGAAGCGCTNCGCCGNAATNTACAGNNACATGCCGCAGCGCTTACTGNAACGCTTTGCTTGACGATTTCCCGTGTTTTGTCTATAATGGAGATTGTAAACCTTGATACATGGCAATGGNANNGGCTGCGCGTGTTTTTCTGTTGCCGGATTCCCCGCCAAAGCGGGAAGATGGGAGAACNGATGATAAAGAGCATGACCGGCTTCGGCAGATGTGAGCTGTCAGANGGAAGCCGCAAATTCACNGTGGAGATGAAGTCCGTAAANCACAGGTATCTTGACGTGAACATTAAGATGCCNAANAANCTGAANTTTTTTGAGGCGTCCATTCGGAACGANCTGAAAAATTATATCCAGCGCGGGAAGGTAGANATTTTTATTACCTATGAGGANTTTTCNGAGACNGGAAGCTGTGTCAAGTANAACCGCGAACTGGCGGCGGAATACCTCGCTTATCTGCGNCAGATGGCAGAGGAATTTTGTCTGGACGACGACGTCAGGGTGTCNACGCTGGCAAGGTATCCGGAGGTTCTGACGCTCGAGGAGCAGGAAGAGGACGAGGAAGANTTGTGGCGGGAGCTTGACAAGGCGTTAAAGCAGGCGGCGGAAGCCTTTGTGGAGACNCGNATCAGGGAAGGCGAAAACTTAAAGGCGGACCTTGTGGAAAAGNTGGACGGTATGCTGGTGCATGTGGATTTCATCACGGCGCGTTCCCCGCAAATCATCGAGGACTACAAGCAGAAGCTGCATGACAAGGTACAAGAGCTTCTTGCGGATGCCCATGTGGAGGAGAGCAGGCTTCTGACAGAGGTTACTATTTTTGCGGATAAGGTNTGCGTGGACGAGGAGCTTGTGCGCTTAAGAAGCCATATAGAGGCGACGAAGGCAGCGCTCATAGAGGGCGGCAGCGTCGGCAGAAAGCTTGACTTTATCGCGCAGGAGATGAACAGAGAAGCCAACACNATTTTGAGCAAGACCNGCGATTTGGAGATTTCCGCACATGCGATTGATTTAAAGACAGAGATTGAAAAAGTCAGGGAGCAAATCCAGAATATTGAATAAAAAGAGAGGCAGCAATGAATAAACTGATTCATATCGGTTTTGGCAATATCGTAAATACCGGCAAGATTATTGCCATAGTCAGTCCGGATTCCGCACCGATAAAGCGCATGGTGCAGAATGCAAAGGAGAAGGGCATGGCGATAGACGCCACACAGGGGCGCAAGACAAAGTCGGTGCTTGTCATGGAAAACAGCCAGATTGTGNTGTCGGCGCTTTTGCCGGAAACCATAGCGGGCAGGGCGCAGGCTGGCTCCGGTGAGGAAAATCTGTCAGGAGGCGAGGAAGATGAATAAAGGAATACTGATTGTGCTTTCCGGATTTTCCGGCGCGGGAAAAGGGACTTTGATGAAGGAGCTTATGAAAACGTATGACAATTATGCGCTTTCTATCTCCATGACCACCAGAAATCCGAGGCCGGGCGAGGTGGATGGCAGGGAATATTTCTTTTCCACAAGAGAAACTTTTGAAGAAAAGATTGCACAAAACGGATTAATAGAGTATGCTGAGTATTGTGGCAATTATTACGGAACGCCGCGCGACTATGTGGAGGAGCAGCTCGCAAAGGGAAAGGACGTCATCTTAGAGATTGAAATTCAGGGGATGCGAAAGGTAAAGCAGATGTTTCCCGAGATGCTGCCGCTGTTTGTGACGCCGCCTTCTGCAGCCGAGTTAGAGCGCAGGCTGCGGGGCAGAGGAACGGAGACGGAAGAGGTAATAAAGTCGCGGCTTATGCGTGCCGCGGGCGAGGCAGACGGCGTGGAGGATTACGAGTATATTGTAATCAACGACGATTTGCAGACCTGCGTTTCCCAAATCCATGGCATCGTACAGGCGGCAAAGAGCGCCACAGCAAGAAATACGCAATTGATTCACGATATCAGAAAAGAGATAGGTGATTTATCGAAAGGAGAATAAAATCATATGTTACATCCATCTTATACCGATTTAATGAAGGTAGTTAACGCGGACGTAGAGCCGGGAGAGGAGCCGGTAGTCAGCAGCAGGTATTCCATTGTTATGGCGACTTCAAAAAGGGCAAGGCAGATTATCAGCGGCGATACACCGATGGTTGACGGCCGTGGGAAAAAGCCTCTGTCCGTTGCAGTGGAAGAGTTGAACGACGGCAAAATCAAAATTATAAACGACGAAGAAGAGCAACAGGCATAAAGAGGAAGACAAGAGAAAGACCGGATTCGGGATTTCTCTTTCTTGTTCCATAAGAAAAGGAAAGCACATATGAAGCTGATTTTTATTTCCTTAGGCTGCGACAAGAATCTGGTGGACACCGAGATGATGCTTGGGCTGCTTCGGGACGAAGGCTATACGTTCACGGACGATGAAAACGAGGCGGAGATTGCGATTGTCAATACCTGCTGTTTTATCGGCGACGCCAAGGAGGAGAGCATCAATACCCTGTTGGAGCTGGCGGAACTGAAAAAAGAGGGCAATTTAAAGGTGCTGATAGCGGCGGGCTGTCTGGCACAGCGTTACCGGCAGGAGATTTCGGAAGAGATTCCCGAGGTGGATGCGCTGGTGGGCACCATGGCAATCGACGAGATAGTGCAGGCGGTGAGAGAAGCGCTTGCGGGAAAGAAATGCGAGCACTACCGCGCTGTCGATGCAGAGCCAGTATACGGGAAAAAGAGGATTGTAACCACGGGCGGACACTATGCCTACCTCAAAATTGCGGAGGGCTGTGACAAGCACTGTACTTACTGTGTGATACCTAAGGTCAGGGGCAGTTACCGCTCCGTGCCCATGGAGAGTCTGGTAAAAGAAGCAGAGGAGCTTGCCGCGGCCGGCGTGCGGGAACTGATTTTGGTGGCGCAGGAGACTACCCTGTACGGGGTGGATTTATACGGCAAAAAAAGTCTTCCAAAGCTTCTCAAAAAACTGGCGGCCATACCGGATATTTACTGGATTCGGATTTTGTACTGTTATCCCGAAGAAATAGACGGTGAACTGATTGCGGTTATCAAATCGGAACCTAAGATTTGTCATTATCTGGACATTCCCATACAGCATTCCTCGGATACTATTTTAAAGAGAATGGGGCGGCGCACGACGAGAGCGGATTTGATTGCCATTATCGCCAAGCTGCGTGAGGAAATTCCCGATATCTGCCTGCGGACCACTCTGATTAGCGGATTCCCGGGGGAGACAGAGTGGGAGCATGAAGAGCTGCTGGAATTTGTGGAGGAAATGGCGTTTGACAGGCTGGGCGTGTTTGCCTACTCGCAGGAGGAGGATACCCCGGCGGCGCTGATGGAAGAGCAGGTAGAAGAGGAGTT
The DNA here is from genome assembly GCA_014804445.1 of Lachnospiraceae bacterium. Classification (GTDB taxonomy): domain Bacteria; phylum Bacillota; class Clostridia; order Lachnospirales; family Lachnospiraceae; genus Acetatifactor. The sequence goes on along the minus strand of JAAUZU010000007.1, from coordinate 5,895 downwards.
AAAGGAAGAGCGCCGCGCAGAGCTGATGGAGCTACAGCAGGAGATTGCTTTTGCAAAGGCAGAAAATATGGTGGGCAGAACGCTTACCGTGATGATAGAGGGCAAGGTCGCCGATGAGGATGCTTATGTGGCGCGCACCTACAGGGATGCGCCGGATGTGGACGGCTATCTTTTTATTACAGCAGATGCCACGCTTATGAGCGGAGATTTTGTGAAAGTCAAAGTGACCGGTTCCAATGAATATGATTTGATAGGAGAAATAGAGTATGAATTTACCAAATAAACTCACTGTGTTCAGAATGATTCTGATTCTTCCCTTTGTGCTGCTGCTCTTGGGTAACTTTCATCAATGGGGCTGGATTACAGTCCTGTTTGGCGGCATTTTGGAATATGTGGATTACATTGCGCTTGCCATTTTTATCATTGCCAGCCTGACTGATATGCTGGACGGCAAAATTGCAAGGAAATATAATCTGGTAACGAATTTCGGCAAATTCATGGATCCGCTTGCGGACAAGCTGCTTGTCTGCGCAGCGTTAATTTGTCTGGTGGAGATGGGGCGCATTCCCGCATGGATTGTGATTCTCATTATCAGCCGTGAATTTATCATCAGCGGCTTCAGACTGATAGCCTCCGACAAGGGCGTGGTGATTGCCGCCAGTTACTGGGGCAAGTTCAAGACGACCTTTCAGATTGTTATGGTCTGCCTGATGATTGCCAATATTGAAAAGTTGCAGCTTGTCACAAATATTATCATGTGGATTGCGCTGGCGCTTACCGTGATATCCCTGATTGACTACGTGTGGAAAAACAAGGGCGTTATGTCGGATGTAAAATAGAAGGTGTAAAGATGACGGTAGAGTTGATTTGCGTGGGAACAGAGCTTTTGCTGGGTAATATTGTGAATACGAACGCCGCTTTTCTGGCGGAGCAGTGCGCGGCGCTGGGGCTTTCCTGTTACTATCAGACGGTAGTGGGCGACAACAGGGAAAGGCTGATACAGACGGTACAGACAGCGCTTTCACGCTCGGATATTGTGCTCTTATCGGGCGGTCTGGGGCCCACAAAAGATGATTTGACGAAGGAAGCGGCCGCGGAGGCGCTGGGAACAGGACTGATAGAGGACGAGGTTTCCCGTGCGCTGATTGCGGAATATTTTAAAGTAAGGGGCATGGAGCCAACCGAAAACAACTGGAAGCAGGCGCTCATTCCCGAGGGCGGCAGAGCCATCAGGAACCACAATGGGACGGCACCGGGGATTTTAGTGGAAAAGGATGGGAAGCGCATTGTACTTATGCCCGGACCGCCGAACGAGTTAAGACCTATGTTTACGGAAGAGGTAGCGCCGTACCTGCGCACATTGGGCGGCGATGTGATTGCCTCCGTTACGGTAAAGCTTACCGGCATCGGGGAGAGCAGTGCGGAAACGAAAGTTGCCGATTTGATGGAAAAGCAGGAGAATCCCACGCTTGCGCCCTATGCCAAAACGGGGGAGGTACACTTCCGCGTGACGGCAAGGGCAAAGACGGAGGAGGAAGCGGCGGCGTTAAACGCGCCTCTTGTGGAGGAACTGAAAAGACGTTTCGGAAGCGCCGTCTACACGACGGACGAGGCGGTTACGCTGGAGAAAGCGGTTGTCGATATGCTGCTGAAAAAGGGACTTACCATGACCGTGGCGGAGTCCTGTACGGGAGGAATGCTGGCGGCGAGGCTTGTGAATGTATCCGGCGTTTCGGAAGTTTTCAAGGCGGGCTTTGTCACGTATGCAAATGAGGCAAAAAGAGACCTGATTCATGTAAAAGAAGAAACGCTTGCGCAGTTCGGCGCAGTCAGCCGTGAAACGGCACGGGAGATGGCGCAGGGTGCGGCAGAAGCCGCTGCTGCGGACGTGGCTGTCGCGATAACCGGAATTGCGGGGCCGGACGGCGGAACCGCGGAAAAGCCGGTCGGACTTGTCTACATAAGTTGTTACGTGTGCGGAAAAATTGACACAGAGGAATATCATTTTATCGGCAGCCGCATGAAAATCAGGGAAAGTGTGACGGCTGCGGCGTTGACACAGCTCAGGCGATGCCTGATTGCTTGATAAATCGGAGTGGAGAGAGAAATGGAAGAAAACAGCAGATTTGACTTTTGCCCTAAATGCGGGGCTGTTTCAAAAGACGGCATATGCCAAAGCTGCGGTTATCAGAATACAAATGCAGTGAGTCAGGCGGGAGCACAGCCCTACGTGCAGGCGACGCCGCAGTATCAGCAGACACAGTATCAGCAGACACAGTACGGAGCAGGCAGCGGCTATCCGCAGCAGCAGGGACAGGCGCAGTACGGAGCAGACAGCGGCTATCCGCAGCAGCCGGGGCAGGCGCAGTACGGAGCAGACAGCGGCTATCCGCAGCAGGGACAGGCGCAGTATCAGCAGACACAGTATGGAGCAGGTAACGGCTACCCGCAGCAGGGACAGGCGCAGTATCAGCAGACACAGTATGGAGCGGGCAGCGGCTATCCGCAGCAGGGACAGACACAGTACGGAGCAGGAAGCGGCTACCCGCAGCGGCCGGGGCAGGCGCAGTACGGAGCAGGCAACGGCTATCCGCAGCAGCCGGGGCAGACACAGTATGGAATGGGCAGCGGCTATCCCCAGCAGGGACAGATGCAGTACGGAGCAGGCAGTTACCCGCCACAGATGTATCAGGCAAGTGCTTCAGTTCCGCCGGCGAAGCCGAAGCAGAATAAGGCGGCAGTGGTTATCTATTTTATTTGTCTGGCGATTGTGCTTGTGGGTCTGGTTGGTGTGATACTGGCGGCTGTGAGCGACATGACGGAAAAAAAGGCAGAGAAAGACCGCAGAGAAGGGAAAACGGAAACTGTACAGGAAAGCACGCAGGAAGCGGATGAGAAAAGCGAAAGCGCCGATGCGGAGGACAAAGACCCCAATAAGCCTGCTGTTACCTATTTTCACCGTACTTTGGATGTGACGGAAGAGAATTGGAATGAAGAGGGGCAGGATGCTTCGCTGCCTTACTACTCAGGGCCCTACAATGCCCTGCGTGATGATTTGTCCTATGAACTTTCCTTTAGGGAAGAAATATACAGCGCTGACAGCGCGGAGGTTCTTCTCGCTGTGGAATATCCGCAGATTGTATCGGGAGATGTGCCGAACGAAGACTATATCAACATGGCGCTTCATTATGACTATGATTATTTTCATAATCTGTTTACGGAAGAGTTCAAACCGCATATGAGCAGTGATTCTACCTTTTATGTTGAGGTGAATTCCCATGTCACTTATATGGACGAAAAAATTCTGAGCGTGGTTTTTGTGGAAAATGTATATTTGAATTTAGGGGATGACCCGTTCTCCATGATTAATTATTTTTGCATGAATTTTGATTTGGAGACGGGGACTTTGCTGGAGGATGCAGAGCTGCTAAGGCTTGACGAGGCGTTTGCAGTTGACTTCAGAAGGCGTGAAGCTGAAGAAAACGGCGAAGGAGCGCTGACAGGCTACTCCGACCAGGAAATTCTTGATATGCTGAAGGACACTTCTTACCTGGTGGTTTTTTATACACCGATGGGCATGGAAGTCGGGCTCAATCTCGGGGAGAGAGTCGTGTATGTCACGTATGAAGACTATGAGAGATTTTTAAATACGTTTTAATTGCGGAATATGCATTGTCTGGGAGTTACGGTACGCAAGCGGCGTAACTCCCAGATATTTTTTAAAGGTACGATTAAAGTAGGAAACATTGGGAAAGCCGGAAATATACTTCATGATAGCATGAAAAAGCTAAAGTTGGAGGGAATATGAGAAAGAGAACCGTTATGATAACAGGATGTCTTCTGGCAGCGGTAATGTTTGGATTTACGGCATGTACAGGTGCAGAGGGGCAGGAACCTGCACAGACGCCGGAGATTGTGCAGACGGAGCCGACGTCAGAGGAGCAGAATGCAAATGTGAATGAACCGGACGAGACGGAAACCACGGAACCGGATTCTGCGATGGTCTCAAATCCGGCAGCAGATTTTGTGGAGAACATTGATTTTGGCTGGAATCTGGGCAATACTTTGGACAGCTATTCCGGTACGGAACTTGGCAAAAATGAGGGATTGTCATCTGAAACGGCATGGGGAAATCCAAAGGCAACGCAGGAATTGATTGATTTGGTCAGGGACAACGGCATCAATGCAGTCAGAGTTCCGGTCACCTGGTATAATCATATGGACAGCGACTATGTGATCGATGAGGAATGGATGGATCGTGTGCAGGAAGTGGTGGACTATGTGATTGATAATGATATGTATTGCATTATCAATGTACATCATGACACGGGAGCCAATGGCTGGCTCAGGGCAAGCGATACGAATCTCGAGGAAAACAAAGCTATGTTTACTGCCATATGGGAACAGATCAGTGCAAGGTTTGCAGACTATGATGATCATTTGCTGTTTGAAGGCTTCAATGAGATTTTGAATGATAACAACGAGTGGGTAAATCCGGACAGCCGGGCAGTGGAGATTGTGAATGAGCTGAATCAGCTTTTTGTGGATACTGTGCGGGCTTCCGGCGGAAACAATGGAGAGAGAGTCCTGATTGTAAATACGTATTGTGCAGGCGGAAACAGTCAGGTAACCGCAGGGTTTGTACTGCCAACCGACTCAGTAGAAAATAGTCTGGTGGTGGAAGCGCATATCTATCAGCCCTACTATTTCACGGCAGAGGAATTTCCGGAGGCGACTTCCTGGAGTAAAGAAGCGATAGACAGTTATCTCAGCAATATGTATGCCAGTTTTGTGCAGAAAGGAATTCCGGTTATTATCGGGGAGTTTGGATGTGTTGACAAGGGAAATGCGGAGGATAGGCTGTCCTGGGCAAAATATTATGTGGAAACCTGCAGGGAATACGGAATCAAATGCTTCTGGTGGGATAACGGATCAGGATACAAGCTATTCAGCCGGAGAAACTTGGAAATATCGGAAAGGAATCTTCTGGGAATGCTGATTGCAACCGCAAAAGGAGAGGAATATGTCCCTCAGGCAGCAGAGGAGGAAGAACCTACCGACAACATGTGCGCCGATGTAGATAAATGGTCATGCTGGGTAAATTCGGATGCGAAAGCTGTCGTAACATATCTTCCGGATGGATTGTCGATAGAAGTGACGGAGTCGGGAGCCGAGGCGTGGTATATTCAGGGAAGTTATGTCGGCCTTACGCTGGAGCAGGGGGCGTCTTATGAAATTTCCTTTGACTACTCGGCATCAACAGATATTACCCTGCCCTATTGTTTCCAGCAGAACTATACTCCCTATGGCGTATATGCATCGGGCAGTGCAGATTTTAAGCAGGAAACACAGCACTATTCAGACGTTTTTACCATGACAGAAGAGACAGATAAAAATGTGGTTCTGGTTTTCAACTGCGGAAAGTGCGAAGAAAGCGTGCCTTACACAATGACCGTTACTAATTTGAGAATCGTCAGAACTGATAAAGGAGAATGAAGACGTAGCGGACATTAGGCTCGAAAGAACCCGGCTAAGGGACGCCCGTGCAGCAGTCTATTCCCGCTTCACCGCGCTTTCGCTCAGCAAGAAACGTAGCAGTGCTAAGCTCGACAGAACCTCGCTAAGCACTGACGTTTCTTAATGGGTGATGCGGGAACAGACTGTTGCACGGGCTGTTACTTACTGCAGCGGCACGGAGGAGTCCTCTGCGAAAGCGGAATGTATAGAAAAAATGTGGGGTGTGGGTGCTGTATGGTTGGCTTTTGCCATTTTCAGCCGGCAGCGGAGTGGCATGTCTGTTCAGACCGTTTAAAAACGCCGGTACTTAGGCGCCGTGTTGTGGCGCCTTACGTACCGCTGCGTTTTTATCCGAGCGGGAGCGTGTCTGAACAGACA
>JAAUZU010000006.1 GCA_014804445.1 Lachnospiraceae bacterium | reverse complement strand
TTAAACCCGGATAAATGAGAAACATGAACCGGATCAGTTACTCCTAATGAAGCTATTAGTTTTTCAACTATACACTTTATAGCCTGTTTTTCATCAATGGAGTCATTCGTCCAATCGGGAAATCCTATCTTTTCTTTTAAAATATAAACAGGTTCCCTGAAAGTTCCCGGATTTCTGCCGCAAGTCAAAAGATCTCCTCTGCGAGTTAATCTATAAAAAGCACGGAATATAGGCAAATTATAGCTTTGGTCATGTTCTCGCCTATATTTATTCCATTCATAAGATAAATTTAAATTCTCCCAAATTTGATTAGCAGTCAATCCATCGAATTCTATTAAACTTTCTTTTAATTTCCTTTCTACAGCTTGCATTTCAGGGCTATCTCCCGCTGCAAACCAGCTTTCATCGGAAGATCCCCATCTCACAATACCTTTTGTTGCATTCTTATATAATGAATATTCATTCGATGCTACAAAAAACATATTCCGCTTAAATGTCCATGTTTCGATAACCTTAAATTCCTTATAAGCTGCAATATCCAATTGTTCTGTTTTAAAATCTTTTTTTCTGCTCCAAAGCATCATATATTGGTTTAGATGTATCGTAGGATTTGGGTCATATTGTAATCCACAAATGTCCGATACAATATCCTCTATACTGCCGGAACTTTTCTTTAGCAAGTGCTGGCTCTCCAAAATAATATTGCGCATAACGTTGATATCATAATTTGTATTGCTCATAAGACACACCTTTTGTTTGTATGTTGCATAACAAAAAATCAATTGCCATACAACAAGTTTGAGAGGCTGCTGTAAATTACGATCTTTCTGCACCATTATAAACCATTTTCATCAAGAACACAATTCTGAAAGGGCATTTTTGCACTGCTTTCGTTATAGTGTACTTGCCACTTCACATAAAATTTAGGGAAACCGCCAAAGGAGAAAGTTTATGCCCAAAACTGATAACTCTCCCACACCCGATACCCGAATATACAGAGACAAAATGAAGCTGACAGTCACTAATATCTATCCCTCTTTCCAAAAAAAGTCAGAACAGGAAGTCCGGCAGGAAATTTCCGCAAAACTCTATTCTATTTTCAAAAAATACGCGTAAATTCTTTACAAAACAATTTTTGGAGACAGATACTCAATGTACGACGCATTATATGCAAGGCAGTCAATCGAAAAAAAAGACAGCATATCCGTAGAAAGCCAGCTTGAATATTGCAGGTATGAAACCCACGGGGATGCCTGTATTGCATATACGGACAAAGGCTTTTCGGGCAAGGACACCCACAGGCCCGGCTTTGAAAAAATGATGCAGGATATCCGCTTGGGAAATATCAAGCGTGTCATTGTATATAAGCTGGACCGTATCAGCCGCTCCATTCTGGACTTTGCAAACATGATGGAGACATTTCAGAAATATCACGTAGAATTTGTTTCTTCCACAGAAAAATTTGACACGTCCACACCGATTGGCAGGGCGATGCTGAATATCTGTATCGTATTTGCCCAACTGGAACGGGAAACCATCCAAAAGCGCGTGGCGGACGCTTATTATGCGAGGTGCAGGCGCGGCTTTTACATGGGCGGACGTATTCCCTATGGCTACCGTCTGACAAGCACGGTCATTGATAATGTCCGTACTTCCATGTATGAGGAAGTTTTTGAGGAAAGTGAACAGCTCAAACTGATTTATTCTCTGTATGCGGACACGGATAATTCCCTCGGCGATATTGTACGGTACTTGCATGAACACCGGATTCAAAACTTACGTGGTGCAGACTGGAATACCGCCCGCATCAGCGAAATGCTCCGCAATCCCATTTATGTGGAAGCTGACATTGACGTATACCGGTTCTTTCAGAGTCAGGGCGTAAATATTTATAATCCGGCAGTCGATTTCACGGGCCACAATGCCTGTTATCTCTACAAGAACGCCTCTTCCGCTGCCGGTGAAATTGTCCTTGCACCGCATAAAGGCTTTATCTCTTCACATATCTGGCTAGCCTGCCGTGTGCGGTGTCTACATAACAGGCAGTCCGCCAAAACCTGTAAATCGAAAAATTCATGGCTTGCAGGCAAGGTAAAATGCGGAAACTGTGGTTATGCCCTGACCATCCGCAAGGCAAAGACTAAATGGGAACGCTATTTTGTATGCAGCCGTTCCGGAAACCATGGGCATTGCAAAGGTGCATGCTGCACCATTTATGCTGACGTACTGGAAGAATATATGCTTAGCGCAATCAAGGAAAGATTGTCAGAGTTTTCAGTTCTCAAAGAAATTCTGCCCTCCTATGCCACTGCCTTTTCAGGAGAGTCAAAAAATATACATAAGAAAATCCGTCTGACACAGATTGAAGAAGAAATCGAAGACCTTCTTTCCAAAGTGTCCGAAACCAGCGATGTTCTGATAAAGTACATCGACCAAAAGATATCTGCATTAGATACAGAACGGAAAACCTTACTGGAAGAAATTGCTACTGCAAATGCCACAGGTACAGAAAACAAAATAAAACAGATAACCAATCATGTAACTGCATGGGAAACACTCTCTTTTGAGGGCAGACAGGCGGTAGCTGACACACTAATTGAGGTCATCCGGATTGCGGACAGCAGCATGAAAATCATATGGAACATTTAAAACCGCTGTTAAAATAAACCACATCATAAAAATCAGTTGCAAAAACACGTAAAGTTCCTTATTATAAGTTTATAACAATCAAACCAACAAAGGAGATGACAAATGGGGCACAAAACAAAAAAAGCGGTACTTATGAAATCAGTTTCCGAATTGAAAGCAGCCGATTATTCCAAAGAACCGGAATTAAACCGTATCTACCAGCGGCTTGTAACCGGCAGACAACAGTTTGTCGAAATTCTGGAGAAAAACATCAAGGCAGTTATGCAAATCAGCTCCCTTGATTTAACCATGCAGCATCAGACTGAAAAGATCATGGATATTTCCAACAGCGTGGCGCGGGCGACGGAAACTATTTTCGGCAGCTCCGGCAGTTCTTCCGGCATATCAAGCAACCAGCACGAAGAACTGACACATACGATTATACGTGCTTCTGAAGAAACAGCAGAGGTTTATAAAAAGATAGAAACCAGCCAGAACGAGCTGACCTACATCAAGGACCTTTCCGCTCAGGCAATCGTCGTTTCACAGGAAATGCAGAAGGATTTGGATTCCTTATTCCAGATAATCAGCCGCATGAACAGCGTAATTGCCGACATCAACACCATCTCCCTTCAGACGAATCTTCTTGCGCTGAATGCTTCCATTGAAGCAGAAAGAGCAGGTACGGCCGGCAAGGGCTTTGCCGTTGTCGCTCACGAAATCCGCAGTCTGGCAGGGGAAACCCAGAAACTGACAGACCATATGGGCGAGTTTATCGAGGGCATAAAAAATGCTTCCCAGAAGAGTGTTTCCAGTGCGGCAAACACCATCAACGCACTGGATTCCATGACCGAAAAAATCGGAAACGTATGGGCACTGAACGATGAAAACCAAAAGCACATTGCCATGATTAATGATTCCATGAGTTCTCTCTCCGCCGTCAGCGAGGAGCTTAGCAGTTCCATGGATCAGATGGAGGAACAACTGCGGAGCAGCACCGAATTTATGCAGACTGTCGGCAACGATTTAAAAAATGCAACAAAGCCTGTTGTAGAAATAGAAAAGACCTTGGACGAAACGGTAAAGCAGATGGGTTCTATGACGGACGATGCCTTCTTCCATCTGGAAAATCAGGAATTTGCAAAATATGTCAGCAACGCTATCTCCGCCCACCGCACATGGCTTGGTAATTTACAAAAGATGGCGCAGACACGCACCATTACGCCGCTTCAGCTTGATTCCTCCAAATGCGGCTTTGGTCACTTCTATTATGCCATGACGCCAAAGATGCCGGAAATGCTCCCTATTTGGAACGGTTTAGGCGACAAACATAAAAGGTTCCACAAATTTGGCGCCGACGTTATCAATGCACTTAGCAGATCTGACTATTTCAAGGCAGAACAATTGTGCAGGGACGCTGAACACTACTCTAAGGAGTTGATTGCAGATTTGGAAAAACTGCTTCATATGGCGGGCTGATTTACTTCCATCTTCCCGTTTCGGTGAAGCGCTTCGGATTACACAGGATAAGCTGAACAGCAAAAACTTCTATGCCTTCAATCCCGGTTTTGACACGGTATCAGGCATGGATAAGCCAAACTGCGGCTGCCAGAATAAATAAAAAACATTATCAGAGTGCGAGACGGTCATTGAGGCTGTCCCGCACTTTCATTTTGTCAAAATACGCTCTTCCACTGCCGTCCATTTAGGTTCTGAAATCGGACATCCGATGAATATACTATAGGGTAAAAAAGATTGCGGAGCAGACTTATGCAGGAATTTATCGTTTCCCTTATGGGTAAATTCGGATATCCCGGCATCTTCTTCTTGATTACCATTGAAAACCTGTTTCCCCCCATTCCCTCCGAAGTCATTCTGACCATGGGCGGTTTTTTAACTACCTGCACCCCCATGAGCGTGTCCGGCGTCATTTTGTTTTCCACACTCGGCTCTTTGCTTGGCGCCATTATTCTCTACTACATAGGAAAGCTTTTAAACAAAGAAAGACTTATGCGCATTGTTTCCGGCAAAATCGGCAGACTGCTCCATCTGAACGCAGAGGATATTGAAAACGCTGCCGTTTGGTTTGAAAACAAGGGATGCAAAGCAGTCTTTTTCTGTCGTTTGGTTCCCATTCTCCGCAGCCTGATTTCCATTCCCGCCGGTATGAGTGAAATGAATCAGGTGAAATTCCTGCTGTACACCACCGCGGGCAGCCTGCTTTGGAATACCGTGCTCGTCATGCTTGGCAGTCTGCTTGGAGAATCCTGGATATTTATAGCCATCGTCCTGAAACGTTATTCCACCATCACTAAAATAGCACTTGGCATATCCGCCCTGTCTGCTGTTTTATATTTCTATCGAAAAAAACGTTCCTAATACAAAATATTTATATTTACAATCGCTTTCAAGATGCTATAATAATTTAAAATGAGATGGGACTTTTCTCAGGCTCATGTAAAATACCACACCGCAGAAAGCGGATTCAAGAAAGGCATACGAACCATGAACGCAATGAACGGCAATATATGGCATAACATCAATGTAAAGCGGATAAAGCCGACAGATTTTATCTGTGTGATTGAAATTCCGAAAGGAAGCAGAAACAAATATGAGCTTGACAAGGAAACCGGTTATATTATTTTGGACCGTATCCTCTATACCTCCACCCACTATCCAGCCAACTATGGGTTTATTCCCCGTACATACGGCGACGACGGCGATCCTTTGGACGTGCTTCTGCTCTGCTCTGAGCCGGTAGCACCGCTTACACTGGTAAGGGCGTATCCCATCGGGGTTATCTCCATGCTCGACGGCGGCAAAAAGGACGAAAAGATCATTGCCGTTCCTTTTAACGACCCCAACTACAACACTTATCAGGACATCTCCGAGCTGCCCTCTCACGTTATCGACGAAATGGAGCATTTCTTTACCGTATACAAGGCGCTTGAAAATAAAACCACCGCTGTCAACGAAAAGGGCAACCGCGAAGAAGCTGTTCGGGTTATCGAACAATGCCTGGACAACTATATCGATAAATTTGTCCGTAGCTGGTAATACATATAGGGCGCACTTTCTATCTCTTTTCGCCCATAAAAAACAGGGCGATGGTCCCCGGACCGGAATGTGCGCCGACAGTAGGTCCTATCGGGCTTATCAGAAACTTTTCGATTCCAAAACGACGTTTGATTTCATCTGCCACAAACTGCGCATCCTCTTCGGCATCGCCGTGGCTGATAAAGATAATGTCGTTTTTTTCCTGATAGCTGCCCATCNNCTTTTCCATATAATCTACCAGCTTTAACAGAGACTTNTTCCGTCCCCTGACNTTTTCAATCGGAATCAGNTGTCCCTCTTCATCTACGTTCANCACCGGCTTAATACCCGCAATCGTTCCGATGACAGCCGCCGTCTTACTGACTCTTCCNCCCCTNTATAANTGATTCAAATCATCGACAGTAAAAATATGGACAAAATTCTGCACATGCTCCTCAAGCCATGCTGCCGTCTCTTCCATGCTTTTTCCNGCTTCTCTCATCTCCGCNGCNNTGTGNACAAAAAGNCCTTCNCCCATCGAAGCACANAGGGAGTCGATGACTATAATTTTACAGNCGGGATGCTCTTCCATCACATCCTGCGCCGCTATGCGGGCGCTGTTATAGGTGCCGCTGAGCCCTGAAGAAAACGCAAGATAAAGAATCTCTTTATTTCCCTCCGCCAGATATGTTTCAAAATGGCTTTTGGACTCTTCCGGATTAATCTGTGAGGTCTTTGGCATGTCACCCGCGCGCATCAGCGCATAAAATTCCTTCCAGTCCATCAGTTTTCCGGTCTCTCCGCCATACACTTCNCCACCAATCGTATAGCCCATATGCATGCAGGCAATATCATGNTCCTCCAAATATTCCTGCGGCAAATCCGCGGTAGCGTCCGTTACAATTTTAAATGCTGCCATATAAAGACCTCCATTTCTTTCGTTCCTGTTCAAAAGGATATTTGCTTTCNTGTACAGTATATTGATAAAAAAGGGGGTTGTCAATATTTTGTNCCGTACTCNGAACGCATATAACGCTGTTTTTACAACCTGTTTTTAGCTCCCCACTCACACATTCCGTCTAAAATCGGAATTAAAGATTTTCCACGCTCTGTCAGGCTGTATTCTACCTTAGGCGGAATTTGCGGATATTCTTCTCTATGAACCAACTGGTCTGCTTCCAGCTCCTTCAAAGTGGAACTTAATGTTTTATATGAGATTTCGCTGATATACTTTTTCATTTCATTAAAACGTACCACCCCAAACTCCATCAGCGTATATAAAATAGTCATTTTATATTTCCCATTGATTAGTGATAAGGTATAGCTAAAACCNGTTGTTTCNAGACATTCATTTGCAATACAGCGTTNNNTCATNTTANACTCTCCTTTTGGTAAGTATATAACTNAANTGTAAGTATCGCACTTANATGTGCGTACTTGATTTTGTTTTCATTCTTGCTAANATTATAATATCAGGCATGGGTAAAGTCAATCCCATTGAAATAAGGAGGANCAATCTAATGAGTAANAANNTAGTNGTAATNACNGGCAGTCCCCGAAAANACGGAAACAGTTTTGCNATGACAGACGCTTTCATNAANGCNGCCGANGCAAAGGGACACANTGTNACNCGTTTTGANGCCGCATTNNAANAAGTGGNTGGNTGNCGGGCTTGTGAAACCTGCTTTTCCACAGGAAAAGCCTGTACCTTTGATGATGATTTCAATACCATTGCCCCAGCCATTTTGGAAGCTGACGCNATCGTATTTACCACCCCTGTTTACTGGTACTCTATTCCGGCACAGATGAAAGGTGTCATTGACCGCATCTTTTCNCTGGTTGTCGGCGGCAANGACATCGCAGGAAAAGAGTGTGCGCTGATTACNTGTTGTGAGGAAGATGATATGTCCGTTATGGACGGCGTCCGTATTCCCATTGAGCGTATGGCTGCTCTGAACAAATGGAAAGTAGTAGGCGAAGTCNTAATTCCCGGCGTCCTGAACGTTGGCGATATTGCCAAGACCGATGGCTGCCAAAAAGCCGCTGATTTAGCTGATGCAATCTAGNATTTAAGTTGAAAAGGCGAAATTATTAGGTAATTGCAAAATACCTTCTGCAAGTNACGGAAATGTTCAATATAGNCAAAAACNGGCTCCGAAGCAGTGGCAAGTCGCCCTTATTTTGTCTATATTGCCCATTTCCTGTATTGCAAATAGGCGTTTCGCCATCACCTTGNTAAAATTACANTAAAAANGAGCGACANNNCANAATACTGNCNCTCNTTTTTAACTCGCNTANTATTTCTTTATATNANCCTTTTGTGNCTTTCATNNNGCAACAGCCCGGACAGCAATCTGTTCCCGAAGGAGCCCGTTAAGAAGCGTTGGCGCTTAGCGAGGTTCTTTCGAGCTTAGCGTCCACTACGCTTCTTTCCGAGCGAAAGCGTGGCGCATTCGGGAACAGATTTCTGCCCGGGCGTCCCTTGCTATATACTAAATGACTGCCGCAAACAGTCTACTTCTCATTTCGCATTTCCGGCATCCGCAGCCGAAGCATCCGAACCGCCACTTTCTTCCAACTAAACGGAATCAGCGGATAGATATAGCTTTTTCCTGATATCGTCCTATTGGAGACAATGGCAGTAATGCAGATGACTACGCCTCCGATATAACCCCACAGGCCGAACCACGCTGTCAGAAGAAGCGTCAGAATGCGCATAAATTTCAGCGCATATCCCAGTTCGTAATTTGACTGGGTGTAATTTGCGATGGCAACAAAGGCCATGTAGAGCATCACCTCCGAGTTAAACCACCCGCTGTTTACTGAAAACTCACCCAGCACTAACGCTGCCATGACGGATAAGGGCGTACTTAACATGCTTGGCGTATTGACGGCGGCAAGGCGCAGACCGTCAATGGCAAGCTCCAGTATCAAAAACTGCCAGATAAGCGGAATATTCTCCGTATCCTTCAGCACAATAAACTGAAACGCTTCCGGTATATACTCCCTGTTATTCATCAGCAGCAAAAAAGTTGGCGTCATAAAATAAGTGAGCAGCGCAATCAAAAAGCGTGACAGCCGCAGATAGGTTCCCGTAATTGGCGGAAAATAGTAATCGTCAGCTTCCTCCACCATGTCAAAAACGGAAGTGGGCAGAATCATGGCGGAAGGCGAATTGTCCACCAGTATCACGATATTGCCCTCCAGTATCTGCGCGGTTGCAGTATCCGGACGCTCCGTATACTTAAACTTGGGAAAAGGATTGAACCAGCGCCTTTTATAAAGGCACTCCGCCAGACTCTCCTGATTCATGGTCAGTGCATCCACTTTTATATTCTGAATCTTGTTTTTTATTTCTGTGAGAAACTTCTGATCCACACGGGAAGCCATGTAGCAGACCGCAATATCTGTTTTGGAGCTCTTCCCTGCATTCAGCATCTCAATGCGAAGTTCCGCGCTACGGATACGCCTTCTGACCAACGCCGTATTAAAAACTATCGTTTCTACAAAACCGTCCTTGGAGCCACGAAGCACTTTATCCTTGTCCGGCTCAGACACATCTCTTGCCGGATAGGTTCTGGAATCAATCAGAATTGCCTGCGTGTAGCCGTCAATAAAGAGGACAAACACACCTGACAGCAGACTTACAATGATATCATCCCACTTATCCTTTAAATCCACCTCTACATAAGGTACACAGCATTTGCTCATTTCATGGGCATCCGCGGGCATTTCCTTCTTTGTGATGTCCATGAAATACTGCAGCATTTTCTGCATCAGCTCGTCCTTGCAGAAACCATCCACAAAGTAGATACATGCCTCCCGCTCGCCTACATGGATTACTCTGTAAACCAAATCAAAACTTACATCCACTGCCAGCCTTCCGTTCATATAGGCCATATTTTCCCGCAGGGAAGCCGTCATCTGTCCCTTCTTTTCCTCTATATCCATAAAAAAACTCCTTCTTCAAAATTTACTAAAAATTAGTATCCCGAAAAAGAAGTTTTCTATTCATATTCTTATTGTTTTGTCGTGCTCCCGAAGCCGCCGTTGCGCTTTCCTTCCGCCTCGTCGTCAAAGGTAATACCGTACTCCACGAAAATCCCCTGCATAAATCCGCTTCCCGCACCTATCTCCAACGTTTTCCCCTCGTTGGAATCATTGGTTATTTTTGCAAGAATATGGCCTTCGTTATCCGACTCAAAATAGTCGCTGTCAATGATTCCCACCGTATTGTTGAGCTGCAGCCTGTACTTAAATCCAAGCCCGCTTCTGGGATAGAGCTTAAGCACCCAGCCGTCGTTGATTTTCACCCTGATGCCGGTCGGGATTCGGATGGTGCTGCCGGGCGGCAGTGAAAAAGCAAAGGGCGCGTGAAAATCATAACCGGCGCTTCCCTTTGTGGCGCGTGCCGGAAGCTCTATGGATTCATAAATATCTATCATATCCTCTTCTGTATATTCCGGAAAATCCTCCTTCATCACCTGAAGAAACTTATCCCGGCTCACCTTAAAAAACTGTGCTACCCTCTGCATATCTTCCCTTTCTGTTTTTCATATACCACATAACTTATTGCTCTGCAAATCTGCTTCCGTCTGCCGTAAAACATCCGATTCCTGATAGTCCCCGCAATGCAGTATCGGAATCTCCGGGTTCTCCTGTGCCAGCGTTTTCTTTACATTGATAACCCGCTGGTTTTTACTACCCTTCCATAAAAGCTTCGGGTCCAGCTCCTCGATGTGGAACTCGCCATCAACCACAACATCCACATATTCCATCAGCGGGTATTGATAAATCTCTTCCCAAGAATCTCCGGTATAGAGCCAGATTGTCTTAGCGGGATATTTGTCCTTTATCTCTGCCATCAGGGTTCTGGCATCAAATCTGTTCGCCGGATGGAGCGGGTCTCCGCCGGAAAACGTAATGCCTGATATGTAGTCTTTGTCAAGTTGCTCGAAAATTTCCTGTTTGGCGCTTTCATCAAATAAAAGCCCCCCGTTTGGATCCCACGTCACCGGATTCTGGCATTTTTCGCAGCAATGGGTACAACCTGCCACCCAAAGCACTACCCGCAGCCCGTCTCCGTTCAGCATGTCGTCCTTCGTTATATTATGGTATCTCATTGATTTCTTTCCTTTACATACTCTTTCTGTCGGCAATCTCCGCCATTTTTGCCTCATTTAAGCGGGTATCGCCATGCACCCGTGAATAAGACAGATAACCGTTCATACGGTCTATCTTAGTCAGATTACGGCTGCCGCACTTGGGACACACATCCATCTCCAGTTCCTGATGTCCACAGTCATCACAGTAAGCCAGAGAAAGATTTACGCCCTCATAGAAGCCCATATCCATGGCTCTTCTTATCAGCGTCTTAATCGCCTCCATATTGTAATCAATGGGATATTTCACATACTGTATCTTGCCGCCATTGCTCAGATTCCAGAACCGCTCTTCTAAATCCTGCTTCTGAATCGGCGTAATATCCTCCGTCACATGGCAGTGGAAGGAATTGCTCACATATTCTCTGTCCGAAACGCCTTCCACAATGCCGTACTTATTTCTGAACTGCTTTATCTGCAGTCCGCAGAGATTCTCCGCAGGCGTCCCGTAAATAGCGTAAAGATTGCCATCCTTCTCTTTATATTCATTCACCTTGGCATTGATATGCTCCATTACCTCAAGTGCAAACTGCCCGTCCTCCACCAGAGACTTTCCGTTGTAGAGCATCTGCAGTTCATTTAACGCCGTGATGCCAAAGCTTGCCGTCGCTGCCTTTAACAAAGGTTTGATTTTGTCGGACAGCTTTAAATGCCCGCCTAAAAAACCGCCCTCGCAGTAAGCAAGCGGATTGGTGGAAGCACGCATCTCTCCCAGATAAGCATAGGTACGGATATGAAGCTGACGAATCAAGTTCAGGTAATAGTCCAGTACCTCATAGAAATCCTTGCTCTCCTGCCTTGCCTTTGCCAGAATCATGGGCAGATGCAGGGAAACCGCACCAACGTTAAACCGTCCCACAAATACAGGCACATCCTTGTCGTCCGCCGGATGCATACCGCCTCTCTCATACCAGGGTGAAAGGAATGCGCGGCATCCCATCGGAGAAATGATTTTTCCATACTGTTTATATATACTTGCCACATAACCTTTTCCGGTCAGACTTAACCAGTCAGGATACATGGTCTTGGCAGAACACTTTACGCCTGCTTCAAAAACATCTTCCAATGGCTTTCCGGGTCCATGCAGGTTTTCATCATATAAGAACACGATTTTAGGGAACAGCACAGGCTTCTTGCACTCCTTTTTTCCCTGTCCCCGTCTTCTCACATTCAGCATGGAAATGGTTGCCAGCTTGGCAAATCTTCCCGTGCCGGTGCCGGCTGTAACTGTGATAAAGGGATAATCGCCGCGGCTGCTTGCCACCGTATTAAACTTATATTCCCAGCCCTGAAAGCCCTGTTCAAACTCTCTCACTACATCCGCATAGGCTTCCTTTTCTGCCGCCTCTTCCCCAATGCCCAGACGCGCGTACTTTTCCAGATATTTGTTGTAGGACTTCTCAGCATAAGGCTCCAATATATTGTCCACGCTCGGCACCGTAAACCCGCCGTACTGCTGGCTTGCGGCACTCAGTACGATATCGCCGATAACATCGAACGCCACGTCCAGAGACTTCGGCTCATTGTACCAGATATTACCCATCTCAAAACCGCCGGAAAGCACATTTTCCACGTCAAAGAGACAGCAGTTCATAGTATCCCTTCTGGCAGACATATCGTGCACATAAATATAGCCATCCCTGCAAGCCTGTATTTCCTCTGTCGTCATGAAAAACTTTTGGTACAGTTCTTTGTTCAACTGATTGAAAATCAGACTCCTCTTGGTAGAAACCAGTGCGGAATCGGTATTGGCATTCTCCTTATCCCCGATGTACATGATGGACTGGCTCTTTTTGTATACATCATCCAGCATGCGCACAAAATCCTGCTTATAGTTCCGGTAGTCGCGGTAGCTCTTTGCCACAATGGGCTTTACCTGCTCCAAAGCGCTTTCCACAATATTATGCATGACAGGAATCGGAATCTCTTCCTGTTCAAGCTCGTCCACTTTATCTACCACATACTGACAAATATGCCTCTTCTCTTCCTCCGTGAATTTGGTGAGAGCGCGGTACGCACTTTTGCCGACAGCATTTACCACCTTCTGTACATTGAAGGATTCCTTGCTCCCGTCCTTTTTAATCACTTTAACGTCCTGTTTTGTCTTGTATTCGGCGCCGTAATCCAAAGTGTCCTCGCCTGCCTGTTCTACTGCAATGCTCATTTTGTTCCCTTCCGGATTTATTTCAGGCAGCGCGGTTATCACTGACAACCGGCGACACGCCTGTCAAAATCCACTATATATAGTATTGTTTTCTTTTTGCACCCAATATTTAGCGGTGTATTTTCAGTATAAGAGAATCAACATCAAAAGTCAATCTCTGCATTCTGTAATATTTACCAAATTTATAACTCCAAATTTGTAGCATTTCTATATAGACTTTTCCTGCGGCGGTCTGTCCTGCTCTTTCAGGATATCGGACAGCCATTGTTTATATCTGTCCTTCACTTCCTTGGGCGCTGCAATTTTTGCACCGCTCCCCAGCCCGGCAAGCCATCCGAAAAACTGGCCGCTGACATGGCATTTTATCCGCACCCGGAATCTGCCGTCTTCCTGCTTCCTGATAGCCGTGTCCCTGCCAAACCGATCCATCACCACACCAATCAGACGATTTTCAAATTCCAGTGTGACCGTCTCTTCTTCGCCACCGAACATGCCGAAGGTCTGCTTGGTATATTCCGCAGGATTCAGCTTGTCAAACTGCTCCCTGCCCTCCCGCGCCTTATCCGTCAACTCGGCATCTCCCATTTTGTCCACACGGTAATGCTTTAAAAGCCCCGCTTCGCTGTCGTAGGCTGCCAAATAATAGTTTTCATCCTCCCAAATCAGCGCCCACGGGCTTACCTGATACTTTCTGCCGTCTTTTTTGGGCTTTAACGCTTTGGACAGCTCCCACTCCAGATAAGTAAAAGAAATGCATACATTCTCCGCAATGGCTGTATATATAGTGTCCACATTGTAATAGATTCTTTCATTTTCCGTTTTGACGCGCCCCGCCACATACACCTGGCGATGAAGCTGCACCGCCTGATGCCGGCTTGCCAGCTTTTCCAGCTTCTGAATCAGATCCCTGCTCTTTTTGGCGGTTATAAACCGCGAGGCCTGCACTGCATCCACCAAAAGCTTTAATTCCGGCAATTCGAAATCTCTGTCCGCCAGATAATAGCCGCTTCCCGTCCTGCCCTTTTTTTGTATAATATTATAGCCAAACGAAATCAAGCACTCCATATCGTCGTATATACTCTTTCTTTCCGCCCTGATATCTTCCTTCGCCAGCCGTTCAATGATTTCCTGCGTGCTTAACACATGTTCCTCATCCGTATTCTCTTCCAATATCCGTAAAATATGAAAAAGTTTCAGTTTCTGATTTGCCGACTTCGCCATTTTACACCTCCGCATATTGCAGGCATTGCCTGCGATACTGCATCAATGATGAGTTTGAAAGGAACTTTCAAACTTATCCCTCCACAATTGCAATAACCTCTTTTAAATTCCGTATGATAAAATCCGTCTCCACTTCCGTGGTGTTAATCTGGTCGGTTGGATTGTACCAGCAGGTCGCAATGCCTGCATTGTTTCCACCCCGCATATCACTGCTCAGGGAATCTCCCACAATCAGGACACGGCTCCTTGCCACCTCCGGCATCGTCTCCAGAACACGGTCAAAAAAGAGTCGCTGGGGCTTCGGTGCACCAAGCTGCTCGGAAATAAAAATGTTTTCCATAATTTCAAAAAAGCCTGAAAGCTTCAATTTGGAAAGCTGTGGAGCCGTTACCCCGTTTGTCACCACAAACTGACGGCACTTTCCCTGCAGCGCCTTACAAACCTGCAGCGAATCGTCCCGATACCGAAAAATCTGCCCCAGCCCGCTTTCATAATAATCCCGAAACTCGTCCACATTTTCACAGACAATACCATATTCCGCAAACCAGTCGAGAAAGCGTCCTGTTAGGAGCTGCTGTTTCGTGACCTCTCCCTTTTCCAGCCGCTTCCACCACCCTTCGTTAATGGCAGCATAGCGGGCAACCATTTCCTCCGTCACGGTTACGCCCAGTTTTTCCGCCGTCCTTATCAAGGACATTTTCTGTGAATAGGGAAAATCCAGAAGGGTATCATCCACATCCCAGAGTATGACATCATAACGCATAGCTTTTCCTTTCCCGCAAAGCGAAAAAGTGCCGTTTGCACGGCACCTTAAAACATTTTTTCTTCCGCTTTTACTGCGCTTCGTCCACAGTTTTGGTTTCCTCCGACAGATTTTTCTTTTTCCGCAAGGTAATCCCTACAAAAATGCCTGTTCCGGCAATCGCTGCCATCACAACAAATAAAAGCAGGTAACTAAGAAATGAATTCACAATCGCTATCATATGAAACCTCCATCTTAAGTCTTTTACTTTTTAATTTCTATCAAACCTTACTAACAGTATACCAAGTCACCGCCGTCGTCGTCAAGCAGTATATCGCCGTCGGCCGCAGTTGTCGCCAGTTTGTCACAGCGCTCGTTTTCCGGATGCCCGTCATGCCCTTTTACCCACTCAAAACACAGCTTATGCGGATTTGCCGCCTTTAAAAGCCGCTGCCAGAGCTCCACATTCTTGACCGGTTTTTTCGTGCTGGTTTTCCAGTTATTTTTCAGCCAGCCTTCTATCCAGTGCTGGTTAAAGGCATCCGTCACATATTTGGAGTCCGAAACCACAACCACCTCGCAGGGCCGGTTTAACGCCTCAAGCCCTACAATAACTGCCATCAGCTCCATGCGGTTATTGGTGGTCTTTTTGTATCCCGCACTGAACTCCCTCTCATGCAAAACACCTTTTGTATCCACATACTGTAAAATGGCTCCATAACCGCCCGGTCCGTCGGGATTTCCCCTTGCCGCACCGTCCGTATACAGCTTTACCTTCATTTTTGTACCATGCCTTTCTTTTATGCTGCCATGCCGCCTTACTGTATCAGCTATGACCACTTTCCCGCTTCCATAAAGTTCTCCGCACGCCGCTCCGCATTTTCAATGATTTCCTTCTGATAGCCCATCACGGACAAAAGCTTTATGGCGTTGCGGGTCGTCGCCCTGCCGTCTAACAGCCTGTAGTTAAAATAGATATCGCCATCCACAATTTCCTCTTCAAAGTGGTAATTGTCATAATAACTTTCCAAAAGTCCCGTAAGCTCCACATCATGGGTGGCCGCAAAGCACATTGCCTGCCCTGCTGTCAGGCTTAGGAGGATTTCCGTTCCCGCGGCAATTCTTTCCACGGTATTGGTTCCCCTGAGCACCTCGTCCACAAAGCACAGCACCCTTTTTCCTTTGTCAATCAAATCCAAAATACGCTTGATGGCGCGGATTTCTACCATGTAATAGCTCTCGCCGCCGGCAATGTCGTCCCGAAGCGCCATGGAGGAGCAGATTTGGTATACGCCTCCCTCATAGGAATCCGCCAGTACGGTGTGAATGGTCTGCGCAAACACGGCATTGACGGCTACCGTCTTTAAAAAGGTAGATTTGCCGGAAGCATTGGAGCCGGTCAGCAGAACGCCCTTGTCCGCCCTGATGGAATTTTTAACCGGATTTTCCAGCAGGGGATGATACAGATTGACGGCGCAAAGCTCCCTGCCGCCCGCAAAGTCAAGCGCCGGAACACAAAAGCCGCCGCTTAGGGATTTTCTGTAAGCGCCTATGGATATCGCCGTCTCCAGACTGCCCAGCGTGTAAAACAGCATGTCCACATCCGCAGTTCGCTCCCGCACCTGCGCCAGCATGGAATTAAATTTTATCAAATCAATATGGCACGCCATCCGCAAGTAGTCCAGCAGAATATCCAGCGGATTGCCGGCGCCGGACATTCTTCCCGCAGACATCAGCCAGAAGGAACCCCTCTTAAACTTGCCCAGCCTCTTTCTGTGCTCGCGCACTACCTCTGTTTCTGTGCCGATTGCCTCAAGATGCAGCTTCTCCACTTTTCCTGCCGTATCCAGCAGGCGCATAACGTAGGCAAAGCTCGTAATATACGGATCTATCTCGCCTTTTTCCTTGAAGTAGCTCAGAATATTATAAAGCATCAATGCCACCAGACAGAGCACGCCGTAGGATGGGAGAAATACACAGAGCGCAATGCAGGGAATATAGAGCAGATTCAGTATCCAATGCTTTACATTACTCCTGTTTCCCAGCAAATCCAAATGCTCCAGATAATTATACATGGAAAATCTGCCTGTCCGCCCCAGACGGCAAAGCAGAACCTGCAGCTTTACCCTCTCCTCTGTATGGTCTGAAAAATGCTGTATCAGTTCCTCCAGATGGGAAAGCGCCCCCTCCTCAAAGCAGGGCGTCCGCAGCGTATGGTAAAGAACCTCTTCACCGGCGGAGGAATACGTATCGTTTATACTCTTGAATACATCATCCATGCTTAGATCGTTCCATGTGATGTCATCGAGCTGTCCCTCTGCAGGATGCTTGGAAAAATATCCCGGGATGGTGGCATACTGCTCCGGTCTGTATTCTCTTTTCTGTAACTCTCCATACTCATTCCTCAAGTGGCCAATCAGCTTTTTTCTGTCCTTATACTCGTCATACACCCCTTTTGCCAGTATCGCTGCCACCAGAGCCGCCACAACGATTCCAAAAACCAGATATTCCATTTTTTCGCTCTTTTGCAGACCGCTTATCCTATCAGGCGGTTTACAATCCTTTCTGTCTCTTTATAGATGGATGCCGGCTCCTCGCCCACATAAAAACTTCCGTTCATATACAGGATGCGCCCGCCAATCATGGTCATTTTTACATTCTGCTTGCTGCCGCTGTACACAATATTTTTCTCAATATTGTGAATCGGCTGCATATTGGGCTGTTTCAAATCTATCATAATGATATCTGCCAGCTTTCCCTCCGCCAGCACGTCCGCATCCTTTAAGTGCATGGCCTGCGCCCCATTGACCGTCGCCATCTTCAGCACCGATGCCGCATCCAGACATGCCGCATCTTTATTTTTTAGCTTGGCAAGCCCCGTCACCAGAAACATTTCCCGAAACATATCCAGACAGTTATTGCTCGCCGCACCATCCGTGCCGATTGCTACCGGAATGGATTTTTTCATATAATCCGCAACAGGCGCAATGCCGCTGGCAAGCTTCGTGTTGGAGCCCGGGTTCGTAATCACATACATCCCACGTTTGATAAAAACGCGCATATCGTCAGCAGACATATGGACACAGTGATAACCGCCGCCGCCAAACCGGAATAGCCCCAGAGAATCCAAAAACATCGTCGGCGTCATGCCATACTTTTTCTTACACTCCATAACCTCCGCCTTCGTCTCGCTCATATGGGTATAAACCGGAGCCTGCAGCCTGTTTGCCAGAGACGCCACCTTCTTTAAAAGCTCCTTGGAGCAGGTATATTCTGCATGAAAACCAAGCTGATAACTGACAAGAGGCGAGGTATTGTTCCATTTGTCGTATTCCTCCGCCATCGCCCTTACCGAAGAAGTAAAGTTATTCAGTCCGCTTGTCAGGACACAGCGCATCCCCATATCCATGCAGGCATGTGCTGTAATCGCAGGCATAAGGTACATGTCAAATATCGCCGTAATACCGCTGGTCAGATATTCCAAAACAGCCAGCTTTACCAGATAACAGATATCTTCCCCCGTAAGCTTTTTTTCCATGGGAAAAATCTTTTCCGTAAGCCACTTCTGAAGAGGCAGGTCGTCGGCATAGGAGCGGAATGCCGTCATGCCGGAATGTGTATGTGCATTTTTAAAGCCCGGCATGAGCAGATTTCCTTCACAGTCTACCTCTTTATCCCAGTGGATCTGTAACGCCTGCTTCTCCTCCTCAAAGCTTTTCAGCACCTTCTCTTCCCCGACATAGACAATTCTTTCATTTTTAATCCAGATTTCCCCTTCAAAAATGGGTCTGTCCGGCTCCATCGTCAGGATCCGTGCATTGTATAATCTGATATTCATAAAAGATTTTCACCCCCAAATCCATAGGGAAGCAGCTCTTTCAGAGTATATTCCCTATAATCGTCTTCCGACTTTGCCACAAGTACGATGAAATCCTCTCCGCCAAATTCCCGCATAACCTGCCTGCAGATACCGCAGGGATGCGCATAATCCACAGGCTCTTTTCCCTTTTTGCCTCCCGCTATGGCAATTGCCATGCATTTTCTTTCACCCTCGCTGACAGCTTTAAAAATGGCTGTCCGCTCCGCGCAGTTTGTCGCACCGTATGAAGCGTTCTCCACATTGCAGCCAGTGTATATCCGATTGCTTTCCGTCAGGACGGCCGCGCCGACCGCATAGCCGGAATAGGGAATATACGCCCTCTCTCTTGCCGCTAACGCCGCTTTTATCAGTTCCTTTTTCCCTTCCTCCCTCATATGCCTTCCTCCGTTTGCGTGATGCGCTTTTCTCTGCGAATTAAAAATGTCTGATACTTTCCTGTAACAGTTTCGTAAAACGAAGCGCCGCTCCTGCCGCCGCTTCCTGCACCTCCTCGTGCGTCAGCGGATTTGGCGTCATGCCCGCCGCCAGATTGCACACACAGGAAACGCCGCACACCCGCATACCCATGTGCCTTGCGGCAATCGCTTCCACCGCCGTACTCATGCCGACCGCGTCAGCTCCCAGCGTGCGCACCATGCGAACCTCCGCCGCCGACTCAAAGGAAGGACCCGTAAGCTGGATGTAAACGCCTTCCCGCAAGGTTATTCCGGTCTCTTCGGCCGCCTTCTTGATCCGTTCCCGCAATTCTCTGTCATAGATAACCGTCATATCCGGGAAGCGGGTTCCAAGCTCTTCTATATTCGGTCCGATTAACGGATTGGTCACAAAACATGCAATCTGATCCGTAATCAGCATAAGGTCTCCCGCTTCAAAATCAGGATTTACACCGCCCGAGGCATTGGTCAAAAACAATATTTCCGCACCCAAAAGCTTCATCAGCCGCACCGGCAGTACCACATCCGTAATATCATAGCCCTCATAAAAGTGAATTCTGCCCTTCATACATACGATGGGCACCTCGTCCAGATAGCCAAAGATAAACTTTCCGGCATGTCCGGGCACCGTCGATACCGGAAAGCCTTCAATTTCATGATAGGGAAGCTCCGCCACTACCTTTATGTTGTCTGCAAAATCTCCCAGTCCGGAACCGAGTATCAGCGCGACTCTCGGCACAAAATCCACCTTCTCCCTGACGCACTGAAAGCAACGCTGCAATTTCTC
Source organism: Lachnospiraceae bacterium (assembly GCA_014804445.1). Lineage (GTDB taxonomy): Bacteria > Bacillota > Clostridia > Lachnospirales > Lachnospiraceae > Acetatifactor. The sequence continues at coordinate 95,652 of JAAUZU010000006.1, read as the reverse complement.
ATATACCTTGTCCATCTTGACCCCCGTTTCTGCGCACGGTCTTTGTACAAACCATCCGGATGCAAATTTGTGCCAAGTGCGCACAGACACAAAGCCCGTATGTGAAAGGACGAAGAAGCATTTATCCGGCTAAGCCCGAAATCTGCTCCTCCGCCCATCTGATTTGTACTATACGTAGTTTCTGTTTTCGTACTGTAATTATACCACAATATTACTTGTGCGGCTAGGGTTCATAAAACTTTAATACTTGATTTCATCAAATAATGATGCATACCATGCCGCCATTCATGTCATTGACAATTTTCTGCATGGTTTCCTGCAGCTTGACCTGACTCTCATCCCCAATCATGGCGATTTTTCCGGTGATGCCATCCCCCACAAGCTGTTCCACAGTCTTTCCGAAAATATTGGTTTCCCAAATACCGTTCTCATTGTCCTCTGCTTCCGCAATATAGCGGATTAAATCCTGCGCCTGCTCCTCCGTTCCCACAATGGGAGCAATTTCCGTTTCAATATTGGCGCGAATCATATGTATGGAAGGACTTTCCGCCTTGATTTTCACCCCGAATTTATTGCCATGGCGGATAAGCTCCGGTTTTGCCAGACTGATTTCGCTGCGCTCCGGCGTCACCACGCCATATCCCTTATACCGGACTGCCTGCACCGCGTTCAGCACCTTTGCATACTCCTTCTTCATGGAAGAAAGCTCTTTTAACTTGGATATCAACTGGTATTCTCCGCTGATTTCATCCCCTATCAGTTCGCTCAGCATCTCATAGTAATATGCGTTGTCTACCTCCATCTGCAGCTTTACGCTTCCATCTGCCAGATTGACACCATCCAGCTTACAGCGCCTTATGTACTCACTGTCCATGGGAAGCTGTCCGTCAGCCTGCTTTTCCCGTAAATCCTTAACCACATTGATATCCTTCATCACACCTCTGACGCAGGACACCATATCCACCTTCATGCGGTTATCCGAGGGCAGCATCTCCACCCATTTCGGCATATAAAATTCCATGCGCGATATGGGAAATTCATAGAGCACCTGCTCCATAATGGCATGAATGTCTTCTTTTTTCAACTGCTCACAGTTGACAGGCATTACCGCCACCTGGTATTTCTCTCCGATTTCCGCCGCAAGCTGTTTGGTCTCCTCTGCCAAGGGTCTCTCGGAATTGAGCAGCACCAAAAAGGGCTTGCGCAGCTTTTTCAGCGCTGTTATGGTCTTACTCTCCGCCTCCAGATAGCTGCTTCTGGGAAGTTCTCCAAAGCTGCCGTCCGTCGTCACCACAAAGCCTATGGTGGAATGGTCGTTGATAACCTTATCCGTACCGATTCCCGCCGCTTGGGTAAACGGAATCTCATGCTCCGACCACGGCGTTTTCACCATGCGCTCCACATCTTCCTCCATGTGTCCGGCAGCGCCTTCCACCATATAACCCACGCAGTCTATCAGCCGTACCTTTGCCTCCACATCTCCGCCTAAAAGTACCTTTGCCGCTTCCTTGGGTATAAATTTCGGCTCCGTCGTCGTTATGGTTTTTCCACCCGCACTCTGCGGCATTTCATCACGCGCCCGCTCCTTTTCATGCTCATCCTCCATGAACGGCAGTACCATTACGTCCATAAAACGCTTGATAAAGGTGGACTTGCCGGTTCTCACGGGACCGACTACTCCTATGTATATCTCGCCTCCTGTCCGATGCTTGATATCGCTGTACAGGTCATAGGTATTTATTGCAAAATTTTCCATAAAAAAACCTCCTGCATATACTGTTATATGTATATGTAGGAGGCTTTCAATGTATCCCTTTTATGTATAAAAATATCTTTCGCAATTACTGCATGTTTGCGCCTGCATTGCCCTGCGCCGCAGCATATGCCTTCTTCAGTGCCTCTATCATCATGTCCGCCTTGGAAAGAGCCTCCAATACATAATTGCTCTTCATGTTCCAAATCTTGTTGGAGGTAAAGGTATTGACTCTGATCTTTGTGTCGTCCACGATAAACAAAAAGCTTACCCTGCTGGTGCCGCCCATAGGAGTCTTGCCGTCGTCCACCCACATTTTGCTGACTCTGTTTGCCGGAACCACAAAGCACTGTGACGGATTCCACTTGAAAACTATGGCAATATTGCCGTGCACCATGTCTACTGCTACTGTACAGCCGTCCGCATTAAAAGTATGATTGCGGACAAATCCTTGTCCATCCAGTTCTTTCAACTTTGCGTCGCGCTTTTTCTCATACATCTTGCCGATTCCTATCGCCCACCAGATGACCGAGCCAAAAAATATTACCGTAATGACAATGGAACCTATTCCTGAATTTTCATGAAGCGGGGGGATTACGACTACCAGCACAATGCCGAGCACAATCGCCATAATCGGAATAAAAATGTTACCAAGCAGGTACAGCGGATTCACCTTTTTAATTTTCTGCGTTTCCATACATCCTCCTTATATAAGCCGTCATGGCTTACCTTTTTCGTGAAATTTTCTCAATTAGTATAGCATATCATCCTGTGCTTTTCAATATATCAGCCGCTAAATTCAGCCTAGGGTAGGGCGATTTGGTTTTGCGGCGAGGAACGCCCATATGTCACTATATTCCCACGTCACCACGCTCTCGCTCGAAAAGAAACGTAGCGGTACTAGGCTCGAAAATACCTCGCCAAGTACCGACGTTTCTTAACGGGTGCCTTAGGGAATATAGTGACATATGGGCTGTCTGCCGCCAAAATCGGCGCTGCGCCAACACCGACTCGCACCAACGCCAGTACCGGCACCAACCTCGACTCCACCAGTGCCAATACCGGCGCCAACACCAACTCGCACCAACCTCGACTCGCACTTAATTCCCGCCCGGCGAAGCTCGGGCGCAAACTACTCTTTGCAAGTTACAGCCGCCGGCGCTCCCGTGTTCCTGTGCAGACCGTATAAAGACGTCGGCGCTTAGCGAGGTCCTTTCGAGCTTAGCGTCCGCTACGTCTTTATCCGAGCGAGAGCGCGTCTGCACTGGAATACGGGAGCACCGGCGGCGTCCCTCTCGAAACACCCCAGTTTCCGCCCTAAGCTTCCCGCACAACCCTCTTGAAGCTCTTCTTCCCCCTCTTCACCACAATTCCATCGCCATCAAAGGCTTCTCCTGCATACATCGTCTTGATGTCCGTCACTTTCGCACCGTCCACGGTGACGCCGCCTTGTTCTACTGCACGTCTCGCCTCGGAGCGGGAAACAGTCAGTCCCGCCTTTACCAGCACACCAAGAATATCGATTGTGCCGTCCGTAAAGTCAGCTTCCGTCAGAACTGTTTTAGGCATTTCACTCGCGTCCTGTCCGGAGAAAAGCGCCCTTGCACTCTCCTGCGCCTTTGCTGCCTCTTCCTCTCCGTGCACCAGTTTCGTAAGCTCATATGCCAGTATTTCTTTTGCTTTGTTCAGCTCGCTTCCTTCCCACTTATCCATCTCGTCAATCTGCTCAAGCGGCAGGAAAGTCAGCATCCGAAGACATTTCAATACATCCGCATCCGCCACATTTCTCCAGTACTGATAGAATTCATAGGGAGAGGTCTTTTCCGGATCAAGCCATACGGCTCCCTTCTGGGTCTTGCCCATCTTTTTGCCCTCGGAATTTAAAAGCAGGGTAATTGTCATGGCATAGGCGTCCTTGCCCAGCTTTCTACGAATCAGCTCCGTGCCGCCCAACATATTGCTCCACTGGTCGTCTCCGCCAAACTGCATGTTACAGCCGTATTTTTCATACAGGCACAGGAAATCGTAGCTCTGCATAATCATGTAGTTGAACTCTAAAAAGCTTAATCCCTTCTCCATGCGCTGCTTGTAGCACTCTGCCGTCAGCATTCGGTTTACACTGAAATGTGCACCGACGTCGCGCAGAAACTCTACATAGTTCAAATCCAGAAGCCAGTCGGCATTGTTGACCATCATTGCCTTTCCTTCCGAAAAATCAATAAAACGGCTCATCTGCTTTTTGAAGCACTCGCAGTTGTGCTCGATGGTTTCCCTTGTCATCATGCTGCGCATGTCCGTTCTGCCCGAAGGGTCTCCTATCATGGCCGTCCCGCCGCCAATCAGGGCGATGGGCTTATTGCCGGCCATCTGCAGCCTTTTCATCAGACACAGCGCCATAAAATGGCCTACATGCAGACTGTCCGCAGTCGGGTCAAATCCGATATAAAAAACGGCCTTGCCATTGTTAATCAGCTCCTTAATTTCTTCCTCGTCCGTAAGCTGCGCAAGCAGCCCTCTTGCCTTTAGTTCGTCAAATATCGTCATCGTTTTTCTCCTTTTTGCTCTTATTTATTCACCATCAGCTTTACCATAGCCTGATTCAGTCCGTCCACTGTCAGCTTGTACATGGGAAACAAGCCTTTTACCGCCGTCTCCGCTTCGCGCCACGGAGCATGCCCGGGCGCCATCTTGGGATTCAGCCATACCACTTTTTTGTAGTGCTTTTTTACCAGATTCAGCCATTCCCAGCCGGAAAGTCCGCCGTTCGGTCCCCTGTAATTGCCCGTGTCGGAATACAGTTCCTCCGGCGCCATCGCCGCATCCCCCACAATCAGCACCTTATAGTCGCTGTCCAAATTACGGAACATCCAGTCCGTGTCAATCCAGTCGCCGTTTTCACACTCCGGCGTCTTGTAGAGCTTGCTGTAAATGCAGTTGTGAAAATAATAGCTCTTCACATCTTTATAATGATTGGATTTGTGCACTGCCTGAAACAAATCGTTTAACAAGGAACTGTAGGGTATCATGGTGCCGCCCGAATCCATCAGCAGAAGCAGCTTCACCGCATTTTTGCGGGGCTTCTGCATCACAATCTGCAGACAGCCGCCATTGTTGCAGGTCTTGTCCACCGTGCCATTAATGTCGAGCTCCGTCTCCGGAATATCCAGCCTCGAGGAAAACTGCCTGAGCTTTCGAAACGCCATCTGGAACTGCCGGTTATCCAATACCCTGTCGTCGCGGAAGTCCCTGTATTTGCGCTCGCCAATCACTGCAAACGCGGATTGATGTCCCGTCTTGCCTCCGACTCTGAGTCCGCCTACATTGCCGCCGCTGTTGCCGAAGGAGGTTTTTCCCATGCTTCCGATCCAGAAGCTTCCGCCGTTGTGCTCGCTGTCCTGATCCCGCAGGCGTTCCCTGAACTTCTGCTCCACTTCCTCCTTGTCCATGTGCACCTGTAAGTCCTCCAGCTCGTTCAGCTGCGCCCTCGCCTCCTCGTCCGCAAGCTCCTGCAAATCGGACTTGTCCAGCCAGCGCATCATCTGGGAAGTGATTTCACGCTCATGCTCCGCCGCCTTAAAGCACTCCTCAAATGCCATATCAAATTTATCGTAATCCGTCTCGCTTTTTACCAGAATCATGCGCGCCACATAGTAAAACTGTGTCAGACTGCTGCCGCACAGGTTCTGGGAAAGCGCATCCTGCAGGGTCAAAAATTCTCCCAGCGTGACATGCAGTCCCTTTTCCCTGAGACTGTGAAAAAACTTCGTAAACATCCGCGTATCCTTTCCTGTCCCGCCGCACGCAGCGGTCATAACGCCTGTAAGTCTTTACAAGCCGCTTGAATGTCTCACGGTCTCCAAATCCTCGTCCTTCTTCACCACCACACCGATAAAAGGCAGCGCGCTCTTAATCTTGTCCGCGCTGATGCCGCCAAGCTGCAATGCGTTTATCCAGTCAATCAGTTCGGAGGTACTGGGCTTTTTGCGAATATCCCGAAGCGACCTGATATTATAAAACACTTCCATCGCGCTCTTTAACAGATTTTCCTCCACGTCCGGATAATGTACCCGCACGATTTCCTCCATCAACGCCTCGTCCGGGAAATCAATATAGTGGAAAATACAGCGGCGCAGAAATGCGTCCGGCAATTCCTTTTCCGCGTTGGAGGTAATGATTACAATGGGCCTGTGCTTTGCCTTTACCGTCCGCTTCGTCTCATTGATATAGAATTCCATCTGGTCAAGCTCCCACAGAAGGTCGTTGGGAAATTCCAAATCTGCCTTGTCAATTTCATCTATCAGAAGCACTACCTGCTCCTCACTGTCAAACGCTTCGCCCAGCTTGCCCAATTTGATATAGCGGGCAATATCATCCACGCCTTCCTCACCAAACTGTCCGTCATAAAGCCGCTGAATGGTGTCGTACACATAGAGCCCCTCCTGTGCCTTGGTGGTGGACTTGATATTCCATATGAGCAGTTTTTTGCCCAGAGATTTTGCAACGGCTTCCGCCAGCATGGTCTTGCCCGTACCGGGCTCACCCTTAATCAAAAGGGGCTTTTTCAGTGCAATCGCTACATTCACGCTTGCCATCAGCTCTTCACTTGCCACATACTCGCTGCTTCCCGCAAAGCCCGATTTGCCAATTTGTTCGTTCATACTTCCAATCCTTTCCGCTTTTATAACCACAAGCGCATATTGCCCAAAGCGCATATTGCTCAAAGCGCATATTGCTCAAAGCGCATATTGCGCTTGAAAGTTCTCCCTTAACATGTTACGATATTCCTGTTGTAAAATCAAGGAAAGATTTTGAGGGCATTGCTATGATTAAAGATATTTTAAAAGAAAAAGGAAGGTCCCTTTCTTTTGAGGTGTTTCCTCCGAAAAAGGAAGCAGATTTTGATTCTGCTTTTGAGACCTTAAAGGCTCTGGGCGAACTGCAGCCGGATTTTATCAGCATTACCTACGGTGCAGGCGGCAGCAAATCAAAGAAAACCGTGGACATTGCTTCGTATGTGCAAAACACGCTGCACATTGAGACTATGGCGCATTTAACCTGTGTGGGGAATAAAAAAGAAGATATTTTATCTGTCGTAAGCGCACTGGAAGCCCAGAATATTCATCAGGTTCTTGCCCTTAGAGGAGACCGTCCGAAAGATATGTCTGATGAACAATATGAATCGCGCGATTTTCTGCACGCTTCCGATTTGATTGCTTTCCTGAAAAAAGAAACTTCCATCCACTGTGCAGGCGCCTGCTATCCCGAAAAGCACTTTGAATGCTTCAGCAAGGAAACCGACGTAAATAATTTGAAAATCAAACAGGAAGCCGGTGCGGATTTCTTTATCTCACAGCTTTTCTTTGACAATGATTATTTTTATGACTTTATGGATCGCGCTGTACGCAAGGGAATTACGGTTCCTCTCTGTGCCGGTATTATGCCGGTTACCTCCGCCACCCAGCTCGGCACTACCGTTTCGCTCTCCGGCTCTTCCATTCCGAAAGCATTTTCTGATTTGATTGCCACTTACGGCGACAACCCGGAGGATATGCGAAAAGCGGGTATTGATTATGCTATCCGGCAAATTCTGGACTTGCAGAAAAACGGTGTAGAACATATTCACATTTATACGATGAACAAACCTAAAACAGCAACTGAAATTGTAAACGGCATCCGCTAGGATGCCGTTTTCGTCATGGTCAAATGGTTCCTGTCCTTTTTATCTGTCTGACCCACTTCCAATACCGCTCCGGATCGTGATACAAATAGGTAAGTCCGCCGGGGGAAGTATCCAGACTGCAGCCGTTTGCCTCATAGTCAAACTCCTCCATTGCCTTTTCAATCTTTTCTTCCACACTGCAGTTTTCCTGCTCATAATGAAAAGGGCCATGTTCAAATACAATGTATTCCGCCTCCGGAATATCTGTCAGAAGCAGCGGCTTGGGCACCTCGCCGTTATAGTCGGCAGGAAGGCGTACACCATAGCACTCTACACGCGGAATTCCCCACATGCAACGCCTGCCTTCCGAGTCATTAATATACGCCATAATCTGACCGCTTCCGCTGTTTGCCTCGCTTCCGCCTTCATCGTCTAACTTTCCCTTGATGCTGTCTAAAAGCCCGCATATGGTCTCGCAGTCCTGCCCGGGAATCTGCGCCTGCTTTTGCCAGAAGTCCCAGTAGCCGTTACTCTCATAATTTCTGATATGCAGAAATTTGTGCGCGGGTATCGTCACAAAATAAATTTTTACGTCGTCTGTTGATTGAATCATGCCAATCTCTCCTAATCCTAAAAAGTAGCGGTCGAAAATGTCTATTTTGGTACGGAGAACCACAGGCTTCGGATTCTTCCGGTATTCGCTCGGCGTCACGCCATAAGCGTTCTTAAATGCCCGGGTAAACGCCTCGTGCGATGAAAAACCATAGTCAAAAGCAATGTCCAAAAGGCTTTTGTCACTGTCCCTGACCTCCTTTAGCGCAAATGCCAGCCTCCGGCTGCGCAAGTATTCCCGAAACTGCATCCCCGTTATTTCTTTGAATTTCCTCGTCGTATGAAATTCCGAATATCCCAGCCTGCGGGATAAAAAGCGCAGGGTCAGCGCTTCATCCTGATGTCCCTTGATACATGTGTCAATCTCATCCACAATAATTTGAATCTGCTTCTGCCATTCGTACATCTTTCTACCTCTGTATATCACATGCGCACTTGCGATATTGCACCAATAAAAATTTTGTTTCAACCGCTCTATGTTTATAATACAGAAAACGGAGAATCAGTGCTTGATTTTACTTGCTGAGATGCGCCACGTTTTTTCCATGGTCTTTCCTTCCCCAGCCAGCCCTGCACTTCCCAATACTTTGCATCATAATATGCAGGGTTTTCTTTATACAGCTTTGTTTGCATTATACGCACAAAAAGAAATTTAATTCTTGTAAGAGCACTTACACGGGCGGGCTTTCCGTAATCGATACCTGCCATTTTTTCTGATAACCGCTTTATTTTCCTTGTCAGCCCGCGCCGCTTCTTTTCCGTCAGTTCATCCCAAAAAATATTTCCCATCAGTTTTTCCGTAAAGACCTTTATTTCTGAAATCCCCCACCACGAAAGACTGTGCTTTATGTCATCCGCCGTGGTTTTCGCCCCTGCTCCCAGACATTGGGTAATAATAACAGCGCGTTTACCAAACATTTCCGGTGCCGGACGATGCGGCATCCACAGATAACCAAAATGATCCAGCAGCGCTTTCATTGCACCCGTGGCGTGGAAAACATAAGCAGGCGACGTCATGACAATCAACTCCGCTTCCCGCAGTGAGGCAGCGATTTTTTGCACAAAAGCAGCATCTTTACAAGTATCTTCCCCCTTCAGAAAACAGCTCGTACACCCTGTACAGAAAGCAGGGCAATCCTTTGGCAGATAATACTCCATGATTTCTGCCTTTTCCCTAAAACTCTCCAGAAAGATTTCCTTCAGCCGCCAGGTTACACCGCACTTTTCAGTTCCGTTTATCACTGTAATTTTCATCGCACATCCCCCTCACCCAAAATGTCTCGCAGCATTTTGTCATGAAACGCTCTGCGTTCCTTCGGATTTGTTAAATCAATCCCCTGCGTCTGCAAAATGACCTTGCTGCGCAGAAAAGACTGCTGCATCGCTGCAATCAGGCAAAAGGTTTTGCGTTCCAGCGTTTCCCTGTCCCAATCCGGACGGCATGCCGCGACAAGCGGCAGATAGGCGGAATAGGTTTTATGGGTATTGTCATCCTCCTTCGGTGTCTGCATATCGGTAAGCATGGAAATCCTCGATACCGCATAATGCTCAAACAGAAACGTCAGCGTCAGATTGCCGAGGTAGGAAAGCTTTTCCATCGGGTCAAGCCCCTCGGTTTTTTCCTGAATGGAATGAAAATGATCCACAATACCATTTACCATGCGCTCTACACACAATTCTATCAGCTTGTCTTTGTTTTCAAAATGGTAGTTGAGAAGTCCCAAGCCTACATTCGCTCTTTTGCAGATTTCCCGCACCGTAATCTCCTGTAACTGCTCTCCCCTTTCCTGAATCAAGTCTATGGTTGCCTTTACGATAGCTTCTTTATTATCCATATTTCCTCCTTGAACAATGTTCAATCTCATTATATTGAACATTGTTCAATTTGTCAATATTCATAGTATTACGAATCATTATCTGTAATACGAACACCTTGCATTTTAGCAGCATGTTTCAATTCATATACAGTTTCTGTTAAGCTGGCTTTTGATATGTCGTTTAACTCTTTTTCAGCATCTTCTAAAGAAGCATAACAGCCAAGCATAGTCTGTTTGTTCCTTCCCAGAATTCCTTTTGTGACTCCATAAAGAACACAGACAGGAATTTTTACTTTGGTATTGGAATGGGTTATTCCTGTAATCAAAGTACCTTCTCCTTCATCGCTCTTACCTAACATTTCAATTACAAACTCATCAAATGCAGAAAGTTTTCTTTTGTTGATGTCTACAATATAGATTTTTCTTGGAACTTGAACACACTGCTGCGTGATTTCATTACTCTCAGAAACATTTTCATCTTTCATTAAATAATCTGTTGAAACCTTGAACAACTCACTTATAAGAACAATTTTTTCAACATCCGGCAGACTGGCTCCACTTTCCCATTTTGATATTGCTTGCCGAGATACATCTAATTTATCAGCAAGCTGTTCTTGCGATAACCCATTGCTTTTTCGTAATTGTTGCATTTTTTCAGAAATTCTCACCGTATATCCTCCCTTGTATGATTTTAGGTATATATTAAACTGTCAAGAACATAAAGGCTACCATCAAAATGTGGAATAATGTCAACCAATGGTTGCATTTCTGCTACGCGTTACTGATTTAAAAAATAATATAAGTTACGCCCGAAGTCCCGCCAAAGTTCATTCCATCGCAGATATATGGCGGCAAAAGCACACATAAAAATGATGGCAATAACGATTGTAAATACCTTTTTGTGTATCCCGGCTTTGTGTGCCAATTGCTCATTCAGTAATGCTAACTGTGCAGCAATTTCATTTACATTATCTTCTTGTTCAATTCTGACTCCTAACAGTTCGCTCACCGATGTGTCAAATACATCTGCAATCTGCATAAGCATATTGGCATCGGGAACGGACAATCCTTTCTCCCATTTGGATATGGTTTGGCGCACTACATTTAACTGCTGAGCGAGTGCTCCTTGCGACATTCTTTTTTGTTTGCGAAGTATTTGCAAATTTTCTTTAAACATACTATACTGACCCTCCTTTTTGTTTTGCTTTCGCATACATCATTATAATTCTCAATCGCCGGTTGCCACAAGCAATGCAGATTAACATACCGCCAAAACACTCAAATTTATCAATTATTCATATCTTCTCCTTAAACAATGTTCCATTTCTCAATATATAAATACTACACAAAAGAAACGTAAAGTGATTCATCATCTGCTACAGAATTTTATATGTATTTTCCAATTCTTCATAGGATATGTTTTGTACAATATTGTTTACACTTAACATTAATTCGGTATACAATGCAGAGGCCTTTTTGGCTAATTCCAGTCTATACTTTAAAGAGATGGAACCATGATTCGTTCTAACATGATTCATAAATGCCATATATTCCTGATTGGAAGTAAGCAGTGCAGTATGGATAAAAGACTTTCGAGCAGCATGGCATAAAGTCGGTCCTCCAACATCTATTGCCTGTCTTTTACTTTCAATGTCGGTATTATTGTCAATTTCTTTTTGTAAATCATAAAAATTGATAATAACCAGATCGATAGGATATATTTCATGTTCTTGCATAAATTCTCTATCATCATCCGTATATACGTGACCCAAAATTCCTGCATGAATTTTGGGATGTAAGGATTTCACTAAGCCTGTTTTCATTTCCGGATAGCCGGTGTATTCAGATAACTCAATCACATTGAAACCGGCTTTTTTCAAAACTTGAAAAGTATTGCCCGTAGAAATAAATAAAATATCAGGATTTATTTTTGATAACTCTCCTATTATGCCATTTTCCGGATAACCGTCAATCGATATTCCGGCATTAGAGGTCAGACCAATTTTATTTGTGCAGCTGACCAATACTCTGTTGATTTTGATATTATCATCAATACATGTTACTTTTTGAATGGTTGCCATTTAATAGTCACTCCTTTTTATTTTAATCTATAATTCATAAAGAAACTGTAAGAAAAAAGAGAAGCAAAAAGTCAAGAACTATTTTGCTTCCCTTTTTTCTTACAGTTTCTTCACAAACAGGCAGCGGATTGCATTCAGCACCGCAAGGATCATAACGCCCACGTCCGCAAAAATCGCCAGATACATATTCGCAATTCCCACAGCCCCTAATGCAAGGCAGGCAAATTTAACCGCCAGTGCAAATACAATATTCTGATAGACAATCCGCAGACATTTCCTTGAAATTTTAATCGCCTTTGCAATTTTAACCGGGTCATCATCCATCAAAACAATGTCTGCCGCTTCGATTGCCGCATCTGACCCCATCGCGCCCATAGCAATACCGATGTCCGCTCTGGAAAGCACCGGCGCATCATTGATACCATCGCCTACAAATGCCAGCTTTGCCTTGCCCGGCTTCATCCGCAAGAGTTCTTCCACCTTTTCCACCTTATCAGCCGGAAGAAGTTCACTGTAAACCTCATCAATTCCAAGGGAGGCTGCAACCTGATCTGCCACTTTCTTCGCATCTCCGGTCAGCATGACGGATCTTTCTACCCCTGCTTTCTTTAATTCCACAATCGCTGCCTTGGCATGCGGTTTTATAATATCAGAGATTACAATATGCCCTGCATATTTTCCGTCTATTGCCATGTGAATGATTGTTCCGGTCTGATGGCAGTCCTGATACGGAATGTTCAAGTGCTTCATCAGTTTATCGTTTCCGGCAGCTACATCCATGCCATCCACTTTTGCTGTCACACCATTCCCGCTGATTTCCTGTATATCTGATACACGGCTTCTGTCAATTTCTTTTCCGTATGCCCGCTGTAAGCTCTTGCTGATTGGGTGGGAAGACGCACTCTCTGCCAGAGCCGCATATTCAATCAGTTTCTCATTCTCTATCGTAGAATGATGAATGCCATTTACCTCAAAAACACCTTTTGTCATGGTTCCGGTTTTGTCAAAAACAACATACTTCGTCTGAGATAGGATTTCCAGATAATTGGAACCTTTTACCAGCACGCCCTCTTGGCTTGCACCTCCGATACCTGCAAAGAAACTTAAAGGAATACTGATTACCAATGCGCAAGGGCAGCTGATAACTAAAAAGGTCAGTGCACGGTAAATCCAAACGCTCCAGTCCGCAGGCAGCCCCATAAAAAGCATACGGACAACCGGTGGAAGGAACGCCAGCGCCAACGCACTGTAGCAGACAGCCGGTGTATATATCTTTGCAAATTTCGAGATAAAATCTTCTGATTTTGATTTTCGGGAACTTGCATTTTCCACCAAATCCAAAATCTTGGAAACTGTAGATTCCCCAAACTCCTTCGTTGTCTGTATCTTCAATACGCCTGTCATACTGATACATCCGCTGATTACTTCATCACCGGCTTTTGCCTCTCTCGGCAGACTTTCCCCGGTCAATGCGCTGGTATTCAGACTGGATGTGCCCTCCATGATAATGCCGTCAATCGGCACCTTCTCTCCGGGCTGTACAACAATCATACTGCCAATTTCTACTTCATCCGGATCTACCTGTTCCAGTTTTCCGTCTCTCTCTACATTCGCATAATCGGGACGGATATCCATCAGATTGCTGATATTGCGGCGGCTCTTCCCCACTGCATAGCCCTGAAACCATTCACCGATCTGATAAAACAGCATAACGGCAATTGCTTCCAGATATTCTCCGTTTTCATAAATAGCCAGTACCATTGCCCCAATGGTAGCCACTGCCATCAGAAAACTTTCGTCAAAAACCCGACGGTTTTTAATGCCCTTTGCCGCTTTCTTTAAAATGTCATATCCGATAATCATGTAATCTATCAGATAGCACACAAAACGAATCCACCTTCCTGCAGACGGGAATAAATATCCGTCAATCCTGTCAAACATCTCTGCGGAAATAAACTGGAGAGCCAGTAGGATTCCGGCAGTGATTAAGATTCGTATCATCATAATTCTCTGCTTTCTGGTCAATCCTCCTTTACGTCTGCCAATAAAGAGGAGAACAATGGCAGCCATTATGATAACGACCGTCAGCAGTATACTTATCACTAATTCCTGCATAGTTCATACTCCTTCAAAATCTTAAAGAAAAATCTCGCAGTCCGGCTCTACCTTTTTACAAGCCTTCAGCACATTCTCCATCACAGCTTTCGGCTCCTGTCCCTCGTCAAATTCTACAATCATCTTCTGGGTCATAAAATTGACAGTTGCGCTCTGTACACCTGCAGTCTTGCGGGCCGCATCCTCCATCAGATTTGCACAGTTTGCACAGTCTACCTCGATTTTATAAGTTTTTTTCATGGAAATATCCTCCTAATTATTGTTTTTTTGATTTAACAATTAAGTACTTGTTTAATCTTTATGTTTGCAGTATAATACGGATAGAGAAACCCGTCAATATATCCGAGGTATTCTCTCCCAAATGGGCGAAAAGTATTTCCATTTGGACGAAATGCATACAAAAAGAAAGGAAGCACAATATGGACTATTTGAAATTACCACACCAACATGGAGAAGGACAACAAACCGCTCTGATACAGGAACAGTTACATCATGTTGAGCACTTCCAAACCGTGGCAGAAGTGTTCAAACAGCTTGGCGATACCACCAGAATCCGCATTTTCTGGCTCCTCTGCCATTGTGAAGAATGTGTTCTCAATATTTCAGCTATGCTTCAAATGTCAAGCCCCGCTGTGTCACATCACCTCAGGCCATTAAAAAACAGCGGTCTGATTGTCTGCCGCCGTGAGGGAAAGGAAGTTTATTACCGTGCCGCAGATACGGAACAAAGCCGCCTGCTGCATCAAATGATTGAGCAGGTTATGGAAATCACCTGCCCGGAATTGTGAGGTCTGCCATATGAATAATGAATTCATTACGCTTTATCCCGGTATAGAGTTATGCTATCTGACATTTTCATCCGATTCTTTTTCCGTACAGCATAAAGCTATGGCACACATGATTCAGATTAACTATTGCAAAGCCGGACAGCTTATATGGGAAATGGAAAACGGAAACCGTATTTATCTGAATCCGGGAGATTTTTCCCTGCATACAATAAAAGTCTGCGCCGATTCTGTGCTTACCTTTCCGGGCAATATGTATCAAGGACTTACCATCTGTATTGATTTACAGGAAGCCTCCGGCAATCCGCCGGAACTATTAAAAGATAACAATATTTTTGAAACCGTATTTCCCGAAAAATTCTGCCGGAATGATACCCCTGTTTTTTTTGCCGGAAATGAACAGACGGAAAGTATTTTTTCCGCATTTTATAACCAGCCCGAAGTCCTGAAACTGTCCTATCAGAAAATCAAAGCTTTGGAGCTGTTTCTTTACCTTGCCAAAGTAGAGTCCACTCCCCCAAGCCAACTGACTGCATATCAATCCGAACAGGTTGCAGTCATCCGACAAATTCATGACCAGCTTTTGCTGCACATGGAACAGCGGATTACCATAGAGGAACTTTCCAGGCAATATCTCATCAATCCAACAACTTTGAAAAATGCCTTTAAATCAGTTTATGGAACTTCCATTGCAGCGCACATCAAAGAACACCGCATGGAGCAGGCAGCAAAAATGTTAAAAGAAACGGATAAAACCATCGCAGAAATTGCACAGGCTGTCGGCTATGACAGTCAAAGCAAATTTACCGCAGCCTTTAAAGCTTTTTTTCAAGTCTTGCCAAAAGACTATCGCAAATCAACCTCATACCTGCCGTCATAAAATCCTGCCAGTCTTTCATTCACCTTATGCGTGACAAAAAGAACCGTTGCACCCTCAAGCGCAAGAACGGCGCGCTCCACTTCATCAGCCGTTTTTTCGTCCAGACTGGCAGTGATTTCATCCAAAAGCAGCACCGGCGAGCCTTTCAATATCGCTCTGGCAAGATTAATCCGCTGCTTTTCGCCACCTGAAAAATTACTGCCGTTCTCGGATACCCTGACCTCCAGACCGGTTTCACCGTCATGGGAAAGTCCTTTCACAAATTCCTCCAGACCGGCAAGCCGAACCGCTCTCTGAATCTCTTCTTCTTGATACTTGTTATCATACAGCGTAATATTGTTTTTCAGCGTATCGTTAAAAAGGAACGCTTCCTGAGACACCACGCTGACCAAAAGAGAAAGACTCTCCGCTTCCATATCGCGCACTTCCACATCATCATATCTCAGACTGCCTTCATAATTGTCATACATGCCGGCAAGAAGATTTAAAAATGTGCTCTTTCCGGAACCGCTCTGCCCCGTAATCAAGTATTTTCCGCCTTTGTTAAAGGTCTTATCTGCATATCGGAGCGTCCTGTCCGGATAGGCAAAGCGCAAGTCCTGCACCGTAATCCCACTGCAAAATTCTGCCTTTCTCTCCTGCTTTTTCCGGTTCCCGCCCTCGGTTTTCAGGCTTTCTGAAAATTTGACGCTTAACGCTTTTGCAGACTGAAATTGTACATAAATACCGGATGCCTGCATAATGGGCGACATAATCTTTCCCGCAAGCTGACCGAACGCAAAAACAATACCGATTTCAAAGGAACCCTTGACGGCAAACACACCAGCCACACCCATGATGGCAAGCGTCGATGCCAGCCCCAGCAGTTCATTGACTCTTGCATACAGGCTTCCGTCATTGCTGTTTTTCTCTTTCAGCCTTTCCGCTTCCTCGTTTTCTTTTTGATGTAAGGCAGTCACTGCCGCAGCACAGTTATAATTTTTAATCAGGCGATAGCCCGCAAAATAATCCTTGAGCGCAGCAAGATACCTTCCGTTTCCCTGCGCCAGCGCTCCTGTACTGTTTTGCAGCCTCTGTCCGCACTTTTTGGAAACAACGGCAATCACTACGGAAAACGCCACAATCACAAACAGCATCGTCGGCTCAATCAAAATACAGAGTACAACTGCCATACAAAAAACAAGAAACACCATCGGAAGCTGCAACACATTCGTAAAATACACATCTGAAAAAGTATTCACATTACTCGTAATCTCATTGATGTACTGCGCACTGTTATCCTTTTCGTAATCCGCGGTATTCTTTCTGAAATACGCACAAAACAAATCCTGTTTCAGCGAAGTCCTTGCGCAGTATAACAGGCGGTTCAATACTCTGTCATACAGATATTCGCAGGATACCGCCGCCAGAATAAAAAGAAGCCCTCCCGTAATCGCCCAAAGCAGCCCCTGCATATTTCCTGCAGCCGCCTGATTAATCACCTCGCTTAAGACAAACGCAAAACCGACACCGCCCACGGATGCCAGCAGCGTTAAAACAAAATATGCAAAAAACAAGCCTTTCTTTTGAGTCATGTATTTACTCATTCGTCTCTCTGCCTCATTCATGATAGTTGTTTCCATCATAACATGTTCCAATCTATATGCCAAGTACAAGAAACATTACGAAATCTTCACACTAACTACAAAAAAGGCTGTTATAATGATAAAAGGAGGCTGCTTATGAAGAAAATCTTAATTGTGGAAGACGATTTATCAATACAGGCACTGCTGTATGATTTTATAAAAGAAGCCGGCTACGACGCAGTGACCGCCGGCGATGGCGTGGAAGCCCTCGCAAAATATGAGGAGCAGAATTTCGATTTGGTTCTGCTCGATATCATGCTCCCCAAAATTGACGGTTACGGCGTCTTGGAGGTTATTCGTCAAAAATCCAATGTGCCCGTCATCATGCTCACGGCACTGGAGGAAGAAATGTACCAGATAAAAGGGCTGGACTTACAGGCTGACGACTATATCACAAAGCCTTTCTCCCTGCCTGTCCTGATACGGAAAATTGCCGCTGTCCTGCGCCGCTCTTCTCCATCGGACACAGTCCCACAAACCATTTCTTACAAAGACCTGACACTGGATTTGGACGGATACAAAGCTTATGTAAAAGAAGAAGCCATCGACTTAACGCCCAGAGAATTTGAAATTCTGCGGGAGTTCTTGTCCCACGCCGGAAGGATTCTGACACGGCAGAACCTTTTACACAGCCTGTGGAAATACGAGTTTTTCGGGGACGAAAGGGTCATCGACACACACATCAAAAATCTGCGAAAAAAGCTGGGATGCGCAGACTATATTGAAACAATCAGAGGGGTGGGATATCGAATTGATAAAGAAAATAAGAAGTAAGCTTTCCATCAAGGTGTTTTTACTTACGGCGGTTCTGATGCTTATATGCTCTTCCATCGTCTGCCTCTGCATCTTCCGCTTTGCGCCTTATATTTACAAGTACAATCTTTCCGATATAGAACTTATGGCGCCCGAATTTTCGGAAGAACTGTCCTATTCTGAAAACCTGACGGATCTCGCAATCTATGCTGAGGGGATCTCTACTATGCTTTCCGAATATTATAATGATGAATACCGCCTGCATATATTCACGGTTTCCGGCAAAGAAATCGCACTGCCCCGTTTAGACAGCTTTACCGGGAAATCCATGTACGATTTCAGTCCGCAAAGCAGGTCATCATTCTATCCTATCACATTGGCCCACAATCCCCAGGTCTATACCATGTGTATTGCGCAGAATACAGAGAAACAGAGCCAGGTTACAGAAGCGCTCTATAAGACGCTCCCCATTTTAAGCATGGTAATTCTTTTCGCCTCTGTGCTCGCGGCATTTATCTGCTCTTTGTATATGACTGCTCCGGTTAAAAAAGTCAGCAAGATGGCAAAACAGATGGCAGATATGGATTTTAGTGTTTTCTGTCCTACGGGACGCGCCGATGAAATCGGTGTATTGACAGACAGTCTGAACAAGCTGTCCCAACGGCTGGCCGAAACCATTTCCGAATTGCAGAATGCCAATCAAAAGTTGTTGGCAGATATTGACATGGAAAGACGGCTGGAACGGCAAAGAACCACATTTTTCTCAGCAGCCTCACATGAATTAAAAACACCCATCACCATTATCAAAGGGCAGCTTCAGGGAATGTTGTATCAGGTGGGACGCTACAAGGACAGGGATACCTATTTGGCACAGGCATTGTCAGTTACGGATGCGCTTGAAAAAACAGTACAAGAGCTTTTACTGCTCTCTCGCTTAAGCACGCCGGAATACACCTGTCACAAATGCAGGTTGAACCTCAGCACGCTTCTAAACGAACGGCTCGCTGCATATGAAGACTGGTTTATGCAAAAGGAACTGACTGTCGAAAAAACAATTGCGCAGGAAATTTTTGTTTTGGGTGATGCCCCCCTCCTGCAAAAGGCTCTGGATAACCTTTTAGGAAATGCAGCCTCATACTCGCCTGCCGGAAACCGCGTGCTTGTAAGACTTTGGACGGACACCGGCAAGGTAAAGCTTACCATTGAAAACACAGGTGTTCATATTCCCGACGAAGACATTCCCAGACTGTTTGAAGCGTTTTACCGGGTGGACTCCTCCCGAAATCGGCAGACCGGCGGTACCGGACTGGGCTTATATATTGTAAAAACGGCACTCGACTTGCACGACGCAGACATAGAACTTGCCAATACGGCGCAGGGCGTTATGTGTTCCATTGCATTTTAAAAACTTCATACAAAAAACACAAAGGCTTCAACATCTGTTCAAACTGCGCAGGTATGCTAAGAGCGTAACAAATAAAATGCACACACAAAAAGGAGAAACCTATGAAAAAAAATGTTACCTTAGCACTTGTTATCTTTATTTTCCTGTCCGCACTGGCAGGATGCGCACAGCAGAACAATATGCAAAAGCCGGAAGCCTCGGACAATTCACTTCCTGTCCCCACGGTTGTTTCCGCAAAAAGCACCGGCACTGACAACCCGTCAGACGCTTCAGCGTCTGACGCATATGCTTTACTGATTACACACATGATGGAGAACTATGGTAAGAGAAGCGTGATTGACTTCAACACCGCCCTTGCCCCCAATAGAGATGCACTCAGTGAAATGCTGGCGGCTTATGCTGATGTAGATGTGCCCGCCGACGATGAAAATTACCACTTTTTTGAAAATACGCTTCGTTTTTCTCTGGGTGAGTTATATTGTGAAAGCATGGGAGAAACATGCTGCTTTACAGGATTCGTATCAAAAGAAACAGGCCCCTATGATGAATCAGATGACGGCATAATATTTTACAGTTTTACCTGCTACATTTATTTTGCAGTCGATTACGAAATTCTTTCTCCTGAATCGCTTACCATTGCAGAGCGGGATGCCACGCTCCTGACCTTTCAGGCAGAACTGCAAAGCTATATGGATAGTCTGAGTGAAGACGAAATTACAGATGGTGATATCAGGACAGCATTCACAGACGAAGCCGCCGCCCTTGCCGCCCAAATGTCAAACGATAATATCCGCCTGACCGCTGAAATCAGTTTCATTGACCTCTCTGACGCACGTTAAAAAAGCAGGAAGAATGGCCTTCGGTCATTCTTCCTTTCTTTTCATAGCCAATGCCTGACTTATATTATCTGCCAAAGAGTCTGCCGTCTCCGTAAAAACAATATCCTTACTGTTTATTTTCTCCTGACACATACTGATATTCCTTGGATTCTGCAAAAATGCTTTTTCGTCCTTTTGCAGACGGTTTATATCCCATCCAAACTTCTTGAAAATCCCAAGCATGGTTTCATATACATTCTTCTCATTTGGAGAACCGAAATTATAAATTCCGCCTTCTAATTCAAATGTCTTTTCCAGATTCTTTATAACAACATTGACATCCGATATGCCGCGCACATCATGTACAGGAAACCGCAATAGTTCCGGCGACTCTAATTTCGCCAAAAATGTCCGAAGAAAATCACTATGCTCCCCGTTATTCACAGTCCGAACGTCATACATCCATGACAGCCGCAGTAATACACAATCCGAATTGACCGCCAGACATGCTTCCTCAGCCTCATGCTTTTGTCTTCCATATAAATGACATGGCGTAATTTCCTCATACTCGCTATGCGGTCCGTCCAAACTGCTTCCAAAATAGACCTGATCAGAACTGCAAATCAGACATTTTGCCTGATTCTGCCTTGCTGCTTTTGCAATATTTACACTGCCTTCCACATTTATTTTCCATGACGTTTCCGGCTCTCTTTCACATCTTCCCGTATCAGAAACTGCCGCACAATGGATTATGATATCAGGGCTTAAGTCAGCTATCCTGCTAGCCACATTTTCTTCGTCCGTAATATCCATTTCACGGTGTGTCGGTGTATCAATCTCATATTTCCCTTTATAAAATTCTGCAATCCTGCTGCCGAGAAATCCTGAAGCCCCTGTTATCAGTAATCTTTTCATATCGGTTTTCCAACTATTTCGTAAATATTTTTGCCGCCCTTTTCTTCAAACAACTGCTTCAAGTGCACATTTATATCCCATTTATCCTGCGGATAACTGCCATATCTTCTCTTCACATCCGCCATCCGCTCCTCCATCTCCATGATGCCATCCGCCCCTGCGATACTGTCACATAGCTGAATCAACCGGTCATAATCGTCAAAAATAATATTTTGCAGCGCAACAGCAATCTCTTTCTGCTCTTCCTCGGTAATATCAAACTTTCCAATATATCCCTGTATATCCTGAATACAAAAAGAATGCGTCAGACAGATTCTTGCCACCTCATCATATCCAAGCTTTCTCATATATTGATACCCGTCATAAACATGCCCCAAATGTCTGGCGCCAAACTTCCTGCCAATATCATGCAAAAGCCCAAGAATGTATGCCTTATCTGCATCCATCCCATCGCAAAGCAGAGCAATCTTTTCCGCACATTCCGCCGTAATTCTGCTGTGATTTCCCCAAGGTCCCGGATTGCAGCTTTCCGCCTCCGCCAGCAGCCTCTCCGCCTCTTTTCTTTCCGGCAGCATAAATAACCTCCTCCTATCACCATGCACAGAACTTCTTCTCACGCTTCCCACTGTGCAGCGGAAATCTCCAGTTTCCTATCCCGCAGCATCAAATCCTTCACTGCCTCAGCCGCACTCTTTCCTGCAAAGAGCACCGCATTGACCTGCTCGATGATGGGAAGCTGGACATCGTATTTTTCGGCAAGTCCCATGGCGGCTTTTGCGGAGTATACGCCCTCCACCACCATCTTTACCTCGTCCATTGCCTCCTGCATGGTTTTGCCCTGTCCCATCAGGATACCTGCCCTGCGGTTTCGGGAATGCATGGAAGCACAGGTTACAATCAAATCGCCGATACCGGTCAGCCCGCAGAAGGTTTCAAACTTAGCGCCCATGGCGGTGCCAAGTCTGGCAATCTCAGTGATGCCTCTGGTAATCAGCGCAGCCTTTGTGTTGTCCCCATAGCCTAAGCCGTCCGCAATGCCGGCGGCAAGCGCCACCACGTTTTTCAGGGAGCCGCCCAGCTCGATGCCTAATATGTCCGGACTGGTGTAGACACGGAACACATCGCTCATAAACAGATTCTGCAGATATTCCGCCGTCGCTTTTTTCTTCGCTCCGACTACAATCGTGGTCGGAATCCCTTTTCCCACTTCTTCGGCGTGGGATGGTCCCGAGAGCACCGCAACGACCGCCTGCGGTACCTCTTCCTCGATAATTTCAGACAAAGTCATCAAGGTTTCTTCCTCTATGCCCTTTGCCACATTGACAATAATCTGCCCTTCCTTTACCACGTCCTGTAACAGCTTTGCCGTGCTTCTGGTAAAAGGTGAGGGCACTGCCAGCACCAGCACATCCTTTCCGGCAGCCGCTTCTCCAATCTCTGTCGTAAACAGCATATCCTCCGGCAGCTTCACGCCCGGCAGTTTATCCTTATGCTCATGCTGCTCCTGCAGCATGGTAATCTCTTCTTTCAATTTGGACCAGACAATTACCTCATGCCCGTTCTTATGTAATAACACAGCCAAAGCCGTTCCCCAGCTTCCCGCTCCTATGATACCAACCTTTGCCATATATGCCTCGATTCTGCTGTCACACAGCCTGTTCTTCAAACCGTCCGTTATTTTTCCGCCCGGTCCGTCTCATGCCCGCTTCCGTCTTCCAGCTTATTCTTTTTGAACAGATACGTTTTTCTCTCTTCACCCTTTATCAGCCGCGCAATATTGGTCCTGTGCTTCCAGAACGCCATAACCGTCAAAAGAAACGTCACAAGATACAGCTCTATCAACTGCCCCTGTGTCATGCCTGCAAACACGCCAAGCTGCCCACAGACAATCATTTCGATAAGCAGCCCTGCATAGACCAGCAGCGAACCCAGCGATACGTAATGTGTCGTCAAAAAAGCGCCAAAAAAGAGAATCACGCCCATTGGGATAAAATAGGGGTGAAAAGCAAGAACCAGTCCCGCCGTCGCCGCAATGCCCTTTCCTCCCTTAAAGTTCATATAGAAAGGAAAATTATGCCCCAGAATCACGCCCGCCGCCGTGTATATGGCAAGCAGATATACAACCTCTGTGTGGCTCGTTCCAAACACCAGCTTGGTGAGCACAATGGCAAGAATGCATTTTAAGCAGTCCCCTGCAAACACAATCAGTCCAGCCTTTGTGCCAAGCACCCTGAGCGCGTTTGTCGTGCCGGAGTTGCCGCTTCCATGCTGCCTGATATCGATGCCATGCGCTTTGCCGTAAAAGTAGGCCGTCTGAAACAGTCCGAATACGTAGCCAACTACCAAACAAATCACTCTTTCCAGTATCATCTATCCTTGTCCTTCCTCTCCCTGATAATAAACCTAAGGGGGGTTCCCCTAAAACCAAAGGTCTGTCTGATTTGATTTTCAATATACCGCGTGTAGGAAAAATGCATCAGTTCCTTGTCGTTTACAAAAATGACAAAGGTAGGCGGTTTTACAGACGCCTGTGTGATATAGTAGAGCCGCAGACGCTTACCCTTGTCGGAAGGCGGCTGCTGCATGGCAACTGCTTCGGCCATAATCTCATTGAGCACGCCCGTCTGTACACGCATGGCATGGTTTTCGCTCACCATATCGATGGTTTCATACAGCTTTGGCAGCCTCTGCCCCGTCTTTGCAGAAATAAAAATAATCTCGGCATACTGCATAAAGGAAAGTATATTTCTTACCCGCTCCGTAAACCGGTAAATGGTCTTGTCGTCTTTTTCTATGGCGTCCCATTTATTGACCGCAATGATGACTGCTTTTCCCCTGTCGTGGGCAATCCCCGCAATCTTGGCGTCCTGTTCCGTCACACCTTCCACCGCATCAATGACTAACACCACTACATCCGCCCGCTCTACAGCGCCTACGGTGCGGATAATCATATAGTGCTCCAAATCTTCTTTTACTTTATTTTTCCGCCGGATTCCCGCCGTATCGATAAAGATATACTCCCTGCCCTGATACGTTACCTCCGTGTCGACAGCGTCCCTCGTGGTGCCTGCTATGTCCGAAACAATCAGCCTGTTTTCTCCTAACAGCTTATTGATAATGGAGGATTTGCCCACATTCGGCTTCCCTACAATGGCAACCCGTATACGGTCGTCCTCTTCCTCGCCGGCCGTATTTTCCGGGAAATGAGATATTACCACATCCAGCATTTCACCCAGCCCAAGCTTGTTGGCAGAGGATATGGGATAGGGCTCTCCTATACCTAAATTATAAAATTCATAGACGTCGTTTCCATACTTTTCAAAGCTGTCCACTTTATTGACTACCAGCACCACCGGCTTATGGGAACGGCGCAGCATATCTGCGACCTTTGCATCGGCGTCCACCAGCCCCTGCCGCACATCTACCATAAAGATAATCACGTCCGCCGTGTTGATCGCCATTTGCGCCTGCTCGCGCATCTGGGACAAAATAATGTCGCGGCTGTCCGGCTCAATACCGCCGGTATCAATCAGGGTAAACGCTTTGTCGAGCCATGAAACGTCCGCATATATTCTGTCTCTGGTAATGCCGGGCGTGTCTTTCACAATGGAAATCTTTTCTCCCGCAAGCGCATTAAACAAAGTGGATTTGCCCACATTTGGCCTTCCTACCACCGCTACAATCGGTCTCGATTTTCTGCTTCCCATCAGCGCACCTCCTCAAATACCCTAAGAATACTGTCTACAAAGTCACAACCCCTTGATTTTACAATATCTGCCTTTACTTGTAAAGTCCCTTCCAGCTCGGAAAGGCGCATATCGTCCAAAAAAACATCCTCGCCGCTGCGCAGCACATTCTGGGGAAGCAGAAGCCGCTTTCCCAATTCCCTGCCTTTTAGCTGTGCGGCAATGTCCTGCCCCGTGAGCAGCCCCGACACTGTAATCTGCTCTCCGAAAAAGTCGTTTCGGATTTCATAGACCAGTATGCGGATATTGGGAAAGACCGCTTCCATGCTGTCCGCCATCCTGCGGATATAGGGGTATGCCAGTTTTCCCGTCGCCATGGACACCGTCCCCGACAGCTTTTCATCCGGCAGACTTCTCTTTGCAGAAAGCTCCTTCATGGAGTCTTCAAACTCATTTAACAACAGCCTGAGCATCCCGACGCCGTTCTCAAGCTGAAGATAGCCATCGTAGCGCTCCTCCTCCGGCAGTTCGCGTCCGGCGAGAATATACCATTCGTCACTGGCATGTATAAAGTGCGTTCCATACTCCTTATACAGCTTTTTCTGCCATGCCTCAATTAAATCGATAACCGCCTCCGCGTCCTCCCGCTCAAAAGGCTTAAGCGGAAACAGACCGTCCCGGTATTTGGATAAACCTACCGGCACCACGGACACGCTCTCCAGATGAGGCAGGTAAGCGGTCAGCTTTTCTATGCTGTAAGCAAGCTCCGCGCCGTCGTTTATACCCTTGCACAGCACAATCTGCCCGTTCATGGCAATCTCCGCCTCGTAAAGCCTGTCCGCCTTTTTCAGTGCCTCCCCCGCAAAGCGGTTGTTCAGCATCTTGCAACGAAGCTCCGGATTCATGGTCTGAAAGGAAATATTAATCGGCGACAGGCGGTACCGGATAATCCTGTCAATGTCATGGTCCGACATATTGGTCAGCGTAACATAATTCCCCTGTAAAAAAGAAAGTCTGGAATCGTCGTCTTTAAAGTAGAGCGTTTCCCGCATCCCCTTCGGCATCTGATCGATAAAACAGAATATGCATTGATTGTGGCAATGGCGGTACTCATCCATCAGACCGTTTTCAAATACAATCCCCAAATCCTCGTCAAAATCTTTGTCGATTTCCAGAAGACATTCCTCACCGTTCTTTGTCCGGACAAGTACCTCCAGATATGTATCCTGAATCAAAAACTGATAATCAAAAATATCTTCTATCTCGGTGTCGTCCACCGCCAGTATGATATCTCCGGGCTCCAAGCCCATTTCTTCCGCGATGCTGCCCCTCTCCACCTGTTTTATCACATGTCCCTTTTTCTTTTCCATCCGCTTTCTCCGATTTCTCTTTATGTATCTATTCTACTAGAAATTTCTTGACGTGTCACTAGCATAATGTTATAAATTAATTGTTAGTACAACCTACAATACGGAGGAAACTATGCCTGATTTACATGAACTGGAACACACTATGCCGGTAGCGCCCTTAAAGCTTGTCGCGCTGCCATCTGCCCAAAAT
This sequence comes from Lachnospiraceae bacterium, assembly GCA_014804445.1. Taxonomy (GTDB): domain Bacteria; phylum Bacillota; class Clostridia; order Lachnospirales; family Lachnospiraceae; genus Acetatifactor. Next base: position 69,188 of record JAAUZU010000006.1, on the reverse strand, counting down.
CTAGCACACAGGATAGACGACTATCTTGTGAGCTTCCGTAAAAGCGTCAACAACAAGGTGAAAAACGACCCCGCTTTTCACGGCTATATTGAAAACAGCTATTTGACAAATTTTGAATGTCCCCGCTTCGGAAGCGGCGAGGCAAAAGCTGTCTTTCACGAGTCTATCCGCGGCAAAGACCTTTTCATCATCACAGATGTCTGCAACCACAGTATTACATATAATGTATACGGCTATACCAACCATATGTCGCCGGATGACCATTATCAGGATTTAAAACGCGTGATTGCCGCCTGCAACGGCAAAGCGCACCGCATCAACGTTATCATGCCTTTTCTCTACGAAGGCAGGCAGCACAAGCGAAACGGCAGGGAGTCCTTGGATTGTGCATTCGCGCTGGAGGAATTAAGCTCCATGGGCGTTTCCAATCTCATTACTTTTGATGCACACGACCCCAGGGTACAGAATGCAACGCCGCTAAACGGCTTTGACAACTTTACGCCGCCCTACCAGTTTATCCGTGCGCTTTTGTCCGCCGAGGAAGACTTGATAGTGGACAAGGAACATCTCGTTGTCATCAGCCCTGACGAGGGCGCTTTGGATCGTGCCATCTATTTTGCCACGGTTTTGGGCGTGGACACCGGCATGTTCTACAAACGCCGCGACTATTCCATCGTGGTAAACGGTAAAAACCCCATCGTGGCGCATGAATTCCTCGGCGATAAAATCGAGGACAAGGACGTTATCATTATCGACGATATGATATCCTCCGGCGAAAGCATGTTAGACACGGCAAAACAGTTAAAGGAAATGCATGCGAGACGCGTCTTTATCTGCTGTACCTTCGGGTTATTCACAAACGGGCTAAGATCATTTGACGAGGCATACGAAAAATGCTACTTTGACAAGGTTATCACCACCAACCTGACTTATCTGCCTCCCGAAATTTCCCAAAGGCCCTATTTCGTGGAAGCGGACATGAGCAAATTCACTGCATCCATCATCGACTTTATGAACCATGACGTGTCGTTAGCCAACACCATGGCGACCACGGAAAAAATACACGGCATACTGGAAGCCTACAACATGCGTATGCCCTTCAACTAACATGACAGCAAAAAACTCCGGAAATCTCCGGAGTTTTTGATTGCCGTCAGACACCTTTTCTATTTTTTTTCCGCACCTCGCTCTTTCCCGACAGTTCAATCCCGGGAAAGGACTTCAGCATCTTGCTGAGCTGTGAAAAGCCATAGGCTTTACAGTCAAAATCCGGATATTTTTTCTTCAGTATGCTCCCCAGCTCGCCCAGACCTACCCACTCGTGGTCCGCAGGCTGCTTCGCAAGAACATCCAATACCGTCTTCTGTATCGTCTCTAAGCTGACGGACGTGTCCTGCGTCCCTACCATCCAATCGTTTCCTTTGCGCAAAAGCTGGATTTCGGGAAAGGACTCCACCATCTTGCTGAACTTGGAAAATTTATAGACACGACAGTCAAAATCAGGATACCGTTTCTGCAGCGAAGTGGAAAGCCTGCTAAGCTGCATCCAGCCTCCCTCCTCCGACTGCTCCTCAATAATTTCCTTCACCGCTTTTTGAATTACCTTAATGCTTGTTATCGGCTTTGCCTCAGGCGCGCCCTCACGTGCCTTCGCATTGTCCTGAGACTTGATTTCCGCCGTGCCTGCGCCTTCCTCCAAATCAGGCTCGCCCTTATAGCTTTCATATAAAACATCCAGCGTCTTAAACTGCTCGCATGCCTTGATAAACGCCATGGGCGTCTTGCTTTCCCCCATGCCGATTACCATCTTGCCATCCTCTCTGAGCCTTCTTGCCAGCGTGGTAAAATCGCTATCGGAGGTCGCAATGATAAAGCCGTCTACATGATTGCCGTACAAAATATCCATGGCATCGATAATCATGGCAGAGTCAGAAGAATTCTTCCCTGTGGTATAGCTGTACTGCTGTACAGGCGTCAGGGAATTCCGCAAAAGGCAGTCCTTCCACGACTGCTTTGAATTATTAGTCCAGTCCCCATAAATCCTCCTGACACTGGCAATCCCATAATTGACCGTCTCCGTCAGAATAATATCAATGTATTTCGGCGATATATTGTCCGCATCTATCAATAAAGCAAATCTTCTATCGTTCTCCATTCCGCTCCCTTCTCTAACCCATCACTTTAGACATTTGCAAAACTCCCGTTTGCTAGTTTCGAATTGTGCACATGGTATATTCCATAAGCAGACCCTTGCCAGCCGTCGGCACTTAGCTGCCGTCCTTTGGCAGCTTACGTACCGCTACGGCTAGCTCGGAGCGAGAGCGTGTCTGCGTTGGAATATACCATGCGTACAATGACAACCCTATGCATTTTGAGTTTCGCCAATACCTAATCAATCACTTCTATCTTTTCAATCACAGGACGATTTTCCACGGGTACAATACCGTTTTCATCCTGTCCTGTCGTATTCTCACAGATATCGTCCACAATGTCCATACCGTCCGTCACATAGCCAAATGCCGCATAATCCCCATCCAGGAAAGTGCTGTCCTCATGTACAATAAAGAACTGGGAACGCGCACTGTCAGGCATGCTGGAACGCGCCATGGATATGGCACCCCTCGTATGGGAAAGCGGGTTCTCCACGCCGTTGTTTGCAAATTCACCCTTTATGCTGTTTGCAGAGCCGCCTGTGCCGTCACCCCTCGGGTCTCCGCCCTGCATCATAAAACCATCTATGATTCTGTGGAACGTCAGCCCGTCATAGAAGCCATCGCTCGCAAGCTGCATAAAATTCGTCACCGTTATGGGAGCGCTGTCCGCGTCAAGCTCCACTGCAATCACACCCATGTCCTTGATGTAGATATTGACATGGTGTTTGCCGGAAAGCAGCTCCTCCTCAGGCTCCGTACTCTCCTGCTCCTGCAAAACCTCCTCGGAATCTCCCTTTCCCGCAGTCTTGTTTGCATCCGCTTCCTTACCACACCCCAGCAAAGCAAGACACAAAAGCCCCGCCGCCACACCAATCCATCTCTTTACACTCTTTTTCTTCATCAGTCTATTCCTCTTCCCAATTTTTATTTTAAGGTAATTGCGAATCGCGATTTCCGCAAACCGAATTGTGCAGATTGTATACTTCATAAGCAGACCCTTGCCAGTCGTCGGTACTTAGCGAGGTATTTTCGAGCTTAGTACCGCTACGGCTAGCTCGGAGCGAGAGCGCGTCTGCGTTGAATTATACAATCTCCACAATGACACTTACTTGCATACCGATTTCACAATCCCCTTATTTTTTCATTTTCCCTCTTATCTTATCCATGGAATCTACAAATACCAGTATTTCCGCCACTACCTCGTAAAGCTCCGGCGGTATCATATCGCCGATCTCCAGTCGGGAAAGCGTATCCGCCAGCTTATCATCCCTATGGACGGGAACATCCGACTCTTTTGCCTTCTCAATAATCCGTTCCGCCAGCGCGCCGCGCCCTGTCGCTATGACCTTGGGCGCCTCTTCATCCGGATTGTACTCCAACGCAATCGCTTGTTTTACTTTTTTCTTCTCTTCCATCCTGTCTCACCTTCTAAGCCCTGACGTCAAATGCATACTGGGATGATGCCGCCGTCTTCTTGTCTGCGTGCAAAATACGCTCTATGGGAGTCTCCTCCTGACTGTTTTCCTCCCGCACCGACATTTCCACATTCATGGCATAGCCCTTCTTTTCCAGCCGTTCATTCAGAATATGGATATGCGCCTGCAGAAAATCCAGCATATCATCGTCTCTTAATGTAAAGCGCGTATTGACCCTGCCCTGCTGCATGGCAACATAGACGTCCACCGGGCCTAAGTTTTCCATATCCAGATGCAGAAGCGCGCTCACCGCGCCGTCACGGTTTGCCAGAGAGCGCTTATTGGTATACACATACAATTCTCCATTCGCATGCCCGTTATGCATTTTTAAGGGAATCTGCACATAGGTATACATCTGGTTTACCTGATTCATAAAGTCCACATTCTGACTTAAATTTGCCGCACTCCGCATGGCGCTGCTCTGCGCCGCACCGTTTTCTGACAGTGCATCCCGGATGCCGGAAAGTCCCTTTTCCAGTTTCCTGTATACCTCTTCTACTTCCCTGCTTCCCGTCACCTGCTCCGGTTTCATCGTCCACTGCTTCAACGCTTCTCCCAAAAGCAGCTTCTGGTACGCGTCACCCTTGAATAGTTCTGCCAGCGCAGCATGAGCTTCACTGCCCACGGGCGGATGCATGTCGGAAAGAGTCTGCAGAACCTTTGTTGTGTCCGCCGTTCCCCGCTCCACTTCCTGTGCCAAGTCTTCCAGCCCCGGATACGCTTCCTGCGGCAGCGCTGCAAGCTGCTTTGCAAAGCTTTTTAACTCCTGCGGACTTAAGCGCTCCTGCAAGGTATCTCCCCCTGTCTGTAACAGGGGCTGCTCCTCCTCGCCGGAAACTATTTCTTCTGCAGGATTTGCGTTTTCCAAAACAGCTTCCGCTTTTTCTTCGCTTATCAGTTTTACGACTCCCTCTTCAAAAACGCCTGCAAGACCTTCCTGCTCCATATCTGCGGCATTCGGCAGTTCTGAAAGCGCCTGACCATCTCCGGCAGTATCCGGCAGTAGACTTTTCAATATCGCCTGATACATCTGTACCGCTTTATCCGGCGCCTGCGCATAAAGCTCGTTAAATGCCGCCGGAAGCTCTTGCAGCACATCCGTCATCCCTCTTACCAGCTCATGTGTCAGTTCCTTGTAGCTTTGTAGCTGCTGTAGATTTTCTTCGGTCACTTCCAGCCCAAGGCCGCGAAGCTGCACAACATCCGCCGCTGCCGCCTCCGGATGCGCCGACACTTCCCTGAACATCCCCTGCAGCGTGCTGCTGTCCACACTCATGCCTTGCTGCATCATTGCCTCCGTCATGGACACCGTCTCACTGTTGATGGGAAGCCCCGCCATCTGCAGCGCCTTAAAGACATTGTCTGTGTTTGCCGTATTGGCAAACAACGGGCTTAAGAAAAGGCTGCTGCCATTGTTTTTTACCTCGAAGGTCAGCATCTTACCGTCCTCTACGTTGACATCCCTGTCCAGCTTTGCACTGATTACCATGTCGTCCGACAGCTTAATCTGCACCTCTTTGCCGGTTCTGCCAACCACCTCGCCCTGCAGAAGCCTGCCCGGCGTCAGTGCCTTTATCTGCCTGTTTATGCGCTCGCCGCTGCCCGACGTCCTTTCTGCCTGTACTTTTTCTTTTTTGTTGTCTACCGGTTTAAATGTCGCCGAAAATATTTCGGAAAGCTTCATTCACTTCCCTCCTCTTATCACAACTCTACAAAATTTCCGATAAAGCTTTTGCGGTGAATCGGTGTGGGACCGTATTTCTTCAATGCATCGATATGCGAAGCTGCACCATATCCCTTGTTCTGCGCAAAGCCGTATTTCGGAAACAGACTGTCGTACTGCCGCATCAGCCTGTCTCTGGTGACCTTGGCAATAATGCTCGCCGCCGCTATCGACACGCTCTTGGCATCGCCTTTGATAATCGGCACCTGCCTGATATCCACATCCGGAATCGTCACCGCATCGTTTAAGAGAATATCCGGTTTTACCGAGAGCTTGCTCACCGCCTCGCGCATGGCTTCATAGGTCGCCTGCAGAATGTTGATTTCATCAATCCGCTCCGGAGACGCATAGCCGACGCCCACCGCCAATGCCTTTTCCATGATAATCTCATACAGTTCCTCTCTCTTTTTTTCGGATAACTGTTTCGAATCATTTAGATATAAAATATCACAATCTTTGGGCAGTACCACGGCTCCTGCCACCACCGGTCCCGCCAGAGGTCCCCTGCCCGCCTCATCGATGCCGCAGATAATCCCGGCCTGTGCATACTGGTATTCATATCGCTTCATGCCCTCTAAGCGTTTCTTTTCATCCGCAACAGCCTTCTGTCTCTTTTTTGCACCGGCAATCAGGCTCTGCACACCACTTCTCGCATCCGCCTTATACGCCTCTATAAGTTCAGGCAGCTCATCCACAGCGGCTGCCTGAAAAAGTACCTTTATTTCGGAAATCTTCTTTTCCATGTTTTTATTTTGCTCCTTATTGATGCTGTAATACTCCAAAACGGCTGAACGGCCATATCCGAATCCACGCCCTGCCCACAATCTCACTTCTGTGAATATTCCCCACGCTGGGGTCACGGCTGTCTTTACTGTTGTTGCGGTTATCACCCATGACAAAATACTCGTCCTCGCCAAGCTGCACCGGCTCCAACGCCCTGCCCGGGTCGGCAATTACCTCCTTGCCATAGCCCTCCTGTAGTACCTCGCCATTTATGTAAATATAGCCGTTTTCATCGATTTGCACCGTCTCCCCCGGCAGACCGATAATCCTCTTGATAAAAAATTCACCAGTGTACCTGTAGGGAAACACAATAATATCAAACCTTTGGGGATCATGAAAACGGTATGTCAGCTTATCTACAATCAGGTTGTCCCCCTGCTTTGACGGGTCATTGTCATCTGTTCCACTGAGTGTCGGCTCCATGGACGATCCGCGTACCACCGTCCTCTGCCCGACAAATACAATCACCATATACACTGCCGCCAGTACAAATAAAAGATAAAGGCTTGTACTTAGAATTTCCTTTAGAAACTTCTTTTTTTTCATGTATGCTCCTGCCTTTCCTGTCCGGCATTCCCCTGCCGCATGCTCATGCCTCTTTTAAACGACATCCTGCGGAAATTCCAAGGTAATCCTTCCCAGCCTTCCGCTTCTGAAATCCTCTATCAACAGGGAAGCCGCCTTCTCATAGTCTGCCTCCCCGCCCTTCATATAGCATTTCCTGCTTTCTGCAATCTCTTCTAAAATATACAACGCCGCTTTTTCCTCTGAAAGTGCCTCCGGATATTGGATTCCGTATCTATCCGAAAACACCTGCGAATATCTTTTTGCAATATGACGGATAAAGTCCAGCGCAAGCTCCTGTATTACAATAATCTCATCATTCATGGAGCCGATGTATGCCAGCCGAAGCCCAACCTCACGCTCCGAAAACTTCGGCCACAAAATCCCCGGAGTGTCCAGAAGCTCCAGCGATTTATTCAGCCGAATCCACTGCTTTCCCTTCGTCACGCCCGGCTTATTGCCGGTTTTTGCACAAGCCCTGCCTGCGAAAGAATTGATAAAGGTAGACTTGCCGACATTGGGAATCCCCACTACCATAGCGCGTACCGGTCTGTTCAAGATACCTCTTTTCCGGTCGCGTTCGATTTTTTCCTTACACGCACTCTGCACCAGCCCCTGAATTGCCTTTGCGCCGGCGCCCGTTCTGGCGTTCATCTCCAGCACATGAAGGCCTTGCTCTTTAAAGTATGCCGTCCATCTGCGGTTGCCTTCCTCGTCCGCCAAATCTGCTTTGTTTAAAAGCACAATCCGCGATTTATTTTTCCCCAGTTCATCTATGTCGGGGTTTCTGCTGGAAAGCGGAACTCTCGCATCCACCAGCTCTATCACCAAATCTACAAGCTTTATCTCCTCCTGCATCATACGCTTTGCTTTCGTCATATGACCGGGATACCAGTTGAGATTTGCATTCGCCGTATTTGTATCCATGACTGTCTTTTCTCTGTTCCTCTCTTTTTTCACGCGATCTGCTGCCATCCTGCACTCTCAGCAGTTACTCCACAAACCCCATGCCTGCTGTGCCGCTTCCCATATGAAACCATGCTCGTCCCAAAATATCCCTGCCCCGCACGGGACCGATATTTGCCGAGCGGCTGTCCTCTGAATTGTTTCGGTTGTCACCCAGCACAAAATACTCATCTACGCCGAGCACAAGCGGGTTCTCCACGATTCCGGCTTCCGCCATCTTGTCGTACCGCTCGTCAACAATCTGTTCCCCGTTGACGTATAACCTGCCGCCTATAATCTGCACGGTGTCACCGGGCACCGCTACCACACGTTTGATATAATAGTGGGAATTGCGGTTGCCGTTTGGCAGAAACACCACCACGTCTCCCACCTCGGGTGAAGTCAAAAGATAGGCATAACGGTTAATCAGCACACGCTGCCCATTGTACAGTGCCGGCTCCATGGAAACGCCTATCATACTGGTGGACATGCCAACGGCATACACCACCACAAATGCAATAAAAACAGCGGCAAAAATACCGAAGCACCAGACCAGTATTTCTTTTACCAGCGCAGCGCTTATTTTCTTCTTTTTTTTGTAAAAGCTCAAGCCTTTCCGTCGCTTTCCCATTCACATTCCCTTTATCCTAAAAAAACCGTACTCTTTTTCATTATACTACCTGAAAGCGGCATCCGCCAGTAAAAAATCACACCTTTTCCGGAAATTCCAAAAAAGGTGTGATTCACACATGCATACATTATCTGATAACTTCTTTTACCTTTGCTCTCTTGCCGACACGACCCTTTAAGTAGTTCAGTTTAGCCCGTCTTACCTTACCTCTCCTTACTACCTCTATCTTCTCTACATTGGGAGAATGTAACGGCCAGGTTTTCTCTACGCCGATGCCATTGGAAGTCTTTCTTACGGTAAAGGTCTCGCGGCTGCTTCCGCCCTGACGCTTTACAACGATTCCTTCAAATACCTGAATTCTTTCGCGGTTGCCTTCCTTGATCTTGCCGTATACCTTTACGGTATCGCCAACGTTGAACTGGTCTACGTTCTCCTTCAACTGTTCTGCTTCAATGCTCTTGATAATATCGTTCATCTTTTTGCTCCTTTTCTAATGGATGTTCTTAATACATTCGTAACAGAGGACCATCTCGTTATCACAACATTCATACTTTACCATATTAGCGCTCTATTTGCAACTATTATTTTTTCGGCTTTTGATACCACCACACTTTTTCCCGCGCTATATACAGACCAAGCTTCTCCTGCAGCTTTAAAGAAGCCTCGTTTTTCTCCTCCACCTGACAGAAAGGTGTGTAGCCTTTCTGCAGCGTTTTGTGAATCAGAAAGCTCTCTAACGCCGCCGCCAGCCCCCGTCTCCGGTACGCAGGAAATACGGTGAGCATCCCCATACCGCCTTCGGCATGTTCCCCGATAAAACCCGCAAGTTCATTCTCCACAAAAATGCCATACATGGCACCATGGGAAATTCTGTCCCGAATATAGGCTTCGTCATCCATCGTATAATACTGCCCCACGACCTCTGCATACTCTGCTGAAAGCTGCCTGATATCCTGTGTCTTTAACGGCGGGGCTTCCCTGCGGGTATATACCGCCTGTCTGGCGCAGAGAAAAACCGTCATATGCAGCCGTCTTGCCATTTCTTCTCCCAAAAAGTCCTGATGCACCGCCCAAAGCTCCGACATTTCCTTTCCCGAAGCCAAAAATGCATCCAGTATCCGCCCGCCTGCCTCGCGGCTCTTTGCAGTAAGCATAAAGCAGCCACTCACCCTGTCCCGCAGAAGCGTTCCCTCACCGTCATGATAAAGAAGCTCTGCTTTTTCCCTGTAAATCAGCTCCGCCATATCCATATGATGCAGCTTGTCCCGTAAAAGCTCCCTGCGGCACTGCATAAGCCTCTCGTATGCGGCATACAGATCCGGTCGGTTCAGACGGGTCCGTTCCTCCGCCTTCTGCTGCCTCCACTCCCGTATCTTTTTATGGTTTCCCGATAAAAGCGCTTCCGGCACACGTTCCCCCATCCACACCTCCGGTCTGGTGTACTGTGGGTATTCCAGTAAATATCCGGAAAAAGTTTCTTCCACAACAGAACTGTCATTGTGAAGCACATCGGGAACCAGTCTGGCGATGGCATCTATCATCACCATGGCGGCAAGCTCGCCTCCCGTCAGCACAAAATCACCAAGAGACACATAGTCCGTGACCACCCGCTCTAAAACCCTTTCATCAATGCCTTCATAATGCCCGCAGAGGAAAATCAAATCCTCTTCCTTGGCAAATTCCTCCGCCATGCCCTGATGAAATGTCTTTCCCTGCGGCGTCAGATAGACAGTACGCACTTTACCCCCGCCGATTTTCTCAAGTACGCTTTTATGCGCAGCATAAACCGGCTGCGCCTGCATCAAAAGTCCCGCGCCGCCGCCGTAAATATAATCGTCTGTTTTTTTGTGTTTATCATCGGTAAAATCGCGGATGTTGACTGCATTGATACCGATGAGGCCCTTTGCTGCCGCCCTTCCGATGATGCTTTCCGAAAGACCTGCCTCCACCATCTCAGGGAACAGCGTCAATACATGGAAATTCATATGTCAAGCAACCCTTCCAGCAAATGTACCGTCATTTTTTTCTCTTCTGTATCTACGTCTAAAATACACTGCCTGATAGCGGGAATCAAAATCTCCTTCCCCGCATTTTTGCCGGCAAGACTGCTCTCTGCCAGCTTAACAGCATACACATCGTTGGCTCCCGTCGTAATAACATCCGTAAGCCTGCCGAGGTGGATTCCATCCTCCGTAAATACCTCTATATCAATCAAATCCGCGATAAAATACTCGTCTTTTTGAAGCTTTACTGCATCCTTTCGCTCCACATACAGACTTTTCTGCCTGTATTTTACCACGTCATCGACATTGTCAAGCCCCTCGAACTTGAGTATGACCATATTCTTAAAAAACTTCACATGCGCAAGCTGCAAGGGCAGCATTTCCTTTCCTGTGTCCAAAAATACCTTCTTTAAGCGCTTAAACCGTTTTATATCGTCCGTCGTGGGAAATACCTTGACCTCTCCCCTGACACCGTGCGTAGAGGTAATAATTCCTACCTGCAATACGTCGTCCATATTTTTTCCCTTTCCATTATGTGTAAAAACAGGGGCGTTTGAAAAACGCCCCTGCATAAGTGCAGCATACGCGGTTTTGTACCTGCTCTAAAGAAATGTTTTCTTTGCATTTCCTTAGATAATTTCCACATCCACCCGCAGATTCTCTTTGGATGACGCCGCTTTTACGACAGAACGGATTGCCTTTGCAATCCTTCCCTGCTTACCGATGACCTTACCCATATCGGACGCAGCAACATGAAGCTCTACAGTGACATTTTTTCCTTCTGTCTTTTCTGTTACCACCACTTCATCGGGATTATCGACAAGTGCTTTTGCAATTACTTCAACCAATTCCTTCATAATCCACCTCCAGGCACATCGTTAGCAGGAAACTATTTTTCAATGCCGGCAATCTTGAACAGCTTGCCTACAACCTCTGTAGGCTGTGCGCCGTTTGCCAGCCATTTCTTTGCCAGCTCTTCATTGATTTTGAAAGTGCTCGGCTCTGTGCTGGGATCGTAGGTACCGATTTCTTCGATACATCTGCCATCTCTGGGAGAACGGGAATCTGCTACGACGATTCTATAAAAAGGAGCCTTTTTCTGTCCCATTCTTCTCAACCTGATTTTTACTGCCATGTTCATTCACCTCCGCAAATTTTAAAATTAATTTATTTATGATAAGGTCTTTTCTTTAGAAAATTCCATATCCGTCCTGAAATTATTTAGAAGGGAAATCTTCCCTTACCGCCAAAGCCCGGGAACCCGCCCATTCCAAAGCCCTTTCTCTTACCGCCGCCAAACTGCTTCATCATCTTCTGGCTCTGCTCAAACTGCTTGATAAAGCGGTTGACCTGCGCAATATCCACACCTGCGCCTTTTGCAATCCTGTGCTTTCGCTGCGGATTTAAAAGCTTGGGGTTCCTTCTCTCTGCAGGCGTCATGGAAAGCACAATCGCCTCCATGTGGGCAAGCTGCTTATCGTCAACCATGGACTCGATGTCACCCAGTTTACCTCCCATACCCGGCATCATGCCCAGTATGGCGGAAAGCCCACCCAGCTTTTTCATCTGCTTCATGCTCTCCAGGTAATCCTCGAAATCGAACTTGCCCTTCTTCATGCGGTCAGCCATTTCTTTTTCTTTGTCCGCATCAATATCTATATTGGCCTGTACCTTGTCGATAAACGACAGGACATCTCCCATTCCCAAAATCCGGCTTGCCATTCTGTCCGGGTAAAACTGCTCCAAATCGGAGAGCTTTTCTCCCATACCTACATACAGAATCGGCTTGCCCGTCACTGCCTTTACGGAAAGCGCCGCACCGCCGCGGGTATCGCCGTCCATCTTGGACAGCACCACGCCGTCTATGCCGACTTTTTCGTCAAATTCCTTTGCCACATTGACCGCATCCTGTCCGGTCATGGCGTCCACTACCAGCAGGGTCTGATGCACCTCAATCTCGGACTTGATTTCCTGAAGCTCCGCCATCATGTCCTCATCGATATGCAGCCGGCCCGCCGTATCCAGAATCACGACATTATGCCCGTTCTTTGCTGCATGCTCCAAGGCCGCCTTGGCAATGTCCACAGGCTTATGCCCCGTCCCCATGGAAAAGACGTCTACTTCCTGCTTTGCACCGTTTACCTGTAACTGCTCAATCGCCGCAGGCCGATAAATGTCACATGCCGTCAAAAGCGTTTTCTTCCCTTTTTTCTTGAGCTTTCCCGCAATTTTTGCAGTCGTGGTTGTCTTACCTGCACCCTGAAGACCCGCCATCATAATAACGGTGATGGCTTTGCCGGGCTGCATTTGTATCTCCGTGGTCTCAGAACCCATCAGGGCAATCATCTCTTCGTTTACGATTTTGATGACCATCTGCCCGGGATTTAAGCCGTTTAACACATCGGCTCCCACCGCGCGTTCCTCGACAGACTTTACAAACTGTTTTACCACACGAAAGTTTACGTCCGCCTCCAAAAGCGCCATTTTTACTTCCTTCAGCGCGTTTCTGACATCCTCTTCCGTCAGGCGCCCCTTGCCTCGTAAGCCTTTAAATATATTTTGCAGTTTATCTGTTAAGCTCTCAAATGCCATATGCACTCCCTGTATCTGCCGTTACAATTCTTCCAGAAGCCTGTTCAAAAGCCTCTTTATCTCCAAAAGACTGTCCTCTGACGCTTCTCCGCACTCGCCTGCAAGCTCCGCTTCCGTCAGCTTAAGCGCCTCACCCACCGTCTTCTTCGCCTCGGCAAAACGTGCTGCCAAATGCAGTTTTTCTTCGTATCCGCTCAGTATTTTGTCACAGCGCTTTATCAAATCGTGAACGCCCTGCCTGCTGATGCCTTCTTCCTCGGCAATCTCCGAAAGGGACATATCGTTGTATACCGCCTCTTCATAAATCCTGCGCTGATGCTCTGTCAGAAGCTCTCCGTAAAAATCATACAAAAGCCCCTGTTCAAAAATCTTTTCCATCTTCCACGTGTCCTTCCACGATTTCTCCGCGACACCTTAGCAAGTGTACTACAAAAGAAAAGACGTGTCAAGTATTTTTTCTTGACACGCTTTTGTTTCCGTTTTACTTCTTGTCACTTATCCCCAACAGATAATCCGATGATACGCCATAAAGCTCGCACAGCCCGTAAACCATGGCTACCGGCAGCACATTCCGCCCAGTCTCGTATCTCGAATACACCCTTTGGTCGATTTGCAAGACCGCTGCCACCTGTTTCTGCCCATAGTCGTGATCCTCGCGTAGTTCTTTCATTCTGCGCAGATATTTTCTGTTGTCCATTGCATGTCCTCCTTTTCTTTTGCTGTAATAATGATTACAACCAAATTTTAACATGCATTCTACAGATAAAGCGTTTTTACTACTAAGTTGGCCTATTTTCCTTTTTCCGAAAAACTGCCGAAAGAAATTACACGTCAATCTCAAAAATATATTTTTCGTATGCATTGATAACCTGCGTCTCGTTATAAGTGGACAGACGCGGAATTTTAGCGCCATAATTCAAATGTACATGTCCATGCACAAAAAATGCCGGTTTGTATTTGTCAAGCAAGGCACAGAATGCGGCAAAGCCTCTGTGGGGCAGATCATTCCCATCGTTAAACTGATAAGCCGGCGAATGAGTCAGCAGGATGTCAAAGCCACGATTGTATTTCAGCTTCCACCACAGCCTTCGCACACGCCGGTGCATCTGCGCCTGCGTGTACTGGTGCGCGCCGGGCTTATAGCGCATGGAACCTCCAAGCCCCAATATCCGGACGCCTTTATACACATAGATTTTATCCTCAATGCAGATACAGCCATCAGGCGGCGTCTCGGCATACCTGTCGTCATGATTGCCGTGTACATACAAAACCGGCGCATGTGTAAAGGTAGCCAGAAAGGATAAATACTGGGGCTTTAAATCTCCGCAGGAGAGAATCAAATCAATTCCCTCCAGATAACTCTTGTCAAAATAGTCCCACAATAATTTTGATTCCTGATCAGCAATTGCCAAAATTTTCATTAGACGTTCCCATTTCTTCTTTCATTCTCTCATTTGTAAATCATCAGGCTTCGGACTCTTCCGGACTGCTCAATCCTTGTATTTTGGTAACTGCCTGCGCCTCTTTTGTCAAATCTGAAATGGATGGGATGCTTCCTACCACATTTTCTGCCAGCCAGTCCATTGTAATAATATCTTTCGGTAAAATAATCTGATCCGCTTTATTCATCACCGTTCCATCCTGTGCCCGCATTTCACCGGAAAAGGGAACCAGAACATCCGCACAGATATTGCTGCGCAGCAAATCTACCAGCCGCTTCGTCCCCTGTGGCAAATCCTGGGAACAAATCAGATCCACCACGCCGGCGGACATACCCCACCAGTAATTGATGGCGCGGTTTCCTATGGCAGCATCATCATCTTTCCATGTTCCGTTCAATATGGTGCGGACAATCTTTTCGTAAAGCTTTCCCCAGTGCCATGTCGTCATAGCCAGATTATCCGGTGCTCCTTCATTGATATGGTAAAGTCCGAACCGCCGAGAAGCGCTGCCGGGTGACTTCATATCCTGATCCATGATATAATTAATTTCAGGGTCATTGACAATCTCCACTTCCTTGTCTTTCAGGGTGCTCCAGTCCAGATAAACCCTGGCGTTGGGATTCACCATCTTAGCGCCCAGCGCAAAGGCATTGATATTAGCCACCATGCCGTAAATCGGATAGTTGGCAATATAGCCCAGCTTGCCCGTGGTCGTCAGGGAGCCTGCAATAACGCCTGCCAGAAATTTTGCCTCATACATTCTGCCGTAATAAGTCCGCAGGGTGGGATGAGAAGTATTCAGGGAACAGTTCAGAATCTTCACATTCGGGTGGTTTGCTCCGACCTTTAAGCTGGCAGGTATCATCACCGGAGTCGTGGTAAAAAGCACATTATAGCCATCCTTGATAACCTGCTCCATCATCTCCAAATCATTTTCGCCGACAATCACATTCTCAAACGCCTTCGTCTCCACCTGCCCGGGAAATACATTTTCCAGATACAGTCTTCCAAGCTCATGACTGTAAGTCCAGCTTGAGGCTCTGTGGGTTTTCTCATATAAAAATGCAATCTTAACCTTGTTCATATTGTCCGGCAGAATCAAGTTCAGCAGGTTTTTATATATATTGTGGGAACTTTCCTTTTTGGAGGGCTCCATGGATAACTCTATCGACTGCTCTTCCGTCAACACCAGAAATTCGTCCCAAATGTTGGAAAGGTCTTTTTTAATCTCCTGTACCGTCTTTTGCTTCGTCTCCTGATAGCCGTACACGGTAAGAAATGCCAACAGCGCATCACCTACTGTAATCGGCAGTTTTTTCCCGCCCTTCGACTCAAATGCCTTTCGGAAAGAGATATAAACATTATTAAAATCTATACGATCATCAAAAGTCCATTTTACTCCCTTCGGTGTGCCAATCCGTGCCAGAAGCTTGGCAAATCTGCCGGTCTCGCTGAAATAGATATAATTCACATTGGTAATTTCATAGAAATCCAAAAATTCATAATAAATGATATTTTCTTTCGTGTCACTGCGCTTGGGAACGACCCGAATCACGTTGCAGGGCACGCTGTAGGAATCGAGATATTTCAAAACGCTGATTCGCTTATTGCCCTCCAGCACATAAAACCGGTTCATAAACTCATAAACCTTCACCGGATCCCGCAGTCCCTCCTCCTGCATAGAAGTGTATAAGCGTATCCATTTATTGGCAAATTCAGAGTATGGATCCAGAAGCGGCATAAAATTAGCAGCAAAAGCGTTGGTTCTGCCCCTCGTTCTGGTTCCCACAATCAATTCCAGCGGCACTTCGCACAGTCCAAGGCTCACTTCATATTCTACCTTCACATAAGATAAAATCTCATCCAAAGCCGGCAGATAAGGATAAGCCCCCTTCAGCAGGCGGGCACGATACTCCTTCTGCGCTGCCTTTAATGCATTGTTATATTTTTCGTATGACATATTTACACCTCCCTGCCCGCTTTTTCGGGCATCAATTCAATATTTGTTTTCTGACGGGTTTTGGGCCAGTCTTCTCTTGTACGCTCGCAAAAAGGTTGAATAATCCCGAAATCCCGACTGATAACAGGCCTGCGTCGGCGGGACTCCCGCAGCCATCAGACTCTTTGCCAAAAGCACTCTTTTTTCCGTTATGTACCGGTGAATGGTATATCCCGTTTCCTCCTTAAACTGACGCATCATATGAAACTTACTGATATAAAAATGCGCCGCAAGGTCTTCTATCGAAAGTTCCTCTGTCAAATGCTCCCCGATATATTTTATCAAATCTATCATTTTCTGGTTAAAGTTCACTGCCCTGTTAAAAGTACCTGTTCCGTCTATGCAGCAGCGGTTGACCAGAATCATAAATTCCATGAACAGAACGTTTGCATAGAGCTTTGCTGCATACTGCTCATTTTCCTGTCCGTTTTTTTCAATTTCCTCTATCACGGAAAGAAGCCTGCTGTTTGTCATTGCCGGAAACCGCAAAACATCCGTCCCTTCTTTTCCCGCTATTTCAAAACATCTCTCCAGATTGTATTCGGCCGTTTTATGCCTTTCCAGAAACGCCTCCGAAATATAAAACACAATCCGCTCATAGGGCTCCTTTGCCTCCACCAACGGTCTGTGGATTGCCCCTTTATTCACCAACACCATATCATGTGGCTTCAGCCTGTAGCTTTTTCCTTCTATGCTGTAGGTCACGCTGCCCTTTAAAAAAATCAGCAGTTTGTAAAAATCATGGTAATGGAAGGGATATTCCCTCTCCTCCTCATCTACAATGTGAAACATTCTGAAATCGTCGTAGAGATATCCCCTTTTCTCATATCCGGGATTTTCCATCACAATCTCCATTCTTCGGACTACTTACACAATAAGACACACAAATTTCAAAGCTTTTCACTAAAATAACTCTTGTAGCCTTCACCGTAAATTTCCGTTGCGCTTGAGATAATCATAAATGCCTCCGGATCCTCATCCTTGACAATCTCTTCCGCCCGTGGTGCAAGCTGTTTCCGCATAACGCACATAATCACTTTTTTCTCTTTTCCACTGTAGGCGCCCTGTCCCTTTACGTAGGTAACGCCGATATCCAGTTCCTCCAAAAGTCTCTCCGTAATTTTCTCCGAGTTGTCACTTATAATATAAATCAGCTTTGCACCATCCCGTCCATACAAAACAATATCCAATACAAACGAAGTGACAAATACTGAAATTCCCGCGTACAGCGCCCTGTCCAAATCCTGAAATACCAGTACGGAAGCTGCCACCACCATGACATCAGTCAAAAAAAACAGCGCTCCTGTCTTCATATGCGGATATTTCAGGCGCAGCAGTTTAATCACAATGTCCATGCCCCCTGTGGTCGCGCCCGCCTTAAACACGCCGCCCAGCCCGACCGCAACCATTCCCGCTCCAACCAGTGCAGCCAAAAAAGGATCCTCGGTCACCGCGCCACAGCCGCTCAGCACATTGGTAAGCTGGGAAGATAATATCGTACAGTAAAGGGTGGATAAAATCAATTTAAACCCAAACTTCCACAACCCCAGAAGCAGTATGGGAATGTTGATTACAAGAATCAGATTACCTACACCGATGGGAATCAGCCGGTTTAAAATAATGGAAATACCTGACACGCCGCCGGGCGCCAGATTGTTCGGGTCCAAAAACAGACTGATTGCCGCCGCATAGCAAAGACAGGATACTGTCATCAGAAGATAATCCAGTATGCGTTTCTTTAACGTTTTCTGCTCTGCCTGCTGCCATTCCTTTTGTGTTGCTGTTTTCATAGCGCGTCCTTTCTGGAAATATAATGGATACAAAATCCGCATATATAGCATATGCGGATTTTGCAATATAATCACAGTACATTCTGTTCTTTAACTGAAAATTGTCTGCACCGTCTGCAGCAGCCTGGGGCGGTAGCCTTCTCGCTCCAGCGCATCGATAATCTGTGTTTTGTGCTCTGTTCCAAACGCTTCCATGGTAATCCGCAATTCCACTGCCGCATTGCGGTTGGTGGATACAAACTGATTGTGCTCCAGCTTGACGACATTGCCATTCAGTTCTGCCACAATACCGGAAATCTTATAGAGTTCGCCCGGTTTGTCCGGCAAAAGCACGGATACCGTAAAGATTCTGTCCCTAAAGATCAATCCCTGCTGCACCACGGAGGACATGGTGATAATATCCATATTACCGCCGCTTAAAATGGCAACCACCTTTTTATCCTTTACCTCCAAATGCTTTAGCGCCGCCACCGTCAGAAGTCCGGAATTTTCTACCACCATCTTATGATTTTCCACCATATCAAGGAAAGCGCCAACCAGTTCCTCGTCTTTTACCGTTATGATTTCATCCAGATTCTGCTGTATATAGCGGAACAGTTTATCGCCGGGCGTCTTTACCGCCGTACCGTCCGCTATGGTATTGACGCCGGGCAGCGTCACCACTTTCCCTTCCTGCAGGGACGCCTGCATACAGTTTGCCCCTGCCGGCTCCACTCCGATTACCTTGATCTTAGGATTGAGAAACTTCGCCAGCGTGGAAACGCCGGTGGCAAGACCGCCGCCGCCAATCGGCACCAGAATATAGTCCACAAGAGGAAGCTCTTTAAAAATTTCCATCGCTATGGTTCCCTGTCCTGTGGCAACCGTCAAGTCATTGAAAGGATGAATAAAAGTATACCCGTTTTCCTCTGCCAGTTCATATGCCTTGGCGCACGCCTCGTCATAAACATCGCCATAAAGCACAACCTCCGCCCCGTAGCTTTTGGTGCGGTTTACCTTCATGAGCGGCGTGGTCGTCGGCATCACAATGGTTGCCTTTACGCCATAGCTTTTGGCTGCATAGGCAACGCCCTGCGCATGGTTTCCGGCAGACGCTGTGATAACGCCCTTCGCCCGCTGCTCCTCAGAAAGCGTGCTCATGGCATAATATGCACCGCGCACCTTATAAGCTCCTGTAAACTGCATATTTTCAGGTTTCAGGTAAACCTTATTTCCGGTCTGGGCGCTCAGATAATCGCTGTAGACCAGCTTGGTTTCCAAAGTAACCCGCTTTACGACTTCGGAAGCCTCCTCAAATTTTTCCAGTGTCAACATTTTTTCTTCCATCTTTTTGCCTCTCTTTACTCAGAAACGCTCTCCGGTATATCAAACAGGGCGTTCACAAATTCCTCTGCATTAAACTTCTGTAAATCTTCTATGGTTTCTCCCACGCCGATATATTTCACCGGCACATTCAGCTCTGACTGAATTGCCACCGCAATGCCTCCCTTGGCCGTGCCGTCCATTTTAGTCAGTATAATCCCCGTCAGTTCTGTCACGGAACCAAACTCCCTCGCCTGCGCAAGCGCATTCTGTCCGGTGGTGCCATCCAGCACAATCAAGTTTTCCCTGTGGGTATTGGGATATTCCCTGTCAATGATACGGTTCATCTTTTTCAACTCTTCCATCAGGTTCTTCTTGTTGTGCAGCCTGCCGGCCGTATCAATCAGCAGCACATCCGCCCTGCGCGCCTTTGCTGCCGAAACCGCATCAAATACCACGCTTGCCGGATCAGAGCCCTCGCTGCCGCCAATCATATCGACGCCTGCCCTGTCAGCCCACTCCCTGAGCTGTTCGCCTGCCGCCGCCCTGAAAGTATCCGCCGCCGCTATCAGCACACGCCTGCCGTTCTCCTTCAGCTTGCCCGCCAGCTTGCCAACCGAGGTGGTCTTGCCCACGCCGTTGACGCCAATGACCATAATGACAGACTGCTCCTTTTCAAAATCATACGCCGTCTCCCCCACCTGCATCTGCTCCTTGATGCTCTCAATCAGCAGTTTCTTGCACTCGGAAGGCTCCTTGATATGCTGTTCCTTTACCTGCGCCTTTAGGCGCTCCACAATCTGCATGGTAGCGTTGACGCCGATATCTCCCATGATGAGGATTTCTTCCAGCTCCTCATAAAAGTCTTCATCAATTGCTGAAAATCCGCTGAATACGGAATCAATTCCGCGGACGATATTGTCTCTGGTCTTTTGCAGACCGGATTTTAGTCTGGCAAAAAAGCCTTTCTTTTCCTCGCTCAAAATGACCTCCTTTTAATCATCCAAATCCTTATCTATCAGGTTGACGCTCACAAGCGCCGACACGCCTTTTTCCTGCATGGTGATGCCGTAAAGCCTGTCAGCCTTTTCCATAGTGCCTCTTCTATGGGTAATGACGATAAACTGCGTGTTCTTCGTGAGCTTATGTAAGTACTTTGCAAAACGCCCTACATTGGACTCGTCCAGCGCCGCCTCGATTTCATCTAAAAGACAGAAAGGCGACGGCTTCAGATTTTGAATGGCAAAGAGCAGCGCAATGGCGGTAAGCGCTTTTTCCCCACCGGACAACTGCATCATATTCTGCAGCTTCTTTCCGGGCGGCTGGGCGATGATGCGGATGCCCGCCTCTAAAATATCCTCGTCCTCCATCAGCTCAAGGCTTCCCTTGCCGCCGCCGAACAATTCCTTGAATACCTTGTCAAACTCTCTGTTTATCTCACCGAATTTTTCATGGAACTGCTTGCGCATGGCAGTATCCAGCTCCGTGATAATACCCTCTAAGGTCTTCTCTGCCTCCACCAGATCATCATGCTGGTTCTTTAAAAATGTGTAACGCTCCATCAGATTTTTATAATCCTCAATGGCGTTGACATTGACATCTCCCAGTTTCTTAATCTGCTCCTTCAATGAAGTGATTTCCCGCTTCATGGCAGAAAGATCTGTCATCTCCTCATTGCGGATGGAAGCGGCGTCGGACAGCGTAATTTCATACTCATCCCACATATAGTTTATCTGGGTCTCCATCGCCTCCTCAAATTTTTCCTTCTGGGAGTTCAGGCGGTATACCTCCTTGTCAAGGGAGGTCATCTGCTCTGCAATCGCTTCTCTTTCCGCAAAGAAATTCTTCTGCTTTGCGGAGAGTTCTTCCTTTCGGGCAATATTATCGGAAAGTTCCTGTTTGGACTGTTCCTGCGTCGTGTGGGAAGCAGCGATTGTCTTTTCAATTTCCGAAATGTTTTTTGTCTTTTCCTCCACATTGCGGATATTATCCGAAAGACCGCCCTCTATTTCAGCAAGCTCCGCCTCAAACCGCTTGATTTCACCGCTGATACGATCCACATTCTGCTGTTGGAACCCTTGCATCTGCAGCATTTTTTCCACCTTCATGTCCCACTCCGACACTTTGGCTGCGCTTTCAGTTTCTTCCTCCCTGCGCTCTTCAAGCTCCTTCTGGCAGTCTGCAATCTGCTTTTCTGCTGATTTTTCCTGCTTTTCAGACTCTTCCAGTTCCCGTCTGATTTCCTCCTTGCTGCCCTTGATATCCAATATCTGTTTTTCGATTTCCTGCTCCTCATTTTTCAGGGAACGTGAACCGGCTTCCGCCTCTTCCATTTTTTCCTTGGCAGCCTCTACATTTAAACGGACTGTATTCTGCTCCAGGAATTTCCTCTGTATCTCCGCTTTATGTGCCTCAATCTCCAGCCTGAGTTTGTTGCGCTTCTCCTTCGTTTCTTCGATTTCCCTGCCAAATGTCTTCACAGATGCAAGGAGCTTTTCTGTTTTTTTCTCCAACTCTTCAATCTCGCGCCGTCTGCCCAAAAGATTACTGTTATTTTTAAAAGCACCGCCGCTGATTGCGCCGCCGGGCACTAAAAGCTCGCCCTCCAGTGTCACCATACGGATTCCATAGTCAAACTTTCTGGCGATTTTGACTGCATTGTCCACATTATCTACCACCACAATGCGTCCTAACATAGCTCTCGCCACATTTCTGTAGCGTTCCTCTGTTTGCACCAGACCGTCCGCCATCCCGATAACGCCTTTTTCCGTAAGTGCTTCCGGATTTTTAAATTCCTGCGGGTTTGTGATGCTGGTAAGCGGCAGAAAAGTAGCGCGCCCCAGCTTATTTTTCTTCAAGAAACCTATCATTCTCTTGGCGGTTTCCTCATCATCCGTCACAATATTCTGTATATTGCCGCCGAGCGCCGTCTCAATGGCAGTTTCATAGCGTTTTTCCACCTTAATAATATCTGCCACAACGCCTACGATGCCCTTTTCGGTATCCTTCTGTTCCATCACCCGCTTAACGCTTCCGCCATAGCCCTCGTAACGCTCTGTCAGATTGGAGAGGGCATCCAGTTTTGATTTTTCCTGATGGTACTGCTCCTGTGCCTCCCGCAGTGCGGCGTCTTTTCCCGCAAGCGTCTCCCGCAACCCCACAAGTTCCTTTTCCATGCTTTCCGTCTGCTTATTCATAGCGGCAAGCGTCTGTGTGATTTCCTCAAACTGCTGCTCTAGCTGGCGGATACTGTCCTCCCTTGCTGCCTCGTCCGATTTCACACGGAGAAGCCTGGAATTCAGTTCTGCCTTTCTGATGGCAATCTGCTCCAGCATGGTATCGTAGCGTCCCATCTTTGACTTTATGGTAGCACGCTGGTTCAATTCGCCGATGATTGTATTTTTGCCATTCTCAATGCTGTCGTTCAACTCCTGAATCCGGTTCTGTACCTGCTCCAGCGCTGCCCGCACCTTGTCTCTTTCTGCCGTTATCTCTGCAACCTGTCCGTCGATGTCCTGCTTTTCCTGCAGTATCTTATCCCTGTCCAGATTTTTTGCATCAATTTCAGCCTGTACGCTCTCCTGCCTGTGCCTTAAATGCTGCTCGTTTTCCCCTGCGGAATGAAGCTGCTCCTTTAAGACATTGATTTCGCCCTCTAGCTTACCGCGCAGAACCGAGGTATCTGTCAGGCTTGTCCTCGCCTGTTCTATCGCCTGTTCCAGCAGTTCAATATCGTTTTGGATTTTCTCGTATTCTTCCTTAATGTTCTCGTATTTTTTGCCGGTGCTTTCCAGTTCTCCTGCTGCAGCCGCATATTTCTCTTCCGCCGCTTGAAGCTGCTCTTTTAAGCGGTTATGCTCCAGTAAGAACATATTCACGTCCAGCGTTTTTAATTCTTCTTTCTTTTTTAAGTAAACCTTCGCCGTTTCCGACTGCTTTTCCAGCGGTGCCACCTGCTTCTCCAGCTCCGAAAGAATATCGTTTACACGCACCAGATTTGCCTTTTCGTCCTCCAGTTTTTTCTGCGCCGCATATTTTCTTCGCTTGAACTTTACAATGCCGGCAGCCTCGTCAAAAAGCTCCCTTCTCTCCTCGGGCTTTCCACTCAGTATCTTATCTATCTGTCCCTGTCCGATGATGGAATATCCCTCTTTACCGATACCCGTATCATAAAACAGCTCGTTGACATCTTTCAGTCTGCATGCGGAGCCATTAATCAGATATTCACTTTCCCCGGAACGGTATATTCTTCTTGCAACCGTCACTTCATCATAATCGATGGCAAGCTGATGGTCTGCATTGTCCAGTGTAATTGCCACATAAGCATAGCTTAAAGGTTTTCTGGTTTCTGTTCCCGAGAAAATGACATCCTGCATGGAAGCGCCGCGAAGCTGCTTGATTCGCTGCTCTCCGAGCACCCAGCGCACCGCGTCCGCCACATTGCTTTTTCCGCTCCCGTTCGGTCCCACAATACCTGTAATACCATTGTGAAAGCGGAATGTTATTTTGTTGGCAAAGGACTTAAAGCCGTATACCTCAATACTTTTTAAATACATGAATCCGATTCCTTCCCTGCCGCCCTGAATTTTAATAACGCCTCATAAGCAGCCTTCTGTTCTGCAGCCTTTTTGGTTCTTCCCTGTCCGCTTCCCAGCCGGATGCCTTCCATCAGAACCTCAACCTGAAAGGTTTTATCATGCTCCGGTCCCGATACGCCTATCAGTTCGTAATGAAATTCCTTTTTCAGGTTTTTCTGGATATATTCCTGCAGATTGCTCTTGCTGTCGTAAAACAAAGTCTTATGCTCCAAATCTGAAAGCACAAAACGATAAATATGCGCCTTTGCCGGCTCCATTCCCCCATCAAGATAAATGGCTCCGATAATCGCCTCCATCACGTCCGCGATAATGGAAGCCTTAATCCTGCCCCTGTCGCTCTCCTCACCCTTACCCAGCAGCAGAAAACCACCCAAATCCAGTTCTTCGGCGCAAAGGGCAAGCGAGGACTCACATACCATGGACGCTCTTGTCTTGGAAAGCTTTCCCTCCGCCATATCCGGATATTTGTGGTACAAAAAGTCGCTTGTCACCAGTTCCAGCACGGCATCGCCCAAAAACTCCAGCCTCTCGTAATGCGGCTTTTTGTTGATTTTCTGTTCATTGCTGAACGAACTGTGCGTAAGCGCCTGTTTTAAAAGCGCCTGATTATGAAAGTGATAACCGATTCTATTTTCCAGTTCCTCCTGCATGCATAAGGGCATCATAACTTATTCCTCTGTGTTTCCATTTCATAAACAAAGTATTCCTGATACCGCTTCGCTTCTGAACAATAAAGCTGTACACTTTGCCTTATAGACAGCAGACGGTACACAGGAATACCTTAACGTTACTCTTTTTTAGAAATTAACAGCATTTTTAATTAATTCCACCGCTTCCTCCACGGTAGAAATCTTCTCTGCCTTCTCTGCGGGAATCTCGATATCAAACTCCTCCTCGATGCCCATAATAATCTGAAAAACATCCAGAGAATCCGCACCTAAATCATCCATAAAGGTTGACTCCGGCGTAATTTCCTCAGGATCCACATTTAATACTTCCGCGATGACTTTTTTCAGCTTCTCAAATTCCATACTTCATTTCCCTTTCTTAATCCTCTAGTGTAATTTTTTCTTTTATTTTATCATTAATTCTCTGTTCCTTAAATGTTACACACTGCAGAACAGAGTTTTTGATTTCCACTGCCTTTGAGCTTCCGTGTGTTTTTACCACCAGACCGTTCAATCCAAGCATGGGCGCACCGCCGTATTCCTCCAAATCAAACGCCTTCAAGGTCTTCCTTAATGCCGGTTTTACCAGAAATGCTCCCATCTTACTTATCAAACTGCTCGTTATGCCTGTCTTTATCTTTTTAATCAGCGTAGCGCCGACGCCTTCATAAAGCTTTAGGACAACGTTGCCCACAAATGCTTCACAGACAATTACGTCCGCTATTCCTGCAGGAATGTCTCTTGCCTCCACACTGCCGATGAAGTTGATTTCCGGACAGTTTTTCAAAAGCGGAAAGGTTTCCTTTACCAGCGCGTTTCCTTTCTCCTCTTCCGCTCCGATATTGACGATTCCTACCCTTGGGTTGTGAACTCCCATAACGTTTTCCATGTATACGGAACCCATTTTTGCAAACTGTACCAGATGGGAAGGCCTCGCATCTACATTGGCGCCGCAGTCAACCAGCAGCGCTGCCCCGTTTTCCGTCGGAATCAGGGGAGCAAGCGGCGGTCTCTCCACGCCTTTGATACGTCCTACCAATACCTGTCCGCCAACCAGAACCGCTCCGGTCGAACCGGCCGATACGAAGGCGTCACAGGTTCCATCCTTCACCATATGCATCGCCTTTACAATGGAAGAATCCTTCTTACGGCGTATTGCCATAACAGGCGGCTCTGCCGTCTCTATCACCTCTTCGGCATGTACGATCTCCACCCGCGCGCTGTCATATGTCTGTCCTGCAAGCTCTTTCTCAATCGCAGCCTTTCGTCCCACAAGAAAAACCTTTACGCGCTCATCGGCATTTACTGCTTCGACGGCTCCTTTTACAATCTCACCGGGCGCATTGTCACCTCCCATGGCATCCACTGCTACATTTACCATATCCGCCATTTCGTTTCTCCCTTTCGTTTAAATTCCATTCCTTTTTTACTATACTAAACGACTATCTAAAAATCAAGTCCAAAAAAGGCTTTACCCTAAATCAATCCCAGAAAATATGCGATAAAATATAAAACCAGCAGATGAATGGGATAAAACAGGTAGAAGAAATATTTTATTTTCAGCCCTCTCTCGCCATTGTAAAAAGCGATGGGGATAAACGCAAGCGGCGCGGTCAGTTCGCTGCCGCCTGAAAACAACAAGATGGCACTCCCCGCCGCAATCTGGGCTACTCTCTTTTTTCGGAAAATGTACAACGCCATAATGCACAAAACGCCAAGCGAATCATAGTCCGTATCAAGCCAGTAGGCAAGTCCCATGCCCGCTCCAAGCGCCACGATATACAGGATAAGCTTTATCCACAGAGCCGCCTTCAGTTTCTCCTCAATTCCCCTGTATGCCATCATGACCAGCAGGCCGATAAACAGCGTAAAAAATACATTCTGAGATTCCGGTGCAAACAGCCTTCCTTTAACCGCAAGGTCAAACGGAATTTCAGAAATCAGCGCAAATACAAACAGCCGCACTGCGTATTTTACTGCATTGTGCGTGTGGTTGAAGCCCTCCACCAAAAGGAAACAAAAGATAGGAAATGCAATACGCCCAATCAAAAGCCGCATGACATAGTATATAATTTCCAAACACCTGTTATCCCATGCATGTCGCCAAAATCCATATACCACCACTGCTCCGATGTGATCTGTCAGCATGGCAATAATCGCAATGATTTTCAGCGTACTGCCGCTGATTCCCCACTTAGGTACCGGTGCAAAACCTTCTTTTGTCTGTATAACGGACATATTGTCCATGTTCCCTCCCCCCTTGATTCGATTTTCTTCAAATACAATAATCTTTTTGGAGAGTTCTGTCAATACGAAAGCAAAGTGGAGCATTTTTTCCTGATAAATTTAATGAAATGATGAAATATGATAGATTTCAGAATCAGATTTTTATAGAAAGATTTTACAGTGCCTTCAACTTACTATTGTGCATGTTAATATAAATATCCTGTATTTCCTGTTTTGCTTTGATATCACTTGAAATTTTGACACAGTCGTCCAATTTTCTGGACAAATCAAGATGGCCTTCAGCTATGCGCTGAATATTCACACGAATCTCATTTTCCAGTGTCATATCGGTTTTGGTCACCCTTTGCCGGACTTCCTTCATATCACCTTCAAGACTATTTACCCTTTCATCAAGGCTGCTTACCTTTTTGTCAAGGCCGTTCACCTTCTCATCCAAACGGTTCACCTTCTCATCCAAACGGTTTACCTTCTCGTCCAGACTGCTTACCTTCTCATCCAGACTGTTCACTTTTTCCAGAATCAAATCCAGTTTTTTGTTATCTGTCATCCTGTCACCTCCCTTTATGTGTATCTGTTATGTAACTGTGTAGATAAGAGTATATCACAAATGCGGTTTAATGTCTACTATTTTATCATTTCTCGTATTCAATATTGCTAAAATTTCCTTCAAAAATTAGTTATACCTTAGATGAATTGGGCTAAAATAAAAAAATCAAGGAATTGTATGCCACAAATTCCTTGATTCCTCTTCGCCTTTACGCTTAGTCCATGCTGATGATTTCTTTTTTATTGTAAGAACCACAAGCCTTGCATACTCTGTGAGGCATCATTAATGCGCCGCATTTGCTGCACTTCACTAATGTGGGAGCACTCATCTTCCAGTTTGCTCTTCTCTTATCTCTTCTTGACTTAGAAGTTTTATTCTTGGGACAAATAGACATCGTTACACCTCCTTATTTGCGTTAAAGATATCCTGTAACACCGCCATGCGGGGATCCGGTACAAAGGTATCACACCCACAATCCCCTTCATTCAGGTCCTTGCCACACTTCTTACAAATTCCCTTGCAATCCGGCTTACAAAGTACCTTCTCAGGCTGGTTCATCAAAAGCTCGTTGTATACCAGTGATTCTATGTCCAACTGACAGCCGTTTATCAATTCCAAATCACTCTCATCAGAAAACTCTTCGTCCGTTACTGCCACGATTCTTGTAAAATCCAGTGCAATCTGTACGGGAACTTCCTTCAGACAGCGGTCGCAATCCATAAGCTGTGTCAATTCCATATGCCCGCAAAGCTCTGCCTTGCCCTCTCCCACGTTACTGAGATTCAGGTACAGCGGCGTTTTTTCCATGATTGGAAAACGCCCCATGCGGCTTTCAAATGCAGTCATTTCAACAGCAATTTCTTCCGACCTCGTTTTTCCTTCAGATGTCAATACGTCAGTCAAATTAAGTAACATAGCCTGCTCCTGGCGAAAGCATCTACACGCTTTCGTTTTCACACACTGATTTATTATACCCATGCCAGCCGACTTTGTCAACTCTTAAATTGACACTCTTACATTTATTTTATAGCCGCCTTCATAGAACTTACGTAACGGTACAGCTCTTCCTCCGCATTTGCACCTTTTTTTTCTATCAATTTTACAATGGCGCTTCCCACAATGACGCCATCTGCATAGCCCGCCATTTCTGCCGCCTGCTCGGGTGTACTGATTCCAAAGCCAATGGCACAGTGCGTATCCGTAACTGCCCTGATTTCCTTTACCATACTGGCTATATCCGTTGTGATTTTGCTGCGCACACCGGTCACGCCCATGGAGGACACCACATAAATAAAACCTTTCGCTTCTTTTGCTATCAGCCGTATCCGCTCCTTCGAGGTAGGCGCAATCAGGGAAACCACGTCAACGCCAAAACGTGCCGCCACCTCTTCCGCTTCTCCTTTTTCCTCAAAAGGAAGGTCCGGGACAATAATGCCGTCTACACCCAAACTCTGACAGCGGGAAAAAAACGCCTCATATCCATAGTGGAAAACCGGATTTAAATAGGTCATCAGCGCCAGCGGCACCTGCGACTTTTTTCTGACCTCTTCCACAATCTGAAATACGCCTTCCGTCGTCATGCCTCCCTTTAAGGCGCGTAAGCTTGCCTCCTGAATCACCACGCCCTCAGCGGTGGGGTCTGAAAAGGGTATGCCGATTTCAATCAAATCCGCCCCCGCCTTTTCCATTTCCAAAATATAGTTTACCGTACATTCTGCAGTCGGGTCCCCCGCCGTCAAAAACGCAATAAATGCTTTGCCGTTCGCAAATGCCTCCCTTATTTTACTCATGAATATCCCTCCCTCTGTATCTTGCTATCGCCGCGACATCCTTATCTCCCCTGCCGGAAATATTGACGATAATAATGTCATCTTTGTCCATACTGCCCGCTATCTTCTGCACATGCGCTATGGCATGGGCACTCTCAATGGCGCAGATGATGCCCTCCGTCCTTGCCATATATTCAAATGCCGCAACCGCCTCGTCGTCCGTCACTGGCACATATTCTGCCCTGCCCGTATCATGCAGGTAAGCGTGCTCCGGACCGATGCCCGGATAGTCGAGCCCCGCTGAGATAGAATAAACCGGTGCAATCTGTCCGAATTCGTCTTGACAGAAGTAGGATTTCATGCCGTGGAAAATGCCGACGCTTCCGGTTGCAATGGTTGCCGCCGTAAGTGCAGAGTCCACGCCCTTACCCGCCGCCTCACAGCCGATAAGCCTCACTTCTTTATCCTCAATAAAATTGTAAAAAGCGCCCATGGCATTGCTGCCGCCGCCCACGCATGCCACCACTGCGGACGGCAGTTTTCCTTCCTTTTCCAGTATCTGTGCCCTTGCCTCCCGCGAAATCACACTCTGAAAATCCCGCACAATCATGGGAAACGGGTGCGGGCCCATGACAGAACCCAGCACATACAGCGTATCGTCCACGCGGGACGCCCACTCGCGCATGGTTTCATTGACCGCATCCTTCAAGGTTCTTGTACCGCTTTTTACCGGATGCACCTTTGCGCCCAAAAGCTCCATACGGTACACATTGAGCGCCTGCCGCTCGGTATCCTCCTCACCCATAAAGATTTCACACTCCATGCCAAAGAGCGCTGCTGCCGTCGCCGTGGCAACGCCATGCTGTCCCGCTCCCGTCTCCGCTATCAGTCTGGTTTTTCCCATCTTTTTAGCCAGAAGAGCCTGCCCCAGCACATTGTTGATTTTATGGGAGCCCGTATGGTTTAAATCTTCACGTTTCAGATAGATTTTTGCGCCGCCCAAATCCTTTGTCATCTTCTCTGCGTAGTAAAGAAGGGACGGGCGCCCCGCATACTCCTTAAAAAGCGTATCCAGCTCTTCCAGAAAATCCTTGTCATTTTTATAAAATTCATAGCGTTCTTCCAAATGAATCAGCTCATTCATCAGGGTTTCGGGGATATACTGTCCCCCGTAATTTCCATATCTTCCTCTGCTTACCATATTCTCTTTCTTTCCTTTCCTATCTGTTTCCTGCTCTTACCTGCTGCACAAACCGGCACATTTTCTCCCTATCCTTTACGCCGTCCGTTTCCACACCGCTGCTGACGTCGATTCCGGCAAGAAAAGGATTCCTCTTTACACTTTCTAATTTTTCCACCGTCATGCCGCCCGCAAGGAAAAAGGGTCTGTCAAAACCGGACAGGTGCTCCCATAAAAAGACGCGTCCCTCTCCCCTGCCGCCGTCAAATAAAATCATATCCGACTGCGAAGAGCGCCATCGCTCCACATCAGCAGCGCTTTTTACCACGACAGCCTTCCAAACCGGTTTTCCTGATTTTTCCTTAAGCCACCGAATTTCCTCCTCCGTCTCGGCACCATGAAGCTGTGCAATGTCAATGACACCGTCTAAAAGCAAGCGAAGGATTTTATCCGGCGATTCGTCCACAAATACGCCAACCGCCTGTATGCGGGAATCCAGTTTTTTCTTTAGCTGCGCCGCCAGTTCATCATTTACATACCGCCTGCTCTTTTCCCAGAACACAAAGCCCGCGAAGTCCGGCTGCGCTTCATTTGCATACGCTATATCCTGCTGCCTGCAAAGCCCGCAAATCTTAACCAGCATCGTCTTTTCCTTTCCTCATCTGCGCAAGTGTTTCCTGCACGTTTCCGCTTCGCATCAGCGTCTCTCCTATCAGGACGGCGTCCGTCCCGTTTTCCATAAGCACCTGCACATCCTGTGGTGTTTTAATCCCGCTCTCCGAGACAAATATGATATCCTCCGGCACCATTTTCCGAAGCCTTACGGAATTTTCAATATCCACCGAAAAATCCTTTAAATTTCTGTTGTTTACCCCGATAATGGAAGCCTTACAGGCAAGTGCCCTCTCCACCTCCACACTGTCATGCGCCTCTACAAGCGCCGACATGCCAAGGCTTTTTGCAAGTTGTACATACGCTGCAAGTTGTGCGTCCGTCAGAATGGCGCAGATGAAAAGCACTGCATCCGCTCCTAACACTTTTGCCTCATATATCATGTATTCATCTACCGTAAAATCCTTCCGCAGAATCGGCAGCCCGCTATGCTCCCTGATTTCTCTTAAATAATCATTACTTCCCTTAAAATAGTACGGTTCCGTCAGCACCGAAAGTGCATCTGCCCCCGCCCTTTCATAAGTTTCCGCAATTTGGATATAAGGAAAATCCTCTGCGATAATGCCCTTTGAGGGAGACGCCTTTTTCACCTCACAGATAAAAGAAAGACCTTTCTTTTTCAGCGCCGCTTCAAATGGGAAATCTGCGTTTGCCCTGCAGCTTTCCGCTCTTTTTTTCATCTCGGCAGGCGTTATCTCCTTTTTTGCTTCTGCAACCCGCTGCATTGTCCTTTCTGCGATTTCCTGCAAAATATTTAACATACCTGTTTCTCCTCTTCATAAGAAAGACGAATAAACGCCTCAAGCTGTTTTTCTGCCCTTCCGCTGTCTATCATTTCCTCCGCAAGACGGATACCGCCTGCTATATCCGCTGCCTTACCCGCAATATAGAGGGCAGCGCCTGCGTTCATCACGACTGCATCCCGTCGGGCTCCCTTTTCCCCCTGTAGGATTTGTCTTGTAATGGCTGCATTTTCCTCAGGAGTGCCACCCGTCAGTGCTTCCTTTTCACAGCGCGCAAATCCGAACTGTTCCGGTGTAATTTCATAAGAGATCAGCTTTCCGTTCGCAATTTCACACACAGTTGTCGGCGCGCTTAACGAAATCTCATCCAGCTTATCCTGACCGTAGACCACCATGCCTCTCTTCACGCCAAGATTCATAAGTACCTTTGCCATATCGGGCACCAATGCCGCGTCATACACACCCATAAGCTGCAAGGATGCCCTCGCCGGATTCGTCAACGGTCCCAATATATTGAAAACGGTCCGGATACCCAGTTCTTTTCTGATAGGACCCACATATTTCATGGCGCCGTGATATCCTTGTGCAAACAAAAAGCAGATTCCGATTTCACGCAAAATCTCAGCGCTTCTTTCCGGCGAAATCATAATGTTTACGCCCAAGGCCTCCAACACGTCTGCAGCTCCCGATTTAGAGCTTGCCGCACGGTTTCCGTGCTTTGCCACGGGAACGCCTGCTGCCGATATGACAAGCGCCGCTGTCGTGGAAATATTAAAGGAATTGGAGCCGTCCCCGCCGGTTCCCACAATCTCCAGTGCTTCTCCCTCATAAGGCAGCTTTGTGGCATGGTTTCTCATCTCTTCCGCGGAACCGGTAATCTCCTCGATGGTTTCTCCCTTCATGGACAGCTCGCTTAAGTACGCCGCTTTCTGCACGTCAGTTGCTTCGCCGCTCATAATTTCATCCATCACCGTTTTTGCCATTTCATATCCGATATCTTCTTTCTTTGCCAGTTTGATAATTGCTTCCTGAATCATTTTTCTGTTCCTCCCACATTCTAAATTTTAAGAAAATTTTCTATAATCTGTTTTCCCTGCGGCGTCAGCACGGATTCCGGATGGAACTGTACGCCAAACACCGGATATTCCCTGTGTTCCACCGCCATCACCTCACCGTCCGCCGTCCGCGCCGTTACCCGCAGGCAGTCCGGCAGCGTGCGCTCTTTGGCCGCCAGCGAGTGATACCTTGCCACCAAAAAGCTGCTTGCCATTCCGGCAAAAAGCCGGCTGTCCGACTCCGTAAACACCTCGGACTGCTTGCCGTGCATCAGGTTCTTTGCGTATGTGATTTCTGCACCATACACCTGGCAGATTGCCTGATGTCCTAGACAAATTCCCAATATTTTTACCTTTCCGGCAAGCCGGCTTACCACATCACAGCATACGCCTGCCGCCTCCGGTCTTCCGGGCCCCGGCGAAAGCACAATTGCCCCCGGCTTTTCCCGCTCTATCTCCTCCACCGTCATTTCATCATTTCGAATCACCTTGATATCCGGCTCAACACTTCCGATAAGCTGATATACGTTATAGGCAAAACTGTCATAATTGTCTATCAGTAAAATCATGTCAAATCCCTCCCTTTGCCGTCTCCGCTGCACCTACCACTGCCGCCGCCTTCTGAATGCATTCCCTATATTCCTTCTCGGGCACGCTGTCCGCCACAATCCCTGCTCCGGCACGCACATACACCTTTCCGTTTTTGGAAAAAGCCAGCCGGATTGCAATACAAGTATCCATGCCTCCCGTAAAGGAAAGATAGCCGATGGCACCGCCGTAAATCCCTCTCTTGTTATCTTCCAGTTCGTTGATAATCTCACAGGCACGGATTTTCGGCGCACCGGAAAGCGTTCCCGCCGGCAGCACTGCTTCCACGGCGTCCAGACCATCCTTGTCTTTGCGAATTTTGCCTGATACAGTGGAACCAATATGCATGACATGGGAAAACCTGTGTATGCTCATGTACTTTTCTACCTGTACCGACCCAATTTCACTTATTTTTCCTAAATCATTTCTTCCCAAATCTACCAGCATATTGTGTTCTGCAAGCTCCTTCTCATCCTGCAGAAGCTCCGCCTCAAGCTGCTCATCCTCCTCTCTGTCCTTCCCCCGCCTTCGGGTGCCGGCCAGCGGAAAGGTGTACAGCTTTTCTCCTTCCAGCTTTACCAATGTTTCCGGGCTCGCTCCGGCAATTTCGCCGTCTGCGCCGGAAAAGTAGAACATGTAGGGTGAGGGATTCTGTGTCCGCAAGACCCGATACACATCCAGCAGGCTTCCTTCCATTTCTGCCTCCAGCCTGTTGGAAAGCACCACCTGAAAGATATCGCCCTCCCTGATATAATGCTTTGCCTTTTCTACCATGCTGCAATATTCTTCTTCCGTAAACAACGGGCTGAAAGGCGATTTCAGGGCAAATCCCTCTTCTTCCTTCTTTTCCCCAAAAAGCACCAGTTCTTTAAGCGCCGCAAGGTCATTTTTCACCTTATCGTAATCCGTCTGTGCCTGTGCTGCGTCTACATTCTGTATCAGCAGGATTTTCTGCCGATAATTATCAAAGCAAATTAATTTATCAAACAACATCAGGTTTATGTCCGCAAACTGTTCGGAATCCTTCGCGTCCAAGTCAAGCGCCGGTTCACTGTACTTGATAAAATCGTAGGAAAAATAACCGACAAGACCGCCGCTGAAAGCGGGAAGTCCCTCTATATAAGGGCTTTTGTACGTCTGTATCAGTTCCCTCACGCATTTTGCCGGATTGTCATACAGTATCCGCTTCTCTCCCTTTTTCGTGATCTGCACCTTTCCGTCCCTGCATGTAATTTCCAGCTTCGGGTCAAATCCCAGAAAGGTGTATCTTCCAAAGTGCCTGTTGTCCTCTGCGCTCTCTAAGAGGAAAACATGACTGCTCACTTTTTTTAATCTTCTTAACACCTCTATCGGCGTCGCCGCATCCGCGTAAATTTCCGTCCAAAGAGGAATGATACTGTACTGTCCTCCCTCAATCAGCGTGTCAATCATCTCCTTTGCCGGAAAAATTTCCATTTTATCGGTTTCCATCTGTTTCACTCTGCGCCTCCCGTTCTGCCTGTTTTGTGTTTGCACTTATCGGTTCGCCTTAGATACTTGAAACCGCTGCATATTTACAGGCACAAAAAAATCCCTGACAGATATCATCTATCTGTCAAGGACGAGTTACAAATTCACCCGTGGTGCCACCTTGCTTCACCCACATGCCATATGCATATGAATGCACTCTTCAGGATACCAACATATCCCTGGCAACTAACGTATGCCTTACGTCACAGCTACTTAGAACTACTTCCGTTCACCATGCCCTCCGTGGTCCATTTAACAGCCTGCGTTCTGTCCGGTTCTCAGCCTCCCGGTCTCTCTGTAAGTGCACGTTCTGTTTTTATCTCCACATCATCGGTTTCTTACCACTATTTATTTTTTATCATATTACTACCAGCACGATTGTGTGTCAAGAATTTTTTACAAAATCCTCACACTCTGTTCTGTTCGAATTTTCACCATTGTAATTTACACAATTTGGAAGTATAATCAATTATATCACAAATACGAAAGGAGATTCTTTCTCATGGACAAATTAACACCTTATTTCCCGCTTAATGCAAAAGTAGACAAAAACAACGTTGTCAGTCTGGTTTTGGTGATTGTAATCTACATTGTAATTGCCGCAGTACTCGGCGCTATTGTAGGTTTTATCAGTAGAATTCCCATCGTTGGCATCATCTGCGGAATCGTTGCCCTTCTGATTGGCATCTATGAACTGATTGGCATCATACTCGCCGTGCTTACCTTTGTAAAATAAAAATTTTTTATCTTCGAACACAAAAAGGGACGCATAGCGCCCCTTTTTCTATATCAGTATTGTTATACCAGTCTGTAAGTTTCTCTCGCAATGGCAAGCTCCTCGTTGGTAGGAATCACCATAACGGTGGTGCTGCTGTCAGCCGTGGAAATCGCAATGTCCTCACCACGCTTCTTGTTGGCTTCCTCATCCAGCTTCACGCCCAGATAACCCAGATAGTTGTTGCAAATCATACTGCGGATAAAGGCGCTGTTCTCTCCGACGCCCGCCGTAAAGCAGATAACGTCCACACCATTCATGGCTGCAGTGTATGCACCGATGTATTTTGCCACCCTGTAAGCAAAGGTCTCCATGGTGTTAATGGCTCTTGCACTGCCTTCATGATAGCCTGCCTCCAAATCCCTGAAATCGGATGAAAGATTGTCGGAAAGCCCGAGCACGCCGGATTTTTTGTTTAACACAGACATAATTTCATCAATGGACTTGCCTTCTTTATGCGCGATAAACTCAATGATGGCAGGGTCGATGTCGCCGCTGCGGGTTCCCATGATAAGTCCCTCTAAGGGCGTCAGACCCATGGAAGTGTCCACACATTTGCCGTTCATTACTGCGGAAACACTGGCGCCGTTGCCCAGATGACATACGATAATCTTTAAATCCTCGTATTTCTTACCCAGCACTTCAGCCGCTCTCTTGCTCACATAGGAATGGCTGGTGCCGTGGAAACCGTATCTTCTGATTTTGTATTTTTCATAATATTCATATGGCAGGCCGTACATATACGCCTTATCCGGCATGGTCTGATGGAACGCCGTGTCAAATACCGCTACCATGGGGGTGTCCGGCATCAGTTCCCTGCAGGCATTGATGCCAATCAGATTGGCGGGGTTGTGCAGGGGCGCAAGGTCGTTGCACTCCTCTATCGCTGCAAGCACTTCACTGTCAATCACGGTGGACTTTGCAAACTTCTCTCCGCCGTGCACAATGCGATGCCCTACCGCGCCGATTTCCGCAAGGCTCTTTACCACGCCGGTCTTTTCATTGGTCAGTGCTTCCAGCACCAGACGAATCGCATCCGTATGGTTGCCCATGGGCACTTCCTTCTCCTCTTTTTCGCCGCCGTCAGGCGTGTAAGAAATTTTGCTTCCGTCTATGCCGATTCTCTCGCAGAGTCCCTTGGCAATCAGCTTTTCATTTTCTGCATTGATA
The DNA here is from genome assembly GCA_014804445.1 of Lachnospiraceae bacterium. GTDB lineage: Bacteria > Bacillota > Clostridia > Lachnospirales > Lachnospiraceae > Acetatifactor. Next base: position 32,265 of record JAAUZU010000006.1, on the reverse strand, counting down.
AGCTGGAACTTTAAGGACGAGCTGCCGCAATTGATTACTAATATGTTCATATCTGTTTCCTTTCTCTATCCATCACTATATAGGCATCTGCTAAACTCGTTATACTGCAAGTGTCATTGTGCAGATTGTATACTTCAACGCAGACTCGCTCTCGCTCCGAGCTTACCGTAGCGGTACATAAGCTGCCAAAACACGGCAGCTAAGTACCGACGGTAAGCAAGGGTCTGCTTATGAAGTATACAATCTGCACAATTCGATCTACAGAAATCGGATTTTCGCAATTGCCTATCTACTATCTACTACTACACAAGTTGTGCCTGAACTGCTGTTAGGGCTACTACGCCTACGATATCTTCCCATGAACAGCCGCGGGACAGGTCATTTACCGGCTTGGCAATGCCTTGCAGCATGGGGCCGTATGCTTCCGCGCCGCCCAGTCTCTGCACCAGTTTGTAGCCGATATTGCCCGCATCCAGATTCGGGAAAATCAATATGTTTGCCCTGCCCCCAACCGGACTGCCAGGAGCCTTTGACTTGGCAACGGAAGGAACCAGCGCCGCATCGGTCTGCAGTTCACCGTCCAGTACAAGGTGCGGATACTGCTCCTGCGCGATCTTTGTCGCCTCCACTACCTTGTCTACCAGAGCATGCTTTGCGCTGCCCTTCGTGGAATGGGACAGCATAGCGATAACCGGCTTGGGACCCACCAGTGACTTAAAGCTTCTGGAAGAGGTATCCGCAATGGCCGCAAGCTCTTCCGGTGTCGGATCCTGATTCAGACCACAGTCTGCAAACAAGAACGTGCCGTTTTCTCCCTGATCCTTCATCACCGTGTCCATGATAAAGAACGCGGAAACCAGCTTTACGCCGGGCGCCGTCTTCAAAATCTGAAGAGCGGGACGAAGCGTATCCGCTGTCGAGTGGCACGCACCCGCTACCATGCCGTCGGCATCGTTATTCTTTACCATAACAATACCAAAGGTCAGATAATCCTTTAAGAGGATTTCCCTTGCCTTCTCCGGCGTCATGCCCTTTGCTTTTCTGGTCTCATAAAGTAAATTTACATACTCATCAAGCCTGTCCGTCGTCTTGGGATTGATGACTGTGATGCCGTCAAGGTCAACCTCAAGCCAGCCGGCACCGTCCATAATCTTTTCTTCATCGCCAATCATAATAATGTTGGCAATCCCTTCTTCCAAAATCTTTGCAGCGGCAAGCAAGGTTCTCTTATCGTTAGACTCCGGCAGTACAATTGTCTTCTTGTCAACCTTTGCCCTCTGCTTAATCAGGTCAATATATGACATATCCCTTCTCCTTTCAGATTTTTCTTTTCAAATTCATCTGTATCCATTATACTAGATATGTAAATTGTATACAAGGAAAAATATGCGGAAAGTTGTACAATTTCAAATACAAATTTTTTGCTATTTTGTCCCCGAAAACGTGATATTTTTAACAATGTAACCGCTTACAGCATATGTTATTTTTTTCACATTGAAAATAATCATTTTTACACGTTTTTTCGTTTCAAGGAGACTATATGAAAACTGTTGGTATTATAGCAGAGTACAATCCCTTCCATAATGGACATCTTTACCATCTGCAACAGGCAAAGGCGCTTTCAAACGCTGATTTTGCCATTGTTGTACAGAGCGGTGATTTTACGCAGCGCGGCACTCCTGCCCTTCTCGACAAATATGCCCGCTGTGAGATGGCATTGTGCTGCGGCGCTGACCTGGTTATCGAACTACCTGTATGCTTTGCCACAGGCAGCGCCGAATACTTTGCAAAAGGCGCTGTTTCCATTTTGTCGGGTCTTAATGCGGATGCACTCTGCTTCGGAAGCGAGTGCGGCAGCATCGATGCCCTCCGCCGGACTGCACACGTACTGGCAGACGAACCAGAGCCTTTCCGCAATACCCTTATGCAGAATCTGCACAAAGGCATGTCTTTTCCTGCAGCACGCAGCCTTGCCCTGACACAGTATCTGGCCGAAGCAGATTATGATGATTCCCTGCTTAAATCTCCCAACAACATTCTTGGTGTTGAATATCTGAAAGCGCTGATAAAGCTTGACAGTCCCATGGAGGTCTATACCCTTCCCAGACAGGGCGCAGGCTATTCTGATGATTTCCTGCCTGACTCGGACAGCCGTAATTCCCTGCAGGAGCAGCACTTCTGCTCCGCCCTCGCGTTAAGACACCTCCTTTTCGACGGCGGGACTTGCAGCGAGCTTACTCCTTTTATGCCAAAACCTGCCCTGCATATCTTGGAAAGAGAACTTACTTCCCGAAAATCGGTTCATACAGATGATTTTTCCTCCATGCTATTTTACCGCCTGCTGCAACTGCAGACCGAGGGCTATTCTGCCTTTGCAGATGTGTCGGAAGCGCTCTCCGATAAAATAGCAAAACATTTGGAGCATTACATTTCGTGGACACAGTTTTGTTCTGATTTGCTGAAATCAAAGGATCTGACCCTCTCACGCTTAGACCGCTCCCTGCTCCATATTCTTTTGGATATAAAAAAGCAGGACTTAAGCGATTACGAGGCTTCGGGAAATGCACAGTACGCCCGTGTACTGGGCTTTCGGGCGGATTCAAAACCGCTTTTTTCCGGACTGTCCAAAAAGCTTCCCCTTATCACCAAACTTTCTGATGCCGACAGGCTGCTCTCCCCTGTTGGTATGCGCCAACTGCATCAGGATATTTTTGCGGCGCATTTATATGAAAGCGTAAAAGCACAAAAAAACGGCGGCCCCATGCTGAATGAGTACCGCCGGCAAATCGTGATTGTTCCGTGATATCTATCGATTAATTTTTAAAGCTGTGGATCGGCGCCGGAATCCTTCCTCCCCGATTGATAAAGGCCTCGCAGGAAAAGCCGTTGACCGGCATAATGGGTGCATAGCCGAGCAGCCCGCCAAATTCCACGGTCTCTCCCACGCCTTTCCCAATAACAGGTATAATTCTGACCGCTGTTGTCTTCTGGTTCACCATGCCAATTGCCATCTCATCTGCAATAATGCCGGAAATCGTTGCCGCCTTCGTATCCCCCGGAATCGCTATCATATCCAGTCCCACCGAGCAGACACAGGTCATCGCCTCCAGCTTTTCCAGAGTGAGCGCGCCCTGCTTGACCGCCTCAATCATGCCGCGATCCTCGCTGACCGGAATAAATGCGCCGGACAGCCCTCCCACATAGGAGGATGCCATCACACCACCCTTCTTCACCTGATCATTTAACAGGGCAAGCGCCGCCGTGGTTCCCGGTGCTCCTGCATATTCCAATCCCATTTCACACAAAATATCCGCCACGCTGTCCCCCACTGCCGGCGTGGGAGCCAGAGACAAATCCACAATGCCAAAGGGCACGCCCAAAAGCCTGGAAGCCTCCTTTGCCACAAGCTGCCCAACTCTTGTCACCTTAAACGCCGTCTTCTTGATGGTCTCACAGAGCACCTCAAAGCTTTCTCCCCGCACCTTTTCAAGCGCTGTCTTTACCACACCGGGACCGCTGACGCCTACATTGATAATTTTGTCCGCTTCTGTTACGCCATGGAACGCCCCCGCCATAAAAGGATTGTCGTCCGGTGCATTGCAGAATACCACCAGCTTGGCACAGCCCAAAGAATCATCCTGCTTCGTATATTCCGCCGTCTGCTTCACAATCTCGCCCATCAGACGTACCGCATCCATGTTGATACCGGTGCGGGTAGAGCCTAAATTGACAGAACTGCATACCCGCTCTGTCTTGGAGAGCGCAAGCGGAATGGAACGTATCAGAAGCTCATCTGCCTTTGTCATGCCCTTGCTCACCAAAGCGGAATAGCCGCCGATAAAATTGACGCCAACCTTGTGTGCCACCTCGTCAAGCGTTTCTGCCAGCTCTGCAAAATCCTCCGGTGTCCGGCAGGCAGCGCCGCCCACCAGTGCAATCGGCGTCACCGAAATTCGCTTGTTCACGATGGGAATCCCATACTCTCTGGAAATGGATTCCCCGACCTGAACCAGATCCTTTGCCGCCTCATATATCTTATTGTATATTTTTTCTTTTACTCTTGAAAGCTCAGAATCAATACAGTCTAACAGACTGATGCCCAGCGTAATGGTGCGGACATCAAGATTCTCTCTCTCGATCATATTATTGGTTTCCACCACTTCATATATGTTAATCATGCCCTGTCCCCCGCTGTATTAAATTCTGTGCATCTTATCAAATATTTCTTCCTTCTGGCATTTGATAATGACGCCTATCTCTTCGCCCAGCTTTCCAAGTTCGTCCGCCATATCTTCATGCTCTTTTGCACCGTTTGACGTGTCCACCACCATCATCATATTGAAATAGCCCTGTACAATCGTCTGCGCAATGTCCAATATGTTGATGCCATTATCCGCAAGGTATGTGCATACCTTCGCAATAATGCCCACCGTATCTTTTCCCACAACGGTAATAATTGTCTTTTTCATATTTCCTTTGTCCTTTTTCCTTTCCTGAAACTATACTGTCACCATACTATATTATTTTTCATAATTGCCGCTAAACCTGATTTTATCGCTGTCATTGTACCATGCGCCATGCAAAATGGCAATTCCTTTTATACCTCAATCACAGGAGACGGCTCACTGCGCTGCGCAACAGAGATGGGAAAATCCTCTGCCGTATAGGGGCAGTCGCCCAACGTGATTTCCATCCGGACCGACTCATAAGCAAGCTCCGGCATATTATTTTCTTTGCTCAGATGCCCTAACACGATTGCCTTCAGATTGTTATGCAGGATACGACTTAACAGCCTGCCTGCATTTTCGTTGGACAAATGTCCTTTATTGCCCAAAATCCGCTGTTTTAAATAATAGGGGTAGGGACCCACCTGCAGCATGTTGACATCATGGTTCGCCTCCAAAAGCAGGGCGTCCATCCCTTTCAGACATTCCACCGTATAATCGTTGTAGACTCCCAAATCGGTGCACACCGCAACCCTTTTTGCACCGTAGCCGATTCGGTAGGCGACAGGCTCGGCGGCATCGTGTGAAATCCGCATGGGCGATACCGCCAAATCCTTGATAATCAGTTTGCTGTCCGCCTCTATTTCATGAAAAAACGACGGCTCCGGTGCGTTTTTGCCGCCATTTTTCAAAATTGCCTGAATGGTTCCCTTCGTTGCAAAAATAGGAATTTCATATTTTCTGCAGAGCACACCAAGCCCCGCAATATGGTCTGAATGCTCATGCGTCACCAGTATTCCGTCAATGTCGCCGCCCGTAAGCCCCAGACTGTTTAATCCTGCCTCTGCTTTTTTTCCGCTGATTCCGACATCCACCAAAAGATGTGTGGCGTCGGAACCCACATAAATGCAGTTACCACTGCTGCCGCTGGCTATACTGCAAAGTCTCATGATTGCACCTCTTATCCGCTGCACCCCAAACAATCCACTCCAAAATCTTTAGGGGTTCCAGTAAATTTCAAAAACGTCGCCGTCCTTGATTTCTCTTAAATATTCTGCCTTCTCGCCGTTTAAACCGGTGTACACACTGCTTCCATGCGGCTTTGACAAATCAAAATCTATGTAATCAAACACGTCCACATATACATAGGACGACTTGCCGCTCATCCTGACGGGACTGCCATTGACAATCACGGAGATATCATGGGGCGCGGGCTTTTCTGCCGCCTCGGCAATCTCCTCTTTTTCTGCAATGACCTCTTCTTCTACAATGTCCTCACCTTCCGCAAGGTAATCTTCCTCATCTGTATTTTCCACAGAATCCGTCTCTGCCTGCTGTGTGTAGAACACAAGCGCCTTCTCTCCCCAGTCCAAACTAAAATTCTCATATACCGGCGTATTTCTGCCCGCCGCCACATGATTGACAGCAAAGGGCGTATCCTCCGGCAGTAAAATATCCATAAATTCCAGAATCTGTGCAACCGTATAGAAATTCAGCATTTCAATGGCGTCACCATCCTGTATTTCGTAGTAGCCTGACTGCAGACTGCCATTGACCTGCGCAAACTTAGGCAGCGTCACCTTTTTCTCATTGACTATCACCGTAATCGACTGGTGAAACTCAGGCAGACTGCGAATATCCAGACTGGCCGACGCACCCGCTGTGGAAGGCGCAACGCTTATCAAATCGTTTGCCTTAATTGCAGTATTGATATCTGCCGTTTCACCGTTCACCGTGATAACTGCTGCTTCGCCGAGATCTCCCCTCTTGATTCTTGCCTTTCCCTCCACCGTATAGTTCAACGCCGGACCGCGCTTGGGGAACAAATCCTCGTTGGGAAACTCCGCCTGCATGGCGGCATCCACAACGGAAAGATTTCCGTTGTCATATACCTTAATTCTCTCGTTATTGAATGTCACGAACGCAAAATTGTTATTCTGCTCGTAGAAGCTTAAACAGATGCCGACAGGCGTTACCAGCATGGAATCCTTCTCCACGTAGTCGGGGAAGTCTACAAAGCCCATGACCTCGCCGCCCCTGAGCGCAACCCTCTCCTTCACAATATCCAGCTTTTCCGAGAGGCTTTCCGTATACCCGGGAATCTTTCCGCCGCCGCCTACCACAAAAACCGCGCTGACCGATTTATCCCCGTTCAGCTCCTTTATGCACTCCGCCACCGGAATGGTCATATTTTCAATGAGCGGGGCAAGCAGCGCGGACAATTCTTCTGCGCTTATGGTCTGCTCCAGCCCCATGATATCCGTATAGACAATGCCGCCTTTCCCTGTTTTTTTACCTGTTGTCGCCTTTAGGGCATCTCCCAGACTCCGCTTTATCTGTTCCGCGGTATTAAAATCCACCAGACAGTGCCTTGCGATTTCTTCCGTCAGGCTGTCTCCGGCAACCGGAATCATGCCATAGGATACAATCGCCCCATCCCTTGTAATAGAAATATCGGAGGTGCCGGCTCCTACATCCACCAGCGCAATATTCAGCATCCTGAACTTCTCTGGTATTGCCACCTGAATGGCGGCAATGGGCTCCAGTGTCAGATTTGCCACCTGCAGTCCCGCGTGCTCCACTGCCTTGTAAAGCCCGTCCACCACATCCTCAGGCAGAAAGGTAACAATCATATCCGCCCCTATGCTTCCTGCTTTGTGCTCCTCGGGATTGCCTATCGGATAGTGGTTCATATAATAGCGGATGACAGAGTAGCCGACACAATAAAACTTCATGTCCGTGTCATTTCCACTTTGAAACTCCTCATACGCCTGCTCCACTCCCATGGCAGACAGTGCATAAACGTCCTCCTCCAGAACCACTCTTTCCTCGGGGAAATCATGATCCACATGCGTCGTCACAGTTCTGAGCACCCTGCCCGCCGCTGCAATACAGACCTCCGTGAGAGGAAAGCCGATATCCTGCTCCAAAGCTTCCTTCACAGCAATAATGGTGTCCCCGACCTTTTTGATGTCATGAATCTGTCCGTCCAGCATAGCGCGGGTTTCATGTTCCTTCATTTTTTGTGCCATCACAACAAAACGGTCCTTTGTTCTGTATCCCACCGTTCCCACTATGCTTCTGGTACCGATATCCAGTCCGAACACCGCTTTTCCCTGATGTGCTATTCCTGCCACGTGTATGCCTCCAGTCTTTTCTTAATCTGTTCATGCGCTTCTGCAAGTGAAGCGTCATTGTTTATCACAAAATCGCAGTTCTGGCGAAAGCGCTCCTCCGAGAGCTGGCTTTGCATAATCTGCTCTGTCTTTTCGTCACTGTAGCTTCTGCTCTGTCTGAGCCGTTCCTTTCTGACACCGACAGGTGCGTAGATATACCACATTTCATCCACATAATCCCGATAGCCGTTTTCAATCAGCAGTGCCGCCTCAATAAAAAACAGTTCTGTTTCTTTATCTGCGCGCGCTTCCTCCACTGCATGTTCCAGATATTCCCTGACAGCCGGATGAACAATGGCGTTTACTTTTTTTAACAGCTCGTTGTCAACGAAAATCCTTGCCGCCATTTTTCCCCGGTCTATACTGCCATCTTCTTTTAAGACGCCGCTTCCGAGCAGCGCCGCTATCTTATCATAGCATGCATGCCCCGGCTGCTGTATCAGGTGCGCCACCTCGTCCGCCAAATAAATCCTGCAGCGGTAGTGCCGTCTGATAAAATCCAGTATTTCTGTTTTTCCGGCTCCAACCCCGCCGGTAATGCCTATCAGCCGCATAAAAAACCCCCGTTATTATTTTGCCTCATACCAGTTTGCGCCGGTATGCATGTCGATGGCGAGCTCCACGGACAGTTCTGCTGCCCTGCTCATGCAGTCTGCCAGAATTTCCGCAACCCTTTTTTCTTCGCCGATGGCGGTTTCAATCAGCAGCTCGTCATGCACCTGCAGAATCAGGCGGGATTTTAAGTTTTCCTCCCGAAGCGCCCGCCACACCTTTATCATGGCAATCTTGATGATATCCGCCGCCGTTCCCTGAATCGGTGAATTCATGGCTATTCTCTCACCAAAGGAGCGCTGCATGAAATTGCCTGAATGGAGCTCCGGCACCGGGCGCCTGCGCCCAAAGAGCGTCTCGGCATAGCCGCGTTCCTTCGCATTTTTTACCAGTCCGTCCAAAAAAGATTTGATGCCGGGATAGGTGGCAAAATACTGCTCGATATATTCTGCAGCCTCTTTTTTCGTAATGCTCAAATCCTGACTTAAACCGAAGGAACTGATGCCATACACAATGCCAAAGTTGACTGCCTTGGCATTCCGCCGCTGCAAATCCGTCACCTCTTCAAAAGGCGTGTGGAACACCTTCGAAGCCGTGATACGATGGATATCCTGTTCCGTCCGGTATGCTTCAATCAGTTGTTCGTCTCCCGACATATGCGCCAGTACGCGCAATTCAATCTGAGAGTAATCCGCATCGGTAAAGACAAAGCCTTCCTTGGGTACGAATACTTTGCGAATCTGTCTTCCCAATTCCATGCGCATGGGAATATTCTGCAGATTTGGCTCCGTAGAACTGATTCTTCCGGTCGCCGTTATGGTCTGGTTGAAGTTTGAGTGAATCCTGCCATCCGCACCGATACAGGTCGAAAGTCCGTCCGCATAGGTGGACTTTAACTTGGCAAGCCCACGGTACTCCAGAATATCCTGCACAATCTTATGCTCCGGCGCCAGCTTCTCCAACACCTCAGCCGCCGTGGAATACCCTGTTTTTGTCTTTTTGCCGCCCGGAAGCTGCAGCTTTTCAAATAAAATTTCACCTAACTGCTTGGGCGAATTGATATTGAAATCCGTGCCTGCCTCTGTGTGAATCTGTTCCTCGAGCTGCGCAATCCTGCCCGTCAGGCGTTCCCCGTACTCCTTCAGTTCCTCGGGGCGCACCAGCATCCCCAGCCGCTCCATGTCAAACAGGACTAAGGACAGCGGCATCTCGATTTCACACATCAGCCGGTACATGCCTGCTTCTTTCAGTTTTTCCACAAGCACAGGCTTTGCTGCAAGCGCCGTCAAAGCCTCATAGCAGGCATATTCCGCACATTTCTCCGGATTTTTTTCATAGCCGGCCCTGTGGGTATCCTTTCCGAATACCTCCTTGTGTCCGGGCAGCATCCAGCCCAAATGCTCGCCTGCAATCGCTTCCGTATCATAGTCATTCTTTAACGGGTTCAGCAGATATGCCGCTATTAAAATGTCAAAATAACTGTCTGTATGCTCTTTTTCTATCAAAGAATAGTACTGCTTGATATCAAACACCGAAAGACGGGTACTTGCAGATAACGCCGCCAGGCGCTCTCGCAGGTAAGCGTCGGTAATCTCCTCATTCACAGCAAGAAAACAGACATCGTCCTTTGATACAGCAAGCGCAAGCCCCGTAATGTCTTCCTTCTCCCGGCCATCCGCCAGCAGATAGAAGCCCACTTCCTCTGCGGACTCCGCCTTTTTGAAAACCGCCTGCGCATCAGCAAGTGATATCACCGTCCGAAACCCTTCCGTCAGGGAATCCGTGCTCTCCGCCGCTTCGCTGTCAAACCGACTTAGGATATTTTTAAATTCCAGCTTCTTACACAGGGCATATGCCTCTTTAGTATAAAAGCCCTCCGCCCTTGCCTTGTCATAGGAAAAATCCAGTTCACAGTCCGTCTTGATGGTGGCGAGCTGCTTGCTCAAATCCGCCAGCTCCCTGTTCGCCGCAAGGGTTTCCTTCACCGATTTTTTCTTAATTTCCTCCAGATGTGCATAGATATTATCGATGGAACCATAAGCTGTCATCAGCTCCGTCGCCGTCTTTTCCCCAATCTTCGGAACGCCGGGGATATTGTCCGACGCATCTCCCATCAACGCCTTCAACTCGATAAACTGCTGTGGATTTACCTGATAACGTGCCTGCACATCGTCCGCATAGTAGTCCTCTATCTCCGTCTTTCCCGATTTTGTCTTAGGAATCCGTATTTTAATGTGATTTGAAGCAATCTGTAAAAGGTCCCTGTCACCTGATACCAGAGAAACCTCCATACCCTTCTCTTCTGACTGCTTCGCAAGGCTTCCCAGAATATCGTCCGCCTCCCATCCGGCATGCTCCAGTATCTGGATCTCCATGGCACCAAGCAGCTCCTTCATCACAGGTACCTGCTCCCTAAGCTCCTCCGGCATGGGCTTTCTTGTCCCCTTGTACGCCGCATACATCTCATGCCGAAACGTCGGCTCTTTCCTGTCAAACGCCACGGCAAGATACGCAGGCTTTTCCTCCTCCAGTATCTTGAACATAATATTTAAAAAGCCGTATATTGCATTGGTGTGAAGTCCCGCCGCATTTGTCAAATCCGGCACTCCGTAAAAAGCCCTGTTCAATATACTGTGTCCGTCTATCAATACGATTTTATCACTCATATGAATCTCCATCTTTTCCTATAATGCAAATACAATCGCCAGCAGAATCACCGCAGCCACTGCGACAGCCTCCATGGTAATGCCGATATATCGGAACATTCGGTGCAGCCGTATGCTTTTTTCCGCTTCCTGCATACGCCGCTTCAGCTCCCTCTGCAAATCAAAGGCGCTGCCTTCCTCCAACCGCGCCAGACCCTCTGATATCAATACCTGTATGGTAAGCTCCTCTCTGCACTCGGCGCAGTCCTCCACATGGGAAAGAAAGTTGTCCAATTCCTTATAATCCAATGCATTTGCCACAAATGCCGGTATTTTCTTTTCAAATTCCTTACAATCCATAGCAAACCTCTCTTCCGCCTGTTTGGAACCGGCGGCTAAGCTTCCTGCAATTTCCTTTTCATTGTACCATATCTCTAAAAATGTTGCACCAAAAATTCGTCAGCACTTATATTTTCCTTTCGACAGGCAATACTTAAGATAAAAACAGGAGCAGTATTATGATAAAATCACTATGGACCGACACGGTTACCCTTCCTTCTTTTCCCACTCTGTCACGCGATGAAAAAACAAAGGTCTGCATCATAGGCGGCGGCATGGCCGGTATTCTCTGCGCCTATTTTTTAGAACAGGCCGGCGTGGATTATATTCTCTGCGAGGCGGATACCATTGGCGGCGGCGCCACTGCCGGAACCACCGCCGTCATATCGGCGCAGCACGATACGCTCTACCAGACTCTCATGAAAAAATTCGGCTACACCAAGGCGCGCCTTTATCTGGAGGCCAATCTGCACGCTGTTTCCACTTACAAATCACTGTGCAAAAATATCGACTGTGACTTTGAAGAAATTCCTGCCTGCCTCTATTCCTGCGAAAGCAGCCCGCTTATGGAGGACGAGGTAAAGGCGCTGCACGCGCTCGGCTATAATGCCCGCCTGCTGCACGAAATTCCCCTTCCCCGCCCTGCACTTGCCGCCGTAGAATTTCCCTCTCAGGCACAGTTCCACCCTTTGAAATTCCTTGCGGAAATTGCCAAAAACCTGAATATACGGGAACATACCAAAATCCTTGCGCTGAAACCCGGTCTGGCTTTGGCAGAGCATTTTTCCATCGCCGCGGATAAAATCATCGTTGCATCCCATTTTCCATTCTGGAACGGCTGTGGCATGTTTTTTGCAAAACTGTTCCAAAGGCGTTCCTATGTGCTGGCTGTGGAAGGGGCTGATACTGTGTCCGGCTCCTACACGGAATACGGCAAAAACGGGCTGTATTTCAGAAGCTATGGCAAGCTTCTGCTTGTGGGCGGCGGCGACCACCGCACCGGAAAGTCCGGCTGTTATTTTGCTCCTTTGAAAAATTTTGTCATGGAACATTATCCCTCCTCTTCTGAGCGTTATGCATGGTCGGCACAGGACTGCATCAGCCTCGACGGTATTCCCTACATCGGCCCCTACAGCAACGTCCTTCCCAATGTTTATGTCGCCACAGGCTTTAATGAATGGGGCATGACTTCCTCCATGACCGCAGCACGTATTCTCACTGATATGGTGACCGGCAGACAAAATAAATACGCCGGCGTGTTCTCTCCGGCGCGAAATATGTTTACCAAACAGCTTTGGTGCAATATGGGTTCCTCTATTGCAGGACTTCTGACGCCTTCCCGCCTGCGCTGCCCCCATATGGGCTGCGCCCTCAAATGGAACGCCCTTGACAAAACCTGGGACTGCCCCTGCCACGGCTCCCGCTTTACCAGGGACGGCAAATTAATCTACAATCCCGCAACGGAGGATTTACCCGGCACAGAAACATGGAAAGAAAACAGCCGTAAATCCTAAAAAGAATTTACGGCTGACCTATCCGCTGCTTTGCCTCGTACTCCGCTGTCAAGTTCCAAAACGCCTCCCTGTTTTGCAACGTTTTCATATCACTTTTTACACTTACCGTTTCTACCGGCTCATAATCGGCAAACAAAGCCTGTTCCTGCGCCGCAATCATATCCATTGTCACGGGATTGCCGTCTGCATCGGTATAGGAGGCACTACCTTCTGCGTCATAGTTTACCGTATACCCAAAAAAGGATTCCCGTACTATATGGCGAAAATCTGAAAAATCAAGCATATACCATACATACTCATAGACTGCCAGACCCATGTTATAATTGCCCATCACCATCCAAGTAAGTTCTTCTGAATCCTTATTTTGGTAACACAAAAAAGAGTCAGGGAGAAGCCACTCTCCAAAATCCATGTTGACAATCTCGCCGTCCTGATATGAAAATCCATTCATAATAGCGGTATTACCGTTTGCCGCCTGCCACACAAAAAACAATTCCGGTACAGCATCAAAATTGACATCTATCAAATAGATGGATAGATTGTCACTGACTTCCTGCTCTTCTATTATTTCAAAGTAAGCCTCCTGCCAGAATTTTGGTACCGGTGCCTTCTCGTGACAGCCTGACAGGCATGAGCAAAAAAACAAAATGACATACACAACATATTCTGTCAAAATAATCTCCTTTTACAGATACTGCCCCGCCTGCACTCTCCACATTTTTGCATATTTGCCGCCGTTTTCAAGAAGCGTATCATGGCTCCCCTCCTCGATAATACTGCCATTTTCAAGCATATATATCCTGTCGGCAATTCTGGTTGTGGAAAGCCGATGAGAAATAAACACGACCGATTTATGTTCCGCAGCCGAAAGCATCGAATGATTGAGATGATACTCGGCTATGGGGTCAAGGGCGGAGGACGGCTCGTCGAGGATAATCAGATTTGCCTCCTTGTAAAATACCCTTGCCACCGCCAGCTTTTGTCCTTCGCCGCCTGAAAGGTTCACGCCGTCATCCTCAAATTCCGTTGTCAGATTGGTTGACAGTCCGCCGGGCAGCGTTTCCAGACGTTCGGTAAAACCACTTTTTTCTATGGCTGTTCTGACTGCTTCATCAGAACCTTTTTCAGCAAAGTCAAGCAGCACATTTTCTTTTACCGTTGCCGCAAAAATTTTGAAATCCTGAAAAACCGTTCCGATTTTGCGGCGGTACTCCTCCACGTTGTATTCCTTGATATTGACGCCGTCAAGGAGAATTTCACCCTCGTTCGGGTCATACAGACGCATAATCAGTTTTATCAGCGTGGTTTTTCCCGCGCCGTTATAGCCGACAATCGCAATTTTACTGTACGGCTCTATTTTCATACTGATATTTTTCAGGATATAACCATCCTTTTCATTGTATCCAAAAGATACGTTTTTCAACTCGATTTCCGCGGGTTTTTCCGGCAAAGCACGGTTTTTTCTGCTGATAATTTCAGGTTTGATATTTAAGAAATTCTGCATTTTTTCCACATACAGGCTGATTTCCTGCATTTGCGGATAAACACCTGAAAATTGACGCATTTTGTTTTTCATACGGTTTGCTGCACCTCTCATCACTGCAACATTGCTGTATGAAATTCTGTGAAGAACCGCTGCGCTGTATACCAGATAAACCATATAGACAACATCAATGAGGAAATCGTTGCAGAGATAGTCCTTCGCAAATTGCCGGAAGAAACGTTTTCCTGCATATTTCCTGTCGATTTCGAGAGTGCTGTCATTGGTTGCATCAAAATCCTGCAAAAGCAAGTCCGAAACCTCGGTGTTCAGCCGCACTTCTTTCGCATAATCGTTCAGATAGAACACACGGTTGACATATCCCAGCTTGCGCTCATAAGGATTTTTCTCATTCCGGATATTAAAATTCAACTTATTCAGCGCCTTGCCCGCCCAAAGCGAAGCAACAAAAGAAACCGCAACAAACAGGAAGGAAACAGGGTCGTTCCCGGCAAAAAACGCGCCCGAGAGGAGAATGGAGGTAACTCCCGTGAACAGACCCTGCAATACGCCAAACATTCTGTCAACCTGATTTTCCGCCTCGGAAACCGACAACACATAATCATTATAAAATTGAGGGTCATCGTAACAGGCAAGGTCGATTTCCCTCGCCTTTTGATACATCATCTCCTTCATTGCCTGTTTCATCTTGGGCATGCTCTTCATCTGCACTTTCTGATAAAGATAAGCGTTAAAAAGCAGTCCTAGCACTACAAAGCTAAGCAGGCAAAGTAAGAATACTGCCGCGTCCCGAAACGGCCTTCCGAATTCCGCACATTCCAGTACATAATTCAATCCGAATGTAAATTCCAGAAATATGACAACTTCGTTTCTGATATACTCTGTAATCAGCAGGATGGCACAGACGGGGGCTGCCTTGAAACAAAGTCGAAACAGAAACCAGTTATCAGTAATCACTTTTCTGAAGCTGTGTTTTTTCATGCCTCTGCCTCCTCTCTGTAATTTTCATCCGCAAGATAATTCTGCGCCTGCTTGGTAAACATCTCGCAGTACTTTCCATTCCGCGCCATAAGCTCTCTGTGGCTGCCCTGCTCGATAACGGAACCATTTTCAAGCATAAATACCATATCCGCGTCCTTTACCGAGGAAAGCCTGTGAGAAATAAACAGGGTAATATGCCCCTTGCTTTCGTCCATAATACCCTTATACAAATCATACTCCGCAATGGGGTCAAGGGCGCTGGATGGCTCGTCAAACACTTTGACGGAAGCGTTCTGCGCAAAGGCTCTTGCCACCACGATTTTCTGCTGCTCTCCACCCGACAAGACCGCCCCGTCAGGATCAAATTCCTTTGTCATAACCGTATCGATACCATTTGGCAGAGACTGTACCTTATCCCAGACCCCTGCGCATTGCAGCGCGTGCTCTGCTGTTTCTTTTGGATTTTCAAATTTCGCACCCATCAGCACATTGTCTTTCACCGACATTGCCATGACCTTATAATCCTGAAACGCCGCCGAAAATAATTTTCGGTACGCTTTCAGATTGTACTCCTTAATATTTACGCCATTCACAAGAATTTCGCCGCTTACAGGGTCATAAAGCCGAAACAGCAGCTTGATAATCGTCGATTTGCCCGCACCGTTATGCCCAACCAGTGCGCAGACTTTGTCACCCTCAATCCGAAATGACAGATCGTTAATAACAGGTTCGTTTTCTTTATATGCAAAGCAGACATTTCTGAATTCGACTGTATGTACCTTTTCTTCCGGCATGATGCCGTCCTGATCTTCGGGGATTTTTTCCTCATACTCCATAAAGGTACGGAAGTATTCGAGAAACTGCCCGTTTTTCATTGCTTCCAGAAAATTGTTGAACATCCCGATTAAAATCCACGAAGAAGTTGACATTGCGGTAAACATGATGGCAAGCTCTGCAAGTCCCATTGTTTTTGACACAATTGTCCTGTATGCGGCATAAATCATGATTCCCTCAAAAACGAGGGCGAAGGTCGTGACGTTCTGCGCCCATGAATAGAGAATTGCTTTTTTGGCGTACTTGTCTGCCACAGCAACATTCCCCTCTACCGCCTCATGATAGCGTTTCATCATCAATTCATGCATGTTGGAATATCGGATTTCTTTTGCATATTCCGCAAGATGCATGACACGGTTGACATACTCCGCCTTGCGGTTGTGTTTCACATTGTCGTTGTAACGCCCTCCCCATATTTTATTCATCAATCCGCCAAAGACAAAATTTCCGATGATAGGGGATATGACGAACAGTACGGAAAACGGATCTATCATATACATGGAAGAAAACGCAGCCGCAGCCGCAATGACACCGAAAATCACCTGAAAGAAAAAATCCACCGACTTGGTCATTTTCTGTGCGGAACCATCCAGCGCCATGGTGTATTTATTATAGAAATCAGCGTCCTCAAAACAGCGCAGCTCCACATTTCTCGCTTTCGCATACAATTTGCGGTAAAGACTGCGATAAATCTGATTGTCCGTAAACGGTATCACCACCGAATTCATGTAGCTTGTATACATCGCAAGCAGACTAAACACAGCAAAACAGATTCCGATAAATCCAAGAATCCTGACAAACGGCGCTTCTTTTTCAATTGCATTTATCACGTACCGCAGGAAAAAAATACTCATGAAAATCCATTCAACATAGCCTGCTGCGGCATACACTGCCGTATGGATAACACGCCTTTTGCTAATGCCCCACACCGTCTTCACCGCGTAGGCATTGTTGGCAAAGACCCGCACTCTGCTTTTTTTGCTCTTACTCATACTTCTTCTCCATGTGTTTCCATAATCCTGTCTTCACTTAACTTTAAAAAATGATTCTTTTTCATGGTATTCTCCTTTTACAGCAGCACCTAAACTCTATAGGCACCATTCCAATTTTTCCGCAGGTAAAACAATATAATTATCCATTCCATCTCCCTGACGAAGATATACATTTCTGATTCCTGCCTGTATAATCATTCTTGCACAAAGAGGACACGGTTTTGCTTTATGAACAATCGCATCAGCAGGATTTATTCCCGTCAAATAAAGGTCTGCCCCTATTGTTTGTTCTCTGGAACAATTCATTAAAGCATTTGCCTCTGCATGAATTGCCTTACATATTCCATAACCTTCACCTTGATGCATTCCACGTTTTATTCTGGGGCACTCGCCAATATCACAACAATTTTCTTTTCCTCTGGGAGAGCCGTTATAACCTGTAGAAATAACAACATCATCCTTAACAATCACAGCTCCGTATTTTCTCTTCAGACATGTACTCCTATATGCAAAAACCTCTGCACAATTCAAATAGGTATCCTCTTTCGACACTCTTTCTTTTCCTTTTGTGATTACCATACCGCACTTCCTCTGAACCTTCGTGTTTTTATATTGCGTATTTTGAATATCATATTTTTCGCACATACACAAAAAGGGCACGTAAAACGTGCCCTTCATGCTGGTGGCGGGACTTGAACCCGCACTGTGTCGCCACAAACAGATTTTGAGTCTGCCGCGTCTGCCATTCCGCCACACCAGCTTACTGCTTTCACAGCCGAATATTATGTTACCATATTCGGCTGTTCTTGACAAGCGTTTTTTTAGAAATTAATTCGGTTGTAAATATCATAACCGTCAAAGGTCGCAAAATAGTCTTTCGGCGTCTCCGCTCTCCTGATAAGCTGTACACTGCCGTCCTCTTTCAAAAGAAGCTCCGCCGATTTGAGCTTACCGTTATAGTTATAGCCCATGGCATAGCCGTGCGCACCGGTGTCATGAATCACCAGATAATCTCCCATTTCCACCTTTGGCAGCATCCTGTCAACTGCAAATTTGTCATTGTTCTCGCAGAGGGAGCCTGTCACATCATATTGATAATCACAAGGGTCATTTTCTTTTCCCAACACGGTAATGTGGTGGTAAGCGCCGTACATCGCAGGGCGCATCAAATTGACGGCACAGGCATCCACGCCGATATACTCCTTGTGGGTATGTTTTTCATGGATTGCCGTTGTCACCAGATGTCCGTAGGGGCCCATCATAAACCGTCCCAGTTCCGTGTAAATCGCCACATCACCCATGCCTGCCGGAACCAGAATTTCCTCGTATACCTTGCGCACGCCCTCGCCGATAACGCGGATATCATTCGGCGTATCCTCCGGTCTGTAAGGGATGCCGATACCACCTGAAAGATTGATAAAGCTGATATGTGCGCCCGTCTTGTCGCGAAGCTGTACCGCCAGTTCAAACATGGACTTTGCCAATGTGGGATAATAGTCATTTGTCACGGTATTGCTTGCCAAAAAAGCGTGCATGCCAAAGTTTTCCACGCCCTTTTCCTTCAATATCCGGTAGCCCTCAAACATCTGCTCCGTGGTAAAGCCGTACTTTGCATCCCCGGGGTTGTCCATAATGCTGTTTGCAATGGCAAAATACCCGCCCGGATTAAAACGGCAGCTTATGGTTTTGGGAATGTAGCCGATGGTTTTCTCCAAAAAATCAATGTGGGTGATATCGTCCAGATTGATGATGGCATTTAACTTCGCCGCATAGACATATTCCTGCGCCGGCGTGTCATTGGAAGAAAACATAATATCCTCTCCCTTTGCACCTATCGCTTCACTCAGCATAAGCTCCGTGAGGGAGGAGCAGTCACAGCCGCAGCCATATTCCCGCAATATATCAATCAGAAACGGATTCGGCGTCGCCTTCACCGCAAAAAATTCCTTGTAGCCCTTATTCCATGCAAATGCTTCCTTCAGCGCCTTCGCATTTTCACGGATTCCTTTCTCATCGTAAATATGAAAAGGAGTGGGATAAGTTTTCGTGATTTCTGCAATCATTTCCTTTGTCACAAATGCTTTTTTCATCGTATTTTAAGCCTTTCTTCTGTCAGTCTTATTTATTTTTAGATATTAATGGTTTTCGCGTTTTAAGTCAACCCTTAATTTAAGGAAACACGGATGTGAATCCTGTTTCAAGATATCAAATCCTGAATCACTTCTCCTGCAAGCAGAAGCCCCGCAATACTCGGCACATAGGAAATGCTGCCGGGCACCGCACGCCTGCTGCCCGCCGCATTTTCTTCCGCTGCTTCCTGATACACGCCTTTTGGCTGCAATGCCGGCTCCGAGGAACAGACTACCTTCAGTGACTTGATATCCCGTTTCCGCAACTCCCTGCGCATCACCCTTGCCAGCGGGCACATCTGCGTTTTATAAATATCCGTCACCGCAAACGCAGAAGGATTAAGTTTATTGCCCGCTCCCATCGCTGAAATAACCGGCTTATCGGCACGATTTGCACGCGCAATGATTTCCAGTTTTGCCGCAACCGTATCCACGGCATCCACTACATAATCATAAGAATAGAAATTAAAATCCTCTGCGTTTTCGGGCAGAAAAAAACAGGTATGGATTTCTACCTGCGCCTTCGGATTGATATCCAGTATTCTTTCCCGCATAACCTCCGTCTTGTACCGCCCGATGGTGGAATGGAGGGCGATTACCTGTCTGTTGATGTTTGACAGGGAAACCACATCATTGTCCACAAGCACCAGACTGCCAACGCCGCTTCTCGCCAGCGCCTCCGCCACATGGCCTCCCACGCCGCCAATGCCAAAGACCGCAACCCGGGCGGCGCGCAGCTTTTCCATAGCGTCCCGCCCTATCAGCATCTCCGTTCTTAAAAATTCGTCCATGATAATCCCCATTTCTTTATCTGTTTTCTATCTGCCAGTCTATCGGGCTTTCTCCGTTTGCCTCTAAAAATGCATTGGCGCGGCTGAAATGCTTACAGCCGAAAAATCCCCTGTATGCAGACAGCGGGCTCGGATGCGGCGCCTGTAAAATCAAATGCTTCGGATTGGTCAGCATGGGCATTTTGCTCTGCGCCGGTTTTCCCCAAAGCAGATACACGATGGGTCTGTCCTGCTCATTGACCGCCTGTATAATGGCATCCGTAAACTGCTCCCATCCATGACCTTTATGGGAATTTGCCTGATGTGCACGCACGGTAAGCACCGTATTTAACAATAAAACACCCTGCTTTGCCCACTTTTCCAGATAGCCGTTATCGGGAATCTCACAGCCCAAATCGTCGTGCAGCTCCTGATAGATGTTCTGCAGGGAAGGCGGAATCTCCTTTTGCGAAAGGGGCACCGAAAAGCTTAAGCCATGCGCCTGATTTTCATTGTGATATGGATCCTGTCCCAGAATCAAAACCTTCACCTCGCCAAGCGGCGTCAAATGCAGCGCATTGAAAATATCCTCCGATGGCGGATAGATAACCGTTCTGCTGTACTCATCCTTTACAAACTGAAACAAATCCTTGTAATACGGCTTCCTAAACTCACCCTGTATGGCAGGAAGCCAGTCGTTATCAATCATTGCCATATCCGCTCCTCCTATCGTACCTCAAAGGCGGCTGTCATTTACAGCCGGACAGACACGCCCTTATCCCGCAAGTATTCCTTTAAACGCCTTATCTCCAGTTCTTTGTAATGAAAGAGGGAAGCCGCCAGTGCAGCCTGTGCGCCGCCTTCCGTCAACGCCTCATAAAAATGCGCCTCACACCCCGCTCCGCCGGATGCGATTACCGGAATCCGCACTGCCTGTGAGACTGCTTTTGTCAGTGCGATGTCATAGCCCGCCTTGGTGCCATCACAGTCCATACTGGTCAGCAGAATCTCTCCCGCGCCAAGACTCTCCGCTTTCACCGCCCACTCTATGGCGTCGATTCCCATATCAATACGTCCGCCGTTTTTATATATGTGAAAACTGCCGTCAGCGCACCGCTTTGCATCGATTGCCACCACCACACACTGACTGCCGAATTTATCTGCCGCCTCTGCAATCAGCTCCGGATGCATAATTGCCGCAGAGTTAATCGCAATTTTATCCGCGCCTTCGCGCAGCAGCAGCTTAAAGTCCTCCACGGTTCTGATGCCGCCGCCTACGGTAAAAGGAATAAATACCTTTTCCGCCACTCTGCGCACCATATCCGCCACCGTGGCGCGGTTGTCGCTGGAAGCTGTAATATCCAGAAAAACCAGTTCGTCCGCTCCCGCCTTATCGTATGCCGCCGCAGTTTCCACGGGATCACCTGCATCCTTTAAGTCTACAAAATTAATTCCTTTTACCACCCTTCCGTCCTTTACGTCCAGACAGGGAATGATTCTCTTCGTGTGCATCAGGCATTCTCCTTCCCAAGGCTTACAAAATTACGCAGTATGGAAAGCCCCGTGTCCGAGCTTTTCTCCGGATGGAACTGACAGGCAAACACATTGCCTCTCTCCACGGAAGCATGAATCTGCACACCATATTCCGAAACCGCCGTCACAATCTTAGGATCCTTCGCCTCCAGATAGTAAGAATGAACAAAGTAAACATAGGACGCCTCGGGAATCCCGAAAAAAAGTCTGCCATTGTTTGAAAAATGCAGAGAATTCCAACCTATATGCGGCACCTTAAGGTCGTCCCGCTCCGGAATCCGCAGTACTTTTCCTTCCAGAATCCCAAGTCCCGAAACGCCCGGGCTTTCCTCACTGCTTTCAAACAAAAGCTGCAGCCCGAGACAAATTCCCAAGAAGGGCGTCCCCCGCTCTATGACCT
Source organism: Lachnospiraceae bacterium (assembly GCA_014804445.1). Classification (GTDB taxonomy): domain Bacteria; phylum Bacillota; class Clostridia; order Lachnospirales; family Lachnospiraceae; genus Acetatifactor. The sequence continues at coordinate 10,454 of JAAUZU010000006.1, read as the reverse complement.
GCCTGATGACGGAAACCAAGCCGTAGCGATGCAATTTTTCCATCGCATCCCCAAAAGAACCGACACCCGGCAGCACCACCTTGTCTGCCTGCAATATGGTTTCCGCATCTCTTGTCACCACTGCTTCTGCCGAGAGAGCCGCAAACGCTTTTTCCACGCTTTTGATATTTCCCGCATCATAGTCAATAATTGCTATCAATTCTGTGTTCCTCTCTAATCGGCAAAGCCCGGCTGGTCTAATTCTTCTTCCGCCGGAAGCACATCCTTAAGCTCTTCATCAGGCAGCGCAAGACCACCCTCGCTTCCGTCCTGGCTTCCTGCCACGGATACGCCTGTTCCTTCAATCAGCGCAGTCAGATACCTCGTGTAATCCACATTACTCTGACAGAAAGCAATTGCTCTCGCCGCATCCTGATTCACGCCATAATTTTCTTCCAATATCTGTATAATCCTGTCATACAAGCCCGCTACTTCCGGTCCTGCGCCACATTCCTGCGCTTTTGCATACATGGCATCATAGTCTGCCACTGCCTGCATCAGGGAATCCAGCGCTTCCAATTCTCTGCCCTCGCCTATATACTCTTCATAAATCTTGATACGGCGCTGCATCTTTAATACGATTTGCGCATGGCGGAACATGATTTCCTCTTCCTCATCCAAATCCATGCCATACATCTCTTCATAGCAGGTCATATAGTCTCTTTGATCAAATGCATCTTTTGCACTCTGCATGCGCAGTTCACCGGAGAACAGCGAAATGGACAAGAAAACACCGCCAAATACAGTCGCCGCAAACAACACCACAACAATAATACTCTTTGGCGATATCCGCTTGCCGGGTTTCTCCGGCTCTTTTGGCTCCTTCGGCTCTTTCTGTTTTTTGGGCTTTGGCTCCTTTTTAGGCTTTGCTTTCTTTTTGCCCTTTGCGCTGCCGCCCTCTTCGTCCTCGTCGGATCCGCCTTTTCCGCCTGCGGGTTTTTTGCCTTTTTTTATCTTTTTCTTCTTACCCGCTTCTTTTAAATCCTCCTCTTCCAATTCCTGCATAATCGCCTGATTTTCATCGGAGACGTTACTCTCTTCCTCTTCGGTAAGCGCCGTGAGCAGTTTTGAGAAAAGTCCTTTCTTTTTCTCCGGTTGTTCCGCCGTTGCACCTGCCTCACCTTCTGCCACCATAGCATCTGCGCTTTCCACACTTTCCGGCTTTTTCTTCTTCTCTCTTTTTTCCTTTACTTTCTTTTCCTTTTTGGGCTTGCGCTCGCGCTTTTTCTTTCCCTTTTTCCCGTCTTCCTCTGCATTCTCCGCAGGTTCTTCTTCCATTCCCGCTGAATATGCAATATCGGGAGAAAATGCCTCTGCTTCCCCTGTATCGGGAACTTCTGCCGCAACCGGCAGTGCGCCGCTGTCCGCTGCCTCCAGCAAATCACCTATGGCATTCAGGTCCTCATTACTATCCAAGCCTCCCAAAAGTGCCATCAAATCATCCGCCTCCGCTGCATCCTCCGCATTTTCCGGTGCAGCTTCCTCTGCCGCTTCTTCCATCTGCTTTTTCGTACTTGCCAAAAGCGCCTCTATCTCTTCCTGCGACATATCCTTCGTGCTCTCCACCGTCTGATATGCCTCCTGTTCTTCTACGGAAGACACCGGCTCTTCCTCTATGAAAGGTGCAGGCTCTTCCATGAAAGATACAGGTTCTTCTATGGGAGATACAGGCTCTTCTTCTATGGGAGATACAGGCTCTTCCACATCAAGTTCTTCTTCCGGTTCGGGGGGCACTTCAGGCTCTGCCTCAGGTTCCTTTGCTGAGTCCTCTGATGCATTCTCGGTTTTATATACACCTGCTCCCGCCGGCTCGTCCTCCGCAAGCTCCCCGTTCAATATTCTTTCAGCCGCAGCAAAGAGGGCGTCGATATCCTCATCATCCATCTCATCTGCGCCATTCGCTCCCTGCGAACTACTGTCCTCATCCATTGATTTTAATAAATTATCCAGATATTCTTCATTAGAGCTCATAAAAATTGCTCCTTTCTTATGCTTTACACAAAACAGTTTATCATAAAACTATCATTTCCGCCATAAAATCTACAGCATTTTGTGAAATTGATTTACCTCTGGCTGAAATTTCATCGGGCATTTGATACAAGCTTCTATGAACCCTGATCATACTTGCCTTTTGATTCAGTGCTACTATTTTTTCAAAGCGGAAACGCAGAATTCCCGCAAACATCAGCCCCGCTCCCAATTCCAGAATGCAAAGCTTTTTTCCCACCGTACCCTGCAGCCATTTTGTGTACCTCTCCCAGTTCCCTCGGTATCCTTCCTCATTATAGTGCTCTGCATACAGACTATTGAAAACCATCGGCGCCTGACATTTTTCGCACACCGGCGCTCTTAATGCTTTCCATTCCTTTTCTCCCTGTATACATTGTTCCACTTCCCTTAAGAATTCATCTTCGACAGGTTGTATGCTCCCCTCGCACCCTTTGCTGCACTGCAGCTTTGTATAAGAGCCGCAGGGCTCTGCAAGCCTGTCCGGTAAAAGTCCGGCCCCTGCAGTCATGCCGTTCATACAGGCTGAAACCACAAAATAATTTCTTTTTTCCACAAGCCCGCCAAGCGCATGCAGCGCTGTTTTTAACTTTTCATTCTTTTCCAGAAAGAACCTGTTTACATAGGGCATCACCCATTCCACGCCCGCAGCCGCAACGCCGTCGCAGGTCCTGCGGTAACTTTCCTCCTGAAACAAAGCATCTTTTTCTTCAAAATCTTCCCCGATGCCAACCAATACCATATCGGCAGCGTCAAGCATTTCCAGCAATTCTGAACGTTCCATATTTCATCCTTATTTTTAAGCAACGAAAGACCGGGAATATCCCGGTCTTTACTATTTTGCAGCATTTATTTTTTTATCAGCAAATTGTCCAGAACACCGACCAGTTCCCCTATTTCAGGTTTTGAAAGCTGCGCACTCGCACCAAGCTGCTCGCCTTTAACACGCATTTCATCATTGACCAGAGACGAGAAAATAACGACCGGAATATCCTTTGTCTCCTCATCTGATTTGATGAGTTTCGTCAAACGATGTCCATCCATCATCGGCATCTCAATATCTGTAATGACACATTGTACATGCTCTGATAAAGTGCCCTGCTTCTTGAACTCGGTGATAATATCGTATGCTTCCTGTCCGTTTGCCGTATGTATCAAATTTGCATAACCCGACTTATGCAGTGCTTCCACAATCAGACGATTTAAGAAAGGAGAATCCTCTGCAATCAGAATCGGAACATCGCATCTTTCGCGCTCGCCCAACTCATCTATCTGCTCAAACCGAAGTCCTGTTTCCGGATTGATGTCCGATACAATTCTTTCAAAATCAAGAATAATAATCAGCTTATCACCCATCTTGACAATGCCTGAAGCTGTACTGTCAGAAGATATCGTGCTGTCCGGCTTGATAATTTCTGTCCATGAAAAACGATGAATTCCGACTACAGTATCTACATGGAAAGCAATATCCAACTTGTTGAAATTGGTTACAATAAATAATCCTCCTGCCTCAGAAACACCTCTCTGAAGACAATTCTTCAAATCAATCGCCGTAATCATTGTGTCACGAGGCATAAAGATACCTTCTATGCTGGGATGGGCATTGGGTATCGGCGTCACCGGCTCGTAACTGATAATCTCTTTAATCTTGGCTACGTTAATGCCGTAAGAGTTGTCATCGAGAGTGAACTCCAAAACTTCTAATTCATTGGTACCATTTTCCAGTAATATTTTCGTATCCATCTTTTCCCTTTCTATACATGCCGCAGGATTTTCCATAATAATGCAAGATTTCCTGCATTGTTACACGATCCGCAGATGAAATTATTTTAATTTTTAGAGCAGATTGCAATAATTGCAAGATAAAATGCTCTTTAGAGACATTATACCACACATATCGGCAATTGGATACTATGAAAAAAAATTTTTTTCAGCTTTTTTCAAAATCTTTTTTTGACATTGCATGGACACAGATTTATAATACTTTTGTTCAGTTCTTCGTTTTTACTCATGCAGGAAAGGAATTCGAATATGAAAAAAATCGCATTTTTTGACATTGACGGCACACTTACCTCAGAGCTTGACGGCTCCATACCGGAAAGCGCAGTCCGTGCAATCCGAAAATCCAGAGAAAACGGAAATCTGATGTTTATCAACACAGGACGCTGCTTTCAGAATGTCGAGGAACGTTTCAGGCGTATTGGCTTCGACGGCTATGTCTGCGGCTGCGGCACCAATATCTACTGCGACGGCAGGGATGTTCTGTATGTCCCCCAGACCCACTCCGTCATTATGCGTATTTTAGAACAGGCGAGAAAAGTCAATGTGGATATTTTATTTGAATCCCGCAAGGAGGTATGCTTCGACACCTCACGCCCTCTGCGGCATCCCGGCGCAATCAGGCAGTATCAGGCATTTCTTGACAGAAATTATACGATGCCGGAGGATTTGGAGAATCCCAATTTCTTCAGTGACAAATTTGTAATCTGGTACGAGGAGCCCTGGCAGCTCGCACTCTTTCGGGAAGTGAGCGACCAATACTTTTCCTGCATCGACCGCGGCGGAACCTTTCGTGAATTTGTCCCCATCGGTTATTCCAAGGCGACCGGCATCTCGTTTGTCCTGCAATACTATGGACTCACAAAGGACGATGCCTATGCTTTCGGAGACAGCAACAACGATTTACCCATGCTCTCCTGCCTGAAAAACAGCGTTGTCATGGGCAACGCTTCTCCTGCATCCCTTTTTGAAAAAGCCGCCTATGTAACGGCAAATGCCAGCGCGGACGGCATCTGGCTGGCACTTGAACACTTTCATTTCTGTTAAATATTTTCATTCTGAATCGTTTGGATAATGTTTTTGCGGTTTACCTTTCCCATGGAATACCGCATAATGGCTGCAAACAGCAGGAAAACCGCCGCTATTGATATCAGAATACTCTCATATGGCAGCCGGAATGGAATATCCATCCTCATATCCAGCGCCCTGTAAAAGCCTGCTGACAGCAGAATTCCAATGGGTATTCCGATTATCAGCGCCTTTCCTCCACAGAACAGACTCTCCAGCCATATCATTCTCCTGAATTCCTTTCCCGTCATTCCAACGGATTTTAACATAGCAAATTCTCGGCTCCTGAGCTCCATATTGGTGGTAATGGTGTTAAAAATATTGGTGATGCCAATCAATGCGATAACCGTTATAAAACCATACAGGAATATGGATATCAGTAAAAACAGGGACTGCGTTTTCTCATACTCTTCCGCCTCATTTACGATACTGAATTTACTGAACCCCAACTCCTCCCCGATTGCCGCACTCAGACCGTCAGGATCCTCGCATTGTATATACACACGCGCACTGTTTTGAAAATAGTCCATATGCTTTAGCATCCAGTCATCGTTTACAATTAATGCTCCAATACCATAGTTGTTTCCCATTGGCTTTTTATCCGTCTGCATTGCAATTTCAAAGCTAAGCTCTTCCTTGCTTTCCCCCGTTATGATATCGCCCGGGTGGTAGTCGAAGCTGCTGCCCTCCATATATTTTGTCCTGCCATCTTCATATTCGTACTCTTCATAATGGGAAAACAGAATTGCCCTTTCCCCTATTTCCTCCGGCGACAGCCCAAGCTCTCTTACATAGTTCTCGTAACCGGTTCTGCCAAGAGAGATGACAGGAATTCCCAATATGGCTTCTCCGCTGGCAGCATCCGGCGTTAATATCTTCTCCAGGTACTCTTCGCTAAATTTTACGTCCCCCTGCCGTACACCAAAGGAATACATGCCTTTTATAATAGTGACCTTTGTAATCCCCTCCATCTCTGCTATCCGCTGTGCCTGTGCATAGTGGTCATCACTATACAAGTCCACCAAAAGCTGATAGTCACATTCATCGTAATAGGCGGATGCACTCACAAATCCCAGCCGAATGGTTGCGCTCAGCCCAATGAATATCGCCACACTCACCACAATGGACAGTACGGTCGTGCGGTACTTTCTTCTCGCCCTTCTGAGATTTTGAAAAGCAATGACGCCGCCAATTCCAAATATTTTCCGAATCAACTTTGGCGCCTTTCTTTCTCTCTTCTTTACCTTTACCTCTGTATTGGAGCGGATTGCGCTGATTGGCGATACCTTCCCTGCCTTCCTTGCCGCCTTTCCTGCAGAGAAAAATACCACCAGAGCCGACAGCACGGCGCCTATCGCCATGGCCGGATATGACATAGCGTAAACTAGCTTAATCCCCATAGCAGATACCAGCAGACCGCTGGTCACTTTAATCACAACTACAGTCGCCAGAACGCCGCTCAGAATTCCCAATGGGATGCCGACTATGCCAAAAAACAAAGCTTCATAATAAACCATCCGTCTGCATTGCTTTTTCGTTGCGCCAACGGAGGAAAGCATCCCAAACAAACGCAGTTTTTCCGTCATGGATATCATAAAGCTGTTTCGGATACAGAACACAGAAGCCACTATAATGATAACACATGCAAGCGCCGCCATTGCGTAGAGCGCATTCATTGTACTGTTGGAAAAAAGAAACAATTCCCATTTCAACAGCCAGATATTGCTCTGCACATAACTGGCTACCCTGGTTAACTCCTCCCACTCTGCTTCACTTACCCTGCCGCCCGATTCATACCAGCGGTGGTACAGTTCCTCCGAAATACCGAGCAGCCCTGCCGTCACTTGTTCCCGGTCATGCAGAGCGGCTGAGGTGTAAGTCGCATAAATGTCAAGCTTATCAAGACCGGTTACATCCTCTAAGAATGTCACAGCCGTGTAGCCCGGTGCCCAGCGCTCCTCAATCACAGGGCGTGACACCAAACCGACCACTGTATACTCCTTTTTCTCCTGTGGACAAAAAACTTCCTCTTCCTCATGATAAGGTGAACTCTGATGCAGGCTGTAGCCTTCCTCAGTAGAACGGCAGCCCACTTCAAGTTCCAGAACATCTCCTACTTCTATCTTTACACCGCCGTTACCATAGGTGTGCAGCGGAATCAGGATTTCGCTGTCATTTTCAGGAAAACGTCCCTCCGTCAGCTTCAGGGCTGCCGCCTCCATGCCGGCTTCATTCATGGCGCATATATACAGATACGGTTTATCCGGATTTTTACTCCCCTCTAAAATCGCATAACCAACTTCCCATACATATCCCAGCTTTTTTATATTGCGGTTATTTTCAAAATACTTCAGGTTCTCCGTGCCGACTTCTGAAAATTTGTAGTGATAGTCGCCGCACTGCCCTTTTTCGTAAGCAATCATGCTGGCACGGAAGCTTTTCGCCATACCGGCAACGGCAGTAATCAGCGCTGTCGCCAGTATGATGCCGATAATCGTTACCGCTGTGCGCTTGCGGTTTTCTTTCAGGGCACGAAAGGTAATCTTTTTCATCACATTCATGGCGTTACCTTCCTTTCCTGTCATCTGAAAGCTTTCCGTCCTCCATGACAAGCACGCGGTCCGCCTGTTTTGCAATTTCCAAATTGTGCGTAATCATCAGAATCGTCTGTCTGTATTTATGGTTGGAGAGCTTTAAAAGCTCCACAATCTCATCACTTGCCTTGGAATCCAGATTTCCTGTAGGCTCATCCGCCAAAAGAATCGCCGGACGGTTCATCAAGGCTCTACCGATTGCCACCCTCTGCTGCTGTCCGCCGGAAAGCTGATTCGGCAGGTGCTTCAGCCTTTTACTAAGTCCCAGCGTATCGGCAAGCTCCCGCACAAATTCTTTATCGGGCGCCTTTCCATCCAGTTCACAGGGGAGCGTCATATTCTCTTCCACATTCAGAACCGGAATCAGATTGTAAAACTGATAAATCAGCCCGACCTGCCTCCTGCGGAATACCGCAAGTTTATCGTCATTCATTTTATAGATATCTTCATTTTCAATCAGCACACGCCCCGAAGTCGGTCTGTCCACTCCGCCCAGCATATGCAGAAGTGTGGATTTTCCGCTGCCCGAACTGCCCACAACTGCCACAAACTCTCCCTGTTCCACCGAAAAATTTACGCCATCCACCGCTACAACCTGATTTTCCCCACTGCCATATATCTTGCTTAAACACTCTGTTTTTAATAATTCCATTATCACCATGTCCTTTCTTTGTCGCTTTACATTTTTTACTATACAAAGCCAAAATGACATTTCCGTGACATTTTACGATTTTAAAAACTTAATTTGAAACAAAGTTCCCTGCTCCCTTGTTTCGACTGTCAGATACCCCTGCTGTCTTTCAATAATTTCCTTCGCCAGCGACAGTCCTATGCCCACACTGTCCTCCTTTGCATACCGGCTGCGGTAAAACCGCTCAAAAATACGTTTCTGATCCGCTTCCTCCACACCTTCTCCAAAGTCCCTGATTCCTATCGCCGTATAAACTGCATTATCCTTTACCCAAATCTCAATCTCAGAATCCGTAAAGCTATGCTCTATCGCATTTTTCACAATATTTGTTACCGCCTCTGTAAGCCATCTGTAATCGCCGGAAAGAACAGCGCCCTTCTCTCCCTCCCTTTTTATCCTGACTTGTTTTCTTTCTGCCGCAGGCTTTATATTCTCAGTAACCGTTGTAAGCAGAGCGTCCACATTCACCTGCTTTCTTTCAAACTCTACCACGCCGGCATCCAGCCGCGACAGCTTTAACAACGCTGCCACAAGCCAGTTTATATTTTCAAGCTGCCTCGTAATTTCTGCCAAAAAACGCTGCCTTGTCTGCTCTTCCATATGGCTGCTTTCCGAAAGATTGTCCAACAATACCATCACAGAAGTCAGCGGCGTTTTCAGTTGATGGGAAATGTCCGCCAAGGAATTTGCCAACGCGTTTTTCTGCCTCTTCTGCAATTCTGCACTCTCCTTCAGCATAACCGTAATCTTATATAGCTCATTTTTTAATACGCTTAACTCATCCTCCTCGTTTTCTGTTATATCCAAAACATATTTTCCCTGCTCTACCTCACACACATACTCTTTTAACTGTTCAATTCGACCTCTTCGCACCAAAAGATACCGCAGAAAAATAACGGCGGCGCCAATGCAGGTGACACACAAGATGCCGTCCAGACAAAGAAGCAGCTTCCCCCTTACCGCTCTGTCTGCTGCAAATGTAAAATCTCCCGCAAAAATACCGTAACGTTCCAAAAGCGCCCTGCCTTCCGCATACCCTTCTGCATTGTTCAGCATTGCTATCCACTCTTCCTCTGCAATGTCGGGATATTGGAGTTTGACATTTCCCAAAAGAACAGCCAGCGCTTCATTATTCTGTCTTTCTATTTGCTTTAGGAAGTAGCCCACCGTTATATTTGCAAGTAAAACACCGACCGCTACTGCCATAACAATCCCTATCATATGCTTCCGCAAATTTTTATCCTGCATTTTCACTCTACTCATGATCCGCCTCAGCTTTTCTATCCATCCTATAACCGATTCCCCTGATTGTTTTTATCAGGCTTCCATCGTCGCCGATTTTTTCCCGAAGCCTCTTAACCGTTACCGTCAAAGTATTATCCTCTACAAAATTGCCTGTCACATCCCATATCTGACTGAGGATTTCCTCTCTGGGAAACAACCTGCCCTGATTCTTCATCATAATATGCAGGATTTTATATTCCAGCTTGGTCAAAGAAATTTCCGCACCTTCCCGATACACCTTGCCCGCCGCTGTATCCATCTTCAATGCACCGCAGGATAAAACTTCATTTCCCTTTCCGCATCGGCGCAATACATTCCTGATGCGTGAAATAAGCTCTCTGTTACGAAAAGGTTTTATAATGTAATCATCCGCCCCCAATTCAAACCCCTGCACAACGTCCCGCTCTTCTTCCTTCGCAGTCAGAAAAATAACCGGTATATCCCCATTCTTTTTAAAGCTGCGGCATAGGGCAAAGCCATCCCCATCGGGCAGTGTAACATCCAGCAAAATCAAATCAAAACCATCGTCACAGACTGCCTTTTCCGCTTCCTTTTTCGTTCTTGCAACCTTACAGGAAAATCCCTCTTCCTTTAACAAATATTCCAAACCTAAAATAATAGCTTCATTGTCCTCCACCAACAACAGTTTCATCGCAAAATTGCTCCTCTATTCGTTTTCTAAAAAACACTTTCTGTATCAACAGCATAATATGTCTGCTTCCCAAAGTCAAAAACATTCGGAAAAATTGCAGAATAAAACAAAAAAGAGTAGAATTTCTACTCTTTCACTTTATTTTATGATTCTGTTTTGGATTTTTATTTTCACATTGTACCTTCAAAACCGAACACTGGAACACACCCTCCCTTGCAGGAAACCCTCCTGCCTCCTGGTTAAGCCCTCGACCGATTAGTGGATGTCAGCTGAGCACATTGCTGTGCTTACACCCCATCCCTATCTACCTCGTATTCTTCAAGGGGTCTTAACAGATTTC
>JAAUZU010000005.1 GCA_014804445.1 Lachnospiraceae bacterium | reverse complement strand
TCAGACATGGTTTTTAGCCTCCTTTGGTGGATTATGTTGTGGTGACTTTATTTTACCAAACGGCTATAGACCATGTCTATTCTTATGAAATTAATTTGCGAAACATATTATACGTCATCTAGACCCCTTCAGCCCAATCAAATGTTAAAATAGCCTTCCTGTTATGCCGCAGTAATATGCTTTCTGGTAAAGGCGATTTATATCCATCTAAATTATTAACTCAATATATTGGATATAATGTGTCAAATACTTTTTACACCATATGCATTTCTAAAACGGTTTGCTACCATTATAAATCAAGTTTCCTCCGTGAGATGCCATGTTTCAATTCCTCTACGATTCATGCGAAAGACATTCCATTTAAATGCCCCTGACAGATCGCATCTATGAAAACAAAAGGAATCTTGCCCGCAGCATACTTCCACATCAAACGACACCTTTTCCGATTCGCCGGAATAATCACAAACCTCTATTACATAGTCCGCTTCTGTCCAACGAGAAATTCTGACATTTTCTGGTCCCCATCCCAGTGTCACGTCCTTATTTAGATATGCATAGGGTATTTCCCCTTCTTTTCCTTTGGCATAATAATAAATATGAGCCATTTCTTGCGAATCTTCCATCATATGCAGACGCAGTTCAATATCTCTTGGGTGTTCACCCCATTTAAAGCACACAGAAACAGCTTCCTGTGGATTGCTCCATGGCCGCAGATAATATCTGTTTTCTTTTGATTTCTTAATGTAGTATTCCATTACTAACTCACGCAGTTTTTCCTTGAATTTCTGTGTTGCCAGAGAGCCCGGACGCATAAATGAAAAATCTATCGATCTGGATTTAATCTGTTCATCCTTTATCTTCTCGTGCATTTTTTTCGGAATATTCCCATAACCTGTCAACATGATAACAGCCTGTGGTCTGCCATTTGCATAATCAATGACAGCATCTCTGAAATTTTTTATACTAGGCTTTTCATGTTGTTTACACTCAATCACGGCAACAGAATTATCTGGCTCTGTAGCCGGTGAAACTGCGAGCGTGTAATCAGGCTGAATGGCTTTTTTACGCCCGCTTCCAATCAGTTTTTTAGCTTTTGTACGAAGCTCTGCCCAGATTTCCAATGGTGGGCACAGACCGGCACAAGTAGCAATGTGGGAGCCCTCAAAAGAAAATGACAAAGTATTGTCCTTAACCTGAAATTCAATATCTCTGTCCTGAAGTGCCTCCACAATCTGCGTTGATACCCATGCAGAGTATAATTCATGCCGCCGTTTCCAGAATGGTAAGTTCAAAATCTCAATAAGTCTGACTACAGTTTGTGGTATATCAATATTAAACACTTCCGCTTTCTCAAAATATCGCGTCAGATCATTCACTATTTTTTTCGCATATTCTTCTTTATATTCACTAGTCAACGCGCGCTGAAACATCCATGCAGTGGCTGTCATCGTAAACAAGAACTCGCGACACCAACAATACTGTTCATTACTTTTGTTTTGAAAGCACTCATCCCGAATGGTTCCATATCGACCTTCGGTTTCTTCATAAGCCCGCCTACATCCAGCAACTGCAGTTTCGAATATATTCCAGCATATGGCAGTCATTTTATCCAGACACGGTATTCCCAGCGAAAGTCTTTGGGGTACAAAATCCGGACATTTACCATTATGATAATATTCATCCAGCCATTGATCGATATCATTTTGATTAATGTAATCAATATTAGCAGTAATCCAACTTTGCCTGTAAATATCTATCAGCTTCCACAGATTTTTTGGTATTTTGGCTTTCATGGTTCTACAGGTCTGTACCGTTGTTTTTTCATATTGCCTGAAATTCTCCAAACTGAAGTTTAGTGCATTGTCCATGCCCTTAAATTTCATTTGTATTCTTAAATTATAGTCTCCTTGTCCCGCTGATGCTTTTTCGAACATCTTCAATAAGTCACAAATCATCTGCGAAAATGGCTGCATGGCAGTCAGAATTGCGAGCAGAAGCTGTTCTTTGGATATTTCTTCCTCCTTCAGAGCTTTTTTGATGTTGACCGTATCTGATAACGCCAGATTCTTCCGTATCTGCTTTTCCAATTCCTTATCATAAAAATTCTTTTGTAAGTTTGCCGCCTTTTCAAAAGTATTCCACAAATCCATCGTGGTTTCAATTTTTATATTTTTCGCATTTCCTGATTTCTTCAAAATATGTACCCCTTTCTATCATAAACCTAGCTTATTCGAACTTGAAGATTCTATTTCCTAATTGAAATTTATCGTTTTTTCTGTCAAATTGCCTATATTACTAGTAGTATCTAATATTATCCAATATATCCTGCATTATTAACCTCTCGAAATCGTAGTATATAATTAGCTATTCTAATTATATCATTAGAAGATATCCTTTTTTCTTCCTCAAAAGGCACACCATTTAATAATGTATAATTCGTTTTAGATAAGTTACCTATAACAAAACCATCTTCTTTGTACATGATTAAACATTGCTTTCTTGATACTGTCTGTCCACCTAAAACAATGTCATTTACATCTGCTCTGCCTATAGTTAATTCATTGTTATATATTGTCTGAGTTTTTAAAATTTTTCCATTTTTATCTATGAATTCTATTATAATATAATTTCCCAATTGATTAATCAATTCTTTATCGATAATTTGCGTGGCATTATTTTTTATTTGATTATCTATGGTCTCCGTTTTTTTAACGATACAATATTTTTTAAAATTTGACTTTTTCTTATAATATTTTATTTTAGCTTCTTTATATTGGCTATATAGGTATCGTGAAAACGTCAAGAAATATAAAAAACTTATTGTAATAAAAAACATAAATACTATCCAATACATATTAATCATCAATACCACCTCCTATTTGAATTCCTAATCCAAAAAGAACTGAAAGTATATAACCAACTAAAGAAAAACAAAATTGCTGAATTGTTATACTATTTTTTACATCAGGAGAAAGTGTATCTTTTGTTATATTACCATAAATTATAATAGATAATAACATAAATAAAATGTTAAAAACTATTACACCACCCAATATATAATCATCTTTTTTAATTGTTTTACTCATTAATGAGTCTCTTATGGAACTTGATGCAGTGACAATAGTCATAAAACAAATATCAGGGCAATATGAAATAGTACTTTTATAGGGTAATTGTTCTGTGAAAGAAATAAATAAGTTTATTAATATTGGAGAAGTTGTTAATATAAAATTAAAAAATAAATATTTTATAATTCTTCTTAATATATTTTTTTTAGGCGGTCGATCTGTAATATATGGCATCTTGTCATTTGTACCTTTCTTTTTATATAGTTATATTTTAGCATATTTTTACAGAAAAATACAATATATAGATTATATTAAAAAAGGAATACATTATCTAGAGGAGAACACTATAATTTCACACATCATATAACGATAAAGCATTTATCGCCCACTCGAATAATGAGAGTTCAATTCTCCCTATGTTATTTTCGACAGTTATCTTCATGGCTATTTTTTTATTGAGCACCCCCACCAACCTAAAAATGCGATTTCATCGAAACACATCTTGCTATTTCCATAATTGGAATAAAACACAGAACAAATTTCACCCAATAACTCTCTTCCTTCATTCGATGATTAATTATTATTCAACTGTTAATTTCTTATAATTACTCAATATTATAAAATGCTAATTTTAGTAGAATAGTTGCTGTTATTAATATAGCACTTTTTCAGTATGTATACGCTAAATGTAATAAATTGCATGTTTAAATGTAATTTTTTGTCGATTTTTGTCGACACGCAATCACAAAAAGCCTTCGCTCTACCGCTTTTCCGTACATACCACAATTTCCTTTTTGTATTTATAGAAAGCAAATGTGTATGTGTGAAGCACGCCCCCCAGTTGTAATCCCCTCCAAAATGATATATACTTTACCTAACCTAAATCCACAATACCGCAAGGAGGACCTACAAGACATGGAACGTTATTATTCAGATACTTTGTGCAAAGGGCTTCGGCTGCTCTATTTTCAGGCAGATTCTGCCAAATTTCCGGAAGGGATACGCTTTCTGGAACAAGCCGTAGAAAATGAAGAGCCTCACGCTTTCTATTTTCTTGCCAGATGCTATGGCTGGGGCGACGGGAATGTGAAGGAAGATGACAGGAAAGCGAAACAACTGTCTAAGCGGGGCATCGAGCTGGGCAGTGAGCTTTGTGTGCTGGGCGCAGAACGCATGGATATTTTGAAGGGTGATATCAAGGCTGCGATGACTGGAACGCTGGAGGAGGCTTTTAATAATGTTCTGGCTATGGCAGATGCCGGTGAGCCTATGGCGCAGTATGCAATCGGTCTGTTTTATTTTTGGGGCGATATGTTCCTTAATTTTCAGAAGCCGTCAAATGAAAATTTTGCAAAATGTGAAAAAGAAAATGCTGCCGAGGCTTTAAAGTGGTTCCGGCGTTCATCGGAACAGGGCTGCATCCCATCCTTCCGAAACGCCTTCAACAGCGTGCGTAATGGTGTAAATGGTGTGACGAAGAATCCGGAAGAAGCGCTCCGCTGGGCAGAAACCATGAATGGCAAGGTGGATATGCGGGATTATTACCATTCTTTTGTTCTGGAGTATCAGAAATTGAACCGCCATGTCGATGCGATTCGCTGGTGCGAGAAGGGTGTCAGAGAGAACGATGCGGTTTGTGCCGTTGACCTGGGAATGGTGTACTTATCCGGCAACAAAGGTGCTGCTGAGGATGATGCAAAGGCACTGCAGCTTTTCAATATGGCCGCACAGGCCGGTGAGGAGTACGGCAGCTACAATGCGGGACGCTGCTACTACAATGGCTGGGGCTGTACGAGGGACTATCACGAAGCTTTCCGCTGCTTTGAACAGGCTTTCCATGGCGGCCATCCGTCCGCCGCATGGTATCTTGCGCAGTGCTATTTCTGGGGCTATGGCGTTGAACCCAATTATGAGATGGCTGTCCGCATGATGAGAGGTCTGATAAACAAAAATCAAAATTACCCCAAGGAGCTTATGGGGTACTGCTGCCTCTACGGCAAGGGCACCGGTACTGATATGATTCGTGGGAAAAGGCTTCTGGAGGAGGCAGCGCAGGCAGGCAGCGGTCAGGCATGGATGTTCCTCGGCGATATGTATGATAAGGCAGTAGGCGTACCCGAAGATATTCCAATGGCAGTATCCTGCTATCAGAAAGCTACTGACAAAAAGATTGCGGGCGCTTCTGAAGCCCTTAGACGGTATAAAAAGACTTTATTTGGAAGATGGAAAAGACGCGGCGACTCAATATGATATAGTTTTATAAAAAACAGTAGAATATGATTTTTCCACGATATTGAGGGCGGCGGCTGCCTCCCTCAATTCTTGACAATTTAGAGGCAGAAAACCATGCTTTACATAGAAGTTTTGTGCCCACGGTGCATTTTTTAAGACCTTCACAAATATCACATCGCCGTTTTCTAATTGTGCTTCCAGATGAGAAAATAGCTGAGAGCCAATGCCGCTTCGCTGATACTCCTTTTTTACATAAAGAGAGGTTAATTCAAAAAAGTGTCCGTATTGGTGATAGGACATAAAAGCAGAGAAATCGCCATTGGCCTGCATGTCCATAAAATTTATATCTTTTTCTATCTGGGAAACGAAAGTATCTGCACTTGCCGCTCCCTGCTCTGCTGTGGCAAAAAGTTCGTTTGCACTGTTGTAGATGGAGGCAAAGATATCGGCATATTTTGCCCCGGTTATTTCTACAATCATGTTTTTAGCCATTCCCTTCTACTGGGTGCATCTGTTGAAGCATAACGGCTGTGCCCTCTTATTTTGTTTCCTCAATGACAACTGCAGTGCCACTTGCAATAATCACAACCATATCGGAAGCTATGGTAGAAAAATCAATGTCCAATCCGATTATCGCATTTGCTCCAAGTTCCAAGGCATTTTTTCTGATATCATACATAGATTTTGCCTTTGTTTCCTTTATTTTTTTGTTAAATGCCTCTGATTCTGCTCCTGTCACGCTTGATACGGATGCCAATAATGCCTTAAACATACCCATGCCAAATACCGTCTCGGCAGAGATAAAATCGCAATATTTTGTAATTTTATAGCCTTCAAAATCATATCCCGAAGTCACCATTATGTTGCTAATTGCATTGTCTCTTTGCTCTGCAATGATAGTATTGGCATCTATGAATGTTTTCTCAGTATCAAAGCCTTTAAATAATAAATCAAAAAAATGGTTTACTATTTCATCCTGTCCGCCTTTCGCTAATTGCTCTTTAAAGTAGTTTATTTCTTCGGAAACATCTTCCAATGTCTTTGCATTTTGTATCTTATGATATTTTTCTCCACACTCCGCGCAGATTCTGTGATTTTCCAACTCGGATCCCAAAGGATAATCCGTGATCCAACCGCTTTGCTTCTTTCCGCAAACACAACATATGATTGTCATATTGTCACCTCATACAATATATTTTCTATATTAATTACCCCTACTCATGATAGGATTAACCTCTACTATTTTCTACAAGTAAACAGATGCGATAAGACTCCCCACCCTAAGAAAAGACCGATTTTACACAATACAGTATATCGAATCACCATCAATAGAATCCTGCAAATCTCTAATGCCAAGTCTGCACCCTTTTGTAACTACATAGACGACTCTGTCCTCTATCTCATTTTCCCTAATCGTTATAAGAACCAATCCCCTATTTCTTTCATCCTTCTCCCATACATCTTTCGTTACAATATACGAATCACAGGTCTCATACACTCCCTCGTCAAGCTTCTTACACCTGTGCCCGTCAATCGTTAACTCGTCCGCTTTATAAACAATATAATCGCCCACCATCAAATCTCCTCACCTATCAAACTTTTTCAAATGCTTCACTTCAATATAATCTTGGAAATTATATTTCAAAAAAAGCTGAAAACATGATGTTTTCAGCATTTTTTAGTAGCGAGAGGGGGATTCGAACCCTCGACACTACGGGTATGAACCGTATGCTCTAGCCAACTGAGCTATCTCGCCATTTTTATGAAATTGGGAAGAGTGCTCTTCCGCTCCGATTGACTGAAAGTCAATGGAATGGGGCCTATAGGGCTCGAACCTATGACCCTCTGCTTGTAAGGCAGATGCTCTCCCAGCTGAGCTAAGACCCCATGTCACAACCGACTTTGCTATTGTATCCCAAAAGGGTACAATTTGTCAATAGCTTTTCCGAATTTTTTGCCAAATTTCACAATTTCGTCATTGCACAATTTCGTCACCTCACCATTTCCGGCACATTTCAACGCTGCTTCCTGCCCTTCACCCATTGGTAAAGTTTTTCCGTGCACAGGGACAGGTAGCGGAACAGCGATTCTGCTGCAAAGGCGAATACCACCAAAAGCAGAACGCAGATTTCTGACATTTCGCTGATGGCAAATAGTTTGCCAAGGAAGATTCCGCTGAATACCAGTCCGAAGATACTGAACGCCAGAATTGCGTATTTCATGGAGTTGAACGGATGGCTGATTTTAATCAGAATCATAAACCCGACTACGGCGAGCAGCAGCGTCGAAGCGGTAGCGATATCGGTTTCTAAAAGGGAAAATACTTCGCCGCAGACCACAAGCGCACCCACCGCCAGCACATCGGTCAGCCCTGCCGGAAGCGCCTTTGCAATCACATTCGTCATAAAGTGCCCTTCTATCCGGTTCTTATTGGGCTCCAATGCCAGAAAGAAGCCCGGCATGCCAATCGTAAACATGCTGATAAGTGATATCTGAGAGGGCTCTAATGGGTACGTAAGGGCAAATATGGCGGAAAACAGCGCCATCAGCAGGGAAAATATGTTTTTCACCAGAAAGAGGCTTGCGGAGCGTTGAATATTATTGACTACACAGCGTCCTTCCAGCACCACATTTGGCATACGCGCAAAGTCGGAGTCCAGAAGCACCACCTGCGCTGCCTGTGCCGCCGCCTCGCTGCCGGATGCCATGGCGACGCTGCAGTCGGCGTCCTTCATCGCCAGAATATCGTTTACGCCGTCCCCCGTCATGGCAACGGTATGCCCGGCTTTCTGCAATGCTTTTACAATCTGCTGCTTCTGCTTCGGCGTTACACGCCCGAAAACCGTGTAACGGTTTGCCGCCTCCGCCAGTTCGCCGTCGGTATGCAGCATAGTGGCATCGATAAACTGATCTGCATTTTCGATGCCCGCATGTCTCGCGATTTCCGAGACGGTCTCCGGATTGTCGCCGGAGATTACTTTTATGGCAACGCCCTGCTCCTTAAAATAGGAAAAGGTTTCCTTTGCATTCTGCCGTATGGGATTGGCCAGAATCACATAGCCCAACGGCACCACTGCCCCGGGCTGCACCTCTGCCGGCTCTGTTTTTCCATCCTTACACTTTCCGAGGGCAAGCACCCGGTATCCTTTTTTCAGATAGGGATAAATTTCCTGTGACACAAGCTCCTGCTGCCCCCGCAGCACAATTTCCGGCGCGCCCAGCACAAATTTTCCGTCCGCATAGGTAACTGCACTGTATTTTCTTGCTGAAGAAAAGGGCATGGTGGACAGCACTGTCCTTCCCCCTGCGGTTCTGCTTTTTTCCGAAACGGGCGGATACTGCCGTATCGCCTGCATGGTAATATTGTCATCCGGTACCGCCGCCGCATACTCTGCCAGAAGTTCTTCCAACGCACGGATATCGACTGCGCCATTCGGATTGATTCTGCTGGCAAGCAGCTCTTTTACCTCCATGCCCGCTTCCGTAATCGTACCGGTCTTGTCCACGCACAAAACATCCACTCTCGCCAGCGTCTCAATGCTTTTCATATCATGCAAAAGTACTTTCCGCTTTGCCAGCCGCATGGTGCTCAATGCAAGCGACACAGTTGTCAAAAGATAAAGTCCCTCGGGAATCATGCCCAGCACAGCCGCCACCATGGAAACAATGCTTTTCCGAAAGGTCTCCTCATTGACATAGTATGCCTGAGCAAACAAAATTACCGCAACCGGAATGATGATAATGCCGACCCATTTGACAAGCCTGTTTAAGGCGCGAATCATCTCCGACTGCTCGCCGCTCCCCATTGCCTTTGCCTCCGCGGTCAGTCTGGAAATATAGGATTCATTGCCCACGCAGGTAAGCTTTGCATAGCACTGCCCTGACACCACAAAGCTTCCCGACAGCAGCTTGTCCCCCGCTGTCTTTTTGATTTCATCTGCCTCGCCGGTCAGAAGCGACTCATTGACAAAGACACAGCCCTGCACCACGCTTGCATCCGCGCATATCTGGCTTCCTGCGGACAGCAGTATCACATCGTCCTTTACCAGTTCTTCCGATGGAATTTGGCGCTGCATATTGTTTCTTATGACGATGGAATGGGGCGCGTTCAGCATATTCATTTTATCGAGCGTCCGCTTTGCGCGAAGCTCCTGTATAATGCCAATCACGGTATTGCCGACGATAACCGGCAGAAATGTCAAATTTCGGAAGGAGCCGACCATGCAGAGCAGCACGGTAAGAATCAGAAAAATCAGATTAAAATACGTCAGTAAATTCGATTGAATGATTTTACCGGTGGTTTTCCCCGTTGTGATGTTTGTGCGGTTGATAAGCCCCGCTGCGGCCCTTCCTGCCGCCTCTTCCTCTGTCAGCCCTATAACGCCCTGTCTGTTGTCCATGTTACGTATAACCTCTCTGTCTTCCTTCGTTGTCTTTTGTAATGCTTGAGAGCAGTATAACATAAATATATTGTTTTATTCTAAACAGAGGGTAGAAATTTTCCTTAAATTTCCTTAAGATAATCTAAGGATATGGCAATGAAGCTGTGCTTATTGTCTGCCACAGCATTTTTTATACTTCTTTCCGCTTCCGCAGGGACATGGGTCATTTGGGTACACCTTTTTCGTCGTACCATCAACAGACATTCCCAGCCTTTCTAAATCCTCCCGTGCACCGAAAAGCATATCCGCTGCCATACTGCTCATCGGCACGATGGTCGGTTTGACCGGCTTTGTAGAAGACGGCCTGAAATTTCTCATTTCATTTGGTGTGTGCCCTCTCAGTGCAAACATGCGTGTACGGTTATTCACATTTATAACAATATTGGCAAATTGTTCTACCTGCCCTTCCGAAGCAAATACAATTTCTTCCTCGTTCATCAGATCCATGATGTCAGACAAACTGCCGCCACCCATGGAAAATTCCTTGTATACTGCCATACACAAATAATCCGCCTCTTCGTCTTCTCTCTTTAGTCCCTTTATCAGAAATTCCCTGAGTTTTTGATAACCGCTGTCCTTTGACGGGTATGCATTTCTGGCATAATCGTGGATTTCCTCCTCGGATGGGATATAATATGGCACCTCCCTCTGCCTCTCCTCAATACGCAGATACAGATCATCTCTCAGCACCTCTGACAGCACCACTTTCTCATCCAGTATGGTGCAGGGATTCTTCTCCTTTGGAACCTTTTCAAAAATAGAAAGAAATTCCGCCGGACTGACGTGGAAGCCCTTCCGTCCACGGTACATCTGATACACCACGCTTACCGGCGCAACCACATGGATATAGGTAAACATCTGCAGACATTCCAGCATCCAGCTCACAGCTCTCCGCTTCCCGTGAAATTCGGGGCTGTTTATTTTGGAATAAACCGCTCTTACCTCCTCCGGTATCTCCATATAATCGTCTTCATAGGCAGATATATAATCCATCTCAAAGATTGCCTCAAGATCCTCCCATTCCTGATCTGTCGGGAAGAAACATTCCCTCTTCATCGCAGCCTCAAAAGCAGCAATTTCCCGGTCTCTCAGCACAATAAGCCTCTGCTCCATAACCGAAGGCGTCAATAGCTCATTTGCAAGCTTTTCTGCCAGTTTCTCTTTCCGAAGCCCATTATGGCGAAGTTTCAGTTCTTTTGCCAGCAATACCAAATCGTCCTTTGCATAGGACTGCAGCATGTCCTTTACCTTGGGCTCACGGGAAGCCTTGTCCTTTCTGTCACCATAAAGATTTTCCCAGAACCGTTTTGGAAGCTCTGCACGCATTTTATCTTCTATCTCTCCACTGATTTGAGCATATAACCCTTCTGCCTCTTCTTCAGACAGCGCATCCAGTTCCGTTTCATCAAGCCCTGTTTTTTCCTTCAGACGCTTTACAGCTTCCTCCTGATACGGAAGCAGTAAATTATCCACAAACTCGCCCAACATGGTTTGGGTTGATTTTCGGTTATGTTCCGTCCGGCTTACCGCACTTCTGCATGCTGTAATGCCCTGCTTTCCTGCCGCAAGTTCTGCCTGCAGTTCTCTAAAAAATTTATATTCTGCATCACCATACTGCAGAAAATAATCTGATGCCAGAACATCATTTTTTGCCTGTAAATTGCTCCAATCGTTTTCTCCCCCAACCTGCTTTACAATCACAGGTTCTGCAGCCACATGCTTTTGCCCGTCCTTCATCACCCAGGGCTGCTCAAGCATTTTCTCAATTTCAATGCGGTATTGCAAGGTCTCATTTTCTTCGGATTGTACCTTGAAAGTAAACCATTCCTCTGTTTCGAGCAGTTCATTGACGAAGGTATCCGGCGCACTCTCAAAATCATAATAATAATTGGCTGAAGTTTTCTTTTCTTCCGCCCACTCGCTGACGCGAACCTTTTCCTGATAAAACTCAAACTCATAGGAATCCGTTTTATTGCAGTCCAGCATTTCCTCCAGAATCAGCGCAAGCTGCGAAAACGTAATATCCTCGGGAATCATGCCCCTTCTCCATACCGGCGGCTTTGTACCTTTTCGAATCATTTTTACCTGAAATAAATGCATTACTCTCTCCTTTGTATTTGGCGGGAAATACCCAATTGTAAGCAATACTCCACTCTTTGTGAAGATACTATTTCCATAAATAAAATCCCTGCACAAAATCCCTTACAAGCGGTAGGATTTTATGCAGGGTCCTGTTACATATCAAATGTTTTGAATTTCAGGGTCTCTATCTTGGAGACCTCGTCTGCCAGAATACATACCTCGTCGTTTAAAGAAATACCTGTGAGTATCACGTCCGTGTCTCCCTTTTGAGAGAGCAGGCCGGTCAAGTCCTCAGCCGTGATAATGTTTTTCTCTAAGAGTCCCAATACTTCATCTAAAATCAGCAGATTACATTCTCCGGTGGACAGCACTTTTTTGGCAAAATTAATCCCGTTGCGGATATTCATGATTTCCTCCGCCTTCTTTTCCTCCGGCAGCTCTTCGTAATTCTCATCCGATTTCTCAAAGCGGAACAGCTTGATTTCCGGCTCCATCCTCCTGACGAATTCCGTGTCCTCAAGCCCTTTTCCCTTTAAAAACTGTATGATGACTACCTGCTCACCTTTCGCCGCTGCCTGTACTGCCCTGCCGATTGCCGCCGGTGACTTCCCCCTGCCGTCTCCGGTATAAATGTGAATCATGCTCATAAATTCTCTCCATTATGTATGTCCGATTTTTATTTTTGCCGTGATTATATCATAATTTATGTCTCTTGACAACTTTTTGTTGTAATTGCGAAACACACATTTGCCAGTTGCGAATTGTGTACATGGTATATTCCATAAGCAGACCCTTGCTTGCCGTCGGTACTTAGCGAGGTGTTTTCGAGCTTAGTACCGCTACGGTAAGCTCGGAGCGAAAGCGCGTCTGCGTTGAAATATACCATGTACACAATGACAATGGCATTATTTCTAAGTTTCGCAATCACCTTTTTTACTCCTGCACCTCCTCGCGCGACAGCTCCAGCTTGCTGACGGACACTTCGTATGCGACACGCTTTTCCACGGTCTCCTCATCTATTTTTTTCATATATTCCCTGCTCTGGATGCGTCCCCAGACGCTGCAGCGCTCTCCTACCTCAAAGCCGCTGGCAAAGCGGGCGTTTCTGCCCCAGCAGATACAGGGTATGTAATCGGACTTGCCGTAAGGACGGTTGACCGCCAGAAGAAGGTCTGCAATTTCCCTTCCAAGGGGCGTTTTCCTGTAGATGGGCGCCTTGCAGATATACCCGTCCAAAAAAATCTGATTCGTTTTTGCACTTTCCTCGATTTCTTCCACAAATGCAATTTCCCTTGCAAACACGGAAAGCACAAGTCTGTTTTTTCTCTCCTCATGCCTGTTATAGGAACGAAACTGCCCGTTTACCTCGATATAATAGCCTCTGTAATCTGCGCTGACATCTATCAGGCGCTCAGACACCATCATGGGAATTACATCAAAGGAATCGCTTAGGCGCTGTACCTTTACTTCAACCATGTAAAAGCCCTCGCCGAAAATTTCATGACTATAGGTGAAAGTGCTCACAATTTCTCCCATAATCGTTACCTGATTGTTTTCAATAACCTTATCCGTCATACTTGTTCTCCTTTTCTTACGCTTAAGAATTTTTGCGGCTTCCGCCAGTATTGTACTAATATATATACTCCATTTTGCATGCCCGTAGCACAACTATCCGCCGCACCTATTGACAATCCCTTCCTTTCCCTCATTTTTTCTTGCACATGACGACAAATAGTGATATACTGTAACAGTTTTGAAAGTGTAATTACAGAAATGAGGATGTATATGAAACAGAAACGAGAAGATGTTAGAAATGTTGCCATTATTGCCCATGTAGACCACGGCAAGACCACGCTGGTGGACGAGCTCTTAAAACAGAGCGGCGTGTTCCGTGAAAATCAGGAAGTGGCGGAACGGGTCATGGATTCCAATGACATTGAGAGGGAAAGAGGCATTACCATTCTTTCCAAAAACACTGCCGTTATGTATAAAAATACAAAAATAAATATTATTGACACGCCGGGACATGCCGACTTCGGCGGCGAGGTAGAACGCGTGCTCAAAATGGTAAACGGCGTCATTCTGGTTGTGGATGCTTTTGAAGGCCCCATGCCGCAGACCAAGTTTGTACTGCGCAAGGCATTGGAATTGAAGCTGCCTGTCATTGTCTGCGTCAACAAGATTGACCGGCCGGAGGCGCGCCCTGAACAGGTCGTGGACGAGGTTTTAGAGCTGTTTCTGGATTTGGAGGCGGACGACGCTCAGCTTGACTGTCCCTTTGTCTTTGCTTCCGCAAAAACAGGCAGCGCGACTTTAAATCTTACCGTTAAAAACAAGGACATGAAGCCCCTGTTCGACACGATTTTGGACTATATTCCCGCACCGGAGGGCGATCCGGACGCAGGCACGCAGGTATTAATCAGCACCATCGATTACAATGAATATGTGGGACGAATCGGCGTTGGTAAGGTAGACAACGGACGTATTGCAGTCAATCAGGATATTGTGCTCTGCAACGCCCATGACCCGGAAAAGCAGAAAAAGGTAAAGATAAGCAAGCTCTACGAGTTTGACGGTCTGAATAAAGTGGAAGTGAAGGAAGCCGGCATCGGCTCCATTGTTGCCATCTCCGGCATTACGGATATCCACATCGGCGACACGCTCTGCTCTCCCGACAATATTGCCCCGATTCCTTTCCAGAAAATCAGCGAGCCTACCATTGCCATGCATTTTATTGTAAACGACTCGCCGCTAGCCGGACAGGAGGGCAAATATGTCACCAGCCGCCATATCCGCGACAGGCTTTTCAGGGAATTGAACACGGATGTCTCCCTCAGGGTAGAGGAAACCGACTCCGCCGACTCTTTTAAGGTGTCAGGCCGCGGTGAGCTCCATCTCTCCGTACTGATTGAAAATATGCGCCGGGAAGGCTTTGAATTTGCCGTAAGTAAGGCGGAGGTTCTCTATAAGACCGACGAAAACGGCAAAAAGCTGGAGCCCATGGAACTGACCTATATCGACGTGCCTGAAGAGTTTTCCGGCGTTGTCATTGAAAAGCTGAGCATGAGAAAGGGCGAGCTCCGCAATATGGGAGCCGGCACCGGCGGCTATACCCGTCTGGAGTTTTCCATCCCTTCCAGGGGGCTGATTGGCTACCGCGGCGATTTTATGACAGACACCAAGGGCAACGGCATTATGAACTCCGTCTTTGACGGCTATGGCCCCTACAAGGGCGATATCCAGTACAGAAAACAGGGCTCCCTGATTGCGTTTGAAAACGGTGAGACCATAACCTACGGCCTTTTCAACGCGCAGGAGCGCGGTACGCTCTTTATCGGCGCAGGCGTCAAGGTATACTCCGGCATGGTGATTGGCAGCAACGGACGCGGCGAGGACATCGAGGTCAATGTCTGCAAGAAAAAGCAGCTCACCAACACCCGCTCCTCCGGTGCGGACGAAGCGCTCCGCCTTGTTCCGCCCAAAATTATGAGCCTTGAGCAATGCCTTGATTTCATCGACACGGACGAGCTTTTGGAGGTTACGCCGAAGTCGCTGCGTATCCGCAAAAAAATCTTGGACCCCACCCTCAGGAAACGTGCCGCCATGAAAAAGTAGACGAACGGTTTCCCAATCAAATACAGGACAAACAAAACGCCGGAACGCGCATCACTTTCTGATACGCGCTCCGGCGCTTTTTTGCCGTAAAACAATAAATTAATACTCCTCTGCCATATCAATTTCTTCCTGCTCGGATTCAATCGTTCTGATATACAGCGGCGTATGGCGGAGATATACCGCCCAGTAGCCGACGCCCACGATGCCCGCGCCGCCCACAATATTACCCAGCGTTACCGGCAGAAGATTTTTGATAAGAAAACTTCCCCAGTTAAGTCCTTCTGCGGCGATTCCATACTCTCCCGCCGTCAGTATTCCGGCAACGCCGAAATAGATATCCGCTATGCTGTGCTCAAAGCCGCAGAGCACAAAAGCCATGACCGGCCAGAAACTCATCATAAGCTTACCCGGAACCTGCTTTGACGCAAAAGCGCCCCACACAGCGATACATACCAGAATGTTACACAGGATGCCTCGGATAAAGGATTCCACAAAGGACAGGTTGACTCTGTTTAACGCTGCATTTACCATGGTTTCCGCCAGCCTGCCTCCGAACAAATCCGGCGTGTGACCGTAGACTACCAGCACCGCCACCAATGCCGCACCGATAAAATTGCCGACAAACACAAAAAACCAGTTCTTTAACAATTCGCAAAGCTTAATCTTTTTTTCCAGCCATGCAATGATAATCAGGTTGTTGCCTGTGAAAAGCTCACTGCCCGCTACCAGCACCATCGCCATGCCTGCCGGAAAGAGACAAGCGCCGACAAGCTTTGCAATGGCGGGATTTTCCACCGTGGAAGAACCAACGTTGGAAGCAATGCCGGCAAAGCCGATAAAGATTCCCGCAAAAACACCGAGTATCAGCATTTTAAAAGCGGACAGCTTTACTTTGTGAACCCCGATTTCAACATAACTTCTTGCAATCTCCAAAGGTGAGTGCATCCAAATCCTCCTTATAAAACAAGTATAATTTCATTTTCTGCAAGCATCTTTTCTGCCGGAACATAGGGCTGCTCTGCCTTTTCTCCGTTGATGTAAAACTCCTTACAGCCGCTTTCTGCGCCGTCAGGATTCTTTACTATAATATGCAGCTTCTTGCCGCGGAAAGTCTTATCCATGGTAATTTCTTTCCAATCGGAAGGAATTGCCGGGCATACCCACAGACCGTTTAAGTCAGGGCGCATACCGCAGATACCTTCCACGCAGCCTACCATACAGGTGGAAGCCGTACCGGTCAGCCAGTGTACATGGGAACGTCCCTCGAAGGGCGACTCCACGCTCTCGGTGAACTGTCCGTGTACGTAAGGCTCCAGCTTTCTTATCTCCGCACAGTCATTCTGCGATGCGGGAGAGCTTTCCGTAAAGTATTCAAATGCACGGTTGCCATGTCCCATCAGTGCCTCTGCCAGAATAATCCAACCCTGCGGCTGTGAGAAAATACCGCCGTTTTCCTTGGTGGAGGGATTGAACAGAAGCGCCTGTGCGCCGTCAAATGCATGGTCCACATAGGAAGGGGTCATCAAACGCACGCCGTATTTGGTGTTGAGCTCTCTATGTACGGATTCCAGCGCTGCCTCTGCCTGCTCCTTTGACGCAAGCCCGCTGATAACGGACCATGACTGCGGATTCAGCCACATGCTTGCCTCAGGGTCATGCTTGGAGCCGATAACCTGTCCGTCTTCCTTGATACCTCTGACATAGCGGTCGTCTTCCCAGCACTCTTTTTCGATAATTTCGCCTAATTCCTTCTGGGTCTTTTCCAGATAAGCGATGTACTCCGCATCCTTCTGGTCCTCGGCAAAGCCTTTCATGACCGTGAAGGCATAGTATAACTGCATTGCCACGAAGGTGGACTCGCCCTTTTTGCCGAGACGCAGACAGTCGTTCCAGTCTGCATGAAGACCTGCAGGCATCTTGTGGTCGCCCAGTCTGTCCATGGAGAACTGGATTGCCCTCTTCAAATGGTCATATACCGTTCCCTCTTCCTTGTTGGCATAGGGAATGATTTCGTTGATAAAATCCTTGTTTCCGGTTTCCGCCACATATTTCCAAACAGTGGGGAAGAGCCAAAGGGCATCGTCTGCACGGTATGCCGGATGTCCGGTCTCGCGCACATAGGATTCGTCGTCCGGCGTGTCCTCATGCCCGGGGTTGTGGTTGTATTTTACCAGTGGCAGTCCGCCGCCGTGGTTTACCTGTGCGGAAAGCATAAAGCGAATCTGCGCAAGCGCCATCTCGGGATCCAAGTGGATGATACCCTGAATATCCTGCACGGTATCGCGGTAGCCATAGCCGTTGCGCTGTCCGCAGTAGACAAAGGAAGCCGCTCTTGACCATGTGAAGGTAATGAAGCACTGGTAAGCATTCCATGTATTAATCATGCTGTTAAACGCTGCATCCGGCGTATTGACCTGAAAATTCTCAAGCTTTGCATGCCAGTAATTTTTCAGCTCTGCAAGCTCGTTTTCTACGACGCCTGCTTTTTCATAGTTTGCCAGAATTGCCTCTGCCGCCTCTGCGTCCGCCTGCCCCAATACAAAAACAAGCTCTTTGCTCTCGCCGGGTGCAAGCTCTAACGCGCTGTGCAGCACGCCGCAGGCATTGGTATTGTAGTTCAGTACATTGTCACACTCGCCGCGCTCTACCGCCACAGGGTTGCCGTAGGTATGATAATCCCCGATAAAGGCAGCCTTGTCGCCATTGTAGGAGGTAACCGGCGCTCCCGCCAGCCCTAAGAAACGCTCTCTTCCGTTTGAGCCCTTCTCGTTCTTGCCGCAGTTCGCATTGATGGTCTGTACGATTTTATTGCCCTTAAAGAAAGTTCTTGTGATAAACAGGGTGTACTGCAAGTTTACCTGATCCTGCTCGTAGTTGCTGTCATTGGTAAACTCTGCATAGGAAAATACAGATATCTTTCTTGTTTTGTCCGTGGTATTGGTGATTTTAGCACGCCATACCTCGTAGGTTTTGTTCAGGGGAACATAATAAAGCGCTTCCGAATGAATCCCTGCATAATCTGCTACCAGATTCGTGTACGCCGTACCATGATGACATTCGCTTTTGTACGCATCCAAAGGCTTTGCCACGGGCTGCCAGGATGCAGACCAGTAATCCTTCGTCTCGTCATCACGCAGGTAGATATATCTGCCGGGCGTGTCATCGCTGTTAAAATGGTAGCGCAGAATTCTGCCGTTTGCACCGCTCTTTACAAAGCTGTAGCCTCCGGCATTGTTGGAAATAATCGCGCCATATGCGGGAGAGCCGAGATAATTCGCCCAAGGCGCAGGAGTATTGGGTTTTGTGATTACATACTCCTTGTTTGCTTCGTCAAAATAGCCGTAATTCATGTAAGACTGTTCTCCTTTACTTTTTATGTTGTTTTAGGGGTGTGAAATTCAGTAACTTTGCTGTTGTCATTGTGGATGCTGCATATTCCAACGCAGACACGCTTTCGCTCCGAGCTTACCGTAGCGGTACGTAAGCTGCCAAAATACGGCAGCTAAGTACCGACGGTAAGCAAGGGTCTGCTTATGGAATATGCAGCATCCACAATTCGCAAGCAGCAAGTAAG
This sequence comes from Lachnospiraceae bacterium, assembly GCA_014804445.1. GTDB lineage: Bacteria > Bacillota > Clostridia > Lachnospirales > Lachnospiraceae > Acetatifactor. The sequence goes on along the minus strand of JAAUZU010000005.1, from coordinate 175,494 downwards.
GGTTTCACAATCGCCTATTATATTGTTTATAATTGCAGAAATTGTGATATCATCCGGCCACTATTAGGGATACCAGATAGAAGGGTTCGGTATCGTTGTCGTGGGTTTCGGTGAGTTCGATTTCTATGCGGTGTACTTTGTGTTCTCCGTGTTCCAGTATGGTTTCCAGATACAGGCAGTCCCAGTCTTCGTCAAAGTTGCCGTCGAGAAGTACGGCGTTTGCCGTATCTCCGTCCAAGGTAAGCGTTGCCTTGGGGATGGGGCCTTTCATGGTCTTTTTATACTGTACGCCGATAGAAGCGCCTTCTACTTCGAACACAATCTTATCGCCTTTTTGGGACGCCGTAAAACCTTTTTTGAAGCAGTCCGACACACAGCTCTGCTCGCTTTCGTCTTTCACAAAGCCCTCGCATAAAACGGGCTTTAATTCGTCATTCCGGTATCTGTGCGCATTTTCATAGCCGTTCGCCGTCATGGGTCTGGGCAGCACGCCGAAAGGCGCATCCTGCGCTTCACCGGCCGCGGGCGCTGTTTCTGCAGCGGCACCTGCGCTGCTCTCCTCTTCTGCCGCCTTCTTTACGCTCTCTAAATAATGGGTAATCACACCCGCTGCAAGCGCATGTCCCGCATCGTTTGGATGCAAATCGTCCGGCGTGATATCGCGGTTCTTGATATTGCCCGCTTCCACCTGCGCATAAATCGTAGGCTTCATGCTGACAGAGGGAAGGTGATAGTAGGCTCCCACCGGCACATGAATCTGCTCTGCATTGCAGCCATCGTCATAGCGCACATTATGTACCAGAAGCAGCGCCGGCTCACAGGATGCCTTCACTATCCGGCGCACCAGTCCCTCATAGGTTTCCTGAAAATGTGCACTGTTGCCGTCATCATTGACAGAATACTCCACAATCACAAAATCCGGCTCATACTGCAGCACATCCTCCTCCACACGACCCGTGCCGAGATGGGATGTAGTGCCGCCGATACCGGCATTGATATAGGTAAAATCTGCCTTGGGAAACGCCTGCTTCCACCACGCGTAAGTCAAATAGGCATAACAGCCCTCCGGCGTGGAAGCCAGACAGCCCTGCGTAATGGAGCCGCCTAAGAAAGCCAGCTTGATGGCTTCTCCGTCTGCCGCACGCCGCATCACCTTTCTGATACGGCTGTCATCTCCGGCGTTTATCACGCCCTTTTCATATTCAATGAGTTCCTTCATAATTTCCTTTCCGCCTGTTATATCCATTTGGCAATTATGCCTGTTCTAACAGTTCCAGATTTTTCTTTATCAGCTCACATCTCTGCAGTACACAGTCAGGGCTGCGCAGCGGATCCTTGGGCGTATTAAATACATAATCCACAAGCCGATCCATATCTGTTACAGCCACATGCAGCCTCGTATCGCTGGATGCATAGTAGATGTAAACCTCATTCTTCTCATTTACCACCGCACCGTTTGTGAATACCACGTTGGATACGTCGCCGACTCTCTCGCCGTTCCTCGGTCCGATTAACATGCCGGAAGGCTCTGCAATCACCTTGGAAGGGTCGTCTAAAGCAGTGGCAAAAGCGTAAATAACATAGCGAAGCCCTGCTGCCGTATTTCTCACGCCGTGGGCAATGTGAATCCAGCCCTTATCCGTCTTTATCGGCACAGCGCCGGCGCCGTTCTTTACCTCCGTGATGGTGTGGTATTTGCGGATGCTGGTCATCTTTTCCTCGTCAATCACCGCCTTGGTAATGTCATCGCACAGACCAAAGCCAATGCCGCCGCCCGAACCGGTATCGATGAAATCGTCCATGGGTCTTGTGTAGAACGCATACTTGCCGTCCACAAACTCCGGATGCAGCACCACATTCCTCTGCTGGGGAGAATGGAGCGTCACCAGATTCGGCAGTCTCTCCCATGTCTTTAAGTCCTTCGTCCGTACAATGCCGGCAGCCGCTACCGCAGCCGACAAATCACCCACCGATTTATCCTTGCTCTCTGAGCAGAATACGCCGTAAATATAGCCGTCTTCATGCTTTGTCAGACGCATATCGTAGACATTCGTCTCCTCCGGGCAGGTATCCGGCAATACCACAGGGTAGTCCCAGAAACGGAAGCCGTCCACACCGTTGTCGCTCTCTGCCACGCCAAAGAAGGACTTTCTGTCATTGCCCTCGATTCTTGCCACCAGATAATACTTGCCATTCATATAAAGCGCGCCGGAATTCATCACGGCGTTTACGCCAAGCCTCTCCTCAAAATACGGATTGGTCTCTGCGTTTAAGTCATACTGCCAGCTCACCGGAATATGCTCCCTTGTCAGCACCGGATAGCGGTATCTTTGGTAGATGCCGTTATAAAACGCCTCGTCCACCTCATTTTTTCTGGATAATAATGCTTCCTGTCTTTCCTTCAGCCAGTAAAATTTTTCGTGAATCATATTACTTCTCCATCCTCCTTATGATTTCCATACACATACGTCCATTGTGGTAAGGACATTTCCAAGGCTCCACAATCGGCTGTGTCATATCCGGGTTGCCGTTGTCGTCCACATGCATAAACCACTCGGAACCCTCTCTCTTATCGATGACATGCGCCTTGATAAAGCCCCAGATACGCTCCGCTGCCTCTAAATATTCCGTATGCTCCGGTGTTTTTTCATACTGGTTATAGAAGCCTACCACGGCTTCCGCCTGTACCCACCAGACACGCTTTTTGTCTACCACACCCTTCTCACATTCGTTGGAAAGGGAATCGTTGTAGTAAGCTGCCCGATAAACCTCCGCCGTCAAATCGGCAATGACCGGCGCCCACTTTGCCGCATACGCCTCATCTCCGAGTACGGAAAGCCCCCTGTCCAAAAGCCATGCAGTCTCGATATCATGCCCATAGGAATGTAAGTCAATCAGGCTGTTCATCTCATTGTCAAAAAATACCTCCTGTCTGTGGCGCGCAGGATTGTACACCTTGTCGTGAAAAGTCTCCAGTATCCAGAGTAACTTTTCCCGAACTTTTTGTTGAAGCGCTTCAAATTCCTTCTCTCCTTTGGACACCCTGTAAAGCTCCGTGTACGCCTCAAACACATGGAGCAGGGTATTCATGGTGCGGTCCGCCATAACGCCGTTTTCCGAAAGCTTGTCATTTGCCGCAGGCGCGAAGGTGCGGTCCAGCGCTTCCTTGTAGCCGCCCTCGTCAAAGCCCTTCTCCTCTATCACGGAAAACAGAGAAAACGCTGTCTGAAGCGCTTCTTTGTCCTTAGAAGCCGCGTAATAAGAGGACAACGCATAGATGGCAAACGCCTGATTGTAAATATGCTTTGTCGTATCCTCCGGCACACCGTCATAGGTTACGGACCAGAATACACCGCCGTACTCCTTGTCAATGCAGTGCTCTTTCATAAAATGATAAGCATGCGCTGCATCCGCAAGCAGAGCCTCATCCTTAAGCGTCATCACTGCATTTGAGAAAAACCAAAGGATACGGCTGTTTAAGATACAACCCTTCACTGCTTTTTGGTCCACGGAAAGCTCCGGTCCCATAAATCCGCAAAAACCTCCGTAGGTTTCATCGCGCAGCTTTTGCCAAAAGGGAATGATTCCTTCCGTCAGATGCTGCCGCATTTCTGCTGCTATACTCATACAATCTTCCTTTCTGCCACACTCTTTTTTTCCACCAGGTGGCCCTCCACTATATGGATTCCTCTTTTATAATTTTCTCCGCTCATCTTTTTTAAGAGCGTTTCAATCGCTCCTCTTGCCATCTCTCTGATATCCACTTCATAGGTGGTAATGTCCACATCGCACAGCCCCGGATAAAGATAATTGTCGTACCCTACCACGGAGATATCCTCCGGTATCCGCAGTCCTTTCTCCTCCAATGCCTTTATCACAATGCTTGCAATAAAATCACAGTTGCACACAAACGCTGTTGGCATCTTCTCCGGAAAAGCAAGGCTGCTGTAATTGTCCCGCAGACCGCTCTTTACGTCCCTGTCCTCAATCAGATACTCCGGATTTGGCGTAATGCCGTGCTCCATCAGGGATTTCAGATAACCCAAATATCTGTCCGTGATGCTTTCTGTGGAAAAGAGCGTCCCCACATAGGCAATCTCCCTGTGTCCCTTGTCAATCAGATAATTGGTAAGCGCATAGGCACCGTAAAAACCATCGGATATAAAACAGTCCACGCTCGCATCGGTTTCATAAAAATCCAGAAACACCAGCGGCATCCCCGCATTTTTCCGAAGGTAATCCGCATATTCATAGCCGGGCTTTCCGATTACAATCAGCCCGCTCACCTTTTTCTCCTCCAGGAGCCGTAACATCTGCCGGTTTTCTTCCATTTCCTCACTCAGAATTTCAAATAAGGTGAAACATTCATTTTGAATCGCCTGATCCGCCACTTCCTGATACAGCTTCCAGTAAAAGGAATCAAAATTTGCCAGATACCTGTCCGATATCAGCACCCCGATGTTATAGCTTTTCCTTGGCCTTTTTTCCTTCACTACCGTCGGTGCCTTATAGCCCATCTCCTCCGACAGTTTCCGGATTTTGAGGCGCATTTCCTCGCTGACACCCTTCTGTCCCGAAAGCGCCTTGGATACCGTGACCGTGCTGACCCCCAGCCTGTCCGCAATATCCGCCATTTTCACAGTTTTCTTCATTTTCGCCATTATCTCTCTCCCCATGTAATGTCCTGCTCATATTTCCGGACAACCAAATCGCTGCACGCAAATACAGATACAGGCATATACAGACTGTGGGAGACAGTTTTCTATCTCCCACATATCATAAGACAATGTAACCAATGTATTAACGTCTTCCGATTTCTGTATCGTCGCCTCTTACTACACTGTGCTCCTTGATATAAGCCACAATCTCATCAAACTTGGTAAAAGCAAGACCTACATAGCTGTCTGCCGCACCATAGTAGATTGCAATCTTTCCGGATTCCGGATCGTGAATCGTTGCACAAGGGAATACTACATTGGGCACAAAGCCTCTCTCCTCGTACCACTCTTCCGGAGTCAGCAGGAAGGTTTCACAGCGGTACTTCACAATGGAAGGATTCTCTAAATCCAGAATCGCGCCGCCGATGCTGTAAACGTAGCCGTTGCAGGTGCCGCTTACACCGTGGTAGAACAAAAGCCAGCCTTCGCTTGTCTCAATGGGAGCAGCGCCGCCGCCGATCTTTAAGGACTCCCACCATTCATGGCCTTTGCCCATCACATGCCTGTGCTTGCCCCAATATACAAGGTCAGGACTCTCGCTGATAAAGATATCACCAAAGGGCGTATGTCCGCTGTCAGACGGTCTGCTCAGCATGCAGAATTTGCCGTTAATCTTTCTGGGGAACAGTACCGCGTTGCGGTTAAAGGGCAGGAACGGATTCTCCACTCTGACAAAGGTCTTGAAATCCGTCGTTTTTGCCATACCGATAGCAGCGCCGTAAAAATCCTGACACCAGATGATGTAATAGGTATCCTCCACCTTTACCAGTCTCGGATCATATGCATAAATCGGCATAAAAGGCTTGCCGTCCTCGTCCACAAAAGGAATCTTATCTTTTTCAAAATCCCAGTGAATTGCGTCTTTACTTCTTCCCAGATAAATATAAGGAATGCCGTTTGTCTGCTCCCCGCGGAACACGCCGATAAACTCGTCGCCATAGGGCATTACTGCACTGTTAAAGATTCTGGCAACGCCTTCTACCGGATTTCTTCCGATAATGGGGTTTTCCGTATATCTCCAGATGGGAGCTCCCTTTATACCTTCCGGGCGCTCCTGCCAGGGAACATTCGGAACGGCAGGGGCAATCATTTTGATATCGCTCATAAATTCCTCCGTCATTCTGAAAACGGGGCGGCACGCCGCCCCGCTTCAGTACTTATTCTAATCATAATGCCTGTAACTAAAATGTCAATAAGAAATTACTTAAAGTATGCATCCAAGCCATCCTGAACCTGCTGCTTGAAGGATTCCTGGAACTGTGCGGGAGTCATTTCACCCTTGATAATCTGCTGCAGTCCGTTGCCTGCATCTGTTCCATAATCAACACCAATATTCAGCCAGAAATCAGCTACAACTTTGGAACCAGCATCAAACATAACATCATAGTTCTGATTCTTCAGCTCTTCAATTCTTGCATTCTCGTTGTACCACCACTGCATAACGTCTCTGTTGTCACGAAGAGAAACATCTCCTTCATACCAGTTAAAGAAATCATACAGTACATGGTATGCGGTAACAGGGTTCTTGCTGCCTGCTGCAATGATAAAGTAGGTTGTTCCGGATACTGCGTTCTTTCCGGGGTTGGTATCCTGATTGCCGGAAGGACCTACCGGCCAGCGCACATATGCGGTATCAAATCCGAGCTTATCTTCTACACCGTAGTCGCCGCCTGCGTTTGCAATCCAAACTGCGATAGGGAAGAAACCGATATTTCCTTCACGGTACTGGATTCTCATGCTGTCAGAAGGTGTGCCGTCAAAGTCATAAGGATAAGCAATATTGTAGGTGTTGTACATATCATACATCATCTGCAGCGCCTCACCGGTTGCTGCGGAAGAAAGTGTCTCTGTGGTACCGGTTGCAATGCTTGCACCGTTACTCATCATCAACTGCTCCATGGTCTCATTTTCATAACCACAGTAGCCGTACTGGTCGATCTGTCCATCGCCGTCGGTATCCTGTGTCAGTACCTGACAGTACTCGATGAACTTATCCCATGTCCACTCGCCTCTCGCGTAAAGATCTCTGGGGTCTTCCAGATTGTTTTCTTCCAGCATCTGCATATTAAAGCCAAGCGGATAAGTACCTGCTACAGTACCTTCACCTGCTATCTGATACAGGATACATGCCTTGCCGTCGCCAAGGTCAAGATAGCCCATGTTGGTCTGGGTGGTAAATAAGTCGTCATCTTCCGGCAGAATGGTCTTTAAGTCGATTGCCAGTCCGTTTGCCTGTGCAGGAACGCCCATGCTTGCCTCAACCAGATAGATTTCACAGTCCGGATTACCTGCTAAGATAGAGGTATTGATGGAGGTCTGTACGCCTTCATAGGTCAGGTTATCCCATGTAAAGGTAACGCCGTACTTCTCTTCAATCTTCTTAACATTAGCAAACTTTGTCTCAGCAACGTTAAGGTTGGTTGCTTTTTCTTTTGCCTTATCTTCGGAATCGTCCTCTGCAGGCTGTGCTGTCTGCCAGTCCGGAGAATCTTCAATTGCATCATCGCTGTCATAGTACTGTACCCACCATGAACCGATGTTAATGTGACCGTCGCCTGTACCTGCCAAATCGGTGTTATCCGTCGTGCCGCCACCATTGCTGCTATTGCCGCCGTTGTTGCCGCCATTGTTACCACCGTTGTTGCTGTCGCCGTTACCGCTATTGTCGCCACATGCTGCTACAGACAATACCATAGCTGCTGCAAGTCCCAGCGCCAGAAATTTATTCATTCTTTTCATTTATTTTTTGTCCTCCTTATATGGCCTTATTCTACGGGTGACTGTCCTACAGATACAGCAAATACTTCCCATGCACTGTCAGATTCACACTGCATAGAAGCTCCCCACGTAGACACATCATCACCGCAGATTGCGGCTATCTGCTCATAGGTTACCTGACATACGCCATTCAGACGAGCTGACTGTCCACCGTCCGCTACTCTGGACCAACCTACTGCTGCACCATTCATAACGACCCACATATCTCCGCTCTCGCTGGTGTAAGAAATATTTACAACTGCACCCGGAACCAGTGCATCAAGGATTTCCTGAGGCATATCAGCACCATCCTGTGCCCATGCATCGCCGGAGCATGCAAAGCCTTCAAACTCTACAATATGGTTTACAGGCTTCATTTCACGTGCCGTGCCAACATTTACAGCATATACTTCCCATTCGCTGTCAGATTCAAACTGCATTGTAGATCCCCATGCAGAAATGTCATCGCCGCAAACTGCTGCAATCTGCTCATAAGTTACATAGCACTTGCCGCCATAGCAGGAGGAATTGCCGCCGTCCGCTACTCTGGACCAGCCTACTGCTGCTTCATTCATAACAATCCACATATTACCGGTCTCACTGGTGTAGTTGATTTCTACTACAGAACCGGGAACCAGTGCTGCAAGAACTTCCTCAGTCATTGCTGCACCATTCTGTGCCCATGCGCCGCCGGAACATGCAGCACCGGAGAATTCCACAACATCCGTCATGGTATATACAGGAGCTGCCTTACCAACCTTTACGCTGAATACTTCCCATGCACCGGAAGCTTCACACTGCATCGTAGAACCCCATGCAGATACATCATCGCCACATACTGCTGCAATCTGCTCGTAAGTAATCTGTGCAACATTCTTGGAATTGTTGATGTATGCGCCGCCGTTGTCGCCCACTCTGGACCAACCTACTGCTGCTTCATTCATAACAATCCACATATCACCGTTTTCACTGGTAAATTCGATTTCTACTACAGAACCCGGAACCAGTGCATCAATGATTTCCTGAGGCATGGTAAAGCCTGCCTGTGCCCAGCCGCCTTCAGAGGTTGCAAAACCTTCAAAGTTTACAGCGCCGTTTACTGTCATCAGGTTAGATACATCCACACCGCTGCCTGCAAACTTCTCAGGGCCTACAAACGCTACAGAACTATCTGCAGTAAGCAGGTTGCCGGAAGCATCCAGGAAACGGATGTTGTCGATGTAAAGGGTTGCGTTGCCGTTGCCCTCGTCCACACCATTGTCAGTCTTTAAGTTTAACATAAAAATGTTGTTTGCACCGCTGACAAATTCTTCTCCTGCAGCCAGTGTTGCCACTACCTTGGCAGGATTCTTGGATGCCAGATAAACGGACCAGTCATCGGTCGTTTCAATCTGATCCTCGCCGCTCCATGCAATCAGCTTGCCGGAAACCGCGCTGAACTTGCCATTGTCAAAAGAAGTGCCCAATGTCAATTCAATGGTTGCCACCTTTGCCACATCTGCGCCCAGAAGGCTTTCTACGTCAAAAGCTACGTAGGGAACCTTGCCTGTCAGGTTCTTCACCTGCAGTGCTTTGCTTCCATTGAAATCCACAACGGAAAGCTCCACATCAGCAGCGTCTGCCGGTGTTGTGTAGACTGCAGCGAACGCCATATTGCCGTCCTCGAAATCGATGCTTGCAGCTTCATCTACCGGTGTTGTGTCTTCCGGTGCAGGCGTGCTATCTTCTGTAGTAGGAGCAGCACTGCCGGTATCCGGAGTCTCATCAGCGGAGTTGTCGCCGCATGCTGCCATGGAAAGTACCATGGCTCCTGCCAAAAGGCAGGCTAAAAATTTTTGCCTTTTCAACTTTTTCAATCCTCCTTTTCTTGTTTAAAAGTTGATGGGTTATGCGGAGAGTCTTATCCTACAATACCACTTCTCTCCACACCCTCTATAAAGTATCTCTGTAGTAAAAGATAAATCAGCACTACCGGAAGCAATACAAGTATAATACCGGCATCCAAATACAACTCCTGCAGGGTGACGGACAAAATTTTGTCCTGATTTGCAATCACACTCTGCAATGTTGCAATCTTCTTGCTAATTACAACATTTTCACTAATCAGAAATAACTTTGCATAAAAAGTATCATTAAACTGCCATACGATGGAGAATACCGTCACCGTAATAACAGCGGGCATTGCATTGCGCAGCATAATCTTGAAGTAAGTATACCACACACCGCAACCGTCTACCAGTGCCGCTTCCTCAATTTCCTTGGGAAGTCCGCGGAAAAACTGGTTAAAGATATAAATATAAAGTCCTGACCTGACACCACACCCGAGCAAAGACATAATATACATGGGTATGGTTGAGCCCATCAGGTTGATGGGTGCGCCTTTAATCAGGCTGACAAGCCCCAGCGGGTCAAACTCCCTGAAAGTCATGTACAAGGGAAGCATGATGGTATGGGAAGGAATGACAATCATGACCACCACACAGCCAAACATAAACTTCTTGAACGGGAAATCAAATCTGGCAAAGCCATATCCCACCATGGAGCAGATTAAAAGCTGCAACAGGGTCATCGTCAAAGTATAGAACAAATCCCTCGCCATGGTCGGCACATAGTCCATTCTGAGTGCCGCCAGAGAATATCTCTCCAGCGTCGGTTGTTTGGGAAACAGGAATACCATAGGATCTATGGCATCGCTGTTTGAGGAGAAGGAATTTACAATAATACCGATAACAGGTGAAAGAATAACATAGCCGACGCCCACCAGAATGGCAATTTTCATCAACGTCATCGCTATATTTTTCACGCTGTTTCCCAGCTTTTTGCGCGTATCCACATTCTGCACTGCTGCTTTTATGTTCTGTATATAATTTGTCTTGGCAACTGCTTTCTGCATATTTTCTCCTCCTTTCCCTAGTTATAGTAGAATGTCCGTTTCTGTATGAACCCGCAGATTGCAACCAGTATGACGCAGGTAATCACCGTAGAAACCAGACTGAAAACGGAGCTTAGTCCGTAGTTATACTGTGTAAACGCCACATCGTAGGCAAGGTCAACAACGGAAGATTCCGTAAAGCTGTCCACGATGGTAAATACCACGTTGGTGATGATATGGGGCATTACCATGGGGAAAGTTACCTTCCAGAAGGTCTCATAGCCCGTCGCACCCTCAATCTTTGCCACCTCATACATGGAGCCCGGGATGGACTGCAGCGCTGCAATAAAGATAATAATCTGTACGCCGCTCGCCGCAATGATATCATTGATACGTGCCACCGCCGAAACGATGTAATCCAATACCGAAGCCGGCAGTCCGAGGCTCATAAACATGCTGACCAGATAGTCTACGTCCAACGCCATTGTGTTGCCCGCTGTCGCCGCTTCTGCCACCTGCGTGGAAACACCGCCGTTCATCATCTTCATACTCAAATCCATCGCCTCAGAGATAGCGCCGGAGTTTAAGATAATCGGCAGGAAGAAGATTGCCCTCACAAAGAATCTGCCGGGGAACTTCTTGTTTAACAACATCGCCATGAACAAACTGAAAAAGGTAATCAGCGGTACGTCAATCAGCATGTTCATAACGGATTTTGTCAGTTCCTGTTTAAAAGTCGGGTGCACCGTAAAGGCATACCGGAAATTTTCGATCCCTACAAAATCCAGTGTGTAGCCGCCCTTTAACGCGTCGATGGTCATATCGGAGAATGCAAACTGTCCCGTCATGACAAGGCTTCGCACATAAAAAACCAGAAAGCCGACCACCCAGGGCAGCACAAACAAGTATCCCATCAGGCTGCGCTTTTGGAGAAGAGTCAGTTTTTTCTTTTTTTTCATTTAAATCCCCTCCATTCTGTAGGACATGGCAGGTATTTCCATGCCGTCCACCTTCTGTGTCTCGCTGCCGTAATTGATGTAGATAATTACGCCATTGTCGTAGGTGACCTTCCGCACCCCGCCGTCTAAGATTTCATGATCGACTATCATAGCGCCGGATACATGTTTTAACGCTTCATTCACGCGGTTGTATATTTCCACCGCCTCGCCCTTCCATGTATCAAAGGTAGTTGCGTAATAACGGTTTAATCCGGTGTCCTTCATCTCGCTGGAGTCCTTCCATGTAAACACATAGTGGGGAGATGCGCCCGCTTCAATCATCTGCAGGACAACGCCGGTCATATCCTCTGCATCCTCATAGTTCAAAAGCTCCGTCGAATAGGATATACAGCCGTGGATAACCATCTCATAAAAAGGAATACTCTCATCTACAATAGCATAACTGTTATCCGTAATCGGCACGTTGATGATATCCGTACTGTAGGCAAAACTGTAAGCATTTGCTTCGCTCGTCATCAGACGCTTGCCCGTTCCCTGTAACAACTCAAACTGTCCCAGCACAACATCAAGAGCTTCTTCCCTGTTGATAATTTCCGTTCTCTTCTTGTCTGAAGTAAGCACATTGCCCAAATCCCTGAGGGAAATGCCGCCAACGTCGTATTTCTTAATCTTCTTCACAAATTTGCTCACATACCTTGGCAAAAACTTAGGGGAAAGCAAATCATAACGTGTTTCATAATAGTCCAGACCCGAAGTATTGCGCAGGGTCGTCGGATTTACCTGTCCGAATGCCGCCACATAGCCGGAGCCATAGTAACGGGAGCTCTCCGCATTGTAGTTGAAGCCATTGTCAGCGAATGTCACCCGCTGGAACGCCACATCCACATACAGTCTGCCGCCCAATCCGTTTACGGCATCCTCCAGCTTTTCAAGCCCTGATTTGCCACCCAGCTTTAACGGCACCTTGATATTATGCGGTGCATTATGATAGTAACCGCCGTTAAACCAGCCCTGCAGGTTCATCACCTGATTGGTAATGCCATCCTGAGAAAGCGCCTCTGCCATCTCCTTCGCCTGGCTAAAGCTTGTCATGGAGAAAGTGTGCAGATACTGTGTTCCCAGAAAATGCGCAGTTTCCTTTACGCCGGCAATAACATCATAGTAAAAAGGAATATCGCCGCCCGTCTTATCCGGCGTCAGCACACCTTCCGCTATCAGACGCTCTCTGTAGTAATTGGCAAGCCCTGCATAGCCCTGATAATCCTCACCCGGAAATGCGTAACTTACCTGCATATTGATATCGTATAAGTCAGGCTCCATGACATAAACGTCTGTGGTAGAATTGCCGAACATACGAAGGTTGTCAATGTTGCGCAAAACAAAGGTCGGGTAGACATAATTATAATCGTTGTAACTGCCTGAAACACTTGCCGTAATCAGTGCAGTGGTGGCACCATCCTCCACCGTGACAAGCATGCTCCTGTCCGTCCGGCAGATACCAAATACGGGCAGCTTCGCGCTGCTGACATTTTCAAGGGTGGTATAGGTTGATACCATGGGGTCGATATCGTAAATGTACTGCGTATAATTGTCCGCAGAAGTTTTCCCATTGTTAAAGTAAATCAGCGAACCGGAGCCGTTCGGCACAACCATGTAGCCGTCCTCCGAGCTGTGTGCCGCACCCATATAGCGCAGTAACTGAACACGGTAGAGATAACAGTCACCATACTCTGAAATGCCGCTCACGGGAATAGACACTACCAATTTATCCTGTTCCAGACGGTATTCCAGCGGAACCTCAACATAGGCGCCTGCAAGATCTCCAATCTGGTATATGTAGCGGATACCGTTTGCAATCCCTTCGGTCGAATACTGTCCCTTGGCAACGGACTGGCTGTAGCTGTCATAGTTGCTGGAACGCACGTCTGCATTGTAGTACTGCACCACAAGCTGGGACTTTAAGTAGTTGATATTCGCCGTGTTTGCTATGCTGTCCTCCTCAGGGTTCTGAGGATTGGAATAGGTGATGGAACCGTCACGCTTGTCATACACAGCTATATTGGCAGTTTTTGTATCTGTGTAGAGCTTCAGGAATTCATTTTCACATACAAGCTCATACCCGGGTACATCGCTCTTTGCCTCCGGCACAGGCGTAAACGCGCCGCCCTGCTCATATTCATAGGAGCCAAGATATTTCTTGTATCCGCCATACCACATATAATGAATGAAATAATATGCCAGATAAAAGATTCCTACCGCGGCCGCAATCCCTACCAGACTGAGCACTACCTTTTTGGCCTTGCTCATGGGCTGTTTCGTTTTCTTTTTCTTAGAAGATTTCATTATCCTGCCTCCTACGTCCTAAATATAAGTTCCGTGTACACGCTCTTAAAGAAGTTTACCACCATACCCAAAAGGTTGCTCAAAAGCAGCAGCAAGAAGATGATGATTAACATGGCAAGCACTGTCAGAAACAGGGTCAGAAGCGTTTTGCCAAGCGTGTAATTATGCACCTGCATAATGCCAATCAGAATCATAATCACGCCGTAGGCAATCCCTATCACCAGTATCAAGGTGTAAAACGCCTGCTCGTCATCCGCGATAAACTGGCTGACAATCGTTGCAAGAACAAGCACAAAACTGATTGGAACCGTCCCATAGCCCACTGCTATGGCAATGTCCTTCATCCTGCCTTCGCCATTCATCAGACAAGTGATGGACCAGTTGCTGACACAGAGCAGCAGATAGAAGGCAAGAACACCAATAAGCTCATACAAGCTATCCACTGTTCTCGGATCCAAATCATTTACCACAAAGCTGGCAAGCAGCCTGTTTGCCGTAAAACAGCAGGAAAACACAATAACCATCAAAATTGCAAGGGGGACGCTTCCTCTGTCCCTATGGCGTATCCAGTAATAGCCGTCCATAGGATGGGAAATCGTATACAGCATATACTGCCATTTTTCCTTTGAAAAGAACTTACGCATCTATGGATCCCCCTTTCTTTTTCTTTCTTATTTTCTTTACTACCGTAAGTACCACAATCAAGATCAGGATTCCCGTCAGGAAATAACTTGCATTCTCTGTCAGCATGGCATTGCGGTAACGTCTGTAGGCAACGGAATAATGGTCACGGCTCATGCCGAGCTTTAAGTATTTCATTGCCTGTACATAGTCGCCTGCCGTCAAGTATGCCTTGCCGATACCGGTGTTGGCAAGCTCATTGTTTTCATCAAGCTCCAATACCCTCTGCCAAAGTGCAACCGCCTCGGCCTCGTCACCGTCATAGCGGAGAGAAACGGCCTCATTAATCAGCCTTCCGTACTCGGTTTCGCTAAAGCAGATGATTTCGCCTCTTGTGGCATCCAGTACCACAATCATGCCGCCGATGTCTTCCACAGCCACCGGCATGGAGAAGGTTCCCACCTGTGTTCCCAATCCGCCGAAAATATAGAGCAGATTTCCTTCATGGTCATATGTAAAAATACGTCCCCTCTTCCTGTCCAGGCAGGAGTAAATACCGTTGCCGCGGTAAACCACATCCGTAAACTGGGATGGTCCGGAATAATCCGATGTACCTTGAATCCATAGGTCTCCGCCGACGTTTTTATTTTCCCCCTTCTTGATAACGTCCTCGCCTCGGGGATTCAGTCTTCTCACGCCCTGCACGCCGGAAGCGTCAATGTTGGAAGCGTATACGAAACCATCCGGATCAATATCGATTCCCGTAAACTCTGTCGGGATAAAGAGCACCTGTTTTGCACGCTCTTCCTTGCTCGCCAATCTCTTCCAAAACTTTTCCCAGAGACTGATTTCTACTTCAATGGTACCGAAGAAACTGGAAAAGTTTCCGTTGCTCTCAAATACCATAATACCTTCAAACATGTTCTGTGCAATGACATAAATTCTGTCCGCATAATCCACTACTACCTTGAGGGGTACAAATACATACCCATCTTCCAAGCTCTCTGACTGCGGATTCGCCACTATCTGAACCAGCTTTCCGTCCTGATCGAGCACTACGACACGGTTGTTCTGTGAATCCGCTACATAAATCAGGTTCTTCTCGGAAACAGCCACGCCATAGGGCTGCTTAAAGGTATCTTCCACACCGTTATTGTCAAAAGTTGTAATGACATTCAGCACCTTTGTCATATCGCGGTTGAGCACCACGATACGGTTATTGCCTGTGTCCGCCACATAGATGGAACCATCTGCATCCTTACACAAATCCTGTGGTGTCACAAATCTGCCAATCGGTTCTCCGTTCCATGTCAGGTCCGTTCCTTTCACGGTTCCGGCCGGCACATACGGCGCCGGTGTAAAGTGGATATACTCCCGATAATCATAATTGTAGGAATCATACGGAAGCTCGGAGGCATATGCGCTCTCTCCCGCCGCCAGCGCCAGCACAAACGCCGCAAGGCAGAGGGATATGATTTTTCGTAGCCTTACAAATCTTTTCATCTCCGTTCCCTCCTGTTAATCTTTCATACCGGATGAAGTCATGGTTTCCAAAATGTTTCTCTGGCAGATGAGGAAGAAGGTAATCGGCACTGCCGCGATAATAAAGGTTACCGCTGCCGCCGCGCCCGCTCTCGCCATACCGCCTGCTGAAATCTGCTGCAGGGAATACTGCAAGGGCTTTAATTCCTCGTCGCGAAGGAAAGTGCTTCCCGTGTTGCTCCACATCTGCTGGAACTGGAAGATAGCCAGCGTCAGCCATGCGGGCTTTACATTGGGCATTACAATTTTCCAGAAAATATGCCATTCATTTGCGCCGTCCAGTCTCGCCGATTCCATCAGGGAATCAGGAAGCTGCTCCATAAACTGTTTCATCAGGTACAGACCCATACCAAATGAGCAGGCAGGCAGGATTAACGCCCAATAACTGTTATTGATATGCAGCCACGAAATCATCATGTACTGCGGTGTCTGCGTAACCGTCCAGTGGAACATCATGGAGAGCACTACCATCTGGAACAGAATCCCTTTTCCGGGGAAATTGTGCTTTGCCAGCGGGTATGCGGCAAGGGATGCAATGATAACGTGCCCCACCATACCGCCGCCGGTAATGATAATGGTATTTAATATGTATCTGGAAAAAGGTACCCAGGAATCATTCATAATCGTGAACAAATCCGAGAAATTTTCCAAAGTAGGGTTTCTTACAAAAATCTTGGGCGGGAACTGATATAATTCGTCCAAAGGCTTTAAGCAGTTGTTGATAACCATGACGAGCGGCATTATCATCGCCACACCGCAGATTGCCATGATGACAAACAACAGGGTATTTCCTGCCATGGAACGGTTCAGCTTTTTCTCCCTCGGTTTAAAAAACCGGCGTTTCTTGTAGGGCTTCAAATAATCTTTTTGTCTGCTCATTATTCTCCTACCCTCCTTAACAGTTTCTGTACTAACAGGTTGCTGCCCACCATCAGCAGGAACAATACTGTTGCAATTGCCGAAGCATATCCCATCTCAAAGCGGACGGTACCGTAGTCCAGAAGGTGGGTAACCACCGTCGCACCGGAATAGTTGACTGACGGGTTGCCGGCAAGCTGTATGGACACATCCGAAATAGCAAATGCCTGTGTAATCTGCATAACCGCACCAAACATAAGCTGAGGCTTCATAGCAGGAAGCGTTACATACCAGAGCTCCTGCCAGCGGTTCTTGACGCCGTCCAGCGCCGCCGCCTCATACAAGGATTTGTCTACCGTCTGCAGACCTGCGATAAAGGACAGGAAGCCGGTTCCCAAACTCAGCCAGAGCTGTACGACTATCAGGAACGGAAGCACGTATTTTTCCGTCTTCATCCACACTATCGCTTCGTCCAGAATACCAAGATCCATCAACAAACCGTTTAAGTAGCCATAGCGGTCACCCGAGAGAATCAGGGTCCATACCACATAGGCGTTACCGCAGATACTGGGTGCATAGAATATCAGGGTTAAGAACGCTCTTACCCAGCCCTTAAACTCATTGATAATCCATGCAAACAACAGACACAGGAAGTAACTGACCGGTCCTGTAACTACTGCCAGAATCATGGTATTTTTTAATGCCTTCATGAAGATATCATCTTCCAAAAACAGCTTTATGTAGTTTTTCCAGCCTATAAATTCAGGCATTTCCAACATATTATAGTAAGTAAAACTGAAGCACACGCTCAGGATTACCGGAATTACCGTAAAGAGGAAAAACAATATAAAGTAAGGCGCCAACATAAAGTAGCAAGCTTTATTCCGCTTAATCCGGTATCCCAGGGTCGCCTGCTTTTTGGCTATATCCAGCGCTTCCTGTGATACTTTTACCTCGGAAATTTCTCCGTTTCCAGCCATCTTTTCCTCCTCCTACTTTCCGCGTTCCGCATCCAATTCAAGCTCTTCACGCTTGTAGTTTATTTCTGCATTAATATAAATTACTTTATCCATCAATTCTTCTCGCGGCAGAGCCGTATCCGTCTCCGTCACCACCGTATAGAAGGCATTGTATACGTTACGCCATGAGTAATATCCGCCGGGTACCTGCGGGATTCCCCGTACCCATTCCATGGACTCTTTTAACGCCTCAAAGTCGTCTACCGGCCAGGGCATATTTAAGAATGCATTGTAGTTTGCCGTCGGCACTCTCGCTGCAGAACCCATCAGACCTTCCATCTCGCGTCCGTACTGTGTCTGGGTTTCCTCACTGGTCCACCACTTTATGAACTCCCAGCTTGCAGCCGGATGATCCGTATCCGCCATGATCATGCTGGCAAGACCGGTGCTTGCCACGGAATGGTCTACCGTGCCATCCTCCTGTACAGTTCCGGGTATCTGGGTGAAGCTCCACAGACCCGCAATATCCGGTGCAGACACTGCAAAGTTGTTGTAGGTCGTGTAATCCGCTATGATAATCGGACATTCACCCGTTCTGAAACGTTCTTCCACACTGGTTTCTTTATCCAACTTGTAATCTGTGTAATACTCACAGAAATCCTTAAATACGCTGACAGCAATGTCAGAATCCAATGCCGACGCCCTCGCATCGTCTGTATAGTACGCGCCGCCGTTCTGATACAGGATGGAAGCAAATATCTGCTCGGTCGGCAGCATACCGAATTCCATCTGGTTCTTGGCAAGCACGGTCATCGCCACTTTTACGTCATCCCATGTCTCCGGAGTTTCCAGCCCGATTTCCTTCAAAATATCCTTGCGGTAGAACATAACGGGGTAAGTCAGTGTCTCCGGCAGTGCGTATACAGAACCGTCATAGGAAAACTGCAGTGTCGCTGCCTCCGGGAATCTTGCAAGCACTTCGTCTATATCGGGGAACTGGTTCAAATCAAGCACCGCATTTCGAATGCCGTAGTTGACAGGTGTGTCATTACCCGTATTCAAAACCGCTCCGGCAATACCATTGGTGTTTGCCACCTGAATCGCCACGTCGGGACCCTCTCCAACCAGCGTCGCCTTCAACAAAGTGGACATATCTACCAACTGTACGTTGACGCCTATACCTGTCTGGCTGGTAAAGCTCTCGTCAATCATCGCCTTGATTACGTTCGCCTGATCACGTCCGGAACCAATCCACAGGGTAATGGATTCTCCGCCTTCGTTCTCGTTGACACTTCCGATATTGTTATAGTCAATCACAAAGGAGTAATATAATCTCTTGATTTCGTAGCCCGCGCTTGAGAAGAACCCTGTCTTATCGTATTTTAGCTTCTCCCCGGGAGAATAGATATAAATTCTGTCCACCTGCAGGGGCTGGCTGATAACCTGGGTAATCCATGTACCAAGTGCCCTGACATTTACTTTATAGGAACTAATGGTACGGACAAAATATTCCTCATCCTTAATCAAATCGTTTAACTGGTCGCGCATGGTGAGGAGCACAGTCTTTTTATCCGTGTTCTTGCCTGCCACTACCTCGAGCATCGCAAGCGCTTCATCCAGTGTGTCCCTTGCCTCCACCAGCTCATCATGCAGATTCGGAAGCACTGCTGCAAGCTGATAGTCACGGTAGGTATCGGGCTTCACACCGGTTACCTTAATAACCTGTCTGTAGATGCTGTTGAGCTGCTGCACGGAATCCTCTACCAGACCCACGATTTCAGAAAACTCACCGAGCACCGCTTCCATGCGGAGTGTGTGTGTTCCGGCTTCCAGATAGAACATATAAGCATTTCCATCTTCATCCTTAAGCACGTCTTCACGCCAGCTCTGTCCGTAAGAAAACGCATAGTCAGACATCTCTTCAAAAGGCACTACTCCGTCTATGGTAATACGCCTTGACACATGGATGCCTCGTGAAAAGTTCTGCTTATCATAAAGGGCAATATTGTAATAGCCCGCTTCATGCACTTCAAAGCTCCACTCAATCCACTGTCCCACAAGCCTCCAGGAATTGCCGCCGATGGAGTTGTTTAACAGTTCCTTGGCACTGGAAGGAGAAACAGAAGGGGAAGACTGATCCTGCTGGGGATACAGCATCTGGGAGGAAGTCTTGGTCGCAAACTCTCCCTCTAACGTAATAATCGTACCGGTTGTATTTACAGCACCCGCAGCATCCCATGCCGCTTTCACTTCTGCATAAGAAGCAATCGCGCCCTCCGTATTGAGCACCAGCTTGCTAATCAGCATCGGCTCCTTTAAGGACAGCAGGGAAATGGTATGTGTACCCTTCTCCAGATAAATTGCAAGCGGCTCTGTGATATAACCGTTGCTGTCATAGAGGTACCTGCTCTGCCATTCCGGAATTTCCATGGTTTTCGGCTTTACATCGTTGCCCTGATTATCCTTTTCCCAGTTCATAATCTTGACACCGTTTTCATTTATGTAGGAATCTTCCACATAATTGGTCCAGACTCTGGGGAAGGTAAGGCGTGACAATTCCTCAAAAGGCAGTTCGCCATCTATAAACACACTTCTTTCGATGTCAGAGTTTTTGCCCTCCACAGGATAATACACAACCGAAAGATTGTAGAGACCGCTTTCCGGCACATCAACCTCAAACTCAATCAGAGAGTCCTCTCCGGTTAGAACGCTGTCACCTGCCATTCCTTCAAAATCACTGTATATGGAAGGAACTGCCTCCTTGTCGCTTTCCTCATACCGCACATACCCGCCTGCCGGAACCTCAATCGTCCTGTCGGGACGGTTCTCGTTTCCATGCTGCTCCATATAATCCTTATAGGAAGGAATGGAGTCATCGATATTGTATGTACTGATAATCTCGTCAAACTCATCCATCTGCAAATCTGTCTTCGCATGACTTTCCATTCCTGCCATCGGGAGCAGGGACAGAATCATGGCGGCAGTCAGCAGAAATGACATGATTTTTTTGCCGGTTTTTCTCGGTTTCATACCCATACCTCTTTCTTCGTTTATTTTTATTCCACTTCTACTTCAAATCCTTATGGATTTCATATGTCTTTAAGTCCGGTAAATCTTCGAGTGTAATAACGTCTTCATCCTCGTATGCCTTAATCAGCATGTACTCTTCCGTATACTGCTCACTCAGGGTATATACCGCAACATCCTTTGCCACAAACTCACCGGACCAGGTACACCACATTCCCCACATGGCACCGTCGCGTCTTGCAAGATCAGGGTCGAAAATACAGCCGTTTTCCGTCATATAGACCAGCTTGGTCTCCGTACTGCAGTTCATTGCCGCATTCAGATACGTATCAACCTGTGAAGTGTAGACTTTTTCTCCCGGGTAAACATCCTCTCCGATAATGTCTACATATTCATCTCCCGGATACCATTCTGCATCCTGCCCGTTCCATACCCAGATAAGATTGTTAAGACCATATTCATTGGTAAGGCGTTCGTAAAGCAATATGTAAAGCTGCTTATATGCATCCGGTCCGCTCGCTCCCCACCAGAACCAGCCGCCGCCTGCCTCATGCAGCGGTCTCCACAGTATCGGAACCTTCGCCTCCTGTAAAATCAGAAGCTGCTCTGCGATGGCGTCTATATCCTCCATCAGCAGTTCATAGCCCTCTGTGTCCTCGCCGTTCATGATTTTTGCCAAATCAATGTTCGTGTAATCATTGTAAAAACCGCTGTACCACTGTCCCGTCAGATATTTGGAAGGTGCGTTCCAGTGCCAGCAGAAGGTTACAACACCGCCGCTCTCCCAGAAATTGATGGCAATATCCGTCGCTATACCCTTACTTCCATGCTCCACGCGGGAAGGCGTATACTCGATAAAATCCAGACCTATCACCGCCGGCGTCTTACCGGTCGCCTTTCTGATTACCTGAAACTCCTTGCCGTTCGGACCGGTATCACAGTACTGCCCTGACAAAAACTTTTCACCGTAGATATCACATAAGTAGCTGTAAAGCCTTTTCGTCTCGTCGGAAGCGTTGGGATTGCAAAGCCCCGCAGTCACCTCATAAATGCGCTCATCTATCGGTTCCGAGGTAAGCACCTCTAAATAATCCAGATAAATCCAGCCCCAGTACTTCGACAGGCTGATCTCATGCTCTCCCGCTTCCAGATATACCCGCGTCAGTCCCGAGTCCGTAAAACTGCTCTCCTCTACATACACGGTTCCTGCCGAAGCGCCATCGATGCTGACATAATTGTGTTTTTCCCCGCCGCTGCTGGCGCTCACAAAATTCAAATCGTAAAAGCCATCCTCCGGCACCGTCACGGTAAAAGTGCAGCTATCTGCATCCGCCTGAAAGCCTTCCACGTAACCCGTTCCGGAATAGCCATCCTTGACCGGATTGGCTGCCTGCACATTACCGGAAAACACAGCATCCTCTGCTTCATATATACCGACTGTCGTCTGCACAAAATCGGCACCCGACGGCTGCCCCGTATCTTTGCCCGCAGAACAACCGGCCATAGCAGCTCCCATAGCCGCTGCCAGACCGATGCTTAAAATCCTGCCGCCTCTCTTCATATTCAATCTCCTGTTCACGTCACATGTCCCCTTTACGTAAAAGATGACGGTTCTCTATTTATCCTTACTTTGTGCCGTAAATACTGTATTTTACGTTAAGTAATTTTAAGTTCTTTTAATTTATGCAATAATTTTACTACATATCACCAAAAATCGCAACCTATTTTATGCATTTTGTTGTTTTCGCTAATATTGGTTTTTCATTTTTGTGCAGTTTTTTATATTTATCATTCTGCTCTTTTGTTCTTTTTGCATCGGCAAACTTTTTTCCTTAATTTTGTTTTTTGCCGTTTTTTTTACTTTTTATTGTCTTTTTTACTTTCGTTACTTAATTTTTAGGTAATAAAAGTTATTTTTTAACTAAATTTAGCTTTCTTATAATTCCCTGATGTGATATGATAGAAGCAAAGCATTCCGGTTCCCCGCGATTATTTCTATTCTATTATAGTTTTACAAGGAGATTGCTTATGACAACAGATACCTATACCCTCACCAATCCGGACGCACAGGAGGCGGCCGTAAAGCTCTACCGCTTTCTTTGCTCTTTGAAAGGAAATGGGATTCTTTCCGGGCAGCAGGAATGTCCGCGGGACAAAACAAAAGGCAGAGAACTTTCTTATATTAAAGAAGTCAGCGGACAGCTTCCTGCCATTCTGGGACTTGACTATATAGAAAATGATTTTGAGGGCGTCAATGAGCGCGCGCAAGACTGGCACAACAAAGGCGGCATTGTTTCCATCTGCTGGCATTGGGGCATCCCCCCTTTCGGCGTCGGTTACCCTTCCAGTCAGGAAAGCGTGGATATGACGGAGCTGCTCACTCCGGGCACAGCGCTTCATCAGGGACTTTTAGACAATCTGGACCGCGCTGCCGGTGCACTTGCCGTTCTGCGCGACGCAAAAATTCCCGTTCTATGGCGTCCGCTGCACGAATTTGACGGCGCATGGTTCTGGTGGGGAAAAGGCGGCGCAGAAGCTTTTCAAAAGCTGTGGCGTCTTATGTACGAACGTTTTACCAATTTCCATAAACTCAATCATTTAATCTGGGTGCTGGGTTATTCCCATGAAATGCACGAGGGCTGGTATCCCGGGGACACCTATGTGGACTGCATCGGCGGCGATGCCTATACCGAAGGGATTCATGAAGAATTGTATCACTGGATTGCAAAAAGGACAGACAAGCAAATGCCCATCTGCCACCACGAAAACGGACCCCTTCCGGAGCCGGGGCTTCTTGCCCTGAAACATGTAGACTGGTGCTGGTTTCTGACCTGGCACACCATTCATATCCACGAGCAGAACAGCGCGGATTATGTACGGTATGTATATAACCATCCTTATGTGATTACGCTGGAAAGGCTGAAAGAAAGATTTACGGATTCGTAAAAAATGTATTTTTTGTGAATCCTACAAAATCAGATTGCAGCATATTACGAAATGTGCTATAGTACGTGTACGGGAAACCATAGAGCCTAAGGCGGCTGCCCTCCACCTCGGAGGGGTCACCCTCCGGACGAGAGAAAGGAGGGAAAAAGATGAATGTTACATATTCGGATTTATTCCAATTTTGTATATTTATCGTTGCTCTTATCGGGCTGTGTTACACAGTCTTCAAAGGGAAAAAGAAATAGCCGCCACTACTCACAATAGTGACGGCTGATGTAAAACATTAGCTTTTAACTTGAGGGTAGCCGCCTTTATGGCTTCCCTTTTTATGTTTATACTATAGCATATGGACATTTTTTTTTCAATGACTTTTTTATCCCCTCTTACGACACCATCAAAGCAAGAATCGCAAAAGTAGCCTCCGGCGTGCCCTCCATTTTTCTAAATTCCACGGTGTGAACCGCCTTTTCCCCTGAAGAGTAAACCTCCACGGTCTCGCCATAGTCGCCCCAGCCGCCGGAAAAATCAGAATCCAAAGTCATGGCATACTCGCCATCTACGTATACCTCAAACTGCCCGCCCGTTCCGTTCGTCATTTTCTGATACATAACACCGATGTTCGCGGCTTCCACAGAAAACACAATGCTTTCTTCTCCCGTCTCTGTATACCAGTTGCCGGGGAATCTCGCATTGATATCCTGTTCCGCAAAGCTGCCCCACGCAGTCGGCTCGATATCCTTACTGCCGAGAAGCGCCGCCTCCAGATAGGCCTCTTTGGTAATTACGGGCTTGTCAAAGGGCGTCACTTCCACATCTATCTCATCAAGGCGGTTGTAAATATCCGTCAGGTATACGGAAAGCAATTCTCCCACAATGGCATGCCCCCTGTCGTTGGGATGAATGTTATCCGGCGAAATGTCCTTCCACGTAAAAGCGCCTTCCTCAATTTCCTGCAGCACCGCATTCCGGTAACTTATCATAGGAAGTCCATACTGAAAGCCAATCAGCGAATCGTTGTCCTGCGCGCTGGTTCCGTCCTCCATCGTCATAAACAGAAGCAATACCGCAGGCGCATTTTCCTCCTTCAGAATCCGACGCACCAGATTGTCATAGCTCTTTTTGTAGAATATATTGTTGCCGTCATTCACGGAAAACTCCACTACCACAAAATCAGGCTTATAACTGAGCAAGTCCGTCCCGACCCTGTGCACGCCTAAGTAGGAGCTGGTTCCGCCCACGCCCGCATTGACAAATTCTATTTCTGCATCCGGGAAAGTATCCTCCCACCATTTTTTTAAGAGGGACGCATAGCAGTTGTTCTGGTTGGAGGCAGAAGAACCCTGTGTGATGGAACCGCCAATCACGCCTATCGTTACTTTTTCACCATCCCTTGCCTTTCGCATGGCAGCCGCAATGCGGGACAAATCTCCTTCCGGAAAGGCACAGGCACGCTCGTACATTTCCTTATCTATATAAGTGCACGCCGCAAGCAGCGATTCCAAATCTGCTGCCGCCGCTTCCACATCCGCCTCATTACCTGCGGATTCCGGCAAAGTATTTCTGTCCGCATCATTTTCCTTTTCAGCAGCACATGCCGAAAGCAGCAACGCAAAACATAATATAAAAATGCAGCCGAACTTCGCCCCTGCCCTTTTCTTTTCCTTTTGATATCCCATATTTCCTCCCATATTGCAGCAATCTCCTGCTTATTCTTCAAACACCGTACATATCCGGGAAGTTTCCCTGATACCGTTCGTACCGTTTACCACAACTTCTCCCCAGTCGGCAGAAAGTTCCCTGCCGTCCCACTGGACTGCCAAATCCAGATATTCCACACCGCCGCCGTTGCCCTTCCACGACCATGCAATATACCCTATCTGATTTTCCTCACAGTACTGCATCAAAAACGCCTCGTCCACATCACCGTCCGTATGGTTATAGCCAAATTCTCCCACGCAGACGCAAAAGCCGTTATCCGTTGCATATTTCAGATTCGTTTCAATTTTTGCGGCAGTTCCTCCCGCTGTACCATACATATGAATGGAAAACATAACGTTCGCCAGCGGATCTGCGTCAAACACCTCCCTGCCGCCTTCCGCGATGCACTTGGCATACTGTCCCCAGCCCGCACTGTCCACCATAATGGTGTGGGTAAGCCCTGCCTCCCGCAGCATGGGAATCGCCTCTACGTATGCTTCTTTCCAAGCCTGCGTGGTGCTGTTTCCCATCCACTCGTTGGCTATATTGATAATCACATACGCCTCTTCCCCAATCAGCACATCCTTGATGTCCACAAAGTACTGCGCCGCCGCAAGCAGTGATTCCTTGTCGTTATAGCCGGTTGCGTCATGCACCTCCAATATGGCAATCAGGTTCCTGTCCTTGCATGCCTTGATAATGCCCGCCACCGTATCGGCTGTATTTTCATTCCACTGCTCACCGTTCGATAATACAATGCGCACGCAGTTGCTTCCCGTATCCTTTATGGCGTCAAGCGTCAAAAAAAGCTTGTCCGTAAACCATGTGTGCGCATGATTGATACCACGCATCACAAAGGGATTGCCGTTGGCATCGTAGAGCACGCCGCCGTCCACATAAAAGCCTGTATGCTCTTCTGCTTTATTTTGTGTTTCCTCCTGCGCAGAAGAAGGATTCGGCTCCTCCTTTGCCGGTCTGCTGCCGCAGGCAGAAAATACAAGCACCAGCGTTAAAAACAGCAGTAACAGTTTGTTTCGTTTTTTTGTCATATCTGCCCTCACTTACATCTTCTACATTTCATTATTTTTATAGGAAACAGCATAATTTCATATTTACAAAAACGGCGCGCTGTGTTAGCATGTAACCGCATACGAAAGGAGTTTACCTATGAAAAATCTGACGCACGGCAAGCCTTTAAAATTAATCCTTTTATTCGCAATACCACTGTTTATCGGACAGCTTTTCCAGTTGTTTTACAGCCTCGTGGACACCCGCATCGTCGGTTCCATTTTAGGCGACGAGGCACTTGCCGCAGTCGGAGCCACCAGCTCTTTAAGTGAGATGCTGCTCAGCCTGTTAAACGGCCTTACCAACGGTTTCGCCCTTATCATCGCCGCCTTTTTCGGCGCAGATGATACCAAAAACATGAAAAAAGCGGTTGGCGGCACCGTCCTTTTAGGCGTCATTTCCTCCATATGCATCAGTGTAGCCTGCCTTTTGTTTCTCTCTCCGATTTTACGGTTTATGAATGTGTCCGATGATCTGATGCCACAGGCAAAATCCTATATTTCCATCATTCTCGCCGGGCTTCTTGCCGCCACACTCTACAACGTATGCGCTGCAATCCTTCGTGCCATCGGCGACTCCTTCACACCGCTTATTTTTTTGATTATCTCTACCTTTTTAAATATCTTTCTTGACTACGCCTTTATCCGGTACCTGCAGATGGGCGTTGCCGGAGCTGCTTTTGCAACCGTGATTTCACAGGCGCTCTCCGCCTTTATGTGCTTTCTCTACATGCGGAAAAAATATCCTTCGCTCACCCTTGCAAAAAAAGATTTCTCCATTCCGGTGGAAATTTATCGAAAACTTCTTGCCACCGGCCTGTCCATGGGCTTTATGGTTTCTTTTGTCAACCTTGGCTCGCTGGCGCTGCAGACGGCAATCAACACCTTCGGTCAAAACACAATTGTGGCGCATACCGCCGCCCGAAAGGTAACCTCTATCTTTATGCTGCCCTTCTCCGTGCTCGGCGCCACGCTTGCTACTTTCTGCAGCCAGAACCTCGGCGCCGGCAAATATTCCCGCATCAAAACCGGCGTGCGGGATACCCTGCTCGTCACCTTTGCGTGGTGCGTCGTCGTTATCGCCGCCGCCTATACCATTTCCCCCATTTTGATACGGCTGATTACTGCCTCCACAGAAAAAGAGGTTATTGATACTGCCACCCTGTACCTCAAGGTTAATACCGCCTTCTATTTCGTTCCTGCGGTTATCTGCCTGTTCCGCAACAGTATGCAGGGCTTCGGCGACAACAAAACGCCCGTGTTCTCCAGCACATTGGAGCTTGTGGGAAAAGTCGTCATCGCCTTCCTGCTTGCACCCGCCATCGGCTACATGGGCGTCATCGTGTCCGAGCCGATTGTATGGATTATCATGGTGATTCCGCTTATCATCAACATGGTGCGGAGCCCCATCTTACGCAAACCGGACGCCGACTGACAATTTTTACGCGATATCGTACACGCTGCGCACTGCAAATTTCGTCGCCGTGCCTGACACTATTGTCACTTCTACCTCACCTGCATCCATATCAAAGTAATTGTCTGAGAAACGCACATCTCCGTCAAGGGCAAGGATTTCCACGTTCTTGGCGTATGCCTTTGCCGTTACCCTGAGCGTATTCCCTTCCGCCCGAAGCTCCAATTGAGGATTTTCAAATTTAAAATGCTTCGGCGGTGTGAACAGGGTCGTTCCCGCGGACAGCACTTCTCCGTCCTTCACAAGCCGATAGCTGATATAGCAGCCTCTCTCATCCTGTCCGGTAAAATCCAGTTTTTCCAGCCAGATACCGTCAAGCGGCGGCACGCAGACTTCCTCTTTTCCTTCCATAATGACAGAAGCGTCAGGTCTACGCAGGGACCAGAATACACATCCCTCCACAGTATCTCTCGTCTCGTTTGCCACATGGAGCCGCGCAGATATCTCAATCGGCACTTTCCTCTCCTGCACACAGTAGGGACGCTCGCTCATCTCGCCCTTTTCCTCACAGGAAAGCAGCACGGGCGCAAACATCTTTCTCTCCGCATAGTGCAGTGCCTTCCAGCGCCCGAAATAATCGATGCCGGACCAGGAAGCCACCGGCCAGATATCATTCAACTGCCACACAATAGTACCCATGCACCTGCCTCTGAAACGCCTGAAATGCTCCGTTCCATAGCGGATTGCCTCTGCCTGCAAAAGCTGGGAGGCATAAAGCAGGCTGTCAAAATCCTTCGGATACAGGTAACTTTGGGCAAGATATTTCATAATCTTGCCGTTCGCCGCCGTATTCCTCTGATGCATCTCCATAACCCGCGAAAAAATATTCCTATCCTCCGGCTCGGTAAAGCTCTCCACCGTCTTTAAGCAGGGGAAGGACTGGAAACCAAATTCCGACACATAGCGGAACTTGTAATTTCTGTAAGCAGTAAACGGTTTCTCACCGTGCCATACATCCCAATAATGCGTATCCCCTCTGTTTTCGTCCCACGGGTCGTCGAAGCTGCCGCCCGACGACGGGGAAGAGGGCCAGTAAAAGGTCTGCGGATCCTCTTTTTTTATAATCCCCGGGATAATATACTCAAATATTTTATTGTAGTCACAGGTCTGTTTCTTAGAAGGCTTCCATGCCCCGTCAAGCGTCTGCGTCTCCATCTCGTTGTTGCCGCACCAGAGCGCAAGGCAGGCGTGATGGCGGATTCGTCTTACATTTTCCGTGATTTCCCGCCTGATATTGGCATCAAAAGCGTCGTCCAATTCATAAGCGGAGCAGGCAAACATAAAGTCCTGCCATACCAGCAGTCCCAGTTCGTCGCAGATGTCAAAGAA
The DNA here is from genome assembly GCA_014804445.1 of Lachnospiraceae bacterium. Classification (GTDB taxonomy): domain Bacteria; phylum Bacillota; class Clostridia; order Lachnospirales; family Lachnospiraceae; genus Acetatifactor. The sequence goes on along the minus strand of JAAUZU010000005.1, from coordinate 146,324 downwards.
ATAATCGTCGGGATAATAACCGCCGCCCCAGACGCGGATACAGTTGTAATTCGCCGCCACTGCATCCTCCAAAAGCCTTCTGGTGCGCTCCTCACGGATTCGCCCGAAGAGATTATCCTCCGGTATGTAATCCGCTCCCATGGCAAAGATACAAAGACCGTTCACCTGATGGGCAAAACGCCTGCCCCACTCGTCAGGCTCCGTATTGACCTCCATTTTGCGGAGTCCGATCCGTCTTTCCCACTCGTCAAGTACCTCTCCATCCTCTGCCAGCAGAAGTACATGCGCCATGTACAATGGCTGGCTGCCGTAGCCGTTCGGCCACCAGAGCTCTGGATTGTCCACAATAATCTCGCGTCCTTCTTCGGGTACAAAGCGGCTGCCATCCGGTGCAGTAAGCCATATCTGAATTTCCAGCTTCTCGTCAAGCGGCTCCCGCGTCGTTCTCCACGCAATCCCGCCGTCGTTTTTCCCCGACGCACATACAGTCTTAACCGCTTCCTCCACCTGCACGTCAAAAGAAAGCCGTACCCTGCCGTCCTCATGCTCCTGCGTCACATAAACTTCCTTCAGCCGCGCCCGCTTTTCGCCCAGAAGATAGACCGGACGAAAAATACCCGAATCAGGAAGCCTCGGTCCCCAGTCCCAGCCAAACATGCAATGCGCTTTGCGCAGATGGGTATAACCCTCCATCGCATCCGGACTGCCGCCCGCAAAAATTTTTTCGTTTTCCTCTTTGATGTATTTTATGGGGGAATGTATTACCACCTTAAGCTCATTTTCCCCCTGCTTTACCACGTCAAGCACATCTATTTCATGGCGTACATGCATGTTAAAAACCGTCTCCACAAGCTGTCCGTTGACATAAATGTCCGCCAATGTGTCGATGCCCTCAAACACCAGCAGCAGACGGTCCGCCTCTTCCAACTGCCCTGCCTCCAGAGAGAAACGCTTTCTGTACTCAAAATCGTTGTCCGCAAGCTTTACCGCGTCCAGCTCATTTTCCCTGTAAAAAGGATCCGGCATCATGCCGTTTTCCACATAAGTGCCAAACACAGTACCGGGCACCGCTGCATCCACATATTCCTTTGGTATGTTGTAGACATTCTCTCCCAGCACCTTAAGCTGCCAGACTCCGTTTAAATCATATCGTTTCAACTTTGACCTCCTGTTTCGGCTCTCCTTGATGGCGAATCTGTTTCGTTTCTCATCCTGCCAGCACACGCGAAAGCACCTCGTCCTCCATCACCAGCTTTTTCGCTGCCTCCCTGTATTTTTCTTCATGCAGATAGGTATGCCGGTGCGGTTTGATGGAAGGCGCCATATCGATTGCCTTGATAAAGTCCTCCTTCTTCATCTGCAGGGACGCCGCATACTCCCAGAAGCCCGTCTCCTGCAAAACCGTGCCCACGCGCACATAGCGGTGATCCTGCACCTTGCTCATAATATAGGTGGCAATTCCCACCTGCACACCGTGGAGCTGGGGATTTTCCAGGAACTTATCAAGAGCATGGGAAATCAAATGCTCGCTTCCGCTGGTGGGCGCGCTGCTCCCGGCAATCTCGTTGGCGATGCCACTCATGGCAAGGGAATCCATCAACTCCTTTAAGAACAAATCGTCTTTTATACTGGAAAAAGGCGTCCGCACAAAGCTGTTCACCGCTTTTTTCGCTATCATCATGGCGTAATCATTTAAAGTACTGTATCCAAGGGAAGCCTCGTACAACCAGTCATACAGCGAGGTAATCTTGGAAATCATATCCCCGATGCCGGAATAAATGAATTTTTCCGGCGCCGTCTTAATCACCTCTGTATCTACAATAATGCCGTAGGCCACCTTCGCCGGCATCGAAGCTCTCCTGCCGTTCACAGTCAGAGAAGCGCTGGCGCTGGAAAAACCGTCGCTGGAACTTGAAGTCGGCACACTGATAAAGGGGAGATTTTTCAAAAATGCCGCATACTTTCCGGCGTCAATCACCTTGCCGCCCCCGATGGAAATCACTGCCTGCGTGTTGACAGGAAGGGAAAGGGCAAGCGTTATGATATCGTCAATATCCACTGTATCCAGCTCCCTGTACTCCAGAACCGTGATGCCTGTCTCCTTTAAGGACTGCATAACACCCATTCCGAACATATCAATCAGCCCGTTTCCGAAATAAATCACCACGTGCTCCAAACGCGCCTCTTTTAAATAAGAGCCAATGCCATCTAAAGCACCTTTTCCAACCTTCAAAATCGCCGGTATCGAAATACTGTTTCCTGTCTGCATATCTTATCTCTCCTTTTTCTCTACATTCTCTCCGGTGCGGAAAAGCCCAGCACATCAATACACGCCTCTAAAACGTCGCGCGTCAGGACAAGCAGCGCAATCAGGCCTGCCTTTCGCTCCTCGTTCTCCTCCGCAAGTATCTTGGTTTCATGGTAAAAACGGTTAAAGGCATTTGCCAAATCATAAATATAGGCGCAAACCTTATGGGGCGCAATCTCCGCGCAGGCATTTTCCATAGCCGCATTGAAAGCGGTAAGCTGCATCACCAGCGCCTTCTCCGACTCGCTCTCCGTATCTGATAATGCCGCAGCCTCTATCTTTCCACCCTGCTCCGCATATTTTGCAAGAATGGATTTGATGCGGACAATGGTGTACAGAATATAAGGGCCGGTATCCCCCTCAAAAGAGGTAAAGCGCTCCATGTCAAAGATATAATCCTTGGATGCCTGATTGGACAAGTCGCCGTATTTCAGTGCAGAAAGGGCAATCGTCTGCGCCGTCTGCACTGCCTCTTCTTCAGGCATCTCCCTGTTTTCCGTTATTTTCCGGTACATTTCATCTATCGTTTCCTGTAAGAGCATCTCCAGGCGCATCACACCGCCGTCACGGGTTTTAAAAGGCTTACCGTCCTTGCCGTTCATGGTGCCGAAGCCTATCCAGACAAGCTCTGTCTCAGGCTCCACCAGCTTCGTCTTTCTTGCGCAGCGGAATACCTGTTCAAAGTAAAGCTCCTGCCTCTTATCGGTAAAATAAATGATTTCGTCCGGATGGATATGGTTCATACGGTCCAGAATCGTCGCCAAATCGGTCGTGTTATAGAGCGCCGCGCCGTCCGACTTTAATATCATGCAGGGCGGAACTTCCTTTACATCGCTCTCCTCCTTGACGTCCACCACCAGCGCGCCCTCGCTCTCGTGGGCATAGCCCTCCCGCTTCATCGCTTCCACCATATCGGGAATCAACTCATGGACATCTGACTCTCCCTTCCAAAGGTCAAATTCCACATTTAACCTATCGTAATTTTTCTTTAAATCCGCAATAGAAACCCTAAGGATATGCTCCCAGACAGCGCGGTATCCGCGCACGCCGCTCTGCATCTTAAAGGTAACCTCCATCGCCCTCGCTTTGTACGCTGCATCCTCCTTGCTCTTTTTGCTTGCCAAAGGATACATCTCTTCCAGCTCCGCTATGGTAAAAGGCGCTTCCTTGGGATATTCGCCCATGTAAGTCTCGTCAAAATAGACAAGGTCCGGCTGACGCTCACGAAGCTCCGTGATAACCAGTCCCAGAGGCTGTCCCCAGTCCCCAAGATGGATATCCCCGATGACCTCATGCCCGCAGTAGCGCAAAATCCGCTTCACACTCTCACCAATCACCGCCGAGCGGAGATGTCCCACGTGGAGGGGCTTCGCAATGTTGGGGCCGCCGTAATCGATAACCACCTTTTTCGGCTTCTTGGGCTCCTCCAGACCGAATTTCTCACTGCTTCTCATTTCTTTTATATACGCTGTCAGAAAGCTCTCCCGTACCTTCAAATTCAAAAATCCGGGCGCCACCGCGCTTACCTCTGAAAACACTTCACTTTCCTGCAAAACTGCCGCCACATCCTGTGCAATCAAAAGAGGCGCTTTCTTATACTGTTTTGCACCGGCCATCGCGCCATTACACTGGTATTCACACAAATCAGGCCTGTTGGAAAGCGTAACTCTGCCAAGCTCGCCCGCATATCCCGCCTGTTCAAAGCCTTTCTGCATTTCCTCTGAAATCAAATCCAATATCTTTTTCATGCTGCTTCGACCTCATTCCTTTCACATCGCTTTATTTTTACTATCATATCTGTTTTTACTGTATCTGGCAAGGCTTTTATTTAATCAGGAAAACGTTCGTCACAACAGGATATCTCTTATATAGTTCATATAGCTCTTCTATCGGACGAGGCTGTGTATCTCCGGCAAAAAAGTCATCCATACAAATAAACTGCCTGAAATGCCGGCTGCATATATCTGCCACGACTGTCAACTGCTCAACATCCGTGATAAGCGGCGCATATTCCATATAAAAAGCTGTTTTTTCCTGCTCTAAAAGCATTTTCGCACCTTTCAGCACATTGGCCTCAAAGCCTTCCGTATCAATCCAGACGTATCGGACGTCAGCAGGCGCGATATGGTTCTGCAGCAAAAACTCATCTACCGACAGGCTCTCCACGGATTGCAAATCAGAATCCCCATCTTCCTTTTTCCCTGAAACAATGGAACTTCCCCCGGGATTTGCCGCCACAAAATGCATCTTATAGGAACCGGATGTTTCAGAAACCGCCTTGTTCACGGCGATATAGTCCGTGATGTCATTTAAAATGATGTTGGCAAGCAATAATTTGTAGTTTTTGTATAAAGGCTCAAATGCGACAATCGACATATTAGGCACTAAATATTTTTTTGCATAAATACAGGTCGTACCGATATTCGCACCAATATCAAAGAAGAATCCCTTTTCCTCCCGCGACGTTCCATAGTACTGCTTTGCAAGATAAATAAACATATCAATTTCATCCTGCGAATAAGATTCTCTTTTCCGAAACATACTTTCAGATATCACACTATCTGAGGCATGTGTAATATAATCGCCGCCTTTAGTAGTAACCGCCAGATAATTCTCCCCAATCTTTCTGCAAAAATAATCCAACACCCTTCCGTTTTTGGAATCCGCCTCAAAAAAAGTCCGATAAAAAGCAATTTCATCCCTGTCTATCGATTTCTGCAGAAAAACATATCTCTCCTCCGGTATATGCAGCATGGACAATATTTTGCGGATACTGTTTCCAAACGCTTTGTCATTGATAACCAGCAAATCCCAAAAGGAAAAATCCGGCACCTGCTCGAAAGAAACCACCGGAATATCCGCCGAATTTGTAACCGCGCTCTCATTGTCAACAATAGCCACAATCTCAAAATAATCCTCATTGACGGAAGCAATCAAATCCTGATAAGCAGGCGTCAACGTCTCAAATATAAGAATCCTTGTTTTTATCGTATTTATCTTTTTCATCACATGCCCCTTTCATCTCCGCGAATATACGCACCCGCAATAATTCTGCCGGTAAAGCCCATACTCTCTCGACAGCTCAATGGACTGCTTGTATCCCTCTTTTTTCTTAAAATCCGACGGCAGCCATTTTACGCCGATTTCCTGCGCCAGCCTCTCTCCGATTTCATTGAGCTTCGCTGCATTTTTCAGAGGGCTGATTGACAGTGTTGTCGCAAAATAGTCAAAGCCTGCTGCCACGGCATGTTCCGCAGTTTTGCGCAGGCGGAGTTCATAGCACAAAAAGCAGCGCTCCCCACCCTCCGGGCAGTCGCGATGCTCTTTTGTCAGAGCAAAGAAAACCTCCGGCTCATAATCTCCCTCCACAATTTCTATCGGATAGAAAGCCTTAGATTCCTCTGCCTCAGCATTATAAATCCCAATCAGCCGCTTCTGTTCCTCCACGCGCTTCCGGTACTCCTCCTGCTCGGAAATATTGGGATTGTAATAAAAAACGGTAATTTTAAAATAACTTCTCAGATATTTTAACACATAACTGCTGCATGGCGCGCAGCAGCTATGCAGAAAGAGTGAGGGCACTTCGCCCCCCTCTTTTTCAGACTGTTCTATTTTGGCAAGCAGCTTCTCCAGTTCCTTCTGATAGTTCGGCACGTTCATCACAGCTCTCCTATCTGCAGAAATGGTCTGAAATCCTCAGTATCCGAGGCAGCAAACCCGCCCAGCTTTTTTGTCAGAGCTTCCATAATCCGCCGCACTTCTTCCCTGTCCCGCGCCTCATAATCGCACGCATAGACCTGCTTTACCTTAAGCTCGTCCAACAGTTTCCCGTCCTCGCCCTGCATATCGGGCATAAGGTCCTCAAAAGTCATGGTGCCGCCCTTAAGCGTAAGCTCCATCAGATTGATTTCCGTCCAGATTTCAACTGCTTCCTCAGCCATAAAAGCAAGCGCCTCCGAAAGCCTGCGCACATCCGCAGCTTCCGGCAGCATATAGAGAAAGCTTAAAACTTCCTCTTGTTTCGGGGCAGCTTTTGCCGCGCCGCTATACGGTTTTTTCTTTTTTCCTTTTTCCGACATGTTAATACCCCTGCATACCGCAAGTCGCCTGCGATACTGCATATCCTATTTTTTTCATAGAATAATTATAACCCCTGTCCACCATAAAGACAAGAAAAAAGGAAAATCATGGCCGCAATCCGGCCGCTTATTCTGCTCCCTTTAATGCTTCCACCATATCTATTTTTTTGTTCTTTCTCGATACCATAAGACTGACAAGCAGCGACATGCCGACCGTTAAGACAATGCTGCCTGCAATGGTTGCCGCGCTCACCGCCATTTTCATCTCATATTCTCCCGCCAGTTCTTTTAAAAGGTAAGCAAGCACGCCCATGCCCGCCGGTATGCCGATGACGACGCCAATCAGGCTCAGCCACAAATTCTGTCCGATTAGCAGACTGCCGATTTTTCTGTCCTTAAAACCAACCACCTTCAGCGTCGCCATTTCCCTGTAACGCTCGGTATAGCTCATCACGCCGAGATTATAGAGCACAACCACGCCGAGCAGCAGCGCGCCCGCAATCAGGATAACAATCATAGTGTCCATCAAATCCGTAAATGTGTCGAAGGAATCTATAATCATCTGCTTTGACGATACATTTTTAATGGCGCTGTCAGCGTCTATCTCGTTCTTTTCCACATCGGTATAAACCGAGTCTATTGCATAAGAAATATGCAGCATGTCTGCATACTTTGGCGTTATGACAATGCTTTCAGAGACACTTCGAATCACGCCCGACACCTTGAGTGTGTACTTCTCGTCGGAACCGTAAGGGCTGATGGTAAAGGAATCTCCCACAGAAAGACCGAATTCTTCGGCAAGACGCATACAGAGATACGCGCCGTCATCTCCGATATGGACATACCCGCTATCCTTATCCGGGAAGCGCACCTTATCATGCTCCACGCTATAAATATCAAGGGATATCGTTTTTTCTTCCAACTGCACGCCGACGGATGCACCCCAGTCGCCGTCATATGCCGAAAGGACTTCGTTTCTCTGCGCTTCCGTCGCTTCCTCTGCAAGATAAATGCGGGAAGCATAATTGGTAGCACCGTCATAATAAAGTGCCAGAAACGCGTCCATCGTATCGCCCATTCCAAGTGAAGCGACAATCAAAATCATACAGCCCACAATCCCTATCAGGCTCATTGCCGTGCGCGACTTATGGCGCATGCTGTCACGCATATTCCAGCGGGTGCCAAAAGAAAGCCTGTGAAACAGCTTTGTTCTCTCTATCAGCATGGGCTTCATCTTCTTTGGCGTGTAGGGACGAAGCGCATCTGCAGCAGTCCCCTTCAACATCTGCCTGACGGAAGAAAAACCAATCAAGGTAAGCAGCCCGATGGCAGCCACCAGAATCACATAGCAGAACCAGGGCAGATAAAGCTTCCATTCCGGCATATCCATATAGGTGCCCATCATGCCATCCGGATTCATGATATAGTAAGCGATGCCGTAACCGAGCGCCACTCCTATGGCAGAACCCAGGATTCCAATCATAAGGGCATACGCCGTATAATGGCACAGAATCCGCCTGTCCTTGAATCCGAGCGCCTTCAGCGTTCCAATCTGTGTCTTTTCCTTTGCTGTCAGACGGTGCATGGTCGTCACCATCGTCAGCACCGCAATCAGCAGAAACAGCACCGGCAGAACAGATCCCATCGTTTTTCCCTCTGAAACTTCTCCTTCCGCTTCTGCATAAGAAATCGTCTCGTCTTTTGTGAGCACCATAACTGTGACAGCAAGCGCCTCTTCCGCCGCCGCGGTAAAGTCCTTTTTCTCCATATCGGAAACCACATTGATCTGCGGATAAAAAGCAAAACCGGCTGCCTCCTCATACAAAACAGGGGAAATAAAAGCAAAACCGTATGTACTGAGATCTGGCATAAGCTGGCTTTCGTCACGGACACAAATCATATACTCCCCCGCTTTTATCAGTCCCTTTACCTCCCCTTTGACTTCTATACTCTTATACAAAAAGGACAGCGTATCACCGACATGAATGTCATTTGCAGCCGCATATTTATCCGAAAGCCAGATGCCATCCCTGCTTCCTGCATCATAGGCTTCCCCCTCTGTCACAACAAAACCGGAAACGAGAATATCAGTCGTCACCGTAAGGGCAACGCTGTCGCCGCTCCTCTCCGCCACATCCGCGGTGACCGCGAGATAACGCACTGCTTTTTCCACTCCCTCTATGTCCAGTATTTTCTGTAAATCCTCCTCCGAAAACCCGCTTTCCTGTACAAGCCTGAAATCTGCATAACCCGTATCCGCGAAAAAGGATCCCATATTTTTTTCGATGCTCACCCATTCCATATGAAATCCGATGAAAACACCGATGCCAAGCGCTATCATAATCACCATGGAGATAAACTGCGCTTTATACAGCCCCATGGTTCTCCACAATTTTCTAAAAAGCATATCCGGCCTCCTTACCACTCAATGTCATCTGCGCTAACAGGATTTGCCTGTTCCTCTTTGGACACAATTTTGCCGTTTTTAACGCGGATAACCACATCAGCCATCTTGGCGATGTTTTGGTTGTGCGTCACGATTATAATGGTTTTGCCGTAATCCCGCGCCATTTTCAACAGCAGCTTCAGCACCAATACGCCCGTCATGGAATCCAAGGCTCCCGTCGGCTCGTCACAGAGCAGAATTTTCGGGTTTTTGGCAAGCGCACGGGCAATTGACACCCTCTGCTGCTCACCGCCCGAAAGCTCCGAGGGAAAATTTTTCAGATGGTCTGCAAGGCCAACCTCCTCAATCATTTTAGTTGCCGACAGGGCGTCCGGCGCGATTTCTTTTACCAAAGCCACATTTTCGTGAACTGTCAAAGTCGGCACCAGATTATAAAACTGAAAGACAAATCCCACTGTGGACGCCCTGTACTCCGCAAGCTCATTGTTTGACAGCGTGGATATGTCCTTGCCCTGCACATAAATTTTGCCGCTGGTCGGACTGTCCAGCCCTCCGAGCATATTTAAAAGTGTACTCTTCCCCGCCCCACTGGGACCTAAAATCACCACAAACTTTCCTTCCTCCAGTGTCAGCGATACCTTGTCAAGCGCCTTCAACTCATGGTCACCACTCGTATAAACACGGCTGACCTCCTCTAATTTTACAATCTCCATCTTACTCTCTTTCCTCTCTATATCATATTTTACTTAGACATTTGCGAAATATCTTCTGCAAGTGACGGAAATGTTCAATATAGACAAAAACGCCTCCGAAGCAGTGGCAAGTCAGCATTTTTGTCTATATTGCCCATTTCCTGTATTGCAAATAGAAGCTTCGTAAGCGTCTATCATCTTTTTATTAGTTTAAACTAACTAAAATAAGTATACACTAATTACTGATTTTGTCAACAATAATTATGCAAAACACATCCGTCACTTGCATCCCCATTATTTACAAAATGCATTTTACCTCCACCTGTAGTACAATCATAAATAATGATAAATAACCGCAACTCCCTATTGACTTTGACACGATGTCGCACTCTATACTGCAATGCAGGAGGTGAGCCAATGAACCATATGACAATCAGCGAGGTTTCCGCCAAATTTCAGATTTCCACAAGAATGCTGCGCTATTACGAGAAAATGGGCATGATTGAGAGTTCCCGAAAGGAGGATTATGCCTACCGTATCTACGACGAAAACGCAGTGAGGCGTGTGCAGCAGATTATCATACTGCGGAAGCTGCAGATTCCGCTGAAGAAAATCAAAAGCATGATGAATAGCAATCGGGTAAACGCGCTTCATATCCTTCAGGAACAGATACAGGATATGGACGAAAATGTCAAATCCGTTTCCACCATGAAAAGTGCTTTGGAAAAGCTGCTATGGCTGTTACAGGAAAACACGGAGACCGGAAATTACATGGAGCTTGTGCAGACGCCCGCAGTTGCAGATCTGGCAGAATTGCTCCCTCTGGAAAAACATCATTTTAAGGAGGAGCGAAACATGAGCAACACAAAGGAAATGGTTGAAAAAGGGAGTACCGTCCGAATCGTACTTCTTGCCCCCTGCACAGTGGCATCCTATCAATATGCAGGGGATAATCCGGAGGAAAAAGTAGGCGATGTGATGGACGAGTTTATCCGCTCCAGCAGACTGTATGAAAAAAAGCCTGACGCCCGCCTGTTTGGATTTAACAATCCCGAACCGCAGCCCGGAAATGACTTTCACGGTTATGAAGACTGCGTAACGATTCCTGACGATATGGAGGTGCCGCAGCCGCTTGTGAAAAAACATTTCACCGGCGGACTTTATGCGGCGTATACCATCAACTTCCCTGACTTTTACGAATGGCAATTCCTGACGGAATGGGTGGAAAAAAATGAACAGTATCAGATGGACTATCACGAAGAGTCAGAAAAGTTTATGGGAGGCTTTTTAGAGGAACACTTAAACTGGGTGTATGCTTCCCACATGGGCTGGCCCGAAAACGGCATCGACGGAAAAGTCGATTTACTGCTGCCCATCAGACCAAAATAAAATAACCAAAACAAACAAGGCTTATGCGCCATTCCAAAGCGCATAAGCCTTTCACTTCTATTCCGTTCCTCATTTGAGGCAGCCTTATGTCTACAGCAGATGTCCATCCATAACCGCTGACAACGCTTCGATAACAGATCTGTAGAAACCGGAAAACCGGTCGTCTTGCTCCCATTCTCCGTCCAATATGCCGAAGCGGATAATTCTGTCCACAATATGTTTTGCAATCCTCTCTTTATAAACAGGCGTATCCTCATATCTGTGAATCACCAGACTGCCCTTCTCCTCTTCCGCAAGCAGCCTGCTGTACAAATCCGGTATCACGGTTTCACGAAGGACAGGAACTTCCTGTTCCGATACCAGTTCAGGACTCCATGAAGTCATGCCCCGCATAAACCCCTCTTCTCCCACTTCGTAAACGGAACAGCCCTTTCCCTCATAGACTTTCTGAAAAGCATGCGGATAACACTCATACAGGTGCGGCGTTCCGTCCTCCTCTGTAGAAATACTAAAATCAAAGTCATCGTGCGGGACTCCAAAAAGCAGCCCCGTAACCAAATTGTCAATGGCATAGACATACGCCTTTTTATGAGTGGAAACTTTGGGCTCTAAAACGGTAATCCCACTGGTATGAGAAACATGATACAGCATCTTCTCCTCCTTACCGGATAAAATTCGTACGGTTTCCTCTCTCCGTATCCGGCAGGCTCACACCATTCTCCCTGCCAAGGGCAAAGCATTTCAGCATCCACGCCATATTTTTTGCCAGATTACGCATGGTCTGCAGCCCCTCTGCATCCTGCGCAGCCTCCCCCGGTGTGCATCCGTGTACACTGTTCCAATAAGTAGAGCCTGCAACGGGCATTTGAGCAATGCCAAAATACTTATTCAGCACGTCAAAGGAAGCGCTCGCGCCGCCTCGTCTTGCCACCGCCACCGAAGCCCCCGGCTTAAAGGCAAATGCCCCGCCGCCGCTGTAAAACACCCTGTCTAAAAAGGACAGGATACGTCCGCTTGGATGCGCGTAATATACCGGCGTTCCAAAGACAAAGCCGTCCGCTTCCTTCGCCTTTGCAATAAATTCGTTCACTTTGTCGTCTTTGAACACACAGCCCTCTTCCGAGCAACCGCCGCAGCCGATGCAATCCCTGACCGGCCCTCCGCCCAACTGGAATATCTCGTATTCGATTCCTTCCTTTTCAAGCTGCTGTCCGATTTCCTGCAGCGCGATGTAAGTGTTCCCGTTTGGCTTGCTGCTGCCGTTTACCATTAATACCTTCATTTTGATACCTCCCTTTTTGTTTTTTATTTTAAAGTATTACATTTTTAACTTATCCAATGTTTCTGCATATTCTCTATAATCGGCTATTGATTGTTGAAATTCCTCTTGTGCTTCTTCAGGTAAGTCACCCAGAATTTCTTTTTCAACAAATTCTGCCACTTCCCTCATTGCTCCTGCCACATCCCTGATTATCTGTTCAAAAATACCGTTCAGTGTATAATGCATGAGGCGATTTCGATATTGATAAATACGCATACTTGCCATAAATGGATATTCAATTTCACAGATGTTTTTTAATCTGGATATTCCCGACTTAATATCAACACTTGCAAAATCTCCATCTAAATAGTTTTCATATCTTGCTTTGTTTAAATCTGCAAAAATTAATGTCCAGTGTTCCCGCTCCAATCTATGCTTAATGAGTAATTCCAGACAATTTGCCAAATTTATTATGATATGTTTCATGCTTATTTTGTCAAAATACCTGTCACGACGACATAAATCTAAAAACAGATCCAGTTCAACATTTACCATTTCCATGGAATCATGTATATTATTTAAAAAGAAAAGTTCATATTTCATAATGCTGTAGGCCCCCTCTTATTTCAATCCCTTCCCAAAACATAATGCAGGTAAATCGGATAAAACTCCAACACAAAATACTCTTCCTCAATTCCCGTACTCGGATAGGATGAGGCGACATGAAATTCAACCTCCCCAATCCTGTGATGATACGTATTGGAACAACTTCCGAATACAATATACTGACAAGCACAATACTCTAAAATTTTGTTCTCATCCGGCTCCAGCGGAGAAGTTTCAAATGGTTTTTCTATATCAACTCCAAATGACGCAAGATATGATGCAATCATAGGATAAGCGGCTTTGATTTGCATACAATAGTTTTTGCAGTAGTTACATCTGCAAAGGGATTCCGGTTTGAGTGAACTATAATATTTTTTCGTTTTCTCTATATCTACTTTCATTCGCTCTGCACCTGCCTTCAAGCCAAATCCAATCACTACATATCATTCAAATCCATCGCCGTCATATGTATCAACTCTCAAATATTTATTATTTTATTTAATCCTGCAAGATACATATTATCTGATTTCATTGCTTTTCCCCCAAGTATTTGCTCAATAGGATAATATTCATCATTCAAATCTGCTTTCAAAATTGCTATATCTTTATTCGGATGATTATAATATTCTAAAACCCTCAAACCAAATTCTCTGCCTATTTCTTCACTGCTATCCTCAAGTAGATATATAAAATCCTTATCTCTGTCAGTGATAGCAACATCTCCAAAATCAATGATACCAACAGCTCTATTGTTTTGAATTATAATATGATTACAGCCTAAATCACTATGACATAGGGCTTTAACATATTGCGTAATTCGTTCATCATTAAGTATTCTTTTATATAAATCATCTATATATTCTTTTGAACTATCGGGTATTTTATTATAAATCATTTCCCTTAAAGTGTCGTAATCACTTTCATAATCATCGAATACATTCAATTCTAACCCGTCAATATTAGGTAAAGATATAGAATGCATTTCTCTTAGAAACAATGCAATATCCTGTACTAACTTATCTTTTTCATCAGCACTCATATTTTGGTAAATAATAGGGGTTAGTTTATCACCTTTGATCTCTTTATAACCACAAACACCATATTCTTCGCTATAATATTCAACATTAGGTATCTGTAATGTGACTTTACCTTTTAGATAATTTAATACTTGTACCTCTTTTTTTAAATTAATTCTTGCTTCATCATGTTTTGACTGTTTAAATACATATTCATAATTTACAAGATATGCAACACTATCAAACCCCTGTCCTAAAACGAAAATATCATGAACTATTAAGCCAAATTCACTTTCAATGATTTCTTTCATATCCATAAGTTATCTCCTTAGTCAATATAAGGGTTTGTTCGTTAATACCAATTTTCCAGTTGGACAAACCGGAATTTTCAGGACTTGAGACTACTCTTTTTCTCTTACAATATATACACCGTAAATTCCAAGTAAAATGTAAGACACAAGACAGGCAGCCAATGCTATTGAAGGATATTGATTACTTGTTGAAAAACAAAATGGGATACCACACAAATTTACAATTAAATGTAATATGATTGGAACCCACAGATTTTTGGTTTTGACATAGACCGCTCCAAAGTAAATACCAAGTGCAGTTGCCCAAACAGTTTTACATATAACTGTTGCAACGGGTTGTCCAAGTGCTCCAAAAATATGTCCTAATCCAAATAGCACTGAAGCAATTAAAATTGCATACAGCGATGCGTTTTTTCTTTTTCCAAACCACTTTTCAATAATATTCTGTAATAAACCTCTTAAATACAGTTCTTCCATAATCCCAACGCCAATGTAATACACGATACCTTCGACAATGACCCTCCATATCGTTGGCTTATTATCGAAAGGTGCCAATCCGATACAAAAAGCAAGTGTTACTATAATGGTCGCAATTACCGCAGGTAACCCATATTTTCTCAAACCGGTTAACATTCCTTTCGTCTGTAAGCCGAAATACCAATCTTTCATAAAAATCTTTTTACACAACCAGCAAATTGCGAAAGCTATTATGAAATTCAACATCAAAGTAATGTAAATCGGATTGATATCCTTAATCGTTATATTGCAAAATAAAGCTGCCGGCAAAGCGGACATTTCCATAAATGTCATTACAAGAGTCAATACCACTACTCCTACTGTTTTTCTCCTGTTGTTCATCATCCCATCTCCAATCTGGAATTTGTTCTATTCCTTGGTATCCTTCAGCCAGTCCATACCAGGATACGGCTCACATGTATGAGCATACCACTCCACGCATTTTGCTGCCAACTCTCGATCCCGCATTGTGCATTTCAAAGGGAAAACGGACTGCCCATCGCTTGGCGTAATGGGAGCCTCTTCATTAGACTCTAGAAGTTCCGGGTCAAAGCAAACCCAAGCAGTATCCGTTTCAGCGTCCCAGATTTGTAAAAAAATCAAGTCGGGAGAAGATTCCATCATCAAAAAACCTTCCTCATTGTCTTCATCCGGGGCCATCATCACGCTGAAATATTTCCCGGCACGGACTTTTTCCACAATCTCCCGGACACCTGACACTGAAATATCTTTAATTGTCTGACTGGGAAGTGCACCCCGGCTGGCCATTTGTATCTTAATGCCCTCTGGCATAGACGGGACTTCTTGCTTTCTAATAATTTCTTCCAAAAAAATCACCCTTTTTTTCAAAATTACAAATCCCAATTTATGTATTTGATTATAAAGTACGTGCCTGCTGTCTGCAATATTTATAAGCTCGTTTCCAGTGGGTACACTTAAGCTTGGAGCAAAGCAAGCTTAAAATCCTCATACATTCCGAATGCGGTCTGTAAAATTTCTTCCAAATCTTCATATGTCCCAAATACCGGCTTCTTTATCCGATAATTCACATCAATGAGCCGTCGTGAATAAACACCCCACGGACTTCCGAGAAGCAATTCGCCGTTTTCTTTGACGACCCAGACCAAATCTGCCATGCCGTCCAGAATGATATGAAAGCCGAAGGTAAATTCGCCAACTTGTTCCTCTTTTATTTTATAAAACTTTTCTTTGGCATCAGACTGCGGGGTATACCCGAAATCTCGAATCATTTCCATCACTTCATCGCCGTCAACATATCTGAGCCGCTCATTTGACGGCGTTCTCTCACTACTAAAGCGAGCGGATAATTCCTCGTACCGCTTGATGAAATCCATACTTATCAGCGAATTTTTAATTTTTCCATTCAGTTCTATCACGGCAAATTTCTCCTGCTTTTCATAACCCTTATACCCCTGTAAGCCCCTCAATCACTTTCCACGCTTCCTCGTCAATCTCCTCGTCGCGAAACAGCTTCCGCTTATCCGCCTCCGTGATGCTGCGGATTACTTTGCAGGGATTGCCGGCAGCGATGCACCAGTCGGGTATGTCCTTTGTCACCACGCTGCCCGCGCCGATCACCACGTTGTTGCCGATATGCACGCCCGGGCAGATAACGGTGTTTCCCCCAATCCATACATTGTCGCCTATGGTTACCTCCTTGCCGTACTCGTAAGCAGAATTGCGGCTGACAGGGTGCACGGGATGCCCCGCCGTATAAATTGCCACATTCGGCGCCATCTGGCAGTTATCCCCAATCCGAATCTTGGCAACATCCAAAAGCGTGCAGTTATAATTGGCAAAAAAATTTTTTCCCACTTCAATATGCTTTCCGTAATCGCAGTAAAAGGGCGGGTTGATGAAAGCGCCCTCCGATTTTCCCAGAAGTTCTTTCACCACCTCACTGATTCCCGCAAAATCAGACCTGTCCATAAAATTTAATTTCTGCAATATCTTTCTGCACACCGCCTGCTCTTCAAAAATGCTGTCATCCGAAATATAAGCCATACCGGCATCTCTTCGTTCTTTATTTGTCATACCCTTCTCCCTTTCAAAAAGGGGCAAATATCCTGCCCCTCTTCCCCACTATCAAAGTGAAGCCACATCCACAAACGTCAGTTCCCCACCGGCAGTCTCCATGCTGGTGACGAGCGCCCGCGCCGTATCCATCGCAGTGATACAGTATACGCCTGTCTCAATCGAAGTACGCCTGATTAAGAAGCCATCCCTCGACTTGTCACGCCCCTGTGTGGGCGTGTCGATGACAAGGTCTATCTTATGTCCCAATATCAAATCCATCACCGTAGGCGACTCCTGCGAAATCTTGTTTATCTTACGTGCCTTGACGCCTGCCTCGTTCAATGCCGCGGCAGTGCTTCTTGTGGCGTAAATCGTATAGCCCAGTTTTTCAAACCGACGCCCGATTTCAATCGCCTCTCCCTTATCCGCATCCTTTACCGTGATAATCATCTGTTTGTGCTTCGGAAGCACAACGCCCGCTCCCAGAAACGCCTTATAAAGCGCCTCGTTAAAGTCCTTGGCAATGCCGAGGCACTCGCCCGTAGACTTCATTTCCGGTCCTAAGCTGATTTCCGCGCCACGTATTTTTTCAAAGGAGAATACCGGCATCTTGATGGCAAAGTAGTCCGCCTCAGGCTGCAGCCCGGGCTCGTATCCCAACTCGCGTATGGTCTTTCCGATGATAACCTCCGTAGCCAAATCCACAATCGGAATCCCCGTCACCTTGCTGATATACGGCACGGTTCGGGAAGAACGGGGATTGACCTCAATGACATATACCTCCGTCCCAATCGCAATAAACTGGATATTGATAAGCCCTTTTACGTGCAGCGCAGCCGCAAGCCTGCGGGTATACTCCGCAATCTTTTCCTTTACTTCACCGTCTATGGTGGGCGCCGGATACACGGATATGGAGTCGCCGGAATGGATACCGGTTCTCTCAATATGCTCCATAATGCCCGGAATCAGGATATCGGTGCCGTCGCATACGGCGTCAACCTCTATCTCCTTGCCCTGCAGATATTTATCCACAAGGATGGGGTGATCCTGCGCGATTCGGTTGATGATTTCCATAAACACTTCAATTTCTTCGTCCGAGGTAGCTATCTGCATACCCTGTCCGCCCAGTACATAGGAGGGTCGTACCAAAACAGGATAACCCAGACGGTTGGCAACCTCTTTTGCCTCTTCTGCGGTATAAACTGTGCCGCCTGCCGCGCGGGGAATCCCCGTCTGCTGCAGGATTTCGTCAAAGAGCTCTCTGTCCTCCGCAGCGTCTACATCCTCCGCCTTGGTCCCTAAGATGGGCACACCCATCTTCATCAGGCTCTCCGTCAGCTTGATGGCGGTCTGTCCGCCAAACTGCACCACCGCGCCGTCCGGCTTTTCAATATTGACAATATTTTCCACATCCTCCGGCGTCAGAGGTTCAAAATACAGCTTGTCCGCAATGTCAAAGTCCGTACTCACCGTCTCCGGATTGTTGTTGATAATGATGGTTTCGTAACCGGCCTTAGAGAACGCCCATGTAGCGTGTACGGAACAGTAGTCAAACTCGATTCCCTGCCCAATCCGAATCGGACCGGAGCCCAATACCAGTACTTTCTTTCTGTCGCACGTAGGATGAGCCTCGCTCTCCCCGCCAAAGACAGAGTAATAATAGGGCGTGCTTGCCGCAAATTCCGCCGCACAGGTATCCACGATTTTAAACACGGCAGTGATGCCGTTTTCATAACGCATAGCCTTGATATCGCTCTCTGCCATGCCCGTCAGCCTGCCAATCACATTGTCCGGAAACTCTATCCGCTTTGCTTCCCGCAAAAGCTCCGGCGTCAGAGGTCCCTTCTTTAATGCTTCCTCCATCTCCACAAGGATTGCCAGCTTATCGATAAACCAGATATCAATCATGGTGATTGCATGGATTTCTTCGTAGGTGAGGCCCTTCCTGATTGCCTCCGCAATCACCCAGATTCTCTGGTCGTCCACGATTTTCAGCCTGTCCTTCAATTCGTCCGCGCTAAGCTGTGAAAAATCATAGCTTAACAGGCAGTCCACATGCTGCTCCAAGGAGCGGATTGCCTTCATCAGCGCGCCTTCAAAGTTCGTGCAGATGCTCATTACCTCTCCGGTCGCCTTCATCTGCGTCGTCAGCGTCCGCTTCGCCGAGATAAATTTGTCAAAGGGAAGCCTCGGCATCTTTACCACACAGTAATCCAGCGCCGGTTCAAAGCTGGCGTAAGTCTTGCCCGTAATCGCATTCTTGATTTCGTCCAGTGTATATCCCAGCGCAATCTTCGCCGCCACCTTGGCAATCGGGTAGCCTGTCGCCTTGCTCGCCAGCGCGGAGGAACGGCTCACTCTGGGATTTACCTCAATCACACAGTATTCAAAGCTGGTGGGGTGAAGGGCAAACTGCACATTACATCCGCCGGTAATCCCCAGCTCATTGATAATATTGAGCGCCGAGCTTCTGAGCATCTGGTACTCTTTGTCGCTGAGCGTCTGGGAAGGCGCCACCACGATGCTGTCGCCGGTATGCACGCCGACAGGGTCTATGTTTTCCATGTTACACACAGTAATGCAGTTGCCCGCACTGTCGCGCATAACTTCATACTCAATTTCCTTCCAGCCGGCAATGCAGCGCTCCACAAGCACCTGTCCCACTCTGGAAAGCCGCAGTCCGTTTTCCAGAATCTCCACAAGCTCCGTCTGGTTGTGAGCAATACCGCCGCCGGAACCGCCCAGCGTATAGGCAGGGCGAAGCACCACCGGATAGCCGATTTTGCCTACAAATGCAATGCCGTCCTCCACATTTTCCACCACCTCGGAAGCCGCGCAGGGCTCTCCGATGCGCTCCATCAAATCCTTAAACTCCTGCCGCCCCTCCGCGTTGCGGATAGTTGCCGCAGTCGTTCCCAAAAGCTGTACATTATGGCTCTTTAAAAAGCCCGACTCCTCCAGCTCCATGCCGAGATTAAGACCTGCCTGCCCGCCAAGGGTCGGCAGTATGGAGTCCGGTTTTTCCTTTTCAATAATCTGTTCCAGCACCTTTATGGTGAGCGGCTCAATATAGACCTTGTCTGCAATGTCCTTGTCCGTCATAATCGTTGCCGGATTGGAATTGACCAGAATAACCTCGACGCCCTCCTCCTTTAAGGAGCGGCATGCCTGTGTACCCGCGTAGTCGAACTCAGCCGCCTGACCGATGACGATAGGACCCGAGCCGATTACCATGACTCTTTTCACATTGGAATTTTTAGGCATTTGCTTTTCCCTCCTTCGTTCCCGGATAGTCCTTCATCATCTGAATAAAACGGTCAAACAAGTACCCTGAATCCTGCGGGCCCGGGCAGGCCTCCGGATGGAACTGTACCGTAAAAATATGTTTGCCTGTATAGGAAAGTCCTTCGTTGGTGCCGTCATTTACGTTGATAAACGCCGGTACTGCTACTTTAGGATCCAGCTTGTCCGTATCCACCACATAGCCGTGGTTCTGAGAGGAAATATAAACCCTTCCCGTCGCCAAATCCTTGACCGGATGGTTGCCTCCCCTGTGCCCGTATTTTAATTTGTATGTATCCGCTCCCGTGGCAAGCGCCATAAGCTGATGTCCCAGGCAGATGGCAAAGATGGGAATATCCGTGCCATACAGCTTTTTAATCTCTGCAATGATATCCACACATTCCTTCGGGTCGCCGGGTCCATTGCTCAGCATAATGCCGTCAGGCGCATCCTGTATGATTTCCTCCGCCTTTGTGAGCGCAGGATAAACCGTTACCTCACAGCCGCGCTGCGCAAGGGAATGTGCAATATTTCCCTTTGCGCCAAAATCCAGAAGCGCTACCTTTAAGCCCGTTCCATTTAATTCCTTTACCATGGAAGGACGCATCTCCCTTTTGCCCGCCGCATAAGCTTCGCTGTCAAATGTGGCAAAACCGGAAAGTGGCCCGTTGTCCGCAAGCGTTCTGCTGGGTGAAAGGCTGTATTTTTCCTGACAGGATACCCTCTCCACCACTTTTCCGGTCGTATATGCCTTAAGCTTCGGTATTATCTCATCTATATCAAAGTCCGCATCGGTGGTAATCATGCCGTTCATGGTGCCCTTTTCCCGAAGGATACGGGTCAGCGCCCTTGTGTCAATTCCCGCAATGCCGGGTACACCGTTTTCCGAAAGAAACTGCTGTATACTCAAATCGCTCCTAAAGTTGCTCGGCACTCTGGAAAGCTCCCTCACGATAAAGCCGTCCGGCCACGGTTTCAGAGATTCCATATCCTCCCTGCACACGCCATAGTTGCCGATAAGGGGATAGGTCATGCAGACCGCCTGCCCCGCGTAGGACGGGTCGGTCAGAACCTCCAGATAACCTGCCATAGAGGTGTTGAAAACAATCTCACTGATAACGGATTTCTCGGCACCGATATGTGTTCCTTCAAATACAGTGCCGTCCTCTAAAATTAAAAACGCTTTCATCCTTTTCCTTTCCATGCGCATCACAGACCTGCCGCGATACTGCACTCATCTGCGGTATTTTTGCGTAATCGGTTTATTATAGCACAAAAGCAGATGCCGTTCAACGGCGGAAATTGAAAAATAAAATTACATTCTGAAATAGTCCGCTATCCTGTAGGGTCCTTCCATCACTTCTCTTCCCACATACAGGGCATTGTTTTTTCCCACTTCTGTACGCCACCTTACCAATGTGATATAGCCTCCTTCAATCTCCAGCGCCGTTATACTGCGGGGATGCACACAGCTTCCATCGTTTGCATACAGGGAATCCCCGGGTTTCGGAAGCACGGGTCTGTGTGTATGTCCCGCCACTAAAAGGACGCCGTTCTCCTCCGCCCATGATGCAAGCCTCCTTTCAGTCTTTTTCTTTCTCCTGTAATTCTTGGCAGCGCTGGTAGGGTCCTGTACACCCCACAGTTCAAACTTGCGCCAGACATGCCGCACCAGAAAACGGGTAAGCCGCCAGAGCGTATCGTTCATCAAATCTCCCTGATGCCCATGCACCAGAAAAATCCTGCTGCCGGTCGCCGCTTCTTCAAGGATAAGTCCCTCCTTTGCCGTAAGACACGGAAACAATTCCTGGTAACAATCTTTATTTTCACAATAATAATGCGTGTAATACCGGTCCATGAACCGGGGCTGTTCCTTTTTCCTGTCATGGTTTCCGTAAAGCATGATAAAACGTCCCTGCCGATAAAACTGCGAGAGTATTTCAAAAATATCGTCATGCATCCGGATAACAGGCTCTATCTTCCTGTTTTCCCAAAGCTCGTCTCCATCCCCAAGCTCCACATAGGTAAATTGCCTTCTGTTATAATAGGACAGTGCCGCTGCTGCCAGATTCTGGTTATACAGAAAATTGTCGCCGTGGTTTCCCACGCCACGGTGACAATCACTCATCAGTACAATTCTGCTGTTTGCGCTGATACAGATTTTATCTGCCTCAAGGTACAGCGCATCCAGACGGCTTTTCGTGCTCACGCCCGTCTTCTCCGGCATTTTTTCTTACGGGGTATCCGGCTGAGTCTGCCCAGCAGGCGGTACAGCCCCGGGAAGCACATGCCAAGATAATCCACTCTGTCTATCGTGCGTACAAAGCAGCCGGTTACGCGGCGGTACCGCCTGCAATTTCTTTTGTTCTTCCACTGTACCCACCATACCCGCAGCCTCCAGTGCTTCGGCCCCTTATAGCAGGGCTTTGTAAAGCTGAACCGTACACGGCTTCCGCTTACGCAGATATTTTCTTTCTTGTATCCGGCGCGCAAAAGCGCCTCATAAAAAGCATTCCGCATCTGGCAGTCCCTGAAGGTGATGGAAACCTCCATGCCAAGCTCTTCTTTTTTGGAAAACTCACCCAGCACAAAGCCGGTAAGCCACCAGTGTCTCTCCTCACGCATTACCAAAATCCGCCCTTTTTTCCTCAGTACAAAGCGCATTTGCAGCATTTCCTCATCTGAAGCACAGCGGTAGAAAAGCCGCTCGGGATGCTCTCCACCCGCTTCATCCGAAACATAAAAACCGATTTCGGCTCCTGTGGACATGCCGTACTGCCCTTTCCAGAGTTCCAACAAGTAGCTTTTTTGATTATAGGAAAAATATATGGGTTCACAGTCAAACACCATTCCCATGCTGATAGCATGATCATCGTAAATTTTCCCGTATCCCATCTCCCGCTGCCAGGCATCCTTTGCAGAATAGAAAATGTCCTGACAGATATCATATTGAAAGCCGAAGGTTCCGACTGCCCTGTTCAAATCCCGGCACTTTTCTTCGTCGCAGCGCCGCCTTACCTTACGTCTGGCGCGACTCCGCCATACAAGCGCCCATATCACAAGCAGTATCAGCAGTACTGCTAAAATCCCCGCCGCAATATACAAATATTTCATGGTATCTTCTCCATTTTATCTTTTACTATAATATATTCAGGTTTGCGGAAGCTGTTTACGATTTTCGACAAAATAATTCAAAGAATTTTCCACCTATCCCCTATTCTGTCTACTGACACCCCACGGCAAAGACGCTATTCTATGAACATATGAACCGATGAATGGAGGAAATGCTATGCTGAAGCAAATCAATTTTGAACATGTTCATCTTTTGCCCGGTCTTTTTTGGGAACGCGCCGACGTCAACAGAAGCTATCTGATGGAACTGGACAGCCAGGGGCTTCTCCAGAATTTCTATCTGGAGGCGGGTATCGTCATGCCGGGGCTTCAGGTTCTGGAAGACCCTGCCGCAGCCAAAATGCACTGGGGATGGGAATCACCAACCTGCCAGCTCAGAGGACATTTCCTCGGGCACTGGCTCTCTGCTGCCTCCATGCTTGTCGCCACAAACAAGGACAGGGAGCTGAAAGCAAAGCTCGATGTCATCATTGACGAGCTTGACCGCTGCCGCGTGCTGAATGGCGGAAAATGGATTGGTCCTATTCCTGAAAAATATTTTAAAATGCTGGAAAACAATGTATATGTGTGGTCTCCCCAGTATGTCATGCACAAAACGCTCCTTGGACTGCTTCATGCATACATGTACGCCAAAAACGAAACCGCCCTGCAAATCCTCGGGTCTGCGGCTGACTGGTATATGGATTGGACCGGCTCCATGGCAGAAAAAAATCCCCACGCCGTTTACAGCGGTGAGGAAGGCGGTATGCTCGAGGTATGGGCAAGTCTTTACGCTATTACAAAAGAAGAAAAGTATCTGACGCTTGCCGAACGTTACAGCCATCCTTCCCTTTTTCAAAAGCTGGAGAACGGAATCGATGCGCTTACAGGCTGCCACGCAAATGCGAGTATCCCGTGGGCGCATGGTGCCGCCAAAATGTACGAAGCAACCGGAGACGCCAAGTGGCTTTCCCTTACTGAAAAATTCTGGCAGTGCGCGGTGAATGACAGGGAATCCTATTGCACGGGCGGACAGAATGCCGGCGAATTCTGGGTAGCGCCCCATCTTCTCGGACAGTTTATGGGGGAACGGAATCAGGAATTTTGCACGGTATACAATATGGTTCGTCTTGCAGATTACCTCTACCGCTTTACAGGAGATGCCGTCTATGCCTCCTACATTGAAAAAAATCTCTATAACGGTTTCCTTGCCCAGCAGAACAAGTATACCGGAATGCCCACCTATTTCCTGCCCATGAAATCCGGAAGCAAGAAGAAATGGGGCAGCAAAACCCACGATTTCTGGTGCTGCCACGGTACTATGGTACAGTCCCAGACATTATATCCGGCACTCTGCTACTACGAGGACAGCACGGTCAACCGCCTTGTTGTCGGCCAGTATATTCCTTCCGCATACCGCCGCAGCGACAATGTGACTGTTACACAGAGCGTCGATATGAAATATTACAATGACGGTGCGTTTTTTGACGAACATGACGACAGCAGAATGTCCCGCTGGTTCCTGAAATTTACCGTGAAAGCCAATACGCCCGAGGCATTTACCTTGTCGTTCCGTGTTCCTGATTGGACAAAACACAATCCTGTCGTCATCCTAAACGGTGAAAAATTGCAAAATATACCGGTTCACAACGGCTATTTAGATATCGAAAGAGAATGGTCAGATGATGTGATAAGCCTTTATTTTGCGGCTTCTCTCACTACGGAAGCGCTTCCCGATATGCCAAACAGGACGGCGTTTATGGAAGGTCCCATCGTGCTTGCAGGGCTTTGCGACAGGGACTGCGGTATTGTCATGGATAGTGAAAATCCCGAAAACACGCTGACTTATGTTACGGAGCATACCTACGATACCTTCCCATGGCAGCAGAGCACATATTACGCTGCGGACCAGGCGGAACCTATCACCTTTGTTCCGCTTTACAATATTACAGACGAACTGTACACAATCTATTTCACCAGAAAGACTAATTGATATATTTCTTACAAAAAGCCTTCTTGTATTGTGTAGGAGTCATTCCCTCCGACTGTCTGAAAACCTTCATAAAGTATTTTTCATCAGAGAAACCGCAGGCATATGCGGTTTCTTTAATTGACAGTTCATAATTGAGCAATAGCGTTTTGGCAGATTTGATGCGTATCCCGTTTGTATAGCGCACGATGGATACGCCTGCTGCCTTTTTAAAAAGTGAGGACAGATAATCTGCCTGATAACCGAATTTACCGGCAAGTTCAGAAACGGTAAACGGCTGATAATAGTTTGCCTTAATCCATTCCATGACGGACACGACGACAGCGGGAAACAAATGGCTTCCATTTTTCAGACTCTGCCTGTACTCCCTTGACAGCTCCATTATTAGCAGACTCAAAGCATAATGCAGCATGTTGTCAGCAAGAGGCTTTTCTTCCAGTGACAAATCCAGAAGCTGATGAAACAAAAGGGAAACTCTGCCCGACACGGACACCGAACCATATTCCGGAAACAGATAGGCTGCGCTTTCGCCGTCCGAACCTGTCCCAAAACTGCCATCAGACGAAAAATGTACCCACATATAAGAAAGCCTGCCCGTTGACGCACGATGCCCGAAATGCTCCGTTCCCGCTTTTAACAGGATATACTGTCCCGCGGAAACCGTGTACGGACTGCCGTCCGATGTTATATACAGTGTACCCTCTGTCACCACAATCAGGACATGTGACGCAAAACAGCGGCGATGATGCCAAAATCCATCTAAGCTGATAAGCTGTCCGCAGACTTCATAAGTAAGCGGAAATAAAGTTTTCTTATCCATCCTGTCAAACCCGTTCCTTGTGTAGAGTTATCACCGCCATTATAAGCTATTTTCCACCGGAACACAATTCAAAATCAGCATATGCAAAATAGGAATTATGTGGTAAAATAAAAAATATGATAGCTGG
This sequence comes from Lachnospiraceae bacterium, assembly GCA_014804445.1. GTDB lineage: Bacteria > Bacillota > Clostridia > Lachnospirales > Lachnospiraceae > Acetatifactor. The sequence continues at coordinate 120,372 of JAAUZU010000005.1, read as the reverse complement.
GTACAAGCTATACCCGCTAATCCAAAAAGAAAGAAGGTATTCTACATGAAACGTTTTGAAGGAAAGGTTGTACTTATCACTGGTGGTGGACAGGGCATCGGCAGGGGTGTTTCCAACGCATTTGCCGCAGAGGGAGCTAACCTGATTATCACAGGCCGCACTCTGTCGAAGCTGGAAAAAGCAAAAGATGAAATTGAAAAGGAATACGGAGTAACAGTCGTACCCGTAACTGCTGACGGCGGTGACGAGGAGCAGGTAAAAAATGCCATTGAAACCGGCATAAAGGCACTCGGACGTTTGGACGCTGTAGTCAACAACGCACAGAACTCCGCTTCCGGTGTCAATCTGATAGACCATACGAAGGAGGATTTTGATAAAGCGATTTATTCCGGTCTGTATGCTACCTTCTTCTACATGAAGCATGCATTCCCTTATCTGAAAGAAACCAAAGGCAGCGTGGTTAATTTTGCCTCCGGCGCCGGTCTTTTCGGAAAGCTCGGACAGTCCAGTTATGCCGCAGCAAAGGAAGGCATCCGTGGCATGTCGAGAGTTGCTGCAAGCGAATGGGGTCCTGACGGCGTTCGTGTCAACGTGGTATGTCCGCTCGCTATGTCCGAAGGACTTGCTCAGTGGAAAGAAGCATATCCTGATTTATATGAAAAAACCATCCAGAGCATCCCTCTTGGTCATTTTGCTGACCCGCAGCAGGATATCGGACGTGTCTGCGTATTCCTTGCAAGCGAAGAAGCAAGCTATGTGACCGGCGAGACCATCACCTTACAGGGCGGCAGCGGTCTTCGTCCGTAATTACTTTATTCACGGCCATACAAAAAGCTCCTTTTTACAGTGGCTTTCGAAACCGAAGCGCACCGTGAAAGGAGCTTTTATTATAAAAGCAGCGCTTTTCCTTTACTGCTTCTTGTTAATCTCTTCTGTAATGTATTCTGCCGGCGCAGAGTCGATAATCACGTAGTCGATATTGCCGTCTAACATATCCTGTACGGCAAGCGAACCGGTTTTGTAGCCGACCACCTCAACGCCCAGGCCCTCAAAGCCCCAATCTTCGTCTCCCTCCGCATAAAACTGTCCTGTGGTTCCCGTCTGTACGCCAACTTTTACACTGCTGCCCTTCTCCTTTAAAATCGCCTCGACAGACGCAGCATCCAGGCATGCATCAAACTCCATGTCTTCTGAGGTCACAATCAGCTTTTGTGCCGCGACATAATAGGGAGCAGAAAAACTGACATATTCCATTCTGTCCTCCCGCACCGTGAGCCCGGCCATTGCGATGTCGCACTTCTGCTGTCCTACTGCCGGACATACCTCATTAAAATCCATATTCTGAATCACCAGTTCCTTGCCCAGATATGCCGCAAGCTGAGCCGCAATTTCCATATCGATACCGTAATACTTATCGCCTTCCATGTACTCAAACGGCTCAAACTCTGCATTGGTTGCCACCACAAGCTGGTCTTTGCTCTCGTCATAAACCGCCGAAGTCACTGCCGTCGGCGTTCCGTCTCCAAAATAACGGTTGCAAATCTCATCAAAAGTACCGGTTGCTTTGATTTCCTCAATAAATTCATTGACCGACTCCAAAAGCTCCGGCTGTGTTTTGTCCACGCCAAACGCATACTCCTCGTTTGTGAGCCAGATTTCAATTACCTTCGCCGTCGTCTTTTTTTCACCGTCACCGCCGCAGCCGGCAAGCGCTGCTGCCATAATGACAGCCATTGCTACTGCTAAAAGCTTTTTCATGTTCCCTCCATTCCGGCATGTTACACAAAACATAGACGCCTTACTCCAAGCGCTTTTCTGCCTCATATTCCCAAATACACTATCCTTTTACACCTTATGTATACAAATATAAGTACTTGTATAATATACCATTTTACGGCGGCAAATGCAATATTTGATTGATTTTTTGTCGATTTTTCCGAAGCATGTTAATCTCTCAGGAGACAACTATTTCCGCTTTCTATCTATCCGCTGTACCCACCTTTATAAATCCAACACTCTGCCCCGGTACGTAGAGCACGCCTTCTTTACTACTTACCGGCTTACCCAATGAATAGATGATATCTCCTAACTGATACTCACATGGACATGAAACGTCTTTTTCGGAAGGATTAAGCGCTGCCAGTATTTTTTCATCTCCGCTTGTGCGCAGATATACGAGCGGATATTTTTCCGGCTCACAATACACAAACTGAATCCCGCCAAATGCACACAACGCAGGAAACGACTTGCGAATTTCACACAATTTCCGGATTTCATTCCAAAGCGACCCCTTATCAGCCATCCGCGCAGAAACTATGGGCGCATTTGCTGACAAATCCTGACTTGTATAGAGTTTATCTGCTTCCGCCTCCGAAAATCCATAATTTTTCCCGTCATTCCACTGCATCGGTGTTCTGGCGCCGGTACGATCATAACCACCTTCAACAGACGGAATATTCAAATGCTGCATCCCTATCTCATCTCCATAGTATAAGAACGGCGCACCGGGCATTGAGAGCAGAAAAGCAAATACAATCTTCAACTCTTCTTCATCCAGATATTTACGGATTCTCTCCATATCATGGTTACCGGACGGAATGCAGATTAACCCTTTTCCATTGGTTAAAGCATAGTTTTTGATATAGGTATCCACAAACAAGGAAACATTTCCTTCCCCTTTCCTGCAAAAATACGGTTGTTCACAGCGGAATAAATCCATATAATGGGAGGGACCATAATGGAGCAGAAAATCCATATGGAATCCTGCCATTAGCGACTTATCCGGCTCACCCCATTCGGAAATCAACACAGCCTCAGGATATTTATCGTCCAGAAAATTTCTGACATCCTGCCATAGCTTTATCGTTTCCACACTTCCATCATCGTTTTTTACCAAAGACCCCGCCATATCTACACGAAATCCATCACAGCCCTTAGAAAGCCAAAAGTCCATAACATCCTTCATTGCCTGACGGGTTGCCAAAGCTTCCGGCGCATCTACCGCACTCTGCCATGGCTCGCTTGGATTGGCAAATCCATAATTCAGTGCCGGCTGATTGGAGAAAAAATTGACGGCAACGCTTCCGTTTCTGGGGTACAATCCGCGCAGCGAGCCGGAAATCCCCTCATAGTCTGCCACATCTTTCCAAATTGAATCCGTCCAGATATATCTGCCCCAGTACTGGTTCGGCTCATCTTTGCACGATTCCCGAAACCAAGGATGCTCCGTAGAAGTATGCCCCGGCACCAAATCAAGAATAACATGCATATTGCGCATATGGGCTTCCCTAAACAATTGTATCAAATCTTCGTTCGTTCCATAACGCGGTGCTACCTGACAATAATCAGATACGTCGTATCCCGCATCACCAAATGGCGAAAGATAACAGGGATTTAACCAAAGAGCATTACAGCCCAAATCATGGATATAATCCAATTTTTCGATAATACCGCAAATATCTCCTATCCCATCCCCATTACTGTCATAAAAACTCTGCGGGTAGATTTCATAAAAAATACTTTGTTCCAGCCAGTGCTTCATATCCTGATTCCTCTCTTTCTTTTTTCTTTTACAGGTATCTTCGTACAATTTCTAATTGCATTATATCCCGCAAAATACAGTAAATGTTGAAAAATATCCATACATTATGTTAAAATATCCACATCAAGATAGCAATAAAAAGGAAAAGAGCAGATATATGCAGCCGAACTTACAGGAAACAAGAACGCAGGGAACATTGATGCGCCCCCTAAAAATTTATCTGATGCAAGAGCCGGACGGAAAAATTGATGTTCCATACCATTGGCAGGAAAATGCAGAAATTCTATGGATACAGCGGGGCGAATTACGTCTGAAAATTCAAGAAAAAGACTATATCGGAAAAGCCGGAGACATTATTTATATCAATCCCAGAGAATTACATGGCATGCAGTCACAAACACCGGACTGCACCTATCTGGCCTTTCTCTTCCCGCTCTCATGGCTTCAATTCGCACAGATGGATGAAGCAGCGGAAATGTATTTAAATCCTCTGGCAGAGGGAAACGCGCAAGTCATTACGCAGTTACCTTCATCAGTTGCCGGACGGACAAGCATCATGTTTCAGGAAATTTATGACGAGTATTGCAATAGCAGCGGAAACTGGCTTATGATTAAGGCTAATCTCCTGCGTTTCTATGCCTGCCTGTTCCAAAACAATTTGATCATCCACAGGCGGCAGGAGGATTCTGCTCAGATGCGCCTGCTTCTTGAAATCGCACGCTATATGCAGACACACTATCAGGAAAAGCTTTCTTTGGAAGAATTGGGGCAGGTGTTCCATATGTCACCCAAATATTTCAGCAGCTTTTTCCAAAAGCATTTTTCCAGAAATTTAACGGAATACGTAACCTCCATTCGCATAGAGTGTGCCAAAAAGATACTGGTCGAATCCGATGCTGACATGGAACTCGTCTCACAGCAGGCGGGCTTTTCTTCCAGCAGTTATTTCATCCGAATTTTCCGGAAATCCCTCGGTTTGACGCCAGGGCAGTATCGTAAAAAGTATAAAAATAACAGCCAGCCGGAATACAGAATAAATTGAAAAGCACAATCACAGTTTCTTTTCCATATATCCGCAGGTAAAGGGAAAAAAATCAAATTTTTGTGTTTCTGTATGTGTAAAACCAAAGCCTTCATACCAACTTCTAAGTACTTTATTTTCTTCTACAATCCCAATATTGATTTTATCACACCCCAATTCTTCTACTGTCTGAAATGCATGTGCCAACAGTCTTGCCCCAATCCCCTTATGCCTATATGCAGGCAGAACGCTCAAATTGTTTAACTCACAGGCGTGATTCTCCTGCAATAGCAAGGAATAATAACCGACCATATTTCCATGGTCATAAAATGCATACATCGGTCTGTTTTCTGACTCTAACTGCCAACACAGCCTTTCTTCTGTTGTGGCAAACGCGGTGAATCTTGGCGCATTTTCTGCCGTAAAACCAAATTCATCCGCCACTGTCTGAAAGCTTTCCTTTATAACCCTCACACATTCCGGAATGTTTTCTTTTTTTATCGCTTTTATGCCGGTTATAGTAAAACTGTTTTTATCTTTTTCCATAAAAATCTACCTCACATTTTTGTCAACAGGCCCAAACTCTCTTTCCCATTGCCTTATTTGACGATATCCCTTGTCAGGGTTTCTTCTGTCATGATATAATAAACGTCAACAGAAAGCAAGCCTGCAGGTTCCATAAATGGCAGATGGGAGCAAATATGACAGAATTAACCTCTATGATGAATATCGGCAAAGAAATGGAAAAAAAGCTAAAGGCTGTCGGCATCGATTCCCCGGAAAAGCTGATTGCAGAAGGTTCCAAACAAGCATTTTTAAAGCTAAAGGAAACCTATCCTTCCGTATGCCTGGTTCATTTATATACATTGGAAGGCGCTATTCAGAATACAGAATTTAACAGCCTTTCCGAAGAAACCAAAAAGGAACTGAAAGAATTTAGTGATTTTTTAAAAAACTAATCTAATATTAGCAAATGATTTAAGCAGGCCGGTAAGTGCATCATATGATGATTGGTCATAGGTGTCAGAATCATACCGCCCCTTGTCAGCCTCCCCCAATATACCAGCAACCATATAGAACGGAAATCCGTCGTTACGCCGCCAACTTCCAGTATCTTCATCACCCATGTTGCAGGCGCCATCGACTGTATCTGCTCCAATGTCAGTTTTTCAATTATACTGCGTGTATTCTTTCCAACTGCAATCATATAATCCCGAAGCGCTTCAACATGAATTTTCTTTCCAAATTCGACTGCTTCTTCAAATTCGAGCGCATTGCCCGTGTCACTGATGGAAGCACCTGTTTTTTTTCGCCACTCTTCGTTAAAAATCTGTTCCTGATCCGCCATCAGAATATTGCTGACCAAATCTTCTATGCGATATGTGTGCCAGAACTGCCAGCACAGGGGAACCGTCTTTGTTCCTGCATAATGCAGATCGGAGTCCCATTTTTCTCTTGGCACCAGCGCATTTTGATTGCCAGACATCATATAAGCCAAAATATAATCTGCAATCGTCTTTTCGCTTCTGCCAGAGATTTCAGCAGGATGTACCATGGCATGAACCTCCAATGCCAATTCTTTCATTTTTTTCAAGTCATTTCCCTCTAATGCCTGCTTCAATTCTTCATACTTACTGTCAAATGCTGCATATAATAGTTCTTTTGTCATAAAAAATCCTCCTGTCATCTTTCCTTTAAAGATAATCCAGAATCAAATCCTTAATTTCCGGATAATCCTCCTCATAATCCACCATAACCTGAATCAGAAAATCAACCAAAGCATCGCTTTTTTCAAGCCTTGTCAATTCCTTTATGATTGCGTAGCGTTCCCTGCAGTACGCATACTGTTGTAAAAAGAACCCGGCAATTTCCAACAGGGAAGCATGCTTCTGCACAACAAGCGCCCTAATATAATGCAAAACCTCCCCTTCCTCGGGCACTTCTCTGCCGTCCAGAATGTCCCGCAGTCTTTGCTCCGTTATTTCTCCGACTAAGTCAAGACTCGCCATTTCATCCACCGTTGGATAGTATCCGGCGAGTTCCTTACCCTTTTCATCAGCCACAATGGTTCCATAGGCAGGAATGGTTTTTAATATCTGCTGCATGGCGTCTGCACCAATTTTTTCATTGGGTTTATACAGAGAATACTCCAAATGATGTGGCGCACAATTCCAGCAGAATTCTCCTGCCGAAACCGCCTTTGTCATCTCGCCATTCTTCTCCCTATGCGTCGTGCAATAAGCCGGTATGATGACCAGCGCAGGTACTTTTTGATGCAAATATGCTGCTGCCATTGCCTTGTGATGCCCGTCCAGCAATGCTGTCATATAGCCGTCCATATAATATGCCAGTGCGCGTCCCCGCGGCTTTTCCCTATAATCGTCAACTCTCTCCTGCCGCAGTTTCGCCTTTGGCTCCGTCGCAACCGTAAAATAAGGTCTGTTATTGCCCCACATACCATAGCAATTTTTATGCTCAATTCCATAGTAATAAATACAGGTTCCGGTCACATATTCTTCCTCATTCGGCACTTCACAAAACAAATGTCCATGCCCGTCCGTGGGGCACAACTGCGTGTCCACTACCACGTAATAACCGGATTTTAACAGTCCCAGTATGGGCTTGATTCCTTCCACCGCTTCCTCGAGTGATAAATCTTCATTTAACCGGTTCTGCCAAAACTCCTGCGTCTGCTCCAAACCATACCCGCTCTTCAATATTTTCTCACAAGTAGGGCAGAAATACTCATCGCCCTGCAATTGCAGCAAGGGCTGTTCCTGAAGCATCAAGGTCAGGTAAGTTGCTTGTTCCGTCTCCCCATAAACCTCCCTGAGACAGCCCTTCCCGTCCCTGACCTCCACCAGAACGCCTGCCGCATACCTTTCCGCCGATTTCTCCCAACTATCCTTTACTGTAACAGATGGCCGACTCACCGCTGGTTTTTCTCCCGCTTGTTCCCGAGAATCTTTTACCTCAACAGGCGGCTGCTCTTTCCTTCTTTTTCCGAATATGCCAAACAAATCATCACCTCCGCCGGAAATCGTTACCGCTATTGTAATACAAAACCATAATGATGTCCAACGGTGCTTTTGCTCTCTGCTATTCCTTTCTCCATAATCAAATTTGCACTTGCAGTAAGTCACGCAGGCAGCAGAGTGCCTTCCTGTTCAGACGCGCTCTCGCTCGGATAAAAACGTAGCAGTACTAGGCTCGAAAAAACCTCGCCAAGTACTGACGTTTTTAAACGGTCTGCACAGGAAGGCGCTCTGCTGCCATTTGTCCAAACAAAACCCGCGTATATCCCACGCCTGCTGCCCTTTATCCAAACACTCCCCAGGCGTAAGTACCCGCATTTGCCGCATTCAGCCGCCCCAGTCCCCTTATTCCTATTAAGACCGTATAAAAACGCCGGCACTTAGGCGCCGTCTTTTGGCGCCTTATGTACCGCTGCGTTTTTATTCGAGCGAGAGCGCGTCTTAATAGGAATAAGGGACCTTGGACGGCGTGACTTGCCGCAAGTCTCCCCCTTACGCCTGCGTAATCACCCCCTCAAACTGCATATGATACAACTGCGTATACCGTCCATTCTTCGCCAACAGTTCTGCATGTGTACCGGTTTCCACGATTCTGCCCTGATGCATCACAACAATACGGTCCGCGTTGATAATCGTGGACAGTCTGTGGGCAATCACAATGGAGGTCCTTTTTTCCATCAGGTTTTCCAATGCTTCCTGCACCAGCTTTTCCGATTCTGAATCCAAGGCACTTGTGGCTTCGTCCAAAATCAGCAGGCTTGGATTCTTTAAAAAGACTCTCGCTATCGCAATTCGCTGCTTTTGTCCGCCTGAAAGCCCGATTCCTCTTTCTCCGAGCTTCGTCTGCCACTGCTGCGGCGCATCCATTATAAAATTGTAGGCATTGGCAGCTTTTGCAGCTCTTTCCACCTCTTCCATCGTCGCATCCGGCCTTCCGTACCGGATATTTTCTTCAATCGTCTCAGAAAACAGTACGGTATCCTGAAAAACCATGCCGATATTGTCATACAGCGACTGCAGACGGTAATTGCAGATATTCTCCCCATCAATCGTGATAGCGCCCGAGTCCACATCATAAAACCTTGCCAAAAGGTTGATGAGTGTCGTCTTTCCGCAGCCACTGGAGCCTACCAGCGCCACCTGCTCTCCGGCCCTGATGGAAAAATCAATATCCGACAGATTCATCACCTCGTCCGCCTTGTCATAGTGAAAAAAGACATGGTCAAACCGGATGTGCATCGGTGTGTCCGCCGTCAAATCTATCGCATTTTCCGCTTCCTGTATGTCCGTAGGCGTATCCAGAATTTCAAACACACGCTCAATGCCGGCAACACTTTTGGCATAGGTAACATTTAACTCTGAAAACCTTCTTAAAGGCGTCACAAAGTACCCCAAATAAGAATAAAATACAATCATCTCGCCTATGGACATTTTCCCATGTATAATGCAAAATGCAGAGAGCCCCACAATAATGGCGGAAATAATCTCCGACATGGAAGCAGTGACCGCTTCCCCCAGGGAAAAATATCGGTTTGTCTTTCGGGTGAAGCGGTATATATCATTGGAATAGCCGAAAAATTTCTTCTTTTCATGCTCTTCCATATGAAACAGCTTCACTGTGGCAAAGCCCGCCATTCTCTCCTGCATATAGCCTGATATTTCCGAAATATTGCGCTGTACCTTTTTGCGTTCACTTCTAATATGCATTCGTATCTTTTTTGTGATAAGCACGGAAAGAGGCAGGATAACGGCGGTCAAAAGCGTCAGCGGCAGGTTAATGCTCCCCATCAGGCCGAGGTACACAACGAGTACAATGGAATCAATCCATATATTGGTTGCAACATTCCACACAAAATCATGCACCTGTTCCACATCACTATTGATTCGTGTCACAAGATTCCCCGACTTGTTGTGCTGGTGGAAAGAAGCAGACATTTTCTGCAGATGTTCGTACACCTCACAGCGCAGGGTATGCATAATCCGGTTCGACACCTCGGTGGAACCAATCTGGCGGATATAAGCACATGGGATATAGACAAAAATATAAACGCATATCAGAAGCAAGGTCCATTTCAAAATTTCCTGACCCTTCTGCTGCATGGTAAATACACTGCCCTCCACAAGTACATAGTCCGTAAAATATCGCAACACCTGCGGCGCAAGCAGGGGCAGCGTCAGTTTTATCACACCGGCTATGGTAGACGCCAAAATCAGATACCAGTGCGGCTTTATATATTGGAACAATCGCATTACAATACTTCTGCTTTTCATGGTCTCCCTCTTCCTTTCTTTCACTTCTATATCTATCATATATCAAATAAAATAAGATTTTCATTTTTAATCTTGACTATTTTGGCCTTTAATCTTAGCATATATGATATCAAGCCGCTTCCGCGGAGAAAGAGGGACACTATGCCATTTCCTTTGCCTGATGGTATGCGAATCACAATTACACATGGCGTTTATGACTGCAGGTACACTATGCCAACCATGCAGATGGCAACCGACCACTACAGCATTGGGTACGTTGTTTCCGGCGACAGATGCACCATAACGCCGCTGTTTTCCTACAGATATCATGCCGGAGACATAGCACTGTCGCCGCCGCTGCTGTTTCACCGGACCGTTTCCGAAAGCAGCGCGCCCTATGAGCGTTATTTGGTTAAATTTGCTCCTGAGGTGCTGCAGCCCCTGAAAGAGCATACGGACGAAAATATAATAGACACCCTGTATAATGAGCGGGTCTGCCATTTCAGCAAAACTTCACAGTTGAAAATTCTTGGTATGTTTCAGGATATGTACGAAGAATTTAACAAGCAGCACCCCTATACAGAACTGATTCTGCAGGGTATGCTGCTTCGCCTGTTTACTACGATTTGGGAGGAACGGCTGCCCGGAAATACGGCCGTCTACCACAGTACAAAACTGACAGAGCCTATTATCGACGCTCTGTATTATATGGAAAGCAATTACGGCAAAAACCTGACGCTGGAAGAACTGGCGCAGAAAGCGCATCTTTCAACGGCTTATTTTTCCCGTTTATTTTCTGCGCAGCTCGGCAAGTCCTTCTCAGAGTATCTAAGCGATATCCGCCTCAGGCATGTTCAGATACTCCTCACCCAGAGCGATAAATCTGTCATGGATATTGCCATGGAGACCGGCTACTGCAACGGCGACTACCTGTCCGCACAGTTTAAAAAAAGGGTCGGCATGACGCCCAGTGAATACCGGAAAAAACATCTTGCCACTGCGCCGTCCCATAAGCAATAGAATCCTGCAGTTGCTTTTTCTATTGTCTCAAATCAAGAAAAACCGGCTTCCAGAGTTGCTTCTGGTGCCGGTTTTTGTTTGTTCGGATAGTATTCCAAAACCTTTGGGCAGCCCCTTGCCGGTCTGGCAGCGCGTTCAGAAATCAATCAGAGATTCCATATCGTACGTGCCTGTTCAAAGAGCCATTTAGCGCGGATTGAAATTTCATTTTCATTCCAATCAGTTTTTGGAAGAACGTCATAAAGAGTACAAAGTCCACTGGCGCACAAGTCAAGCCCCGGTTTTCCACTTCCGCTTCCGGCTTTTTTCACGCTCCACGCTGCGTCTCTGATGGAGGCGTTCAGAGCTTGCGTGATAATTGCCAAATTTCCAAGTGTCAGAAGAATGGAGTCTCGCTGTCTTGCCAGTTCATCTGTGGAACAGGGCGGCCAGTTGTTCCTCCATTTCTTTGGCATGAGATGCTCAAGACTGTACTGATTGAATCCCAGCAAGGCTACCGAACTGCTGGATGGGCGTATCCTGCTTTCAATAAGATAAATAATACCTTTTGACTGAAGGTTAACCAATTTGGAATTCTCAATCCCATTCCACAATTCGCTGTCATTGGGAGTGTATGTTGTAGCGTCCCCAGCGCTCTTTAATTTTGCCGACAACATATCGGCATCCAAAACACGATTTAGAATCAAGGACGTAAACAGATTGTTGTAATTTTTAGTGGACGCATGAACAATCATTCTACGCATGATGTAGCTTTCAAGAATTCTGTAAATCCTGTTTCTCTCTATCTCATCGGAGACATTCTTTGCAACAAAAAGAATATATGGAATCATGGTGGTATTCTTCAAACCAAATATTACGACGTTGATTCTTTCAACACCGAAGCTAGAGGGAACACTCCGCTCACACTGGTCTAACTTGAACGTGTCCATAAAGCAAAGCGCATAATCGCGCATCTCCCCAAGAACTACATTTTTGTCTCCACCACAATAAGTACTAATAAAATGCTGATAGGATTGCGAGAGGTGATCTACCCTTGCATACATTAGCTTATCTTCATTCGTAATATTATATTTTCGATTTTGAATAAAAAGCTGAAAATAAGCATCAAAGAAAATATCAATCATTGCCCTTTTAAATCGTCCCGTTTCCAGTTCTGTGTCCCAATAAGTCTTAGTGTCATCATCTTTTTCAAATACGGACACCCATTTTGATTCATATTCTTGAATGTTTTCACGACTAAAGAAATAATTTTTCAGCAGTTCCGATGTTGTAAGATTCACACCTAAGGAATTGATGGTATCAAAAATCTGCTGTTCATCCTCATCTTCATCCAAATCGATTTTAACAAACTGTGTATTCCTCATAATCGTCATAATATTCAATTTTGTCTCATCAAGATTATTGACAAAGAAATTGAACGCTTCAACAATTTTGGAACCGGGAACCGGATTGTCAATCGGTTCAGCTTTTGTGGCCGCCATCACTCTCTCAAAAGCAGCTATATCGTTTTTACCATGACATAGAGCAAGTGTTTGTCCCATGATTTTGAACTGCATATCAAACATCGTTGTCTGCCCGGTCTTTAAGCAGAGAACTTTCATAAAAATCAGAAAAGTAGTAAGTCGCTGCTGTCCATCAACAACCGTTTTGCATACTGTAAATAAATCATCCTGATTACCTTTCCGTCCTGCTTTCAGAATGATAGAGCCAAAAAAATGCGGCTTGCTCGTTTTTACAACGAACTCCATATCGTCCAGTAAACGCTGCCAAAGGTCTTCCTTCCACACATAAGAACGTTGAAAGAACGGAACCTCAATCAGTGTGCCATTGTTAAAAATATCTTGTATCAGTGCCTTGTGCGCATCCATATGCATTCCTCCTATTGATAGTAAATTTTACGCAGAAGAATTATCTCTTCAATCTGCCCCTCCATCTGTATCCGTATCTACTATACCATATAGTTCAACCTATTTCCACAAAACCCCGATAATTTTCCGAACAAATCCGCTGCCTGTAATACACAAACGTCAGTGGGAGGCTTGCCATATAAGAAGCCTCCCGCTAGTATTCATATCCTTCTGTTGACACAAATATCAAAATTTTGTACCAATTTTGTCCTACTTCTTCTTTACCGGAATCCAAATCTCCGCATAATAATTTTCATCGAGCGTTCCCTTTGGATATTTATCCGGGGCATCATACATCTCCACACAATATCCTTCTGCAAACTCATATTCCTTTAAAGCCGGAAGCCATTCTGAAAATATTTTCACATTGACATCCTGCATGGACGCCGGCAGTGCGCCTCTGCAGGGAATGACCGCCCACTCAAACGCCGGAATTGTCCTTACCACAAAGCCCTTCGGGATATCGACAGAGGGATTATAGATATCCGCTATCAGATAGGAGAATTTCTCATTTCCCATCTGCGGATCAATATTAATGCCAAACATCCCGCAGACATGCTCGCCCTTTCCCGTAGCATAATGTTCCTGCCAGAAGGCAGGAATTTCCTCTTTTGCGTTATCGTAGCCAAAATCTTTCTGTACCCCGATAACCGCAAAGCTTTCCTTTTTTACGATTCTGTAGTCCATCAGATAACCACCTTTCATAGAGATTGTCAGCTTCAGGGGCGCAAAATTTTTCAACATGGCCTTTTCTTTTTGCACTGCTTTCGGCGAGGTCCCATGAAATCGACAGAATGCCCTCGAAAAACTGTCAGGCGAATCATACCCGTATTTCATAGCCAGTTCGGTTATGGTTGCGCCATCGGTCATCAGTTCTTCTCCTGCAAGCGACAATCTGCGGTTTCTGATGTATTCTGTGATGGAACAGCCACACAGCATACTGAATCCTTTGTGAAAATAGAAAGGCGAAATGTGCACATGTTCCGCCACGTCATTCACTGTGATATCCTCTGTTATGTGGGCTTCCATAAACCGGACCGCCTCTCCGATAGCCTCCGTCCACTCCATACTTGCACCTCCTTTGCTGTGACTACAGTATAACACTGCCATTTTCTGTCTGCCCGACATATTCTGCTCTCTTTTGTCCAATAAAAAAAGCGGAGATGGTACCGGCTTTTTTCTAGCCCCCGACTGCGGGAGCTGAAATCTGAGGAAAAGAAGGAAGCCGGTACATAGCCGCTATTTCATTAGGAGATCATAGATTCTGTTCACCCAGAGAAGAAGGAAGAACCTATATAGCCTAATAGAAACCATTATAAATATTCACTCATAAAAACCTCTGTGTCAAAGGGTGTAATGCCTGATTCCACATCAAATACAATATCTGCATCCTTTTTATCGTCCACCCGCTGCCCTCTGGCACGTATATGCAAATCAATCAAATCATACAGGTTGGGCTTGCTTATATTTACCATACTGTAACAGGTCGCAGCCACCCCCGACAAATTGCTCTCAAGATTGTTGCCGCCACAGATGTTAGAACAGCCATTCAGTGTCCGGTTCATATCGCACCATATCACTTCCCGTCTGACGCAGTCAAAAATCACCGGAATGGCCACCGTACTCTGCGCCGCTAAATCCATCTTCTGTTCCACGGTTCTGGGCTCATAAATTTCACCGGAGCCTACGTCCTCCCTGCCCATCCAACCGAATTTAGCATTTGGTATATCGGCATATTTCTGCTCCGTGTAATTATAGACCTGATAGACAATATACCTTGCCCCATATTCAATTGCAGAATCGATATCCACGTCCAAAAACTCGCTGACGCCCGCGCCGCTCGCAGGACCGCCGTTTACGATATCCCCCGAATGACAGGCGTTGTAGTTCTTGGAGCGCAGATTGGTGTACGAAACATGCTCCATATAATTCCAGTTTGTATCAAAGAACGCCGCTGACAAATCAATATCCACTCGGTCAGGCGTATTCTGCTCCGCTCCTTCTCCCATGTTCGTCCACCAGATAAAAGCGCGGAATGCCTTTGTATTCTCCAAAAACGGCAGTCTGGAACCCCGTGTCACCGCCTTTAGCGCTTTGCTTGCGCTTCTCTGGCTGAAGGGAACTATATAACGCTTCAATTCCTCCGACAGATACACGCGTCCAAGAGAACCTCTCTCCTTATAGTTTTTCATGAGAGCCTCTTCGCAAATCATGACAATATTGTCACAATATATCTTGTCAATATCCGGCAGCGTATTGCCCATAAAGTGACATCGCGCAAGACTTCCTTTCGGGAAAAATACCCTGATATCCGTCTTGGGATTTCTATGTGCAAAATGCTCCCTGACCTGCAGCAGCACCGGCGTAGAAACCTCCGCCGCCACCTCCTTGAAAGCCTCTATAACCTGACTCTTGTCATCTACACTCCGCAACAGATGATCCAGCCTTCTGGCTAATTCCCCGGGTCTTTTCTTTAAAAGCCTGAGCGCGGACTGATAATCCCCCGCCTCCATGGCACCGGTAACCTGTCCCGCAAAAGTCTCTATTTTGACATTGTTGCGCAGCTTATAAAATGCTGTGACAACAGTTTCAAACTGTGCCGCGCTGTACTCGGACGGGTGAAGCCTTTCCCCGACACGAATCCATTTATTTTTGTATCGCAGCATATCCTCTTCGATTGCGCCACAGCCCGCCAAAAGCTCCATGAGGACTCTTCTCTCTTTGCGCTTAAAGCTTCTGAACTTTGTGTTCTGCGCCAGACTGACGTCTCCGTCAGACATAGCGGTAATCAGTCTCAGCACATCCGTAGCCGTCTTACAAAATCTTTGTATCTCCTTCGCTTCTGTAAGCGGCGCATTTTCCAGATACAGCTTCCCTATAAACGCCGCGTTTTCCTTCAACGGAATTTCGTCCGGTAAAACGGGCTTTTCGTTTTGAAAAATCCACGCCAAATCCTCCTTGTCCGTCTGGGAAATGGAGGTCTTTGCCTGACACAGATGATGGAAAATATCCTGCAGGTCCTGATGCGTTCCCAAATCGATAACCCTTACTTTGGTTTCGTCAAACAGAGGAAGCCGCTCCTCTTTCTTTTCATAAGGGTACAGTCTGCCACTCGACCAATAGTGCAGAATGGCATTGAAAAACAAACGAGCAGGCTCTGCCTCCATAACCGATTCAGGAAAATTGGGATACATGGGCTGATAGACCACATCCGCACCCACCAGATTTTTCAAAACAGGAACAAGCTCCAGATAAAACTTCTGCAGCTCGCTCCTGCTTAATGTCTGAAGCCTTTCATATAAAGCACGTGAAAAAGTATAGCCAAGCGCCTCCACATTTTTCATAATGGAGGCGATAGCGCAGTTATCCGCCTCTGCGGCACTCCCTTTTTCTATGATTACTTTATTTTTTCTTCGAAGCAAAATTTCGTTCACGGCAGTCCACCCTTGTCTGTCTTCCGGCTTTCTTTTGGTTGCAGGTTTTTAAAATACTATTTCATTATAGCACTGCCTTTGCATATTCTCAACATACAGATATATTTTTTCCTCTTATGCCATCGTCATAAACCATTCGACGATCTCAGGGTCATAATGGGAGAAGAAAAGGCTTTCCCCGCCGTCTAACGCTTCGATTCTGCTCATTTCCTCCTCTGTCAAACTAAAATCAAAGACATTAAAATTCTCTTCCATTCTTTCCTTATGGGTAGACTTCGGAATCACGACCACATCGCTCTGAAGCAGGAATCGCAAAGCTGTCTGCGCTGCGGACTTATTATACTTTGCACCAATCTCCTTCAGAACAGGATTCTGAAAATAATCATTTTTACCTTCTGCAAAGGGTCCCCACGACTCAATTTGTGCACCATGTTTTTTTAAATATTCCCTAGCAGTTTTCTGCTGCTGGAATACATGTGTCTCCACCTGATTGACAGCCGGCTTAATCTCTGCAAAATGGCTGATATCAATGAACCTGTCCGGATAAAAGTTTGAGACCCCGATTGCCTTTACCTTACCTGCTTTATAAGCCTCCTCCATCGCACGGTAGGTTCCGTAATAATCACCGAACGGCTGATGAATCAGCAGTAAATCAATGTAATCTGTCTGCAGCTTGCGAAGGGATTCTTCAATGGAAGCCTTTGCCTTCTCATAGCCGGCATTGCTAATCCATACTTTTGTTGTAATAAACAGTTCTTCGCGCGGAACACCGCATTTTACAATTGCATTTCCTACCCCTTCTTCGTTTGCGTATGCCTGTGCAGTGTCAATCGAGCGGTAACCCACGCTGATTGCATCAAGAACGCACCTCTCCGCCTCCGCGGGGTCCACTTGATAAACACCATACCCAAGCACCGGCATTTTTACTCCATTGTTTAATGTTGTGTATTCCATTTTTCATTTCCCTCCTGCTATTTCTCTAATTTTTGATATGCTTCATCGTCCACCGGCTCACACCATTCTGTACGACAGTTTTCACCCGGCACTTCGACCGCCAGATGCTGGAACCATGCATCGGCCGCTGCGCCATGCCAGTGCTTTACACCTGCCGGAATATGCACCACATCACCGGCCTTTAAATGTCTCGGCTGCTGCTCCCATTCCTGATACCAGCCTTCACCGGCAGTCACAAGCAGCATCTGTCCACCGCCTTTGTCAGCATGGTGAATATGCCAGTTGTTGCGGCAGCCCGGCTCAAAGGTCACATTGCCAATCGTCACCTGCTCGGTTGACAGCATATTCAGATAACTTTGCCCGATAAAATACTTTGCAAACATTTCATTGGGTTCCCCCGTCGGGAACACGCTCATTTCCTTTTTCTCCACCAAACCTTCCCCCTTTACAGCCATCTTTCAATCTCTTTGTCTGCCTGCTTCACACTGCCGCCGCGGATGGCAAGCCCCTTTTCGACCTTCGCATTGGGACACAATCGGCGGATATCCCTTTCGCTGCTTCCCATGCCGCTTCCTTCATGGGTACAAAAGGGCTTAATGGTTTTGCCGCTAAAATCAAAATGCTCCAAAAAGGTAAACACTGCCATCGGCATGGTGCTCCAGTAATTGGGAAAACCCAGATAAATGGTTTCGTAACCGTCGATGCTGTCCGGATAAGCTTTTAACTCCGGTCTGGCGTCCCGCCTCTGATCCTCCTGCGCCTGCGCGATGCAGGTATTGTAATCCTTGTCATAAGCCTGCATCTGCTCGATTTTAAAGACATCTGCATCAATAAACTTTTCGATGATACCGGCCGCCACCTCTGTATTGCCAATATCCAGATGCTTTATCATGCCATTGACATAATTTTCATCCGCTCTTGAGTAAAACACAATTAGATTCTTTGCCATTCGGAAACCTCCATTCTTGTCTGTCTTTCTTCTATCCTTAGTATAATGCCCTCTTTCTTGACGCGGAATCTCCAATATGTTATTGTTGTATAAACTATTAGTTCATACAACATTACAGGAGAAACTATGTATAATCCGCTTTTAGATACCTTTATTGCCGTCATCGACTACGGCAGTTTTACCAAAGCTGCAGAAGCCTTGTATATTTCCCCCACTGCCGTGATGAAGCAGATTAACGCTTTGGAATGCCACCTGCAGTTAAAACTGACAGAACGCACTCCTTCCGGAGTCCGCCTGACCGAGGCCGGCGCCGTTATTTACCGCGACGCCAAGTTTTTGATGGATTATTCCCGAAAATCCATTTCCGGCGCACGGGCGACCGTCCGTGCAAAGGACAACACTTTCTGCGTCGGCACTTCCTTACTGAACCCCGCAAAGCCTTTTATGGATTTATGGTATCGTGTGAACCAGACTTTTCCGTCATACAAGCTGCATCTCGTTCCCTTTGAGGACAATCATGATGGTATCCTCAAAGAAATTGAACAACTTGGAGAAAAATTTGACTTCCTTATCGGTGTATGCGACTCAAAGGAATGGCTTTCCCGCTGTCATTTTCTGCCGCTTGGTCAGTACCGGAAAATGATTGCATTGCCGCGAGATCACCGTCTCGCCGCCAAGAGCTGCATCCGCATAGAAGACTTATATGGGGAAACCCTGATGATGGTCCGGCGCGGCGATTCCGGCACCAATGATTTTATACGCAATGATTTAGAGAAAAACCATCCGCAGATTCAGATTGAAGATACGCCGCCTTTTTATGATTTATCCGTTTTTAACCGCTGTGCGGAAGCCGGCAACGCACTCCTTACCATTGAATGCTGGCAGGAAGTGCATCCCGGTCTGGTCTCCATCCCCGTGGATTGGGATTACCGGATTCCTTATGGACTGCTTTACAGCCTCGAAGCACCGGAGGATGTGCTGCAGTTTGTTAAAGCGGCAGAAAATATCACGAAGCCGCTTTCATCTCTGCACTAAGATACATTTTCATCAACGCCTCAAGGTGATTGATTTTTTTGGTGACAATCCCCTTGTCCTTGGTCGCCTTTGTCTCTTCTATGATGGTGTCAAAGGATACGCCGTTTATCTTTTTACCATGCAGGGAACGGGCAAATTCCGCCATAAATGCCACAAACCACGCATCCGCCGCACCGGTTTTGACAAATCTGGCAAACAGGCCGAACCACAGAAAGCTGTCCTTGGAATCAAACATATCCGCAACCTCACTGCTCACGGCCTTTTCCATTCTCTCCACCATATCCTCAAATTCCTCAAAGACGGATGGGCTGCCATGCTCCTTGATATACTGGCACATATCCTCCAGCTTGTTCCACTTGTCCAGATAGTTTGCCGCCATGATGGACTCCACCACCACGCGGTTGACCGTTCCGTTACGGAACTCTGATACCTTGTAGCCACCGATATCCTTGAAAAACGGCATATTGGATATGGACTTGACCCGTTCCGCATATTCCGTTCCCAATCGGGTAATCCCCTTTTGCGGCGAAGTCATCGGCTTTCCGTCATTGTACCGTTCGATGTGGTATCCGATATCCTCCTCGGAGCAGTTCAGATACTGGTCATAATTGAAGCTGTACTCCAGAAAACGGTCGCGCAGCTCCTCCGGCAAATCGTCAAACCGCTTTCCCCTGATATCAAATTCCACGTTGATGGCAACGGGGAAGCCATTCGCATCCAGCACTTCTTCCCCCTTTTTATCCCTTTTGACAGTCTGATAGGTTATCATGGGACGCCTGATGTTTTTGGATACCTTGTATCCGTTTTTAAAGAATAAATAGGCGTTCGTACACCTCTGCTTGCCATCCAAATCCCAGATAATTGGCACGCCGTTGATAATTTGTTCCGCAAAAATCAGAGGATGCAGCTTATTGCCCTGTAAGATATCGGACACCAGATTCCCTTTCATGGCAGGCGACCACTGATCCGACTCTCTCTGAAGAGGATGGTCAAAACGAATCGTATGCCGGTCAATCCTCTTAATAATAGAAGCGACACTGATTCTGTCCGTCTTACAGCTTTCCATCGTTTGTGTTGCTTTACTCATTTCTTTCTCCTCCGTTTCAGGTAATTTATTACGACCTTGCAAAACACTGATATTGGCAAACGAACGCAGTTCCCGAAAATGCTGTTTGTATTGCTTATCGCTCAGTTTCAGCTTTTTTTGTATCTCTAAAACCGGCACCTTGTCCAGTTTCATCTCTATGATTTTTCTCTGTATCTTGGAGAGCCTTTTCAGATACGCTTCTATCCTCTCATCTGAAATCGCTTCCCGCTCCAAAACAGCTTCCATATTAAAATCGGAAGGAAGCATATCCCCGATTGTCAAATCCGTGCCCTCCCCAATGGGCGCCTCGATAGAAATATCGGGCAGCGATACATGCCTTGGTCTGCCGTTTTTATCAAAAACCGGACTGCCATTTTCATCTAAAAGCGTTCGTTTCATTTTCCTCTTATCACAATTCTGCCTTTTAAACTCATCGGCAATTGCCAGCCCTAAGGCACGGTACAGAAAGCCTTCAAAATCCCCCTTTGACGCATCGTATCTGTGATTCGTCATAATGTCGGCAAACACATCATTGGCAACCGAATAGAACTCGTCCATGTCCTTACCGGTAATCCCGCCATATTTCCTGTAAAATATCTGATTGACAACGTTGTGGAGCCTTTTTGCGTTGTTCTCATAATAGAAATTCAAAACTTTTTCCATAACATATATACTCCCTTGCGAACTCGTTCTTGTATCTATAGTATAGAACATCTGTTCTTAATTGTCAATAGATTTTTAGAACGCTTGTTCTTTTTTGTGTGGCTTTTTTGTATCCGAAATGTAGAAGTACATATTATCCCACAAAGCCAAAAAGAAAGGACGGAATACACATGACAAAGTTTTTTTACAAAAGAAAAAAGTACAAAACAAATCACAAGACATTCGGAGGTGTCCTCTACCCCTCTGATTTTGACACCACAAATCCGCGTGGAAACATCGCGGAGCGTATCGCAAGAGACAAAAGATTTGACGAGCAATGTAAAAAGAATCTGAGTATCCGGTAAAGAACAGATTGGAAAACGCCACATATGGCTTTGCACAATAGAAAAGCGCAGAAATGAGGAAAATTATGGAACAAAAACAGTACACGCTTGTAAAACTTCCCATCAAAGAGATTATCAGCCAGAACTTTGATGTAAAAATGAATAGAGAAACGGAAATGGAAAATGAATATCTGGTTGCACAGAGTGATTCCCTCCTCTTCGACCAGATTGAGCGGCTTCGAGGCAGAACCTCCACCCATATCAGTGAGGTGATTTTGGTCGTCGCGAAAAAGAACCCAAATCAGGAAAATGAGTTGAAATATCTTTTGGAAAATGGTTTTACCTACAATGGCGTCCACTATTCCCGTTTTGGAAAATCGGCTTCACAGGCCAAGGAAGGCATCACTGCCTTTGTATGCGACGCTATGTTTGATACACTCTTCCAAATCACCCAAATGGACATCAAGGTGGACAAATGTGTTATTTCCAAATATGAGGCGCAAAGAGGTCTGGTATTCAGTTCCTGTACTCTGATTCACAATTACATGCCCCATATCGTCATTGTTGGCGAATATGAAAAAACCTTGCAAAACCAGTTGATTAAATACGTGGTGGAAGAAGAAAAGGAGTATATCGACAAAAATACCGGTAAAAAGAAAATTTACATAGCAAAGGAAGTGGAGGAAGACTATCGCGACCTAAAGATCTCTCCCTTTGACGGTTGTGGCTGCCACGAATGGGAATTTACAGAACAGATAAGCGCACAGTTGGGACTGGATTACAACGCCATTGGCGCCCAGATACGGCTTCCCTTTATCAAGGGCTACTCCGTCTACGTTCCTTTTCGGAAGATTTTAAAGGAGTGGGGCTATGAAACCATCACCGATATTTACGGCAATGTACACGCCATAGATGAAGTCGATTGTATCTGGAATACTTCCATGTTTAAGGGACACAAGCTTTTTTATGAAACATACGGCGCCGGCGCATGGAATGTATATGGAGACACACTGAAAAAATATGCATACAAGCTTGGAATCAGCAAATACAGCCACCATGTAAAATATTTGAATAAATATACACGCATGAATTTCCAGTACCTGCAATGCCTTGATTTGTGGAATCCCAACTATATTGACGCTTTTGAAAACAAGGATGCACCTTCCTATGATATTCTCGATGCGCAAAACGACGGAAAAATCATCAAGCTTGCCAAATACACAACCGCCCTTTTTGAAAAAATCATCAAGGGAGACATCTTCTATACCTACAAATTTATGGGAATCACAGACACGGACGGTTACGAACCGGAAAGCAAGTATCTGGAGGCAGCGCTTCTGCATGACGCCATGCTGCATGACCCGGCAGTCAAACAATTTTTATACCGGAAATTAAAGAAAGCCATCGATGAAGCAAAGGTAGGAAAAATTTACTGCTCCGGCTTCTACCATACCGGCGTGGGCGATATGATAGGCTATTTACAGTACGCAATCGGCGAAGAACCTGTCGGATGTCTGAAAGAAAGGGAACTTTACAGCGGCAATTTTGACTGCGGCGATATTACCTCCTTCCGTTCGCCGCTGGTGGACCCTTCCGAGGTAAACCGAATCAGAATTGCCCGAAACGAACTGACTGCAAATTGGTTTTCCCATTTTAAAGACCAGGATATTGTAATGTTCAACATGTATGATATATCCGCTCCCCAACAGGGAGGCGCCGACTTTGACGGGGATATTTTCTTTCTCTGCAACGAGCCCATTGTGACTGCTTCCAAGATTGAAAAGCCCATTATCTTAGACCTTGAGGATAAAGCGACCACCGAGCCGAAACCCTACACAAAAGAGAATATTACCGCCTACGAGATTCTGACGAGGGATAACCGCATTGGGGAAATCACCAACGCCGCGACCAGCATAGAAAACCGTTATACCACGAACGAAGCCGTCAAAAAACTGTATGCCGACTACGCCTCCCTGCTTCGCATTTTTCAGGGAAAAGAAATCGACTTTCTCAAAACCGGCATCCGCTGGCATATGAACTATGGGCTCAGACAGCATTTAAAGCGGCTTCCCTATTTTTTGCTTTTTAACTACCCGGACA
Source organism: Lachnospiraceae bacterium (assembly GCA_014804445.1). Classification (GTDB taxonomy): domain Bacteria; phylum Bacillota; class Clostridia; order Lachnospirales; family Lachnospiraceae; genus Acetatifactor. The sequence continues at coordinate 97,053 of JAAUZU010000005.1, read as the reverse complement.
AATTGCAGAAATACCGCACCCTGTCGGAGAAAAACAAGAAGATGGAGAACAAAGAAAACCAACTGCTGCTAAACGCTTATCACTCCCCTTCTCCCATGAATGAATTGTGTCAGTATATCTGCGCATGGGAAAAAAAGCATATTTTGTGGGACAATTCTTCAGCAGACCTTGCCGCCGTCAGACCTCTCGTTTTAAACAGTAAGTTCGATTTATCAGACCGACATCTTGCCAGAATCACAAGACGCTATATCAATGGTTACGCCGACGAGCTGCGCCGCCACATGGAGCTAAACCGGGAAAAATCGAAGGATGAAAATTTTTACTTTCACATAGAAGAAACCGTAAAACGCTTCAAGGAAAAACTGTCGGAGGAGTTACAGCTTGATGAGGAGCACACTGCCAATTATTGTATCATGGTCTCCTATCAAAGCCTTTCCATCAGCAAGGCGTTAGCGTGGGCTGCCTACGGCGACTATATTCTGAAAAACATAAAAGATAATGCCGACACAGAGCGCAGGATTACCATAAACGAGCTTCCCTCACAGACGGAAGACTCCTATGAATACCTTGGAAAATATTACACATTTGAGGAAAAAAATGAACACAGATAAATACTTATACGATATCGTTGAGGATTATACAATGAGCAGTTCAGAAGAGGAGAAAGAAGAAATTTTCAGAGATTTCTGCTCCCTCCTCTGGGCTGATGACAACAAAAGGCGGGTTTATACACGAACTATTCATTTTACTGTCAAGCCGAATTTGCTGGATACGGATGCAGGACAGCTCTTCAACGCATGGTCATCCGTCTCCTACAAAGGCTGCAAGTCCATCTCCAAAGAAACCAACTGGTGCAGCCTGCTGCGGCAGAAAATCAACAATCTCTATACCAGGTACTTTGACAAAGAAGTGATTTTAAACAAGGATTATATGGATTTGCTGAAGACCCCAAAGAAGCTGTACCTGAAATGGATAAAGGGAGAATACATGACGACAGAGGAAATCACTTCTACCCTATATACGGCAACGGAAAAAGCTTCCGAGCTGCGGCTTTTTTACCAAATGCAAAAGATAGAGCTGTCATGGATAGATTATAAGAAGCTTATCGAGGGCTTTCTTAAAAAAATTCTGGACAACTGCAAACCCATCGACCTCTACGAGCCGGAGAAAACCTATAACAGCATATATGACTTTATGAATGAGGACAATTTTTACGTCCGCTATTTCTCCAAATGTCTGACGGGCTATCTCGTTATGTGGCAGAAACAGCACTACCATGTCCGCGAACACCAGAAGTATAAAAGGTGCAGATTGTGCGGCGCTCTCATTGAAAACACCGGAAACCGGAGAATGTACTGCACGCCCTGCGCCAAAAGGAAAATGGCGGCGGATGCCCGCCTGCGAAAACACAGGCAGAGGAGGCAAAATGTCACGAAATAGAAATTTCCGGTTTTCCTTGATTTTACGCCGTTTATAAGCGTTTTTTGCTTCATATATATCAATGGTGGAAAACTTCTTTTTCATCAGGTGGCGGTGCTGCTCCTTCTGTGGTATCGTCACCTGCCTCTTTCTCTTGTTGCCCAACAATAGAATCCACGCTCCGCGAAAATTCTATTGTCAAAAATAAAAAATGTGAGGTGATGTTTTGAAACTAAGTTATTTTGATTTGCTCTCCCCCGACCCTGTGGTGATTCCAAACACCTGCAGTATCCTATCTCCCAAATTAAGAGATATTGCTTCCACCGGTTTTGCTGCCTATCAGTACTACCTCTCCCTTCTGTTTATGAATGTAAAAGCATATTTCGATTTAATCGGCTGTTCCGAGGAGTATGAAAAGCTTGCAGGCACGGAACTTGCGCAGATAAACCTGTTTGGTCTGCTGACTGCCAATGAAAAAATGGCTCTGCTCTTACAGTCTGCCCTACAATTTTTTATACAGGAAAAAGTGGTTTACGCAAAGAAGGACAACTGCTTTCTTATCTGCGATGAAACCGAGCGCCGGATTGGCATGATTTCCCAGGAAAACTATGCCCTTGTGTGCGACATTATACGTCAGCGCAATCACTTCAAGTCCGCCGCACAGGAAGATTTATCAAAGGTAAAAAGCAAAAAGGCGCTGGAAATCGCGAAAAAACTGCAACAGGGAAGAGCCAGAAAAGAAGCTTCCGGCAAAACGGACGACAATATGGAACTGGGCAATATCATATCTGCCGTCGCAAACAAAAGCCAGTCGCTCAACATACTGAACATCTGGGATTTAACAGTGTTTCAGCTATGGGACTGCTTCTTTCGGCTTTCCAACAATAGCATTTATGCTATCCAATCCATGAGCGTTGCGGCATGGGGTGATAAAGACAAACACTTCGACGCAGCCGCATGGTTCAAAAAAATCAATCAAGAACCCTAAAGGAGGATTTTACTATGTCAAATGCTACTATGGCAAACAGAGAGGTATGTGACCTCATTTTTGTGGATTATGCCACAAAGAAACCTTTTCTTAATTTAGACTTTGCAAACGTTTCCACCACGGAGCTTACGGGCGAATCCGTATTTGCTTACGGCGGCAAGGGACATCCCAAGCGCGTGCAGTTCTCCGGTGAGAGAGGCGGCACCATTACCATCGAGACACAGGTTCAGAGCGTTAAGCTGTGGCAGCTCATTACCGGCGGCGAAGTAAGCAAGTCCGCTAAGTTCGTGACCAGAGTAGAAGCTGCTGTAAACGAGGCAGGCACGGAAATTACCCTTGCTGAGGCGCCTGTTGCCGGCTCGGTTGTTGTATACGCGGCAGATGACGACTGCGGCACTGAGCTTGCATGCACAGTTGCAGACAAAGTCGTAACTCTTTCTACTGCCCTTTCCGGCAGCGATAAGGTTATCGTATATTACATGAAAGAGATGAACGAAGGCGTTCAGCGGATTAACATCAAGTCCACCAGCTTCCCGAAGAACTTTACTGTTTACGGCGATACCATTATGAAGACAGAAAATGACGAAGTGCTGCCTTACCGCATTGTTGCTGCCAAGTGCGCACCGCAGTCCAACATGTCTTTAAGCTTCTCCAATTCCGGAGACCCGAGCACTCTTACCATCACCTGCGACTTGCTTGCAGATGCAGACGACAATATCCTTGACCTCATCTTAATCGAGGAATAATCTGCTATGGAGGGCAGTCATTTGGCTGCCCTCTTTTTTTACTGTTACTTAAAACACTGATTTTGATTCCGTTTTGATGGACACAGGACAGTATGCGCCCATCAAAGCGGACATGGAAGATACAAATGAACTACACAAACAGCCCTTTAATATGCTATACCAGAATAAGCCCCAACCGGACCAGCCCCCGAAACCACGCAATTGACACCATCACCATCCACTGTATGGCAGGAAATTTATCCGTAGAAAGATGCGGCGATGTGTTTGCACCCAAAACAAGACAGGCCTCATCTAATTACGGCATCGGAAGCGACGGGCGGATTGCCCTGTATGTGGAGGAAAAAGACCGCTCCTGGTGTACCTCCAACAAGGCAAACGACCACCGTGCCGTTACCATCGAAGTGGCAAACGACGGCGGCGCAGATACAGGCTGGCATGTCTCCGACAAAGCCATGGCTTCCCTGATTGCCTTAGTCGCCGATATCTGCCGCCGGAATCATATCCGCGAATTAAAATGGCAGGCCGACAAAACACTTGTGGGGCAGATTGAAAAACAGAATATGACCGTCCACCGCTGGTTCGCCGCCAAAGCCTGCCCCGGTGATTATTTATACAACAAACACCCTTACATTGCAGCCGCAGTCAATCAAATACTCGGCGCAAGTTCCGATATAGCTTCCACCACGGAAGCGTCCTCTGTCACACCGTCCGCTGCGCAGCCCCCTGCTGCTCCTACAGTGCAGCCGTCCGCCTCTGCCACGCCGCAGCCCTCTGCTGCCACTGACAAATTACAGATAGCCTCCGATATCAAGGCCGTCCAAAACTGGCTCAACACGCATTATCAGTCAGGACTTTCCATTGACGGCTGCTTCGGTCCAAAGACCAAAAAAGCGCTTGTCAGTGCATGGCAGACAGAAGCCGGCATACTGCCTGCGGACGGTTTATTTGGCGCTGCCTCCAAAGCTGCCGCTGCTTCCCATATCATCAGAAAAGGCTCCAAAAGCATTTTTGTGACAATCTGGCAGGCATATCTAATCTGCCAAAAATATAACCCTAACGGCATCGACGGCATATTTGGCCCCGGCTGCCATAACGCCACAATTTCATTTCAGAAAAATAATGGTTTAAGGCAGGACGGCATTGTGGGTAGTGAAACATGGTATTGTGCGCTGCGTTAGAAAAGGAGCATACCATTATGAACGAATTTTTATTTAATATTATACTTTTGTGCATCCCTGTTCTGGGTGCAGTCATTACCGGCTATATCCTCCCCCTTATCAAATCCAAGATATCCGCTGCACAACTAAACACCATTGCAAAATGGGTAGAAAAAGCAGTATTAGCTGCTGAAATGCTCTTCGACGCTCCGAAGTCCGGCAAAGAAAAACGAGAGTATGTTATCCGCTTTGTCTGCCAAATGTTTAATTCCAAAAAGGAAGTCATCACCGAGGAGCAGATTCGAATTTTACTGGAAGCCGCTTTGCAGCAGTTGACGCCTGAAAGGCAGCAATAAAATGGATGCAATCACAGAACTTACCAAAATAAATTTCACGGCTCTGTTTCTATCCGTTTTTGCAATGCTGCTTGGCATAAAAGCGATGGTTTCCGCCCTTGGATGGGCAACGGAAAAACTTGGACTTGAGACCAAATGGACGCGAAAAAGAAGGGAAGAACGCACTCTCCTGCTGCAGACTTCCCAAAATCTTTCCGCCCTGCAGAAAAAACAGGAAGCCGATAACAAAAAATCGGACAGGCGGGACGAAGAAATCTGCTCGGATATCAAAAAACTTACCCGCATGTTTGTGGATAAACAAATCGACGATATGCGGTGGGAAATCAACAATTTTGCCACCATTGTTTCCGAGGGACGCCCCTGCAACAAGGACAGCTTTACTCACTGTATCCGTACTTACGAAAAGTACGAAAAAATACTGAAAGAAAACGGACTGGAAAACGGCGAAGTCGAAATATCCATGGACCTCATTCAAGAGGTCTACAGGCAAAAACTGAAGGAAGGCTTTTAACGCCGCCTGTCCGCAAACTCGTAAACCATAGTCTTTGCGCAATCAAAACAGCGCAGAAAAGAGGAAAAAATGATAAGAGAATACTTTAAGATGAAAAAAAATGAATACAGACTGAAATCCATGCTCTACGGCGCCATCAATTCCCTGCTCGATGAAAAGGACGGCATTATCGCCCTAATTCAGAAGCTGGGCGAGGCACCCGCTGATGAGCATGCAGACAATTCCACAGAAGCATAATTGTTGAAAAGCTGCATACAGGGCCGGTACATCTGCCCTATATAAAAAACAGCCAGGCGCGGCTCTCCGCTTCTCTCATGGAGAGCCGCTGCCCAACCATTATTACTTCAGAAACGGAGGATTTAAATGGCTACAACCAATAACACAATTGAACTGCAGGCGGCTTTGGATAAAGCCAAATCAGTCAAAAACATCAATAAAGACATTGAGAAAATCAATGGACAGATAAAGCCTCTGGAACTTCAGGTAAAACCGGACGCAAAGTCTCTGCAGAGTTTAGACGGGATGAAGAAGGATCTGGAAAAATTATCAAAGGATATTTCTTCAAAAGTGTCAGAAATAATGTCCGGCGACATCTCCTCCCAAATATCAGGCGAATTGAAGAAAGCAGAAAACGCCACTGACAGTTCCCTAAGCAGTATGCTGGACATTTGGAGCAGTTTTGGCGATGCTGTTGAAAAGATTTTTAAGTCCGACAACATAATTTCCGGATTTAACAGCCTACTCAGTCTTATCTCGACTTTGAACAACTCCACAAAAGGAGCCCTCGGTTCCCTCGGGACCGTCGGTCTGGGTGCCGGACTGTTTGGCATCAATTATTTCATTAAAAACTTTGCTTGATCCTATGGTAACATAGGGTGACATACAATTAAGATCACTTTGGCGAGGGATTTTAGTTGGACAATCATAGATAAGGAAACAACATAATGGCGTTGTCTACAAGTCTATGGATACATGGGGTTTTTAATAAGACTCTGCAAACACTTTTCAGCGGAGTATAAACTATACATGGAGGAGTAAATGCTCGAAAGTTTCTTACATTCATGTAAGACCGGAGAAATCCGGCTAATGCATATCAAACCATAATCCCTTAACTGCGGATGAGGTTACGAAAGTAGAAAAAATTGATTATGCTGGTATATGGAAATATTGGTGAGAGCTGATAGGTGCCTAAGTACTATTGACAATGGACAACGAGCAGGACGGCACTCTTTACACAGAGAGCAATCCCCACAGACATACCCATCCTCTTAGTAAATTACAGCCATAATGTAATTTGCTAATAATGCATAGTGCATATTGCGATTTTATGATTTTCAGTAATATGTTTGGTCGTAGTGTTTCGACTAACGAGTAAAAATCAATCAAAGATTTCTCCTCGCCGTAATGGAAAAGGGAGAATTTATTAAATGCAAGAAAAAGAGCGACATCTATTTCAAGAAGCCGCATTTCATAAAAGGGAAATTAAATATTGAATTATAAATAGAATTTGGTGTTAAAACTTTGGGACTTTGGATCTCATTCTAGCAATTCTCCCCTCCTTCCTGTAATTATTTCTATACAGGGTTTGTATTGTCCAGAACGAACAGTTTTCATCCTAGTGCTATATTTACATGGCACTCCCACATAATAATACCAATAACTGCTATTTTTGTTAAGGCAGAACATTTGTTTTTAAATAAAAAAATTTGAAAGAGATACCTAACACAGCAACTGAAACTGTTCTCTCACCTGTTCCAATTTTCTTAACGTTTGTTGAATTACATGTTGGGCATTTTGGTTTGTTTTGCTGTGCCAACCTATCCATTTCACAAGCGGCTTAATTAGCTGCTGCTTGTTCTGGTGTTAGCAAGCATTGTGCATTTTCTTTTTTAAATATTTTAAAAACCTCTTTTGCCGTATCTTCATCACACTTAAAGACCTCTTGAATATATACAATGACTTCAGGCACCATATCTGCATAATAATATGCTTGAATAAGTTCATTAACTACATAATGACCATTTTGATCTTCAGCCGCATTCTCTATTTGTTCATATAATTCATATGCTGTCATAATTCTCTCCAATTTAACATACTTTTATGTTTATTATAGCATTTTAATAAAAATAACGCAACTGAAATCTCTCGCCAAGACTCCAGACGCATTAAAGGCTATAGAAAAAGCAGGCAACTCAATAAAGAAATTGAAGGATATTGGCCGTTCTTACACCACTGAAACTCTCAAAGCAGCAATAGCTCAATCCACCCTCAATGATGAACAAATAAAAGCAATCCTATCAGCAAACGGTTTTCGAGGTGAACTCCTAAAGACAACCACTGATGAATTAGCCAATGCAGCAAGTACAAATGCCGTTGCAGCTTCTCAAGCAGAAACTACTGCTACTACTCTCGGACTTGGTACAGCATTCACAGGTCTTTGGATCTCAATTAAAAAAGCAACTGTGGCAATGGCGAAGTTCTTATTCACTACTCCGCAGGGATGGGCTACATTAGCCGCTGGTGCTATTATTGGTGTAACCATCGCTGCTGTAAATTACAACAAGCAGCTTGAAGAAAACAAGAAGAAAATCAGAGAAGCAGCCGAAGAAGCTAAGTCTGCAATAGATACTATTAAATCCGATTTTGACACTCTATCTTCTGATACGGATAAAATAAAAAACAAATATGCTGAACTTGCACAACAAGTAGAAAACTTAGGAAAAGTTAATCAATCCCGTGGGAAACTTAGTACTGAAGATTATGAAGAATTTCTTGGTTTGAGCAATCAGTTAGCACAGCTTTTCCCACAACTAACTAAAGGCTATGATGACAATGGAAATGCCATTCTTGACTTATCAGGAAATGTTGATACTATTGTAGGTTCTTTAGATAATCTCGTTTCTGTACAACAGAAATTGGCAAATCAGAAAATTCTGGAAAATATGCCGGATGTATGGGCTGGATATATGCTTGATGTCAATGAGTATAAAAGAGATTTGACCGATATGGAAAAAATGTCGATGTATGCTATTAAAGCAATTTCACGGTTTAGTAGTAATGAAAAGACATTATATTTCTCACATGAAAACCAGAATGATGACATAAGTTTTATTATTTCCGAAGCACTTCGGAATCTTGGGTATGATCCATCAAAGATGATGAAACAAACTTATTATTATGATGATGCTCCTGGGTATCAAAAAAAGATAATTGGTGTAGATACAGAATGGGATTTCTCATCACTTGACGAAACACAATTTGAACAGTTTAAAAATCAGTTGGATATTATAAGTCGAGAATATGAAGATGCTGTGATGTTCGCGAAAGGCAAAATAGATTCTGCAAACTCCAATATGGCGAGTTATATCAACACTTGGCTAAGCGGAGAATGGAACTTTAGTCGTATGAATTCCGATATGCGGAATGTAGTAAAAGATGTTTTAATAAACAGTGATTGGATCAGTTCTATTCCTGATGATATTAATGCGGGAGATTGGGAAGAAGTAAGTAACTGGTTACAACAACATTTCCTGTTTGCTATTAATAATATTGATTCAGAAGAAATCAATACCGCTTTAGTAGATGCATTCAACGGAAATATTTCTGCTGATGCGCTTCAAAGTATTGTTGATAAACTTATTAAAACGGAAGGTTTTGATGAAAATAATCCATTGATCATCTACCTACAGACAAAAATAGAAAACAGAACAAATTTGGAAAATAGTGTAAAATCAAAAGTCAGACCTGAATTTAGCGACATGGTAGTTGGTTTATCAGATGACGAACTACAAATCGCTGCAGAGAAGATAGAAGTTCAAGAAGGTACTCTTTTATCTTGGGATGAATTAATTACAAAGATTAGAAAAGTCCAAGATTCCATCTCCAACAACAAATCTCCTGCTTCCTTCTCCGATATCTTTGCCATCGAGGATGCCGAAAGTAATCTGAATGCCCTTGGCGAGTTAACTGAACAGCTTGATAAAATCAAGTCTGCCTATTCTAATTTAAAGAACGCGATGGACTCCTACTCTTCTACCGGCTCCATTACCATAGAACAGTTTCAGTCAATTATTGAACAAGGTGACGATTTTCTTGATTATCTCACTTTAGAAGATGGACAGCTTGGCATAAACGAACAGGCAATGTACGACCTCGCAAAAGCCAGAATTGCAGAAATGAAGGCACAAGCGATTCAGGGTGTTGTTGATAATGTATCCAAGATCGAGACGGAAGCTGATGCAGACTCATATCTTGCATCTACAAATTATGACCTTGCAGACAGTTATCACACTCTTGCCGAAGCACAACTTATTGCATGGTCTACTTCCGCATTAGAAAAAGGTCTATCACAAGATTATGTGGATAAAGTTACTAATAAAGCCAGAAACGATATTAATAAAATCAGGGCGCTTGTTAATAAAGTTGATTTTAAAAACTTTAGTGGCGCATCCTCCTCTTCCGCCGCAGAACAGGCAGAGAAAGACTGGAAAAACGTTCTTGACAAAGAAACAGACCTTCTCGAAAAACAGCTTGCTGCAAATATCATTACCTTTCAGGAATACACAGACAAACGCAGGCAGATCGTTGAGGACTATTACCGTGACGGCAAAATCAGGGCGGAGGAATATTACGATGCTCTTGAAAGCATGTATAACCATCAGATCTCCCTCTACGACAGAGTAGTAAATGCTGTCACCGACAGGATTGATGATGAGATTGACAAGCTAAAAGACCAGAAAGAAGCCATAGAAAACTCCTATCAGGCAAAAATTGATGCCATACAGGAAGAAATCGATGCCTTAAACAAGGCAAATGACGCGCGCCAGGAACAGATTGACCTTGAAAAAGCACAGTATGAGGCAGAGCGTGCAAGGAACCAGCGTGTAAATAAAGTGTACAATGGCAGCCAGTTTGTTTATGAAGCAGACATGGATGCTGTCCGCGACGCTGAAGACGATTTGGCAGACAAGGAATTCCAGTTGAACATTTCCCGACTGGAAACACAGATAGAATTACTCAAAGAGGAAATGGAAAATGCAACAAAGAGCCTCGATAACCAGATTGACGCACTGGAAGCCTATAAGGACAAATGGAACGAAATCTCAGACGTTTACCAGAAACAGCAGGATAAACTCCTTGCGGCTGAAATCATGGGTTCTGAATGGGAACGTGATATCCTGAATGGAAGGCTTGACACTTTACGGAGCTTTACAGAACAGTATATTGCACTGCAGCAGGCACAGATTGACATCGCCGCCAAAGCGGCAAAGATTAAGGCGGAAGCCGAGGCGGGCAATACTACAGGTGGAGATGGTGACAATCCACCAAAGGATCCTCCAAAGGATCCTCCAAAGTACGGTGTTGTTTACGAGGGGACAGCAAAAGCAGTCAGAATCTTTGACACAAAAGCAGAAGCACAGAGTTATGCGAATTACATGAATAAGGTGCATTATAGGGACGAGTTTATGTATTATGTCAAACAGTACGCTTCCGGCACAGACAATGCAAGGAAAGGCCTTAACCTTGTAGGCGAGAACGGAACGGAAACCTTCATTGACAATGACGGCAATGTTTCCCTTGTGACAAAGCCAACCCTGATTCCCATGGAAGGCGGCGAAGTTGTCAAAAATGCGGAAGAAACAAAGGCAATGCTTGACACGGGTAATATAGAACCTGTACAGAGCGAAGGAATGAGGGCATTGTTTGAACGCATAAGGAATATGCAGCCTTCAGATTTCAGCTTCCAAAGTCTTATGCAGCCTCTTAGTGCAATGGTAAACTTTCCTAATATGGATTATTCCCATATGCTGAGTAATACAAGTGCTGAACCAACTCCGGTTGTACAACACATTACGCTTACACTTCCTAATGTTACCAACAATTCAGGGGCCGATTATCTCATAAAAACATTAGAACGCCTTCCGCTGGATAACTTACAACATATGCACAGGCGCAAACGTTAAAACATTTTGGGTATGAACGGCAGAAGCCAAAAAGGCTTCTGCCAATATGCCCATTTTTAATGGCTATTTATTTGACTGCACGCACAATCGCGCAGAAAGGAATATATATGGATAAAATAAACAGTATTATACTTGACACAATAGAAAGAAAATTGACACAGAAGCTTGCAACTATTTACTACGACAAAACCTTCCCCACCGTCATTTACGGCGTAAACAGCGACGGCACTTATCAGATTGTGCGGGAAGGACAGCTATATACTGTCCCAAATGGACTGGGTATACCGCTGAAAGTCACACAGAGCGTATGGGTTACCATGCCCTGCGGAAACAAAAATCTGAAGGATATGTACATCAGCGCTATCAGGGGAAATTTAAAATAACAAAGGAGGCTCTTTTTTATGGCTAACGGAAGAATCAAAATAAATGAACTGCCTGAAACCGCCCTTGTAAGGGACAACGATATTTTTATCATCGAAAATGATACCACGACACAGAAAATTTCACTGGGCAGCCTGATAAACTACATAAAAGAACACGAAGAAATCGCGGAGCATTTTGTAAAACAATCCGCTGTCGATTCCGAAAACGGCGTCGCGCCCCTGGACAGCAGCAGAAAAATCCCTTCTTACAATCTGCCGTTTGGCTCCACGGAAAACACAGTTTACGACGGCGCGCTTGGACAGGCCCTGTCCGATAACCTTTCCGCACACCTGTCCAATACCGGCAACCCCCATGCTGTAACAAAATCACAAGTCGGCCTTTCCGACGTGGACAATACATCTGATATCGCAAAGCCTGTTTCTACCTTACAGCAGAATGCCATCGATATCGCTTATGCTAATTCTAATGCTTACACTGATGCTAAAATTGCTGAGCTGATTGACGGCGCTCCTTCCACCCTTGACACGCTGGGCGAAATTGCACATGCCTTACAGGAAGGCGGCGGCATCATCGATGCCCTTGACGCTGCCATCGGCTCGAAAGCAAGCCAGGCGGAACTGGATTCCCATACCGGAAATGACACCATACACATTACCGTATCCGAGCGCGCAAGCTGGAACAGTAAAATGGGAAATAACGAGGACGCCGGCAACACCACAATTACGTTTTCAGAAGCCGCTGACCTGTCCAATATAAACTCAGGCGAAAAGACGGGCACTATTATGGGGAAAATCTCCAAGGCAATATCGACCCTAATCAGCCATATATCATCAAAGGCAACGGCAGATACATTTGGTCATGTGAAACTGTCAGATACCTACCAAAATGCCGTGACAGACGGCGACTCTGCAAACGGAATGGGCGCAAGCCAGAAAGCGCTTGCGGATGCATATTCTGAACTAAATGGCAATCTAACTGATAGTTTAGGCGGTATTACCTTTGGCGTAGATGATGATGGTAATTACGGCTACATAAAGGCAGGTGCGGATACAGTAACCCCTTTTAAAAAAGATGTAGCACTACCAAATATAACTGTAAGAACTACTGGAACTAATTCTCAACTAATACTTAGCGTTCCAGATGGATATCATAATGGTATACTTAACTATTACGCTGCTAGTTTAACAGCCACTGTATACGTGTTTAATAAATCGAATGAAGTAATTGCAAGCTATAGTACTGGTAGTGGTGGAAGCTATTCCGTTAGTCTGAGCGACGCATATATGATTCAAATGACTGCAGGAATAGTGCATAGTAGCAACGGAGATAAAAATTTTACTCTATTACCAGATTAGTATCACTGTAATGGGTTTTTGTAGTAGAGACCGACTGCATTATACCTGATAATTAACTTTTACTATTTATATTAAGAAACCTGTAATATTGCATAGTGAATATATGTTGGAAAGACACCTGAATTTGCTAAGCCATAGTAAACACCGGAACCTACAATTGGTGATTTATAATTTAAAACAACCTATGGTGAATACGCCAAACCACTTACTCTGCTATCATTCCAGTTGCTTAAGCTGAACACAATACAAACTGAATTTGTGAAATATCCGAAATCCAATCCATCATATGATTGCGAATTTTTGCAGTGGTCACTTGCTGACTGGTTCATTCTTGATTCGATTTTTTTAATCTTGCCTCCGCTTTTAAAAGGGGTTACTGTATCGCGCCCGCCTTTATGTGTCTATAGTTGCCATCAGCGTCAACGCCAAAGGTGATCCCACTAAAAAATTACTGTTTGGCGAATAATTCTATCCCAAAATTTATGCTGAATTAGACTTGCACACAGGCAATGAGACGGTACATATACTGGCAAACGAACGCACTGAATGGAATGAAGCTTCTGCCAAAAAACATGAACATGAAAATCAAACTGTATTAGATGAAATATCAGCGGAGTCCGTTGCTCGATGGAATAATATGTCTGAGCAGGTCATTTCCGGCAACGAGATTATATCAGATACAGAACCCGACAACCAAAACATTACTAGTTATTGGTTGTTAGAATATGAATAAGGAGGAACTTAATAATGGCAACAAATTCTTTAGCTACTTCTGATATGAACATTGTTGCAGAACAAACAGAACAGCAGATATACAAAACTACCGTTACTTTAAATTATGTTGATCTTTCACCCCTTTATGATGGTGGCAATACAACATATATCGTTACTTCAAGTGAACCGTTTTATATTTTTTATGGCTCTAGGACAGGTAATGATATTTATCCTTACTTTTTTATTGGTAATATTGAGGATTTAAAGAATTTTAACATTTATGACTATCAGAATAAATGTACAGTTTCGGGTGTTTTATCTTTTCCAGACGGTCGCACTTCTCTCGAAAACGATTTACCCGCAAATATGTGTTTGAATCGTTCAGGTCGAACTATTTGCACTCTTTCCGCCTCCTGTCCTATTTTTGATAGTAGGACAAGTTTGACGAACTACCTTGAAACCGGTAACGAAAGCGGCTGGCTCAACAAATCTGATACTCCACCCACTCCCGCCACCCCTACCATAACCCTCTCCACTCCTTCCCTCATGGCAATCGGTGTGTTTGACCCTGCGGAACCATGCGATGTCCGCTTTACCTACACGGATAACCAGTCTGTCAAAAACCGCCTGGTGATTACTGACCCCGAAACCTATGAGGTAGTATATGACAAGACTGTGCTCACCATGAAGCTTCTGCACACCATACCTGAGGGAACTTTACAGCCAAATAAGTGCTACACGGCAGCGGTGCAGGTATTTGACATCGACGACAATAAAAGCAATCTGTCAGAAAGCGCATTATTCTACTGTTATACAAAACCGGTTTTCACAATATCAGACATCCCAACCGTATGTAAAGGCGCGAGTATCACGCTTCCGCTTTCCTACTTTCAGCCGGAAGGGGAAACGCTGAAATCATATCAGTTTTTTATGTGTGATTCCAATCACAACATACTGAACCGCTCCGATACCTTTTATACCGACGAGCATATGCACTACTCTTTCAGCGGGCTGCAGAATCATTATACCTACTACTTCCGCGTCATCGGCGAGACAACTCACGGCTACAAACTTGATACCGGCTACTTTGCCGTAGAGGTTGATTACAATGTGGTTCCGACCAATGCGGTTCTCGTGCTGGAAAATGTCTACCGCCGCGGATATATTTCTATCAAAACCAACATCAAATCCATCGGATACGAGTTAAAAAATGACAATTACTTTTTTGAGGGAGATACCGTAACGCTGTACGGCGATAATTATATAAAATACAATGAAGGCTTTTCTCTCGATGGAGATTTTTCCCTTTTTGTCGAAGCAAAAAAACTGCCGTTAGGTACATTTCTGCGGACAGAAAACGACACATTTACCTTAAGTATCGTGCATGTATGTGATTTGTATTACTGTGAATTTAAGGCAGACGACTATGTGTTATACTGCCCTCTCCCCAAGGCATGCATTTCCACAACGGAAGACGATTATCTTGCTACCGGCGATGGAAAAGTACTTGAAATTGTAAACCTGAACTACGATGACGACGACTTCATTGTATTTGAAGTCAAACGGGAAAACTCTGTATACAGCCTGAACGCTTACCATAAATCATTTGCTTTACTAAACTAAATTACACATGGAGGAATTATGATATTTTTAGGAAACGCTTTTTTCAGTGGCGAAAACAGCCTGTACCATCCTGCCGTAAACTTGGCTGGGATTACAGTGGTACAGTTGTTTGACGGCACTTACAACCATTTAATACTGTCATCAAATTCGTCCATGACAGTGAACGACATTACGGACGAATGGGATTATAACACAAAGATAAACGCAAATTTTGACGGAAAGTTCGATGCCGGAAACACCGGATTTTCCCTGCGGAACACCGACCACGTTGTCATTAAAAGACGGGAACTCGGAAGCACACAGTGGATAGCAATCTATGTAAAGGAAATCAATAAAATATCCGATTTTGATATTTCCTTTACAGACAAGTACGCACGCAGCGGTGTCGAATACCAGTATTCGGTTTCCTCTTACACCAACGGAATCGAAAACTCCTTTATCATTGACAACGTATATTCCGAATTTGACGGATACTACATCACAGATAAGGACTGCCTGTACGGAACGATTTACGATGTTGACGGCTGTGACACAAGCCGGAACATGGCAAATCAGGTCTTGCAGCTATTGAACAGCAAATATGTATCCGTTGTCTCCAATTCGGAGGTCAGCTACGAAAGCGGCTCTATCACGGGAAGTTTCATACAAATAGATGAAACAAGCGAAGAAGTAAAGCCGCAGGAAGGCCTGCATTACCGAACACAATTAAAAGACAGGCTTGTAAACAAAAAACCCCTTATTTTAAAAATTAGTGACGGGCGCATATGGATGATTCAGATTACCGGCGCTCCGACCGATTCTCAAAACGGGCACCGCGATTTAAGAACCATTACCTTTGAATGGGTCGAAGTCGGCGATATAAACGATATGAAAGCGCTCTATGAAAGCGGTCTGTCCGATGTAGATGCACGGTGGTGGTTTTAAAACTTAAGGTACAAGGTTAAATAAAGATGAAATATAACATTACAAACAGCGATAAAGACGCTCTTCTACAGTCTAACTTAAACTACAAATACAGGATTTTCCTATTGAAGGACGGCAAGGTAATGGACACCATCACGGGAATTACAGGCACAGGCAGTTACAGTGTGGATTCCGAGTCGGATGTCAGAAGAACCTTTTCCCTTACCGTCCATCTGGATACCCTGTCATACGAATCACAGCATGTGGAACAAAAGATAGAAACCATGATTGGATACGATCTGCAACTGCAGATTGGTATCTATCACATCAGGCTGGCGGACTATATCTGGTATGAATGTGGAACCTATACCATTACCGGAACCAATACTTCCTACGATGCCCTTACCAATACTCTCACCATGGATTTGTCCGACTGGTTCACAAAACTGGACGGCACAAGGAACGGACAGGTGGGCGGCGCTCCCACAATCCTGATACCAAATCTTGACGGCAATGGCGAAAAAGTCACCATAAGACAGGCCGCTCTTGGCATTCTAAAGGATATAGGGCTGGAAAACTGTATTCTGCAGGACATAGGTGAATTTAATGGAATGGATATCAACAATCCCGATTATGAAACTTACCGTCTGGCAAATCCTTTTTGGAACCAGCTTCCCTATGATTTGGAGTATAACTGCGGCTGTTATATCAGCGAAATCCTAAACGACATACGGGATTTGTATCCAAACTGCGAAATGTATTTTGACATATACAACAATTTCTGCTTCAACATGATACCGTCCTGCAACAACGAACCTGTTGTGCTGGATAATGATTTCCTGCAGCAGATATTGCTTGCCGAGAGTTCAGAAAATGTCAGTTACGACATTACCACAGTCAGGAATGTCACCGAGGTCTTTGGCAAAACCTATGAGGTTGACAGATACGGCGATTCCTGCACCGTTTCCGGCAATGTATACAAAATATCTCTTTCCGATTACAGCGCATACTCTCATGGCGATATCCTTGCTTTTACAGCACCTGCGACTAACACCGCTTCCATGCGCCTGTCCATAGGTTCCCTGCCTTCCATTCCCATTTACAAGGAATATACCACGGACTCCATTGCGGATAAAACCATACCGGCAGATTCCATGTGCTGTGTTAAAATTACATACCTTAGCGGCTCTTATGCCGCCTACTATCTTGGTGAATTTCAGCCGCATGCATTGTGTGTCTTAACCAATCAGGCTGAAGATGCTGTTTTTACCAAAGAATACTTTTTGGATAGATACAACTGTAAAAACGTTAATTTCCGTGTGGAGCCTGACAATCCATTCTCCATACAGAAGTTAGGCATTGTATTTGAAACGAAATGCGGAGACAGCTTTGATAACATCATGTCAGATACGACTGCCATGGCAAACGCAGTTTACTATAACAGGCAGTCCTCTACTATCAATGATACCGTTACCCTTACCACTAAAATGATACCTTTTTTAGATGTAAATGTGAAGGTATCCTATCAAAAGCAGCAGGAATCAGAAATTCACGAATACATTGTAAAATCCGTGTCCCATGATTTGGAGGGCATGACCTCTACCATTACCCTGCACAGATTCCATCCACTGTATTTTGACTGATGGAAAGGTCTTGAAAATCATACCACGGCAAAGCCCGGGTACCATAACATTATCACGAAAACAAATACGCCGCATGAGGCAAAATGGGAGGAACTATGAACTATCAGAGAACTTTCGGCAGCAATTACCCAAATGAGTGTATTGCTGTCGGCACACGAAGAGATGTAGACAATACCGTCATCAATCTGGTGAACCAATACAACACGTATATGAAACAGGGCGACATCAAATCGGCAGGCACACTATTAAATGCTAACCGGACTGCCCTTGAACCTTACCTTATCAATACAAGGTATCTGAATTATCTGGAAGAAGAAGTTTACAACACAGGCATTGCCGCATTGTCTGCCATCACGGCAATCATATCCGATACCGAGCCTCCCGCACAGGACGAGGGAAGCTGTTGGTATCAAGAATATTAGGAGGGTCCATGAAACAGAGAGATATTTCCTTTGTTCCGCACAGCGATATGGATATCCATGACGTAAATACTGTGGAACAGCACAAAAATTTAATCGAACAGAACAGGTTTTCAGAAGCCGCTTCACTGCTGGACAATACCGGCCACAAAAAAGGCTTCCGTGCCGCAATATTCAACACCATACAGAACAAGCTCAGAAAAATACAGCTCTACCTGTTAAACAAAACGGCTGCCCCCAACGAATACTACTCTTTTGCCGAACCAACGGATGAGGAAATGGAAGGGAAAACCTTCTGGCTGCAGCCAATTGAAGACGATACTACGGAAAGTGAGGAGAAGTAAGATGGGAATTTTATCAGGATATAAGAAATTTAAAAAATATTTACGTACAGCGGACGGATACCGCTTGTGCTCCGAATGGACAAAATCTGATACTGTGGAGATGACAGATGGAAGCACTTTGCAGGAATCCATGGATACTGTCGTAAGTGATGTGGAAAGTACACAGAATGAGTTAAAGACAAGCCTTGGCGGCATGACCTTCGGTGTCGATGCCGCAGGCAGATATGGATACATAAAGGCAGGTGCGGATACAGTTACCCCTTTTAAAAGTCATGCTAATGTAATTAATTTTAATCCTACTTGGACTCATATTGGCTCCTCAACAAATAATTCAAATGCATCAGTTTCAACAAATGGGAATACTATGACTCTCATTAATAATATTTCAGGTGATTATACCGCGTTTTCCGCAACTTTTCGATCAGTTGAAAAATATGATTTTGAGGGGTGTATTGGGATCATATATTCTGTTAATGCTAATGCATATGGATCAACATATAATCAACCAATAACTGTAACCATTAATGGTACAAATATATCAAGTTCCTTTACTGCCAGTCAATTAGGAGCATTAAAATATTATTTCTTTTATTTGGATGAAGATTCTCGTCCTGGTGAAGGGGATAATTACATTTATGCAACAGTAACATCCGCATATCATACTACCGGATATGGTGCTAATAGGCTAGATATGAATTTATTTAATTGGTATCTTGTAACTTAACCGTAGTGATTAAAAATTAAAATAACGGATTATACTCAAATAGATGAAATTACATTCTATACTTTAAGATATGAATAGTATTGGTAGATTGGCAAAAAATATTTATCAGATACCGAATAGTCAATGACTTGCCTATTGTGAAAAGTTGTTTATAAAATATTGAAACATTAATTAACATTTTAGGACAACATAGAGGCGATTCCATGTTGTCCTATTTTTTTACTGTTTACTTAGACATTTTCTTCTGTCCCTTTTAAAGCCTCTAAACCGCATTTTTAGTCTTGATATAGATAAGACTACGAAGAATTTCTTGACTTAAGCAATCAGTTGGCAGAGCTGTTCCCACAATTGACTATAAATTATGATGACAACGGCAATGCCATATTAAACTTATCAGGACATGTTGATACTATCGTAGGTTCCATGGACAACCTTGTTTCTGTTCAACAAAAATCAGATGAAATACATGCTATATACAAGTTATCAATGGCATATTTGAAATTAAGGACATTGACGAAAATAATCGATTTACTAATCAGGAATTTACAAAAAATCTGGAGCCGGTGCAAAATAAACCTGCCCAAATGTCACCAACAATTCAAGCGCAGAATATAAAATGAATATTAACTAAACGCTTCTAAAGACTATCGAAAAACTTTTATCAGATAAATTAAATACAATCTACTACGACAAAACCTTCCCCACCGTGATTTACGTTGTAAACAACGACGGCACTTATCAGATTGTGCAGGAAGGACAGTTGTATACCGTCCCAAACGGACTAGGTATACCGCTGAAAGTCACACAGAGCGTATGGGTTACCATGCCCTGCGGAAACAAAACCTGAAGGATATGTATATCAGCGCCATCAGGGGAAATTTAAAATCATAAAGGAGGATATTATTAATGGCTAACGGAAAAATCAAAATAAATGAACTGCCTGAAACCGCCCTTGTAAGGGACAACGATATTTTTATCATTGAAGATGATAGCACGACACAGAAAATTTCACTGGGCAGCCTGATAAACTACATAAAAGAACATGAAGAAATCGCGGAGCATTTTGTAAAACAGTCCGCTGTCGATTCTGCAAACGGCGTCGCGCCCCTGGACAGCAGCAGAAAAATCCCTTCTTCCAATCTGCCTTTTGGCTCCACTGAAAATACGGTTTACGACGGCGCGCTTGGACAGGCTCTGTCTGATAACCTTTCCTCACACCTGTCCAATACCGGCAACCCGCATGCTGTAACAAAATCACAAGTCGGCCTTTCCGACGTGGACAATACAGCTGATATCGCAAAGCCTGTTTCTACCTTACAGCAGAATGCCATCGATACCGCCTATGCCAGCTCCAATGCCTACACGGATGCAAAAATTGCCGAACTGATTGACGGCGCTCCTTCCACCCTTGACACTCTGGGAGAAATTGCGCAGGCCTTACAGGAAGGCGGCGGCATCAGCGATGCCCTTGACGCTGCCATCGGCTCGAAAGCAAGCCAGACGGAACTGGATTCCCATACCGGAAACGACACCATACACATTACCGCCTCCGAGCGCGCTAGCTGGAACAGTAAAATGGGGAATACCGAAGACGCCGGCAACACCACCGTCACATTTTCAGAAGCCGCTGACCTGTCCAATATAAACTCAGGCGAAAAGACGGGCTCCATAATGGGGAAAATCTCCAAAGCAATATCAACCCTAATCAGCCACATATTATCAAAAGCAACGACAGATACATTTGGACATGTGAAACTGTCAGATACCTACCAAAATGCCGTAGCAGACGGAGATGCTGCAAACGGAATGGGTGCAAGCCAGAAGGCACTTGTGGACGCATACTTCGAGCTAAATGGCAATTTGACTGATAGTTTAGGGGGCATCACCTTTGGCGTTGACGCTGATGGTAACTATGGATACATAAAGGCGGGTGCAGATACAGTGACCCCTTTTAAGAGTAAAAGTGTTGGTATATCACAATTTTTCAATAATGACTCTAGTAGTTATCGTAATGTGACGGTTTACCAAGGAATTCCTAGTGAAGATTTATTTATAAGTATAAGTGCTACTTGTACAGATGCGTCACAAGGATGTGGTGTTATATTAAATAATACACGTGTGGCAGGAGGTTATGTAAATAATGTTAGTTGGAGTGGAAACGTTGCCAAAGGAGAAAGAATCTATTTAGTATCATATTATAACAATAAACCTAATACTATAACAAGTTATAGTGTAACTATAAAGGAGAAACAGTTGCAATAGACCATCCAACAGCATATACGGCGTGTAAATTTATTTAATCGCAATAATTGTACATGAAAAACCACCATAGCCATACATTTGGTTAACTTCAACACTGTTTGTAGTACTATCATAACTTACAACAACACTAGGGGCAAAAGCACCATGCTTTTTTATCAACATGTATTTGGATTTAAGTATCTGCAAAAAATCATTCGGTTTATCGTTGTATGCGATAGCAACATATAATTCCGAGGGTATAATATCTAGTTTTTGTGTTGATATTTGTGCAATACCTAATGTTAAATCATATATATATGCATTTTGGCTACTAAAAGGGGTTACTGTATCAGCACCTGCCTTTATGTAGCCGTAATTACCATCATCATCTACGCCAAAGGTAATGCCGCCCAAACTATCAGCTAAATTACTGTTTGGCGAATAGTTCTAACACAAAAAAACACAGGGCAGTCTGATAAATTATATCAAAAAACATGCGGAAATTGCCGATTACTTTGTTAAAGAATCTGCTCTCAATTCTGCAAATGGCGTCGCGCCCTTAGACAGCAGTTAAAAAGTTCCTCACAGTAACCTGACATTCAGCACCACTGAAAATACCGTTTATGATGGTGCCCTTGGAAAAAACTGTCTGACAATCTTTCCTCTCATTTGTCTGATACAAACAATCCTCATACTGTAGCAAAAGCGCAAATTGGACTTTCCGATGTAGACAATACAGCCGATACTTCAAAATCTGTGCCTTCCTTACAGTAAAAAACCATAGAACCGCCTATGCCGGTTTCAACGCTTATACCAATGCCAAAATTGCTGAACTAATTAACAGAGCCCTTCCATTCTTGATACTTTGGGTGAGCACAGGCAATGAGACGGTACGTATACTGGCAAGCGAACGCACTGATATGTCTGAGCAGGACATTCTAAATAATTGTATTACATCAGAAACATTATCACTAAAACAACTATGCCGCATGAGGCAAAATGGGAGGCACTGCGAACTATCAGAGAACTGTCGGCAGCAATTACCCAAATGAGTATATTGCTGTCGGCACACGAAGAGATGTAGACGATACCGTCATCAATCTGGGAATCAATACAGCACGTATATGAAACAGAGCAGCATCAAATTGGCAGGCACACTATTTAAAGCTAACCGGACCGCCCTCGAACCTTACCTTATCAATCAGGAATATTAGAAGAACCCATAAATCAAAAAGACCTTTCCTTTGTTCTGTACAGCGATATGGATGTCCATGACGTAAATACTGTGGAACAGCATAAAAATTTAATCGCACGGAACAGATTTTCAGAAGCCGCTTCACTACTAGACAATACCAGCCGCCAGAAAGGATTCCGTGCTGCAATATTCAACACCCTACAGAACAAGCTTAGGGAAATACAAATTTATCTGTTAAACAAAACGGCTGCCCCAACGAATACTACTCTTTCACTGAACCAACTGATGAGGAAATGGAAGGGAGAACCTTCTGACTGCAGCCAGCCGAAAACAATACTATGGAAAGAGAGGATAATTATAATGAGCGTTTTATCAGGATATAAAAGATTCAAAAAATACCTTCGCACAGGAGGAGGCTACAAGCTCTGCTCCGAATGGACAAAATCCGATTCTGTAGAGATGACTGATGGCAGTACCTTACAGGAATCCATGGATACTGTCGTAAGCGATGTAGAAAGCACACAGAATGACATCACAGATGTGTATAATGAATTAAAGACAAGTCTTGGCGGCATGACCTTTGGTGTCGATGCCGCAGGCAGATATGGATACATAAAGGCAGGTGCGGATACAGTTACCCCTTTTAAAAAAAATGACTGGGAAACTTTAACTACCGAAAATATTAAGTGGGGTACTATTTCCTATGACTTAGGTGTATCAGGGAAAGGTAATGGTCATGAAACACAATATTCTTCTTATACTTCCCCATGGTCATCTTTATTGCTATCCGGCGTCCCTGGACAAATGATAATAGGAACAACTATAAATGTTCTCGCTTCAGGATATGCCGGAATATATTCCGTAAAACTTGAAGACGGAGTTGACGGTTATGGTCATAAAGCAAACCGCGTGATCGTAACTATTAAGAGTGAATCAACAGCACCCGACCATGTTAAATTTACGCTGAATTTGGCAGTATATGTTCCAAGCTAAAAATATGTTCTGCGAGGAATTTAATAATAAAGAAAAAATCAATTCATAAACATTAGCAAATCCATTAATAAAATAAAGAAACAGATAAAATCTTTGGAACTTCAGGTGAATCCAAACACAAAGTCCTTGCAGGACTTAGACGGCATGAAAAATGTACGAGAAAAATTATATCTGAATATTTCGAATACAATGCCGGGAAATGAATACGACATGTACCGGACATGGAAGTGTTCACAGAGTATAAACCAAAAGAGTGATGCTGCCCCCTCATCTTCATGGTCACCATGATTACAAAGAGGTCATACACATCTATAGAAAACGCTATAAACTATCCAAAATAATATTAATCTCAAATCACAAAGGAGGATATTGTAAATGGCTAACGGAAAAATCAAAATAAATGAACTGCCCGAAACCACCCTAGTAAAGGACAACAATATTTTTATCATTGAAAATGATACCACAACACAGAAAATTTCATTGGGCAGCCTGATAAACTACATAAAAGAACATGAAGAAATCGCGGAGCATTTTGTAAAGCAGTCCGCTGTCGATTCCGAAAACGGCGTCGCGCCCCTGGACAGCAGCAGAAAAATCCCTTCTGCCAATCTGCCTTTTGGCTCCACGGAAAACACGGTTTACGACGGTGCACTCGGACAGGCTCTGTCCGATAACCTTTCCTCGCACCTGTCCGATACCGGCAACCCGCACACTGTAACAAAATCACAAGTCGGACTTTCCGACGTGGACAATACATCTGATATCGCAAAGCCTGTTTCTACCTTACAGCAGAATGCCATCGATACCGCCTATGCCAACTCCAACGCTTACACCGATGCAAAAATTGCTGAACTGATTGACGGCGCCCCTTCCACCCTTGACACACTGGGAGAAATTGCGCAGGCCTTACAGGAAGACGGCGGCATCAGCGATGCCCTTGACGCTGCCATCGGCTCGAAAGCAAGTCAGGCGGAATTGGATTCCCATACCGGAAATGACACCATACACATTACTGCCTCTGAACGTGCAAGCTGGAACAGCAAAATGGGAAATAACGAGGATACCGGCAACACCACCGTTACATTTACGGAAACCTCCGACCTGTCCAATATAAACTCAGGTGAAAAGACGGGCACTATTATGGGGAAAATCTCCAAGGCAATATCGACTTTAATCAGCCATGTTGCGGCAAAAGCAACGGCCGATACATTCGGACATGTCAAACTGTCAGATACCTACCAAAATGCTGTGACAGACGGAGACGCTGCAAATGGAATGGGTGCAAGCCAGAAGGCACTTGCGGACGCATACTCCGAGCTAAATGGTAATTTGGCTGATAGTTTGGGCGGCATTACCTTTGGCGTGGATGATGATGGTAATTACGGCTACATAAAGGCAGGTGCAGATACAGTAACCCCTTTTAAAAGCGGAAGTAGTTTAAAAAAAATTCAATCAACAGCAATATCCGACCCCATTCAAAATGGCGTACCCAATACATCCATGATATACGACGAAACTGCGGTGGCTATATTTATAAAACCAGCTGGCTGGAATAATACAACAGGAACGGGGTGGTTTATTGATTTGTCAACTTTAACTACTACCACATCATATAATATGTTTTTTAAACAAACTTGGGGTGACGAAATCACATATACAGTAATTGTAAATCCGACAACAAGAACTGTAACTCATAGGGCTGGGACTAGTTCTGGACCTTATACGAGTGTTAGTGTATACTCAATTGTATAGCATAAATGTCTAATTTTGTAGTCCGTGCCGCGTCGCAGAACACAAACTCTATTTTTGGAAAAACAAAGTTGCTAAACCGCATATTATACTAGCATAAATAGCATCTCCACTGGTATATCTTATATAATAGTTATATGATACTATATCATCTTTTTTAACGTCGAGTGTTAATATAGTAATTAAAACAGCAGTACCTTCTTCCGTAGTAAATACTCGATTGTTATTGATTGTAACTGTGTGCCACTGAAAATTACTGTTTGAACTACCTATGTTAGCCAAACGATAATATGTACCAGTACAAATAATCTTAAGTACACTATCGTCTGGGACTTTATAACTAGCAACAATATTTGCTTGACTATTACTATTCCATATCGAATTATGTACGTTTTGAGCAGTAAATTCAATGTCAGACATAATAGATTCTATATCCTTAAAGGGGGCACTGTATTCGCACCTGCCTTGATATATCCGGGATTACCGTCAGCATCGACACCAAAAGTCAAACCGCCTAAAACGCATGGTTCCCCGCAACCTGCTACTTCACATAATTTACCACAAGGATTGCAGCCCCTAAAACCGCCAGCACAACGCCTGTTGCCCGGTTCAGGGTAATTGCGCTGGCTTTGTTGGCAAACTTTGCTGCAATTCTTGCCCACAGCAGGGTGGATGCCACACAGAAGGCAAGGCACCACAAATCCGGCATACCGCCTATGGCAAAATGGCTGACAGCGCCTGTTAGGGCGGTAAATGCCATAATAAATACGCTGGTTCCAACCGCCGTTTTCAATTCATAGCCCAAAACACTTGTCAGAATCAACAGCATCATCATGCCGCCCCCTGCTCCGACAAAACCACAGATAAATCCAACCATCATTCCACTGATAATAGATTGTACAATCCACTTTTTCGCACTGACTGCACCCATGGATTCCTTTGTCGTCATAACGGGCTTCACAATAAATTTAATACCTAAAAGCAACGTCATAAATACGGAAAAACTGCCCATCGTAGTATTCGGAACCCGGCTTGCCACAAAACTTCCACCATTGTAAATCCCAGCACCGCAGCCATCATCACCAGACCGTTGCGGACATCCAGATTCTTATTTTTTCCATAGGTGTACGCACTTATGGCGCTTACCAGCACATCACTTGCCGACAGCCCATGCGCCTCAAAGCCTAAAAAAGTTCAGCATGGGGCTGATAACGGCAGCAGCGCTCATGCCCGCAAATCCGATGCCCAGCCCTGCACCTATACCCGCTGCAAAACATACTAAAAATTTAATTAACACTCTGTTCCCCTTTTTCTATCACACGAATCGCCTGGGACACCACCGTACAGTTATCCGGAATATCCGTATTGACCACCGTTCCGGCACCGATTTTTACATTGTTGCCAATCTTGATATCGCCGATGATAATCGCACCGGCTCCAATCAGGCAGTTATCCCCGATGACCGGCGCTTTCCTGTTTACCTCTCCAATCGTTACATTCTGGTAAATCCAACAGTTTTCCCCTATTGTGGCATATCGGGAAACAAAAATCCCATGAAGCCCATGAGGCAGTTTCGGCACATCCTTAAACTCAGCTTCGGGTCCGATATATCCCCCGTGCTTATGGGCGCATCTGCTCATCCGGAAGGTCAGAATATCTCTGAAAATGCCGTTTTTTGCCTTTCTCTGGCGCTGATACAACCGCCAGAAATGACCCAGATTGTCTCCCCGTGAATAGTCAATGATTTTTCTTCTGATGCTCATTTTAACGCCTCCGCACAAATCGTATTTTACACTGATTTTCATGATAAAAATGGCGGAGAATCTCCCCGCCATTCGGACTTTCGTCAAATACTGAAATCAAATCTCCTACCGGTCTCCGGCTCATTTTCCGCATATATTGTATTTCGGCTCGCTTTCCTGATTTTTTCCATGAGCTCTTCTTCGCTGTCCGCCTGCACGGTTATCTTTTTTGCCTCTTCCTTCTTCTGGGTGCGTTTTTCTTCCTGATGCTTCTCAATATATTCCCTTTGGGCAGCGCTGTTTTTTTCCAGCTCGGCAAAAAATGACGTTGTGCCATCCGCATTGAAGGAAATGCCAAACTTAGTCATTTTGACACCATTGCCGTCAAAAGCGCTTTCAAACCCGAACTGCTCATTAATCTGCCGGGACATCCTGACAGCGCCTTCCATGGCCTTTATTTTCTCTTCCGCATATTTCTCGTCCGCCGCCATTTTTTCAAGCTCTTCTGTTGAAAAAATAACAGAAAACTCCTTGCTGCTGTTTTTCACAAGAGAACGTAAATTATCCCCTGCATTTCCTACGATAAAATCAAAACCTCCATACTTTTTTCTAAGCTTTGCCAAAAAATCTGCTGCCTTTTTAGATAATTTAGACTCACTGCTCTTTACCTTTGTATCGGTCTCTGTCTTTTGAGCTGCCTTATATTCATCCACCCATCTCGGATTTTCATTCGCCCTTTTCTGCATCCAGTTAAATAAATATCGGAATCCTGCCACCATGCCTTCCCTTGTGCCTGATGCCATTCCTTCCTTCGATATCTTTTGATACTCTTCATAGGAATCCGGATCGACATCTCGCATAATGGCAACCATGTCATCTCCCAGCTTTGCTCTTTTTTCCTGAATTGCTTCCCATTCTTCTTCCGTAAACGCGCGGGGTCCTTCCAGCGTTTCCACCGGTATCGGCTCTCTTTCTGCCGGTTCGCCCAGAAGTCCTTTTCCGTGCTGTTCCATTATAGTAAGTGCATCTCCCGAAAATTCCACAATCACATTATCCCCATACTGCGCAGATATTTCGTTCATTGTGCGGAAAGTTTCTTCTTTGGACAGCTTATCCATGACCTTGTTGCCCTTTTCATCCGTGGTGTTAAATTCATATTTCACCAAAGTATCTTTTTTTGATGTTCCATTAGAGCCATAGCTTTTCAGTGATTCCGTCCCTCTGTAAAATTGACTGTAGTTCTGGTAAATATCAATTCCCATTTTTTGTCCTCCTTGATTTTAACTTTGAAATCCTTTTCATTTACAGCTTTTAAGGGCAAGCTTATCGCTACTCCCCTTTCATGTTTCGGTTCTGCATTTTGCAGGCCGAACCAAAATTGTGTGAAACAGACTTTTTGTGTTGTAAACAAAAATATCCAAGATTAGTATAACACAATATCGCAATGCCTTCAATAAACGAAAATTTTTGATTTCTATCTGCTGATATGATATGATAAATGTTCATTGGACACTACATTTTAGAAATGCTTACAGAAAGGGTTATGATATGGCGGCACGCATGAAAAATATGACAGAAGGGAAACCGGCTTCCCTTATACTTGCCTTCGCACTGCCTCTGATGATTGGCAATGTCTTTCAGCAGCTCTATACCGTTGTGGACACCATGGTGGTGGGAAAAGCGCTCGGCGTAAATGCCCTCGCCGCCATCGGTGCGGCTGACTGGATGAACTGGATGATGCTTGGCGTCATTCAGGGAATTACGCAGGGCTTCGGCATCCTCATGGCGCAGCAATTCGGTGCAGGCAAATATGACGAGCTTCGCAAGACCGTGGGCTGTTCCATCACCCTGTCCCTTTTTTCCTCCGTCCTGCTTTTATGCGCAGGCCAGATCATAGCGCACCCCATATTGTCTCTTTTACAGACGCCGCCTGAAATCATCGGCGATGCCCTGCTGTATCTGCGTATTATGTATCTGGGCATCCCCATCGTGATGTCCTATAATCTGCTTGCGACCATTCTGCGCTCCCTTGGAGACAGCAGAACGCCTCTGCTTGCCATGATTGCCGCCGCCATCGTCAATATCGCATTAGATCTCCTGTTTGTGCTGGTTTTTGGCCTTGGCATCGGCGGCGCTGCCGCGGCTACCCTGATTGCCCAGTTATTTTCCAGCCTCTTCTGCCTGTACCATATCCGCAAAATAGAGATACTCTCCCTCTGCCGTTCCGATTTCAGCCTGCAGGACCGCCTCTCCGCTAAGCTGCTTATGCTGGGGTCTCCCATGGCATTTCAGAACGCCGTCATATCCATAGGCGGCATGATTGTACAGTTTGTCGTCAACGGCTCCGGCGTCATTTTTATCGCNGGCTTTACCGCTACCAACAAGCTCTACGGTGTACTGGAAATAGCCGCCACTTCCTANGGCTATTCCATGGTCACTTACACGGGNCAGAATCTGGGNGCNGGCAGGACGGATCGCATCCGCAAGGGTATGCGTGCTGCNGTTCTNATTGCACTGGCAACTTCCGCAGTCATTGCCGCAATTATGCTTTTAGGNGGCAAAGCAATCCTTGGCTGTTTCATTTCCGGCACNCCGCAGGAAGTNGAACAGACCCTTTACGTTGCCTACTATTANCTNGCCATTATGAGCCTGTGCCTGCCCATCCTCTATATNCTGCATGTNACNCGTTCCACCATTCAGGGAGTGGGCAATACCGTGCTTCCCATGGTTTCCGGCATCGCNGAATTCATNATGCGTGCCGCAACCGCTATCCTGCTGCCCATGATTATCGGCGAAACCGGNATNTTNTATGCGGAAATTATGGCATGGGTGGGCGCGGATCTGATTCTCATCTGCAGCTATTTTGCTGTGATGAAAAAGATGGANNCTNCCGGCTGATATGGCTTCCCGACAGCTCCACCAGCCTTTTGTATATGCCTCCCTGCTCCATCAATTCAGTATGCCTGCCCTTTTCGCATACCCTTCCGTCCCCTATAACATATATCATATCTGCTTTTTCAATGGTTGAAAGCCTGTGCGCTACCACAAGTGTGGTACGACCTCCCATAAGTGCCTCTATGCCTCTCTGCACGAACTGCTCGCTCTCTGCATCCAGCGCAGAGGTTGCCTCATCCAAAAGAAGTATCGGCGCATTTCTGATAAACGCGCGGGCTATGGCAATCCGCTGGCGCTGCCCTCCCGACAGACTTTCACCGCGCTCTCCGACCAGTGTGTCATACCCATCAGGAAACGACATGATAAATTCATGGGCGTAGGCNCGCTTTGCCGCTTCCATAACTTCTTCATCACTCGCTCCCAGTCTTCCATACCGTATATTTTCTTTTATGCTTGTCGTAAAAAGATAGGCATCCTGCGGCACATATGCAATGTTTTCCCGCAGTTCATCCGGCGTATAATCGGACAAGGGTTTTCCAANCACTTTGACAGAACCACTGTCTAACCGGTAAAATCCCATCAGCAGCTTGACTACTGTACTCTTACCNCCGCCGCTCTCTCCTACAAGCGCGGCTGTNCTTCCTTTCTCCACTGTAATATCCACGCCGTTNAATACCCTTTCTGACNCTTCATAGGAAAATACGGCATCCTTTATTTGGATTCCNCCATTTTCCATGGNCAAGTCCGATTCTGTNTCCTGACNGCCAATCCGNCANTTCTCCTGCAAAAACGGCTGATCCAGAATTTCAAACACCCTGTCCGCAAGGACAAANGCATCTATCAGGCTCCCCCATGCACTGCCGATATTGCTTAAGAANTAGGACACCATGCCCTGCAGACTGAGAATCGCCACCACCGTGCCAAAATCCACCAAGCCCGCGAAGGACATAAACACACCGATAAGCAGGACGACAACATTACACAAAAATCCAAATACCCATTCTACCGCCTGCACATCGGACATTCTGCGAAACCGCTTCACAGTNTCCACAGCNACTTCTGCATTTGCANCAGNATANTTTTCNGCCATAACCCGCGCNCCNGAAAACATCTTGATAACGTCAAGCCCCGCCAGTATATCCGTCANACGCTCCGTNCATACGGCAAGCAGCTTCTGTATCCTGACTGCCATACCNCGAANCGGCTTTGAAAGAACAATATTGATCCTCACCGATATNATGCTTAATACAAGCACCATCATCCCTATCCGNGGATCCAGCCACAAAATCATGATAATGGCAGCAGTACCGATTATNATGGGACTGATAACCCTCTGGTGCCCGTTCGCAAGNGAATTTTTGATATTCTCAACATTAAAACACAATTTTTGTATGGAATCTGCTGTGTGNTGNCCTTCAAAATANGACATCGGCANATGAAACAAATGTGTCATCACCCGCANGCGAAGCCTTTTCATAATCTGACGGATATGATACATATAGGCATAAATCAGCAGACATCTTGCCATGTTTACAGCCAAGACCACCCCTGCCAGCCAAAGAGCGCCGTAAAATAAATCCATATCAGAGACCATCACTGCATTTACAATATTCTGATAAAGCAGTGCGTTCATTATGCTTACAAATATATCCGTGACCGGAATCAGCAGCAGGCAGACCCAGTATGCGCCGGATTTTTCAAAGAGCGACAGATATTTTTTCAGTCCTGCAGCCGTTATTTTGTCTTTAGACATTATTGACCTCCTGCATACATCGCGTAAAGCTTCGGATAGACCCTGCCCTGTTTTAGCAAATCCTCATGCTTCCCCATCTCAGCGACTCTCCCGTGCTCCATAACCACAATGCAATCCGCGTTTTTTATCGTAGACAACCGATGCGCCACCACAAGTGTTGTGCGCCCCTTTGCCAGCCCATCAATCGCTTTTTGCACATCGGTCTCCGCCTGTACATCAAGCGCAGAAGTCGCCTCATCTAAAAGCAGTATAGGCGCATCCTTTAAAATGGCTCTCGCAATGGAAATACGCTGTATCTGTCCACCCGACAGACGTGAACCCCGTTCGCCGGCCATCGTATTATACTTTTGCGGCAGTTCGTCTATAAAACCGGAGGCATTTGCCGCTTCAGCCGCCCTGTGAATCTCCTTTTCCTCTGCCCCCGGTCTGCCCATGGCAATATTTTCCCCCACAGACACCGGAAACAAATAGGCGTGCTGGGATACATAGGAAAAACGGGAGCGCAGCGCTTCCAGATTCCAATCCGCAAGCGGAATTCCTTCAATCAGAATATTTCCCTGCTGCGGCCTGTAAAATCCGCATAAAAGGCGCAGCAGCGTGCTTTTTCCACCGCCGCTCGCACCCACCACTGCCACGGTCTTTCCTCTTGGAACCTGAAAGCTTGTGCCCGCCAGCACAGGAACCCCTTCTTCATAAGAAAACGATACATCTTTCAATTCTATTGCCGGCGCATCCTCCCTGCCGGACTCTATGCTTCCCGTGGGCTCAATTGGCGTGTTCAATACCTCAAATACCCGCTCTGCCGCCGCCAGCGCCGTCTTGCTGTTAAATACTCTGTTTGCCATATCATTGATGACTTCCACCATCTTCGGCAGCAGGGAAAAAAACGCTACCAGCCCGCCTATGGAAAGCCTTCCCTGCAGGCAGAACCACCCTCCTGCGCCAAGGCAGAGTATGGAAGAAAGCGTACCCGACAGAATCCAAAACGCACGCCCCTTATACTGGTTTTTATCATTATGAACTGCCATATCGGTCATTTTCTGTACACTCTTACGGTAATCCTCTAAAAGCGTATCCTGAAGGGAGTAACTTTTGACCACCTCCATGCCGCCTATCATATCCGCCGATGCACTGATAATATCCGCGGAATACTGCATATACGCTTTAGAACCGGCTTTGAATTTCGTTGTCAGCGAAGCGCCAAACGGCAGACACAGGACTACCGGCACTATAGAAATCAGAAACAAGGGCGGATTGAGATACAGCAAATATATCAGATAGAAAAGAAGCAAAAAAGGATTTCTGATGACAAGAATCAAATCATCCTGTACAAAACTGCTGACTCTGTTCACATCGTCTGTCAGCCTGGAAAGAATATCTCCCGAATGGTTTTTTGCCATAAATTCTGCGGTCATTCGGGTAATATGGGCAGCAGCAGCATCCTTTATCTCCTGCAGCACTTTGGTTGCCGCACTTCCGGAGGCATACCGCGTTATCCATGCAGAAACCGCTCCTGCTATCAAGATGCCAATACACATCAGTATGATGCTGCCCATATCCGTCAGCGTTCCCGCTCTCAATCCATCAATTA
Organism: Lachnospiraceae bacterium; assembly: GCA_014804445.1. Taxonomy (GTDB): domain Bacteria; phylum Bacillota; class Clostridia; order Lachnospirales; family Lachnospiraceae; genus Acetatifactor. The sequence goes on along the minus strand of JAAUZU010000005.1, from coordinate 63,645 downwards.
CACGCTTTAAAAGCGCAGAACCGGCAACTCCGCATATTGCACACAACGCGCCGGCCGCCATGGCAGACAGTATAAGCTTTGTGTGCCTGCCGACATACCATAAAACCTGTGTCAGGGTCTTGTCCTGACATTGTCTCATTTTCACTCCTGCCATAATATCCGCCCTCTGCTCCAGATTTTTTCTCCCTTCCGGTTATGATTTGTTTCCACCCGCCCGATGCGCCAACACTCAGAAAACTGCCCAATCACTTCCATTGCTTCTTCCCAGTGCTTTTCCGGCACAGCCGCCACCATACCGATTCCCATATTAAAATGACTCGCAAACACATCTTCTCCAATCATATCCTGCGAAAAAAGAAATTGATAGAGAGGCAGCACCGGGACAGAAGACAGATCAATACATATCCCCAGCCCTTCCGGCACATCCTGCCAGCTTCCTGCCCGCAGCAGCGCATTGGCCATCCGAAACGCCTTGTGCAAATATCCCTTTTCCTGTAACGCTGCTACTTCTCTTGCATATGCTGCATTCGCCTTCATAAGCTCGTCAAGAAAAAATCTGTTTTCATCAATTTTTGCGTGATAAAGCTCCGGCTTTTTGTCCAGCATTACTTTTACAAAGGGATAGCTTGTTCCATCTATGCCTTCCGTCTTAATGCCAATCAGTACATCGCCTTCCCGCAGACGACTCCCGGTCAGCACCCTATCCCTGTCCTGTACACCTACCACCGTAGCGCTTACCGCATACTCTTCTGCGGTATAATTTACCGGCTGTGCGGCAATCTCCATTCCGGCAAACAAAATATTATTTTTGTCACATGTTCCTTGAAACGCCTGCGCCATTAGATATAACTGTTCCTGATTGTAGTTTCCACATGTGACCATTGCCTTTAAAATCACCGGCTTTACACCATGCTGCAATGTATGATTCATTGCGCTTGCGGCTGCATCCGCACAAATTTCCTGATTGTACCTGTACTCCCTTGCCAGTTTTTCCTTCGAGCCCGGGACGCAGGTAATACAGGAATATACCGGTTCCTTCATCTGCGAGGTATCTATCTGAAACAGGCAGGCGTCCGCATAATTAGCAGACAATATCGTATCGCTTTTTGTATTCAGCTTCTGGATTTCCCTCTTTAATGCATGTAGTTTTTCTGAATCCAGTCCCGAATCCCGATAGGTAATACTTCTGCTTTTCCACTCATTTTCATTTAACAGCGCATCCACTGTCACGTTTAACAGCTTCGAGATTTCATACAGCATTTCCACTGCGGGCATACTCTTTCCGGACTCCCATTTCGAGACCGCCTGATAGGATATATGCAGAAAGTCTGCAAGCTCCTTTTGCGTCATCCCTTTTTCTTTTCTGTAAAAAGCAATTCTTTTGCCGATTTTTTCTTTCTCCAGCATACGGATCCCGCCTTTCCATAACCGCAATAAAATCTATCTTATATTGCAATTCTGTCTCTTCTGCATTTCAAATATACCATACGGTATATACCGCTGCAATAAACGCTTTCGCGAATTGTTTTTCAACATATCAACCGACAGTTGAGTTTTAGGCATAAAAAAAGTGCTCTGCAGAAGTTAAATCAACCACAAAGCACACCATATCACTTTATCTGCATGATAAGCGCAGTTCTCACGCATACCCTTTACAGACATCTATCCATCCCTTATATCCGGAATGTTGCTCCAATTCGGGAATCGTAAGTTCGATTGCACTGTTTCCGCTTCCGCAGGCCGGAAAAACCGTCTCAAATCGTTTTAGTGATACGTCAAGATACACATCGACTCCCTCATTTACTGCAAAAGGGCATACGCCGCCCACGGCATGACCCACCAGTGTTTCCGCTTCTTCCGGTGAGAGCATTTTGGCCTTTGTGCCAAACTGCGCCTTATATTTGGAATTGTCAATTTTCGTATCCCCTGCACCTACCACCAGCACCACATGCCCGTCCACCATAAAAGAAAGCGTCTTTGCTATCCTCTTCGGCTCACAATGCAGCGCTGCGGCGGCAAGCTCCACCGTTGCGCTGGATACGTCAAATTCCTGAATTCTTTCTTCCATTCCATGTTCCCTAAAATATGCCTTTACTCTTTCGATTGCCATTTTTTCTATCCTCCTCGTAATTGCCGGATAAAGAAAGAATAGCATATTTGAGCCAAAAAAGAAAGCGATTAACCTGAATCAATCTGTCTGCATAAAATATCAGGAAATCACTTATAGAGGTATTTATGTATTATATTACATCAGACGACGGAACAAAGATTGCCGTCTATGACTACAACCCACAGGAACAGCAGACTGTTTTTCTGATTCACGGATGGCCGCTGTCCCATCAAATCTTTGAATACCAGATAAACCTGCTTACGAACTGCGGATATCGTGTAGTTGCAGTGGATTTAAGAGGCTTTGGCAGGTCCGATACGCCTGTGTACGGATATTCCTATAACCAGATGGCGGCTGATATATTTCAGGTAGTCCGGCAGCTTTGCCTGAAAAGATTCATTCTTGTTGGTTTTTCCATGGGCGGCGCAATCGCCTTAAGATATCTGAACCGTTACAATGGATTTGGCGTATGCAAACTGATTCTGCTCTCCGCAGCCGCCCCCTGCTTTGTGCAGCATCCGTGCTGCCCATATGGAAAAACAATGCAGGAAGTAAATGACCTGATAAGCCTTGCCGAAACCGACAGACCCCAGCTATGCCTGAATTTCAGCAGACAGCTTTTTGCATGCTCACATTCGGAGGCCGTTATCGACTGGTTCAGAGACATTGCTTTGTCCGCGTCGGGAATCGGAACCATAAAGTGCGCCATTGCTCTGCGCGATGAAGACATCAGCAAGGATCTGCAATGTGTGCAAGTACCCACCTATATCATTCATGGCGGCAAAGACGTTATTGTCTCCAATAAGCTTGCCGAAATACAGCACGAGAGCATCTGCGGCTCCAAGCTTATCACTTTACCCGAAAGCGGCCACGGCATTGTCTATGACCAGCTTGCAGAATTTAATTCTGTATTTATGAAATCTATTACGGATTAAAGTCATGCCGCTTACTGCAAAGGACGAAGGGTGTAGAAAAGCAGCCCCTCTGCCTTTCTACACTTGCAAGTCCAAATTTGCGCCAACCGACTGCTGTCTCTTTTCATCTTTCCTGCCTGACGCATCACCTTTCAAAGTCTCCATAATCGTCTTCATATCCGTATCATATAAGTAAATCATGCCATCTTTGGAAGCGGCGATTTTTTCGTCTAAAAGCTGTTCCGCCTTATTGCGGTCTGCTTTTTCCTCCGCCTTTTCCGCTTCCTTTTCTTCCAATTCCTTCTCGCTGCTTACTTCCTCTAATTCTTCTTTCTTTTCTGCCGCACTCTCTTTCTGCCTTTCCAGCAGTTTTTCCGCATTTTCCCGTCGTTCTTCCCGGAGTTCGTCGCTCATGTTTAGCATAAAATCATTTCTAAGATAGGCAATGGAAGTAAATTTGCCGTTTTCATCTATATAGCAATGCTTGAATACAACAGTCCATCCGCTGGCTTTATGGATGCTGTCCAACATATTCACTGCTGATTCTACGCCTCTAATCAGTTCCTTCATCTCTTTTTCTGTTTCAGGGTCATTCTGCATCTTTTCCAGAAGCTTTGGATTGATGGTCAGGGTTTTCCCACTTGGATCTGAGGCATGGGTATTTCCCACCCTGAACTCCACGCTCGGTGCAAGCTTTGAAAGTCCGGTCACATACTCCGCCGTACTTTCTGACCGACTGCTTCGCACTTTTTCTGCCGTTTTTTCCGTTTCCTTTTTCTTTGCGCTGTTTACCGTACCGCTCTCCATCATACCCTGCGCCGCATAGCTGCTGTAACTTCTGTTAATTTCCATCGTCATACAAAATCTTCCTCCTTGATTAAAATAAATTTGAAATCCTTCTCCCATTGCATTTATAATAACTTACACAACACATAAACCCAATCATCCCTTATGCTCGCATAAGGAATTCTGACTATCCTATCCTCCCGGCTGTTTTCATAAAAACAGGCTTCCGCAGCGCCTCCCACGCCGGGGAGCTTATAATACCCGCCAAAGATGATATAAATTTCCCCTTCTGCATGATTTCGGTGCAGAAAATCCTCAAAGGCTTCCCTGTCCACATAGACAAAGCTGTCATCATAGGAAATCATCCTGCTTAAAACTTCCGTATCGCCGGAAACAACAGAAACCTCGCCATCATATTGATAGACTATAATGTCTCTGTTTTCATTACAGCGTGCATAGGAATGGGTCTGTATCACCAGCAATACAAGCCCGATTATCATAAAGGCGGCAGCAGTCATACCTGCACACAACCCTTTCCGATACGGATGGAAGCCTGCAATTTTTCTTATCCGCCTTTTTATGTCCGCAAACTCCTTTTCTCCTGCATAAGTAGCGGCAGGCAGTACATCTTCCCGCTCGGAACGCAGCAGTTTCAGGCTTTTCAATAACATCAAACCATATTCCTGCGCCGTCCTCCCACTGTTCTGTATACACACTCTGTCGCAGATATCTTCCATATCCGCCCGAAAACATTTCCGGCAAATAGACAAAAACGGGTTTATCCAGAACAGGCACCGCAGGATATCCCACACGAAACCGCACCACAAATGTCCCAGCCGGATGTGCGTCCGCTCATGCTGTATAATAGTCATTAATTCATCTCTGCTGTAACAGTCCAACATGATTCTGGGCAGAACAATCTTAGGTTTCAGCAAGCCAGTCGTAAACGGTGTCACATTCATGTCCGTCACATAGATTTGCTTATCCCCGAAACTCATTTTTTTCATGCCGGCAGCAGTCCGCCGAAAACGCAGCCGTTTTCCAAATATGCAGATAGCAGCGGTCAGAATCCCCGCTATATAAATACGGTCAACCCACAGACAGGTCATGATTCCCCAGTCTATCCACTTTACTATTCTCCCTAACGTCTCATTTCCATAAAACAGTTTCAGCCGCCCAAGGAACGGAATAATCAGAAATGATGCCCACAATATCCCTTTTACAAAGGACTGTTCCGAAAACACCGTTTTCCGAAGCAGCATCGCAAAACCAATCAGCAGAAAGGAAAAAACGGCGCACCGCACAAGCTGGGTTGTAAAATAAACCGCACAAAAATCCAGAATACCGGCAAGCCTCAACCATTCAGACATAAATCTCACCCCTTTTTATTGGGGGATTCTGCCTTGTTTCCCCTGCTTTTTTCCAGAATCTCCTCCAACTCTTTAATCTGCTCATCTGTCAAATCAAAACTCTGCAATAGCGCCATCATTGCATTTGTCCCGCTGCCTGAGAAATAGCTGTCCACAAAACGCCTGCTTTTTTCCTTCACACACTCTTCCCTTGGCTTCCTCACATAGTAATGGTACACTCTCGCATCATGCTCATCTACCGTATATCCGAGAATGTCTTTTTGGTTCAGGCGATTCATCAGTACCCGCACCATTCTCTGTGACATGCCCACATTCCTCTGCATCCTTTTGTACACCTCTGCGGATGTCAGCGGCGTACTACTCTCCCAAAGGACTTCCATAATCTGCCATTCACTCGGCGTAATCTCCTCCTTTGCCATCTCAATCCTCCTCTCTTTTTTCTTTTTGATCTAATTCATATATCGGTCAATAGTTGTTAATTATTAATAACTATTGACGTTTTTAATATGCAATATTACAATTCACTGCACTGACAAACGCCGCTGCCCGTCATTCAAAAATCAAAAAGAGAACCTGACAAGCATAAAACACTTTTCCGGTTCCCTTTTAAAGCCATATTTCTTACCAACAGATTTTTCAGGAATTCTGAAGCTGCTGTTTATTGTACTGCAACGTATAGAGGTTGTAATATTTCCCCCTCTGGGACAAAAGCTGCTGATGATTGCCCTGCTCCACAATTTTGCCATGGGACAGCAGAATAATGTTGTCCGAATGCTGGATGGTGGAAAGTCGGTGTGCCACAATAAGCATGGTGCCGATATTCTTCATTTTCTCCAGACTGTCCTGAATCAGCAGTTCCGTCTCCGTATCGATGTTGGCGGTAGCCTCGTCCAGAATCATGACGGAAGGCTTGTGAATGATGGTGCGGGCGAAAGAAAGTAACTGCCGCTGACCGGCGGAGAAATTGTTGCCCCGCTCGCGCACTGCTTCGTCCAGTCCGCTTTCCAGCTTGCCGATAAAGGCGTCCGCATTGACATAGCGGCATGCTTCCCACACTTCCTCGTCAGTCACATCCTCCTTGCGCAGCAGAATATTGCTGCGGATATCGCCGGAGAACAAAAACACGTCCTGAAGCATCTGTCCAAAGTGCTGCCGCAGGGAGGATATCTTTATTTTCCGGATATCGATGCCGTCAATGAGTATCTGCCCTTTTTGAATATCATAATTGCGGCATATCAGGCTTAAGATTGTGGTCTTTCCGGAACCGGTAGAACCGACAAACGCCACTGTCTGCTTCGGCTCCACATGGAAGCTGACGCCTTTTAACACCCACTCGTCAGGTTTATAGCAAAACCAGACGTCCTTAAATTCGATTTCTCCCCGAAGTTCTGACAGTTCAATTGCGTCAGGATCGTCGACCACTTCCGGCTCCATATCCATAATGGTAAATATCTTCTCCGCCGCAGCAAAGGAGCGCTGCAGCATATCAAACTGCTCCGCCAGAGTCTGAATAGGATTGAAAAAGCGGGAAATATACATGTAAAAGGACACCATGACGCTGCTGTCTATCACCTGCCCGAAATAATGGATATCCTTGATATAACCCTTCGCCCCAAAATAAAACAGGCACAGATTTGAGGAAATATAGAGCATATAAACCATGGGCTGGAAAATACCAAAGACAAACATCCTGTTAAGCTTTGCCTTCTCCAGATTACGGCTGCGGCTCAAAAAATCGTTCATTTTCTGCTCTTCCCTGTTGAAAATCTGGGTAATTTTCATACCGGACAAGTTTTCAGACAGGTACGTGTTGAGGTCCGTGGTGGCATTGTTGACCTGACGGTGTACCTTGCGGGAAAACTTCCGGAAAATTACGGTGAACAACACCACAAAAGGTACAAAGCACAATACCATCAGGGTCAGCGCGTAATTCAGCATCAACATGGCTCCCAGCACACCTACAATTACCATGGAGTTCTTCGCCAATGTCACTAAAATATTAGTGAACATATACGAAATGGCATCGGGGTCATTTGACACTCTCGTCACCAGCTTACCCACGGGAATGTTGTTTAACTGCTCATGGCTGAGCTTCTCAATGTGGGTAAACACATCCAGCCTGATCTGGGACAGTATCTTCTGCCCCGTTTTCTGCAAAATCATCGCCTGCAGATAGGTGCAGACCATGGAAACCACCAGAATTCCCGCATATATCCCCACCATAACATATAACCGGTGCAGTTCAAAATCATTTTTGATAAGCCCCTGAATCCGTCCGATAATCAGCGGTGACACCAGGTCATACACGATGGAAAATACCATAACAAAGAATACCAGCACAAAATTCTTCCAGTAGGGTCTGGCATAACGCATCAGCCGCCGCACAATCTCCCCATCCGGCATGTTCCGCTCTTTTTCCGAATTATCTTTCATTTTCCGCAGTACCCCGTAGGCAAGCAGAAATAATATCGTAAAGACGCCGATGATAGCGCCCACAATCAACACAGGCAAATACTCATTCATTGTGAATATCTCCTTCCTCTTCAAGTTTCTGAAGTTCCACCATCTTATGGTATGCCGGACATTCCGCATACAATTCTTCATGCGTACCCACAGCCACCAGTTCCCCATCATCAATGAACAGGATTTTGTCCATCTTTTCAATGGTAGAAATTCTATGGGCAATCAGGATGGTCGTTTTGCCCTGTCTGGTCGTCCGCAGATTTTCAAGGATTGCCGCCTCGGTCTTAGTATCCACTGCGGATACGGAATCATCCAAAATCAAAATCGGCGCGTCCTTCATCAGCGCCCGGGCTATGGATATTCTCTGCTTCTGCCCGCCCGAAACCGTGACGCCCCGCTCGCCGAGGATGGTGCCGTAGCCCTGCTGGAACTCCTTGATATTGCTGTCCACATCGGCAAGCTTTGCTGCCTGCACGATGCTTCCGGCACTATATGTTTCCACACCAAAGGCAATATTGTTTTCAATGGTATCGGAGAACAGGAAATTGTCCTGCGGTACATAGGCGCAGAACGCCCTAAGGTCGCGGATTTTGACATCATTCACATCATGTCCGTCAACAAACAGCGTGCCGTCCTCTACATTATAGGTACGAAGAAGCAAATCCACCAGCGTGGTTTTGCCGGAACCGGTTTTGCCTACCAGCCCTACATTCTCCCCTGCCTTGATGGTGAAGGACACGTTTTTCAGCGCGTCATACTCGCCATCCGGATAACGGAAGGTCAGGTTCCGAAACTCTATGTCGCCCCTGACATTTTCCAGACCCTCGCTGTCCGCTCTATCCGCCACGTCAATTTTCGCATCCAGCAGTTCGCTCAGACGATCCAAAGACGCCTTGCCGCGGGAAGTCATATCAATCAATTCGGATACCGCCATGATGGGCCAGATAACGGCGTTAAAATAGCCGATGAATTCCACCAATTGCCCTGCGTTGAACCTGCCCGCATACACAAGATATCCGCCATAGCCCAAAATCACACAAATAACGCTCTCCACAAACAGCATCACGACAATTCGCATCAGAACAGAGGTCTTAGTATGATCCATGTTGGCTTCTTCGTTCTCTTCGTTCAGCTTCCGAAATGCCATCAGTTCCTTGGCCTCTTTGACAAAAGCCTTAATTACCGCAATGCCGGAAAAGCTCTCCTGCGAAAAATCGGAAAGCTTGGAAAATGCCTCCTGCCGGATGTCCCACTTTTTCATCATCTGCTTTCCTATTACCGTTGCCGCCGCCAGCAGAAATGCCATGGGTATCAGGGACAGCAGCGTCAACAGCGAATCCATCTTCCACATATTCACCACCGCCAGCACGCCCAGCAGCAGAGCGTCGAAGAACATCATAACGCCCCAGCCAAAACACTCCTGCACGGTGTCCAAATCGTTGGTAAACAGACTCATCAGATTTCCAACCTTGTTGACCTGATAGTATTCCCTGCTCAAATCCTTGGCATGGTCAAACATCCGATTGCGCAAGTCTGTCGCCAGACGCACCCCGGAACCGAAAAAGCATACTCTCCACAGGAAACGTCCGAAAACCATTGCCAGAATGATTCCCACCATAGGCATACAGATGCTGTCCCGCAGAAAATTCACGTCAAACGCCACCTGAACCCCATCCATACTGACACTGCCGCTGTTCATGCCATTGATTACCAGACGGTACAGCTTGGGGATTTCCAACTGCAGATAGTCCACCGTGACCAGCGAAATCAGTCCCAGTACCAGCCAGCCGGCGTATTTGAAGTAGTACCGGTTGATATATTTACCAAATATCATATGTATTCCCTCTTTCCTGCTACTATTATTGATAAAAAATTTTCGTTTTCCCCAAAACCATAAAAGAAGGCGTTCATCAGTCAAACCGATGAACCCCTCCAAGCTCAAACCACCTTCGATTTTAAGCTATTTGATTCACATTTTATATTCTAATAGAAACACACTTATCTGTCAATGTCATTCTGGACTTCTTAATTTATTCCGGAGAATAGTGGAAACCGCTTTTTTTCGGAATATGCATTGCATATATAAGATATTTTATGATATACTAATTCCGAACAATTGCTGTTTACACATTTTTTCGGAGGTGATTTTATGGAAATTGCAAGAGAAAGATATATTCAAAAGCTCTTAGACCGAAAAGAGAATGGACTGGTTAAAGTGATTACCGGCATCAGAAGATGCGGTAAGTCTTATCTCCTCTTCCATTTATATAAAAACGAACTGCTAAGCATGGGGATTTCCGCTGAACACATTATTGAACTGGCACTGGATGACATCACCAATATCGAATATAGAAATGCTGTCAAATTATATCATTATGTAAAATCTCAAATCGTAGATGCTGACATGCACTATGTATTCCTTGATGAAATTCAATTGCTGGAAAGCAATTTTGCCGATTTGATCAACGGACTCATGCACATTGAAAATCTCGACATCTATGTTACAGGAAGCAATTCAAGGTTCTTATCAAGCGATATCCTGACGGAGTTCAGAGGCCGCGGTGATGAAGTAAGAGTATTTCCCCTCGCATTCAGCGAATTTATAACTGCTTATGATGATACCCACACTGCATGGAAAGATTACTATACTTATGGCGGTCTCCCCTTAATTCTTTCAAGGAAATCCGACGAATTGAAAGCAGAATATCTGATTTCTTTATTTCAGAATATCTATATTAATGATATTAAAGAGAGAAACGATATCCGAACCGACGATGAACTTGACATACTGATAGATATTGTGGCTTCAGCAGTTGGTTCGCTGACAAATCCATCCAAACTGTCAAATTCTTTTAAGAGCATGAGTCAGAAAACTCTATCCGATAAAACCATCAAGTTGTATTTGGATTATCTTGCTGACGCATTCCTGATTGAAAAAGCGTCCCGATTTAATGTCAAAGGGAAAAAATATATAGATTCCCCCTCCAAATATTATTTTGAAGATGTAGGGCTTCGCAATGCAAGGCTGAACTTTAGGCAGCAGGAAGAAAACCACATCATGGAAAATATTATCTATACTGAGCTTAGAAGCAGAGGCTACCGCGTAGATGTCGGTGTGGTAGAAGCATATGAAAGCGANAATAGTGGTAAATCTAAAAGAAAACAGTTAGAAATTGATTTTATTGCCAACAAGGGAAACCGCAAATACTACATTCAGTCTGCTTTTGAAATGACATCNCTGAAAAAAGCAGAACAAGAAAAGAAATCGCTTAACAAATTAAACGATTCCTTTAAAAAGTTTATTATTATAAAAGATGACATTAAGACCAGCATTGATGAAAATGGTCTGATTACAATGGGTATTTATGATTTCCTTCTCGACGAGCACAGTTTGGAAATATAAGCAATTCCCCAACTGTTACATNGGTTTCAAATTTTTATCGAGCCTGTCCACTATCCAGGCGATTCTCTTTTCNCGTCCGGCATCTGTNTTTGCGTCAAAATACGCCCGCGTATAGGTTTTCTTTACAGATAAGGGCATNGCCATCCAGTTTGTGCNGNCNGGNTCATGTCCTTCCAGCAGCGCGGAAAGCTGCGCAATCTGTTCCTCTGTAATTGCCGCAGGTTTGGGTGCGTCCCACTGACCGTTTTTCTTGGCTTCCTCAATCTTCTTTCTGCCGAAATCGGTCATAAGTCCCCGTTCTTCAAGGCTTCCCACCAATGCCTTATTNTTCTCTGACCACTTGCTATTCTCCCTGCGCATAGAGAAATATTTCTTATAAGTTTTATCGTCAATGCTTTGCATCNGNCCGTCAATCCANCCAAAGCANAGNGCTTCTTCAAGTGCNTCNNCNGCTTTNATNGTTTTCGGCCCGCCGGATTTGCCAAATAAAAGCCAAATACCGTCATCTGACAGGCAATTCTCAGAAAGCCATTTTCTAAATTCTTCTCTGTCGGCAAATTCTATTATATCGCTCATGCTNTGGTCTCCTTTCGACCGCCTTATCCTTTAAAACATATTATATTAGGTTGGNTGTTTTTTCGCAAGCCANCCTTTGAAAATCCCGCCTGCAAAGATTGAAATAATGACGAAAAAGATATCGGCAAAAATAATAAACACAAATGACGGTACCAAGATACGGGTATATTTTTTGCCAAAGAATTTCCCTTTGTTAATGGCGCCGCCCATTCTTATGATATAGAAAAATACACCCAGATTCAGAAAAATAAGGGTAAGCGTCTGAACAGCGAAATTTTCAAACGCGCTTACGGGCAAAAAATTACCGTTTTGAATACCGTTTAGCATGATATTCAGAAATAATAATCCGATTTGTACAACAAATAAAATCCGGGTGACATTCAGCATGACGCCGCCGCCAATTCCGATTCCACCGCCCCATTCCAGATTGCTTCTCTCACAAAAATTTTGAAAAACCCGCAGCAGCGGCTCGCTTTGCTTTCCCTCAATAAAGCCGTTGTTTGAAATGCTGTAAAGGGTCAGCCGAATATTGTTTTCTTTGCAGAAAAGCTCCATCTCTTTCAGAAAGGGCAATACATGCGATGGCACACTGTCCACATATAGCGGAAGACAAAATACAATGGTATCTGCATCCGGCAATTCATTCAAAATCCGTTTATAGTCGTTTTTATTCCGCAGCCTCTCCGTCACTTTTTTCCCTTTCACAAATAAACGCTGAAGCCCCAGAAAATAAGCGGAAGCGCAAAATCTTTTTTTCGGACTGCAATTTATAAATACTGTTTTCACACTAAGTCCTCCAATCTGGAAAAATCATTTAAAAAAATCACTTCGGACTTTTCAAATCCGTCATTTATTGCATTTCTTTCTGCTGTATATGTAAAAGTTTCCTTTTCCTGTTCTGTCATATCACCATACACAATTACCTTTAATAAATTGTGCTTTCCATAACGCAGAGTGTGGTGCATTTGCCTTCCGCGATACGTACTCAGTGGCGTTGAGGTGCCAATGCTTCTGTCAAGCACATTTTTAACCACAGAACTGTAAGTACCGTACAGATTTTCCGTAATAATGACAAATTCGTCTGCCTGTCCAATCACACGGGCAGTCTGCTTCAAGCTATCTTTCATAAAACATTCCGCAGGGTGCTTCGTCCAGCAGCCGAAACAACCCTGACAGGGCGCATATTTCCCGTCTGCATGAATGACCTCGTCACATTTCCCGCTAAGCATTTCATTATATTGTATATCCAAATCATGTAAAATCACTTTCATACGCATTTTCCTTCTTCTTATGATATTGCAATATCCGTGCCGCCNGTTTCCTCCTGCACTGCCAAGACCGCACCTCTGTATGCCCGTTCTAAATGTACAGCAACAAGCTCTTCGTCATACTCTAAGGAATTGTTGGCGATGATGCTTGCATAACCATGGGCAAACAAAGCAATCGTCAAAAAGACCTCTTTCGTCTGCTCCATGTTCATCTCCATCGCTTCCTGCATGACAGAAAGAACCGGTTTCAGTTCCTCGGAATCTATCATTTCAAGCAGACTATTCTCAACAGTAAAGCCCGATTGAAAAAGAAAGCGGAACAAATTCGGCTCTTTAATCGCAAAACGGATATAGTTCAGCCCGATTCCAAGCATAATTCCCTTCTGCTGCCCTTCCATGTTCATCAGATATTCTGTATGATATCGGTCAACTTTTGCATATACGGCTTTTTTCAGTTCCTCAATGGTTGCAAACTGGTACATAACCGGCTGTGTGGAACAATTGAGTTTATTTGATACTGTCCTCGCATTGATGTTTTCCGCCCCCTCTTCACGGGCAATCTCCATCGCAGCGTCAAGAATCATATCTCTCGTAATTTTAGTTTTTGGCGGCATTTTATTTTCCTCGCATTTTATAATTTATGTTATATAATGCAAATTATAAAACATGAGAGTTNTTTTGTCAATCTGTATTTTATATGGAATAAAAAAACAAATCAAATCATATTGGTAGTAGGGGGTGATGCTTTTTGAAAATACAATGGAAAAATCTGATTACCTGTATTGCCATACCACTTGCAGTCGGCAGTCTGTCTGCGCTTCTGACACGAAATAGTATGGAAACTTTTAATACAATCGCAAAACCGGGTCTGGCTCCGCCGGGCTGGCTGTTTCCGGTTGTGTGGACGATTCTGTATGTCCTTATGGGAATTGCATCTTATCTGGTACTTACATCCGGAAAGCCAAACGACAAAGCCTTGACCACATACGGTATTCAGCTTATATTTAACTTTTTCTGGTCACTTATTTTTTTCAATTTGGAGCTGTACCTGTTTGCATTTGTCTGGCTTGTTTTGTTATGGCTGCTGATTCTCAAAACAACCCTTTTGTTCTATCAAATATCAAAACCTGCCGGATATCTGATGGTTCCATATCTGCTGTGGGTAACTTTTGCAGGCTACTTAAACCTTTCCATCTATCTATTAAATTAGAACCGTGAATATACATAACAAAAACAGCCATTGATACCGTTTCCGCATGGGAATTCGAATTTCAATGGCTGTTTTTTATTCTTATAAAAAGGAACGAATATCGACAATCAGTTTTTCTTCCACATTTATCAATCGTTTCGTAATATCCTTCGCTTTTTCTTCAGCGGCTTTATACTGGTTCAAATATTTGTGAAGAGACTTTACACCCATATTACAACCATCTGTTATTAGATCAGCAATTGTCGCATCCGATTCATTCATAACCAGTTTCACATTTGTTTTCATCCATGACATGCTTTTCGCCATCGGATTNGGNTCTTTTCCATCATCATGATATTNGTCTAAAAGAANCTGTATTTCCTCTTTCAGCCTATNGTGNTCGTCCTTACAATCCGCAAGGCATTTGCGAAGTGTTTCGTCGTGTACATAATCCAGAACTTCATCAATGGAGGCAACACCCATCTTTATACCGGCGTCGCATTCCCGCAGCAATTTTATTGTATCTGATTCAATCATTGATTATTTTCAGCTCCTTTTGTTTTATGTTTTAAGAAAATTATGCCCTCTTTTGTTTACGGATATTCAAATTCAAGTGAAGCCTTGTCTGTTTCAAAGGCAAAAAGAGTACGGTTCTTTTTGCGAAATCGATAGAATACCCGACAGGATGCACTTTCATGAATTGTCCTTACCATATCCCCCTTTGCCGGTGCCTTAAGAGGCCGCTCAGCGGCCTCCAGCAGCCGGACTTCCAATTCCAGACTGCCCTGTATAACCCGAACCATTTTATTTTGTATTTGCACAACTCTGGCTCCCAGATAGGTAGCCATTCTGTATTCTTTCCCCTGCCATAATACAGCGCCTATCACACCGGTGAAATGAATGCCTGCCATGGGGATATCCGCCACTGACAGCATCAAAGACCCGCTTGAAAAGCAGCATTGCGTCCAGATGTACTCTTTCGGAAATGAGCGGCCCCTGTCTCCTTCCCAGTATCCCCATCCATTGTGAAAAGAATATTTTTGTCCATTGATATACACATTTCCCCGAACCGAATGGTGCATACTCCACACACTGTGGCGGCATTCCATAAACGGCACGAATGCAAACGGTCCCATAATATCATATTTTAAGGG
This sequence comes from Lachnospiraceae bacterium, assembly GCA_014804445.1. Taxonomy (GTDB): domain Bacteria; phylum Bacillota; class Clostridia; order Lachnospirales; family Lachnospiraceae; genus Acetatifactor. Next base: position 48,412 of record JAAUZU010000005.1, on the reverse strand, counting down.
GCAAAGTAGCCCAAAATCCAATTTTCCCCTAATGTTCATCTGCGGCGTGTGTATTGCCAGGCGAATCCCTTTTTCGCCGAATCGGTTCTCTCCGATGAAAATATTCTTTTTTGTCCGTTGAAATACATCTATAGGGAACGTTACTGTCCAAGCGTCATTATCCGTAATAATCTGGATAGAACAGGTGCGTTTCCTCCCTGCGCTATGAACGGCAGGTATTACCGCCAAAGTCTGTGTGTCAGACTGACATTTCAAATACCAGCCATAAAAGGAACCGTGCATATGCTTGCCTCCATGAAAAAATAATGCTTATTTTTCCACGAAGGAGGATGATTTATTCATTTGGCGGAATTTCACGTTCATGATGCCATATCCCTATTATACAGAACCAAAAAATATCTTTCTATGGTTTCATTCCGATATAGCTTGTGCTATAATAAACCAAATCTATCGGATAGCATTACACAGGCAGATTTCAGACAATTATCTAGAGTTGCAATTATATAAGGGGATGGAAAAATAATGGAAAATGCAGTTATAACACAAGGCGAAAGAGGATGCCTTAACAGAAACCAGATAAAATATATCGTCATTATTGCTATGCTTATCGACCACATTGCATGGGGATTCGTGGATGCCATAAATCCGCTTCTTGGCGGAGCAATGCACTTTATCGGACGCCTCACCGGACCGACAATGGCATATTTTGTCGGCGAGGGATACCGCTATACAAGAAACGTCGGTAAATACCAGCAAAGACTTGCTGCTTTTGCCCTTATCTCATGGCTTCCGTTTGTGTGGTTTGAGTATGGACGCCTGCCGTTCTATTTTGAGCAGGGAAAGCTTATGTTCATTCCTGTTCAAAGTGTTATTTTTACACTCTTTCTCGGTCTTACCGCAATCAGACTCTGGGAGAGTGAAAAATTCGGAAAACCGCTTAAAATAATCTTTATCATACTGCTCTGCCTGCTTGCCTGTATAGGAGACTGGGCTTTCATGGATGTACTGGGCTGCCTGTTTGTTCATGTATACCGTGATAAACCCAAAGCAAAATGGACAGCTTTCACGCTTACCTTCCTGCTTCCGAATGTCCTTATCACAATACTGTCCGGTCTCGAAAATATGTGGTTCCAGTTCGGCGTGATTCTTGTTCCCCTAATGCTGTATTTTCTCTATAACGGGCAAGGCGGCAGCAGGGCAAAGATACACAAATGGTTTTTCTATCTGTTTTATCCGGCGCATTTGTTTGTGCTGGGATTGTTGAGGTGGGTTATTCTTTAAATAAACTACAAGCGGCCGTTGATATCCCCGATTTTTAACAACATTTACAGACAAATTTTCCTCATTCAAAAGGCTTTATTATGTACTTTTGAAACTTCTCCGGCACTTCATAGGTTTTTAGATGCTCATAGCCGGCAAGTTCTTTGTTCCCACTTGAATCAACACGATAAACCAGCTCATCATATCCTAAAGGATTATGCGCCCCTACCTGTGGTGTGACACCGAATTTAACAGAAATAAATCCCGGCTCTTTCTTTCCGATATCCACAATAGTTACTTCATAATTATAAACCGCAAGTTCCCCCGAATAATATTCTGCATAGAACCCTATAATCTCCTTCGTGATATCTCCAATAAATAATGCTATAACCAGTTCGTCCGTTATTTCTTCCTTTGTTGTCGAATCCACATTGAATGTTTCTATAGTTGGTTTTCTATTCCTATAAAGGTTGAATAGCAAAAAGACCGGCAATATCAGCAGGCAGACAATGATTAGCCTATATTTTTTCATAAGGTACCATACTTTTTATTACTATATCTATACTGTGAATCTCTGCAATATTCATCGCCATCGACAAATTTTGCACCCCCTATACGTTTTTATCCATATTTTTCATAAATAATAGAAAAATAGTCTTGTTTCTTACATATGAATGATGGTAAAATATAAGTTAATAAAGTAGCAGATAGAAAATACCTAGCAAACGATATGTTTTCTGAAAACATTTTTTTGAGAAGGAGATTATATTATGGGAATTGGCAGTATAACATCAACAAACAGTATGTCCGGCATGCAGATGCTTAAGTCAGTTTCAACAGATCCAAAAATCAAAAAAATTGAAAATGAAATTACAAACGCTAAACAGCAGATGCAGAAATTATCTCCAAAGGGAGAACTTTCTGATAACGAAAAAGAAACTGAGCGAAAGAAGCTTCAGAAAGAAATATCCAGCCTCAATACAAAGCTGCTACAGCATCAGGAAGAACTTCGCAAATCACAGAAAAAAGAAATCAGGATGGAGGAGCTTCAGGAAGATCAAAAACTGACAAAAGAGGAAACATCCTCAGATAAAGCAGACGAAAAGGCTCTGCCGGCCGACAAGCAGCAGACAATGTCTCCCGGAACAGTCATAACCAGTAATAGCGATGGCACTGTTATGTTTAAAGGAAACATGAATCAGGATGAGAAACACAGCATAGACACAGGAAAAAAACAGACTGATGAAACGAAAGAAAAGGATATTGCTGAAAAAGAGACAAAAAACATAAACAGTGATACGGCTACAGAGACCAACCTATCCCACAAAAAGATATATGCAATTGTATCAGCAGACTCTTCCGTACAGCAGGCAAGTCGTCAGGGTGCTATCATAGCCAGTACCAGAGATGGCATTGCCATTTTAAAGGGAGAAATGAATCAGGATGAGCAACGTGGTGTAGACACAGAGAAAAAACAAACTGAACTTGAAAAGATGGAGAAAAAGGAACAAAGGGCAATTGCATTCCAAGCCTCTATATTAGGTGAAGCAAATAATACAATGAAATCAGCCGCAGAGACCAATGTGACCGGAACAAATGACAAGTCACAGGTTAATGTACAAAATAACGCTTTCAGAGTAGCATGGGGAGAAACGCAGACAGCACAACAGAAATTTCACGTTGCTTTTGGATAATAGTAAAAAGATTGAATGAATACCGAGAGAAAAAGAAAAACGAGGACCTTGAGGGTATGAGCCTTCAAGGTCCTCGTTTTGGTTAACCTTTATTGATTTTAAATTGATATGCTGTGAACCGCCCTTCTTCTGCTGTTCCTTATCCAAGCTTACAAATTCAATGAGTTGCCCATATAGACACAGCTCTTTAACCGCCTTGTTTACTCAAAATCATCAAGATAATTTTGCAAAATATTTGCCAGTTTCCCGATATGCACTCCGTCTACAAAAGAATGATGTACCTGCACTGAAAACGGAAGAATCACCCTATTATCCCGAACAAAATATTTCCCCCAATCTATCATTGGAGTTGCATTGTCCTTTTTGCCGGATTCTGTATGGGAAATATGCGTAAATGACACCCACGGGAATGAAGAAAACTGGTAAATGTCATTCCCCATAGGAGCAGTAAAATATTCCTTTTGATTCCTTACAGTATCGGCGGCAAGCGCAACGTATTCTTCTATAGTATCCTGCATTTCCACATTGACTACTTTGAAAAGCTCGCTGTCTTTATCAAGATAAGTGAATGATGTGTTGATTTTGTCGTAAATAACTGGCTTGCCGTCAAAAAAACGGCAGCGAAATTCTTCAATCTCATTCGCACATTTTGTTACAGCGAATACGAAAGAGAAGGTAAAGGAATACCCCCGCTCTTTTATTCTTTTCAAAAAGTTTGTAATATCCAGTTCAAAAGTTACGCAATACTGTGGCTGCACACTGTTTCTGAATATCTGACAGTGCATAGCCCTGTCCCATGTTGTTACATCAATTTCTCTCATAGTTTTCTCTCCTGTCTTATTTTGAATAATGCATGTCTTTTTTGTCTCTCGTAATTTCACCACTGTTATTATAAATTCATAGTTGTATGATGTCAATATGTTGTATTATGTCTATGAATAAAAAAGAGGACTTACACATTCCGTAAGTCCAATAGCAGAACACTATTCAATTCCCAGTTCCTGTATTGCGTGCATGATATGGATTCTCATAGCATTTTTAGCTCCCTCCGCGTTTCTCTGCGCTAAAAAATCCATAATCATTCGATGGTCATTAACAGTATCTGAAACGGCTTTTTGGCTCATTGCTGACAAGGTAACACCTTTTGCAATCGCTTGATAAAGAATAGGCATAAGCTGATTCATAAACTCATTGTGTGTTGCCTGTGCAATCGCCTTATGAAATGAATGTTCATTGTCGGTGCGGTCTTGTCCGGCTTTAATTTCCTGCTCAATCCTTTCACCAAACTCTAAAATCCTTTTTATCTCTGCTTCCGTCCCCCTGATTGCCGCCAAATATGCAGCCTCCGGCTCAAATATCAACCGTATTTCATACAGGTCTTTTGCATTTACTTTTATATCGGACAGCCGCCCTAAATCCGACTCTTGCTGGAACGCCGTTTGAGTGACAAAAGTTCCTTTTCCTCTTTGGATTTCAAGAATATTATAAGCAACCAAAATCCGTATAGCTTCTCTTAGAGTTGTTCTGCTGACATTCAGTTCTGCTGACAGTTCGTTTTCGTTTGGCAATTTATCTCCGGCTGTGAAGCGCTTTTCTATTGTAATCATAGATAATATCGTTTCTGCAATACTTTGTGAAAGCATTTTGTTGTTCATAGCTTATATCACCTCGACCTTTTTTGATATTATACTATGTATGGCGGTCAACTTCAAACAAAAGCGGAAATGCCGTGGCGCAATTTGCTTATATATTATTTGGTAAAACCTTATACAATTTGGCGAAGCTACCAACTTCCGCCAAAAGGTTTATACTTTTTGGCAAAAGCCCTAGAACAGGTGTTCACCTACTCCCAAATGTAAAAATGCCACTTAAAACACAAGAAAATAATGTATCTTTCAGACCTATGTAGTGGAAGAAATACCATATTTACGGGCTTTCTGAGGTTTCTGCAACTTTATCCACCGGAAAGCTAAGACACCTCTTTGTGCTAGAGTTATTGCATAAACCCCAAACACTACGCCTGACTTTCGTCATAATACCAAAATACTATGAGGGAAAAATTATAATTGTACCACATTCTCCATATCCAAAGATACGTTTTGCATGTCTGGATATAAATTTCCCCTTTTGGCTCCTGTCAACATCAACTCCTCAGCTACTCTTTCAGGATTAACAATTCGAATTTTCTGCAAATACGGAATACACTGTTCCATATATTCCATTCCCAAAGAAGGATACTCGCCTACATGTGCCTTAACTTTATTCATCTTCTCGTCTGGAATATAATAGGGGAATACCGTAAATACTCCTTTTTGTATTTTGATTCTTTGGCTATGATAGGGATGTATTACAGCCAAAGGTGGTAACTTACCGAAATTTACTGGTACCCCGTCTGAATAATATCTAAGCAATAGATAAAAAAATGGATTTATTTCAAAACACCTTAACGCTTCCATCTCTTTCCCTTTATATGCATTCCTCTCAACCTCTAAAGCTGATAATCCAATAATTCTGTTCAAATTTTTCTCATTCTCCGTTTTTATATCGTAATATGTACCATTTTCCTCTTCCCTTTGAAGTTCTTCCATTATCTCTACAGCAAACTTCTGAGTCTCCTTCGCACTTTGCAAAAAGGCTGTCCGTTCTTGTTGAACTGCTTTATAAATCAATTCACTATTACCTGAAAAGGATTTATATACTTGCTCATTTAGCATATCAGGTCGTAATATCCAAATAATCGGTTCTGCCACTTGACATCGTTCAGATATTTCCCGATCCTTAACCGGAGTAATAAAAGACTCTAACGCAAATTCCAATGCTACTGTCAACGATTCGCTCCAATCCATCAGTCTCGTTTTTGTAAAAAAATGTTGCATTACTTCTTGCCATTCTATAACATATTGTGGCATTTTATAGTCTATATTATCAAAATTTCTAGCCATAAAACTTTGAAAACGATAATTTTCCCTTAGATGATTGTTGCTGTAGGTCATCGTTTCATTATATTGATAATCTGCTTTCCTGAAAATACTTGGATCTAAATTATAGGAAGCAACTGCATGTCCGCGAAACCATAATAATGGCCTTTTACTATCCTGTATATCCATCTCGTTACATATTTCATGAAGACATTGATATATTTCTGCCAAACTTTCAGCATATCTTGTCACCATTTTTTATACCTCCAATAAAATGTCAACATTTATATACAATTTTTTCTATTCTTCTACCGACCCGACAGATGAATCAACGAACTCATTCATTATTCTAAAACGATTAAAATAGTAATAATTTTGTATGAAGTCTATAGTATTTTCTAATTTTTGAGCTGGTGTCTTTTCATGAACCTGTTCCGGAGAATTATAAAATTCTCCTACGTCCCGCCTAGGTTCTACTAAAAAATCATAATTTTTTTCCCAAAAACATCCTCGCATACTGCCACTATCAGACTTCTCATGAATACTCTTCATATGTTCAAACAAATCTTTGGATACCGTTATAAATTCATCCTGCACAATATTGCCGATACCTCTACAGAAGCAGTCTATCCGCCAAAAATTATATTTTGCACCATCACAAAGCTTAGTCACTTCCTTATACCTTTCCCAAGCTTTTTTCGATTTTTCACTACATATTTCTTTATCTCCCTGAAGTAAAATATGTAATAAAGGTTTTTCTTCTAATTCTGGTTCGCTTTTCCCTAAATACTTCTCAATCTGAATATACATTCGCCATAAAAATTCCTTTAACAACTTTTGGGTTTCCTTATTCTCTCTAATTTCATCTAATTTTGAAAGTTTTTGCAAAATACATCTGAACGTATACCGACAATATTTTTTTCCATCTTCAATCAACGTTTTTGCATATACTTTTTTCTTCCCATTTTCTTCGCAATCGAGGCTCCGTGCCCCTTCTTTATCAAGCAGAACCGCCGCTACTGTACGCCAACGTTCATAATTAATATCCTCATATTCGTACTCCTTGTCCATAATCTTAGCATCACTAACTGTCTGTAATACTTGCCTGCAATATCCAAAACTACTCAATTGAAGTGATGTTGCCATTAAAATATCTGCATATGCTTCCAAATAAATTTTTTGCCTTATTTCTTTATGTTGCATGATTACCGAATTATCAACATTCCTCATAATCTCTCCCATTTCCTTTTGAAATAATTCGAAATCACCATTCATAAGTCCCAAACTCCTCATAATATGCATAACAACTGTATCTGTTATCATATTATTTCTTTTAATCTCTTCCATATATTTTTCTTTATAATGTTCAAATACTTTTTTCAGATACTCTTTTATTCTTTCACTGTCATTCTTTTTTTCCTTGCCTTTCAAATTAATTTTCATAATCCGATATAGCATAATGACCTGATAACAATATTCTCTGACTGCTGCTTTATTTTGAACTGACACATCTGCACAATCTACCAACTTTGCTTCCAACTGCTCATAATCATACAAATCTATCAAATATATTTTATGTTTTATTTTCTCATCTTTCAATTCTTCACATAAATTCTCATAATATTTGTCTAATAATAATTCTGCCAAATGCTCCTTATCTTCCAACATATTCTTATCTCTAGTACGCAAAATCATTTCTAAATTACTATCATTCAAAATCTCCTCTTTCCGATAGGTATCCAGCCAAAAATTGAATGTCTGCTTCTTTAGGTCTTCTTCCTTGCTGTTATGAACTTTGCCATTATAACCTACTCCAAGTGGGAACATTCTTTTAAACCACTTATCTGTCTCCAAAATCAATCTCTCAAAATTATATTTAATGAAATCTTCCTGTGCAAATATTTCTTCTTGCGCGATTTCTGACATACTGGCTACCAAATAATTTTCCACTATGCCAAAGCTTTCATAAAAACCGCAATTTGACAGCTTATATAAAGGCTCTTTTAAAATCATGTTAAATACATAAGAAAATATGTATTTCGTTACAAACCGATTTCTTTCTTCTCTTTCAGTAACCTTCAAATGATGCGATGTCTCATGAATAATCCACGGCAAGAGATCATATAATCTGCCAAAATATTCAAAAGACGGAACCGTACATATAATTTCCCTTGCTGGCATAAACCCATCAGGTTTTCTTACCTTAAAAGGAGCTGCTATCTCTACCGTATCTTTTGACAAATCAGGGTATATAATAGGAATTATCATCTCTATACCATCTCTGCCAGACAACATCTGAATACCACTTGTGATATATAGCCTCATAGCCTCCCTATAAGCCACCATTGCTTTTTCCGTATCTATCTGTGTTTGAATTTCATAAATAGGCGCCTGATAGGTCTGATAGTTTACATTCTGAACCAACGTTGTGTAACGATTAATTGCCTGAAGGTTCTTTCTCCAATCTCCTAAAACAGTACATCGATACTCCTTTTTGGTAAATCTACTTATATTTTCTTTTTTCTCCCACTCCTTATAATATTCCAACATCTGCTCAATACATCCACAAAGAATGTTCATATCCTCATGAAATATACGCCAGTTAATATAGGACTCTTTATCCATACCTGCAGATGAAAATGCCTTATAGATTTCCTTCAATCCTCTGATAAGATCTTGAAATGCGAAATGCTCTTCCTGAAAAATGTCTTTCATTTTTTCTAAATTTTTAATTCTTTTAAATAGTTCTTCATTCCTTTCAAATACTTCCTTCTTATCTTCCTGACTATTTAATTTCTTTAAATTATTTTCTATATTATAAAGTTCTACAGATTCGTCTTTTTTCCCCGAAATTCCAGTCTCTAATCCCACCAATATTCTCTCATTAATATTCCTGACACATGATTGTCTTAAAATATTTTCTAATTTCGTTTTTTTTGTCTTTGGCGAATGTTTTCCAAGTTTTTGCTCACATAAAAAAGGATATATATCCGAAAATACATCTAATCCTATATTCAAAAGATATTCATATCTTCCAAAAAGTCCTTTAATTGTCTCAATTTTGATATTTCTTCTATTTTTTAGATAATCTTGCAGCCTTTTTCGCAGAGCTTTATCCGCTGAAAAACGTAATGCAATAACTATCTCAGGATGAGAAGATACAAATTTTTTATCTAGCGTTGCATATCCTATCCCTTCAAAATATCTACACTCAATTCCCACATTTGTAAAAGTTAGCATTTTAACCGGTTCATTCGGCTCATTCTGAGTACCATTCAACGCTATTGCAATATTATATATTACTTCAATTGAGTCCGTTCTGAGTGCAAGGCAAAAATCTCCTGTAGTCGAGCTACGGAATAATTGCAGCCTAACATTAGAGGATATATGTCCTTTAGCAATTGCAATGATCCTGTTTTCACAATACTCTAGAAAGCTATCTATCTCAATCCCTTCCACTCTATCTCTTATATAATTATCCTTACATAAGCTGATTTGTATTAAACCTAAAAAAGGCGTATCTGATAGCTTTTCTCCCGTACCGATAATTGAAAATATATCTGGAAATTTCTCATCCGATTTGGACTGTTCATTATTCGACTTGCAGTATAGACTAAGTGTTTTATAAGACACCTTATAATTTCTACTATGCTGAATTGTATCTTCAAATGCGTTTTCAATAGATAAATAATTCAGATATTTCTTCTCATCACCACGCAACTCTTTACAATACAAAACATCAAAATAGTCAAACATTAGAAAGCTGAAAGGAACCTCCCCATCCGATTTTGTTTCAGCAGAACTTCCTCCATCAACATCAATATTCGTAATGCCATTATTCCGTATCAGTTCAAGGATATACGTTGAGTACTTTTTTCCATCACATGGTTGTATCATAAAAATCCCCCTTCTTTTGTCAGTTTTACCCATATCAAAAAGGGTTAAAAACAACTGACATTTTTTATGCCAAATTATACCCTTTTTAATATAGTATATAATAGCACCAATAACTTCAGTCCCAAAAATCCTCTGGCATTTCCAAATCATCATCAAGACAAGCTTCCAATTCCAACGCCAGCTCGCGTTTCTCTTTTACTGTTTTTCGTGGTCTTTCAGGTACTATTGGTTTCACTTTTGTAACTGCTAAAAAAGTGTCTACTCGTGGTGGACAACATATCGGATCTTCCATTACAAATTACCTCCTTCCATATATTATGCGTTATTCATCAACATGTATACTTGTAATTTCTTACATTGCTGAACTACAATACTGCTCTTTTATTTCCCATAAAACAGAAAATAGTACCTTTATATCATACCATACCACCTCAAAAATGTACATTCAAAAAATCAACAAAAAATCTTTTTTACATTTCTATTTTTCTTCCCTCCCTGATTGTAAAACCGTAATCTCCCACAATCTCCAATGCCGCGCTTTGCCACACAAATACCGCTAATTTCCGGTTATTCGCCGTGCTCCCATGGCAAGCAAATATTATCCTGTTCATAAATCGTAAAATATGCACGATTTAACCAAACTTCAGACTTTCTCTAAACATCATCCTAAAACTTCCCATTTTCTCACTTCAAAACCATAAAAAGAGGAGTCCACCGGGTCTTCCAGTGAACTCCTCCACGCTCAAACCCCCCCGATTTCAAGCTATTCCCTATTCTTTTTTATTATAGCCTCTAAAAGAACTACTTGTTATTCAACGCCGCCTGTGCTGCTGCCAGTCTCGCGATAGGAACACGGAACGGTGAGCAGGATACGTAGTTCAAGCCTACCTTGTGGCAGAATTCTACGGAAGAAGGATCTCCGCCGTGCTCGCCACAGATACCAAGCTTGAGGTCAGGACGGGTCTTGCGACCTTTTTCTGCTGCCATCTGTACCAACTGTCCAACGCCGGTCTGATCCAGTCTTGCAAACGGATCGGACTCGTAAATCTTAGCCTGATAGTAGGAATCTAAGAACTTGCCTGCGTCGTCACGGGAGAAACCAAAGGTCATCTGTGTCAGGTCGTTGGTACCGAAGGAGAAGAACTCAGCTTCTTCTGCGATAGCGTCCGCGGTCAGTGCTGCACGAGGAATCTCAATCATGGTACCGATGTGGTACTGGATATCGGAATTCTTCTCTTCCTTCACCTTATTTGCGGTTTCCACAACAACGTCCTTTACATACTTCAACTCTTTCTTCTCGCCTACAAGCGGAATCATGATTTCAGGAACAATATCATAGCCTTTTTCAGCCTTTACTTCAATAGCTGCTTCCATAACGGCTCTAGTCTGCATTCTTGCAATTTCAGGATAGGTGACTGCAAGGCGGCATCCTCTGTGACCCATCATCGGGTTGAACTCATGGAGTGCGTCGCATTTTGCCTTAACCTCTGCAACCGTCAGGCCCATATCGTCAGCCAGTGCCTTGATATCAGCTTCCTCGGTAGGAACGAACTCATGAAGAGGCGGATCCAGATAACGAACTGTCATCGGTCTGCCCTCCAAAGCCTCGTACATAGCCTTGAAGTCTGCCTTCTGGAATTCGCCGATAGCCTTCAGCGCTTCTTCTCTCTGCTCAACAGTATCGGAAAGAATCATTCTTCTGAACTTAGGAATTCTGTCCTCACCAAAGAACATATGCTCTGTACGGCAGAGACCAATGCCTTCTGCGCCGAGCTTAACTGCATTTAAGGTATCTGCAGGGGTATCTGCATTGGTACGTACCTTCAGAGCTCTGAACTGGTCAGCCCATGCCATGATACGTCCGAAGTTACCGCCTACGGAAGCTTCCTCAGTCTTGATGTCGCCTTTGTAAATCTTACCTGTTGTACCATCCAGAGAGATGTAATCGCCTTCATGGAAAGTATATCCGCCAAGTTCAAATACCTTTGCTTCTTCGTCAATCTTGATATCGCCGCATCCGGATACACAGCAGGTACCCATACCACGTGCAACAACTGCTGCATGAGAGGTCATACCACCGCGAACGGTCAGGATGCCTTCTGATGCATGCATACCTTCGATGTCTTCAGGAGAGGTCTCCAGACGAACCAGAATAACTCTTTCGCCACGGCCGCCCTTGCCTGCTGCCTTCGCTTCATCAGCGGTAAAGTAAACCTTACCTGCTGCTGCGCCCGGAGATGCAGGAAGTGCAGAACCGATTACTTCGCCAGCCTTTAATGCTGCTGCGTTGAAGGTAGGATGTAACAACTGGTCAAGAGACTTTGCCTCGATACGGCATACAGCCTCTTCCGGTGTAATTTTGCCTTCATCAACCAAATCACATGCAATATTGATAGCCGCAGGAGCGGTTCTCTTTCCATTTCTTGTCTGCAGGAAGTACAGCTTGCCCTCTTCAATGGTAAACTCCATATCCTGCATGTCGCGGTAATGATTCTCCAGCTTCATGGCAAGTTCCATAAACTGCTTGTAGCAGTCCGGCAGATCCTTCTCAAGCTGGCTGATAGGCTGCGGTGTACGAACACCTGCAACAACGTCTTCACCCTGTGCATTGATCAGGTACTCACCGAAGATACCCTTCTCACCGGTGGACGGGTTACGGGTAAACGCAACACCTGTACCTGAGGTGTCACCCTTGTTACCGAATACCATGCACTGTACGTTTACAGCGGTACCCCAATCGCCCGGGATATCATTCATACGTCTGTAAACGATAGCACGAGGGTTGTCCCATGAACGGAAAACTGCTTTTACAGCGCCCATAAGCTGCTCTCTGGGATCCTGAGGGAATTCCTGTCCCTTCATCTGCTCTTTATAAACAGCTTTGAACTTCTCTGCCAGATTCTTTAAATCATTTGCATCAAGCTCAGTGTCATAGGTAACGCCCTTTTCTTCCTTTACCTCATCGATAATCTTCTCAAAAAAGGACTTCGGAACCTCCATTACAACGTCGGAATACATCTGAATGAAACGACGATAGGAGTCGTATGCGAATCTGGGATTGCCGGTCTTCTTTGCGAAGCCTTCAACCGCAACGTCATTTAAACCGAGGTTTAAGATAGTATCCATCATACCGGGCATGGAAGCTCTTGCGCCGGAACGAACCGATACCAGCAGCGGGTCTTCGTTATCACCGAATTTCTTGCCCATCAGCTCTTCCAATTCTGCAAGATTCTGGAAAATCTGCTCCTGAATCTCTTCAGAAATCGCTTCACCCTGCTTGTAATAATCCGTACAAGCCTCTGTGGTTACGGTGAAGCCCTGCGGAATGGGAAGACCTAAGTTGGTCATCTCTGCCAGGTTAGCGCCCTTGCCGCCGAGCAAGTTTCTCATGTCCGCGCTGCCCTCTTTGAATTTGTACACCCATTTGTTCATGTGTTTTGTCTCCCTTTTCATAGATTGGTTTATAAAACAATACAAGAAAGCCGGAAATCACCACAGATTTCCAAACTTAATCCGCATCTATTGTAACAATCTGCCAAAAAAATATCAACTAATTTATATCATTTCTTTAATCGTAATCCAACTTTTGTATATTATATCCAAAACTTTCCTTTTATTTCATGCATTTTATCTAAAAATGTAAGCGATTACATGTTTATTATTCATTCTTCGCCCCGATATGTTTTGAGACGCTCATTCATAAGCTCCGCTGTATGCGCCGCCCGCTTCCATAAAATGAAGGATGCCGTCACAAAAATAACAGCAATCAAAAACAGCATACCCAGCACCATCAGCAGATTGTCCGCATAAAACCATTCAAACCATATACCGCAGCCTAAAACCACCACATTCACCAGCACATAATGTAAAGTCCTGAGCAGCCATATTACCTTTTTACTAACTGTCTTTTCCGGATATATCAGCGTACCCAGACTGCACAGGAAGGACACCAGCAATATCTCCCACAAAAGCTTTACGCCAAGCGTCGAATCTCCCCAGAATATGGTAATATAGACTGCTGAGCCAAATACAACCGCAGTGACAACATATACAAAAGTATTGAACATATCTGCTATTTTTTTCAATCTTATCCCTCCTAAAGCCCCAGCTTTTGTTTCAAAACCGGCACATACTGCCTGGAAATCACAAGGCTTTCTCCGTTTTTCATATGCGCTTCAAATCTTCCGTTAAAAGAAGGGCTCAGCGTCTTTACTTTTGACAGGTTGATAATGGTTGATTTGGACGCCCTGAAAAAATCGGTGCCTGCAAACTGTTGCGCAATTTCATAGAGCTTCCGCTTCGTCTCCAGAACCTCCTTCTCCAGATAGCAGAACACCCTGTTGTCCACTGCCTCGAAATAGTAAATGTCCTTCGGAAAAATCTGTAAAATGCTGCCGTCCCGCATGACCGTCATTTTCTCCGTTCCCGCTTTCAGGGCATATATCAGTTTTAAAAGCTGTTCGTCCACCTGACGGCATCGGATGATAATTTCATCCTCATCCCCGTCCTGCCAATCCGCAATCGTAATTTTCATCTTTCCGCTATTCTCCGTTTTCTGCCAATCAGCGCTGCTGCCGCTATCGCTATTATACCACAGGACACCAGAAAAAGAACCTGTATCCACATGGAAACCACGTTTCCGTTCATAATCACGTGAACTCCCATCTGCTCTCTAAAGGCATCGCCGGCAATTTCAGGCAGCCCTGCAAAGGTTTTTTCTATCGCATCCTTTGTGCACACCACGCGCATCATGGCAGCGCCGTGCAGGACGGGAAGGTGCTTTAACACATTTGCCACGCCTTCCGGCAGCATCGACATGGGCAGATAAATCGCCCCCACAAAACCCACCAGTGTTCCCACAATGGTGAGTGCGCCGCTCCAGGCGCTTTCACTGTGGATAAACAATGCCAGCAAATACGCCAGTGCCGCCCACACAAAGGTATTGAGTAAAATCATCCAAAAAAGCGTAAGACAATCAGAAGCCGGAAGAAGCGGAAAACCGCTCAGTCCCATGTAAACTTCTCCTACTATCAATGTGAGAACGCACATCACAATTCCCACAAGCCATGATGATAAAATATACCCCAGCGCCAGCCTGATTCTCTGCACCGGCGCCGCATAAAAGCTCACAAGCTTATTTCTCGTCTCATCCTGCACCATGGTGCCCATGACAGTCAGCGTGACGGTGACTGCGTTCGTCACCAGAATCCCCGCCAGCGTCCACATTTTTATCAGATACTCCGCATTTTTTTCATCGGCCGCCGTATCCCTTACGCCGCCGGCTTCCGCCAGCGCATCCACTACGTTCTCACAGTTCATGTTTCCCAGAAAAATAACCATCAATGCGAGTACAATCAGCATGGACAGAACCGAAAAAAATACTGCCGCCTTATCCCGAAGAAACAAAAGCATGTTGCGCTTTGTCAAATAATAAATCTCTCTCATCACAATACCTCCTCCGCTGTTTTGCCGGTTACATTCAAAAAAACATCGTCCATGGAGCCCTGTACCATTTCAAATCCTTCCAGCAGCGCTTCCACCGCAGAAAGCACGGGAATCGCTGCAAGGCTGTCTGACAGGGAAACCACCAGATATTCTTCTTTTTTGCGGACGGACAGTCCCATTTTTTCCAAAACCGCTTGCAGTTCCAAAGCATTTTCGTTTTTCGGAACAAGCCGCAGTTTATCCTTTGCATAGGTTTCCTTTAGGGAAAACGGCGTACCGTATTCCTTGATTTTGCCGGCGTCCATCACGGCAATATGGGACGCCCGCGCCGCTTCCTCCATATAGTGCGTGGTCAGAAAAACCGTCATGTTTTCCTCTTTCCGCAGCTTTTCCAGGCACTCCCACACTTTTTTTCTTGTCGCCGGGTCAAGCCCCGTGGTCGGCTCGTCTAAAAACAGGATATCCGGCGTGTGAATCAGTGCCCGCGCAATTTCACACCGCCTCTTCTGCCCGCCGGACAGCTTTCCGAAACTTCGTTTATATACGCCGGAAAGTTCCAGTATCTCCACCATCCGCGCAATATTTTCGGCAAGCCTCCCACTGTTTTTCTCATAGAGCACGCCTCTGGTAAACAAATTTTCCTTTACTGTCAGCCTGTCGTCAAGGCAGTTATTCTGGTAAACCACGCCGATTTTCTTCCGGATTTCCATATCCTTTTTCCCGAGTTCCAGACCGCAGATTTCCGCGCTTCCCGCTGTGGGTCCTAATATGGTGCAAAGCATGTTAATCGTAGTACTCTTCCCCGCCCCGTTGACACCCAAAAATCCAAACAACTCCCCTTTCTCCACCGTAAAACTAATATCATCCACCGCTTTCACACTTCCGAAATGCTTTGACAGACCTTTCGCCTTTATGACTGCTTCCATCTCTTTCTCCTCCCTTTTCCAATCCTGTGGTTATCATAAATAAAAAATACAGCCTGCCGCAAGCGATTTGCGGTAAGCTGTATTTTTTGACCCTTAAGCGGTCAATATTTTAAAATAAGCAGGACGATAAGCCGGGTTATGTCTCGAATAATCATCTATCTTGGACTTTCGTCGCCGAAAGCCTCCAGCGACCTACCTGAAAACAGACCGGGCAAGCCTATTGTTTTCATATGGTCTTGCTTCGGATGGGGTTTACATGGCTATGGCTGTTACCAGCCACACGGTAGTCTCTTACACTGCCTTTCCACCCTTACCGTATCAGGGTGACCCCTGACAGGCGGTTTATTTCTGTTGCACTAGCCTTAGAGTCGCCTCCACCGGACGTTATCCGGCATCCTGCCCTGCGAAGCCCGGACTTTCCTCAGCCGCAAAAGCAGCCGCGATTATTTATCCTACTTATTTTTCCGTATTGTAACACAAAAAGGGGTGCCTGCCAAGAGTTATATAGATATGTATTCTGTATGAATTGAAATCCCATGTCACTGCAAAAGGCAGCCTTCTTCCATCTCTAAAATCACATCACACAAAACTTCAATATCCTCATGATTGTGACTTGCCAAAAGAATGGTTTTTCCCTTTTCTTTTTCCTCTAAAAGATAATCCCTTATCCTTGCGATTCCGTTTTTATCCAACGCATTCATCGGCTCATCTAAAATATATAGCTTCGGATTTCCCATAATTGCCTGCGCAATTCCCAGCCTCTGCCGCATGCCAAGACTATATCTGCTCACCTTTTTATTTGCCGCATAAGCAATCCCTGCCAATTCCATGCTATGAAGTATTTTCTCCTTTGTCACATTTCCCATAAGAGCTGCAAGCTGTTTTAAATTTTGATATCCTGTACAAGTCGGAATAAACCCGGGAATTTCAATTAAAAAGCCTGCATCCGGAGCAAACTCACAATCCTTTCCCAATTCCTTGCCATCTATCAAAATTTTACCCTCCGTCGGTCTTATAAAACCGCAGATACATTTCATCAACATGGTTTTTCCACATCCATTCGCCCCAACCAGCCCATATATAGTGCCGTCACAAAGTCTGCATTCAATATTTTTCAATATCTGCGCCTTACCAATCGTCAGACTGACATTAGAAATTTCTACCATTTCTGCCTCCATGAGTCAAGTTTAAAAAATAGTTTTTACTTTAATAGTTTCTTTCATCTTCCACATCAGAAAAAGAAATACCGCCCGCAAGCCGGTATATCATTACTGCAAACAGGATTACCAAGACCATTCCAAGCAAATAAGAATATTTTAAAGGAAAAATTTCTTTTCTGAAATAGTCCGTAAAATGCTGCGCCAATCCCGTATGCGCCGCCGGAAACAGCCATTTCCATTTTCCGAAAGCCAGCGCAGCTCCCGTTCCGGCTGCCACAAGCAGCGCGGCGGCGGCAACCCCATATTTTCGCAAATGTAGTACAAAAAACAACGCAATCAGTTCACCCAATAAAATTAAATACATCCAATTTAACAGAAAAGAGTGGCACGCTGCAAGGCAGGGCGACATCTGCCTGAAAAGGCTGCCCTCAATCAGTCCTGCGCCAAAGCTATCTGCATTTTGCGGAAACATGGAAACATAATCCGTCACAACACGACTCCACTTATTGCTGATATCTCCGTATGAAATGGAAAGTATACTGCAAAAAAACAGCCAGAACAGCAGATATATACCGCTGCTGCAAAAAATGAATTCCAACTGTCCTCGAATCCAATTCCGCCTTCCCGCGCAATAAATCACATTTTTCAAAAGCCCGCTGCCCTTCATAAAATCGCTCAAAAGAAATAGATAAAAGCAAATGATCAACAATGCAATTCCTTTGTTATTAAGCACGGCAATAAATGCCTCCAAAAGATTGCTGTGTGCTCCCATTTCAAGGCTCATACTTTTATACGTGTCCAACACAGTCTGCTTCACAAAAACAGCAGGCAAAAGCAACAGAATCATTTTGCTGCTGCCAAACCATCTGCTTAATTCCATTGTGCACACCGTCAGGCTCTTTTTGAAGTTCGCTTTACTCACCCAAATCCCGCCTCCTTTTCATCATCAAAAGCCATAACGCCGCTGCTGCAAGCACAAGCAATCCCCGCAAGCCCAAACCCAGCCAGTCTATATTTTGTCCTGATGAAAAAATAATACTGTGCGGATACATTTTGGAAATTCGCTCAAGCCCTGCAAATTCCTGCCTCTCTACCATCCACAGACTTATCTGAAATAATACCTGCAAATATAGATACCGGCACAAAAACGGAATACACAACAACACATATTTATCCTTTACCCAACCGGCAAAAGGATATATCCAACCAATGGAAAAAGCACCATAAAAAAACATACCTAAAGCCAGTCTCAGGCATAGCGCAGCCGTACCCGCTCCGTCCGGAAGGCTATCTAAACCATGAATAGAAACACCCGATAACAAAATCACTATATAGCACAAAAAACCTGCTACAGCCAGAAAACCGCCGCAAAACAGTCCTGCAAGGCCCTTTACCAAAACATACTTCCCGGTTCCTGCATAATAATTTGCAAAGCGGATATAGCCGCTTGTCCTTTCTGCAGATACACGCATAACAAATGGAAGAGAAATGCATAAAGAAGCAAAGCTACGGAACATACCGCCACCCGCACCTGCCGAAAGCAGATACGAAAAAGAAATTCCCCTGTCCGGCTTCTGACCTGTAAAAAGGAGACCTCCTATGCTGTAACTTCTTCCAAAACTGTCCGTATAATATTCCGCACTCAAAAACAAAGCCACAAGTCCTGCCACTGCCAGATAAAACCATGGAGAACCCAGCATATTCCCAAGTTCTGCGCCAATACTTCTCCACAAACTCTTTTTCCTCTTATTCCAGTTCAAGCCACACCTCTCCCGTCCTCATATCCACGTCAATATAATGCTTCTGATATCCGGCCGTAAAACTGCCGTCTTCATTCAGCAGTTTCTCCTCCGGCACATCCATGACAAAACACCAGACCGGCTTCGCCAGCACCCTGAGCCCGGGGGAATTATATGAATAAGATCCCAATTCCCTGACAGAATCATAATCCGGACAGAGTACATACTGCATTTCAATATCCGAAATTTCATAGATTACATACTCCGAAAAAAGCTGTTCCAGCATATGGGTACAATCCGAAAGAGACAGCCAGCCGTCTTCCTCCTCTTTGGTGCTCTGCACCCGCAAGATTCCCGTTCCGTTCGTAAAAACATCAATGGAATTCCGGTTGCACATTCTGATAGAAATGGTGCTTCCTATGTACTTTACTTCTAAGTATCCATGCACTACTGCCATCCCCGTTCCGCCAAAAGAATCATCCAACGGAATCCCCTTAAACAGCTTCTCAACATCAAAATCGTAAATATAATTATCCCCATACCGTCGAACCTCCACCGTTTTTACGCGGTAGGTAAAATCCGGTTCCCATATCGCCCAGTTTTGGTTCATCCACTCCTCTATATAGGCAACGGCTTCCCCTATGCTCTCCTCTCCATCCATCAGTGCATAACTCTGCGACAGCGGCTCCCCCCTGTCCACATGCACAATGTCTACTATCTCCAAATTCCCACCAAACCCAATTTCATAACCGGACGGCTTAATCACCGAAACGAACCCGCAATCCTTAACAGCGCAGTACACCTTTTCTTCGTCACTGTCTATGACCAACGTTGCCTGATTCCTCATTTCACTGTAATCAGAAAATTCCAACTGTTCGGACAGCTCGTCACCCAAAAACATCCTGAGGATTTCCTCTGCATTTTCTGTGAACCCCGACTCCTGCACTATCTCAACCTGCTTATATATCGCTGTGGGAGAAATCGTGACCGCATCAGGCAGCCGGAAATTTTCATATGTATCCTGTAAAGCCGCAGCATACCCGGAAAACAAAGCTTCCCGGCTGACTGCTTTTTCCGTGATTTTCTCCTGCGTAAAGCCCTCATATTCCGTCTGTTCCGACACCATGTTAAAATCCACAGCCTCTTCTGCCTGCGTCTGTCCTGTCGGCGCCTGTTCTGTTTTTTTTCCACATGCGGCAAGCAGACTTACCGCAATAATGCCTAATAAAATAAATTGCTTTTTTCGTTTCATGCTTTCCTCCCCACTGCTGTGCTGCCGCAGCGGTTTATCTATGTGCGCAGCAGCACAGTTCCAAATGTACAGTTTCATCAACGTGTTATCCGGCCTGCCAAGACCTGATGTTAGTTCACAACCGTGCCATATCCGGTATATGTATTGTAACTATCCGGCGTGACTAACTCAACCAGTATTATCGTCGTTTCTCCCGGTTCAACCGGCTTACTGTAAGAAGCGCCTGCCTGATTTAACGTTGCCGCAGCATTACCGTTAAACACTACATAAACACTTGCCCCACTCGTGGTATTCTGCGTGCAGGTCACTGTTACCGTTGCGGATTTGTTTTGAAATGTATAGTAAATCCGCTTCACCCAGCTTGAATCCGGCACATTGGACAACTGACGCAGTGCATAACTCGCATTGCAGCCATCTGCCGCATATACTCCTATTGAAACAGCCAGCAACAGAACAACAGCCAGTGCACTGCCAATGATTCTTTTTTGCATTCTTTTCATGCTTACTCCTATCCGCCCGCTCCGTCGGGCATTCATTTTTAGAAGGTCGAAAGTTTTGACTTCACGCCTTCCTGCCATTGGGTTACTTTCCGGCAGTATGCCATTTACGCAGGCTGCCGAAAATGCTTTTATCCGCCTTATATTCCTAACACCACTGTACATTTTCAGGGGGCAGACTCTGAGCACTCCTTATCCATATACTACAAAAGCGCTGTTTTTTCCATAGCAAATGACGCAAAAAGTAATAAAACTTACTTT
The DNA here is from genome assembly GCA_014804445.1 of Lachnospiraceae bacterium. Lineage (GTDB taxonomy): Bacteria > Bacillota > Clostridia > Lachnospirales > Lachnospiraceae > Acetatifactor. The sequence goes on along the minus strand of JAAUZU010000005.1, from coordinate 27,363 downwards.
CCTCTTATTCCAGTTCAAGCCACACCTCTCCCGTCCTCATATCCACGTCAATATAATGCTTCTGATATCCGGCCGTAAAGCTGCCGTCTTCATTCAACAGTTTTTCCTCCGGTATGTCCATGACAAAACACCAGACCGGCTTCGCCAGTATCCTCATCCCAGGTTGCATGTAAGAATAATGCTTCACCTCCGCATTTATAGAGGCATAATCCGGGCAGAGCACATACTGCATTTCTATATCCGAAATTTCATAGACTACATATTCCGAAAAAAGCTGCTCCAGCATATGGGCACAATCTGAGAGGGATAACCAGCCTTCTTTCTCCTCCTCTACACTCTGTACCCTTAAGATTCCTGTTAAGTTAGAAAAAACATCAATAGAATTCCGATTGCACATTCGAATATAAATATCGCTTCCAACATATTTTAACTTCAGATTTCCATATGTATCCATTTCCATTCCCGTGTATCCAATATCATCATCTAACGGAATTCCATCAAAGAACTTTTCCACATGAAAATCGTAGATATAATTATCTTTATACCGCCTAACCTCCACTGTTTTTACGCTGTAAGTAAAATCAGGTTCCCACATTATCCAGTTTTGGTTCATCCATTCTTCTATATAACTAACAGCTTCCTGTATACTCTCCTCTCCATCCAGCAATGCATAACTCTGCGACAGCGGCTCTCCTCTGTCTATATGCACAATGTCCGCAACTTCGAAATTTCCATTAAACCTAATTTCATAACCAGACGGCTTAACCACCGAGACAAACCCGCAATCCATAACTGCACAGTACACCTTTTCTTCTTCACTGTCCATAATCCACGTCGCCTGCCCCATCGTTTCGATGTCATCAAAAGCCGGCTCTTCCGTCGTCACATCACCTAAAAACCATCGAAAAATTTCCTCTGCATTTTCTGTAAAATCCGACTCCCGTACTATTTCAACCTGCTTATATAACGTTGCAGGAGAAATCGTAACAGACTCAGGCAATCGGAAATTTTCATACGTATCCTGCAAAACCGTATCATATCCGGAAAACAAAGCTTCCCAGCTGACTGCTTTTTCCGTAATTTCCTCCTGCGTAAAACCCTCATATTCCGTCTGTTCTGACACCCAACTGTAATCAAAATCCTCTTCTGCCTGTGTCTGCTCTTCCTGCGCCTGTTCTGTTTCTTTCCCACATGCGGCAAGTAAGCTTAGCCCAATAACGCCCAGTAAAATAAATCGTTTTTTTCGTTCCATGCTTACTTTCCTCTTATTCCAATTCAAGCCACACCTCTCCCGTCCTCATATCCACATCAATATAGTGCTTTTGATACCCGGCCGTAAAACTGCCGTCCTCATTCAGCAGTTTTTCCTCCGGTATGTCCATGACAAAACACCAGACCGGCTTCGCCAACACCCTGAGTCCAGGGAAAGAGGAAGCTGAATAAGATTCCAATTCCCTGGCAGAATCATAATCCGGGCAGAGCACATACTGCATTTCAATATCCGAAATTTCATAGACTGCATATTCCGAAAAAAGCTGTTCCAGCATATGGGTGCAGTCCGAAAGGGACAGCCAGCCATCTTCCGCCTCCTCTGTGCTCTGCACTCTCAGTATTCCTGTTCCCGTAGAAAAAACATCAATGGAATTCCGGTTGCACATTCTGATAAAAATGGAGCTTCCTATGTACTTCTCTTCTAAGTACCCATGCACTACTGCCAGCCCCGTCGCGCCAAAAGAATCATCCAGCGGAATCCCCCCCAGCAGTTTCTCCACATAAATATCGTAGATATGGCTATCCCCATACCGTCGAACCATAACTGTTTTTACGCTATAGGTAAAATCCGGTTCCCATACTGCCCAGTTTTGGTTCATCCACTCCTCTATATAGGCAACAGCTTCCTGTATGCTCTCCTCCCCATCCATCAGCGCATAACTCTGTGACAGCGGCTCCCCCCTGTCCACATGCACAATGTCCACTACCTCAAAATTCCCATTAAACCCAATTTCATAACCGGACGGCTTAATCACCGAAACGAACCCGTAATCCTTAACTGCACAGTACACCTTTTCTTCGTCACTGTCTATGACCAGCGTTGCCTGCTCCCTCATTTCACTGTAATCAGAAAATTCCAATGTTTCGGACATCTCGTCACCCAAAAACATCCTGAGGATTTCCTCTGCATTTTCTGTGAAACCCGACTCCTGCACTATCTCAACCTGCTTATATATCGCTGTAGGAGAAATTGTAACAGACTCAGGCAGTCGGAAATTTTCATATGTATCCTGTAAAGCGGCATCATATCCGGAAAACAAAGCTTCCCGGCTGACTGCTTTTTCCGCAATTTCCTCCTTTGTAAAACCCTCATATTCCGTCTGTTCCGACACCCAGTTCCAATCCACAAACTCTTCTGCCTGCGTTTGTTGTGTCTGTTCTGGTTTTTCCCCACATGCGGCAAGCAGACTTACCACCATGGCACCTAATAAAATAAATCGTTTTTTCCTTTTCATACTTTCCTATCCCCGCTTCTATGCTGCCGCAACGGCTTGTCTACATGTTACAGCAGCACAGTTTCAAATGTACAGTTTCATCAAAATGCTATCCGACTTTTCAAGATCTGATATTAGTTCACAACCGTGCCATATCCGGTATATGTATTGTAACTATCCGGCGTGTCTAACTGAATCAGTATCCTCTCGTTTCTCCTGGTTCAACCGGCTTACTGTAAGAAGCACCTGCCTGATTTAACGTTGCACCGGCATTACCGTTAAATACTACGTAAACACTTGCCCCGCTCGTGGTATTCTGCGTGCAGGTCACTGTTACCGTTGAAGAATTGTTTTGAAATGCATAGTAAACTTCCTTCACCCAGCTTGAATCCGGCACATTTGACAACTGACGTAATGCATAACTCTTATTACATCCAACCTCTAGCTCTGCCGCATATACTCCTATCGAAACAACCAGCAACAAAACAACAGCCAGCGCACCACCAATAATTCCTTTTTGTATTCTTTTCATGCTTACTCCTATCCGCCCGCTCCGGCGGGCATTCGTTTCAGAAGGTCGAAAGTTTTTGACTTCATCCTTCCTGCCATCGGGTTACTCTCAGACAACTGCCATTTACGCAGGCTGTCAAAAAGACTTTATCCGCCGCATATCCCAAATACCACTGTACATTTTCAGGGGAGATAAACTTAGTGTATTCTCTATCTGTATACAACAAAAGCGCTGTTGCTACCATAGCAAACAGCGCAAAAAAACATAAAAATTATGCTACATTCACTCTAACACAAATCCCTCCGTTGAAACCGCCGCCTCCAGCACGCTCGTTCCGGTAAGCTTACAGCTCCTCGCATCCGGTCCATGGCCGCCCACAAAAATGCGGCAGCAGCCTTTATGGACGAGCAGCCTTGCCTCTTCATCATACAAGGCAAAGGATTCCGCCGGCAGATGGAAGCAGATTTCCTTTTCCTCCTCCGGTTTTAAGCTGCATTTACAGACTCCTTTGAGTTGTGCGTTGGGTACATTGACTGCACCGTCCTCCGGCAGCACTTTCACATATACCTGCACAGTTTCCGTGCCTTCCACAAGACCTGTATTTTTCACAGTCAGCCGGATATCCACGCCTTCCTTTGTCACCCTGTCAGTCGAGAGAGAGAAGTCTCCGTAGGAAAATTCCGTGTAGGACAAACCGTATCCAAAGGGATACAGCGCTTCGTTCTGCATGTAACGGTAAGTTCTTCCCGCCATGGCGTAATCCGTAAATTCCGGCAGTTCCTCCGTTGTCCGGTAAAAGGTAACGGGCAGCCTGCCCTCCGGATTTTTGTCCCCGAATAGTACGCGTGCAATCGCCCTGCCTCCCTGTGCGCCGGGATACCAGCCCTGTAATATGGCAGGAATATGCTCATCAGCCCAGCCTACCGCCAACGCACTTCCCGAGAGCAGCACAAGCACTACCGGCTTGCCGCTGGCATGGATGGTCTCCAGAACCTCCTGCTGCAGCCCCGGCAGAGAAAGATTGGGCTTGTCACCGCTGGCAAACTCATTGCCCTCATCGCCTTCTTCGCCCTCCAGTCTGGCATCAAGCCCCATGCAGGTAATTACCAAATCACTCAGCTCACAAATTTCTTTGACCTCGGAAATTCTCTCATTGCCCTTGCTTAAGCCCGTCACCTTCTTTTTACAGAGGTGGCAGCCCTCCGAGGCAAGCACCCTCACCTCATCTCCCAGATAATCCTGAATTCCTTCCAATATGGTAATATAACGCGACGCCGTTCCCTCGTAATTGCCAATCAGCGCCTTGCGGTTGTTGGCATTCGGTCCGATAACGCCGATGGTCTTATATTTTTTCTTATCAAGTGGCAGCAGGTGGGCTTCATTCTTGAGCAGCACCACACATTTTTCTGCCGCCTCTTCGTTCAGACGGCGCATATCGGGAGAATCCACCACCGTATAAGGGATTTCATCAAATGGAGTAGGCTCCTGTTCCTCCATCACCCCGAGCTTCATGCGGGTCGTAAACAGGTTGATCAGCGCATCGTCCAGACGCTTCTCGTCCACTCTGCCATCCTGCACGCCCATCAGCAGATAGGCAAACAAATCCCCGCAGTTTAAGTCACATCCATTGTTCATTGCCATGGCCGCAGATTCCACCGGCGTCTGCGTCACACCGTGACCACTGTGAAAATCACGGATAGCCCAGCAGTCCGACACCACATGTCCCGCAAAGCCCCACTGCTCTCTGAGAATATCGATTAACAGCTCTCTATTGCCGCAGCACGGCGTGCCATTCGTCCTGTTGTAAGCGCCCATAACAGCCTCTACATGCCCTTCCGTCACACACGCCTTAAATGCCGGCAGATAGGTTTCATACAAATCCTGCCTGCTCACCTTTGCGTCAAATTGATGGCGCAAGTCCTCCGGCCCGCTGTGCACCGCAAAATGCTTGGCGCATGCCGCCGCCTTTAAATAGGTTTCATCATGCCCCTGCAGTCCTTTGACAAACCTGACGCCCAGCCGCGAGGTCAGGTAGGGGTCTTCCCCGAAGGTTTCATGCCCCCTGCCCCAGCGCGGGTCTCTGAAGATATTGATATTCGGCGCCCAAAAAGTCAGCCCTTTATAAATATCCCTGTCATCATATTTCTGCTGCATATTGAATTTTGCTCTGCCCTCCGTGGAGATGGCATCTGCAACCTGTTCCACAAAGTCCTCGTCAAAGGTTGCCGCCAGCGCGATTGCCTGTGGAAACACCGTGGCAACGCCTGCCCTGGCAACCCCGTGGAGTGCCTCATTCCACCAGTTGTATGCCGGAATTCCCAGCCGCTCTATCGCCGGCGCCCTGTGCAGGGTCTGCGACACCTTTTCCTCCAGCGTCATCTTCGCCACAAGTGCCTTGGCCCGCTCTCTATATTCTGAAAGCTTTTCTTTATTTTCCACGATATCCATAGTCAAACCTGTCCTTCCTGCTGCCTACATGCCCACGCAGACCGTACTTTACCAAAGAAGCGCTTAAATCAGCATTTTCCTGTCTACACTCTGAAACAGCTTCCGCCCACAAACTCCCTGCAGATGGAATTGTTAGGCAAACTCTCGCTGCTCACACCCAAAAAGTAATCCAAAAATTTTAACAGCCTTCTTGCTTCATAGTATTCCGGCTCGCCCTTGCTGATATGGAAAAGCAGAGGCTCCGCAAACTGCTTTAACACGGCAAGCTCATAGATAAGCGCCGAATTGAACATGGCATCCGCACTCTCCTGGAACGGAAAAATATTTTCTTCTTCTCCTCTTCTGACGGAAGGCCACATTTGGATTGTTCTTTTGGCATCCGAGCCTCTGGTTCTGGCATCGCGCACAATTCTTCGCAGCAGCCTCACATCGGTGGTAGGTATCCGGTTGTGCGCGTCTATATTCAGGCTGGTCAGTGCACTGATATAAATTTTATACTTGCTCTCGTCGGGAAGCGCATAAGAAGTCTTTCCGTTCAGTCCGTGAATTCCTTCTATCACCAGAATGTCCTCTGCTCCAAGCTTCATCGTATTGCCTTTGTATTCCCGCTTTCCTGTCTTAAAGTTAAAGGTCGGCATTTCAACAGTTTCCCCGGCCAGAAGCCTGCTCATATCCTGATTGAAAAGTTCTACGTCAATTGCCTCTAAGCACTCAAAGTTATAGTCGCCGTTTTCATCCCTGGGCGTCAGCTCCCTGTCCACAAAATAATCGTCCAGCGCGATGGGATGCGGCGTCATGCCCTGTGTGCGGAGCTGAATGGAAAGCCTGTGTGAAAAACTGGTCTTGCCCGATGAGGAGGGACCTGCAATCATAATAAATTTAACATTCCCGCGTCTTACAATTTCTTTGGCAATCTCGCCGATTTTCCGCTCCTGTTCTGCCTCCTGCACCAAAACCATATCGCTGATGTTTCCCGCGCATATTTCATCGTTTAATTCCCCGACAGTTGTAATATTTACCTTCTCTCCCCACTTCTTTGCCTCCTGAAGCGTTTCAAACAGCAGACCGCTTTCCGGCGCTTTCGGCACGCAGCATGGGTTTTTCATATCGGGGAGAAGAAGCATCATACCTTCTCCATAAGGAACAAGGTCAAAATATTTTACATATCCTGCATGGGGCATCATATAGCCGTAGTAATAGTCAAAATACCCCTCCATCTCGTAAACATTGACGGTGGAGCTCCTTCTGTATTTGAATACCTTCTCCTTATCCGTCATTCCTTTTTCCCGAAACAAATCCATGGCATCGTCAAGGGTATAAGATTTTTTTATCATGGGCATCTTTGCCTCGCAAAGCTCCTGCATCCGCTTTTTCAGTCTGTCCACCAGTTCTTCCGTCACATGCAGGGCGCCTGTTGAAATATAATAACCATTGCCCACCGTGAATTCAAATTTACAGCCCTGCGCATACTCCGCTCCTACCGTATCAAATATTGCCTTTAGCAGCAGCATCGTCGCGGTACGCACATAAGTCTTGTTTCCCACCGCATCCTTCCATGTAAAGAATTCCAACTTGCCGTTTCTGACCGCCCGCTTAAACAGCTCTCTTATTTTGCCGTTTACCGCCACAACCGCAATCTGGTTGTCATAAGCAGGCTGATACTCCTTTACAATTTCTTCATAAGTAGTTCCCTTCGGATACTGTCTTTCCTTCCCTTCGATTGTCAATGTAATCATCTTCCCAATACCTCCCATGTATTTTTATACTACTGTGTAAGGACTCTTCTCTTCTGCTGCAAAAACGGTAAACTCCGGCAGCTTTTTCCTAAAATAATCCTGCATATACGGCACAAAAAGCTTTTCCAGACCGTAATGCCCCGCATCAATCACTGAGACGCCCTGTGCCACCAAATCAATTCCCATGTGATGGTCGATATCCCCCGAAATCAGTACGTCAACGCCCGCCTGTATGGCATTTGCAGTCACGGACTTTGCAGACCCCGGGGACACGGCGGCAATCTCCACCCTCTCGTTTGTATCCCCGTACACCCTGACGGCAGGCAGCCGGAAGGTTTCCTTCACATACGCCGCGCACTCTGAAAGGCTCATACCTCTCGGCAGCCTCCCATAGCGCCCGATACCCTCTTTGGCAATCTCATCCTCATAGGTAATCTCCAAAACCTGCCTGTCCAAGAGCTGCAGTTCATCCGCCGCAGCATCCGCCATTCCCATCACGTCAAAATTGGTGTGCATGGCATAATAACAGATATCCGCCTGCAGCAGCCTAAGTACCCGCCTGCCGATAAAATCCTCCGCCGTAATACTTTTTAAAGGTGTAAAAATCAAAGGGTGATGCGTAATTAACATATCAGCCTCGCAATCGATGGCATCCTCTATCACCTCATCGGTGGCATCCACCGCCAGATATACGCTTTTTACTTCCTTCGTGCTGCGCCCTGCCAGCAATCCTACATTGTCCCATTTTTCGGCAAAGCCCAAAGGGGCAAGCACTTCAAGCCTGCGCATGATATCCGTACACCTCATAGATTCCCTCCTTATGCTTCATAAAGTGTAAGACAGTATGCGATGTCTGAAAGTTCCCCACACAACTCTTCCCGCCGCACCGCCTGTTTCCCTGCGCTTTTAAGGCTTTCCAGAATCTTTTCATCCCGCTCCCGCAGCATTTCCAAATATTCCTTGAGCACCGGGTGCCTGTCTGCCAGCAGGCAGGATCCGAAACTGTCCGCTATCCGCTGCAGTGTCCCGCCGGACAAGCTGTCCGCAGATACCACTTTCCTGTTGGAGCCACCTTCTGCAGATTCCGTTTCCCCTTTTGATTCGCCGCCTGCCGATGCCATTTCCCTGCCGGACTTGCCACCGCCATATACCGCCTTTATGATGGGGTAAAACTTTCCGTCTTCTTTTATCATATTCTCTTTTACAATCACAAAACCACTTTGCCGCAGAAATTCCCGAAAATACCGCAGCTCTGACTGGGGCTGTAAAATCAATTCCTTCATCATAGCTGCTTTTTCATGCCCTTTTGACAGAATTTCCGCCATCAGGCGGCCGCCCATACCGGCACAGATTAAGGTATCCGCCTCTCCTGCCGCCAACGCTTCCACACCATCGGAAAGCCTCGTCTCTATGTAATCAGAAAATCCTTTTTCTTCTATGTGTTCTCTGGCGCGCTGCAGGGGACCTTCCCGCAAATCCATGGCATACACCTTCGGTGCAATTTTGTTTTCGTACAGATAGATGGATACAAAGCCATGGTCGCAGCCAACGTCCGCTGTCCTGCTGCCTGTCGTCACCATATCCGCGATTGCCTGCAATCTCTTTGACAATTCCATGGCTTGTCCTAATCCAGATAATCCTTCAGTTTGCGGCTCCGGCTGGGATGTCTGAGCTTCCGCAATGCCTTTGCCTCAATCTGACGAATACGCTCACGGGTCACACTGAATTCCTTTCCTACCTCTTCCAGCGTCCGTGCCCTGCCGTCATCCAGCCCGAAGCGCAGCCGCAACACCTTCTGCTCTCTTTCGGTCAGCGTGCCGAGCACTTCCACAAGCTGTTCCTTTAAAAGCGTAAAAGCAGCCGCATCCGCCGGCACCGGCACATTATCGTCCTGAATGAAATCTCCCAGATGGCTGTCTTCCTCCTCACCGATAGGCGTTTCCAGAGAAACCGGCTCCTGACTGATTTTTAAAATTTCCCGCACGCGCTCCACCGGCATATTCATCTCTTCCGCAATCTCCTCCGGCGAAGGCTCCCTGCCAAGCTCCTGCAAAAGCTGGCGGCTTACACGTATCAGCTTGTTGATGGTTTCTACCATATGCACAGGAATCCGGATGGTTCTCGCCTGATCCGCAATGGCTCTTGTGATTGCCTGCCGAATCCACCATGTAGCATAAGTGGAAAACTTATAGCCCTTTCGATAATCAAATTTTTCCACTGCCTTGATCAGTCCCAGATTTCCCTCCTGTATCAAATCCAGAAACAGCATACCCCTGCCCACATAACGCTTTGCAATGCTGACAACCAGACGAAGGTTGGCTTCTGCAAGACGCTTCTTTGCGTCCTGGTCGCCCAGCTCCATCTTTCTCGCCAGTTCAATTTCCTCCTCTGCGGACAAAAGCGGTACCTTGCCGATTTCCTTTAAATACATCCTGACCGGATCCTCGATGCTGATGCCGTCCGGTACGGAGAGGTCAAGGTTTTCCACATCGACGTCTTCCTCGTCAATCATCATGATTTCTTCATCGTCTACTTCATCATCTTCCGTAATCCGAAGGATATCGACATTATTCTGCTCCAAAATCTCCAGAATTTTATCAAACTGTTCCTCTTCCAGCGGCATATCCAAAAAGAAATCGTTGATTTCCTGATATTCCAGCACGTTTTTCTTCTTCTTTGCAACGGCGAGAAGCTCCTTCATCTTCTCCTCAAACCTTGCCTGTGTGTTTTCGTCCATTTTGGTTCCATCCTTTCAAAACGTAGTAGTAGTATAACCTCAATCCAGTGAAATATGCGTTTTTCCAAGCTCTTCCAATGCCTTCTTGCCTGCAATCACCTGATTTAACGCATCCATATCGCTCCCCAGTCTGCCGGAATAGTATTCATAACTGTTCTTTTTTACAGCATATAGTATATCGTGGAAAGCCTTCTCTCTTTCCTGCTTTGTCTCCAAAGCCTCTACCTTTGTGTTAAACAGCGCCGCGGCTTCCCGCTGCTGCTCTTCCTCCTCAAACATACTGACAATACCCGCCGGATTGTAATTGCCGGTCTCTATGTCCGAAAACAGGCGCTCCGCCACCTTCCGGTACAGCTCCTCAGTAAAGTCCGAAGGCTTTATGTATTGGGATATGCGGGGATAAATCTGGGGGTAATCCGTCAGCCACGTAAGCAGCATACGCTGCGTGCGCCTGCTGTTTTCCTCCGGCGTCGTCTTTTTCCCTGACGCCTGTTTCGGCCTTTCCACGGGCTTTACCATTCCGGTCTGCGCCGCATAAGTATTCACCAGCCGCCGCAGGTTCTCGAAACCGATATGGTACTTGTCCGCCACCGCCTCAAGGTAATTTTCCCGCTCCACCTCTATTTCAAAGCCGCAGAGCTTTTTCGCAATTTCCTTGTGGAATTTTGTCTTACTCTCAGGGTCCTTCAAATCATAATCCCGCTCTAAAATGCGAATTTCAAACATAAAGCTGTTTTCCGCATTTTGGATTCTTTCCTGAAACGCCTCCGTCCCCTCATTTTTGATAAACTCGTCAGGGTCCTTATGAGGTTTCAAATCTATCACCTTGCCGGTAAGTCCCGCCTCGCGCAGAATCCCGATGGCGCGCAGCGCAGCCTTGACTCCGGCACCGTCACTGTCGTAGGCAAGCAGCACATTCTCGGTATAGCGCTTTAACAGATTTGCCTGCCCCGAGGTGAACGCAGTCCCCAAAGATGCCACCGCCTGCGTAAAGCCGGCCTGATGCATGGAAATCACGTCCATGTAACCCTCGCAGAGAATGATGTTTCCTGCCCGCGCAGTTCTGGCAAAATTAAGCCCGTACAGGTTCCGGCTCTTGTCAAATATCGGCGTCTCCGGTGAGTTCAAATATTTGGGCTCGCCCTCTCCCATCACCCTGCCGCCAAAGCCTATGACGCGGTGATTGATATCCTGTATGGGAAACATGACCCTGTTCCAGAATTTGTCGTGGGAGCCCCTCTGCTCATCATAGCTGCTGAGTCCCGCCTCTGCCAGAAGCCGCTCATCAAAGCCCTTCTGCTTCAGATATTTTGTCAAATCATCACTGGTCTTATTTGCAAAGCCCAGTCCGAACTTTTTCATGGTGTCCACACTAAGCTGCCGGCTGCTTAAATACCGGTATCCAATCTCTCCCTGCTTTGCGCGGAGCTGGTAATAAAAGTACTTTGCCGCTTCTTTATTTGCTTCCAAAAGCCGCGCCCTGTGGTTTTCCTTTTTCCGCATCTCCTCGGAATACTCGACCTCGGGCAGATTGACTCCCGCGCGCTCCGCCAGCATTTTGATTGCCTCGCCAAAGGTATAATTTTCATAGTTCATGATAAAAGTAAACACGTTGCCGCCAGCGCCGCAGCCGAAGCAGTAATACATCTGCTTTGCGCCTGATACGGAAAAGGAGGGAGACTTTTCATTGTGAAAAGGACATAAACCAAAATGGCTTGCGCCCTTTTTCTGCAGCTTCACATATCCCGATATGACGTCAACAATATCATTTTTCATTCTGACTTCTTCCACCAGTTCTTCGGGATAGTACATCTCGCTTCTCCTTTCTCTTTTATCCTGTTTAGGTGATTATGAAATATCTTCTGCAAGTGACGGAAATGTTCAATATAGACAAAAACGGGCTCCGAAGCAGTGGCAAGTCGCCCTTATTTTGTCTATATTGCCCATTTCCTGTGTTGCAAAGAGAAATTTCGCAAACATCTATTATCCTGTTAGCAGGTGATTGCGAAATTCTAATTCCTGCAAACCGAATTGTGCAAATTGTATACTTCATAAGCAGACACTTGCTGCATAACGAGTTTCGCAATCACCTGACCCCATTCCTTAACCATGCCACGATTTCGGTATATAAAGTTCTTCATAGACCGCTATGGCGAAACGGTCTGTCATGGCGCTGATATAATCGCACACAATCTTTTCTACAGGCTCGCCCGCATCTGCCATACGGCGCATATCGGCAGGCAACTCCTCAAAATGTTTCAGATAATGAGTATACAGCGTTTCTATCAGCATTTCGGCCTTGCTTTCTTCACTCTTTGCCTCCGGATTCTGATAGACACGCTCAAACATAAAGTTTCTCAGTTTTTTCATTGCCTCCGCAACCGGCTCAGACATTCTGATATCGTCCGTCTCAAAGCTCGTCGTCACAATATCATGGATAAAATGATCCAGTCTCTCGCCCGTAGTATAGCCGATAACGTCCCCGATTTCCCGCGGCACATCTTTTTCTGTCAGGATACCGCCCCTGATGGCATCATCCATATCATGATGAATATAGGCAATTTTATCAGAAAACCTGACAATTTTACCCTCCAGTGTAAAAGGCATCCCCGCCGTCTGATGGTTTAGGATGCCATCCCTGACTTCCGCCGTCAGATTTAAACCCTGCCCGCCTTTTTCCAGCCGCTCCACAGTCCGCACGCTCTGCACATTGTGCTCAAAGCCATACGGACATATCCGATTCAGTGCCCGCTCACCGGCATGACCGAAAGGCGTATGACCCAAATCATGTCCCAGCGCAATCGCTTCCACCAAATCCTCATTCAATCGAAGTGCTTTGGCAATGGTTCTCGCATTTTGAGATACTTCCAATGTATGCGTCAGCCTCGTCCTGTAGTGGTCGCCTTCAGGCGTTAAAAAAACCTGCGTCTTGTCCTTCAGCCTTCTGAAAGATTTACTGTGCAGGATGCGATCCCTGTCCCTTTGGAATACCGGACGGATATCGCATTGCTCCTCCTCTCTCTCCCGGCCTTTCGAATGCATGCTGAGCGTCGCATAAGGACTTAAATATTCCTTTTCCCACAGTTCCAGTTGTTCTCTGATTGTCATATAAAAGCCTTTCCGCGCTTCCCGCGCCTAAACAGACCTTACCTCAAATCAAAACATCTTCCTATTTTTAATATTCTGCACAAATTGCCAAACTCCTTTTTTTCTTTTTTAAATTCCTTTTCACATTATCCCTAAACTTTTTGCCCAAAACATTCGAAATATATAATAGAAACAACGGAACACTATTGAAATACGCATCCAAGGAGGGATAATCGCAGCAAAAGGAATTTCAAGTATTTTTATGGTGAACTCAGTACTGGCCGTTCCCTTAACCGGCAGGATAAAGCGCGATGAGCCGAGACAGCATTCCGGTGGACAAAAGCAGGAAACTTCCACAAGTTCGTTTGCACAGGTTTTGGAAGAAGCAGTCCAAGAGAAAGCTCCCGCTCCCAGAGAGTACTGCACCGTTTTATACGGCAAGGACCTCTTACTCACCGCTTCACACTACCGCACAAGAGAATACCACTACTGAACAAAGAACCGCCGCATTAGGAAGAACACTTCCCGATGCGGCGGCTTCTTTTAACGACAGATATCATAAATAAATTCTGCATTTTTGTCCATTGCTTCATACGCTGTCTTAAAGGGCGACATCTGGAACACATGCCACATACCGTCAAAGCAGTCCAGCCTGACTGATACATTCGCTTCTACCAACTTCCTGTGCAATTCCACGGAATCGCTGAGCAGTATTTCATTGTCCCCCACCTGTATGTAGACGGGCGGAAAACCTGTAAAATCTCCAAAGAGCGGGGATATATAGGGATTATCCAATTCTTTCCCGGCTTTACCTGTTTCTCCTATATATGCCGCTATCATTCTGTCAATATAAGCTTTGTCAAGTACCGGATCTACATCCGCCCTTGCCTTGTGAGATTCTCCGGAAGAAGTCAAATCCGTCCACGGCGACATCAGTACCAGCCCCCTTGGCAGGAGTCTCCCATCCGCCTTCAGCTTCAAGGTCAGCGCCAATGCCAGATTGCCGCCTGCTGAATCGCCTGTCAGTATGATATCCCTCGCCCCATACCCCAAAAGCATGAGATAATTCCAGACCTTTTCAGCATCCTCAAGTGCCGCCGGATATGGATTTTCCGGTGCCAGCCTGTAATCAAAACTCAGCACGTCCATTGAGGTGGTGGATGCCAGCTTTGCAGTCAGCGTCCTGCCATACAGGCAGCTTCCCGTGGAATAGCCGCCTCCGTGGCAGTATAAAATCACGTATTTTTTCATGTGTGCACGATTTACGGAAGCCCATTCTCCATGAATACCATCCATAGTCACTTCTGTATAGGTAATTTCCTTGCTGTTTCCCAAAAGCGCCCCAATGTGGTTCTGGGACTGCCTGTGTTTTTCAATATCCGTATTTTCCACCAGACCATGAACCCGCTTAATAAGCTGCATTAAATTCTGATTCTTTTTATCCGCCATTTTTCCGTGTCCTTTCACTCACAATCCCTTAAAAATGCAGCCGTCTTCGTACTGCATCCCGCAGCCTTGCTCTGGACAGCATGGTAATCAGGGCAATATCGATGATAACGCACACTGTCAGCACGATTGCGGACCAGACAAGTTGTATTTGACTTCGCAGATACCTATCAATCAGCATTTCCAGACCAACGCACAAAATCCCTGTCGCAGTAAACAGATAGAGCGTCGTTGTCAGGAACGTAACCGGAAGCTTCTTAAGACACAAGGTAAAAAGCTCTGCAATGCAGAATACCAGCAGCACGATGGGAAGCGCCAGTTCAAAGAACCATGTGTCGTTTCCCGTCACGAGGGTTATCAGATACAGATAAACCCCGATGGCAATACCGTCAAACAGAATGGCGGAATATGCCGAAAGCTTCGTATATATCACAATCGGAATGAACAAAACCCATACAATCAGACAGGCGCCGATAATGAGCAAAGACCAGGCGCTCCCTGCAAAAACAAACAAGTTTAAAATACCGCAGGTGACTCCTGCCGCAATCAGCACCACGGAAAGAAGAAGCCCCAAATCCTTTCTCTTTACCGTTTCCACTTGCCCCTTTTCCTTCGGAAACGAGGACTTTACCATTTTCTGTTCCAGTTCTCTCGGATTGATAACCGGCGTATTACAGAGCGGACACGCCTGCAGGCTCTTGTCCAGCTCCACACCGCAGTTTACACAGTATGACATATTGCCTCACATTCTGCCGCAAAAGCGGCTGCTCCTTAATATTCCCTGTTACTCTCTATTTTCACATGAATTCCGTCCTGTACCAGCTTTCTGAAAAAATAACGCTCCACATCCGCTTCGATAATGCTGCTTGCAAAATTGACGGTGAGAATATCCTCAAAACTGATGATGGCGCAGTTGGTTCGACGCGAAAAGGGCTGTCCCATATAGATATCAAACCTCTCGATATAAGGCTTCATGCTCTCCGGCACCGCAAGCCTCCCCATATTGGTCAGTCCGGCCGAAGAATTCTTGTCCTGCACCTTCGTATAAAAGGTGCGCACCACAAAGTCCTTAATAAAAAGCGGCACCACACGGATAAAAGGATTTCTCTGTGTGGAAGCGTTCGTCGTGATATCGCCGCGCAAAAACTTTTCATTGATATAATACCGCATGTAGCCGCGCACATGCGCCACAATTTCCGCAAATGTATATTCCCCCAGCCTTGGATCTATCCCGGGATAAATCATGGTGATAAAATTACGCAGGGTTTTACTTGGAAAAAAACGCCTTAAATTGACCGGCATGGCTATTTTTACCGGCCGCAGTTTCAGGTGGAAATCGTTTTCCTGCTTTTGCATAAGCGCGTATAAAAGCACCGCATTCAAGTATTCCGTAACCGTCGCATCGTACTGCTTTGCCACCTTTGCCACCTGGGAAGAGGACATGATGCCGTCTACAATGTTCAGCGTGTAAAAAGGCTCCGCTGTTCCCCGTACACGGTAAGTCTTTTCTCCCGGCCTTGGCGGACACACCTTGGAATTGGCATATTTCATATAGGCGTCCTCCAGTTCCTCCGGCTCCGGCTTTTCCGCAATATCCAGCACAAACCCGCCATTTTCAATTTTCTTTCCCAAAAGTCGCAGGTATTCCGCAGTCAGTGTCTGCAGCACGCACATGCCGCCCGTCCCGTCGCCGAGACTGTGATGCGCCTCAAGGGCAATCCGGCAGCCATAATAATAGACGCGAACCAGATAGCGGTTATTAGCCTTAAACGGCATGGGCATACAAGGGTTTTTGATATCGGGCTGCACAAACGGTCCCGGTCTGTTATTGGTCTCCAGATACCGCCAGAACAGTCCTTTCCTGATGGCAGCCTTGTAAGTCGGGAAACGGGGAAGCGTCCTATTAAGTGCCTCCTGCAGCACATCCGGCTTTACCGACTCCTTTAACACCACCGAAAGGCGGTATACAGAAGAAAAATCCTTCCGCTGCAGAGTCGGATATACAATCGCCGACAAATCCAATTTATACCAGACCGTCTGATTTTTCCTTTTTTTATCCTTCATGCAAATCCGCCCTTCCTGCCCTGCATTTCCACGCCAAAACCTACGGCATCAAAACATACACAAACGGAACGGCTTTTCACATATAAACCGTTCCGTTTCATTTTACTACTATTTTCCATTCTTTACAATGTGGTATCTACTGCCGCACCCTTAATATCTTCTGCAATCAGCTTCATTTTATCCACAATATTCTGTATTTCCTTTTGAATCTCACCCTGCGTCTGATCCAATTCCAAAAGTTCTTCCATCGGCAGGCTCTCCGCCAGCTCCTCGGCGCGTTTCTCGGCTTCCTTCCTCTCGTCCTTGCGCTTTGCCAGAAGCTCCTCCTGCTCTTCTTTCTTTTCCTTTGCCTCTGCTGCCTGCTCTTTCTTTTCCTCCTGTTCCTTATCGACATGCTCCTTGCCTTCGTCTACCAGCATACCAAGAATCTCTTTATCTGCAGCCTCTTTAATTGCATCCGCCTGCTTCTGTGCAGCCAGCATGGGGTCTTTTTTCAAACGCTCCTTCTTCGTCTCCCGAATGATATTGTTTTCTATCTCAATCTGCTGCTTTGCTTTCGATATGATATCGCGGTGATAGTCTCCGTAAGAATCCAGCTCCAACACACGGTTCTGGTACTCTGTCCGCCCCTGTCCTTCGATTTCCGCAAAGCGCTCCCGCTCCTCCTTTGTCAGGGAAACCTGAGGGTTCCTCCTCGCCTCGCGGCTCTTTAAGAGAAGCTCCAAATCCTTCTGCTCCTCGCTGTCTGCATCGACGCCATAGCGCTTTCTCAATACCTCCTGCTGTTCGGCAATCTCATTTAATTCTTTTTGGGCATTGCCTACCTCTTCGCGAAGGCTCCTTATCCTTTCTCTTCTTTCTTTTACATCGTCGTCTATCTTTTTGTCACCGCTCCATGTGTCGGTTACTACCTTAAGTGCCTGCTTCTGCGCCTGCTGCTTTTTCATCAAAATATTATCCTGCACGCCATTTAAATCTCCGGCAAACACATTTTTCTTTTTCCCCTTACCGGATTGCTGCCCTTCCAGCTCCTGCCTGCGCATGGCGCGCGTGCTCTCCCCCATATAAATTGACAGTTCCTTCTGCACCTTCATAACGGTTCCCTCCTTTTTTTCTGAAAGCCCGCTGCTACAGGCTTCTCAAAGAAATGCTTTCTTCTGCACTTCTTTTTATATATCGGCTGCTCTGCACAATTTCTGAACACCTTGCCAATATCTTAATCCGATTCCTTCAGCCACAGCTCCACACGGTTTTCAATGGCTTCCATCACCACGTCAATGCTTCTGTCGTCCGAAAAATAAGCGCCCGCTTCCTCGTAAATAATCGCCCATGCCCCGTAATTCACTTCACCGCTTGTAGATATGCACGACCTTGCCAGCTTTTCAATATACGCCATCTCCTCTTCTGTCAGAGGCTTTATCTCCTTACCATTTGTAGAAGAATATGTAGTTTCCACAGTGACCATTTCCCCAATCTCCGGAATATACACTTCAAAGGTCGGCGCAACAGAATATTCGGCAAGTTTCTGTTCAAATACATCCTTTCTGACTGAAAAACAATTTTCCAGTCCTGACTGGTATTCCTCCTCTAACAGAAAACGCAGGAATGCCCATGCCCCTTCTTTGTTCGGAGAAGCTGCATTGATGCTTAAGCCCCCGTTTCCCGTCATCAATCCATTCCTGTCCTCACGCGGAAAACCTATAAAACAAATTTCGGTGTCATACAATGCTTCATAATTCGCCAGAGACAACGGCGTCTTTAAAGCCCCATACACAACCAGAACATTGACTCCGGGAATTTCCTGCTCATAATTTTCCAACGGTTTTCCGTATTTTTCTGCAAACAGGATACATTCCCGCAGCATATCGTAATCCGTCATGTCGATGCCCCCAAAAAGCCATAAATCACGCAAAACATTCAATGGCTCGGCATTTTCAAATCTTTCGATTTCCGGATGCGCTTCCATCATGGCAATCGCCTCCTGCAGCGTCCACCCCTCCATATCGCCAAACATTTCCTTCGCGCCTACCATCCCCACGATTTGAAACTCTGTCTCAATGGCGTATACTTTGCCATCCCTCTCATATGCATAAAGCAGCTCCGTCAGATACTCCTCTTCCTTTAAGTCCGCTTCTATGTAGGGCTTTAAGTCCTCCAAAACGCCTTTCTCCATAAATTCCTGAAAATGAGTATCCGCCCCCGCAACAAAAATATCCGGTCCTTCCCCTGCCGTCAGCTTCAGGGCACGGACAGAAAAAGCATCCGAAACGCCTGTATTGTCAACCACTTCTATGCAATAGGTATCATTGCTTGCATTAAACCGGTCGATTGCTTCCTGCATTTGAAGAGAAGGCTCACCTATATCAAGAGTTATTATTTTCTTCTCACCGCTGTCTTTCTGACAGCCACATAACAGCAGCATGGCTGACAGTAATAAAACCCATTTTATTTTCATTATTTGAATATTTCCTCCTTTATTTCCTATGCCTGCTCCCAATACCGGCAGACCGCCTGCCTCGCTTCCTCTTCCTGTATGTCAAATTTCCTTTGTACCTGCAAAATCGTCTCTTCCCTGCCTGTCCCAAATTCCATGCAGGTTTCAATCAACGCTTGTATTCCTTGCTTTACTCCTTGTGCCAAACCTTCCGCTCTGCCCTGTTCCCTCTCTATTATCTTTTCTTCCCATGTCTGCATATACTTCACTCCCATCTCTTCACTGGCTTTTATTCTGCTGACACATTCATGAATTCTTTTAATACGGGCGCTTCCGGCAGTTCCATCGTCTGGTCAAATAAAAATTTACTTAAAAGTGTTAAATCTTTTAACTGTTTCTTCATATGTTTCTCCTTTATTTTAACTTTTTTCGCTTTTTATTGCAACTGTATTTGGGATATAAAGTTGAAATATGTGTGATGACTTTATTTTGCTATAAGATGTGTTGTTATCAAGAGTATTCCTAAGCTCTTTACAGACTTATGATGTTCAAGAATAACAAAAAATCAGGGTGTCGTCAACCCTGATTTTTACGTTTTTCTACCGTCCATCACTCTTTATTTTGTTATTTCATACACCCTGACTGCTGAAGCTTTTTTCGGCAGCCGGTAGTCCCACAAAAAATCCTCCGCCGTCATCAGGCAGAGCCTTCCGCTTTTGTTCCTGTACCCCGCAAGGATACGCCCTTTTAAACGGTGGCTGGAAACAGGCTCCATATTCAAATCAAACACCGAAAGCCAGCTTCCCTTCACCGCATAGAGCCGCCCGCCACATTCATTCGGATTTATCAGCAATACAGATGCTTCCTTTAACTCCGCCGCTCCAATCTTTACCTCGTGAGTCTGTAAATTTATTTTCAAATTTCCTACATAAATGCAGTCCGACTCCTCACAATAGACATATCCCATGCTTTCACCAAGGGCAAAGCGGGGTTCGTTTAATAAAATCTCTTCCTGCCGCAGCAGTTTTAAATCCCTGTCAAAGAAACGAATATCGCAGATTGTGTTTTCCGGTTCCCTTATGTACTTTAACCGCACATGCACAATACCATTGCGGGACGCGCATACACTCCTGTCGTTATGGCTCCAGAATTCCTTTTGAAAATCGAGAGGCTCATATTGGTAAGAGGCTATGATATTGCGCTGCAAAAAAGCCTTTCCCGACGTCTCGCAGTCTATCTTCTGTAACTCATTCCCGCCATTCCATGTAAAATATTCATATCTCCCGCTGCGCAGAGTAGAATCGCGTTGAAGAGGAAACATACTGACAGAAGCATTTTGAAGAAGCTTCTCTTTGGGAACTGCAGACAGGGCACAGAGTTCTGTTTCATAGGCATTTAAGTCATAGTCTTCATAGTATATCGGGCTGTCAAGTACCATAACATGTACAATTCTGTTGTCATAATCCAACTGCAAACCTTTGCAGTCTTTCCCGAAAACAGAGGCCGGATACCGGTAATCATGCACCTCGGTAAGTCCGGTTTCCGTACATGCAAGGCAATGGATATGTCGGTAATCAAATCCGTCTTTGTCGTCCGGATATACCATGCGTACCACACCCGTTCGATAGTCGCAGGAATCATATAATCCCGGGATTTCCTGAAGCAGCACTGCCTTTGTCCCATTTGGAGACTGCTTCTTCTTTTTCTCCTCCTGCATTTCCCTGACAATTCCGTCCGTATCCGCGCACCACAGAGCGGTCTCCTCCTTTGTCAGCCCCGGCGCATCGTACAGCCTTGCTCCAAGTAATCGGGAAAAAGCATGAATACTCTCTCCCGCTGTCATCTCCTTCTTTGTCAGATAACGGAACGCCGCTGCCGCTTCCTTTGAAAGGGAAAGCGCCTTTATCCATTTTTCACTGCCGCTTATCTGACTGTGGGCTGCTTCTGTATGATAGCTTCCCACTGTCCTGCCGTCCCGAAAAAGCGTCATGGAAAACACATCATCATCAAAAAAATCGACCGCAATAACAGAAACCGCCAATGCCTTCGAAAGCTTTTTCCCGAGTGCCGGCAGCTTGTCCCATGCCGTTTCTCTGTTCTCTGCAAAGACAGCCGTCCAGTTTTCTGCCGTCTGCTTACAGAAATATCCCTGTGGAACTGCTTCCGCAGGGATATCCTCAATTTTTCTGTTTATCTGCAAATTTAAAAAAGTAGTTCCCATAATCTGTCCCTTTAATTCTCGTTCATCTTCGCCAGCTTCGCCGCCTGATCCGCCGCAATACATGCGTCGAGAATCTCCTGAATATCGCCGTCCATAATCTTATCCAACTTGTAAAGGGTTAGACCTATCCGATGGTCGGTCACACGTCCCTGGGGGAAGTTGTAGGTTCTGATTTTTTCGGAACGGTCTCCGGTGCCCACCTGACTGCGGCGCAGCTCCGCCTCCGCGTCGTGCGCTTTCTGCTGCTCAATGTCATAGAGCTTTGCACGCAGCAGTGCAAAAGCCTTTGCTTTATTTTGAAGCTGGGACTTTTCCGTCTGGCTGTACACCACAATACCCGTGGGATAGTGGGTCAGACGCACTGCGGAATCCGTGGTGTTGACACACTGTCCGCCGTTTCCGGAAGCGCGCATTACGTCGATGCGGATATCCTTTTCGTCAATCACAACATCCACCTCTTCCGCCTCCGGCATCACTGCCACGGTAATCGTGGAGGTATGGATACGTCCCTGAGACTCTGTTTCCGGCACACGCTGCACGCGGTGCACGCCGCTCTCATACTTTAATTTGGAGTACGCGCCCTGCCCGCTCACCATGAAGGTGACCTCCTTCATGCCGCCGATGCCGATTTCGTCCACGCTCATGGTTTCCACCTTCCAACGCTGGCGTTCTGCATAGTGCACATACATTCTGTAAATTTCCGCCGCAAACAGCGCAGACTCGTCGCCGCCCGCCCCTGCACGGATTTCCACGATAACATTCTTGTCATCATTGGGATCTTTAGGCAGCAGCAGTACCTTCAGCCTCTGCTCAAGCTCTTCGATGCGCTCCTTTGCCGCCGAAAGCTCCTCCTTCAGCATTTCGCGCATTTCTTCATCATTTTCTTCTTCCAGCATGGCAAGGGAATCCTCCACATCCTGCCTGCTCTTCTTGTACTCCGTATAAGTCTCCACAAGCGGCATAAGGTCGCTCTGCTCCTTCATCAGCTTTCGAAAACGGTTCTGGTCATTTACCACATCCGGCTCATGAAGCTCATTTAAAATCTCCTCATAACGTCTCAGTAAATCTTCTAATTTGTCAAACATAATTACCTTCCATTCCTCTGTCCCGCCACCACGCGGTCCAGTCCTGCATAATCCTTTATGATTTCCACTTTGGCAAAACCTGCCTCTTTTAAAAGTCCGCTGACTGCCTCTCCCTGCGTACAGCCAATCTCAAATACCAGCCAGCCGTTTTCTTTTAAGTATGCGCCGCTCTGCCTCACTATATTTTCGTAAAATAACAAACCGTCACCGCCGCCGTCAAGCGCTGCCGCCGGTTCAAAATCCCTTACCTCCGGCATGAGGGAACAAATCTCCCCGCTTGGTATATAGGGCGGATTTGACACAATCATGTCAAAACGCCCCTGCATCGCCGAAAACAAATCGCTCAAAACCCACTGGGGCTGTTTATCCTCCGGCAAAAGCCGCCTGCCGTTTTCTTCCGCAACAAAGAGGGCCTCTTTTGAAATATCCGCCCCCGTACCATGCACATTTTCCGTCATGGCAAGCAGGCTTATCAAAATACAGCCTGAGCCGGTGCACATATCCAACAGCTTCATGCCGGCTTTCAGTCTTTTCAGGGCATATTCCACCAAAATCTCGGTATCCTGTCTGGGTATCAGCACATGACGGTTTACCTGAAAAGTCAATCCGCAAAAATCCTGCTCCCCGGTCAGAAGCTGCAGCGGCTCCCTCTTTTCCCGACGTTTTATCAATGCTTCATAAGTAACCTCTTTCTCCCTTGAAACCTTTATCTCACCATGCGCAAGCAGCGTATTATAATTCGTACCACACACAAATTCCAGGAGCAGCCTTGCATCTGTCTCCGGTTCCGGCACGCCTGCATCACGCAGCCTCTTCGCTCCATTTTGATAACATTCTCTATAACTTATCAAATCCTGCATCCGCGCCTATTCCTCCTCGCTCTTCTGCGCAGGCGCCTCCTTCTCCTCGTATCCAAACTCCTCTGCCAGATAATTTCTCCAGTCAAATACGGCTTCCACAGATGCAATGGCAACCTCTATCATGTCCTTTGACGGTTCCTTGGTAGTAAGCCTTTGTATCAGCATACCGGGCAGGGACAAAAGCTGCACAAACACATTGCTGCTCCTGCCTGCCAGACGTATCAGCTCGTAAGAAATACCCGCAATCACCGGAATCAGCAGGATGCGCAGCGCCACTTTTGCCAGCGGATTGCTGACCTGAATAAAGAAAAACAGGATAATGCTCACAAACATAACAAAAAACATAAAGCTGGTGCCGCATCGTTTGTGAAGCCTGGAGCTGTGTATCACGTTCCGCACGGTAAGCGGTCTGCCCTTCTCAAGACAGTTGATACATTTATGCTCCGCACCATGGTACATATAGAGTCTCTTGATATCCTTCATCAAAGATATGCCGAGCACGTAAAGCAAAAAGATAAGGATTCGGATGGCACCTTCAATCAGCGTCATCAACGCGTTGCTGCGCACATACTCCTTAAAATAAGAGGTAATAAAATACGGCAGCACGATAAAGATGCCGACTGCAAGCACAATGGAAAAAATCGTAACGATTGCCGTAAATACCTTTTCCGCTCTTCCGCGTGTCACCTTATTCAGCGCCCTGTCAACCACAGTCTCCTTTGCGTCCTCATCTTCGTAAAAGCTTGCAGAATAATTCAGGCATTTCATTCCCAGTATCATAGAGTCCACAAAGTTAAAAATTCCCCTGACAAAAGGAAGTTCCTTCAAGCGGTTTCCATGAAGCAGTCCCTGATAGTTCTCCACCTCTACCTCAATTTCACCGTCAGGCTTTCTGACTGCAACCGCATACTTCTCTTTATTTTTCATCATAACGCCTTCTAAAACTGCCTGTCCGCCGATGCCGGAATAATGTGCCTTTCTCTTTCTTGCCATAAAATCATGCCCTTCCTGATATCCTGTACTAACATAAAAGGTTGAAGCTCGCACCTCAACCTTTTAGAAATCTTATTTTGGGAAAAATTACTTATTTTCCACACCGTATTTCTTATTGAACTTGTCAATACGTCCGTCAGCCCTGACAGTTTTCTGCTGTCCTGTGTAGAACGAATGACATTTTGAACATACTTCTACGTGGATTTCAGGCTTGGTTGAACCGGTTACAAACGTATTACCGCAGTTGCAGGTAACAGTTGCCTGATAGTACTGGGGATGGATTCCTTCTTTCATCTCTTTCACCTCTTCTATATTCATATACACTTATTTGCTGTTTTTATCCGCACTGCTTATGCCACCACAAACAGCGTTGTTATTGTAACATGCTATTCACCAATATGCAAGCATTTTTTAAATAAACTTCATTTTTTTGACAGTATTTACAAATTCCTGATTGTTCCGCGTGCGTGAAAACATATCGAGAATACGGTCCGCCGCTTCATCTGCTTTCATGCCGTTCAATGCCTTACGCATAATGTTAATCGCTTCCAGCTCATCCGTGTTGAGCAGCAAATCCTCTCTTCTCGTGCCGGACTTCTGCAAATCGATGGCGGGGAAAATGCGCTTTTCCGAAAGCTTACGGTCCAGCACCATTTCCATGTTGCCGGTTCCCTTAAACTCCTCATACACCACATCATCCATTTTGGAGCCTGTCTCCACCAGCGCCGTAGCTAGAATCGTCAGGCTTCCACCGCCACGCAGGTTTCTTGCCGCGCCGAAAAAACGTTTTGGCATATGCAGTGCCGCAGGGTCAAGACCGCCGGAAAGCGTACGTCCGCTGGGCGGCACCACCTGATTGTAAGCACGCGTAAGACGTGTTATGCTGTCCAACAAAATCACCACATCCATGCCGTGCTCCACCAGACGCTTTGCGCGCTCGATTACCATCTCTGAAACCCTCTTGTGATGTTCCGGCAGTTCATCAAAGGTAGAATAAATCACCTCTACATTCTCACCCTCAATCGCTTCCTTGATGTCCGTCACTTCCTCGGGACGCTCATCAATCAAAAGAATCAGCATATGCATATTGGGCTCGCCCCGCAGGATGGATTTTGCCACCTGCTTTAACAGCGTGGTTTTTCCTGCCTTGGGCGGAGACACAATCATACCTCTCTGTCCCTTACCTATCGGGCTTACCATATCCATGACACGCATGGCTATACTTGCGCCGGGAACTTCCAAACGAATCCTCTCATCCGGAAAAATCGGCGTCATATCCTCAAAACTTCTGCGCCGCATCGCCACTTCTATGGGAAATCCGTTGATTGTCTTAATGTATAACAGCGCACTGAATTTCTCCTGCTGGGTCTTGGTGCGCTTGTTCCCCACCAGAATATCGCCCGTCTTTAAACCAAACCTGCGTATCTGGCTGGGCGCCACATACACGTCGTTTTCGCCGGGCATGTAGTTGGCGCAGCGGATAAAGCCGTAACCGTCCGGCATAACCTCCAGAATTCCATTTGCCTCCTGCCCGCTGTCAAGCTCGGGCGGAAAAGTATTCATATCATATACTGCATTTCTGTCAATATTCTGCACCGGACGCGCATGTACCTCGCTTCCCGCGGCCTGCACCGACCTTCTCTCTTCTATTCCTCTCTCCTCAACACGGCGTTCTTCCTGCTTGCGTTCTTCGTAGGCATAACGACGTTCCTCCGGCTTACGCTCCGTGTAACGGCGCTCCTCCGGCTTTCTTTCCGCATATACACGCTCTTCCGGCTTCTTTTCTCCGTTAGCGTAACTGCGCTCCTCAGACTTTCTTTCCACATGGCTGCGCTCTTTCTGTTTCCGCTCTGTATAAACGCGCCCTTCCTGCTGCTTTTCTTCCTGTCTGCCCGCCTGCTCTTCCCCTGCAGATGACGACTGCTTTGCCGCCTTGTCCTTTTCGTCCTGCGCAAGCATCGCCTCCACCAACTGTGCTTTTTTCATGGTGGAAACACCTTTCATTCCCCTCGCCTTCGCAATTCCTTTCAAATCTGCAAGTGCCAGTGACTCGTACTTCTCTCTCATCAACCTTTGGGCCTCCTTAACCCGTTTCAACAACAATCCGAAAATGCGCTATTCTTTCTTTTTATTTACAACCGTATATGGGGTAAAAAAAGACTTTTCTTGAAAAATCAGAGCATCAACAGATGACTAATTGCATTGTAATACAAAAATCCGAAAATGGGAAGCCCTATTTTGGATTTTAACCGCAGAAAACGTTATGCAAGTTCAATTATTTTCGTTTTATAAGAAAACAATATACTGGTTGATAGTAAAGATTAACTGTGATAAAATTTGCTAAATTGAACCACAAACTATAATGATTACATGGAGTAAAGCAGGATGAAAAAATATACAATTTGCAAGCATATAGGTGATTTGTCTAAACGTAATAATGGATGGACAAAGGAACTGAATTTCATTTCATGGGATAATAGAGAACCTGTTTATGATATAAGAACATGGAATGCAGAACACACTGAATATGGAGAAGGTGCCACAATTACAGCCTCTCAAATGGAGGTTCTGAAAAAATTGCTTGATGAGACAAACCCACTAAAAACGGGCTTATAAATATACATTGCAAACAACAAAAATTTTTTTATAATCAAGTATATAAATCGGGATTTTTGCATGTACGGTTAAAGGAGGGTAAAAATGATTAGACCTATTCTTGCTTGTATAGACCCATATAAGACAGCAGAGGAATTTGCAACCGCTGGATGGAATATTGATTTTTCGCAGCCTCGGGAAAGTGGCGACCCTTTGGTAGGGGTATCACTTTGCGGCAACTCTGTACTGCTTGGCGTCACAGAGGGATATGTTTCCGACAATCATATCCCTCATATCGGGTGTGGTGTTGAAATCTACATAACCGTACCTACTGTTCAGATTCAGCAACTATATAAAAACCATCTGGCACTGAAACCAACTAAGCTAACGGTTCAGCCATGGGGTGATAAGGCCTTTGAAGTCAGAATCGGTGGTTATCAATTTATGATTGCCGCAGTAAAAGAAAATGAATTATGAACAAGGGAATTCGTCAAATTGAAGTTTATAGAGAATGTAAGTAAGGAGTTTAGCAATGAAAAATAACCGATTTGCAGTTTTCATAATCTTAACTTTTTTAATTTATGTAATGTCCAATGGAGAATGGTGTATCCCGTTCTTTGCATGGATTTATCCAATTTTGTTTTTACATATGCTTTCTCT
>JAAUZU010000004.1:130714-192111 GCA_014804445.1 Lachnospiraceae bacterium | reverse complement strand
GAAATCTGTTAAGACCCCTTGAAGAATACGAGGTAGATAGGGATGGGGTGTAAGCACAGCAATGTGCTCAGCTGACATCCACTAATCGGTCGAGGGCTTAACCAGGAGGCAGGAGGGTTACCTGCAAGGGAGGGTGTGTTCCAGTGTTCGGTTTTGAAGGTACAATGTGGAAGTACAAATCCGAGAACAGTAGTATTTATTTCATGTGTATTGCATATATTATATGGTAGAATATTCGGCTCCATGGTCAAGCGGTTAAGACATCGCCCTTTCACGGCGGTAACACGGGTTCGATTCCCGTTGGAGTCATCCTCGATAGCTCAATGGTAGAGCACACGGCTGTTAACCGTGGGGTTGTAGGTTCGAGCCCTACTCGGGGAGCACGGCGACATAGCCAAGTGGTAAGGCGTGGGTCTGCAACACCCTGATCACCAGTTCAAATCTGGTTGTCGCCTCTCTAAAAACCTCGAAAATTTTGTGTTTTCGAGGTTTTTGCTTTTTTCTAATATTGCGGTTTGTGTAGAGTAGGAGGGTATGAAACATATGAAATTGTTTTTTGAAATTTTAGGTGCAGGCTGTATTGTGTATTGCCTGTCCATTCTTTTATTTACGGGACATGGAACTAATTTCTTTTTGATTTGGGGACTTGCCGGGGTTTTATTTCTTTTGTGGGCGAGGTATGAAAGCAAATTACGCGGTATTATGCCGGTCTGGTTCAAAAAAACGGCGTGTGTTCTGCTTTTTTTGGGAATTGCCGTATTTGTTGTAGTAGAGGGTATGGTGCTGAGTGGTTTTTTCAAAAAAGGAAAAGAGGGACTTGACTATATCCTTGTGTTGGGCGCACAATTAAAAGAGAGTGGACCGAGTTATGTTTTACAGCAGAGATTGGATGCGGCATACGACTATCTGTCCCAAAATGAGAATACGATGGTGATTGTATCCGGCGGGCAGGGCGGCAATGAGCCTGACACGGAAGCGCAGGGCATGTATGATTATCTGGTGGGAAGAGGAATTGCACCGGAGAGAATTATAAAAGAGGATCAGTCCCGGAATACGTATGAAAACATTTCCTTCAGCGGGCAGCTTTTTGACAGGGAAGAAGTAAGCGTCGGGATCGTTACAAGCAATTTTCACGTGTTCCGTGCCTTGAAGCTGGCGCGGGCAGCCGGTTATAAAGACGTCTGCGGTATAGCCGCAAGGTCTCATGTTGGTGTATTGCCAAACAATATGCTGCGGGAATTTTTTGGCATTGTCAAGGATTTTTTGGTGGGAAATATGACATGATGTTGTAAAAAAGGAAACAGAAGGAAAGGATGGGGAACGGTATGGAAGGCTACGAAGAAAAGGTAGAGAAATTGCGGCAGATGGTTGCGGAAAGCAGTAATATCGTGTTTTTTGGCGGGGCAGGCGTTTCCACGGAGAGTGGGATACCGGATTTCAGAAGTGTGGACGGACTCTATAACCAGCAGTATGATTATCCGCCGGAAACCATTCTGAGCCATACTTTTTACAGGAGAAATACGGAAGAGTTTTTCCGTTTTTATAAAAATAAGATGCTGTTTCTTTCTGCGAAGCCGAACGCTGCGCATAAAAAGCTTGCAGAATGGGAGGCTGAAGGAAAACTGAAAGCGGTAGTGACGCAGAATATAGACGGGCTGCATCAGGCGGCAGGGAGCAAAACAGTATGGGAGCTGCACGGAAGTGTGCTTCGGAATTACTGTGAGGACTGTGGTGCATTTTACGATGTGCAGTTTATCAAGGAGGCGGAAGGGGTTCCGCATTGTCCCAAGTGCGGCGGCGATGTGAAGCCGGATGTGGTTTTGTATGAGGAAGGTCTGAATCAGCATGTGCTGAGTGAAGCGGTAAGAGCGATAAATAGCGCTGATATGCTGATAATCGGGGGAACTTCGCTGGCTGTATATCCGGCGGCGGGGCTGATTGATTATTTTGAGGGAAAATATCTGGTGTTAATCAATAAGGCGCCTACCCCGAGGGATAAAATGGCGGATTTGGTGGTACAGGGCAGTATCGGCGAAGTGCTGGGAGCGTTATGATGAACCGGTAGACAATGGCAGGGCGTCTGTGGTCTTAAAAGCGATAGGCAGGAAAGGATTGGTGTACCGATGGACATTCAGGTGGGGGACATTGTAAAATTGAAAAAGCAGCATCCCTGTGGCAGCCATGAGTGGGAGGTGCTCCGGATTGGCGCAGATTTTCGTTTAAAGTGCGCGGGCTGCGGGCATCAGATTATGATAGCGCGCAGACTGGTTGAAAAAAATGTCAGGGAAATCCGAAAAAAGGATTGAGAGCATGTAGTATACAGAGGTTGTATCAAGATGAACAAGAAGAAAATGACGATTGATGATATAGCGAGAGAGCTTTCTGTGTCAAAGACCACGGTATCAAGAGCCATTTCCGGAAAAGGCAGAATCGGTCAGCAGACCAGAGATAAGGTAATGGCTTATATCAAAGAAAACGATTACATGCCAAGTGCAATCGCGAAAGGACTGGCACAGAAAAAGACTTACAATATTGGGTTTGTGATGCCGGGAGACTGTAATTTAATGGATATTCCTTTTTTCCAGAAATGCCTGTTGGGAGTCAGTGAAATGGCCGCTTCCCTGGACTATGATGTTTTGGTTTCCATAATCTCGGAGCATGATATCAGCCAGTTGGAGCGTTTGGTGAACAATCATAAGGTTGACGGTATTATTTTGAGCAGAACGCTGATAGACGATGAAGCTGTAAGGTATCTTTGCGAAAAAGGGATTCCCTTTATCACAATCGGTACGGCAAAGGATAAAAATATTATCCAGATTGATAACGACCACAGAAGAGCCTGTAAAGAACTGGTATCCCTTCTGCTTGCCAAGGGAATTCGTAAGATGGCATTGCTTGGCGGTGATAAAACACATATGGTCAGCGAAAAGCGTTTAAAAGGTTATATGGATGCTTATTCGGAACAGGGGATTTCTTTGGACCACAGTTTGATTTATATGGACGTCAATAACAATGTTATAGTAGATGAAATTGTAGAGAATCTGATAAGCGATAATATAGAATGCATTGTGTGCATGGACGATTTTATCTGCATGCAGGTATTGAATAAACTGCGAAAGCAGAAAATCAGGGTTCCGGCAGACGTTAAGGTGGCATCCTTTTATAACAGTCTGCTGTTGGAGAGAAATATTCCGGCGATTACTTGTCTTTCTTTCGATATTCATGAATTGGGAATGGTTACATGCAAGACGCTGATTGACCATATCGAGGAAAAGGAAGTACAGTACCGCACACTTTTGGGATATGAGGTGTCCATGCGTGAATCGACGCAGGTGTAACGGGCATATTTATAGAGATGGATCGTAAGGGGCGAAAACCCGCTGTAATGGGTTTTCGCCTTTTTGTGTAAATGTACAGAGAAAACTGCGCAACAAGCGCAACATTTAGGCAACTCTAATTGTATAATTTGAACATAATAACTAAATATTTATAGTGTGCAATGCGAATGGACGACAAAATAAACATATGTTATACTATAAATCAGAGAGCAACCGATTGCGCAATTTGTAGAAAAAAGGCTGCTTTTTAGAAATATATACCAATTCAAAATTTGGGAATGGGAGGAAAAAGAATGAAGAAAAAATTGTTGGCAGTACTGATGGCGACAGCTTTAGTTGCAACAGCTCTGACAGGCTGTGGTGACAAAAAAGATCAGGGCGGCGCAGGAGGAAACAACGGCGGAGACTCAGCAGGCGACCCTGTAGAAGCACTGATTGCATCTACGGAAGGCACGGTAAACTTATCAGTATGGGCAGCGGAAGAAGATCAGGATATGGTAAAGGGCTGGTGTGATGCCTTTGCAGCACAGTATCCGGAAGTTACGTTTAATTTTTCGGTTGGCGTACAGTCAGAGTCTACAGCTAAGGATACGGTTTTAACGGATCCGGAGGCAGCGGCAGATGTATATTCCTTTGCGGGTGACCAGTTACAGGATTTGGTAAGAGCAGGCGCCCTGCAGGCAGTTGTAATCCATACAGATGAGGTAATAGCGCGGGTAGGCGGAGCTGATTCCGGCGCGGCACAGGCAGCTACTGTAAACGGAACCTTATATGCATATCCGGCAACAGCAGACAATGGCTACTTTATGTTCTATAACAAAGAATACTTTACAGAAGAAGATGTAAAAACGCTGGATGCTATGATGAAGATAGCAGCAGACAATGGAAAGCAGATTACCATGCAGTATGATTCCGGCTGGTACAACTTATCCTTCTTTATCGGCGCCGGTTTTGAACTGACCCTGAATGAAGATGGTACTAATAACTGTAACTGGAATGGCACTTCTGCAGACGGTATTTCCGGTGTTGACGTAGCGCAGGCTATGCTTGATATCGCGACAAATCCCGGTTTTGTAAGCCTGACCGACGCAGAATTTGTGACCGGCATTAAAGAAGGCAGTATCATTGCAGGTGTAAATGGTACATGGAATGCAACAGCAGCGGCAGAAGCATGGGGAGACAACTATGCAGCAACCTGCCTGCCGACCTATACTTGCGCAGGAAAACAGGTTCAGATGGCTTCCGTTGCAGGTTATAAGATGTTTGGTGTAAATGCGTATACAGCAAATCCCGGCTGGGCTATGCTTCTGGCAGAATATTTCACAGATGAAGCACAGCAGATTGAGCGTTTTGAATTGAGAGAAGCAGGACCTGCAAACGTTGCAGCAGCATCTTCTGCAGCAGTACAGGCAAATCCCGCAATTGCAGCACTTGCATTACAGTCACAGTACGCAATTCTGGATGGCTGCGAGAGCAGTAACTATTGGTCTCCGACAGAATCCTTTGGTGCAATCCTTGCCGGCGGCAATGCAGATGGAACAAATCTACAGACTTTGCTTGACAATTTGGTAGATGGTATTACACAGTAAGAGATTAGGCAGGGAATTTTGAATGGAATCGAATATGGCTCACACTCGCAGTGGGTGTGAGCTATATTTAAAATGAAAGCTATCACTCTGGGAGGAGTTGAAGAGATGAAGAGTGTAGTAAAAAAGATAGGAAATATTTTTAGAAATTTTGGAGAAAGCGTAGCAAAGGGAAACCTGTGGGTAAAGCTTTCTTTAATTATTATGGGGGCCGGTTATCTGGGCGTGGGACAGGTCGCAAAGGCGGTTTTGATGACAGTGGTGGAAGCAGTGTTTGTACTGTATATGCTGCTTGTCGGAGCGCCTTACCTGTCAAAATTCGGCACACTGGGCGACGTGCAGTATAAGAGTGAGTTTAATTTTGCAACCATGAAAAATGAAGTCAACAACTATGACCATTCCTTTATGATACTGCTGTTTGGTGTTATCACAATCATATTAATCGTTGCATTTTTATGCATTTACATAGCAAATATGATTTATGTGTACACACTGCAGAAAAGGAAAGAACAGGGGATTGCCATCAACTCTTTCAAAAAGGATTTGCGCTCGCTGCTTAATGAGCGGTTCCATATCACGATTCTGGCACTGCCCGTTCTGGGAGTCGTAGTATTTACGATTGTGCCGCTGATTATTATGATTGCCGTGGCGTTTACCAATTATGACCAGAATCATATGCCGCCGGCATCGTTATTTACATGGACGGGCGTAGAGAACTTTAAGGATTTGATTACAACCAGTACAACGATTACCTTTGGGTATTCCTTTGGAAAGGTTATTATCTGGACTTTTGTCTGGGCATTTTTTGCTACTTTTACCACTTATTTTGGCGGTATTTTGATGGCAAAGTTTATCAACAATCCCAAGACGAAGGTACAGAAGCTGTGGAGAACCCTGTTTGTCGTTACCATAGCGGTTCCGCAGTTTGTGTCGCTGCTTCTGGTGCGGTATTTCTTTGCTAACACGGGTATTGTAAATACCATATGCAGTCAGATTGGAGTGACGGATTTTCTGACGAAAATAGGACTGGTCAGAGAGGGTCTTGGCTATATTCCGTTTTTGAGCAGCCCCGGCTGGGCACATTTTATGATTATCATGATTAACATCTGGGTTGGCGTGCCCTATCAGATGCTGATTGCGACGGGTGTGTTGATGAACATTCCGAATGATTTGATGGAGAGCGCTAAAATAGATGGGGCAAGTTCCTTCCAGATTTTTAAGAGTATTACCATGCCGTATATGCTGTTTGTAACCGGACCGAGTCTGATTACGCAGTTTATAGGCAATATCAATAACTTTAACGTAATTTATCTGCTGACGCAGGATGTATACAAGACGACGGACCAGCTGCTGGCAAACTCGAGCGCAAAGGAAGTGGATTTGCTGGTGACATGGCTGTTCAGGCTGACAAGTGAACAGTACAACTATAAGATGGCGTCTGTTATAGGCTGCGTGGTATTTGTTATCTGTGCTATATTTACCCTGATTGCATTCAGAAGAATGACAGCGGGAGATAAGGAGGAAAGCTTCCAATGATGAAAAAAGTAGTCAAACCTATTATACGCCATCTGGTGCTGGCGCTGCTTGCTGTTATATGGCTGATTCCGATTGTATGGCTGCTTGCAACCTCTTTCAGCAGTTATCAGGGTATCAATATCAGTCACTTTTTCCCGGAAAAGTTTACCTTCAACAATTATCTGATGCTCTTTGGGGCGGCGGATACCGTGGCACAATTTCCGAGATGGTTTATGAATACCTTTGTGATAGCAATATTTACCTGTATCATATCGACCTGTTTTGTGCTGATGGTGGCATATGCCACGAGCTGTATGCGTTTTAAGGCAAGAAAGCCTTTGATGAATGTGGGTATTATTCTGGGAATGTTCCCGGGCGTACTGTCCATGATTGCGGTTTACTTTGTATTGAAATCCATAGGGCTTACCAACTCTCATTTTGGTATGGTACTGGTTTACTCTGCAGGTTCAGGTCTGGGTTATCTGATTGCAAAGGGCTTCTTTGACACGATTCCCGTATCCCTGCGGGAGGCGGCAAAGCTTGAGGGCGCTTCAGAGGCAACCATATTTACAAAAATTGTCATTCCTCTGTCGGGACCCATTATCGTTTATACGGTTATCAGTTCCTTCCTGTCGCCGTGGATGGATTTTGTATATGCAAAGCTGATTCTGAATTCCGGTATTTCAACGGACTGGACGGTGGCAATCGGTCTGTACAATATGCTGGACCGCTCGCTGATTAATACTTATTTCTCGAGATTCTGTGCAGGCGGCGTACTGGTTTCCATACCGATATCTGCTTTGTTTGTTATCATGCAGAAATTCTATGTGGAGGGCGTTACCGGCGGTTCCGTAAAGGGATAGCCGAAAGGGAGACACTATGGACAAATTTGTTTTAAATATCATTCACCGTCCGGAGATGGTGCCGGAGTATGCAGAAAAGGTAACCGGACATGGGAAAGAAGAGGACATTGGAAGAAAATCCCTGCTGACGGAATCTTTGGACATTTTTAAACTGCAGCAGGAGACTGCACACAAAAATGGTTTAAAAACGACAATCCAGATGACTTATGCCAGTCTGTTTAATGAGGAAGCCATTGCACTTGCGAAGGAACACCATGAAAAATACGGCGATGAGATTGCGCTTTCCCTGTTAGGACTGCCCTGCAAGGAGTTTAGGGAAAAATATAAGACGAAGGATTTCTGCATCTGGATGTTTTCAATGGAAGATAAAAAATCCATTGTAGATGATGTGTTTGGAAAGTTTTATGATATTTTCGGATTTTATCCGGAATCGACAGGTTCCTATTACATGGATGCGGATTTGGTAAATTATATAAAGGAAACTTATCCTTCTGTCAAGTGTGCGGTTGCGACTTGCTGGGAGGAGGGACCCAAGGCATACCATACCTGTAACAATTCCTGGTATACCTTTATGGATGGCGGCCCCTGGGCGCCGTGGATTCCTTCCAAAGCCAATGTGCATGCGCCTGCCGCTGACGAGAAAGAGGACGCCGGGATTGTGGCAATTCCCCACCTTTCAAGGGATTTGCTGGCATGTTATGACGGGAACGGCTCCAATTTCGGAACACATCCGCAAAACGTGCTGCGCGGCATGATTTATGACTCCAAGACTTGGGAATATCCGTATCTGTATAACCTGATTGACCAGTACCGTTCTCTTGAGAAGTACAATAACGGATATGCTTACAATATGATGTTTGTAGGTCCCGGCTGGCTGAACAAAATGGGACGCTGGGAGGCGCCGTTTGAACTTTTGAAAAAGTCCTACGAGGATGGCATGGCTTATTACGGACAGTTAAAAAAAGAAGGTAAACTGACGGATATGACCATGGCGGAGTTTGCGGATTACTACCGTGGCAAGAAGACCTACACAGAGCCGGAATGCGCGCTCTGGAGAGATATTCTGTACGGTTCTGACAAGCAGCTTTTCTGGTATTGCGACCCGTATATGAGGGTTTGTGTCAACATGGACCAGGGCGGCGCTATTGTGGATTTGCGTCCTTATGCCGCAAAGCTGGAATGGAAAGTCGGAATCGGGACGCCGCACGTAACGGATGCATCGTATCCTTTCCTGATTCAGGAAAAGTACCGTGCAGGTTATTTCACCCATTACGCAGGCGAGGGTACGATAAAAAGCGCAAAGCTGACCTATAAGGGTGAAGAGGTGGATTTATGCCTCTGCAGAACCAAGGCCGCATTTTCGGAAGAGCTGATAGAAGACGGCAGGAAAAAGCGTATCCTGACACTGGAGCCGGTGGACATTGTATTTTCCGATTTGACTGTAAAGCTACAGACCAGAATCATTTTTGAAGAGGGAAGCTCGCAGTTGGGAGTGGAGCGCAGGATTTTAAGTATGAGCAATCCTGAGGCAGAGGTAGAGTTGAACGAATATATGGTAGCATGTTATGGAACGACGGAATATGCGGAAGATATGTCATCTTTGACTCTGGGCTGTCAAAAAGGCGGCGAACAAAAGGAAATTGCCTATGCCTATAAGTGCCGTGAAGAAGAGCTTGTGGATGCAGACGAGGTTTACTGTGTGCTGCCTCCGATTAAAACCCGAGTTGCAATGTCTGCGGATAAGGCGGGAGCGAAGGGATATGTGAAGGAAGGATATGCGTTCTCCCCTATGTTTACTCTGGGTTATACTACCACATTGTCAGATAAGGAGGTATTTACCACATGGCTCAGTCTGGAAAGGGAAAATTAAATTTCAGATGTCCGTCCTGCTTTATGAGAGATTTGGATATCGATATGTTTTATGATAAGGATAAGCAGGAGTACTACTGCCTGCGCTGCCAGTACAGGGGCAGTGAAGAGGATGTCCTTGAAAAAAATGAAATGGTACGGTTCCGTTATGGGGCGATGATGAAACGTTTTACAGATTTTGATGTATGAGAAAATGATACATTAAAATACGGAACAAAAGAGGCAAAGAAAGGCGGTGCGTCTGCGCCGCCTTTCCTAAAGGAGAAGTTGTCTGTGGAAAAAGAAATGACATTTATAAAAGGCATGGATATTTCTACGCTCTTGGAGGTAGAAAACTGCGGGGGGAAATTTTATGACAACGGCGTGGAAAAAGACGTTCTGGATATTTTGAAATCTTATGGCGTTAATACGGTGAGACTCAGGCTTTGGAACGACCCTTATTCTGAGGAAGGGAAGCCTTATGGGGCAGGCACAAATGATTTGGGCGTAACTGTCTGTCTGGCAAAGCGTGCTCTGGAAAAAGGCATGGGATTTCTGCTGGATTATCATTACAGCGATTTTTGGGCGGATCCCGGAAAACAGATTTTGCCAAAGGCGTGGCGCGGCTATGGCGTCGGAATGCTGGAGGAGGCGGTTTATGCCTACACGGCAGAGACGCTTCGTATCTTAAAGAGAGCGAATGCGCTTCCGACTATGATTCAGATTGGAAACGAATTGTCGAACGGTCTGCTCTGGCCCTACGGTAAAACGCCGGAATATGATAATATTGCAAGGTTTGTGAGCGCCGGAATCCGTGCGGCACGCTCCGTGGACAGAAGGATTCCGATTATGCTGCATTTGGATAACGGCGGCAATAATGCATTGTATCGAAGCTGGTTTGATGAGTACTGCAAGCGGGGAGAGGATTTTGATATCATTGGTTTGTCCTATTATCCTTTCTGGCACGGCACATTGCAGATGCTGTCGGACAATATGGCTGATATTGCAGAGCGCTATCAAAAGGATTTGATTGTGGCTGAGGTTTCCATGGGATATACCATGGAGGATTATGCAGCTTATGAGGGACTTGCGGCGCACGAGCGGAAAGGATACGCGACAAGGCAGTCCCTGGTGGAAAAGATAGAATACCCCATGACAAAGCAGGGACAGTGCGACTTTATGAAAGATTTTCTGACACGGATACAGAATGTGCCGAATAACCGCGGAAAAGGATTTTTTTACTGGGAACCTGCATGGATACCCGTTGCCGGAAGCGGCTGGGCGACAGAGAGTTCATTGCAGTATATGGGTGACAAAGGACCCTGCGGTAATGAGTGGGCAAATCAGGCATTGTTTGACTATGATGGAAACGCGCTGCCGGCACTTTCCGTCATTCGGGATTTTGAGCCGAAAAGCACGTAAAATGAATTGGGAAAGGGAAGGGTAGGACGGATGAAAAAGACAGGAAAGAGAAGAATGGCTGCAATTCTGCTTGCCGCTATGCTGGTGGCTGTCATGACAGGATGTGGAGACAAAACAGACGGAGAAGAGGGAAATACAACCATGGATGAGAATACCACGACGGAGAATGCCGAAGTGGAAAACGTGAAGGAGCGCATTACGGTGGAGGAGCTGCTGGCAGAGCTTCCGCCTTTGGGGGAAATCGCAGAGCTGCCTGATTATTCGGCGGCGGAGCCGTGGGATTCGGATTTGTATGTGGAGCCTGTGACGGGCATCGATAATGACTTTATCAGGGGAGTGGATATTTCCTCATATTTATCAATTACTGAAAGCGGCGCAGTGTTTCGGGATTTTGAAGGAAGTGAAGTGGATGACGCCGGATTTTTCGCCATATTGCGGGAGGCAGGCGTCAACTGGGTGCGTATCCGTGTATGGAACGATCCCTATGATTCAAAGGGCAACAGCTATGGCGGCGGGCACAACGATTTGCAGACTGCTATTATGCTGGGCAGGCTTGCCACGGAAGCAGGCATGAAGGTCATGATAGATTTCCATTACTCAGATTTCTGGGCTGACCCGAACAAGCAGGCAGCGCCGAAGGCGTGGGCACACATGACCTATGACGATAAGAAGGCGGCAATGGGAGTGTTTACGGAAGAAAGCATGCAGGCGCTTTTGGATGCAGGGGTCAATGTGGCGATGGTGCAGGTAGGAAATGAAACCGTGTCAGGACTTGCCGGAGAAACCGACTGGGAGCGAATTTGCGAGCTGATGAATATAGGAAGCGCAGCAATCAGGCGTGTGGCGGCGGACAATGACAAGGAAATTTTAATTGCCATGCATTTTACAAATCCGGATACCAAGAATT
Source organism: Lachnospiraceae bacterium (assembly GCA_014804445.1). Taxonomy (GTDB): domain Bacteria; phylum Bacillota; class Clostridia; order Lachnospirales; family Lachnospiraceae; genus Acetatifactor. The sequence continues at coordinate 180,632 of JAAUZU010000004.1, read as the reverse complement.
TCTTGGGCTATGCAAAGAATCTGGAAGATTATGGCGTGGATTATGATGTGTTTGGCACTTCTTATTATACATTCTGGCATGGGACGCCGGAAAAGCTGACCAGCCAGCTTCAAATTATAGCGGAAACCTATGGCAAGCCGGTGGTTGTGCTGGAGACCTCTTATGCTTACACCAATGAGGATGGTGACGGCTCGGGGAATTCCATCAGTCTGGAGACAGAGAATATTGCCCTGAATTATGAAATGAGCGAGCAGGGACAGGTAAATGCGTTCCGCGATGTCTGTCAGGCAGTCAGCGACGTGGGAGAAGCGGGCATGGGCGTATTTTACTGGGAGCCTGCATGGATACCGGTACAGGTATATGATGCTTCCGCTTCGAATGCAGAAGCGGTGCTGCGTTCCAATCAGGAGACGTGGGAAGAATTTGGATCAGGCTGGGCTTCCAGCTTTGCCAAGACCTATGACCCCAAGGATGCAGGCGTTTACTATGGCGGTTCTTCGTGGGACAATCAGGCCATGTTTGATTTTACAGGCAATCCGTTGGAGTCGGTCAATGTATTTAAGTATATCTTTGCCGGTACAACGGCGCCCCTTACCGTGCAGGGAGTGGAAAATGCTTCTGTGGAAATCGGCATTGGCGAAGAGGTGATTCTGCCTGAGACGGTTCCCGCCGTATTGATAAGCGGGCATAGAAGGGAAGTACCTGTCACGTGGGACGAGAGCCAGATCGCACAGGCACAGGAAGCAGGAGCAGGCGTCTATGAAATATCCGGTACTGCGGATGTAGACGGTGAGGAATATGCGGTAGTTTGCTCGGTGGACATCAAGAAGGTAAATTATGTAAAGAACCCGGGCTTTGAAGAGAGTGATATGTCCATGTGGGAGATAACGGGAACCGGTGCTGACAGGGAAGATGACAACAATAAGCACACCGGCGCATACAGTCTGAAATTCTGGGCGGCAGAAAGCTACAGCTACCGTGCGGAACAGGAAATTACAGGGCTTGCCGCAGGCACCTATGAGCTGGGCGCGTTCCTGCAGGGCGGCGATGCCGGCAGCAGTGCGGTGTTCAGACTCTACATTACCGTTGACGAAGAAACCTATACGGCGGACAGTGGGGTAAATGGCTGGTTGAAATGGGATGAACCCCATATTACGGATATTGTAATAGGCGAGGGCGCTTCTGTCGTTGTCGGCGTGGAGGTAGAATGCGGTGCAGGCGGCTGGGGCGCATGGGACGACTTCTATCTTTATAAAATGGATTGAAAGTGAAAATTGTGTTTGGTCAGGGCGGCAGGTTTTGCCGCCTTGATTTGTGGAGAGAAAGAAAATCCTAAATTGTAACAATAACTTCCGAAAATGTGGTATACTTATTTAAAGGTTGGTTGTGGACTGGTTTGCTAAATTGCAGTTATTAGGAAGAGGATTGAGGTTAGAAATGGATTTATCAGATTACGCAGCAATATATATACTAATAATAATTTTGGGGACAGCATTGCTTGTGTTGGCTGCATATATGATGGAGAAACCGGCGATCATTATATTGGGGGTGGCTTTGATTGGTTTATACTTGAGTTTTTTTGTTATTGATCGATGTGATTTCGTTGATGCGTCAATAGAAGCAGTCATTACCACAATGGCTTTGACTATGCTGCCGGCAAGTATAATTGTGTGCAGATGGGCTTTCAAAGAATTTCGTAATAGAAAAATTCGGGTGCTAAAAACAATGATTATTGAAGATTTTGAATCGAGGAAAAGAGAGTTAATCATAGAAAAGGAACATTTTGAGAAAGAGTTACTTATAAATAGCAGCCTGCATAATTTGTTAATGTTATTGCAATTATGTGTTTCTGCAAATTTAAACTTTTATGAAAACCATGCGCTGCGTATAGATAGAGAAAAAAGAAACGAACTGTTGAAAAAGATAAATGACAGGAAAGAGGAACTGGATATTATTGATAGTCGTATAAAAAATTTACAAACTGATAGTAGATATTTTCACTTGTTAAGAATTTATCGCAAAACCCTTGCAAACAGCGAGATTGTGTGGTATCATAATTTACCGTGATATAAATTCCTTGCTCCTGTTAAGGCAGGGGCCAGAGACCATAAGGAGGTAAAAGCATGAACAAATATGAAATGACAGTTGTTGTGAGTGCGAAGATCGAGGACGATGAAAGAGCAGCCGTAATTGACAAGTGCAAGGCGCTTGTGGAGAGATTCGGCGGAACCATTACCAACATTGATGAATGGGGTAAGAAGAGATTGGCTTACGAAATTCAGAAGATGAAGGAAGCGTTCTACTATTTCATCCAGTTCGATGCAGACAGCACAGCTCCCGCTGAAATTGAGAGCCGTATGCGCATCATGGACAATGTTATCCGATATTTAATTGTGAAAAACGAAGCATAACAGGTATGCCGGATACAAAAGATATGGATGGATTTATGGTATTCGGAGTATTTCCGGTATACCGGAAAGAGAGATTGAGATGAATAAAGTAATTCTTATGGGACGATTAACCAGAGATCCTGAAGTGAGATATTCTCAGGGAAGCAGCCAGACGGCGGTTGCGAGATTTTCCGTTGCAGTGGACAGAAGGTTCAAGAGGGACGGAGAGCCGGATGCAGATTTCTTTAACTGCACCGCATTTGGCAAACAGGCAGAGTTTATAGAGAGATACCTGCACAAGGGCACCAAGATAGTCCTCAGCGGGCGTATCCAGAACGATAACTACACCAACAGGGACGGACAGCAGGTTTACAGTGTCCGCGTCATGGTAGATGAGGTTGAGTTTGCTGAGAGCAAGAACGCTTCCGGAGATAACAGCGGTTACATGGGAGGAAATAATAACAGACCCGAGCCTTCAGGCGCAGGGGACGGCTTTATGAACATCCCGGACGGCATCGACGAAGAGCTGCCGTTTAACTAATTTTTTGAAAGAATGGAGGCACTGACATATGGCATTCAATAAAGCAGACAAAGCTGATGCGCCTATGAGAAAAAAAGGCGGCATCCGCAGAAGAAAAAAAGTTTGTGTATTTTGTGGCAAGGACAACGTAATTGATTATAAAGATGTAAACAAGTTAAAGAGATACGTATCCGAGAGAGGTAAGATTCTTCCCAGAAGAATCACCGGCAACTGTGCAAAGCATCAGAGAGCGCTCACCGCTGCGATTAAGCGTGCGCGTCACGTAGCACTGATGCCTTACGTTCAGGATTAAGTTTCCGACACAAATCAAACAAAAGCAGGGTCAGCGGACAATCAGGTTCGCTGACCTTTTTTGCATGTAAAAAGCAGCGTGTACGTAAAAATTTTGCTGTAAATTTCTGCCGTTTTATTGCAAAGGAAACAGAAGGTTTGATAGAATAAAAAAGTGACGAAAATGTTCAATAGAGACAAAAACGGGCTCCGAAGCGTGGCAAGTCGCCCTTATTTTGTCTCTATTGCCCATTTCCTGTGTCTGGGAAGAATGTTTCGCTGATATTCGGTAATTGAAAAAACTCATCCTTGCTTGTTTCGAAGTATACAACCTGTACAATGACACTTGCTGCATAACGAATTTTGCAACCACTTATAGATTAATTTTTTGTGAGGAGTGACAATACAAATGGGGAAAAATACAAAAACGTATGATAAAATATTACGGCTGGCAGTTCTCTTTTTGTGCTGTTTATTTGCGGGAAGCCTAAGCGGCTGTGGGGAGCGGGCGAACGGTATCCTGACGGAAAAATATACGGCAGAAGGTTTTGCGTTGGGGGAGCTGTCGTGGGAGCAGGATTTTGGGTGGATTTACTGTGCCTATGCAGAAAAAGCGGCAAAAGAGCCGGGAAAAATCATGCAGGCATGTACCGATGGCGAAGCAACGTGGAAGGCGGAGGGCTGTTTTGCTGCAGACCGGCGTATGCAGACACCGGCTCAGGTGGAGGTTATGCGTTCTTCTATGTCGCAGGAGGCGCTGCTTACCCATATCAATACCCTGTCGGAGAAGTTGTTTTTATGTAATATGAGTGTGAACTGTGTGATTGCAGGGGATGCCGCTATCACACAGCTTATCAGGGTTGATGCGGGAGAGGAGCACTGGCTGTATCTGCAGCAGGGAGAGGCGGTTTATGCGCTTTACGGTTTTATGGCTGAGGAGAGTTGGCAGGCGTTTTTGGAGGATTGGCTGTTTGAGTCAGAGTTGAAATGGGACGGAGAGACTGTGTGCGGAAACCGCAGCGAACTGCTCGCAGGCGGGGGCGGCGAGGAAGAACCGGAACTTTGCAAGTACTTTTTGTATGATGAGTTCAGAATTTATCTTGCGGACAGCAGAGTGCTGTCCTGTCAGCATGATGAAGAGGGATTTTCTCTGAAATTGGAGCGAGATAAGGAAGAAGAGGGAGACGAAAAGGGGACAGAAGTCTGCGAATTCTGGATGCAGGCAGGGGTAAGCTTACCGGACTGTGGGACGGAAGCGGATTACCTGTCCTATTTTGAGGAGAACTATCCTACGATGTCTTATTACCGTGTGGACTTGAAGAGTTGGAAGCCCGGTGAGAAAGCGGATTATGATGATGTCTGGCGTCAGATAGAGGATAGTGAGGGAAAGTATGCCTTTTTCTATCGTGACGGCATTCCCTGTGCTGCCGGTATTTTGGGAGAGGACTTTATCGGCGCTGTTGGTAAACTGAAACGGCAGAGTGATTATGATAGGAATTACGGACACTGGCAGAGGGAGGAAAACGGGGATATCTATTGTAAGGACGCGCTGGGGGGATTTCTGGAATATATAGAGCAGGAAGTGAATGGAGAGCGGCTGATCATCACGATTACGGATATCGACGACAGAGAGGACAGGCAGGATGAAGAAATTCATGATAATATGGAAGTCTCTGTCCGGAAAGAGGGCGAGGAGGAGCCCCTTCAGGTATTTTATATTTGGAAAAGCGCCAGCCCCTATGCACTGCCGAGTTATTTTGAGGACATTAACGCGGACGGCTATCTGGATCTTATCGTTGTGAATACATTTGCGGCAAGCAACCTGAATGCCGCAACCTTTCTGTGGAGCCCTTCCGAGGGGCGCTTTCTGGAGGATACGGGGGTACTGGACTTTTATAGCGACTACTATGTGGATGCGGTGAACAGGCGGATTCATGTGCGCACCCATGGTTCCGCTTTAACCGGGAGCTGGAAAACCTATCAGTGGACGGGGGAGAGCGGTTTAGAAAGGATAAAGGTTTTTTCGCATATCGAGGGTTTTAGCGATACGATAGAGGTGCAAGTGAGCCGGTATGAAAACGGCAGGGAAGAAGTATGGATGGACTGTGCCTATGATATGGAGGGGTTTGACGAATTATATGAGGACATTTATAACAGCTATGAATGGGACTGCGTGTGGGAGCAGGAGGTAACAAACAAGGAGACGGGAGAGAAGTTTACGCTCCGCTATCTGGAGATTCGATCTTGGGACGATGCATACGGGGGTTACTATTATGATGGCGGGCTTTTTGTCTATGATGAGGATACCCGTCTGACTTATGTGAGCTATTCAGATTTTATCTCAAGGCTGTCAAACGTTACCATGGGAAATCTGAGAGACTATTTTCCTGATATTATGGAATATGATGAGGAAGGGCTGATTTTACATTATGAAGGCGGCGGTGAGTGGGGAATTCCCTGGGAGGGGCCGATAAATGAGTGATTATGCCTATGGAAAAGAAAGAATTCATCGAAGAGAACCCCTTTTTTCCATAGGGAAACGTTTTAAATAGATAAAAACTCCTGCCATTCGACAAATTATCTTGTGGAAAGATATAAGAAAAAATGTTATACTATAGCAGGATAGGTTTAAAGCGGACATATCGCAGGCGGGGCTGCGGTATGCAGGAGAGTATACATGAAGAAAAGAATCAGACTTAAAGGAAGAATTAAAACATATTTGCAGTTTTCGATATATCTGGGCGTGCTTCTGCTGATCGTGAATGGCGGCATGCTTGTCATTGATTATCGCGCGGGGCTGTTGCTGGGGGCTTTTACCATATTCTATTTTGCAGTTACCCTGACCTTGTATTTTTACAATAAGCCGCTGATAGTCAATGAGCTCGTCAGTTTTGCGACGCAGTACGGACAGATTCAAAAAAAGCTTTTACGTGAGCTGGAGCTGCCGTATGCACTGCTGGATGATACGGGAAAGGTGATTTGGACAAACCAGGCATTTGAAAACATTGTGAAGCAGCCGAAGGGCTTCAATAAGTCCATTATGGCGCTGTTTCCCTCCATTACAAGGGAGAAGCTCCCGAACAATGAGGAGATAGAGGAAGCACAGTATGACGTTGCCTATGAAGGTAAGGAATACATAGCTAAGCTTAAGCTGATTTCCCTAAAGGAGATGGCGGAAAACAGCAATATGATTGAAGCGGAAGGGTATAGCGGCTATTTGATAGCAGTCTATCTGTTTGATGAGACGGCGCTTCATATTGCTTTGCAGGAGGTTGACGACCAAAGCCTTGCAGTCGGTCTGCTGTATCTGGACAATTATGAAGAAGCGCTGGAAAGCGTGGAGGAGGTAAGGCGTTCCCTTCTGATAGCCTTGATTGACAGGAAAATCAATAAATACATTTCTGCGCTTGACGGTATTGTGAAAAAAATGGAGAAGGACAAGTATCTGATTGTCATGCGGAAAAAGTCCATTGCACAGCTTCAGGAGTCCCGTTTTGATTTGCTGGAAGATGTCAAGACAGTGAATATCGGCAATGAAATGGCGGTGACCATCAGCATCGGCGTGGGACTGGACGGACTCACTTATGCACAGAATTATGAGTTTGCCCGCAATGCCATCGATTTGGCGCTGGGACGCGGCGGCGACCAGGCGGTGATTAAGACGCCGGAGAGCATTACCTACTACGGCGGCAAGAGCCAGCAGGTAGAAAAGAATACCCGTGTCAAGGCGCGTGTCAAGGCACATGCCCTGAAGGAAATTATTGCAGGCAAGGACAGAGTGATTATTATGGGCCACAGGCTGCCCGATGTGGACAGCTTCGGCGCAGCGGTGGGTATTTACCGGATAGCGCAGGCGCTGGACAGGAAGGCGCATATTGTATTAAATGATGTATCCAACTCTCTGCAGCCTTTGGTGGACTTGTTTAAAAACAATCCTGAGTATGAGCCGGATATGATAGTGGGCAGCAGTCAGGCAATCGAGATGGCGGGAAGTAATACCGTGCTGGTGGTGGTGGATGTCAACAGACCGACTATCACGGAATGTCCTGATTTACTGCGGGCGTGCAAATCCATCGTGGTACTGGACCATCACAGGCAGGGTGCGGAAACCATTGAAAATGCCACGTTATCCTACGTGGAGCCGTATGCTTCCTCTGCATGTGAAATGGTATCAGAGATATTGCAGTACACAAGCGACAACATTAAAATCCGCACGGAAGAAGCGGACTGCATGTATGCCGGTATCGTAATTGATACAAACAACTTTATGAGTAAGACGGGTGTGAGAACTTTTGAAGCGGCTGCTTTCCTGCGCAGGAACGGCGCGGATGTCACCCGTGTCAGAAAGATGTTCCGCGAGGACGCTATTGAGTATAAAGCAAGGGCGGACGCGGTCAGTCAGGCCGAAATCTATCGTCAGACCTTTGCTATTTCCATCTGTACGAGCGAGGATTTGCAGAGTCCGACCGTGGTGGGTGCGCAGGCGGCAAACGAGCTTTTGAATATCAAGGGAATCAAAGCAAGCTTTGTGCTGACGGAATATCAGGGCAAGATTTATGTTTCGGCACGCTCCATCGACGAAGTCAATGTACAGATTATCATGGAAAGGCTGGGCGGCGGCGGTCATATGAGCATTGCCGGCTGCCAGATGGAAGGCGTAAGCATGGCGGAGGCAATCGGCAACCTGAAGGCTACCATAGATATTATGCTTGAGGAAGGCGATATATAGAATACAGCAGGAGGTACAACTATGAAGATTATATTATTACAGGACGATAAAAATCTGGGAAAGAAAGGCGACGTTATCGAAGCCAGCGATGGCTATGCCAGAAATTACATCCTTCCCAAGAAAATCGGAATTGAAGCCAATGCAAAGAATATGAATGATTTAAAATTGCAGAAGGCAAAGGAAGCTAAGATAGCGGCGGAGCAGTTACAGGCGGCGAAGGACTTGGCGGCAGTTTTGGAAACCAAGACCGTAGAGGTAAAGATTAAGGCAGGAGAAGGCGGCAGGGTATTTGGCTCTGTTTCTTCCAAAGAAATCGTGGCTGCATGCAAGGAACAGCATGGAATCGAGCTGGACAAGAAGAAAGTAGTGCTGCCGGAGGCATTGAAGAGCTTTGGCGCATATGAGGTAAATATCAAGCTGCATCCGCAGGTGACTGCAAAATTGAAGGTTCATATATCGGAGAGCTAGGCGGGAAAGGAAATTGTTATGCCCACAATGGAAGAAACCGTTTTAAAGAGAATATTGCCTCATAGCATGGAAGCGGAGCAGTCTGTCATCGGTTCCATGATTATGGACAGGGAAGCCATTGTTGTGGCATCGGAGCTTGTGACCGGAGAGGATTTTTACAGCAGGCAGTATGGTATTCTTTTTGAAACCATGGTAGAACTGCATAATGAAGGGAAGCCGGTGGATTTGGTCACGCTGCAGGACAGGCTCAAAGAAAAGGATGTGCCCCCTGAGGTCAGCAGCCTTGAATTTGTCAGGGATTTAATTACCGCAGTTCCCACCTCGGCAAACATCAAATATTATGCCGGAATCGTAGCAGAGAAAGCAACTTTAAGGAAGCTTATCCGCTTAAATGAAGAGATTGCGAATACCTGTTATGCGGGCAAGGAAAGCCTTGAAGTTATTTTGGAGGATACCGAAAAGAAAATTTTTGAGGTGGTGCAGAAGCGCAATACCGGAGAGTTTGTGCCAATCAGGCAGGTCGTGATGAATGCTATGGACAGGATTGAGCGCGCTTCCAAAAATAAGGGAGCGGTGACGGGAATTGCGACAGGCTTTGCAGACTTGGACTACAGGACAGCGGGTATGCAGCCGGCGGACCTGGTTCTGATTGCAGCCCGTCCCTCCATGGGAAAGACGGCGTTCGTGCTCAATATAGCGGAGCACGTAGCGTTTAAGCTCAATAAGACGATAGCCATTTTCAGTCTGGAAATGTCCAAGGAACAGTTGGTAAACCGATTGTTTTCTCTGGAATCCAAGGTGGATTCGCAGCATATCAGAACAGGCCAGCTTTCCGATCAGGAATGGGAGAAGCTGATCGAGAGCGCCGGCGTGATTGGCAAATCCAATCTGATTATAGACGATACCCCGGGTATCAGCATTGCGGAGCTTCGCAGCAAGTGCAGAAAGTACAAGCTGGAGCATGATTTGTCCATGATTGTCATCGACTATCTGCAGTTGATGTCGGGAAGCGGGCGCACGGACTCCAGACAACAGGAAATATCCGATATTTCCCGCTCCTTAAAAGCAATTGCGAGAGAGCTTTCCGTGCCGGTGCTGGCATTGTCGCAGTTGTCTCGTGCGGTTGAGCAGAGACCCGACCACAGACCGATGCTTTCAGACTTGCGTGAATCGGGAGCCATCGAGCAGGACGCCGACGTGGTTATGTTTATTTATCGTGATGAGTATTACAATCATGATACAGAGCGGCCGGGCATTGCCGAGATTATCATTGCCAAGCAGAGAAACGGACCTATCGGCACCGTGGAGCTGGCGTGGCTGCCCAACTATACCAAATTCGCCAATTTGGAGCGGTAGGACAGGCTTTACAATTACATATCAGAATACAAAAGAGAACAGATAAGGAACCGGAGCGCTCCGTTAATTTGTTCTCTTTTCTTTTTTGGAAACTTAAGTTGAGAAACAGAAAGGCAGGATGTAAGATGAGTAGTGCATTATTGATTTCAGACGCAGCAAAAAGAGTAAAGGTGGAGGCACATGTGCTTCGCTATTGGGAAGAGGAACTGGGGCTGCCCATCAAGCGAAACGAATTGGGGCACCGGTATTATACGGAAGAGGATGTGAAAAGATTTCAGGAAATAAAGGATTTGAAGGAAAGGGGACTGCAGTTGAAAGCTATCAGAATGGTATTGAAAAACGGAAAGCTGGACATGATTACACCCGCAGCCGCGCCGGAGGCGGAAGAAGAAAAACTTCGGAAATCTGCAGAGACAATCAAGGAGTTTCCTTCCATGAAGCAGACGGAGCTTCTCAAGGAAATAAAAAAGGCAGAAAGTGGACAAGGCATAAAAAAAGCAGAGATAAACGAAGGACAGCAGGAGAGAGGAAAGATACAGGTGGTAAAAGGAGGGCGCACGGAGCAGGAAGAGACGGCAAAAGCCCCGGAGCTTAAGCGCGTGACAGGTGAGGCAGAGGTGGTGAAGGATATCCCTTCCACGGAAAGAAAGCAGGACAAGCCATTGCCGGCAGAGCAGAAGAAGTCCTTACAGAGAGAGTCAAACGAAGAAAAATTCAAGCGATTGCAATGGCTGTTGAAACAGCTATTTAAAGAAACTCTGCAGGAAAACAATGAATATCTTTGCCGGGAAATGAAAGAAAGCGTGCTGAAGGAAATGGATTATCAGTTCCGGATGCAGGAAGAGCGCGAGGAAGAACGCAATACAGAGAAGGTGAAACGGGAGGAGGAGCACTATAAGAAGATAGATGATTTGCTGCGAAAGAAGAGAAGGTTGTTGAAAAAGTAAGGAAGCAGTATCAGAGCGATAAAATGAAAAAGGCGGCTTGGGAGAAATATCCTAAGCCGCTTTGTCATCTCTTATCGGAATGACTTATTGTTTTGCATTATTCCTCGGAAATAGCGCTTACAGGACATACGCCTGCGCAGGAACCGCAGTTAATGCAGGTGTTAGGGTCGATTTCCATTTTGCCATCGCCCATGCTGATTGCACCTACGGGACACTGGGATTCACAAGCACCACAAGCTACACATGTATCGCTGATAACAAATGCCATAATATTATCCTCCTTTAATTGCGTATGAAATCTTAATATAATGCCTCATCGTTTATATTCTAATATAAAATACGGACAAATACAAGCCCTTTTATGCGTTTTGCATTTCTGCGCGGCGTTTTTTGATGCCCGCCAATATAACGGCTTTCTTTTCCACCACTTTATCTTTGTCCATAGCGGGAACGCCGTGGAGCTTGTAGGGAAGCCCGAGGGATTCGTATTTTTTCTCACCCATCGTGTGGTAGGGAAGGACATCCAGCGCTTTTAGGTTGTGGAATTGCCCGATAAAATAGCCAAGCTGCTCCAAATATACGTCATCGTCCGTGATGCCGGGTACAACGACATGGCGAATCCACATATCAATCTTTTTTTCGTCAAGATATCTGCAGAAGTCTAAAATATTGGTGTTAGGCTGACTGGTCAGTTCTAAATGCTTTTGCGGGTCGATATGCTTGATATCCAGCATAACCAAATCGGTCAGCTCTGCTAATTTGTCCATTTTGTTCATGAACTCTGTGTTGCTGCGGTTGAATGCGATGCCGGAGCTGTCTATACAGGTGTGAATATTGTTCTTTCTTGCCAAGGTGAACAAATCAATTAAAAAATCAACCTGCATCAAAGGTTCACCGCCGGTTACCGTGATGCCGCCGTCCTTGTAAAAGCCCCTGTTGCGTTCAAACTGTTCAATGATTTCCGCCGGCTCCATCATGGTGCCGCCTGCCATCTCCCAGGTGTCGGGGTTGTGACAGTAAGCGCAGCGCATGGGGCAGCCCTGTACAAAAACAACGAAGCGGACACCGGGACCGTCCACGGTGCCAAAACTTTCCAGAGAATGTATTCTGCCTTTCATAGAAAACCTCTTTTTATTAAAAGTGAAAGCTGTCGTGTCAAAAAGGGCTGCCACCGCGTGCCGGTTGAAGACAACCGGCACGAAAACAGTACACAGCCCTTTGAATCAGTGATAAAACGGATTCGGATTAAACAGCTTCGTGGAATGTACGGGAGATAACGTCTGCCTGCTGTTCCGGTGTTAATTTAATGAAATTAACAGCGTATCCGGATACACGGATAGTAAGCTGAGGATAGTTCTCAGGATGCTTCTGTGCGTCCAACAGGGTATCTCTGTTGAGCACATTTACATTCAGGTGATGACCGCCCTTTGTTGCATAGCCATCAAGTAAAGCTACTAAATTGTCAACCTGTGCATTTGCTGCCATAATTTTATTCCTCCTAATTTAATTTTTGTCGCTGTCTTTGCGACCGCTGTAATCATCAAGTCCCTGATGAAGAGTGGGAACACTGCATGCTAAAGGTGTTCTGGAGCAATCCGTACACCCCATTGTCTGAACGTTTTTGGAATTATCGCTGTTTTCATCAAAGTCCACATTGACGTGGCCGACACCGTTTGCCATGCCGGAATCCAGCATTTTTACCAAATCATCAATCATAGATTTTTCGTCCATGGTGTTCCTCCTCCATTAGTTATTTGTTTAAATCTAACTCCAGATCGCCGGAGAATACCTGAGCTTCCTTGCCAAGTGCGCCGGGGATGATGGTGAAGGTATTGGAGATACCGTCCTGAGCATCCTCGAAAGGCAGTTTTGCTACAGAAGAAAGGGAAGCAACAGCGCCGTGGGTGTCACGTCCATGCATCGGGTTAGCGCCGGGTGCAAAAGGCTGGCCTTTCTTACGTCCGTCAGGGGTGTTGCCGGTTGCCTTGCCGTAGGTTACGTTGGAAGTAATGGTAAGAACGGACATGGTAGGAACACCGTTTCTGTATACGTGGTTTCTTCTGATTGCGGTCATGAATCTGGATACGATGTCATGTGCAATGGTATCTACACGGTCGTCGTCGTTGCCGTATTTCGGGAAGTCGCCGGTGGTCTTGAAGTCAACAATGATGCCGTCTTCGTCACGAACAACTTCAACCTTAGCGTACTTGATTGCGGAGAGGGAGTCTGCAACGATGGACAGACCAGCCAGACCGGTTGCAAAGTAACGCTTTACGTCTCTGTCATGAAGAGCCATCTGTGCTCTCTCATAGCAGTATTTGTCATGCATATAGTGGATAACATTCAGGGTGTTTACATAAACATCTGCCTGCCATTCCATCATATCGATGAATTTATCCATTACATCATCATAATCCAGAACGTCGCCGGTAACAGGACGATACTTAGGTCCAACCTGCTTCTTGGTTACTTCGTCGATACCGCCGTTCAAAGCGTACAGAAGACATTTAGCCAGGTTAGCACGAGCGCCGAAGAACTGCATTTCCTTACCGATAACCATGGAGGATACGCAGCATGCGATGCCGTAGTCGTCACCGTGGGTTACTCTCATCAAATCATCATTCTCATACTGGATGGAAGAAGTCTGGATGGACATCTTTGCACAGTATCTCTTCCAGCTCTCAGGAAGTCTTGTGGACCAGAGAACTGTCAGGTTGGGCTCGGGAGAAGGTCCTAAGTTGGTCAGGGTGTGCAGATAACGGAAGCTCATCTTGGTTACCATGTGACGTCCGTCAACACCAACACCGCCCAGAGATTCGGTTACCCAAACCGGGTCGCCTGCGAAAATCTGATTGTACTCAGGAGTACGTGCAAACTTGATGCAGCGCAGCTTCATGATGAAGTGGTCAACAAATTCCTGAATCTGCTCCTCGGTAAATACGCCTGCCTTTAAATCTCTCTGCGCATAGCAGTCAAGGAAGGTGGAAGTACGTCCGAGGGACATAGCGGCACCGTTCTGCTCCTTTACAGCGCAGAGGTAACCGAAGTAAGTAGCCTGAATTGCTTCTTTTACGTTAGTAGCGGGCTTGGAAATATCACAGCCATAGGAAGCAGCCATTTCCTTCATCAATTTCAGAGCAACCATCTGCTCGGAAATCTCTTCGCGAAGGCGGATAACGTCGTCTGTCATAACACGTCCGGTAGAATCCTTCTGTGCCTGTTTGTCTTCAATCAGTCTGTCGATACCATACAGAGCAACACGTCTGTAGTCGCCGATGATACGTCCGCGGCCGTAAGCATCCGGAAGACCTGTGATGATATGAGAAGAACGGCAAGCTCTCATTTCCTGATTGTATGCATCGAAGCAGCCTGCGTTGTGTGTCTTTCTGTGGGTGGAGAAGAACTCGCTCACTTCCGGGTCAACCTCGTAGCCGTTGTCAGAACATGCCTTCTCTGCCATTCTGATACCGCCGTAAGGCTGTAAGGAGCGCTTAAACGGCTTGTCTGTCTGGAAGCCTACGATGGTCTCCTTATCCTTGTCAAGATATCCGGGTCCGTGGGAAGTGATGGTGGAGATAACCTTGGTGTCCATATCAAGAACGCCGCCGGCTTCTCTTTCCTTCTTTTGTAACTCCAATACCTGTGCCCATAAATCCTTTGTGTTCTGTGTAGCTTCGGCTAAGAAGGATTCGTCCCCGTCATAGGGCTCGTAATTCTTCTGGATGAAATCGCGAACATTGATTTCATTTTCCCATTTGCCGCCTACAAAATCATTCCATTCTGGTCTCATTTTGAAATGCCTCCTATAAAATTTGATTAGTGTGAATCAGTGGTTCGGTTGCTAATCTTATGAAAATATTATATGAAAAACGTGTATACACGTCAAGCGCGCAAATGTACTTTTTTCTATACAAATACTTATTTTAACTAATGTTTTACAAAAAATACAAGAAAAATTCATTTTTGGGAATGACTTGCCAAAAGAAAGGGAAAGTATTATACTAAACAGGTACAAAAGGAGGTGGAACTATGCAGAATATTACAAAGGACATGACAATCGGCGAAATCTTAAGACAGGCTCCTGAAGTGGCTCCCATTCTGATGGAGGCGGGTATGCATTGTCTTGGCTGTCCTTCCGCACAGGGAGAATCTTTGGAAGAAGCGGCGATGGTGCATGGCATGGATGTGGATGCACTGATGGAGAAGATTGCGGCTTTATAAATCCGGAAAGAATTTCGTATTCAGCGGGTGCGTCGTGCACTCCGGTTTCATAACAAAAAAAGAGGCTGTCTGACAGCCTCTTTTTGTAGTCTGCGATTAGATTCCTGCAAGCGACTGGAGGGCGTTCTGTGCGATAACCGCGGAATAGTGCTCTTCCAGATAGGAACGGCTTGCGGGGAGACTCTTGCGGGCGCTTCCGTATTCTGACAAAATGTTGCAGACGCGGTTGAACTCCTTGGGGGTATGGCCGCTTTTCTGCACTACAAGCAGATATAAGCCTTCGGATTCGTCCTTGTACAGAGAGTTTTCACCTTGGTAATTTCCGGCAAGCATGCCTGCGAGCCGTGTCAGATTGTACAGGGAATCAAATACAAAAATCCGTGTCAAATCAGCGCTTTCGGAATCGCCTTCGTTTTTATTGCTGCGTTCAGGCTTTGTCTGTGTGCTCTGCGTTTCGCCTGCCGCTGCCTTACGGCTTTCATGCAGCCGCTTAAATAAATCGAGCACTTCATCCGCACCGTCCGTCATATCTTCGATGGAATCGTCCATATCGTCGTCCTCGTCATGGACAGAGGGGGCAAACTTGGAAAAACGTGTATCCAGCTCTTCCGGATCCTCCACCTTTGTTATAATCAGTACAATGCACTCTGAATTGAGAGGGATTGCTTCTATCATCAAGGGAATATCTTCCGCTTCGAAACCACATTCAAAGGAAGCCTGCTGCATCATGTCACGGAAAAGATTTTTTGCCTTCTCTGTACCGTATGCAAGTTCGCTAATCTTTAACTCGCGGTCCGCCAAATCCTCACGGGTCAGCGTACAGCGAATTTGGTTTTCATTCACTTTTTCAATTTTCATGCTATCACATCCTTACTGTTAAGATACTGCATTTTTGTTGGTTGGTGACTGAAACTCCCGTAAAATCTGACTAAAAGTATCTTATACTTTTCGAACCTCTAAGTCAAGAGTGCCAGCGCAGTTTAACGATATTTTAATAAAATTTTATGAATTTTGAAATTTAACTTGCAAAATATACCAGCATTGATTATAATAAAACCCTAAGATGCCTCCGGCAATCTGTACGGAGAGGAGGCAGTGCGGTACATTTTATTTTTCTTTCTAAGGTTCAGGATTATCAGTTTAAGTCTATTTTATCTATGCTTTCGTAGTTCAAAGCAATTTCCGGTTTTAGAAAGTATTTTAGCATTTATTTTGTGAAATTTTTAGTATCTTGTCCGCAGAAAAAAGTTACTTCTATAGTATGCGGATGTCTTGCAGGCTTATGTGTCTGTATCTAATTTAATTATTTCCAAATTTTTTGCTCGTTTTAATTCAATTTTTCAGGTAGTTTTAGTATTTTTTGTACAGTCGGGGCATCTTAGTATATGCAGAAATTTACAAAAGAAGGCAGTATTTCGGAAAATTTATATCACGGACTCTTTATGGTTATACCGAATGCGCCGACGGCAAAGGAGGAAATTGCGTGTATGAAAAAGAAGGACAGCGCCTGAAAGAAAAGCTGGAGAGCGTCAGAAAGTCCGGCGTCAGCCTTTTTCTGGAAGGAAAGCCGGCATCGCCGAAGGCGATAGCAGAAAAATGTGTCTGCGAGGATGCCATCTATATGGCGGATTATGTGCTCGATGAGGGCGGCAGATTAAAAGAGCTGCGATATGACAGGATAACGGACTGGAAGTAATTGTCAGTGCCTCCATGGTTCGTCTGTTCTGTGTAGGACGGAAGCTGGGGAGAGCGGATGTTTTGCGGGAATGCCTCTCTGCCGTCAGCTTTTCCGGCTTCCGAACCTGAAAAATGTCTCTGCAGGAGCATGGAGCGGGCGCAGGATATTCATGAAATATTAAGGTATTTTGTCAAAATTGGTAATGACGAAGCGGGGATAGTTTGTTATAATAAGGAATAAAATTGTATTTTGTGTAAAGTACATTGCATGGAAAGGAAAACGTTAAACCATGAAAAAAGCCATACCGGTGTTGATTGCCATTATACTGATTATCATTATAGGAGCCACCGCTTTTGGGGCGAAGATTATTGAAAAATATTCCTATTCCCGAGAGAGGGCGGACTTATACGAATATTTTCACATTACAAAAGAAGACGAAGTGTCGATTGTCCTGCAGAATGAAATGGTGGAAGAAAAGGCGTTCATGAAGGATGGCGTATGTTATTTTGACCTTGCAACGGTACATCGCTATTTTAACGACAGATTCTATGTGGATCCGGTGGAGCAGCTTCTTCTTTATACGACGCCCACGGATATTATACGGACGCCAATCGGCACCAATGCATTCCAGATAAACGGCGCGCCTCAGGACGCCGGATATATGCTGAGTTTTTCCCGTACCAGCGGCGACGTTACAACCTATTATATAGCGGCCGACTTTGTAAAGCAGTACACAAATTTTTCCTATCAGGTGTTTGAGAACCCGCTGCGTATGCAGGTCTATACAGAGTGGGAGCAAAGACAGGTAGCCGATATTTCCGGTGCCACGGCAGTTAGGGTGTTAGGCGGGGTGAAAAGCCCTATTTTAAGGGATTTGTCTGCTTCGGAAACCGTGATAATCCTTGACAAAATGGAGACATGGTGCAAGATTAAGACGGAAGATGGGCTGGTCGGCTATGTGGAAAACAAGTTTTTGGAAAATGAGCGGGAGGAAACGCCTGAACCGGTGACGGATGTAGTGCCTCCGGTATATACCTCTCTTACGAGAGATGGGAAAATCTGTATCGGCTGGCATGCCATTGCATCCTCCAGCGGCAATGATACGCTGGATAAGGTGACTGCCAATGCAAGTTCGCTGACAGTAATTGCGCCTACATGGTTCAGTTTAAAGGATAATGAAGGAAACATCCAGAGTTTTGCCTCGTCCTCTTATGTGGAAAAGGCGCATAAAAAAGGACTGGAAGTGTGGGGCGTTGTAGATGATTTCAATTACCGTGCCAATACAGGCGCGGAGGTGGACGTATCTACGATACTGTCTGCAACCACGACGAGAACTTATCTGATAGACAGGATTATGGAGGCGGCAGCAGCCTGCGGCATGGACGGTATTAACATAGACTTTGAAAATATCACTGCTGAGTCAGGGGAACATTTTATCCAGTTTTTGCGGGAGTTGTCCATAAGATGCCGTGAGGCGGGGCTGGTGCTTTCGGTGGACAATTATGTTCCGTATAATTTCAATTCTTTCTACGATTTTGAAGAACAGGGAGTGGTTGCCGACTATGTGATTGTCATGGGATATGACGAGCACTGGGCGGGCAGTCAGGAAGCGGGTTCAGTTGCGTCCATTGATTATGTAAGGGGCGGCATCGAGAGAACCGTTGCAAATGTGCCTGCCAACAAGGTGGTTAATGCGCTGCCATTTTATACCAGGTTGTGGAAGATAGAAGGAACGACGGTTACGAGTGAAGCATATCCGATGGCGAATGTGGATTCCGTTCTGAACACATATGGCATGGAAGCGGAATGGGACGAGACGACGGGACAAAATTATGCAGAGGTCACCAAAGATGGGACAAGCTATCAGATATGGATTGAGGATTTGCAGTCCATCAGCGTAAAACTGAACGTGATGCAGAGTTATAATCTGGGAGGCGTCGCCGCATGGCGTCTGGGCTACGAACCTGCGGCTGTATGGGATATTATAGCCTCCTATCTGGAGCAGTAAACAAAAGATGTGCATACAGGCTGCACATGCTGACGATTTGCGCATGGCATAAGAGCCGCTTCCGACTCATATATTTTGGTAAATATGGAGTCGGGACGGATCTTTATGGAGCGAAAAAAATACATTGCGGCGTATATTGCAGCGGCAATCATTCTGGCAGCAGCGGTGCCTGCAGCAATCAAAAAAACAGCAAAGGAAACCGCCGCCGCAGAGGGCGCGAAAGCGGATGACAGACCCTGCGTCGTTCTTGACGCGGGGCATGGCGGCGGTAAATAGCGGAAGAGTTCTCATTTTCTATTTTAGATTCAGTTTTTTGTAAATTCCCTAAGTTGTAAAATAGTTTAATAATTAATTGAGATAAAGGGATAATTATGGTATAATTTGTCCTAAAAAGGAGGGATATAAAATGCCACATATTATACCTATAAAGGACTTGAAGAATACAGCGGAAGTTTCCGATATGTGCCATAAGTCAGATGAACCTATTTATATTACTAAAAATGGATATGGTGATATGGTAATTATGAGTATGGAGATATATGAGAATATTATGCGACAGCTTTCTATGTATCGGGATATCGAAATATCAGAGAAACAGATAGAAAACTGCCAGATAAAGGATGCCAAAACTGCTTTGACAGAGATGAGGACAAAATATGGCTTATGAACTAATTGTTACGGAGCATGCCGATGAATTGCTTGATAATCTTGTGCAACATTTGCTGTATCGCTTAAAAAGTGAACAAGCCGCCCGACATTTGCTGGATGGAATCAGGAATGTGTATGAACGTTTGGAAGAAAATCCTATGCAATTTCCGCTTAGCAGAGATGCATACTTAGCAAATAAGGGTTACCATGAAGCGGTTGTGCCACAAATGGATTATATGCTTGTTTTTAATGTGAAAGCGGATGTTGTAAATGTGGTTGGGGTGTTCCATCAGTTAGAGAATTATCAGAGAAAGATATCGTTTCAGAATTTATGGTTCTCTTATTTTTCGTTATTGGTTTTCCTTAAAAATCATTTCATTATAATCATAATTTACAGGAGAAATAATAGTGTCAAATATTATATCGTTCAATGGTAAGGTTGCACTTGATGACGATTCCCTTGTAATGTCAAACGGTGGAACAGATGTGTTTATTAATATTCTTGCTTTGAGTGGAGCCGCAATTGCGCAAACGGAAAGTGAAAAGCGGCTAATGGTTTATTTGTCTGAAAAAGACCAAATCGTCGGCAGGGGCTGTGTTGGGTTTGCGATTACCGAAATGCCGTGGGATAAAGAAACATTTGAAGCAGATAAGAGTTTTGTGATTAAGGTAATAAACGGAGCAAGAAACAAAATCGGCTGGGAGAAACTTGACTATAGTCCAAACGAGGAATTTGTTTTGCATTATTTGGATACATTTGAAAATTTAATAAACAGAATGACAGTTGATGATATCAGAGAGGAGCCATTGGAGAGTTGGCTTGCGTCGGCAGAAGCAAGTGATCCTGTCCATTGTGAGTTCCCGCGATGTAAGAAACATAATATTTTTTTGACCTGTTTTGGGTGTCAGATATGTAATCATTAAACTTAAATCTGCAAAATACCCAGAAAAACCGAGACATACCGTACAAGCTCTAATCCATATACTTGTGTGAAAGGTGTTTCGGAGATACGGCGTATTGGAGAAGGAAGGAAAGGAAAATATATCCTACAGTATTGAGAGGGAGTTTTTGGAAAAAGTCGATGTTTCTGAGCTGATAAGCCGCATTATTCGGGCACATATAAAGTCCGAGGTGAAAACGCCGTGAAGACATTTTTTAACGCAGCGGCATATATCAGATTGTCCAGAGAAGACGGCGACAAAGCAGAAAGTGACAGCATCGGCAATCAGAGAAGACTCATTGCTGATTATGTGAAAGAAAAAGAAGATTTGGCGGTATATGATACCTATGTTGACGACGGTTTCACGGGAACCGATTTTAACCGTCCGTCGTTTCGACGGATGATTGACGACATTGAAGCCGGAAAAGTAAATTGTGTGATTGTCAAGGATTTGTCCCGTTTCGGGCGTGATTACATTGATACGGGCAGGTATCTGGAGCGGTATTTTCCCGAGAGGGACGTGCGTTTTATTTCTGTCACAGACGGTATTGACAGTGCAAAGCAGGCGTATGACATGCTTTTGCCAATCAAGAATATTTTTAATGAACAGTACGCAAGGGACATTTCCCAAAAAATTCATGCCGCTGTCAGAACCAAACAAAGGGCAGGGGAATTTATCGGGGCATTTGCTTCTTATGGTTACCGGAAAGCGTCGGCGGACAAGAACAGGCTGGTTGTGGATGCATATGCGGCAGAGATTGTAAGAAGAATTTTTGCGTTATATATCAGGGGCTGCGGAAAACTCCGCATTGCTGCCATATTAAATGAGGAGGGCATAGTCTGCCCGTCTGAATATAAGAAAATCAATGGCGAGAATTACAGAAATGCCCGCCGTCTGAACAGCACTTCTTATTGGACATATTCTACAATAAACCGTATTTTACAGAATGAAATGTATATTGGAAATATGGTGCAGGGCAGAAAGCACCAGCAGATGAGAAACAGGGCAAGGACGGCAGACCGCAGTGAATGGATTGTGGTGGAGGGAACTCATGAAGCAATCATTGACAAGGATACATGGGAAAAAACACAGGAGTTGTTAAGGCGCAGGACGCGAAATGTGGATTTGCAAAGGAATACGGCAGTTTTTGCAGGTTTTCTGAAATGCGGCGACTGCGGGAGGGCGCTGGTAAAAAAAGCGTATGTGACGGAGCATAACGGCAAAAAAAGTGAGTCCGGTGTTAACTATTATTGCGGGACATATGTGCGTTCCGGCAGGCAGTACTGTACGCCGCACAAGATTGGGTACGAAGTGTTGGAAAGTATTATACTGGGCGATTTAAAGGTCATGCTTCAAAACATGGATAATCTGAAAGCGCTTGTAACCGGAGAATTTGGCAGCGTGGCTGCGTCGGACAGCAGGGAAGCCGCAAAGATAACCATACAGGCAGAGCTTGAAAAAGTTCGAAAGCTGAAAAAAGCGGTCTACGAGGATTATCGGGAAGAGCTGATTTCAAAAGAGGAGTTTGTCAGTTACAAGCAGGACTATGCCCAAAAAGAAGAATTACTGGTCAGGCAGCTTTTGTGTGTGGAAAAAAGGACAGGCAGCGCGGGAGAAAATGTATTCGATACCGCGTGGTTTCAACGTCTGTTAGAACATCGGGAGGTGGAAAAACTGGACAGGGCGGTAGTGGTTGAAATGCTCCATGAAATCAAGGTGTACGAAAACCATAGAGTTAAAATTACCTATAATTTTTCCGGCGAAATGGCTCCGCTTTTTGCGGATATTGTAGATGGATAAATGTATTTATACGATTTAGTGGATATAAAAAGAGAAGCAAGTACCCCACTCACGATTAGATACTAATCCCATGGTAAAAAACTGCTTCTCTTTGAATAAACGATAGCATTTTTATCTAATATTGTCAAGTGCTTTTCGACAAATTTTGAAAAGCGAGGAAAGATGATTGAAAAGCAAGGAGTGTTACACAATCGGGAAATCAAAATAGCAGTCGGGATAGGGTTCGTCTTTCAGCAGATAATGCCACCACTCGTTTTCATAGGCTTCAAAGCCGCTTTGCTCCATGATGGAGCGTAACAGCCTGCGGTGTTTTGCTTCGGCGGCTGTTACGTCTGTTGAGGCATGGTGCGAGCGTTCGTCCATAAAATCAAAGCTGCTTCCCATGGCGACCATATCGCCGGTGTCCAACTGATAAATGGTAAGGTCAACGGCGCTCCCGCGACTGTGGCTTGAATGTGAGGCGACGTATCCCATGGATATCATTTCTTCCCGCGCAATATTGGGGTAATGCTTTTCTTTTGTGCGGCCGTCTTCCGGCTGCGCAGACCAGCGGAGAAAGCAGTCTACAGCGCGCTGGGGGCGATAGGCGTCCCAAAGAAGCAGGCCATATCCAAGGGCGGCGGCTTGTTCTCGGGCTTTCTGCAATGCCTCCGCCAGCTCAAAGGTTCCGACGATTCGGTTGGCTTCATATCCGTTCACCGGTCTTCCGGTGAAGTTATCCCATGTGGCATACTTGGCGTCCCAGCGGATTCCATGCACCGCCTCATCTAAAAAGACAAATCCTTTTTCCATAGGTATCACCCCCTTTTTGCCAGCGAGATAAGGCGGTCAATTATCTCTGAAATCGTGATTCCGGCAGCTTTCATCATGCGTGGATAGCGGCTGTAGGAGGTAAAGCCGGGCAGGGTATTGACTTCATTGAGCACAATGCGTCCATCCTCCTGCAGGAACATGTCAACACGGGCCAGTCCTCTGCAGCCAAGGGCTCTATAAATTGCTTTGGCAGTCTCTTTTAATTCTGTCTGCTTTTGGAGAGGCAGATTTGCCGGAACGATAAAGGCTGCATTTTCAGAGCCGTTTTCGGGGGCGGATTCCTGATGGATGCGGAAGAAACCGTGAGACAGGGTGATGGCATCTATTTCGCCGGTCATTAAAAGGTTGTTATTTCCAAGCACGGCGCAGCCGGTTTCTACACCGGAAACGGCCTGCTCAATCAAGACTTTGTTGTCATATTGCAGTGCCATTTTGATGGCGGCGTCCAGTTCGCTTTCCTGATATACTTTGCTCACGCCAAAAGAGGAACCTGAGCGGGCAGGCTTTACAAAGACCGGATAGGCCGGGATATCAATTTCCGGCGTGTCATCAGGATGCAAAATCTGAAATGCAGGAATGGCGATGCCGGCATTTGCCGCCATCAGGTAGGCAAGGGATTTATCCATGCAGATTGCCGAGGTTGCAATGTCACAGCCAACGTAAGGGATACCGGCCAACTCCAGCAAGCCCTGTATGGAACCGTCCTCGCCAAATCTGCCATGCAGAATAGGGAAAACCACGTCGATATGGATGGTCCGGCAATTGTCGTTTGAAAGGGTAATAAGTCCATGCACCGTCCTGTCCGGAGAGATTGCCGCAGGGCAGCAGTCTCCGTTTTCCCAATCGGGACAGGGTTTTTCACACATCAGCCAGTTACCGGAGCGCGTAATGCCTACATAGGTTACATCATATTTTTCTGTGTCAATATATTTTGCGATTTCCTGTGCCGATTTGACAGAGACATCATGCTCTTCCGAGCATCCTCCGAACAAAATGGCAATCTTAAGTTTATTCATGATCTTGTTTCCTTTCGTATGTGAGACAATTTAACAGTGTTTTTTCAACCGTGTCATATAGAACATGGCGTGTGTAATATGCNGTGTGCGGCGTAATGATGACATTCGGCATTTTTTGAAGTCTTGGCAGGAAAGGATGAGAAAGTGGTTTCTGAGAACAGTCAGAATAAAAAATTTCTTCCTCTCCTTCCAGTACGTCAAGAGCGGATCCGCCCAGCCGGTGGTTTTCCAGTGCATCGAGCAATGCTTCCGTATCGATAAGCGCGCCGCGTGCGGTGTTGACCAAAATAGCGTCCTGTTTCATCATTTTGAACTGTTCTTTACCGATGAGGTGGTGCGTATCGGCGTTGAGCGGTACATGGAGCGTGACGACATCGCTTTGTTCAAGCAGTTTATGCAGCGGCACGCTGTCCGCACTGCTATTGATGTCGCAAATCAGTACATGACAGCCAAAGGCGCGGAGTCTTTGGATGACGGCGCGTCCGATATGCCCTGCGCCTACAACGCCGACCGTCATGCAGCTCAGTTCTCTTCCGCGGACGGGCGGCAGGCGGAAGTCATTGTGCGCCACCTGCTTCAGCGTGGATTTTGCGCTGCGCAGCNCCATCAGTATCAGCATCAGCGTATAGTCGGCGACTCCGTCCGGCGGATATGCCACATTTTCAACAGTGATTCCGAGTTTTCGGGCGGCTTTGGAATCGATATGGTCATACCCGATGCTGCGGGTGCAGAGGTATGTGACACCGGCTTTTTGCAGCGCGGATAAATCAGATTCAGTTATGCGGGATTTGTGTCCNACACTGACACAGCGGCTGCAGGGGCAGGGAATGTTGCCATGCTTTGCCGGTTCTGACAAAATGACNGGCACAATGTCAAAACGTGGNGAAAGTTCACGGAACGCCTCTGCTTCCTCTTTTTCACAGTTGAATATGGTNATTTCCAGCGGTTTCATCTTTCNTTTCCGGTTGTCCTTTCNCTGGATTTGTCAANGGCTTTATTTTTCAATGGTATATCCGACNCCCCACACNGTTTTTATAAACTTTGGATTTCTGGCAGGCTCGCTCATTTTTTCNCTCAGCCTGCCGATATGGGCCATAACCGTGTTGTTATCAATCAGGGCTCTTTCCCCCCATACCGCTTCGAACAGNTCTTCCGAAGAAATGACAATCCCCTGATGCTCGCAGAGATACCAGAGGATGGAAAATTCTATGGGCGTCAGGTGCAATTCCCTGCCGNACAAGGTGCATTTATGNCTGTCTCTGTTGATGACAAGTTCACTGATGGNATATTCATGTGNGGTTTCNGTCTGCCTGGGGGCGGGCTGNTTATACTGTATATACCGNCGCAATTGTGTTTTTGCTCTGGCAGCCACTTCAAGCGGGGTGATAGGGTTGGTGATATAGTCGTCAGCGCCGATTGTCAGTCCCATAATCTTGTCACTGTCGTCAGATTTTGCGGAGAGCATGATAATAGGGTAATAGGATTTCGTCCTGATTCTTTTGCAGATTTGGAAACCGTCTACATNGGGAAGCANCGCGTCCAGTATTGCCAGATCCAAAGTTGTATTTTCGATACAGGAAAGCGCCTCGAGACCTGTGTAAAATTTGTGGACAATGTATCCGTCATTTGTAAGGTAGANTGCTATGACATCTGCCAGTTCTTTTTCGCTGNCCGCTACCAGAATATGTATGCTCATTTTGTACCCATGTCTTCCTTTGTGATATTTTTACTTTCATTTCGCAATTATTATATCAATGAATAAGGANGGGGTTCTTTTGTTTTATCTGCGAATTTTCCTAAGATTTTCTTAAAAAGAAAANCTGCCGCAAATAACCGCCGCCACATGGCGGCGACGACCCGGGAAAGGTCGGGATTAATGGAGCGTTGGAAAAGGATTTGAATCTGGAGATTGCATTGCTTGTAAAAAAGTATCTGGAGATGGATGACGTCAGGGTGGTAATGACGAGAGAAGGCGAAGACGGTCTTTATGACGCAGGCACTTCCAATAAAAAAGTACAGGACATGAAGAGACGGATAGCAATTATTGAAGAGACAAAGCCGGTTATAACGGTCAGCATCCATCAGAACAGTTATCCGGAGGAATATGTCCATGGAGCGCAGGTCTTTTTCTATTCGGGAAGTGCGGAGGGACAAAAACTGGCAGAAAAAATACAGAACAGGCTGATTGTCGGACTGGACCCGGATAACCATCGCGGCGTCAAACCAAATGATAGTTACTACCTTTTGAAAAAGACGCCGACGACGATTGTGATTGTCGAATGTGGATTTCTGTCTAACACCGAGGAAGCGGAAAAGCTTTGTTCGGAGGAATATCAGGAAAAGCTGGCATGGGAAATCCATTTGGGCATTATGCAGTACTTAAATGAGTTGAAATAGGTAAAAAACCACCCCCCTTTCGGGGGGCAGTTCTTATGCATGCAGAAGTTCCTGCAAATATTCAATTAAAACCTTTGCCGCCCTTATATGTGAGGCAAAGCCCGGGTGCATGTGTGAGCCGACGGTCTCCTCGGTGGTATTGGGGAGATGTAAAAAGAANGTNTTGATATCGCCGGTTTCACTGCGGAAGGTGTTGATGGCATTTGTGATTGCAAGAGAAAGATTGTAACCAAGCATACCGTATGTCCAGACAATATAGGAGGAAGGGTTGCAGCGTCTGAGTACATGCAGGAAATCGACAACAGCCTGCTCGAAACGNGCGAGGTCATCGGCGCGGAAGGAACCGTCTTCATTCAGATGCTGNTTAAAGGTTTCTCCTGTTTCGGGGTCGGACCATTCGGGCTGGCTGAAGGCGCTNCAGTCATTGGTTCCCAGATTTACGATGATGGCGTCGGGCTGCCATTCGGCAAAGGGGTTGTCTTTCTGTGCGCCAAGCGCTTCGTTGACAGAGCCGCCCGCCAGTCCGCAGATTTTTGTGTAATAAGCGGGGAGATTGTGGTGGGGATTGTTGTCCCAGCCGCAGAGCGCGCCCCAGCCGCCCTGTGAGATCAATCGGGCTTCCGCATTCAGCGCCTGCGCGGTGAGAGCAGCATAATTTCTGCTTACACCCATGTACATGGGAATCCAGTCCACATCTTCTTTGGCGCCATAAGTGCCTTCGCCGGAAGTAATACTGTCGCCGATAAATTCCAGTTTGAATTTTCTGTCAGGGATCGGTGAGAAATGGCCGTCGGTCTGGAATCCCCGAACCAGTATGTGACAGGCATCGTCCTCCGACATGGCCTGTAGTTCCCTGACGAACTGCACATTTTTTACAGCCTCCGGACTCATACCGCGGAACAGGCACAGGGAATAGCTGCCGGGCAGCAGCATCTGTCTGCTCATAACAGCGCCGTTGATTGCACAGCAGATCCACGGCTCATGGCAGTCAAAATCTACATCAATGTCAATCCAGAGCTCCGAACCGGTCACATTCACCTCTATGGCGCTGCCGTTCCAGAACAAGGGCAGGGGATACTGGTCAAAATCCGTTCTGCCGTGTACCTTGTAGTGGGGTACTTCTTTCAATGTATAGGTCTTCAAGTTCTCGTTGTGTGTCATTATGCTTTCTCCGTTTCCGCAGCTTATCATAAAACTGCCTGTATTGAGTATATTGTATTTCTAATGGGAGATAATTGCAAGTTATTTGAAGAGGATTTTGGCAAGCACTTTTGGCAAGTCACGCCGTCAGAGCCACCATATTCCTATAAAGACGCGCTCTCGCTCGGATAAAAACGCAGCGGACGCTAGGCTCGAAAGAACCTCGCCAAGCGCCGGCGTTTTTATACGGTCTTTATAGGAATATGGTGGTTCCGACGGCTGAAAGCTGCCAGTGGGAGGCGGTCTGTATGCCTGTTCAGACCTTTTGAAAACGCCGGCATTTAGGCGCTGTTCTTTAGCGCCTTATGTGCCGCTGCGTTTTCATAGAGCGAGAGCGCGTCTGAACAGGCATATAGACCGCCTCCCACGTCACTTGCCAAATATTCCTTTTTGCAAAGTGAGAAAATCACAAGAAGGATAGCTTTCAAAGACATATTGTGGTATACTGTAATAGAGTATGACTTGAATTGCGATATGCAGGAGGTATCAAAATGGAACTGGAGCAGTTAAGGGCAGATATGGTCGCTGCGATGAAGGCAAGAGATAAAGAGAGGAAGGACGCGATTTCTGCGCTGGTGTCAGCGGTGAAAAAAGCGGGTATCGACGCGGGCTGCAGAGAAGACATTCCTGCGGAGCTGGTGGACAAGGTTATTTTAAAGGAATTGAAGTCCGCCAAGGAGCAGCTTGACAGTTGTCCTGTGGAAAGAGCGGAACTGCGGGCAGAGTATCAGACGCGTCACGACATTATCGCGGAATATGCGCCCAGCATGATGTCCGCGGCAGAAGTAGAGAAGTACCTGAAGGAGAATTTTGCCGAAGCGCTGGCGACAAAGAACAAAGGACAGATCATGAAGGCTGTGATGGGCTCGTTAAAGGGCAAGGCTGATGGCAAGGTTATCAATGAAGTCGTGGCAAAACTGTGTGAGTAGTCGGGGGGAGCTGCGGTGAATACGAAGGTCATAACATGTATGGAGGATGACGATAAGGGCTGTCTGGCGGAGGCCGGAAGCATTATCTGGCAGGGCGGGCTGGTAGCGTTTCCGACGGAAACGGTTTACGGGCTGGGCGGTGATGCCCTCAACCCTCTTTCCTCCAAAAAGATATACGAGGCGAAGGGAAGACCTTCCGACAATCCCCTGATTGTGCATATCTGCTGTTTTGCAGATATTTACCGGATTGTGTCGGACGCTCCCGAACACCGGCAGATGTTAGAGGCTGCGGGGAGGCTTGCGGATGCTTTCTGGCCGGGGCCGCTCACCATGATTCTGCCGAAAGCGGATACGGTTCCTTTTGAAACCACGGGCGGGCTTTCCACGGTGGCAGTCCGGTTTCCGTCGCACAGG
Organism: Lachnospiraceae bacterium; assembly: GCA_014804445.1. GTDB lineage: Bacteria > Bacillota > Clostridia > Lachnospirales > Lachnospiraceae > Acetatifactor. The sequence continues at coordinate 151,865 of JAAUZU010000004.1, read as the reverse complement.
ACGGCACAGGCGCTGATTGCTGCAGCGGGAGGTTTTGTGGCGGCGCCGAGCGCCAATACTTCCGGCAGACCCAGCCCCACGCTTGCAAAATACGTTTTAGAGGATATGGATGGGCGTATTGATATGGTAATAGACGGCGGGGAGGTTGGCATTGGCCTGGAGTCAACCATTGTGGATTTGACAGTGGAGCCGGCAGAGATTCTGCGTCCCGGTTATGTGTCCCGCGATATGCTGCAGGAGGTTTTAGGCAGAGTGGAGACTGACAAGGCCTGCAGCGGCGAGAGTGAGCAAGCGCCGAGAGCGCCCGGTATGAAATACCGTCATTATGCGCCGCATGGTGATATGACGATTGTGTCGGGAAAAAAGGAAAATGTTGCAGCATATATTAACAGGCAGACAGAACTGGCGAAAAGCGAGGGAAAAAGGAGCGGCGTGATTGCCACGGACGAGACTGCGGCAGGATATCGGGCGGATATTGTAAAATCTGTCGGCAGCAGGACGGACGAGCTGTCCGCGGCAAGGCATTTATATGCCATCCTGCGTGAATTTGACGAAGAAGGAGCAGAGGCTATCTACTCGGAGGCGTTTGAGGGGGACGGCATCGGGGAGGCCGTAATGAACCGGCTCTTAAAGGCTGCGGGCTACCACATAATACAGGTGTGAGCGGCGGGCTGTCACATGATACAGATGTGAGAGGCGGGAATAATAAGGAGGATTCGATGATTGCGATTGGAAGCGACCACGGCGGTTATGATTTAAAACAGGTTATTATAGCGTATTTGAAGGAAAAAGGAATTGCCTATAAGGATTTTGGCTGTTATGATAAAAATTCCTGCGATTATCCGGTGTTTGGACGTGCAGCGGCGGAGGCTGTGGCTTCGGGCGAATGTGAAAAGGGCATTGTGGTCTGCACGACGGGCATTGGCATTTCCATGGTGGCAAATAAGGTGGAAGGCGTTCGCTGCGCACTCTGCCATGACAGTCTTTCGGCAAAGATGACAAGGCTGCACAACGATGCCAACATGCTGGCTTTGGGAGGCGGAATGACGGGTCCCAATCTTGCACTGGATATCGTGGAGGTGTTCTTGAATACGCCGTTTTCAGAGGAAGAAAAGCATAAGCGCAGAGTCGCTATGTTTTAAGAAAATGATTCACAATACAAAAGGAAAGGATAAGAGGTAAGGGTATGGCAAAAGTTGTAGTAATGGAGCATCCGTTGATTCAGCACAAAATAGGATATATTCGCAGGAAGGAGACCGGCACAAAGGATTTCAGGCAGACCATCAGCGAAATTGCAATGTTGATTTGCTATGAGGCGACCAGAGATTTGAGGCTTTCCGATGTGGAGATTGAAACGCCTATCTGCAAGACGGTTGCGAAGGAATTAAAAGGGAAAAAGATGGCGATAGTTCCCATTCTGCGAGCTGGACTGGGTATGGTTGACGGTGTGCTGCAGCTTATTCCGGCGGCCAAGGTAGGACACATCGGATTGTACAGGGATCCGGAGACCTTAAATCCGGTAGAATACTACTGTAAGCTTCCGGCAGACTGTGCGGAGCGTGAAGTGTTTGTGGTTGACCCCATGCTGGCAACGGGAGGCTCTTCCGTGGCAGCGATTCAGATGCTGAAGGACAAGGGCTGCAAAAATATACATTTTATGTGCATCATTGCCGCACCGGAAGGCGTGGAAAAGATGAAGGAAGCGCACCCTGACGTGGACATGTACATCGGAGCGATGGATGAGAAGCTGAACGACCATGGCTATATCGTTCCCGGTCTGGGCGATGCAGGCGACAGGATTTTTGGAACGAAATAAAGCCGGAAGGTATGTTACTGCAGAACGGCATTATGGAGGATAGTATGAAAAAGGCAGTCTTACGCAAGGGGAAGCTGGCACTGGCTGTAGCGATTGTGCTGCTCATCTGTGAGATTCCCGTTGAATTGTATGCAACTACCACACAGGAGAGGCTCGATCAGGAGATGCATAACAAGGACGAGCTGCAGGGAGAAATCGATGCGAACAATCAGGAAATGAATGACCTGAAGAACAAGGAAGCTGCTTTGAGGGGAGATTTGAATAACTTAAAGGAGCAGCTTACGGAAGTGAGCGAAAAACTGGAGGAACTGGAGGCAAAAATCGCCCTGAAGGAAGAGGAAATTGACAGAACCATGGCGGAGCTGGAGGACGCGAAGGCAATGGAGCAGTGGCAGTACCAGTGCATGGTGGAGCGAATACAGTATGTGTATGAGCAGGGCGAAATGGACTATCTGGAGCTTTTGTTTTCCGTCGGCAGTTTCAGCGATTTTCTAAACTATAGTGAGTATATGACCGCCATTGCCGAGTACGACAGGAACATGCTTGAGGAGTACGAAGAGACAAGAATTCTGATTGAAGAGAAGGAAGAGCAGCTTCGGGCGGAAAGAGCGGAACTGGACGAATATGTAATTGCAGCGGAAGCGGAAAAGAGTAAGATTGCAGGGCTTATCAGCCAGACCGCCAGCCGTGTTGCTGAAAACAGTGAGTTTCTTGCGCAGGTAGAAGCAGATGCGGAAGCGCTGGAAGCAGAGATGAAACAGACGGAAGCGAATATCGAGGCGCTGAAAAGGCAGATTGAAGAGGAAAAGAGACTTTCAGAGGCGGCGGCGAACGCGGCGTGGAGGGATATTTCAGAAGTGACTTTTGCGGATGGAGATTTGGCGCTTCTGGCTGCCATTATCTACTGTGAAGCAGGAGGAGAGCCCTATGCGGGTAAGCTTGCAGTCGGCGCGGTAGTCATTAACCGTCTGCTCAGTTCCAAATATCCGGATACCGTTTTGGGGGTTATTACGCAGAAAAAGCAGTTTTCACCTGTGGGCAGCGGACGGTTTGAGGTAGTGCTTACTGCCGGCAGGGCAAATGAAGACTGCTACAAGGCGGCAAGGGAAGCGATGTCCGGCGTCACTAATGTGGGAAACTGCCTGTATTTCAGGACGCCGATAGAAGGGCTGACCGGAATCAGCATCGGCGGACATATCTTTTATTAGAAAAACAGGATTACAGACCAAGGCTGTCCAGTTCGTTCTGCAGGCAGCCGAACTGATTGCCGTAAATGAGTGACAGCAGATGGTTAAGCTGCCGGAGCGCCGCCTTTAACATGTCAGTGGAGATCAGTTCCTGTTCGAAGGCATCCGCAAGCTCGTCCAAATCAACCACTTTTACCGTGCCGTCCGGCATAATGACGACGTCGGCGAGCAAGTCCGTAGTTACCAGGCGGTTGGAGAAAGCGTCGTAATCGTACTGCACAATGTCGCAGTACCAGCAGTACAGGCTTTTGTCGGCACGGTAAAACTTGCTGACCTTGAAGCCTTCCTTTAGAAAATAGCAGGAAGCGCCGTACTGGAATTTGGTTTTGGGATTCAGTGTGTCCCATGTAGTGATGATGACTTCATCGGTTTGTTTGACAACTTTGTCGTCTTTTAACGGGATACATTCATCGGGTATGAGACGTCTGCGGTAAAGCGTTAATGTGTTCATTGGTGACCTCGGCATTTGAAAGGATAGGGGAAACTGATTCAACATATAGTGATTAAAATACTACACCTCTATATACGGGAAGTCAAATAGAAATCGCATCAAAATTGTCTAAAAGTAGCGAAAACAACTAGACAATATGTGGAAAAGTGGTATAATTTATGGTGTATTTTATTCTCGAAATGGTCGGGCCATGTTGGAGGACAGAGTAGTGGCAAGGCGCAGAAAATATGATAAAAGCGTATATCAATCACTGGCGTTGATTACACAATTTGGAATCAATATGCTGGTTCCTGTTTTTTTATGTTCATTTGCGGGAATCTGGCTGGACGAAAAATTCGGCACTTCATTTTGGATGATACTGCTCTTTTTCGTGGGGGCGCTGGCCGGTTTTCGAAATATCTATATTATGGCAAAGCGGATTTATGACAGTAAGGACAAGGATGCGCATGACAGATAAATTAAAAAAGGCTGACAGGGCGCTGCTTGAATTATTGAGCGGCATAGTGGTGTTCGGTGTGTTTTGTCAGTTGGCAGGACTGTTTTTTCCGATTAGTTCTCTAAAATATGCTGTGGGTCTGTGGGGAGGCATTATTTGGGCGCTTCTTGCCGCCGTACATATTTGGCGCTCCCTGAACAAAGCGTTTTCCTGTGATGAAAAATCTGCGGCGAAGCTGATTGCCGGCGGATATATCATACGATATCTGGCGGCTGCGGCGCTTCTGCTGCTTTTATATTATAGTAATGCGGGCTATGTGCTCGCAGGTTTTCTGGGAGTTATGGGCCTGAAAACAGGTGCTTACCTGCAGCCCGTGACACATAAATTTTATAATAAGTTGTTTCACGAAACGGATCCTGTTCCACAGCCTCTCGAGGAGGAAGGAGAAACCGCTTCGGAAAACATAGAGGAGAAGGAGGTGAAATCATGAGGCTTGGAATATTGATGTCGGGCAATGAAGTGGATTTTATGATACATGGTCTTTTCAAGTATTCCTTTTTCGGACACGAGGTCTGGATAACCACTTCCCATGTGTGTATCCTGATAGTCATGCTTGTGATTATCGGATTTGCGATTGCTGCCAATATAAAGATGAAACATGCCGAAGAGGTTCCGACAGGATTTCAGAATGTGGTCGAGCTTATTGTGGAAAAGCTGGACGGCATGACTGACGGGACAATGGGAAAGAGCGGAGTCAAGTTCCGCAATTACATCGGCACGATTTTTATTTTCATTTTGTTGAGCAATCTTTCGGGACTTTTGGGACTCAGGCCGCCGACTGCCGATTACGGGGTGACGCTGCCGATGGGAATTATGACTTTTGTGCTGATTCATTTCAACACCTTCAAACACAACAAACTGAAGGACATTTGGATAGATAAGTGTTCGCCGCTTCCGCCGTGGCTGCCGATCTGGCTGCCAATCAATCTGGTAGGCGACATTGCAGTACCAATTTCTTTGTCCCTGCGTTTGTTTGCGAACGTATTGTCCGGCGTGGTTATGATGGCGCTGGTATATGGGCTTATTGGAAAGCTTGCGCTTATCTGGCCGGCATTTCTGCATGTATATCTCGATATTTTTTCGGGAGCGATACAGACATACGTATTCTGTATGCTGACCATGACCTATATAGCGAACGGAATCGGCGATTCGGAAGCTTAACGGGTGTCAGCGAAAAGTTATTTTCAGTTATTATTTTTTAAAAATTTATTTATAAAACATATTTTAGGAGGAAATCATCATGGAATTTAACGAGAATTTTATCAGAGGATGTTCCGCAATCGGCGCAGGACTTGCGCTTATCGCAGGTATCGGACCCGGTGTAGGACAGGGTATTGCAGCAGGTCATGCGGCAGCAGCAGTAGGACGTAACCCGGGCGCTAAATCCGATATCACGTCTACCATGCTTTTGGGTCAGGCAGTTGCAGAGACAACAGGTTTGTACGGTCTGGTTACCGCACTGATTCTGATGTTCGTAAAACCTTTATTACCGTAAGGCGTTTCCTTTACAGGTACGGCTGCATGATGGGGCTTTTGTCCTGACATGCATATGAAAAAGAGAGAAAGGAGACCTGAGGGGTGAAGATATTATTGACATCCGGAGAAACCATGACAAGGCTGTTCAATCTGGACTGGCAGCTGCTTGCGGATTCCGTCTTGTCCATGATAGCAATACTGTTCCTGTTTTTTGCATTATCCTATTTTCTGTTTAACCCCGCCAGAAAGATGCTGCGCGGACGTACGGAAAAGATAAAGGGCGAGCTTTCACAGGCGGCGCAGGATATGGAAGAAGCAAAAGCCATGAAGGAAGAGTATGAGGGCAGACTCCGCGACATTCAAAAAGAAGCGGACGAAATCATGGCAGAAGCCCGCAAAAAAGCAATTATAAGTGAAAACCGGATTATCGGCGACGCTAAGGCAGAGGCGGCACGCATTATGGAAAGAGCGCGTATGGAAGCAGAGCTTGAGAAGAAGAAAGCGGCTGACGACGTGAAGAAAGAAATGATAGCGGTTGCTTCTCTGATGGCCGGCAAGGTTGTGTCGGGAGCAATCGATGTGTCCGTGCAGGAAAGTCTGGTTGACGAGACTTTGAAAGAGATGGGTGAGAGCACATGGCTAAGCTGATTGAAAAGGTATACGGCGAGGCCCTGTTTGAACTGGCTGTAGAGGAAAAGCGAACCGACAGCCTTATGAAAGAGGTTCAGGCAGTAAAGCAGGTGCTCGCAGAAAATTCAGAGCTTGCAAAGCTGATGCAGCATCCGGGAATTCCGGAAAACGAAAAGGAAGAAGTGCTTCAAAATGTGTGGAATGGACGCGTCAGTAAAGAGATTGTAGGTCTTATGCTGCTTTTATTAAAGAAAGAGCATTACGGACAGCTTCCCCTTGTGCTGGACTATTTCCTGGAAAGGGTCCGCGAAAAGGAACACATCGGGACAGCCTATGTAACGACGGCAGTTCCGCTTTCCGGTGACTTGCGCAGCAAGGTGGAGAAACGGCTTTTGGAGACGACGAACTACCAATCCTTTGAGATGCATTTTGAAGTGGACGAATCCCTGATTGGCGGTATGATTATCCGTATCGGCGACAGGGTTGTGGACAGCAGCATCAGAACAAAGCTGGAAAATTTAAGCAGGCAGTTATATCAGATTAAGCTGCAGTGATGCAGACGATAAAAGAAAGGTGCGAACGGAACATGAATTTGAGACCAGAAGAAATAAGTTCCGTAATCAAGGATCAGATTAAAAGGTACGCAGCCGATATGGAAGTATCCGAGGTGGGTACGGTCATTCAGGTGGCGGACGGCATTGCCCGTGTACATGGACTGGAAAATGCCATGCAGGGTGAGCTTTTGGAATTTCCGGGCGAAGTATACGGCATGGTACTGAACCTTGAGGAGGACAATGTAGGTGCGGTGCTTTTGGGCAGCCATCGAAGCATAAATGAGGGCGACGTTGTAAAGACCACCGGCAGAGTGGTAGAAGTGCCGGTAGGCGACGCGCTGCTCGGACGTGTTGTCAATGCTTTGGGTCAGCCCATTGACGGCAAGGGACCGCTGCAGACGAGCAAATACAGGAAAATAGAAAAGGTTGCTTCCGGCGTTATCACAAGAAAGTCGGTGGATACGCCGCTGCAGACAGGTATTAAGGCGATTGACTCCATGGTGCCCATCGGAAGAGGGCAGCGTGAGCTGATTATCGGCGACAGGCAGACAGGTAAGACTGCCATTGCCATTGATACGATTATTAACCAGAAGGGGCAGGGCGTGCGATGCATTTATGTTGCAATCGGTCAGAAAGCATCCACCGTTGCCACGATTGTAAAGACATTGGAAGAGTATGGTGCAATGAACTATACCACAGTGGTGGCAGCGACAGCGAGTGAGCTGGCTCCCCTGCAGTATATTGCGCCTTATTCGGGTTGTGCCATCGGCGAAGAGTGGATGGAGAATGGAGACGATGTGCTTGTTGTCTATGACGATTTGAGCAAGCATGCTGCTGCATACAGAACACTCTCCCTGCTGCTGAAGAGACCCCCCGGACGTGAGGCATATCCCGGCGACGTATTCTATCTTCATTCCAGGCTGTTAGAGCGTGCGGCAAGAATGAGCGAAGAGTACGGCGGCGGCTCTCTGACTGCGCTTCCCATTATCGAGACGCAGGCAGGCGACGTTTCCGCATATATTCCCACCAATGTTATTTCTATTACGGACGGACAGATTTATCTGGAGTCTGAAATGTTTAACGCGGGCTTCAGACCTGCCGTTAATGCAGGACTTTCCGTTTCCCGTGTAGGTGGTGCGGCGCAGATCAAGGCAATGAAAAAGATTGCGGCTCCCATCCGTGTGGAATTGGCACAGTACCGTGAGCTTGCTGCATTTTCCCAGTTTGGTTCTGAACTGGATGCGGATACCAAAGAGAAGCTGGCACAGGGTGAGCGAATCAAGGAAATCTTGAAGCAGCCGCAGTATAAACCCATGCCGGTACAGTATCAGGTTATCATTATTTATGCAGCTACCAATAAGTATCTGCTTGATGTGCCGGTTGAGGATATCACCAGATTTGAGAAAGAGTTCTTCGAGTATCTGGATACCAAATATCCGGAGGTTCCGAAGGCGATAGCAGATGAAAAAGTGATTTCCGAGGCAACGGAGGAAACGTTGAAGAAAGCAATTTCGGAGTTTAAGGCTGAGTTTGCAAAGTAAGATAGGAGTGGTGAGCGATTATGGCATCCATGCGAGATATTAAGCGCCGTAAAGGCAGCATACAGAGCACTCAGCAGATTACCAAGGCGATGAAGCTGGTATCTACGGTAAAGCTGCAGAGGGCAAGGCAGAATGCAGAAAAGTCAAACTCGTACTTCACCTGTATGTATGAAACGGTTACCTCCATACTGGCAAGGACCATGGGCATGAAACATCCGTATCTGGATGGCGGTTCATCGGGCAAAAAGGCAATTATCGTCATAACCTCTAACAGAGGACTTGCCGGAGGTTATAACTCCAATATCGTCAGACTGGTGACAAGCAGTGGTTTTTCCAAGGAAGACGTTGTGATTTACGCAGCGGGCAAGAAGGGCAGGGATGCACTTGCCAGACAGGGCTATGAAATTGCAATGGATGCTTCCGAGATAACGGAAGAGCCGGCGTATGCCGATGCGATGCATCTGTCAAAAAAGCTGCTGGAGGCGTTTGCAAAGGGAGAAATCAGTGAGATATATCTGGCGTATACCCATTTTAAAAATACGGTCAGCCATATTCCGACTTTGTTAAAGCTTCTGCCGGTGGAGATTTCAGAAAAAACGGCAGAGGACGACGTGACGGCGGCAGAGACTCTCGGCGTGCAGGTAGATAACGGGGACGGCGAAGGGCGAAGAGCTCCCATGAATTTTGAAATGGACGACGAGGACGCCTTGAACCTGATTATTCCGAAGTATGTTACCAGCCTGATTTATGGCGGACTTGTAGAATCTGTGGCGAGTGAGAATGGCGCCAGAATGCAGGCAATGGACTCTGCGACGAGCAATGCGGAGGAGATGATAGAGGATTTGACCCTTATGTACAACAGGGCGCGTCAGGGCTCTATCACACAGGAGCTGACAGAAATCATTGCAGGTGCGGGCGCGATTTCATAAGCGATTGCTGCGAGCGTACAGCGTGGCGCACTAAGGTCAGAACAGGAAAGAAAGGACAACGAGATGGCAGGAGTAAATAAAGGAAGAATTACTCAGATAATCGGAGCGGTTCTGGATATCCGTTTCGATGAGGGAACGCTTCCCCAGATAAATGAAGCAATCATCATACCGTTAAAGGACGGAGGCAGCCTCACGGTCGAAGTGGCGCAGCATCTGGGTGATGACACGGTAAGATGTATTGCCATGGGATCCACGGACGGACTGGTACGCGGTATGGAGGCGGATGCAACGGGAGCCCCGATTACCGTACCGGTAGGCGAAAATACATTGGGACGTATGTTCAATGTATTGGGCATGCCGATTGACAATAAGCCGGAACCGACAGAGGTATCCTACGAGCCGATACACAGACCGGCGCCTGAGTTTTCAGAACAGTCTACACAGACGGAGCTTTTGGAGACCGGTATCAAGGTCGTGGATCTGCTGTGCCCTTACCAGAAGGGTGGTAAAATCGGTCTCTTTGGCGGTGCAGGCGTTGGCAAGACGGTACTGATTCAGGAGCTGATTCGAAATATTGCAACGGAGCACGGCGGCTATTCCGTATTTACCGGCGTAGGTGAGCGTACCCGTGAAGGAAACGATTTGTATCATGAAATGAGGGAGTCGGGCGTTATCGACAAGACGACCATGGTGTTCGGACAGATGAACGAGCCGCCCGGAGCGCGTATGCGAGTAGGTCTGACAGGACTTACCATGGCGGAATATTTCAGAGATAAGGGTGGCAAGGATGTGCTCTTGTTTATCGACAATATTTTCCGTTTTACACAGGCTGGTTCTGAGGTGTCCGCACTTTTGGGACGTATGCCCTCAGCAGTTGGTTATCAGCCCACGCTGCAGACGGAAATGGGTGCTTTGCAGGAGCGTATTACCTCCACAAAGAACGGTTCCATTACATCTGTACAGGCAGTATATGTGCCTGCGGATGACTTGACGGACCCTGCACCCGCAACAACCTTTGCACATTTGGACGCAACGACGGTGCTTTCCCGTTCCATCGTGGAGCTTGGTATTTATCCGGCGGTAGACCCGCTTGAATCTACCTCCCGTATTCTGGATCCCAGAATCGTAGGAGAGGAGCATTACCAGACAGCCCGCGGCGTGCAGGAGATTCTGCAGCGTTATAAGGAATTGCAGGATATCATTGCAATTCTGGGTATGGACGAATTGTCGGAAGAGGATAAAATGGTAGTATCCCGTGCAAGAAAGGTGCAGAGGTTCCTTTCCCAGCCGTTCTTTGTAGCGGGACAGTTTACCGGACTGGAAGGTAAGTATGTGCCTGTTTCCGAGACAATCAGAAGCTTCAAGGAGATTCTGGAAGGAAAGCATGACAATATTCCGGAAAGCTACTTCCTGAATGCAGGCAGCATCGACGACGTAATTGCCAAGTACGAAAGGTGACGGGGAGCGGTTATGGAACAGTTTAAGCTACGGATTATTACCCCTGACAGGGTGTTTTATGAAGGGAATGCCAAAATGGTGGAATTCAATACAACCGAGGGTGAAATCGGTGTACTGCCGGGGCATATTCCCATGACTGTGGTGATAAAACCGGGTATTCTGACAATCACGGAGGAAGAAGAAACAAAGACGGCTGCATTGCATGCCGGTTTTGTGGAAATTCTGCAGGACAGCGTTACAGTGCTGGCAGAAATCGTGGAGTGGCCGACAGAAATTGACACGGAGCGGGCGGAAGCAGCCAGACAGCGCGCCGAAGAGCGTATCAAGAACCATACGCCCGAAACGGATATGGCGAGAGCGGAGACGGCTCTGCTTCGTGCTATGGCGAGAATATCCATATTAAAGTAACTTGGAAGGAAGCAGAAGTTTTCTGCTTCCTTTTTTTCGTAAACGCCCGGAGGGGAAGTGACAGCCGCTTTGCCCGCTGCATATGCTAGAAAAAAGGGAAAGCGAAGGGTGGATTATGGATTATCAGCACAGAATTCTGCCTTTTTACATGTCCTACTCTACACCGTATTTCATGCGCGAGGAAGACAGCGTACTGCGAGATTTGGAATATCTTCAGCAGATGTATCCGGCGCAGGCAAAGCAGCTTCAAAAGCGTATTGCGGAAATTTTGGACAAAATGGACTATGAGGGAAGCATGCTCTATGATGAATATCCTGACAAGTGGCAGTTGTACAGACTTTCGGAAAATATTGTTACCATATTAAAGCAGGAAGAGGAGGAACAGGACTGCGAACCGGCGGCTCCTGAAAAGTGGGAGTGGATAAAAGATATGGTACAGATTGTGATGTATTATGAAATTTACAGGCGAAGGCACGGCGAGCGGCGAGGTTTCTTAAAATTTTAGTTGTGGTTTTGACACAAAGCCATTAAAATATAGTCATGGCGCCAAAAGGCAGTTGCACAGGAGGCCATGGCGCTGTGACTATATTGGCGTGAGGGTATCTTGATTGTTGCAGTATACGACATACAGGAGTATGAAAATGGAAGAACTACGGAAACTAGCAGAGGAAATGATAGGAGAAGGATTGCAGAGAGTGATTTTAAGCAATCCCATAAAAGCCGAAGAGGGGAGCAAAGTAAAAATAACGCCCGTTCTTCTTAAGGGCGGTCTGCGGTTTCAGGAAACCCTCTATCGCGGCACGCAGGTCTTTCACTGTAATTGTACCAAAGAAGAATTGTTGGAAAGACTGCTTGCATATGTCAGGGACAATTTCAGGCAGGCGGAGCTTGTTTCCGATGCTTATACAGCGACCGTGCTCATCAGCAAAAAGGGAAAAATAACCATAAAGAAAAAGCGGCGGGAAGAGGCAAATAAACCGGGAGGAACGGAAGGGACAAAATGTAACGGACAGGCAGTCCCGGGCCATAACCGCGTGAAAAAATATATTCTGGAGGAAGGGCACCCAATTGATTTCCTGGTCGGACTTGGGGTGCAGACAAAGGACGGGCAGATTGTAAAATCAAAATATGATAAATTCCGCCAGATTAACAGATACTTGGAGTTTATAGGGGATATCGTAAAAAAGCTGCCCACGGACAGGCCGGTGAGAATTATTGACTTTGGCTGCGGCAAGGCGTACCTGACCTTTGCCATGTACTATTATCTGCATGTGGTAAAGGGGTATGAGCTTTCCGTGACCGGACTTGACTTGAAAGAAGACGTCATTGACTTCTGCAATACACTTGCTGAGAAGTTTCACTATGAAAACCTCCATTTTGAAAAGGGGGATATCGGCACCTACGAGGGAGCGGAGAGTGTGGATATGGTGGTGACGCTTCATGCCTGCGATACGGCAACGGACCATGCCCTGTATAAGGCAGTAAAGTGGGGCGCTCAGGTGATTATGGCGGTTCCCTGCTGTCAGCATGAGATGAACAGGCAGCTCGCCTGTCCGGAGCTTTCCCCAATATTAAAATATGGCATTGTAAAGGAGCGCATGGCTGCACTGATGACGGATGCGGTGCGTGCCAATCTTTTGGAGGAGATGGGCTACGAGACGCAGATTCTGGAATTTATCGACATGGAGCATACGCCTAAGAACCTGTTGATTCGTGCGGTAAAAAGGAGCGGGATCCGTCCTCGGAGCGGGGGCCGTCCAAAGGGCGCAATCCGTGGGACGACAGATTTTCTTCATGCAAAAATAACCCTGCAAAGGCTTTTGGAGGAGGAAACAGCGGATTGAAAAAGGCGATATTAAAAGGAATCGTATTTGGGATTACCTTTTTTGCGGCAATTTTTATTATCAGTGGAATTATGAACCGCGGCAATCATGATTTGACGGCGGAAATGCCGTCTGCAAGTTTTCCTGTCGTGTACATGGGAATGGACGGAATGGTGTACAATGAGCTGCACGGTTATGCAAATGCCATGAATACGGTTTTTATGCGTGACACCATTACCGGCCTGAATGAGGGGCGTACCACGGAATTTGCAATTGAAACCTATGGTATGCCCATTGCTGAGATGTCCTATGAAGTAAGGAGCGTGGACGGAAGCAGACTGATAGAAAATACGCAGATAACGGAATATGAAGAAGACGGTGAGAGAATTACCGGCAAAATTACGGTAAAGGATTTGATAGAAAAAAATAAAGAGTATGAACTGATTCTGCTGATTTGCGGGGAAGAAGGACGTAACATACGTTATTATACCAGAATTGTGTGGGCAGAAAACTTTCATTTGGCGGAAAAGCTGCAATTTGCCGCTGACTTTCATGAAAAGACCTTCGACAAGGAGGCGGTGCGGGATTTGGCAATCTACATGGAGACAAATGCGGAGGGCGATAATTCCACACTGCACAAAGTGGATATTCACTGTACCCTGAATCAGGTTTCCTGGGGGAAGCTTCCGGTTTCGCCCGTCAATGAGCCTGTATTTAATGTTACGGAGCTTGCTGAGCAGACGGCAAGCATTACGGCGCATTACATTGTATCCACAGGAACCGGTAAGGACATCAAGTATTTCTATGTGGAGGAGTATTACCGTCTGCGCTATACAGTGGACAGAATGTATCTGCTGGACTATAGCCGTACCATGAACAGTCTTTTGGACGAAGAGGACGATATTTATGCCAACGATAAAATACTGATAGGCGTGGAAAGCGAGGACATGCCCTTGAAAGAGAGCGAGGACGGCAACGTTTTTGCCTTTGAGGTGCAGAACAGACTTTACAGCTACAATATCACGACGAACCGGCTGGCGGTTATCTTTGGCTTCTATGATAGAAATCATGCAGATGCAAGAACGCTCTACAACCAGCACGGAATCAAGGTGCTCGATATTAACGAGGGCGGCAATGTCTACTTTGCGGTATATGGGTATATGAACAGAGGCAGCCATGAGGGTGAGGTAGGATTTCGAATTTATCATTATGACAGTAGTGTCAATACAGTAGAAGAGGAGCTTTACATTCCCTATGACAAGACTTATCAGATACTTAAGTCCGAAGTGGAACAGCTTGTGTACCTAAGTCGGGAAAATTATCTTTATCTCAAGCTGGAGGAGTCCGTCTATGAAATTAATCTGACGGACAAAACCTACAATCGTATCGTGGAAGTGACGCAGGATGGCAGCATGAAGGTGTCGGACAACAACAAAATGGTGGTCTGGCAGACGGGCGGCGGCTTGTATGATGCAGAGCAGCTTGTTTTGATGAACCTTGCAAGCAGGGAGCAGGTAACGATTTCGGCCGGCAGGGGCGAGTATATTATGCCGCTTGGCTTTATGGGCGAGGACTTGGTGTATGGACTGGCGCGCAAGGCGGATATTTATGTGGACAGTGCCGGCAGGACTACTTTTCCGATGTATACCGTCTGTATCAGCAGCACGGACGGAAAGACGCTGAAAACCTACAGGCAGGATGGTATCTTTATCAGCGGCTGCACTATGCAGAGCAACCAAATCACGCTAAACCGTCTGGTAAAGACAGAGAGCGGAGGCTATGCAGAGACTACGCAGGATTATATTATGAACAGCAATGAGACGTCGGACGGTAAAAATACCATAAGCGCCGCTATCACCGAGAATTATGGAAAGTATATTCAGATAGCAGTGAGGAAAGAAATAGACGAGAAGGCGCTGCAGGTGCTCACGCCAAAGGAAGTGCTGTATGAGGGAAGCCGTGAACTGGTACCGGACAAAGGAGAGGCGGCAGAGCGGTTTTATGTCTACGGTCCGGAGGGGATTGCAGGTGTATACGGCGAGCCGGCGGGAGCAGTCCTTCGGGCGGACAGCGTGGCAGGAATTGTGATGAACGACAGTGGCGACTATGTCTGGATGCGTGGCAACCGTGTATTAAGGAATCAGATTATGGCGATAGAAGCTGTCAGCGCGGACGAGGAACACAGCAGTCTGGCTGTCTGTCTGGATGCCATGCTGCAGTTAGAGGGTGTGTTTGTCAATACTGAGTATCTGCTTGCCAGAGGCAAAACCATATATGATATATTAGATGAAAATCTAATCGATGCACAGATTCTGGATTTAAAGGGCTGTTCCGCGGATGCGGTGCTCTATTATGTCAACCAGGACATTCCTGTGCTGGCCGTTTTGAATGATGGCAATGCGGTGCTGATTGTCGGCTTCAACGAATACAGTTTTGGCGTCATGAATCCGCAGACAGGGGATATCCGCAAAATCAGCCAGCGGGAGTTTACGGAATGGATGTCAGAAAACGGAAACTGTTTTATGACTTATATCAGATAGGCGGCAGAAAGCGCATTTTACGGGCAATGCAACCGATAGTTGCCCCCTGAAACCGGAAATGAAAACCAGAATGTATGGTGCAACCGAAGCGGTTTCCCTATACTGAAAACCACAAAGCTTTTGGCAGTTTTCCCGGGAAAAGAAAACTATAGATATGCGCGAAAGCGCAGATGGGAGCATATATGAATATAGAAATCGCAAACAGACTGGTTAATTTGCGCAAGGCAAACAATCTGTCACAGGAGGCGCTGGCGGAGAAGCTGGGAATCAGCAGACAGGCAGTCAGTAAATGGGAGCGTGCCGAGGCATCGCCCGATACGGACAATCTGATTCTGCTGGCGAGACTTTACGGCGTATCTTTAGATGAACTGCTTCGGACGGAGGATGAAATCCCCATGCCGGAGGAGGAGCCTGAAGAGGAGGAAAGAACGTCTTCGGATGACTTTGCCCGAGAGTGGAACGCCGGAGACGTCAATGAGACTACAAATGTCCATATAGGAAAAGAAGGCATTTACGTGCAAAAGGATGGGGAACGGGTACATATTGGCTGGGACGGTATCCATGTGGAGGAAGATGACGGAGAGGATGTACATGTAGGTTGGAAAGGCGTTCATATCAATGAGCGTGGAAAATCTTCTTTCGACAGCTCTGCTTTCAACAATGGAGGGAAAGACGGCTGGAACGGTATCCATATTGTGGAGAACGGCAAAGAGGTGTTTCCGGGTGAAAGGGGCTGGTATGCGGAGCCCAAACTTCGGTTTCCGACTGCACTGATTATATGTATCGCATATCTCGCTGTCGGTATCGCATATAAGGCATGGCATCCGGGCTGGCTTCTGCTCTTGCTGATACCGATTTTGGAGAGCCTGATTACGGCGGTAAAGAGAAGGAATGCGAGCTGTTTTGCTTATCCTGTGGCGGCGCTTTTGTTTTTTCTGGCATTTGGTTTTATTTACGGAAACTGGATGGGCTGGATCGCCTTTTTGACTATACCGCTCTATTATTCGCTTGTTTCTTTTATTAATGTCTGCTTAAAGCAATAAAAAATGTTCGAACATACTTGAATTTACTGCATTTGTGCCCATTCCGTGATATAATGGAAGTGCAGAAAAAATGTTTGTTTCTTGAAAAAACCTTGCACTTGCAGGAGAGGCACATGTATAAATTTGAAAGATATCGCCAATTAGGTCTGGCTGATTTCAATCAGCCGGTTGGATTGAAAATGAACCTTGAAAACCGCTGGGTGAAAAAGGCCGCCACCATTCCCTGGGATGCCATTGAGAATAAATACGCAAATCTGTTCCCGAGTAAAACGGGCATGCCCGCCAAGCCGCTTCGCATGGCACTTGGATCGCTTATGATCCAGAAGCAGTACGGTTATTCCGACAGGGAACTGCTGGAGCAGATTACCGAGAATCCGTATTACCAGTACTTTATCGGACTTCCGGGATTTCAAAGCGAACCGCCCTTCGTTCCCTCGCTGCTGGTAGAGTTCCGTAAGCGGCTGAACGACGAAATCATGACGGAAATCAACGAGATGATCATCGAATTCAACGCACCGGATGATCCCGGACCGGGAAATGGAGGCGGGAGTGATTCCGGCGACGAAACGTCCGACCAGCCTAAAAACAGCGGAACGATTATCCTTGATGCAACCTGCGCACCTCAGAACATAAGCTATCCGCAGGATGTCAATCTCCTAAACGAGGTTCGGGAGAACCTTGAAGGAATGATTGATGAACTTTGTTATGAATACGGTTACTGCAGGCCAAGAACCTACCGCAAGAATGCGAGAAGGGATTACCTTAACCTCGCAAAGTGCAAAAAGCGCACGGCGAAAAAGATTCGCAAGGCGATCAAACAACAGCTTCAGTATGTGCGCCGTGACTTTGGATATGTGGAATGGATGCTGGATGAAGGAGCTGAACTTTCTGCCAAACGACGCCAGCGATACGAAGTGCTCTGGGCGGTATACAAACAACAGAAGTACATGTATGAGAACAAAGTACACACCGTTGCAAACCGCATCGTAAGCATCAGCCAGCCCTACATTCGACCCATTGTTCGTGGAAAGACCGCTGCACCCGTAGAGTTTGGAGCGAAGCTGGATCTTAGCATTGACGAAAGGGGAATGGCAAGGCTTGAAAAACTTTCCTTTGACGCATACAACGAATCCGATGTTTTGATCGGAGCAATTGAACGCTACCGCAAACGGACGGGACATTATCCCGAAAGGGCACTTGCGGACAAGATCTATCGTAATCGAGAGAACCTGGCGTTCTGCAAACTGCACGGCATTCGCCTATCCGGTCCTTCGTTAGGCAGACCAAAGAAAAATGCCTTGGTAGACAAGAAGACCGAATACATTGACAATGCAGACCGAATCGAGGTTGAAAGATCCTTCAGCCTGGCCAAGAGGTGCTATGGACTTGGCAGAATCATGACAAAGCTGGACGTTACAACGCGCAGTTCCATCGCGCTGTCCATTTTGGTGATGAACGTTAGCCGCATCGCGGCTCGTTCTTTGCGCCATTTTCTGATGGCGGTATTTTCAAGGTACTTACGGCAAAATTTCGTGCTGTTTTATGATCAAAAAGGTGCCAATGAATTATTGGCGGCTTAATGAGCAGACATTTATTAAGGATTTGATTCGTCACAGGAGATGGAAGAAGCAGCAGAAAAAGTATCAGAAAGAGGAGAATGAATCATGAATTACAAATATGCTGCAATGGCAGTTATCGTTATCGTGTTTTTGTTTGAAAGCTTTATACAGTACCTGGAGATGAAATCAGCCGACAGGGAAATTCCTCAAAACGTAAAGGATGTGTATGACAAGGAGTCCTATATGAAATGGCTTGCCTATCACAAGGAATCGACAAGGCTTGGCCTTTTCTGGCGCATTGCCATGTATACAATTACTTTTGTTATGATAGGATTTAACATCCATGCGCGTCTGTTAAACCTGCTTGGCATCGCGGGTGACTACGCGGCAGGGAATATGGTTCTTGTTATCGACAGCCTCGTGTTCTTGGTTGCGCTTCTTCCCTTTGACTATGCGGATACGATGGGGATAGAGCAGAAATATGGCTTTAATCGCACCACAAAAAAGACTTTCTTCATAGACCAGTTAAAGAATCTGGTAATCAGCCTTGTCATTACCTGCGGTATTTTGAGTTTGTTTATTCTGGTTCACCGCGCGCTGGGCAACTGGTTTCTTCCTGTTTTTGTGGGAATTATGCTGGTCTTTCTGCTGGCGCTGGTGATAGTCAGCCCTTTTATGGGACGTATTTTCAATAAATTTACGCCGCTGCCTGACGGAGAACTGCGGGAGCGTCTCTGTGCGCTTCTTTCCGAAAATGGCTGTACTGTAAAGGAAATCAAAGTAATGGACGCGTCAAAGCGTTCTTCCAAGGCAAATGCCTACTTTTCGGGATTGGGAAAGACAAAGACCATCGTTTTGTACGATACGCTTTTAGAGCTGATGACGGACGATGAAATCGTGGCAGTATTTGCCCATGAAATGGGACACAACAAGCATAAGGATACGTTGAAACTCTATGGAATTAATGTGATCAATATTGTTATCTACGTTCTGATTGCCTGGGTATTGGTTTCCAAACCGGAGATTTATACTTATTTTGGATTTTCAGGATTAAATTACGGCTATGCTTTTATCCTTTTGACCTCTGTGTGCCTTGCGTTCCTGTCGCCTTTCTTAAGTCTGCTTTCCGGCGTTCTGGTTCGCAAGTTTGAGTATGCGGCGGACCGGTTTGCTGCTGAAAACGGCTATGGAGAAGCTTTGATTGCGGGGCTGAAGCTGCTTTCGAAGGATTCCTTTATCTGTTTAAGCCCCCATCCGCTGGTGGTAAAGCTTACCTACGACCATCCGACGATGAGCCAGAGGATTGAGGCGATAGAGGATTATATGTCACAACAGAAATAGGAGAGGAGCTATGCCGTTGTCATTGTGCACATGGTATATTCCAACGCAGACGCGCTCTCGCTCCGAGCTTGCCGTAGCGGTACGTAAGCTGCCAAAATACGGCAGCTAAGTGCCGACGGCAAGCAAGGGTCTGCTTATGGAATATACCATGTGCACAATTCGGAAGCGGCGCATGTGCGTTTCGCAATTACCTAAGTAAATTATAGATAGGCGTTTGTAAAACTTTCTTTTGCNACACAGGAAATGCTCAATATAGACAAAATAAGGGCGACTTGCCACGCTTCGGAGNCCGTTTTTGTCTATATTGAACATTTCCGTCACTTGCAAAAAGAATTCCGCAATTGCCTAATAAGCGTGAATGAGAAAGGAGCATTGATATGTTTGTCAANCATGACGTTGTATATACAGGAAATTTTTCGTTGGAAGGGATAGATACCATCTGGGTGAAGGAAAGCTTTCGGAATATTGTTTTTCTGCANGGTGATGGGGAGGAGTTGATAGTAAAGGAATATGGAAATNCGGAGACAGAGCTTATGCGGGCGGAGCAGCGGGGGACGGCGCTTTGTTTTGAGGGGAACGGCAAGCCTTTGGTTTATGTCGGCATTCGCGGCNTTGATTTCAGCAGTGGAGTCAGCGTTGGNNATCATAAGATAGAACTGACNATNCCGTCAGGTTTTAAAGGGCAGATATANGGAGAAAGCAAAAGCGGAGANGTTTTTCTGGAGGATACATGGGAACTTCAGAATNTNCAGATAAAAACAGCCAGTGGGGATATAAACGTAGGAAGAATACGGGCAGAGCATATTCNGATAGAAAGCGCAAGCGGAGATATCTGNGTGGAGGAAGCCTGGGGTGACAGACANCTCTTNTCGGCGAGNGGCGATATATGCNTGAAGGAGGGCAGGGGAAATCTGCATGCTAAGACGAAAAGCGGAGATATGGAAGTCGGAGGACTGAATGCAGAGACGGTACTGGAGAGTATCAGCGGAGACATTGCGGCAGGCTTTNNGNCNGTGACNCAGCCGGTAAAAATAACAACTGTTAGNGGTGANNCAGACATTNAAATTGCCGCTGACAGTAGTGTCAANATAGAAGNCAAAACTGTCAGCGGCGATNTTTCCGTGTATTTGCCACNGGCACAGATAATCAGCAAAAGTGAAAAACATGTACTGGCGCACATGGGAAGCAGNGCTGTAGAAAATACACCTGTTATGTATATTTCTTCNGTGAGTGGCGATATTTGTATAGATGATTAATCTGTTGTCTTAAGAAGCTGTACCGAATAATTGCGCAGTACAAGCAGCAGTCCCATGCCAAGTATGCCGCAGGAGATAATTTCTCCCACGCCGACGGTCAGGAAGAGATACCACCAGGCATCTGTTAAGCCGTAGCCATGAATCAGGACAAAGGGAACAATCAGGGCATTGGCGATAATAGTGGGAAGCGGAACCAGCCATTTCCACTTGCGCACGGCATAAGCGCCGAGCGCGCCTATCAGCGAAGCAAGNCTGCCCACCAAAATATCCAAAAGACAGCCGCCGGTCAAAAGNTTAGCGAGCAGACAGCCGATATAGAGACCGGGGATTGCGGCNGGGGTAAAAAANGGAAGAATGGCGAGNGCTTCCGAGAGCCGTACCTGAATGGCGCCGGAGGCAAGTCCNAAGGCGTTGGCAATAAAAGTCAACACCACNTAGAGNGCGGCAATCATNGCCGCCAGTGTCAGAAACTGTACTTTNTTGTTATTCATTTTGATTCTCCTTTAGTTTTGTTTTTTAGCCGCCCTGTGGGCGGGTTGGTGAGGAAGGTCTCGAACTCACCGGTAAAAAGTCGGAAACGCTT
>JAAUZU010000004.1:0-130709 GCA_014804445.1 Lachnospiraceae bacterium | reverse complement strand
GCGATTCCGACTTTTAGTATAGCAGTAAGGTGGGAAAAGTCAAGGGTGAAGAAGGGATTCTATAGCTGTTACACAACGCTNAAATGTGCCCGCCGCATAGCCTTGCGCAGGGCAGTGCCGAGGAACAGCGCAATGACAAACTTTGCCAAATCACCGGGAATGAAAGGGACAACGCCTCCAAGAAGGGCGGCGCCGAGNCTGATGTGATTTTGAAAAGCAAGCCANATNCTGCCGAAAAGATTGCATACGGCGGCCCCGAGAATCATGCCGCAGAGNCACATATACCATCTGTCAAACCATTTNTCAATGAAAAAGCCGGCGATAAGCGCCATAAAAATAAAACCGATGAGGTATCCGCCNGTCGGACCNAAGAGCTTGCCGGCACCGCCGGTAAAATAGGAAAANACNGGAAGTCCTACAAGCCCGAGCAGCAGGTAAATCAAATAGCTCANGGTTCCCTTTTTCATGCCGAGNACAAAGACGGAAAGACAGAGNGCAANGTTGGTGAGGGAAAGCGGAANGGGTGTAAAGGGCAGTGTGATNGAAATCGGNCCCANNATGCAGGTTACTGCTGNCATAAGCCCGATAAGAGCCATNGATTTGATATGATTTTCTTCTGNCAAATTCATTTTGATACCGTACCTTTCCTGTGATATGGATATNATGCAGTTTTGCGTGATGTAAANGNAAANGTTTTGTAAACCAATCACATATAGAAGTATACAAANNCNGCNTTNAAATGTCAACCNNAAAATAAANTTAGNTTACGNNAAAATAAGTTTANACNGAAAAANCNAATTTTTACANAAGAGANNATACNATGNAGGAAAAGGGCAATAAAAATGCCTCTCTGTTTTCGTTCAGAGAGGCATTCCGTATTTTTTATTCTGTAAGATCTCCGGCCTTATAACGAGCCACAATGCTTTGAATCCTCTCGTTGGGGTTCAGCAAATCGCTGATGGAGGAATCGTGGTTCAGCGTATCGATAATGTAGGCAATATATTTGCTCAGGTCACAGTTGATGTACCATTCGCGCTCTAAAAGCTCGGGTGTCTGGTAAATCAGATTTGTGGTCAGCACCCTGTTGATAATGCCATCCTTATATGCCGCGTCAAACTTATCAAGACCGCCGGTAAAAAGTCCAAAGGTTGCAAATACAAAAATTTTGCCTGCCTTGCGCTGTTTCAAACCGGCCGCAACTTCCAGAACGCTTTCGCCGGAAGAAATCATGTCATCAATGATAATCATGTCCTTGCCTTCCACGCTGCTGCCCAGGAATTCATGCGCAACGATGGGGTTGCGTCCATCTACAATCTTGGTGTAATCGCGGCGCTTATAAAACATACCCATATCCAGACCGAGCACATTGGCTATGTAGATGGCGCGGGACATGCCGCCTTCGTCAGGACTGATAACCATCATATGGTCAGAATCAATCTGTAAATCCTTTACATGGCGGAGCAGACCCTTGATAAACTGGTAAGCGGGCTGTATCGTCTCGAAGCCGTGCAGCGGAATGGCATTCTGCACACGGGGGTCGTGGGCATCAAAGGTGATGATATTGTCAACGCCCATATTGACAAGCTCCTGCAGAGCCAGCGCACAGTCGAGAGATTCTCTCGCAGTACGTTTATGCTGCCTGCTCTCATACAGAAAAGGCATAATGACGGTAATACGGCGCGCCTTTCCGCCTACAGCGGCAATGATGCGCTTTAAATCCTGATAGTGGTCATCGGGTGACATATGGTTTTTGTGGCCGCACAGGGAATAAGTCAGGCTGTAATTGGCAACGTCCACAAGGAGATATAAATCAAAGCCGCGCACGGATTCCGAAATTACGCCCTTGGCTTCGCCGGAACCGAAACGGGGAACCTTGGCATTTAAAAGATAAGAGGAACGCTGGTAGCCGGAAAAAGCAAGGCTGTCTTTGTGCTCGCTTTCCCGCTCTGTCCGCCATCTTACAAGGTAGCGGTCGATTTTTTCGCCAAGGGACTTGCAGCCTTCCAGAGCAATCATGCCGAGACTGCCTACCGGTATGGTTTCCAAATTACGCTTTTCTTCTCGATTTCCCATGAAATAGAATCCTCACTTTCCTGATTTGCACAAAGTTATATATTCCGGCAGGTCCGGATATCCGGCCCTGACAGCTTTCGAAAGGTAAAATTGCCGGTCAGTCTGGAAAAAATACGCTCGGAATACCGGATTTTCAACTCCTCCAGACTGAGATTGGTGGAAATGATAACGGACTTTCCGGCCAACTGCCGCTCATTTAAAAAGGTAAAAAACTGGGAGTTGGTAAAGCTGTTTGACAATTCTGTTCCCAAATCATCCACAATCACCAAATCACAATTGTACAGGTCTTCGTAGGTCTTGTAAAGCATTTCTTTGCTTCCGGCTTCAAAAGAATATCTGGAAAGCAGATTAAACAGGGCGGAAGCAGAAAAGTAGACAACAGAAAACCCCCTGTCTAAAATCTCTTTGGCGATACAGCCGGATAAAAAGGACTTTCCGGTGCCGACTGCTCCGAAAAAGAGAAGATTCCGGCAGTCGTCGGAAAAATGTTTGATGAAAGACAGGCTGGTTTCCACTGCTTTCCTGAAATTTTCCAAATCCTCACCCTGATAATACGCATAGGAGAGCGAAGAAAAATTTTCAGTGGCAATCAGCTTCTGTAAATTGCTCTGGGAGTACAGAAGATTGATGATTTTCTGCTCAAAACAGCGGCAGCGCCTGCCATGGGCAAAGCCGGTGTCCTGACAGTCAGCACAGTCGTAGAGCGGCTCCAGATAGTCAGCGGGAAAGCCGGCCTCTAAAAGCAGCCTTTCCTTTTTTTGGGAAAGTGCCGAAAGCGCTTCGTGGTAAGCCTCGGCAGATGTTACTTCTTCCGCGGACTGCGTTTCCTGTGCAGATTGTCCGTCTTGTGCAGCCGTCATAGTCTCTGCCAGCATACGTTTTCCAAAGCGCACGGATAAGGAAGCAACCTCTGAGGCGGCTTCCTCGTAAGCAGGACAGCGCGCAAAAACTTCCTGCCGGCGCTTTTCTAAAAGCTGCCGGTTTTTGAGCTGTGCGGCGTCATATTCCCTCTGTATGGAATCAAATTGTGAATTGGTCAATGTCAAGGCGTTCTCCTTTACTTGCTGAGCAGCTTGGCTTCAAGCTCTTCAAAGTCGTAATCCCTCTGGGAAAACTGATTGAAGCGGTTGCCTGTGGTAGAGGAAGACTTTTGCTGCCTGCGCTTTTGGTAGAGCTCGTCGATGCGCTGTATATCGGACTTACGGCGGACGTCTTCCTTTTTCCAACTGCTCAGGATACCTTCCGCGTATTCAAACCGATGGCTGTCGGTTGCCATAACGGTGCGCTCACATGCCTCTGAAATAATGTCGGAGGAAAATCCGTATTCCTTGACCCAGCGGTTAATATATTCCAGTTCTTTCGCGGTGGGAGCGCTGCTCTTTCCAAGCTCTTTCATAATCGTGTAAACGGATTTGTCATATTTGGAGGCGAATTTTTCAGCCTGCTTTGGTGTGGTGATGCCGGACTGCGCCCAGTTTAACGCCACAGCTTCTATGTATTTGAAATCCTTTTTGCCGCGATCTACGCAGTACTGAATCAGATAGTCGATTAAATCGTCGGAAAAATGCAGGCAGTCCGAGAAATAAAGAATGGACTTCATATCTCCGGCACTTAAAGGACGCCCGATATAAGACTCCGCAACAAAAAGAAGCTGGGCAGTCTCCTCACGCTCCTTGAAGGCGCGAAGCTTGTCCGCCGAATAGATGGGCTTGGCAAAAGGCATTTCTGTCTGCCGGGTGGTGATGCTGATAACAGGAACAGCAGCTTCCGCTTTGACTAAGGCGGGCTGTGCGCTCTGTGAGTCTTCTGCGCTGCAGGCAGCATCGGTACTGCCGGAAGTGTTTTTGCACTGCGGGTTCATGAAGTGGATGCCGGTTATATTATTTTTGCCGCTTTCATCCAGGGAGAGCAGTCCTGCTTTTTCCCAGTATTTCAGCGCACGGATCACATCCTTTTCCGTGTGGTTGAATTTATCTGCAATTTCGGACACGCCGGTGGACAGACCTGCACTCATGACCCGTATCAGATACAGGTAAACCTTAATCTGTGCATCGTTGGCATCTTTCATATATTCGTCAATAAAGCTGTTGGGAATGACGGTTGTATCTGCATAGTCATCCCTGT
Organism: Lachnospiraceae bacterium; assembly: GCA_014804445.1. Classification (GTDB taxonomy): domain Bacteria; phylum Bacillota; class Clostridia; order Lachnospirales; family Lachnospiraceae; genus Acetatifactor. The sequence continues at coordinate 126,512 of JAAUZU010000004.1, read as the reverse complement.
AAATGGTAAACTGTCCCATATTAACTCCTGCGTATCGCTGCTGTGTCCGGATACTTTTTGATAGTGATACCAAGCCCGCCGGCATACCATTGCCCCTGCATCAGGCACCGGCCGTTTTGGTAAGGACAAGTATAACACATTTTTTTTCAAAAAGGAATAGCTTTTTATCGGGCAAAGCCTTATAAACACTGGATTTTTCGGTTGTGTGGATAGTGTGGAAATTGTGGAAAAGAAAAGCGCGCCATTTTCCTTTTCGGTTGTTTTGGTGAGGAAAAAGAAGCGTTTTGCTGTCAAAAGATATCCACAGTATAAAAAAGCAATATCCACAATTTTTTCGGCAGTTTTGCCGCCAAAGAATTGTGGATATTGTGGAAAACTACATTCCGAGGAGCTTTTCCCCGACTTTTACTATATCTCCGGCCCCCATAGTTATCAACAAATCACCGTTGATACAATTTTGTAGTAAAAAATTTTCTATCTCATCAAAAGAAGGAAAATAATAACATTCGCAGCCGAGAGAGGTAAGCTCTTCGAGCAGATTTTTTGAGCTTATGCCCAGTGTGTCGGTCTCTCTTGAGGCGTAAATGTCAGCCAGCACGACCTTGTCGGCAAGGGACAGCGCCTTTGCAAAGTCCTTCATAAACGCCTTGGTTCTGGAATAGGTGTGGGGCTGGAAGACGCACCATACCGTTTTGTGGGGGTAAGAAGCCGCCGCTTTTAAAGTTGCTGTAATTTCTGTGGGGTGATGTGCATAATCATCTATTATAGTAACACCGCCGATACAGCCCTTGTATTCAAAACGGCGGTTCGTGCCATGGAAGGATTCGAGCGCCCTTTTTGCCGTTTCCCCCGGTATGGCAAGCGAGTCAGCAAGCGCAAGCGCGGCAAGCGCGTTACATACATTGTGTTCGCCCGGAACACAGAGCGTAAAATCACTGCTTCTGCCGTCGGGACAGCAGAGCGTAAAGGAAGTGCCGCCATTCTCGGTGGATGTGATGTTCAGGGGATGATAGTCACATTCCGTGGAGAAGCCAAAAGTCACAATCCGGCAGCAAAGCCCGTCGGTAAATTCTGAAAGATTGGGTATTTCGCCGTTTATAATGAGCGTGCCGTCGGAAGGGATCAACTCAGCAAAGCGGCGGAAGGAGCGGCGGATGTCCGCCAGATCCTGAAAGAAGTCCAGATGGTCTTCTTCTATATTAAGGATGATGCCTGTTTTGGGAAAGAGGCTTAGAAAGCTGTTGGTATATTCGCATGCTTCCGTCACAAAATATTCTGATTTGCCGACACGTATATTGCCGCCGATGGACTTTAAAATGCCGCCGATGGACAACGTGGGGTCTAAATCTGCGTGAAGCAGAATTTCGGATATCATGGCTGTGGTGGTGGTCTTGCCGTGCGTGCCGCTGACTGCAACGGACATTCCGTAGTTTTTCATCATCTGTCCTAAAAGCTCTGCGCGGGACAGACTGGGAATGGACAACTCTTTTACGGCAGCATACTCCGGATTGTCGGGATGTATGGCGCTTGTAAAGACGGCGCAGTCTATATCGGGCGTGATATTGCTTTTCCTTTGTCCATAAAATATTCTGACGCCTTTGTCCTCCAATGCCTTTGTGAGGGCAGATTCCTGCTTGTCGGAGCCTGATACGGTAAAGCCTGCCTCGAGGAGAACCTCCGCAAGACCGCTCATGCTGATGCCGCCGATTCCGACAAAGTATACATGAATTGGGTGACGAAAATCAATTTGATACATAATGACACTTCCTGTTTTTATTGTTATTAAGGTACTCATACTATTATACGCATTTGCATGATAAAAAACAAATGATATTTGCATATAACTTTAAAAAAGTTAGTATGCCCAAAATTGACAATGAAAAATAGCGGATTTCAAAAATCAATAGTTAAAATTAACAAAAAAAGGCTTTATTTTTACAAATGATATGTTATAATATTCTAAAGCGGATTTTGCGTTACAAAGACTAGTTTATGAGGTGATGACATGATTAAAAAAGAAATGATAGCCATGTTACTGGCTGGCGGACAGGGAAGCCGCCTGGGTGTGCTGACATCCAAAGTAGCAAAGCCCGCGGTTGCCTTTGGCGGCAAATACAGGATTATCGATTTCCCGCTCAGCAACTGCATCAATTCTGGCGTGGACACAGTGGGCGTGCTGACCCAGTATCAGCCGCTTAGGCTGAATACGCACATCGGTATTGGTATTCCTTGGGATTTGGACAGGAATATCGGCGGTGTGACAATACTACCGCCCTATGAGAAAAGCTCAAACAGCGAGTGGTATACGGGTACGGCAAATGCCATTTACCAGAATCTTGACTACATGGAGAGCTTTAATCCGGAATATGTCCTGATACTTTCGGGCGACCATATTTACAAGATGGACTATGAGGTAATGCTGGACTTCCACAAGGCAAACGGCGCGGACGTTACCATAGCGGTTATGCCGGTTCCCCTCGAGGAAGCAAGCCGTTTCGGTATCGTAATTGCCGATGAAAACCGCAAGATTATGGACTTTGAAGAAAAACCTGCCAACCCCAGAAGTAACCTGGCGAGCATGGGTATCTACATCTTCAACTGGAAGACCTTGAAGGAAGCCCTGATAGCGATGGCAGAGCAGTCGGCGCTCGATTTCGGCAAGCACGTGATTCCTTACTGCCATGGAAAGGGACAACCCCTGTATGCGTATGAGTTTAATGGTTACTGGAAGGATGTAGGTACGTTGAGCTCCTATTGGGAAGCAAACATGGAGCTGATAGACATTGTTCCCGAGTTCAACCTCTACGAAGAATACTGGAAGATTTATACAAACAGTGAGATTCTTCCCCCGCAGTACATCTCTTCGGACAGCGTGGTGGAGCGTAGCATCATAGGAGAAGGTACCGATATCTACGGCAAGGTATATAATTCCGTTATCGGCTGCGGCGTTACCATTGGCGCAGGCACTGTGGTAAGGGATTCGATTATCATGAATAACACCGTTGTACAGGGAGGCTGCGAGCTGAACAAAGCGATTGTAGCGGAAAACGTTGTAATCGAAGATAATGTAAGGCTCGGCATTGGAGACGAGGCAGAGAATGATACGGCTCCGCACATCTATAATCACGGCATTGTGACCGTAGGTGAAAAGAGTGTGATTCCCAAAGGGGTAACAGTGGGCAAGAACACAGTTATTTCGGGTGTTACGACAGCAGCAGATTACGAAAATTCCACTCTCGCAAGTGGTAAAACTTTGATTAAGGCAGGTGAATGACAGTGAGAGCAATCGGAATTATTTTAGCAGGTGGTAATAACCACCGTATGAAAGAATTATCACAGAAGCGCGCAATCAGCGCAATGCCCATTGCGGGCAGCTACCGCAGTATTGATTTTGCACTTAGCAGCATGTCCAACTCCAAAATCCAGAAGGTGGCAGTATTTACACAGTACAATTCCCGCAGCTTAAACGAGCATTTGAGCTCCTCCAAATGGTGGGACTTCGGACGTAAGCAGGGCGGTCTGTATGTGCTGACACCGGCAGTGACGGCTGACAGCAATAACTGGTACCGCGGCACGGCAGATGCGATTTACCAGAATCTTCATTTCTTAAAAGACAGCCACGAGCCGTATGTTGTAATTGCCTCCGGCGACTGTGTATACAAGATGGACTTCAACAAGCTGCTTGAATATCACATCGCAAAGAAGGCAGATATCACCGTGGTGTGCAGGGATATGGAGCCTGACATCAATGTAGAGCGTTTTGGCACCATCAAGATGGACGAGGACTGCCGCATAGAGGAATTCGAGGAAAAGCCGATTGTGGCAAAGTCAAACACGATTTCCTGCGGTATCTACGTTATCAGAAGACGCCAGTTGATTGAGATGATAGAGCGCTGCGCGGAAGAGGACAGATACGATTTTGTCAGGGATATTCTGATACGCCACAAGGATATGAAGCGCATCTATGGCTACAAAATGAAGGATTACTGGAGAAATATTGCGTCCGTTGAGGATTACTTCAACACCAACATGGATTTCTTAAAGCCTGAAGTGCGCAACTACTTCTTTAAGCAATATCCGGATGTTTATTCCAAGGTGAGTGATTTGCCTCCCGCAAAATACAATGTAGGCTCACAGGTGAAAAACAGCCTGGTTGCCAGTGGTTCTATTATCAACGGCGTAGTGGAAAATTCCGTGCTGTTTAAGAAGAGCTTTATCGGCAACAACTGTTACATCAAGAATTCCATCATTCTGAATGATGTATATATTGGTGATAACACCCACATTGAAAACTGTATCGTGGAGAGCCGCGATACGATTCGTGCAAATTCCTACCACGTAGGAGAAAACGGAATCAAGATAGTAATAGAACGAGACGAAAGATATGTTATCTGATGTATTGCAAAGGGGGTAACAAAAATGCAAATTACCGATGTTCGTGTTCGCAGAATTACGAAAGAAGGCAAAATGAAAGCGATTGTTTCAATTACCATTGACGACGAATTTGTCGTACATGATATCAAGGTAATTGAAGGGGAGAAGGGGCTGTTCATTGCAATGCCTAGTAAGAAGGCAATGGACGGCGAGTATCGCGATATTGCACATCCCATCAATTCCACGACAAGGGATGCCATCCAGAAGATTATTCTGGAAGGATATGAAAAAGCATTGCTTGAACCGGAAGAGTGATGAGCAGGACAACTATTTTTTATCAAAGAGAGTGGGGCGCTTCCATGAGGGAGGCGCCTCTTTTTTGTGGCGAGTAGCAATTTTGCGGCAAGGAACGATTTTGCAGCGGGGCACGCCGTCAGAGTCTCCGTATTCCAATTCAGACGCGCTCTCGCTCGGATAAAAACGTAGTGGACGCTAGGCTCGAAAGGACCTCGCCAAGCGCCAACGTTTTTATACGGTCTGAATTTGGAATACGGAGGCTCTGACGGCTGGGAGCCGCAATTCGGGATATTGCCCCATAGTGCGGGCTGATGCCCTGCTGAAAGCGCGGAATGAGAAATTCGCTGCAAAAAAGCATATAAGAATAAAAAAGCGCGTGGCGACAAGAAAGACGGGTTAGGGAGGAAAGTTTTGGCAATAGCTATAAATTACTTAAAAAAGGACAGAGCAATTACACCCTGCTGTCAAGCTGCAATACGTGCATGGTCTTTTTTGAAGGAGGTATCTGACGTAAGCCTGCCTTTGCGACTTTCAGACGACAGCGGAGCCTGTGGCATATTCCCAAAGGAACCCATTAAGAAACGTCAGCACTTGGCGAGGTCCTTTCGAGCCTAGTACTGCTACGTTTCTTGCTGAGCGAAAGCGTGGTGACTTGGGAATATGCCACAGGCTCCGCTGCCGGCGTGACTCTCCGCAAGTCCCAGCTTACGCCACGACACGTCCCCTGCCTTGCGCCAAAAAGTAATCTATGCTATACTGCCCTCAAAGCAAAATAGAGACCAAACTAAGAATTTACAGGAGGTACAACATGCGAGACTTTGACATTGAAAAAGAGATGTACCATCAGGCCGTGGCATTGATTGAAAAGCGATATCCCACCGGCTGGGGTGGGGCGGGAGTCGTGCATACGGCGAACGGACATTATTTTACCAGTGTCAGCATTGACACAGCAAATGCGTCGGCTGTTTTGTGTATCGAGACGGGTGCAATGCTGGAGGCGCACAAATACAACGAAAGGGTTACGCATTGCATGTGCCTGGTTCGGGATGATGAAAACGCTCCTTATAAAGTCCTGTCCCCGTGTGGGATATGCCAGGAACGCCTGCGGTTTTGGGGAGAGGATGTGCAGGTGGCAGTTACCACAGATGATAATTCTTTGCAATTTGTCACTTTGGGTGAGCTGCAGCCACACCACTGGACAAAAGCATATCCTGCCCATACATTGGAACATTTTGAAGAATCATTTACGGCATAGTAAACTTTGACAATCTTAAATCAAATTTACTTTGCCATAGGAATGTTAATGCATGGACGCCTGCCGGGATATTACATTCAATGGCGGCATTTTTCCAGTTTTTGGTTTGGCTCACAGTTATCACGGCGACAGGTTTATGATATCCGGAGACTTTAATGGTAAGTTTTCCCGTTCCGCCTGCCTTATAACAAAGATTCAATTTTGTTTTTTGGTCAGAGAAATAAAAATATTTATAAACAATGCGGGTATTGTTTGTGGCAACCACAATTTGTTCGCCATTCTCACAAGTGATATAGGGAATCTTTTTCCTGATAATACCGTTTCCTTGGTGCGGCATTTTTTTGTTGGTCAGATTGCAGCAGATAGCCGCCGGGTATGTTCCCGTGGCATCCAGCGGGTTTCTGCAAAAGCCCTGACTGCTAATTTCTACTTGAGGAATTGTACCGTTGGGCAGAATTTCTATAGGTTCCGCACAGGCCTGCCGGGAATAAGCGGTTTTGTTGGTGTTCCGATGGTAAAACACGTACCACTGACCCTTTATGCATACAATACTGCCATGATTGGTGCCTGTGGTGTTCAGTCGGTCTTTTTCCGTTCTGCCGCGATAACCTACATCTCCATTGGATACGATGATGCCGCCATAGGTGAAATCTTTGTCCGGATATGGACTGGTGGCGTAGCAAAGCTCATGCCCGCGACTGGAAGAGTATAGGAAGTAATAGGTGTCTCCTATTTTACGGATGGAACTGGCTTCAAAAAACGGATGCTTTTGAAAGGTAGTTCCCTTTACGCGGGACGGCATAATAGGCACGGGTTCTGATTGGAGCGTAAGCATATCGTCGGCCAGTTCTGCATGAATGGCTCCCATGACACAGTCTTTGCATGCCTTGATTTCCGATATTGATTTGCCAAACATTCTGCTTTCGACCATATGGGAAATGCCGTCTAAAAGTTTTCCGTGCTCATGAAAAGGGTACCATGTGCCATAATAGAGCCGTACAACGCCGTTATCATTGATAACCGCAGGATCAAAGGTGACGTACTTTAGCATGGGGCTGCCGTCAGGGTTTCTGACAACGCCGTAATATTCGTACCTTCCATCAGGCGTATCACAGACGGCTACGCTGATTGGCTGTCCGTAACCGCCTGTGCCTTTTTTGCCGGACATGCAGTAATAGAGGTAGAATCTGCCATCATTGCCCTGCACCACATCAGGAGCATACATATATTGCAGTTTCTCACTGTATAGTGGGTCTTGCTGGGCAGAGTAAGAAATCCCTTTTGAACTCCAGTGATTCAAATCTGTGACAGGAGCCGACCAGAATTCATAGTCCAACATGCAATATGTGTCACCGCCTTCTTTGTCATGAGAACCAAAAAGATATACACGGTCACCAAAAACATGAGGTTCGCCATCTGCAATATAGGTATTCAGTGGTAAGAATGGATTAGGCATTTATATCACAACACTTTCTTTAATAAGTAACCTGATTCAGGTCCACACCCTTGGTTTCCTTGATTTTCAGCAGCATCAGCAGTACACCTGCAAATGCAAAAGGCATACTGGCTGCCATGTAGCCAAAGCCGATTTTGTCAAACAGCAGTACTGCAATAATAGGAACGACCTGGCCCAGACCGCTGCCCACCATGGTAATAAGTCCGACAGCTCCCAGAACAGAACCGCGGTTATAGGTGGGAGCAGATTCTGCGACCATCATGGAGCAGTAATCCAGTGTAATCCACCAGCATCCCAGATACAGCCCGTAAAAGACGCCGATGAGATAGGGAGAGGCGCCGAAGAATGCGGACAAATTAAATCCGATAAAGCCGGCAACCGCCAAAGTGCCGCAAACTCCGACAATGGTTTTTCTGCCCAGCTTGTCGCCGACAAAACCTGCACCGCAAATCAAAGCGGCATACAGGAAGGGATATACCAGCAGGGCCTGATTGACTGCTTCTGCGGTCATGCCAAAATCCGTCATAATGGACTCGGAAAATCCGGAAATGGTCGTGCTGCCAAGAGCGAATACCATGCTGACGATGGAAAGCCAGAATAACTGCTTATTTTTGAACAGGTGCCCCAATGCGTGGAATACACCGGACTTTTGCGGATTGTTTGTCGTTTTCTGCGCTTTCTTTTCCTCACGAGAAAGTTTCTTCTTTTCGGGGTGGCGTTCTTCATAGGGAGATTCCAGATATGCAATCCGCTGTTCCAGAAAGGTCTTGGATTCCCTGGTTATGACAAAAGAGAAGATGGAAACCCCAATCGCAATGACTGCTGGCAGCAGATATACACCTCGCCATAATGTGGTATCGTTTCCCATGACAGCGCCCCGCAGCACAGGAATCAGAACAACGCCGAGTGTGCTGATTCCTTTGATTAAGCCGTAGATTGTGGCTCTCTTTTCCTTGGGAACAATTTCATACAGATAGACTATCTGCATATCGTGTTGGACAAAAAATATCGTCAGACCATAGCCGATAAAGTAGACAACCACGTTGGGGGACCACCATGCCAGAAGCATACCTACGCCCATGCCGACAGTATTGAAGACCAGAAAGGGCTTACGGCCAAATTTGTCTGCCAGTGCCTTGTAGAACGGCACCAAAGACATCAAGGCGTAGGAAAACATAGTGACTGTGCTGAACATGGACATAGCTTCATTATATGGCAGATTCAGGGGATTTGCAAAGAATTCCGTAACCACACTGGATTGTATCTGCACACCTATGGCAGAGCTGATCTCGTCTACCACACTGGCGAGAAACAGTGCGGCCAACGTCATGAGCAGACCGTATTTCAGAATTTTTTGGTTTTTTTGGGCTTTTCTTCTGGATAGTTCCTTCAAGTCTCTTGAATTGATTTGTTCCATTGTTTTCATAGCGCTACCTCTCTTAATCGTTTATTCTATTAAATTTTCCACACATTACTGGAGAAAATGACATTCAGGACATTAGCTGCCGCAATCTCTAAATCAGTTCTTTTAAGCTTACCGTTCTTCAGGGCCTCCAGCAGCTCCTTCTTTGCTTTTGGATGACCGGGCATGATTAAATCATTTCCGGAGAGAATACAGGATACATGCTCCCCCGGATTTTTCTCGCTGGCGGTCCAGTCGGTCATAACCAGACCATCATATCCCCATTCGTTGCGGAGAACCTTTACACAGAGGTCGTAACCGGCAAAAGTATGCACCCCATTGACCAGATTGTAAGAAGTCATGACTGCCCATGGCTTTGCCTTGCGAACAGCGATTTCAAAACCACGCAGGTAAATCTCACGCAGAGCCCGTTCCGGGACATTTTCAGAAACGGTTTCCCTCTTATCCTCTTGGTTGTTGCAACAGAAGTGTTTGATGGTAACACCCACCCCTTTGTGGCTTTGAACGCCTTTGGTGACTGCTGCCGCCATAATGCCGGACACAAACGGGTCTTCTGAGTAATACTCGAAATTTCTGCCGCACAGGGGATTTCGGTGTATGTTCATGCCGGGAGCCAGCCAGAGAGTGACACCGGTTTCCATCATTTCTATGCCAACTGCCCTTCCAACTTCCTCGATTAGAGCAGGATTCCATGTCTGCGCCTGTAAAGTCACAGCCGGAAAACAGGTCATGTACTGATATACCCGATATCCCTTGCCGGGCTTGGCAAGGACAAAAGGTTCAATCTTTCGAATCCATCCCCATTGCCAGTCGGGAGGCACTTCATCAATGTAATTGGGAATTCCCAGCTTGGTATACGCATTTTTAGGGCAGAGATTCAAACCTGCAGGACCATCGGAGAAGTTGACATTGGGAATCCCCTTTTTCAGCAGTTCAATGCTTGTGCGGCCTACAGCAGTAGGTGTCACATTGTAGCCTAAACCACTATAACCCGGTCCTACGCATAGCGAAACCAGTTCTTTATCGGAAAGAAATTTGATATATTCTTTGGTCTGCGTTGTCCGAATAACAGGTGCAGGGGCTTCATATGTTGTCTCTTTTAAGATAAAAGCATCCACGTCAATGGCGAGTTTCAAAACATCTTGCGGATAGCATATATGGGCCGCACCGGGGCTGAATGTATCAAAGGCGGCCGGAACGGGGAGGATATTTGTGAGTTTTTCCGTGACGACGGTTTTGGCAAGAGTCAGTACTGCGCATAGTACATTCTGCCGTGAGTCGTTACCAAGATAAATTCCATATTCTCCGGCTTCCAGAATCTTACAGGCAGAATCCTCGTCGTAAGAAGCACAGTCACGCAGGTCAAACTGCAGTGTAATGCTTTCTTGTTCTCCGGGAGCAAGCAGGCCGGTTTTATGGAATGCGGCAAGGGCTTTTTTCTCCTTACGGAGTTTTCCATCAGGTTTTGCAATATAAAGTTGTACAACCTCTTTGCCGGAATACTTATGGCCCACATTGCGCACATAGATGTTCACCGATACCGTGGTGCCGAGGACCTCTGTTTTTTGGGGCTGAATGTCAAAGTTTGTATAGCTCAGACCGTAGCCAAAAGGCCAGCGGGGAACAATCCCGTTCGCATCAAACCAACGATAGCCCACATAGATGCCTTCTTTATAGTCCTGCTGCAACACATCTCCGAGAATACCAAATTCTTTGGCACAAGGGTAATCGTAATAGTCTCTTGCCCAGGTGTCAGTCAATTTGCCGGAAGGGGTAACATTGCCGCTGACAAGGTCGGCAAAAGCACTGCCTCCCTCTTCGCCGCCCTGCACAAAGTATAAAACGGCACCGATTTCGGGAACAGTATCTAGAATGGATAGGTCCAGAATGCCGCCACAGTTTATCACCAGAAGGAGTTTATTGTATTTTCCTGCCAGAGTGCAGAGATTCTTTTCTTCTATATCGGACAGATAGTAATCCCCTTTTTCCAGTCTGCGGTCCGTGCTTTCTCCTGCCTGCCGGGCGACTACATAGATAGCTGTATCAGTATCATCGGGCAGATCTTCCAAACAAATCTCGTCGCCTATGGGAAAGCGCAGTGGAGTTACGTGGATAACTTCGTCAAACATATTTTGAACCTGCCAAGGCTTATAGTGCCTGATACGCGCTTCGATTCCCTGACGCCACGTTTCCTTTTCGGCAGCGTAGGAAGCATCAAAACGGTCAAGCCAGCGGGTTGAGGCAATCTCAAAGCCCGCTTCTTTTAAACCCTCTTCAATGTTCACGCTGTAGCGCTCCTGCATATTGCCGCTTCCCGTACCGCCTTTGACAGTCATACGGGCACCGGCGCCAAACAAGGCAATTTTTTTGTTTTGCAGTGGCAGCACACCCTCGTTTTTCAGAAGCACCATGCCTTCTGCCGCAATCGTTCGGGCGAGCCGGCGATGGGCGGATTCTCTTTCAGACACTTCATCGGTTTTGCGTCCAAACAGGCGAAATTTTGCCATTATGATTGTACCTCCAATTCTACAGTGACAGGCTCTACACCTGTGGAACTGATTGTAACGTTTACCTTGCCGGGAGTCATGCCGCTTCGAAGTACAGCCAATGCACGTCCACGGTAGGTGTTGTGATGGTTTTCGTGAAACACCTCATCCGTCTTGCATAGAGCGCTGCCAAAGCCGGCCAATGCTGCCGCTCCGGTGACTGTGACCTCAACGCGACGTTCTATGCAGGGTTTAAGGTTATGATTCAAGTCCGTAAATTCGATAGGCAGATAGCAAAGGTCCTGCCCGTTGGCACAAAGCACTTTCTTTTCAGGCACGGCTGTCAGAATCGTTTCTGCGCCTGCAGTGGACAGACTATGAGAGGAAATGATGTTACCTTTTTCATCCAGTGCTTCCGCTGTCAGTGTTCCGGGCTGGTAAGCTGCCTTGAAAATCGTCTTGTATTTCCTGACAGGTTTTATGCCGATTTCTTTATTGTTCAGCAGCAGCCTGACAGACGAAGCGGCTGCGTATACTTCTATAGTGGCTTTTGTACCCTCATATCCCTGCCAGCTCCAACTGTCGATGGCGTTGGTGAATTGCCAGGCGCCGGCACTGGAAGTTTCTTTGGAGTGGTTCACAGGCCGGACGCCGATAAAGGGTTTCTTCCTCAGCCCCCAGACAATCTGCATGAAGTACATGGAGGCAAGCGGTTTTCCGGTAATATCAATCATTCCTTGGCCGGCCAGCAGCGGCAGCCCTTTATAGGAATGATAAGTCCAGTCGCCGATACACGCTTCGCCCAGATAATCCCAGGCCGCCCATACGAAATCGCCAATCACCTGAGGATGTCTTTTTACCCGCTCCCAGTTGTAGGGCAGGTCGGCAGCCATGGTTTCACTTCCTACCATTATTCTGTCGGGATATTTGACCGAATCCTCGTCATATCGGGAGGAAGCATAATTCAACCCCAGAATATCCATTCCCTGTGCTGCTCCGAAGCAGGCTTTATCTCCCTTTTTGCCACTGCTCATAAAAAACATCAGGGAGCCCAGTTTCTGAGCCATGGCGTTGAAAAATGCAGAGCCGGTCTTTTTTTCTTTATAGTGCTTTTTGCCCGGCAGAGGTTCCGGCTTGTAATCGCCTTTATCCTTGTAGACACCCATGCCCATATTGGCATAGACATTTAACAGGACATTGATGCCGGCTGTTACGGGGCGGGAGTTATCCAGACCGTGTACAAAGTCAGTGAGCAGCCTGCAGACTTCCACGCCTTTTTGGGTCGCAGTTTCGGAGACCTCGTTGCCGATGGAGTACATGATGACGCAGGGATGGTTGCGGGAAGACTCTACCATGGTGGTCAAATCGTTCTTCCATTCAGTTGCAAACCAACGGGCATAATCGTGATAAGTTTTGGGAACATACCAACCATCAAATGTCTCGTTCATTACATACATACCCAGCTTGTCGCAGATATCAAGTGTAATCTGTGATGCGGGATTGTGGGCAATTCTCAAGGCGTTGAAGCCGCTTTCTTTCAGAATCCGGATGCGGCGCTCTTCGGCAGCGTAGAATTCGCAGGCGCCCAGCACACCGTGGTCATGGTGGATACAGCCGCCGCGGAGTAATACACGTTTACCATTGATGAGCAGTCCGGTTTTGGCGTTCCATTCCAGCTTGCGGATGCCGAAGCGGATTTGTTGTTCATCTTCTGTTGTCCGAACCACACAGCGATAGAGATGGGGATGCTCTGCGCTCCACAATTTTGCATTGGGTACTGTAATCATACCGGGGCTGCCGGAAACGACCAATGTATCCGTATCGTAGATTTCCACTGTAACGGATGTTTCGGCAGTAGTCGTCACGTCCACTTCAATTTCAGCGGGTTCAATGGAAACTGTCCGAATATGTACCGACCTGATATGCATGCGTTCACGAATCTGCAGATGCACGGGGCGGTAAATGCCGGAGCCGGAATACCACCTGCAGTTAGGCTCCAGAGTATTATCAACATTGACAGTTACCTTATTGCTGCCGGCGTGCACAGCTTCCGAGATATCCACATCAAATGCAGTGTATCCATATTTGTGGCTGCCTGCCTGTCGGCCGTTGACAGAAACGATGCAGTTTTGGTAGACGCCTTCAAAGTGTAGTACAATGGATTTACCGATGTTCTGCGCGGAAAGATTAAAAATCTTTTCATATACATATCTGCCGCCCGGAAAGTAACCGGTATTAATCCCGTTCCGACAGTTGCCGTCCCGCTTTTCCAAAAGCATGGCGTCATGAGGAAGATTGACCAAGACAGGTTTTTCCCCTTCTTTGTAAAAGCTCCAATCATTACAAAAATCTATGTTCATTTGCTCACCACACAATTACTGAAATATATTGTTATTTTATCAGAGAACCCTTGCGAAATATTGCAATATAATCTATACTTTTGTAAATTAGTATTTTGAAAAGAGGATTTGTGATGAGGGATTTACGCGTTTTTTGCAGTATGTTTTATGCTTCGCATTATTTGCCTATTGCATTATATTGCCGCTCTGACTTTATCTGTTCAGCAGGGTTTCATGGTGACAGTGACCCCTATCCCTTCGTGATGCCGAAACTGCTGAAAATGGGAAGTCCCGCAGTGTATGTCTCTTCTGACACTGGCTTCTATGGCCTGGTTAAATATGATGCTGATAATTGCTTTGTTCTGGGACCTGCGTACAGTACGCCCATAACGGAAGAAGGTATACGGGCTTACATAAACAAAAATGCAATATCCCCGGGTTTACAGGGAGATATCGCACAGTTTCTTGGCGGCATACCGCAATACACTTATAATCAGTTTCTGAATCTGCTGGTTTATCTGCATTATATTCTGACCGGTGAACAACTCAGTGTAACAGAAGCTTTTAGTATCACGGATACAGGATACCAGCAGGTGATAGGACAGCAGCATACGGAAAAAGCCTATCAGGACAGGGAAAACCAGCGTCAGCATGGCACTTATAACTTTGAACGGCAAATGCTGAGTCTGATAGAGCGTGGGGATACAGAACAACTGAATCAATTTCTCATGGAATCACTGCTTGCAGCGCCTATTAAGGAAGGTAAGCTGGCAGATACGCCTCTGCGTCAGGCTAAAAACCTGTTGATTGGGACGGCTGCCATGGTTGGCAAGGAAGCTGCCATTCCCGGTGGTATGGATATTGAGCAGGCATATCAGCTTATTGATGTGTATACACAGGAGTGCGAGAGGCTGCAGTCCGTAGAGGCTGTCAAAAATCTGCAGTACAATATGCTGATGGACTTTACCAAGCGAGTGGCCAAACAGCGGCTTCCGGCCGGAATTTCCAAAGAGATTCACACCTGCATACAATATATATCCACGCATATCAATGAACCGATCAGCGCCATTGACGTGGTTGCTTTTTTCGGTAAAAGCCGGGCTTGTCTGTTCAAAAAATTCCGACAGGAACTGGGAATGACTATCGGCGCATACATTACTGCATGTAAGATCCGCGAGGCAAAATTTCTGCTGCAATATACAGATAAATCACTGGGGGAGATTAGCAGCTATCTCTGCTTTTCCAGTCAGTCCTATTTTCAAAATGTATTTAAAAAGCATTGCGGGTTCACACCACTGGAATATCGCAAGGCATATGCGTAAATATCTTGTATCTTCTCCGCCAAAAATGCTATAATGGCAAAGCGGGACATTAACCCCAAGAAACAGAAGCAAGGAAAGGGAAACATGATGTTTTTGATAGCAGGTTTAGGCAACCCGGGCAGGGGATATGCAAAGACAAGGCATAATGTCGGATTTGATGTGATAGATAAACTGGCGGAACAGGAAAATATAAGGATTTTAGAGAAAAAACACAAGGCTGTCATAGGCAAAGGCGTCATAGGGGGCTGCAAGGTGATTCTTGCGAAGCCGCAGACCTATATGAATCTGAGCGGGGAAAGCATCCGTGAACTGGCAGATTACTACAAGATTGACGTGAAGAATGAACTGATTGTGATTTCGGACGATATCAGCCTGCCGCCGGGGCAGATTCGCATCCGCAAAAAAGGGAGTGCGGGCGGACATAACGGCTTGAAAAATATCATAGCCCTGTTTGGGCATGAGGAGTTTCAGAGAATCCGGCTGGGTGTGGGGGAAAAGCCGGAAGGGTATGATTTGGCGGATTATGTGCTCGGCCATTTTGAAGCGAAGGAAAGAAAGCTGGTGGATGAAGCGGTGGCGGAGGCGGCTGATGCTGTCCGCACGGTTCTGACAAAGGGAATCGAAGCCGCCATGAATCAGTTTAACGGAAAGCATTGATAAGGTGTAAAGCGTTTCCCTGACAAAGAATGACTTTGCGCGCTGAAACCGCGCAGAAACGGAGTATAGATATGCAGGCATTACTAGCGCCTCTGCGGGAACTGGCAGAGTACGAGGAGATTAGAAAACTGGTATACGGCAAGGGCGCTTCGGGCGCAGGCAAAGAGGCGGCACAGGGCTTTAAAGGGCAGTCCGTGGCGCTGACGGGCTGTGTGGAGTCGCAGAAGCTGCATATGGTCTATGGGCTCAGCGAAGGCTTCCGCCATAAGATTATCGTGACCTACAGCGATTTGCGGGCAAAGGAGATTTACGAAGAATATAAATTTTACGACAGAAATGTAATGCTGTATCCGGCGAAGGATTTAATCTTTTTTCAGGCCGACATACATGGCAACCGGCTGACCAGCGAACGTATCAAGGTCTTACGAAGGATAGCGGAGGGACGGCCGTTTACGCTGGTTACTACCTTCGCGGCGCTTATGACGCCGCAGGCGGCATGGAATGTGGAGACGGACACGGTTTTTATCGATAAAAGAACTGCCATGGAGGAGAGTGCGCTGTCGAAAAAGCTGGTGGCGATGGGGTATGAAAAGAACTATCAGGTGGAGTCGCCGGGGCAGTTTTCCATAAGAGGCGGCATTGTGGACATTTTTGACGTTACGGAAGAAAATCCCTATCGTGTCGAGCTGTGGGGGGACGAGGTCGAATCCATCAGGAGCTTTGACATTTTGAGCCAACGTTCTATCGAGCAGCTTTCTTCCGTGAGAATTTATCCGGCGCTGGAATTTGTACTGTCGGAAAAGGAGATAAAAGAGGGATTTGCAAAAATAGAAGCCGACTCTGCCGCGCAGGAAAAGATTTTCAGGGAGAAGTTTCAGACGGAAGAGGCAGCCCGGATTGTCTCCCGCATCAGGGAACTGAGAGAGCAGGTATTGGAATTTCAGGATATGAGCGGGCTGGAGGGATATATTCGATACTTCTATCAAGAGGAGTGTTTAAAAAGCCTGTTGAAGCTGCTTCCCGCAGGCTACTGCCTGTTTCTGGACGAACCGGCGCGCATTAGGGAGGAAGCGGCGGCAGTGGAAATGGAATTTCGGGAGAGCATGGGTCACAGGGCCGAAAAGGGGTATATCCTGCCCGGGCAGATGCAGGTATTGTACGGCATGGAGGAAACAGCCGCAGTAATACAGGGAATCCCTTTTGTGGCTTTGTCAGCCATGGAGCCGAAAAACACGATATTTAAGGTGCAGAAGCGGTTTGACATTCCGGCGAGGAGCATATCCTCTTACAATAACAGCTTTGAGGCGCTTGTGAAGGATTTAAAGCGTTACCGGAAAAACGGCGCGCGTGTGCTCCTTCTCTCCGGTTCCCGCACCAGAGCGGCAAGACTGGCGGAGGATTTGCGCAGCGAAGAGATTGCCGCTGTCTTTACGGAAAATCCGGAGCGGGAGGTGCTTTCGGGGGAAGTGCTGACCTGCTATGGGCATGTGGGAAAGGGCTTTGAGTACCCGCTGCTCAATTTTGTCGTGATTTCGGAGAGCGATATTTTCGGGGCACAGCAGAAAAAAAGAAAAAAGAAGCCCAGATATGAAGGGCAGAAGATTAAGGATTTCGCGGAGTTGAAGGTCGGGGACTATGTGGTGCATGAAAGCCATGGACTGGGGATTTACCGCGGCATCGAAAAGGTTGAGGTAGAAAAAGTAGTCAAGGACTACATCAAGATTGAGTATCGGGACGGCGGCAACCTCTATGTGCTGGCGACGGGGCTTGATGTGATCCAGAAGTATGCATCCGCAGACACGAAGGCGCCCAAGTTAAACAAGCTGGGGACGCAGGAGTGGACAAGGACAAAAACGAAGGTGCGGACGGCAGTGGACGCCGTGGCGCAGGATTTGGTGGAATTGTACGCCGTAAGACAGCAGGCGCAAGGCTTTCAGTATGGCCCCGACACCGTATGGCAGAAGGAATTTGAGGAAATGTTTCCCTACGAGGAGACGGAGGATCAGCTTCTTGCCATCGCGGACACAAAGGCGGATATGGAAAGCGGCAAGATTA
This sequence comes from Lachnospiraceae bacterium, assembly GCA_014804445.1. GTDB lineage: Bacteria > Bacillota > Clostridia > Lachnospirales > Lachnospiraceae > Acetatifactor. Next base: position 108,848 of record JAAUZU010000004.1, on the reverse strand, counting down.
TGGATCGGCTTATCTGCGGAGATGTGGGTTACGGCAAGACGGAAATTGCAATCCGCGCAGCATTTAAGGCAGTTCAGGAAGGCAAGCAGGTCGTCTATCTGGTTCCCACCACAATTCTGGCGCAGCAGCACTACAACACCTTTGCCCAGCGAATGAAGGATTTTCCGGTGCGGGTGGATTTGCTGTCCCGTTTTCGGAGTGCGGCGGAGCAGAAAAAGACGATAGAGGATTTGAAAAAGGGCATGGTGGACATTGTGATCGGCACCCACCGTGTATTGTCCAATGATGTGGTTTTCAAGGATTTAGGGCTTCTTGTAATCGATGAGGAGCAGCGCTTTGGCGTGGCTCACAAGGAGAAAATCAAGAAACTGAAGGAAAATGTGGATGTGCTGACGCTGACGGCAACGCCGATTCCCCGGACGCTGCACATGAGTCTGATTGGCATCCGCGATATGAGCGTTCTGGAAGAAGCGCCGAACGACAGACTGCCCATACAGACCTACGTGATGGAATACAATGAGGAGATGGTGCGCGAAGCGATTGTCAGGGAACTTGCCAGAGAAGGTCAGGTATACTATGTCTACAATCGGGTTCACAACATTGCGGACGTGGCGGCGTCTCTGCAGACGTTGGTGCCGGAGGCGGCGGTGGCATTTGCCCACGGGCAGATGAAGGAGCATGAACTGGAACGCATTATGTATGATTTTATCAACGGAGATATCGACGTGTTGGTTTCCACTACCATTATAGAGACAGGACTGGATATTTCCAATGTGAATACCATGATTATCCACGATTCTGACAACATGGGGCTGTCGCAGCTCTATCAGCTTCGCGGGCGTGTGGGTCGCTCCAACAGGACGGCATATGCGTTTCTGATGTACAGGCGGGACAAAATGCTCAAGGAAGTGGCGGAAAAGCGTCTGAATGCCATCAGAGAATTTACGGATTTGGGAAGCGGCTTTAAGATAGCCATGCGGGATTTGGAGATACGGGGCGCGGGCAATCTGCTTGGCAAATCGCAGCACGGGCATATGGAGGCGGTCGGTTATGACCTTTACTGCAAAATGCTGAATGAAGCGGTAAAAAATGTGCAGGGAATTTCGGCCGCCGCGGATTTTGCAACATTGGTGGACATAGATGTGGATGCCTATATTCCGCCTGAATATATTGTCAATGAAGTGCAGAAACTGGATATTTATAAGCGTATTGCGGCGATAGAAAATGAGAAGGAACGGGATGACATGAAAGATGAGCTTCTGGACCGTTTCGGCGCCATTCCCAAATCGGTGGACAATCTGCTTCGGATTTCCCTGATACGGGTTTCGGCACATGCGCTTGGCATGACGGAGATTAAGGGAAGAAACGACAGGATTACCTTTTTGTTTAAGGCAGATGCCGGGGTAAATCCGAAGGGAATTCCCATTCTGATTGGACGGCACAAAAACAGGCTGTTTTTTACGGCATACGGCAATCCCTATTTTACCTATAAATATGAGCAGGTCGGACTGACGGCAGTCAATACGGAGCAGCTTTTAGGGGACACCGAGAGTTTGCTGGACGAGATGGCAGAGCTGCTGTTAGAGGAGTGAAATTCGGATTTGTCAGAGCGGAAGTGAGGGATAGTGATGATTGAAAATTCAGCGCAGCTTTTGTCTGCTATACTGGACGTCGGCGAAATTATGCTGAAGGCGGGAGCCGAGGTAAATAGAGTGGAAAACACGATACAGCATATGGGCGAGGCATACGGCTACAGCAAGATAGACGTGCTTACCATTACTTCGAGCATTGTGGTGACGATGCACGAGCCGGACGGCAATATTGAAACGCAGACCAGAAGAATTACTGCCTATGAGACGGATATGCGCAAGGTGGAGCGCTGCAATGCCCTGTCGCGCGCCGTCTGCAAGGAGGTGCTGCCGCTTTCCGCGCTTGAGGCAGAAATTTCAGACATCCGGCAGGAAAAGAGATATCCGGACTGGCTGGTGTTTCTGACCTACGGCTTCAGCTCCGCAGTTTTTTCCGCCTTTTTCGGAGGCAGTGTGCGGGATATGGCGGCGGCGTTTCTGGGCGGTCTCTTGATCCGCTGTGTCCAGCTTGTGGGAAGAAGGCTGAAGGTGCAGAATCTGATTCTGATCATTATATGCGCGGCATCGGCGGAGTTTGTGACGCTCATTTTTGTCTATATAGGGCTGGGAGCCTCTGCCGACAGGATTATGATGGGAAATATTATGCTTCTGATACCGGGGCTTGCGCTGACAACCTCGCTGCGTGATATGATTAGCGGGGATTTAATCAGCGGGCTTCTCGGACTTTGCGAGGCGGTCATCAGAGCGGTTGCCATCGCCTTTGGCGTGGCGCTGGTACTGTGGCAGACAGGAGGTGTGCTTTGAGACAGGCTGTGGTTCAGGTCGTGATGGGCATGTGCGGCGCGGTGGGATTCTCCATCCTGTTTAACGTGCGCGGGAAAAAGCTTGTGGCAGCAGGACTGGGAGCTGCGCTTTCATGGAGCGTATACCTTGTACTGTACCATATTTACAATGATAAAATTGCCGCCCTTCTGGGCGCGGCGCTTACGGTGGCGGTGCTTGCAGAAATCCTGGCGCGGGTCATGAAAGCGCCGGTTATTATCCTGCTGGTACCCATGTTGTTTCCCCTGATACCGGGAAGTGATTTGTACCATATGACGATAAATCTGGTCTTGAACAATACCGCGGAATCTGCCGAGTACTTAAATCTTGTTATGCGTGAGGCAGGCGTGATTGCCTTCGCCGTTATTCTGGTGACCTGTGCGGTGCAGGTGATTATGAAGGTTTATCGGCATTTTACGGTGAAAAGGTAGAATAAGGGGAGGTGTGACGGTGGATGAAAAAAGAACAAATCTATACCGTTGACGATATTTACGCACTGCCGGAAGGGGAACGTGCGGAATTGATTGATGGAAAGATTTATTATATGGCGCCGCCAAGCAGGGTGCATCAAAGAATTTCCAGTTATCTTCATAATGAAATTTACAATTATATTAAAAGAAATAATGGAGAGTGCGAAGTCTATGCTGCTCCATTTGCCGTATTCTTAAATGAAGATGATAAAAACTATGTGGAACCAGATATCAGCATTATTTGCGACTCCAATAAGTTAAATGATAAAGGCTGTGTCGGCGCGCCGGACTGGATTGTTGAAATCGTATCGCCCAGCAGTAAACAAACGGATTATTATAAAAAGCTGTTTAAGTATCGCACGGCTGGGGTGAGGGAGTACTGGGTGGCTGACCCTGATAGAAAGATTGTGACAGTCTACAATTTTGAGCATGATACTATGGAGGAATATCCCTTCGGAGAAGAAGTGCCGGCAGGGATATATGAGGGATTTTCTGTAAAGGTAGAATAAGATTTGGAAATGAAATTGAACAGCCGCAAAATCAAAAGTACGGATTAATGGACAATGAAAATGTTATCCTTCCAATAGAACGGTAAACAAAAACCATGAAAGGAAGGTGACAGATATGAAAGGTTATGTAACAGCAAGCGGCTATATGGGATATGTGGATGGCGAGTATATCTTATTTGCCAGTGAAGAAGATTACATAGAATATATGGAATGTGTTTAAAATAGAATCGTGATTTTGCTTATATCGGTGTTTTGGTTTATTGTTTTTATTCGGGGGAACCTTTGGTTCCCCTGAATTTTTTTGGTAGGGCAATTTTTTAACAGAAGCATGTACATGAATCTATCTATTTTTCGATATTCTATACATATGCCTTTTGCCATAGGAATTTCTGGTGATATTTTAGCAAAATAAATCCGATGAAAACGACAAGAACTAATTGAAATTTTGTAACATTGATGGTATGATTATAAACATGGCGATGAGCCAACGGAAAAGTTTTTCTGCGAAAAGAAAACTTTTTCGAGGAGAGTACCCATGACAGAGTGGCAGCCTCCCGAGCCAATGCCCTAGCTTGCTGGGAGTACATAGGAAGGGAGGTGCGTAATATGACAGCATTTGAGATTATCTCAATTTTCCTTGGAATGCTAACTTTGTTAGCGACCTTTGGCAGCTTGATTGTTGCGTTTCTTGCCTTTCTCACAAGAGATAAGGACAACAAGAAGAAATAAAAATGCCTATCCTGTCTGCCAACAGGATAGGCGGCGTCCGTAAGGACATTTAGCATTATTCGAGGGGCATCCACCTTTGGAGTGGGTGCTTTTCCTATGTCTAATATAACATAAGGAGTAGGGAAATTCAACAGCTATTTTCCAAAATACTCACTCGCTCCACCCCATCTCTGCATCAGAAATCCCCATTTTTCTACATTCTGCACACACAGCTTCTTTTTCCTCGGGATTACCGATGGTGTAGGACAGGATTTTGTCGCGGAATACAATGTATTTCCGGCTGCCGCGTTTGAAATCGACGAACCAGTTTGCACCTTCTCCCGAAAGCATGACTTTGGAGAAAAGCTGGGGGATATCCTTGCGCTCTGATGTGAAGAAAAGAGCTGTCCAGTAACAGGGCTTCCCGCCGGTGTGCCATAATTCCACCTTGTTGACGGACAGGTAGTCTATAATGCTGTCGTCTTCTATGCTTTCTTTAATTAAAGTGCCTTCAAAAAATTGCGGTTTGTATTCCTGCAATGCGTTTGCGCCGCAGGTATGCGCTTCTTTGGTGCCGTTCACCTCGTAATCATCGCGGAGGAGCAGGTCGGTGCTTACATGAAAAGTATCGCTCAGCAGGATTAACTTCTCGATTTCCGGCAGGGTGATATCCGCCTCCCATTTCGATATGGACTGTCGGCTGACGCCGCATATTTCGGCAAGTTCTTCTTGGCTAAGTCCTTTTTCTTTTCTTAAATATTGAATTTTATCTGATAATTTCATCGTGTTCTCCCGTTTGGAAATATTTCTGCTGCGTATAGCAGATGGAATTCAGGCTATAATCTTTTGCTCTGACGCAGTGAGCACAATCGCAGAACTGTTGGTGAGACGGATACATTCCTCTTTTGCAAAGTCATAACTGCCTGCACAATGTCCGGTATCGCAGTGCACATCAAGCTTACAGGGCAGGAAGGATATGGCTTTTTCAAAGTTTTGGGAGCAGACTATACTTCCTGCGCTGACGCCGATATAGACACCGTCTGACTTGGCATGCTTTGTAATTGGTGCAATAAAGTCCGCTTTTATCATCTGCTCCAACAAATATGCGCTGTCACCGCCGCAGACATATACCACATCAAATTTCTTTAATTCTTCATAAACCATAACATAATCTAAATCATATGTATAGATATTTTCCCTTTGGATGCCCGCGTGCAAAAGGTCGTTCATGCATTTGGGCAAAACTGCTTTCGCCTCTTTGTTGGTCGCCGCAGTTGGTATCCATAAGGCAGAAGCAGCAATTGCATTTTTGCCAATCATTTTTAAAAATTCTTTTTCAATAATCGGATTTTCCAGCCCTGTTGATTTAGCATAATTCCACTCATAGTATTCCTCCTTTCTGTACATATTCCGTTACATAATAATCACACTTAACGCCGGTGACTTATTCTATCACGGAGCGTCGGTGTGTGCTACCAACCACAGCGTGCTGTTGTGCAACCGTCAGGCGCTTTTTTTACATTATTTGTGCTATCTATAATCAGGTATCTGGTAATGGCGTTTTTCTTGAATTTCCGGTAAAAATATGGTATATAATAATTACGAATATCTTTTTGAAATCTGTCTGGTAACAGGCATGAAATAAATGGTTTCATCCCCAAATTTGTCAGGGATGGACTGTTGATTTCCTTCCCTGTTGATATAAATAAACATATACTGCCATAGCAGGGAAAGGAAGGACTATGAAAACATTTGAAGAAAAAAAGGAGCAGGTTCAGAATTTTCGCCCCATTGACGATGTATTCTTTGAAGTACTGGCTGATGACAAAGAGGTATGTCAGGAGATACTTAGGACGATTCTTGAGGATAATGCTTTAATCGTTGAAGAGGTTATCGTACAGAGAAGCATTAAGAATATTTATGGAAGGTCTGTGCGGCTGGATGCACTCTGCGTTCTTGGCGACGGAGCAAGATGTAACATTGAAGTACAGCGCGCCCATTCTGATGATCACCTAAAGAGAGCCCGTTATAATGCGGCGAGTATTGTCACCAAGAATACAGACCCGGGCGAACGGTTTGAAAATGTTCCGAGGGTAATCATTGTTTATATATCGGAAAGAGATTTTTTAGGGTATGGAAGGACTATTTACCATATTGATAAAGTAATACGGGAAAATGGAGAGTCGATTGATGATGGTTTGCAGGAGGTATTTGTCAATACTTCTGTGGATGATGGTACGGATATTGCGGACCTGATGCGATGTTTCATGCAACAGGAGGTTCATGACCCGCGGTTCCCGAAGTTGTCATCCCGGGTAAGCTATCTAAAAGAAGAAGAAGGAGGTGTATCTGTCATGTGTGAGGTTATGGAAAAATATATGAATGAAGCTGAAGAAAAGGCTACAAAAAGGGAAAGAATCAATACGATCTGTAAAATGATCCGAAAAGGTTTTGACAGGGATACCATTATGGGTTTGGATTATACGGAGGATGAATATGCGGAAGCGGAAAAATCCGTGCTTGCTTCTGCTTGATGAAAAGTTTATGGTTGCTTAAAAGTAAGAGTTTCCTGCTGAGGCAAGGGACTCTTATTGACTTTTTATTTGCAGACTTTACGTAAAAACCGAATCATGCTATAATGAAAGCATAAAATGTAAGAGCTTACAAAAAGAGCGGAGAAGCGTATAAGATAAGGAAAAATCTAAGGAGGTATGGGTCATGAAAAAAGATTTTGATTTGGTGTCGCTGGGAGAGTTGATGCTTCGGTTGTCGCCGCCGAACAATGAGAGAATCACCAGGGGGGACAGTCTGGGCAAGCAGGTAGGCGGCGCGGAGATGAATGCGATTGCGGGTACTGCCATGCTGGGACTGCGCTGCGGTATTATTTCCAAGCTGCCGGCGAATGATTTAGGAACTTATGTCAAGAACCGTGTGCGCCAGTGCGGCGTCAGCGACGATTATCTGGTGTATGATGACGACAAGGATGCAAGGCTGGGTGTATATTACTATGAGAGCGGCGCGTATCCGAGAAAACCCCGCATTGTATATGACAGAAAAAATACATCCGTCAACAAGATTGATGTGTCCGACTATACCGATGAGCTTTACAGTTCTGCACGCTGCTTCCATACCAGCGGCATCACACTGGCGCTCAGTGAACAGTGCAGAAAGACAGCTATTGAAATGATGAAGCGGTTTAAGGAGCAGGGTGCCTTGATATCCTTTGACGTCAATTTCCGCGGCAACCTTTGGACGGGAGCGGAGGCAAAAGAATGTATTGAAGGAATTCTGCCCTATGTAGATATCTTTTTCTGTTCCGAGGATACGGCGCGGCTTACGTTCTTAAAGGAAGGCGACGCAAAGAGTATTATGAAGAGCTTTACCGAGGAGTATCCGATTTCGATTGTGGCGTCCACCCAGCGTATTGTACATAGTCCGAAACGCCATACTTTTGGCTCGATTATTTACAGCGCCAAGGACGATAAGTTCTATGAGGAAGCGCCGTATGCCGATATTGAGGTGGTAGACAGAATCGGAAGCGGCGACGCCTACATTTCAGGTGTGCTTTACGGTTTGCTGGCACATGAAGGTGACTACGGAAAAGCACTGGAATTCGGCAATGCAACCAGCGCACTGAAAAATACGATTCCCGGGGATTTGCTTTCTACGGACTTAAAGGAGATAGAAGGAATCATAAAAGAGCATAAGTCCACGGGGCGTGTTGCGGAGATGGATAGATAATAGTTGTAATTTCTGCTGATTTACGATATAATAAGGACAGTTATTCTTATTTTACATATTAGATCGACTGTTGTATAAGCGAAGTAAAATGCCAAATAAGCCTAACGGCTTGTTTGGCATTTATACATTTCAGGCAGCAGCAATGTACATGCAGCAGGCGAAGACGGGAAAGGTACGGGTATTATTTATGAAAAAAAGAATAAAAGTAGGATTGATTCATTCTATTGTAATTAAAATTTTGTGGTGTGTTGTCATCGGTGTTTGTGCGACATGGCTTTTGGAGGTTTGGACTTTCCTTCCTCTGATAAATGAAAATATTGCCGAAAATGCGGAAAATTATATGTATGACATGGCGGTTGTCTACGGCCGGAATCTGGAGGAGAAGGTTGCAAGGGAAGGAAAGGAACAGGCGTTAGCGGCTGCTTCACTGAGCGAGATGTTTAAGGATGTCCGCATCAAAGGGGCAGCGTCCAGTTATGCGTACATAACAGACGCACAGGGCATTATGCTCTACCATCCGACCGCAGACAAAATCGGACAGTCCGTAGAAAACGAAGTGGTAAAGGGTCTGGTGGGAGAGATTTCACAGGGCAGGATACCGGAACCGGCGATTATCACTTATAATTTTAAAGGCGTTGAAAAATATGCTTCCTATTATGTGGGAGGCAACGGCAACTATATTCTGGTAATTACCGCGGATGAGAGTGAGATTTTCAGCAAAGTTAATATGATGATGCGGCGTTCTTATATGAGCGGTATTCTTGTGCTGGTAGTCTGCGGTCTGCTTGGATTCGGACTCGGTAAGCTGGTGGTAAGACCCATCAATATGCTGGCTAAAAATGTTCTCAAGCTGGCAGAAATGGACTTTACTGCAGATGAGACGCAGGAGAAGCTGAACAGGCGCAAGGATGAAACAGGGCAGATGAGCCGTGCCATTTCCGGACTGCGGGAAGAGCTTGTCAAGGTGTATGCACAAATTAAAAAGCAGAGCAGAAGCTTGTATGAGGCGGCTGAGACCTTAAGTGGCGAGACCATGGAGACCAGTGAGGCAGTCGGTCAGGTAGATCGTGCTGTCGGTGAGATTGCAGACGGTGCGACCTCACAGGCGGAGGAGACGCAGAAGGCAACCGAAAACGTTATTTTAATCGGCAGCATGGTGGAGGAAACAGGAGAACAGGTCAGCAGCCTTAATTCCAATGCGGATGCAATGCAGCGGGCAAGCGTTGAAGCACTGGAAACACTGAAAGAACTGGATCAGACGAATGTACAGACCAGAGAGGCGATCGAAAAGATTTCCGAGCAGACCAATACGACCAACGAGTCTGCGTTAAAGATTCGGGAAGCGACAACCATGATTACTTCCATTGCAGAAGAAACAAATCTGCTTTCCTTAAACGCTTCCATCGAAGCGGCAAGGGCAGGCGAGCAGGGACGTGGTTTTGCGGTGGTAGCATCTCAGATACAGAAGCTGGCAGAGCAGTCCAATGAATCTGCAAGGGAAATTGAAGAGATTATAGATTCCCTGATTCGAGATTCTGAGGAAGCAGTGGAAACCATGGATAGTGTGCGGGAAATCATTGCAAGGCAGAGTGCCAATGTGGAAAGAACCGGCATGGGCTTTGCAGAGGTAAAGAAAGGTATCGATACTTCCTTAGAAAGTATAAGCGCTATTTCCAACAGCATCAGCAGGATGGACGAGGCGAGGGTAAATGTGGTTGATGTGGTACAGAATCTGACCGCCATTGCCGAAGAAAATGCAGCGGGCACGGAGGAAACCTCTGCTTCTGCCACAGAGGTAGGTGCAATTGTCCAGAATATGGCAGAGCAGGCGGGCAGGCTGAAAGAGGTTGCCGGCGAACTGGAAAGCTCCATGAGCGTTTTCAAAGTGTAAAAATGGCTTGACTTTTCAATAAAAGTAATATACAATAAGTCGGTTCGTAAAAGTAGACAGACAACGTCCTTTACACGGGACGTTGTTTTTTTGCTACATTGGATTGATGGAAAGGCATGGTATAGCATGGATTTTGATGAAATGAAAGTAGACGAAGAAACCGGAGCAAAAGAGCAGGCGCAGGAAGATATGGAATATGAGAATTCGGGAATAGATGAGAGGATTCTCCGTGCAGTAAAAGAAATGGGTTTTGAAAATATGACGCCTATCCAAAAGCAGGCGATACCGATTTTAATGGAAGGAAGGGACGTCATAGGGCAGGCACAGACAGGCACGGGAAAAACGGCGGCATTTGGAATTCCCATGCTGCAGAGAATAGATGAAAATGACAGAAGTTTACAGGGCATTATTCTGTGTCCGACCAGAGAGCTGGCAATCCAGGCGGCGGAAGAGCTTAGAAAGTTTTCCAAATATATGCATGGCGTGAAGATGGTTCCTATCTATGGCGGGCAGGATATCAGCAGGCAGATTAAGGCGCTGAAGGGTGGTGTGCAGATCATAGTCGGAACGCCCGGGCGTGTGATGGACCATATGCGCAGGCATACGATCAAGCTTCAGAATGTAAAAATGGTGATACTTGACGAGGCGGATGAGATGCTGGACATGGGATTCCGTGAAGATATGGAAACCATTCTGGGTGAGATTGAAAACGAGCATCAGACAGCATTGTTTTCTGCCACCATGCCGCAGGCGATTCTGGATATTACGGATAAATACCAGAAGGATGCCGAGCTGATAAAAGTGACCAAAAAGGAACTGACAATACCGCTGATAAAGCAGTATTATTTTGTGGTAAAAAGTGTTTATAAGGAAGAGGTTATCAGCAGGCTTTTGGAACTGCACGGTTTTAAACGTTCCATTATTTTCTGCAACACAAAACGAATGGTGGATGAGCTGGCAGAAAACCTGAAAAACCGCGGTTATCAGGCGGAAGGGCTGCACGGTGACATGACGCAGAAGCAGAGGGATTTCGTGATGAACCGTTTTAAAAACGGCAGTCTGGAAATCCTGATAGCAACGGATGTTGCGGCGCGCGGAATTGACGTTGACGATTTGGAGGCGGTATTTAATTATGATGTGCCGCAGGACATTGAGTACTATGTCCACAGAATCGGAAGAACCGGACGTGCCGGCAAGGAAGGCATGGCGTTCACCTTTGCCTATGGAAGGGACCTCTACCGGATTCGGGATATTGAGAGAGTCTGCAAGACAAAGATGACGGAAATGAAAGTGCCGAAAGCAAAGCAGGTTATGGATGTCAAGGTGGACAAGGTGATTGCATCCGCCGTGGAAAAAGCAGAAGGAACTGATTTGGAAAATTTAAAGGAAAAAATAGAAGAAAAAATCACGGAGCTTGGAGCAGACCCGATGGATCTTCTGGCAGCGCTTGTCAGGATGCAGGTGGGCGATAATATTCAGGAAATCGTGGTAGAGGAGCCGAAGAAGGAAGGCATATTCGGACGCCGTGGAGAGCGCAGGAGAGGCGCAGAAGGCGGACAGGAAAGCAGAAGAAGCCGCCGCTCAGGCAGAGGACGCGAGGAAGAACGCGGAGAGCGCCGTGGCAGCCGAAGCCGCGGAGAGGAAAAAGAAAGCCGCCGTTCTGACAGAAAATTTGAGGAAGAAAAAGGAAGCTGCCGTTCTGACAGACGCTCTGAGGAAGAAAAAAGCAGCCGCCGCGACAGCAGGAACTACGGGGAAGAAAAGAGCCGCCGCCATGACAGCAGAAGCTACGGGGAAGAAAAGAGCCGTCGTCACGACAGCAGAAGCTACGGAGAAGAAAAGGAAAGCCGCCGCGACAGCAGGAGTTACAGCGGGGAAAAGGAAAACCGCCGCGCGGGAAGAAAGTCCGAGGACGAAAAAGGCCGCCGAGGCGGAAAAGGCGCGGAGAGCGATAAAAAAAGCAAAGACCGAAAATTTGAAGACGCAAAAAGTGAAGGCCGACGCAAGAAAAAGGCAATAGATGTCAGGAGAGACGGAAGTCCTTTGGGCGTAAGAAGAAAATAGGAAAGCACCATGCGGGCAGCTACCGGAGTGGAGAATCCGGTAGTTGCCTTTTGTGATTTTAAGGGACTTGCAAAAAAATATTGACAAATACGACTATTGGAATTTAGCATGGAAGATATAGGAAAGTAAAAAAGAATTAATTTTTGTATTATGGAATGGAGCGAACGTATTACGTTCAAAGATGGATGCAAACGAGTACAATGCTTGAAAAGATGTTTGTGTAAAGGAGAAATAGTTATGATATTATATCATGGCAGTCCAAATGAAATCATAACGCTTCAATTTGGGTTAGGCGATGAAAAACATGATTATGGAAAGGGATTTTATCTGACAGAAAGTATAGAGCTTGCAAAGGAATGGGCAGTTTATCGTCCAGGCGCCTTAAATGGATGGGTTCATAAATATGAACTGGATATGGCTGAGTTGAAAATATTGGATTTTCAGAATAAAAGTGTTCTATCGTGGCTTGCTGAACTGATGAAGCATCGTGATGCAGCAGATTCAAAACGGTATCGGTTGCTTTCAAAACGTTTTATTGAAAAGTATGGCGTTTCTACGGAAGAATATGACATTATTAAAGGATGGAGAGCCAACGCATCATATTTCTACATTGCAAAAGCGTTTGTTCGAGATGAGGTGGATGTGGATATTTTGGAGGAATTGCTTGCCCTTGGTAGCTTGGGAATTCAATATTGTATTAAGACCCAAAAGGCATATGAAAAATTGACGGAGTTTCACGAAGATTTACAATCCGTTGACTTTATGCAGTTTAATAAGAAGTATAATGAGCGCGATATTGCGGCGCGTGAGAATATGCGCAAATTAATAGACTCTGATCGCAACCAAGTAACAAAGGTGTTCAGTACCCTACTTTGAAAGGCAAGGTGATTATATGCAGGCTTATTCCAAAGCGTATTTGGATGAGGTGGTAGAAAACCAAGGAAAGCTATTTGACTATATTGCGATAAATTATCCTGATATGGATACAGAAGATTTTATCTGTTCCTATATGAAAAGTAAGACAAGAAGATATGTGGACGAAGCGCAGGCTTTTGTCTGCACAATGGATGCAAAAGGTTTGTGGGAGTACTTTCAGCAAACAGAGCAATACAAACTGAAAAAAGGGGAGGCTTTGAAAGGGTTTATCCCCGATTGGATAGGCGAATTTTATGCTTATTACCAATGGCAGTATAATATTCCAAGTCAGGAACTGGTTGAAAGAGTGCCGCTTGATTATCTGAAAAAAGCATATGCGGGACTTCACGACTTGGATTTGGAGCTTGCTGTAAAGAAAGTGGGAAAGATATGATTAAGATTATTTGCTTTCATAATCCAAACGAGGAAAATGGCTGGCTCAGTAACTGGTATTTGTCTCCGTTCACTGTAGAGGGAGTTGCGTTTTCTTCAATGGAACAATACATGATGTATGAGAAAGCCGTTACTTTCGGTGATTTTGATATGGCACAGAAAATATTGACAGAGGAGGATGTTTCAAAAGTCAAGCAATACGGCAGGCAGGTAACAAATTATGATGATGTTGTTTGGAATGGAATTCGCCAAATTATAGTGTATCATGGTTTGCTTGCCAAGTTTTCACAGAACCAAGAGCTTGGCAGAAAACTAAAAGAAACAGGAGAGGCCGTTTTAGCAGAGTGTGCCGTACACGATAAGATATGGGGGATTGGGTTGTCTATGCAGGACACGAATCGTTTTAACATGCAAAAATGGAATGGACAAAATCTTCTTGGGTTTGCTTTAATGCAGGTAAGAGAACAAATATAAACTTCCTTTTTCTCCACAGTATTTCGATTTTCAAGGTATAAAATACCACTATTTACAGATAATAGAATTACGTTTCACAAATTATTATCTGCAAATGGAGGAAATAAATGAAAGCAACAGGAATCGTAAGAAGGATAGACGACCTTGGACGTATCGTCATACCGAAGGAAATCCGCAGAACCTTGAGGATCAGGGAAAGTGATCCTTTGGAAATCTTTACGGACAGGGAAGGCGAGATTATATTAAAGAAATATTCCCCTATTGGGGAGATGACAACTTTTGCCAAACAGTATGCGGAAAGCTTGTCACAGGTGTCGGGTCATGCGGCGCTGATTGCCGACAGGGACCAGTTCATTGCGGTAAGCGGCGGTTACAAGCACTTTTTGGGCAAAAGCATCAGCAAGCAGTTGGAAGAGAAAATAGCGGAGCGGGAGACGATTATTGCTTCCCGTGGGGAGAAAAGTTTTATTCCTGTGATTGAAGAGGAAAACGAGGAATACCTGCAGGAAGCGTTGACGCCCATTATCTGTGAAGGCGATGTGATTGGCGCTGTTGTCATTCTGGAAGGCGACAGCAAGACGAAGCTGGGAGAAGTGGAGCACAAGCTGATTATGTCAGCAGCAGGATTTTTGGGCAGACAGATGGAGCAGTAAAGCGAAAAATAGCATAAAAACCAATAGAAACAGGAAGATGGGAGCAGACGAAAAAATCTGCTCCCATCTTTTCTAAAGAAAAGGAAAAGGAATAAGGATGAATTGGCATGTTATTTTTCGCTCATCTCGTCCAAAAGCTTGATTTTGGTGTCGTAAAGCTTTTGGGAGAGGTCCACATAAACCTTGTGGGGATTGACCAGACGTCTGGTTTCGTCCCAAAGGGTATTTAGCTCTTTTTGGCAAATGTCGCGGATTTCCATTACCTTTGGTGAGGTATAGCAGCACTCGCCGTTTTGGAAGATAGGAACCATAAGCTCCCGCAGGGTATAAGTGCCGCCCTCCAGTCTGGTTTTCTTCCATGGCTCCACCGGGTCGAAAAGCTTCATGGGCTCGGAAGGGTCAAAGTGCTCGTCCGCCAGACAGATCAAGTCTGCCTTGATTTTGCCGGTATCCTTCTCATAAATACGGTAGATGGTCTTATTACCGGGGTTGGTAACCTTTTCACTGTTTTCTGAAAGCTTGATTTTAGGAATAAAGCTGCCGTCGGCGCCTTTTACTGCAGCCAGCTTGTATACGCCGCCGAAGGAAGGGCAGTCCTTGGAGGTAATCAGGTTTGTGCCGACACCCCATGAAGTGATGGTAGCGCCCTGCACCTTCAGGCTGTCAATCAGGTACTCGTCCAAATCGTTGGAAGCGGAAATGACAGCGTCAGGGAAGCCCGCTGCATCCAGCATTTTGCGTGCCTTCTTGGACAGGTAGGCGAGGTCGCCGCTGTCAAGGCGGATGCCGTATGAGGTCAGAGGGATTCCGGCCTCGCGCATTTCCGTGAACACTCTTATGGCGTTGGGAACGCCTGATTTCAATGTGTCGTAGGTGTCTACCAGCAGTATGCATGCATTCGGGTAAATATCGGCATAGGTCTTAAATGCTGTATATTCATCAGGAAAACTCATAATCCAGCTATGGGCGTGGGTTCCCTTGACAGGTACGTCAAAAAGCTGTCCGGCAAGCACATTGCTGGTGGCAACACAGCCGCCAATCATGGCAGCCCTTGCGCCGTAAATGCCTGCGTCCGGACCCTGTGCACGCCGCAGTCCGAACTCCATAATACCGTCGCCCTGCGCAGCAAAGCAGACGCGGGAGGCTTTGGTGGCAATCAGACTCTGGTGGTTGATGATGGTCAGGATAGCGGTTTCCACAAGCTGCGCCTGCATGATGGGTGCGATAACCTTGACAAACGGCTCTCTCGGAAAAATAACCGTGCCCTCGGGAATGGCATAGATATCGCCGGTAAACCGGAAGTCCTGCAGGTAATCCAGAAATTCAGAATCGAAAATGCCAAGGCTTGCCAGATAGGCAATATCCTCTTCTGCAAAACGAAGATTTTTGATGTAATTGATAACCTGCTCTAAGCCGGCGGCAATGGCATAACCGCCGCCGTTTGGATTGGCGCGGTAAAATGCATCAAAAATAACGGTTTCATTCTTGTCCTTGTTTTTGAAGTAGCCCTGCATCATGGTAAGCTCATAGAGGTCCGTCAGCAGAGTGAGATTTTGTCTATCCATCTTCGCTCCCATCTGCGTGCTTTGGCACGCGTACAAATTGAATTTTCTCCATTGTCAAGACAGTTGTAAATGTTGCACCTATCATACGACTTTTTGGTAGAACCGTCAAGGAGAAACAGTTATAAATTTGTTACACTATTATATGATAATGGTTCATCAACCGGTACCACTACTGTTGCGGTGCAGACACATCTTTGACTTATTTGGTACTTTGTGTACAAGAGGGTGGAGAGATAACGGTTCTTGAAGATTTAGATACAGATTTGGACACTGTTACTTTTAGGCGTCCGGATTAGTGGAGAATTTTAAGAAATATCTGATAGGATTGCGTGGATTATTGTGATAAAATAATAAAGCAAAATGATAAGTTACCGATATAAAATTTTCAGATATCATGGCAATGACTTTATAAGCTTAAAAATGGGGAGCAAAAATGGAGAAAAGATACATAAAGGATATCCGGCTTGGATTGCAGGAAGAATGGGTGGAGAGCGTCATACAGCGTTTTCTGTCCGTAAACCACTTTGAGCGGAAGGTGAGCTTTGCAGGGAATGTGTATTATGAGTGGTCAAAATTTTATGGAGCAGGGTCAGGGCTGCCGCAGATTAACCGCTTTTTTCAGTATCAGTATCGGGATGGGTTGCTGCACATGGAAGCATGGATAGGAAATGACAAGGTGGAAATGGGGCTTACCGGATGGGGCAGTATGATGGAGAAATATCCCTATCTGAAAGGCATGCAGCAGTTAATCGACGAACTCCTTGCGCCACTGCCAAAAGACCACTACGCAGTTGCGGCATTGCGAAAAGAAATGCGCAAGGAAAAAATAAAAAGATGCGCAGGCGGAATTTTCTTTTTTGTACTGCTCCTTGGTTTTCTTGTCATGTGGCAGTGGGCGCGGTAGGTGTGCTTTGCGGAAGGGGACGTCGTCAGCGTAAGGGTATTTCTTCTCCGTATTCATAAATAGGGGATTGACTGGGGAGATAGATGTCTATATTATAAATATCTTCCGAATTTTCTCCGAATATTCCAAATTCGCAGATGCAATCGCCGGCAGAATAGCGATATATAGTATATATTTCCTTGCCGGCGTATGCATGTGCTTCAAAGTCATCTCCGTATAGCTCTGTCATCTGAGAATATGTATCTCCGGGCTGCAGTCCTCTGGCTGTCTGTGCATTCCAACTTGAAGCAGATTCCAAATCAATCAATCTGATGCGGACACAATTATCATCAAGGAAATAAATTTGCAGATATCCTGCGGCAGTATAAAAAAAGTCATATTTTGCCTCATTGGGGTAATCTGGTTTGCCTTCGCTGTAATCCAAACCGGCTGCATCTAGATTTGCCAGAATGTCCTGCCTGCTTTCGGATAGTGAAAGCGATAGATTTCCTATCGCGATAGAACAATCGTTAAGTGGCGGCTCGGTTTCTCCGGATTCTTTTAACGAGATATTATATAGCTCAAATAATGTTCTAATGACAATCATGTCATTTTCACTGATGGTAATTCCCAGGTGCTTTCCTGCGCTATCCATCATCCCATTCCCATTTGAATCGAACATGTAAGAAATATCATTTATCTTGATGACATATTGAAACAAATCACCCTTTATGTCATCATGCCGGTCACATGCGTTTAAAATATTGCTTACAACCTTGCCATCGTCTTCATCAAGAGAAACAATATTTTCTTTCTCATTTACATTATACATAATAACAGCATTTTCTGTACCTTTTATAGCGGTATCTTCCTGTGGGAAAGAAGTTATTTCCTCTGCAGTGGTATCAGAATACGGTTCCAACTGACTCTTCATATTTTCAGCAGCAGCGTTTTCCAAAATTTGATAACCTGTTACCTGCCATATTCCTTCTGTGCTTTCATATGCGATTCGTTCCATGTATACTACAATGCAATACCCCTCAGTACTACAGTTTACAAAAGCCATAAGCCGGTTCTCATTTTGCATAAATAAGCTATAATGATAGCCATTTTCTTTTATCGCAGTAATTGAGTTTCCAAATTCCTTTTTATTAAATTTGTCCAAGAAGGAAAGTAATACATCTGTTTTATCGAAAGAACCTGTCATGTGCCCATTTTCAATGCTTACAATTTCATCAGAAGTATACAAAGGAAACAACAGTGAGTGCACATACTCTCTAAACGCAGGACTTGCTGCATACACTGTTCCGAAACTGCCTAATAATAAAATAACTGCCGCCGCAAATCCAACGGCAAAACGGCGGAACTTTCTTGTGAAGCTGCTTTTTCTGTTTGTTTTCATAGTCTCTTGTAGCTGCTGCAATATTTTTTCTTTTGTACTGCTGTCCGGATTCATTCTGTTCCACGCTGCAATAATTTTATCATTACTCATTATGAATTACCTCCTAGTATTTTTTTCAGATGTCTTCGGGCTTCTGTCAAATGGTTCCGGATAGTTGAAGAAGGCTTATGCAGTATTTCTGCTATTTCATGGGTTTTGTATCCCTCGTAATAGTAGAGATATACTACTGTTTTATACTTATACGGTAAATCCCAAATTGCCATATAGACTTCATTGCCGGTCGGATCTTCTGTATCCGGAATAAAGTCATAGGTCTCAACACTAATATTGCGTCTCCACGACTGCCGCAACATATCTTTACATATGTTAGACGACGTTACAATAAACCACGCTTTTTCGTGATGATGGTTTTCAAATTTTTTTTCGATTTTTAAATATTTCACGAAAACTGACTGGACAGCATCTTCTGTATCCTCCTTATTTTTCAAAAATGAAAAACATAACCTGTAAATCATATCAACATATTGGTTATACGTTGATACAAAATCTTTTTCTGAGCAGCTCATAACGCTTTACCTCCTTTCACTATAAATACGTTTCATATAGTTGATTTGCCGGATGAAATAAATAAGAAAGACCATGACGACCGAGCCACGTGGGCTGAAACAGGTGATTGTGCTAAGTTTCAAGCCCCATCCTTTTATGGACGGGGCTTTTCAGCTCCAGACAATAGTTTTACCTTGAAAATTTAACACGAATTGGTTGGTTGATTTATATATTAGAATATTCTTTTACAGTTAAAACCCTTTTTTCTTTTTGCTGTCAATCAGCCCCTTTAGCTTCAACGCTTTTTCAATATTTCCTTCTACTTTCAGCTTTTGAAGGGTGACAGCCATAATCGGGTCGAGTTCCCCTTTTGCAATTTTTATCAATGTTTCTGCTTTACATGTAAACATGGCGTCTCTGTCATAATACTCATACGGTTCCACGGACAGCTTTCCGTCTTTTACCTCTGCATAAAAAATCCCCTGTGCTTCGCCTGTAATATTAAACTGATATGCCAGGTGCTCGTTTACGTCACTTACATCAGCGTTCATAAATTCGGCTTTCACGCCTGAAAATAATTCTTCATATGTCATTTTGCATTCCTCCGTTTTGCAAGTATGAAGTGGAAAAACAATTCTTCTAAACTTGTGTTTTTTATGTATTTAGAGTATCATTTATTTAAACGCAGGTCAATATTGCTTTTGCCATAGGAACAGTGGAGAAGAAAAAGTTGAATCATTTAAATAATTTGAACAGTGTAGAGGTTTCAATCCTAAATTATGAAAATCGCCTGCTTGCAGATAGAAAACAGTTGAATGATTTGATTTATGAATGCAGGAATCAAAATGTCAACAGTTCGATATTGGATGATAAAATCAGATATTTGCAGACGGAAATCGATTATATGAATCATCAGCTGAATATGCTGAAGGCGGAAATGCAGAGGCAGCCGCAGGCTCCGTACACGCAGCAGGGAGTAATGCCGCAGTCACAGGCTCCATACATGCAGCCCCAGAGAGTAATGCCGCAACCGCAGGCACCATACATGCAGCAGAGAGTAATGCCGCAGCCGCAGGTTCCTTACATGCAGCCGCAGAATAAGGCAGCCAAGCCTAAGGATTTGGAGAACATGATTGGTAAGTCATGGATGGGGATATTTGCTTCGGTTCTGATTTTTATAAGCTTTATTCTGTTTGCTACTTTATTAGCGCCGTTCATTACTGATACGATAAAAATGACAGCGATGTATGTTGTGAGCATTCTGCTTGCGACATTCGGGTTGTTGAAATTAAGGAAGCATAACAACAAACTGTATCTGGCAATCAGTAGCTGCGGTATCGGTGCGGTTTATATATCCCTGTTTCTGACGAACCTGTATTTTAAGGCAATCGGAGATATTGCGCTATACCTTTTTATTTTGGTCTGGACGGTATTCGTCTGCTATTTATCGAAATGGCAGGACAGAATATTTCAGATCATAGGACAATGCGGTATTACGATTGCATTGTTTTTCGGCATTATCCTGTGTATGAAAGAATCTGACCATACCAAGCTGTTTCTTCTCAGCCTGTTCTTTGTGGTGACTGCTTCCATTTTCTATGTGAGCAATTACAGCAGGGAATTTCATAAAAATGTCATAAACAATACTTTTAACTGCATGAATGTATTGCAGATATGGGTGGGAGCTTATCTGATGCGCCCCGCTGCGTTCTCGTGGAAAAAATTGGCAGAAGCGAAAGGCTATGCTCTGGACTGGACGGCGTATCTGACAGAGATAATAGCGGGAGTAGTTCTGTTGTTTTTGATAGTACAATTCGTATTTTTCCTTATGGCGAAGCTAAAGGAAAGCAATGCGGGTTTTGGCGTTTTTGTAATCATAAATACCATATTTATGATGCTGTTTATCAGTAATATAACATATTGGGCGCTATTGTGGGGCAGTTGGAATGATTGGGATAGTATCAGAGGGATTATTTATATTATAATAGGCGCAGCATTATTGGCGGTGATAGAGAAAAAGTTTGACAACAGGAAGGATGAGGGCAAAGTCCTGATCCAGTGTTTCTGCCTTCCGTTATTTGTCATGTCCGTATATATGGTTCCCTTTTTCCAGAATCATGTCGGAGTTTCATTTGTGATGATTCTGCTGATGTTGCTGGGATATTATAAAGATGATTGCGTCTATAAATATGTGAGTTTACTGATGGCAGTCATTTATTGTTTCTTTGATATGAAATACCCTGCCGAGCATTTTTGCCTCGGTCTGTCGTTCTTTGCCATTCTGGGAGTCTGCATGTATGTGAAAAAGGAGCAGTATAATGGCAAGTTCAAGTTGTTTTCATACTTGGCGGGGCTTTTATTCATTTTTATCAGCCTGACCTATGTGATGGATGATATGAAGGTAAATTATGATATTGAAACGACAATCATGATTTGTGTCATCTCAATCCTGAACATTTTTGCAATGAAGAGCAGGTTCATAAAGAATTTTCAAACGCTGCAAATAGAAAAAAGCAGCGTAAGTGTCACGCGGATAATAAATGCAATACTGATGGCAGCGAGTTTATTTGCAGTTATGGCGGTAGACAATGAGATATGCCACTTTATACTTGTTTTGCTGGCAATCCTGATTTTTATGGTTAATTCCAAGAATCTTGTTGAGCAAAATAAAAAAATGTGGGCGGGAATCTATATCGGAGTCAAACTTACCATTCTGCTGGTGACGATACTGTGTTCCTATGAAGCTGCGAATTATGTAATCAGCATTTCGGCATTTTTGTTTGCCATTGTAAGCATTGTGATAGGATTCAAATTTTACGTGAAATCATTTAGGATATACGGACTGTTCCTTTCGATGTTCAGCGTGGCAAAACTGATTTTGGTTGACATAAGTTACGATAATACATTGGGACACGCTTTAAGCTTCTTTATCTGCGGCATATTGTGCTTCGTAATCAGCATGATTTATCATCTGATTGATAAAAAGATGCAGGTTAAATAAAAAGTAGGAGGGATATAGAGATGAAAACATCGGCCTATTTCGATTATTGCGCGCTTATCATTTTAATAGTTGTACTGACTGCAATGGTAATCCGGAGAATGACGAAGGGCAAATTAAACCATTGGTTTCTGGTGATGCTGATAGTGGTGCTTTTGTCCGATATTGCAGATATCGTGACCATTCATCTGGAATATGTAGGACCGGGGTATGTCGTCCTCAAATATATTGCGCATACCACGTATCTGCTGTTCCACATTCTGACTCCGTTTTTCTATGTTATATATATTATTGCACAGGCGGATATCTGGCACAAATTAAGACGAAACAGACTGCAAAAGATACTGCTCTTTGGACCGGTTCTTGTTGTGGCTGCCGCACTGGCTGTCAATCCGTTCGTACATATCATGTTTTATCTGGATGAAGATGGTTCCTATACAAGAGGCAGTTGTTTTCTGCTTTTATATATCGTGACCGTTATACTGTGCGCATTAGGACTCTATTATGCGATTAAGCATAAAAGTCTGATTGACAGAAAGCGTTTTGCTGCATTAATAGCTCTGATACCGATAATGTTTGTTGCAGTTGTAATCCAGTTTTTTAATCCGGAACTTTTAGTGGAAATGTTTTCACTTTCATGTGGTATCCTTTTGGTATGTATGGTAATTCAGAGACCGGAGGAAATTATTGATTCTGAAACAGGGCTGAGCAAATTAAGCGCATATGTTGCTGATGTAAAAAGAGCGGCTGCCAATAAGAAGCCGCTGGAAATCATAATGATAAATATAGTTAACTATTATACCGTTCGGGATATGCTGGGATACGAGAGTATAAATGCGGTATTGCGGGATATTGCGGGTAAGATAGCTGCTTTTAACAAAAAGCATAAGATGCAGGCGGAACTGTATTATCTGGGGGTGGGCAAATTTCGGCTTGTAATTGAGGAACGGCATTTTGGCAGGACAGAAGAAAATGCAAGGATAATTAATGAGCTTATGAAAGGTGGATTTTCGTTTCATCAGATGGATTTAAACCTTGTGCACTGTGTCTGTATTGCAAGGTGTCCGGAAGATATTCCGGATGTTGATTCCCTGCTTGCATTTGGGAATGATTTGAATACTATGCCGTATACCGGCGAGGTTCTTTATGCCTCCCAAATTTTTAAGAAGGATTATTATGACATCAGAAAAGATGTGGACGGCATTATTGAGCGGGCTCTGACAGAACACAATTTTTCCGTTTATTATCAGCCGATTTATTCCGTGGAAGAAAAACGTTTTAATTCAGCGGAAGCTCTGCTCAGACTTAAGGATGATAAATATGGATTTGTTCCTCCGGATGTTTTCATACCGGCAGCGGAAAAGAGCGGAGCTATTCACAAAATCGGGGCATTTGTGCTGGAGGAGGTCTGTAAATTCATTGCCGGCAGAGAATATCAGGCATTGAAGCTCGATTATATAGAAATCAATCTATCCGTGGTGCAGTGCATGCGCAGTGATTTGGCGGACCAGGTTATGGATATTCTTAATCGCTTTCATGTCAGACCGGAGCAGATTAATTTGGAAATTACCGAAACAGCAGCCTCTTATTCTCAGAAAGCGTTGATTCAGAATCTGAATGTTTTAAGTGCGGCGGGAATCACCTTTTCTCTGGATGATTTCGGAACGGGATATTCCAATATGCTTCGTATTGCTTCACTGCCGTTTCATATTGTTAAGCTTGATAAGAGCTTCGTTGGCGGAGAAGCCCATTCAAAGCTTTTGATTATGCTCAGGAATACAATCAAAATGTTTAAGGCAATGGACTTGAAGATAGTAGTAGAGGGAGTAGAGACGGAAGACATGGTAAAACAGTTCTCTGATATGGAATGTGAATATATTCAGGGATATTATTACTCAAAACCGCTGCCGAGGGAAGAGTTTGTGACGTTTATACAGAAGAATTTTTCTTGACAATTCCCACGCCTGCACTATATAATTACCAATAAACAACAGAATCCACGTTCCACGTGCCCTCTGTTGTCGTGAATAAGAAAGACCATGACGAAGACAGTAAGCAGTTTCTCAAAATTCCAGCGAGCCGGTGAGGGTGCAAGACCGGTATGAGTAGGGCACTGCCGAATATCACTTCCGAGTCGCGCGGGCAAAAGGCGCTTCCCAGTAGTCCGCGACGGAGTCCCGCCGTTACCGGGAACCATATAACTTCTGCCGGACAGATGAAAGACGGAGGGAAGCGTATGCTGTAACAGGTGGTTATGCGGAGTTTTGAGCCCCGTCCTTTTACGGACGGGGTTTTTTGGTTCCAGCCAACAGTTCTATATCAACAGTAGGTAATTGAGAAACTAGTTCTGCGTCAAGTGTCATTGTGCACATGGTATATGCCAACGCAGACTCGCTTGCGCTCCGAGCCAGCCGTAGCGGTACGTAAGCTGCCAAAATACGGCAGCAAGTCATGCAGGCATGACTTTGGTACCGACGGCTGGCAAGGGTCTGCTTATGGAATATACCATTTGCACAATTCGAAGCCAGTGAGAGTGGGTTTCGCAATTGCCTGATTAACATCAAAAAAAAGAAAGGAAAAAGCCATGTACAAAAAAGTATCGACGGATTTGAATTTTGTAGAAAGAGAAAAGCAGGTCGAGGCATTTTGGAAGGAAAACGACATATTCGAAAAGAGTATGGAAACCCGAAAAGAAGGACCGGAATATACCTTTTATGACGGGCCGCCCACTGCAAACGGCAAGCCTCATATCGGCCATGTGCTGACCCGCGTTATCAAGGATATGATTCCCAGATACCGTACCATGAAGGGCTATATGGTGCCCAGGAAGGCGGGCTGGGATACTCATGGACTGCCGGTGGAAATCGAGGTGGAAAAACTGCTCGGACTGGACGGCAAGGAGCAGATAGAGAATTACGGGCTGGAGCCTTTTATCAATAAGTGTAAGGAAAGCGTCTGGAAATACAAGGGCATGTGGGAGGATTTTTCCGGCACCGTTGGCTTCTGGGCGGATATGGACAATCCCTACGTGACCTATCACGACGACTATATCGAGTCCGAGTGGTGGGCGCTCAAGGAAATCTGGGATAAGGGACTGCTCTACAAGGGCTTTAAGATTGTACCCTATTGTCCCCGCTGCGGCACGCCGCTTTCCTCGCAGGAAGTAGCGCAGGGATACAAGGATGTCAAGGAGCGCTCCGCGGTGGCACGCTTTAAAGTGAAGGGCGAGGACGCTTATATTCTGGCATGGACGACGACCCCGTGGACGCTGCCTTCCAACGTGGCGCTGTGCGTCAATCCGGTGGAAACCTACGCAAAGGTAAAGGCAGCGGACGGCTATACCTATTACATGGCGGAGGCGCTTTTAGACACCGTTCTCGGCAGACTCGGTAACGCAGAGGAAGGCGTAAAAGCCTATGAAGTGCTGGAGACCATGACAGGAAAGGACTTGGAGTACAAGGAATACGAGCCGCTTTTTGACTGTGCGGTGGAAATCTGCAAAAAGCAGAATAAAAAAGCGCATTATGTAACTTGTGACAGTTATGTCACTTTGACGGACGGCACGGGCGTAGTACACATTGCACCTGCGTTTGGTGAGGACGACGCCAAGGTGGGACGCAACTATGACCTGCCTTTTGTGCAGCTTGTGGATGGACAGGGCAATATGACGGCGGAAGCGCCTTTTGCCGGCACTTTTGTCAAAAAAGCAGACCCCATGATCTTAAAAGCGCTGGAGGAAGCGGGCCTGTTGTTTGACGCGCCGAAGTTTGAGCACAGCTATCCGCACTGCTGGCGCTGTGATACACCGCTGATTTATTATGCGCGCGAGTCATGGTATATCAAAATGACCTCCGTAAAAGAGGATTTGATACGCAACAACAATACCATCAACTGGATTCCGGAGTCCATCGGCAAGGGTCGTTTCGGAGACTGGCTGGAAAATATACAGGACTGGGCGATTTCCCGTAACCGTTACTGGGGCACGCCGCTCAATATCTGGGAGTGCGAGTGCGGCTGTCAGCACTGTGTCGGAAGCCGTGAGGAGCTTGCAAAGATGAGCGGCAATCCGGACGATGCCAAGGTAGAGCTGCACAGACCCTATATCGATGCCGTGACAATCAAGTGCCCGAAGTGCGGCAAAGATATGCACAGAGTGCCGGAGGTTATCGACTGCTGGTTTGATTCCGGCGCCATGCCTTTTGCACAGCATCACTATCCTTTTGAAAACAAAGAGCTGTTTGAAAAGCAGTTCCCCGCGCAGTTTATCTCGGAGGCGGTGGATCAGACGAGAGGCTGGTTCTACTCCCTGCTTGCGGAGTCTACCCTGCTGTTCAACAAAGCGCCGTATGAGAACGTGATTGTACTGGGACATGTGCAGGACGAAAACGGACAGAAGATGAGCAAATCCAAGGGAAATGCCGTGGACCCGTTTGACGCGCTTGAGACCTACGGCGCGGATGCCATCCGCTGGTATTTCTACATCAATTCCGCCCCTTGGCTGCCGAACCGCTTCCATGGCAGGGCAGTGCAGGAGGGACAGCGCAAGTTTATGGGTACGCTTTGGAATACCTATGCTTTCTTTGTGCTGTATGCCAATATAGATGATTTTGACGCGTCGAAGTACACGCTCGAATATGACAAGCTGGCGGTTATGGACAAATGGCTGCTTTCCAAGCTGAACACCGTTGTAGCGGAAGTGGACGAGGATTTGGAGCATTACCGGATTCCCGAGGCGGCAAGAGCGCTGCAGGAGTTTGTGGACGACATGAGCAACTGGTATGTCAGAAGGAGCCGCGAGCGCTTCTGGGCAAAGGGCATGGAGCAGGATAAAATTAATGCGTACATGACGCTCTATACCGCACTGGTTACCATCGGCAAGGCGGCGGCGCCCATGATACCCTTTATGACGGAGGATATCTACCAGAATCTGGTGCGGAGCATTGATAAGGATGCGCCGGAAAGTATTCATCTGTGTGAGTTCCCGAAGGCGGATGCGGCATGGATTGACAAAAAGCTGGAGGAGGATATGGAGACGGTGTTAAAGGCAGTAGTCATGGGACGCGCCTGCCGCAACACCGCAAATATCAAAAACCGGCAGCCGATAAGCTGTATGTTTGTCAAAACAGAGCATGATTTGACCGATTTCTATAAGGATATTATCGCGGAAGAGCTGAATGTAAAAGAGGTACGCTTTACTGGAGACGTGCGGGAATTTACTTCTTATATCTTTAAGCCCCAGTTAAAGACGGTTGGCCCTAAGTACGGCAAACTGCTCGGCAGCATCCAGAAAACGCTTGCTTCCCTTGACGGCAACGCGGCAATGGATGAGCTGCGGGCGGACGGTGCGCTGAAGTTTATGGCGGGCGAGACGGAGGTTTCCCTGACAGAAGAGGATTTGCTGATTGAAATGACGCAGAAAGAGGGTTATGTGACAGAGAGCGACAACCGCATGACGGTAGTACTCGACACCAACCTGACGGATGCGCTGGTTGAGGAGGGCTTTGTGCTTGAAATTATCAGCAAAATCCAGACTATGCGGAAAGAGGCGGATTTTGAGGTGACTGACCGCATCAAGGTGTCCTTTGCAGGCAACGAAAAGGTGGCGGACATTGCGCTTCGCAATCAAGCGGCAATTGCCGGAAAGGTGCTTGCCGAGTCGATGGCGACGGGAGAAACCCTCGCTGTGGCAAAGGAATGGAATGTAAACGGAGAAAATGTTACGATTTCAGTGGAAAGAGTTTCAAACTAATAGTATAATACAGTTAGTGATGAAAGGCGGCAGGGTTATATTGCCTGACGCAATAAGAAAGATGACGAATACGAGGAGGACAGAATATGCTGAAAAGCAAGGTAAAGTTTGACAAGGAATTGTTTAAGAGAAGCGTTCTGTACAATATAAAGACTTTGTACAGAAAAACCTTGGAGGAGGCAACGCAGCAACAGATTTTTCAGGCAGTATGCTATGCGGTAAAGGACCAGATTGTAGACTGCTGGATGGATACGCAGAGGGAGTACGACGAGCAGGATCCGAAGACGGTATACTACCTTTCCATGGAATTCCTTATGGGCAGGGCGCTCGGAAATAACCTTATCAATTTACAGGCATACAAGCCGGTGAAAGAAGCTTTGGATGAGCTGGGGCTGGATTTGAATCTGGTGGAGGATGCAGAGCCGGATGCAGCGTTGGGCAACGGCGGTCTGGGACGTTTGGCAGCCTGCTTTTTGGATTCCCTTGCCACGCTCGGATATCCGGCATATGGCTGCGGTATCCGTTACCGCTACGGCATGTTTAAACAGGAAATCAGAGACGGATATCAGGTGGAGGTGCCGGATGTATGGCTGGAGAACGGCAATCCCTTTGAACTGCGCCGTCCTGAATATGCACAGGAGGTAAAGTTCGGCGGCTATGTCAATGTGCGCACCGACGAAAAGGGAAGAAACCATTTCTTCCAGGAGGGCTATCAGTCTGTAAAGGCAATTCCTTATGATTTACCTATTGTCGGCTATGGCAACGGCATTGTCAACACCCTGCGTATCTGGGATGCGGAACCGATTGAGTGCTTCCAGCTTGATTCCTTTGACAAGGGTGACTACCAGAAAGCGGTTGAACAGCAGAATCTTGCCCGCAACATTGTAGAGGTACTTTACCCCAATGACAATCACTATGCAGGCAAGGAACTCCGCTTAAAACAACAGTACTTCTTTATCTCCGCATCCGTGCAGAGGGCTGTTGCAAAATACATGAAGAAGCACGACGATATCAGAAAGTTCCATGAAAAGGTGACTTTCCAGCTCAACGATACCCACCCGACGGTTGCCATTGCGGAGTTGATGCGTATTCTGATGGATGACTACAATTTAGAGTGGGATGAGGCATGGGAAGTAACCACCAAGACCTGCGCTTACACCAACCACACCATTATGGCGGAAGCTTTGGAAAAATGGCCGATTGAGCTGTTCTCCCGTCTGCTGCCCCGTATTTACCAGATTGTGGAGGAAATCAACCGCCGTTTTGTCAATCAGATTGCGGCAATGTATCCCGGCAATCAGGAAAAAATCAATAAGATGGCGATTGTCTATAACGGACAGGTTCATATGGCGCATCTCGCCATTGTGGCAGGCTATTCCGTAAACGGTGTGGCAAGGCTGCATACTGAGATTTTAAAGAATCAGGAATTAAAAGACTTCTACCAGATGATGCCGGAGAAGTTCAACAATAAGACCAACGGTATCACCCAGAGAAGGTTTTTACTCCACGGCAATCCGCTCCTTGCGGACTGGGTAACAGAACATATCGGCTCTGAATGGATTACTGACTTGCCCCAGATTGCCAAGATGAAGATTTATGCTGACGACAAGAAGGCACAGCAGGAGTTCATGAACATCAAGTACCGCAATAAGGTGCGCCTTGCGCAGTATATCTTAGAGCACAACGGCGTGGAGGTAGACCCCCGATCTATCTTTGACGTACAGGTAAAGCGTCTGCATGAATACAAGAGACAGCTCTTAAATATCCTGCACGTGATGTATCTGTACAACGAACTGAAGGAGCATCCGGATATGGATTTCTATCCCCGCACCTTTATCTTCGGCGCGAAGGCGGCGGCAGGCTACCGCAATGCCAAGCTGACCATCAAGCTGATTAACGCGGTTGCGGATGTGGTAAACAACGATGCCTCCATCGGCGGCAAGATGAAGGTAGTATTTATTGAAAATTACCGTGTTTCCAATGCGGAGATGATTTTTGCGGCAGCGGATGTTTCCGAGCAGATTTCTACTGCAAGTAAAGAGGCTTCCGGTACCGGCAATATGAAGTTTATGTTAAACGGCGCGCTGACCATCGGCACCATGGACGGTGCGAATGTGGAAATCGTGGAAGAGGTTGGTGAGGAAAATGCCTTTATCTTTGGCTTGTCCTCCGATGAGGTTATCCACTACGAGAATTACGGCGGTTACAACCCCATGGAAATTTTCAACAACGATCAGGATATCCGCAAGGTACTGATGCAGTTAATCAACGGTACTTATGCGCCCGGCGATACGGAATTGTTCAGAACGCTGTACAACTCCCTGCTCAATACCCAGAGCACTTCCAAGGCGGATACCTACTTTATTTTAAAGGATTTCAGATCCTACGCGGAAGCGCAGAAAAAGGTGGAAGCAGCATACCGGAACGAAGCAGGCTGGGCAAAGAGCGCTATTTTAAATATGGCAAGCTCCGGCAAGTTTACCTCCGACAGAACCATTCAGGAGTATGTGGATGATATCTGGCATTTGGATAAGGTAGAGCTTTCTGATAAGAAACCGCTGAAAAAATAGGGTAAAACGAGATAACCGCCCGGTTTTGTGCTGTGGCGGTTATCTTTCTGTATGGAGGATGGATATGTTTTTCAAAAAAAGGAAAAGAGTCACCGTGTTTTTGGTGTTGGCGCTGCTTTTGGCGGGATGCGGAAAGGAACCGGCGGTCGTGGCAGGGGCTTCTGTCGCAGAAGCGCGCGGCACAGGGCTTATATCGGGGCTGGCGGTATATGTGCCTTTGGCTGATGAACAGATAAGCGGGCTGGAAGCGGATATGCTTTCTCTGAAAGAGGAAATGAAGATACTCGCCACGCCGGAGGTAACGCTTATCATGGTTGGCGACATTCTGATGCATATGCCGGTCAACAACAGCGGCAGACTGGCGGATGGCAGCAGGAATTTTGACCATCTTTTTACCTATACGAAGGACATGATAGAGGCGGCGGACATCGCCATTGTCAATCAGGAGGTGATTCTGGGCGGGCCGGAGCTTGGGATTTCCGGTTATCCCCGATTCAACACCTATTACGAAGTAGGGGATGCACTGGTCAATGCGGGATTTGATGTGATTCTCCATGCGACAAATCATAGTCTTGACAGGGGACGGGAGGGGATAGAAAACTGTCTTGCCTTTTGGGAGGACAACTATCCCGATATTGCAGTGGTTGGCATTTACGGCAGCGCGGAGGCGCAGGAGGAAATTTATGTCTGCGAGCAGGAAGGCATAAAGATTGCCATTTTGAACTATACCTATGGAACCAACGGACTGCCTTTTCCGGCAGGTATGCCCTATGCCGTCAATCTTTTGAACAAGGATAAGATTGCGGCGGATGTGGCGCGGGCAAAGGAGATGGCGGATTTTGTGGTGCTCTGTCCCCATTGGGGCACGGAATATGTGCTGAAGGAGACGAAGAACCAGCGCGACTGGGCAGAATTTTTCATGGAGTGCGGCGTGGACTTGGTCATCGGCACGCACCCTCATGTGATTGAGCCTGTAGAAATGCTTCGTGATGAAGATGGCAATGAGATGCTTGTGTACTATTCTCTGGGCAATTATGTCAATGCGACGGCCGGCGAAGACAGCGATATCGGCAAACGGATGCTCGGCGCGATGGCGACAGTGACGCTTTCACGCAACGAGGAGGGCGAAGTATACATCAAGGAATACGGCGCGGAGCCTCTGGTGACGTATTTTTCCGCCGACAGAAAGACTGTGCTTGTTTATCCCATGGAGCAGTTTACCGACGAGATGGCGGCGAACAGTTTTACCATAAAGAGAGACAGAGATTTCAGCCCTGCTTACTGTCAGGAAATCTGGGAGCAGGTATTTGGGGATTTGCCGTGAGCAGCCGTTTCTCAGGTGATTTTGTGTTGCAAAATTATGCGAAAAATGTAATAATCATGATATTGAATATGGAAGGATCTTGTGTATTGGGAAGGGGAAATAATGGCCGGAAACAGCTATAAGGAAAGAAACCGTAAGAGGGTTAAAATGCATAGAGAAAAAGGCATTGATGTAAAACTCACGATAATCGGCGGCCTCATCGTGGCGGCGGTTGTGCTTCTGCTGTTTTTTAACTTAAGAGGGAAAAATTGGTCGGATCTGTTCAGCGAGAGAATTGAGAACATCATCGACGGCGGGGAAGGCAAGGTCGTAACGGTCAGCGAGGCTTCCATAAGCAAGGTTTTTGAGATAAGCGAACTGGCAACCGCAGATTACACTTACAATGCCATTGCAAGAGCGTATAAAGAAGACGGTGTAACCGTAAGATATTATGTGGCATATGAGGGTGAATTAAAAGCAGGTATTGATTTCAGTAAAATAGTTGTTGACATCAATGAAAAAGATAAAATGATATTCATTACAATTCCGGAGGTTGAAATTCAGGAGATAAGGATTGACCCGGGAACGCTTGAATATATATTTAACGACAAAAAAAGTGAGACAGAGACGGTACATCAGGAAGCATATGAAATATGTAAAAAGGATTTAGAAGAGAGGATATATGGTGAGGAAGACCTTTTAAAATCAGCAAGAGAAAATGCAATTGCCGTTGTTAAGGCGCTGGTGGTGCCTTGGGTAGAGCAGTTGGACGCGGAGTACAAGGTAGAAATCCGATAGAGGGGAGGCACGCAAATGCGGCACATGTTATACTTGAAAAAACGATTCGGCTGTTTTATGATGGCAATTTTGCTTTTGCTTACCTTTTGTGCATGCTCGGGTAAAAAAGAAGAACAGAAGCCGACAGAAGAAACAGTAGAAGAGGAAACACTGTATTATCCTGATATTTTACAGATTCGATATATATGTGAGCTTGCAACACTGGAGTGTTATTATCACAATGTAGCAAAGTCAGAGAAACCCAAGGGTTCGGGAATTGTTCATTGGGGAGAAAAGGACCGTGTATTCTGGATTGAATACAGCGGTATCGCAAAATTCGGTATCGATATTTCTAAAGTAAAAATGGAGATTGACGGGCAGAAAATTATCATAACGATTCCCAAAGCGGGACTGCTTGGTTTATCTGATTATACATTTACGGAAGACAGCTATATTTCATCGGACGACGGGATGAATAAAAACCCAATTACGGCAGATAACCAGACCGAGGCGATCGCGAAGGCAGAGGCAGATATCAAGCTGATGTTTGAAAATGATGAGGTTTTGCTTATGCGGGCGCAGGACAATGCGAAAAAGCTGATAGAAAGTTATATTAAACAACTAGGAGAAATTTCGGGAACGGACTATCAGATTGTATGGAATTATGAAGAATAAGAAGGTTTTTCCTTTTTAATAAAAATGACAATTGAGAGCAGGAGGTACCAATATGATTCAGTTATTACAAGGCGGCGCTTATCTTGTGGGCGGTACGCAGATTATTGAGGACACACAGGAGGCGGCACTTGCCATTGAGAATAAAACCGGTAAAAAAGTGACGAAAGCGGAAGCGGCAAAGCAGACCATTGCCTATGGCATTCTGGAGAGCCACAATACCTCGGGCAGCATGGACAAGCTGCGGATTAAATTTGACAAGCTGACAAGCCATGACATTACCTTTGTAGGTATTATTCAGACGGCACGCGCCTCGGGGCTGACTAAATTTCCGGTTCCCTATGTGCTGACCAACTGTCACAATTCTCTTTGCGCGGTGGGCGGTACCATCAATGAAGATGACCACATGTTTGGACTTACCTGTGCCAAAAAGTACGGCGGCGTCTATGTTCCGCCTCATCAGGCTGTTATCCACCAGTTTGCAAGGGAAATGCTTGCAAGCGGCGGAGGCATGATTCTGGGCTCCGATTCCCATACACGGTACGGTGCGCTGGGTACTATGGCGATAGGCGAGGGCGGACCGGAGCTGGTGAAGCAGCTTTTAAATCAGACCTATGATATCAATATGCCCGGCGTAGTGGGCGTTTACCTGACGGGTGAGCCGGTAAAAGGCGTGGGCCCGCAGGACGTTGCGCTGGCGATTATCGGTGCAGTATTTAAAAACGGCTATGTCAAGAATCAGGTGATGGAGTTTGTGGGTCCCGGCGTTGCTTCTTTAAGTGCCGATTTCCGTATCGGCATCGATGTCATGACGACGGAGACCACTTGTCTTTCTTCCATCTGGCAGACAGACGATGCAATCAAAGAGTTTTATGAGATTCACGGCAGGAAGGAAGAATATAAGGAACTTACCCCGGGCGAGGTGGCTTATTACGACGGCATGATTATGGTGGATTTGTCCAAAATCAGGCCGATGATTGCCATGCCTTTCCACCCCAGCAATACCTATACCATTGAAGAGTTGAACAGCAACCTTCTGGATATTTTAGATGAGACGGAGAAACGCGCGCTGGTAAGTCTTGACGGTGCGGTGGAATTTTCCTTAAAGGATAAGGTGCGCGACGGCAAGTTCTATGTAGATCAGGGAATTATCGCGGGCTGTGCCGGCGGCGGTTTTGAGAATATCTGCGCGGCAGCGGATATTTTAAAGGGCAGCTATATTGGCGCGGACGGCTTTACTTTAAGCGTATACCCGGCATCCATGCCTGTATATATGGAGTTGATTAAAAACGGATGCGCGGCTTCCATTTTAGAGACGGGCGCCGTGATGAAGACTGCTTTCTGTGGTCCTTGTTTTGGCGCAGGCGACACGCCGTCACACAATGCGTTCAGCATCCGTCACTCTACAAGGAACTTCCCTAACAGGGAGGGTTCCAAGCTGCAGAGCGGACAGATTGCTTCCGTGGCGCTTATGGACGCGCGTTCCATTGCGGCGACGGCGGCAAACAAGGGCGTGCTGACACCGGCTACCGAATTTGACGGCGAATTGAACCGTTACCAATATCATTTTGACAGCAATATTTATGCGAACCGTGTGTTTGATTCCCACGGCGTGGCAGACCCTGACGTGGAAATCCAGTTTGGTCCCAATATCAAGGACTGGCCTGCTATGGGTGCACTGCCGGAAAATCTGGTGCTGCAGGTGGTTTCCGAAATTCACGACCCTGTGACGACCACGGATGAGCTGATTCCTTCCGGCGAGACCTCGTCTTACCGTTCCAACCCACTGGGACTGGCAGAATTTGCCCTGAGCCGCAAGGACCCGCAGTATGTGGGGCGTGCAAAGGCGATTCAGAAGGCGGAAACGGAAAGAATGGCCGGCGGACATCCCTGCGCAGTGCTGCCGCAGCTTAAGGATGTGATGGGTGTGATAAAGAAAACATTTACAGAAGCAAATCACACCAACACGGGCTTTGGCTCCACCATATTTGCAGTGAAGCCCGGCGACGGCTCCGCACGTGAGCAGGCGGCTTCCTGCCAGAAGGTATTAGGCGGCTGGGCAAACATTGCCAATGAATATGCCACCAAGAGATACCGCTCCAATCTGATTAACTGGGGTATGCTGCCGTTCTTGATTGAAGAAGGCGAGCTGCCGTTCTCCAATCTGGACTATTTATTTATACCGGGAATCAAGAAAGCGGTGGAAGAGAAATCCGATGAAATCAAGGCGTATACCGTAGGACAGGAAGGCCTTACAGAGTTTGTGCTGCGGCTGGGAGAGCTGACAGACGAGGAAAGACAGATTATCTTAAAAGGCTGTCTGATTAATTACAACAGAGTATAGGAGAAGCAGGCCGCCTTTCAAACGTTGATAGGAAAACGCGCGAAAGGCGGCAGGATGAAAGCTTGAAAAACAAAAGGACCGGAATTCGGCATAGGGGGATATATGCGGCAGGTAACGGAAATCGGAAAGATGAGAAAACGGCATGCAGTCGAGCCGTTATACTTATCGTACTATAATGACTTGTATCGGTATGCATTGTCGTTGTTAAACAGTGTGGAGGATGCAGAGGACGCTGTACAGAATACTTTTTTGTACGCTATGAAAGATTGGCGCAGCTTATTCGGCATGAAGGAGAGTGAAAGAAAGAACTGTCTTTTTGCTGCGCTGCGCAATGCATCATTGGATATCCTCAGAAGAAGAAAACGAGAGGTATCATTGGAAGAACTTGAACTGCAGGAAAAGGTGACGTGTCATATGACACGGGAAAGGCAGGAAGTATTAGAGGCGTTAAGAGGGCTATCCAGATGGCACAGGGACACGCTGATTGAGGCATATGTCTTGGAGCGCACCAGTGGTGAAATAGCCGAAAGGCTGGGAATGAAGAAGAATGCCATAGAAAAGCGTATAGACAGGGCAAAAGCTGCGATTCGGGGTTGGTACCGCACAGGAATATACTGGTAGATGTGACAAAGGATAGGGAAATGAGGTGGTTTCGCTGTCCTTTTTGTGTAGTTTCGGGGAGAATAAGGATGAAAGAAAAAATAAAGTTTTTAATACTTGCGGTTATAGTTTTCTGCTTATCCGGCTGCGGGAAAAAAGAAACATATGATTTGCAACTAGAATACAATGCGCTTGTATTTGCGGACGTGACAGATTATATTTTGGGGCAGCAGTATTATCAGGGGAAAGAAATTCTGCTGGCAGGGACAAAAGAGGGAGATGTGCGGCTTTTGTGGGATGGAAAGAAAGAGGAAATCCTGATGCGGAACATGCCGGAAAGCCTGCTGAACATAGAGACGAGATGGTGGCTGGACAGCAAGGGAAATCCTTATGTGCTCTACCGAGATACCGTATATCTGTTGAATCGGGAGGGAGAGGTTCTGCTTGAGGTGCGGGCGGACGGAGTGGTGACGGGCATCTGTGAGAGCGAATCAGGAGAAATCGTACTGAGAATAAATGATACCGACAAATTTGTGAACGGGCTGGCGGTTTTTGACACAGAGATGGGGACAATCGGGAAAATCCACTGGCTGAAAGACATAGCCTACTGCATTGCAAAGGGATATGCAAAGGATGTCCTGATTCTGGATGCGAAAGGTCTTTATGATTATGGGCTCTCGGACGGCAGCAAACAGTATTACATGGAGTGGAGCGGTACGGCATATGACCCCCAAAGCGGAACAGAGGATATTAAATTTGTCTCAGATAATCAGATAGAGATTTATACGGGGAGAGACATGACGGTAACGCTCTCCAAAATCAATCCGGAGGAATCGGGAAAGACCATTCTGACCTATAAAACAACCAGTATTTCCAGTGAGATAAAAGAACTGATAGTCCGTTTTAATAAAGAAAACCCGGACTATTACATTGTGATAGAGGAGTGTCCGGAGAGTCAGGACAGATATACCTTCAGGGAGAAAGTTGAGATTGAGATTGCTGCAGGGCATGGACCGGATATCATTGATGCCGTGTCAGTACGCAGTCCGTATGCTTTGATAGAAAAAGGGGTTATCGAGGAACTGACGCCGTATATAGAAGAGTCAGGAATAGACAGGGAAGCCTATTTTCCCGTTGCTTTTCAGGGCTTTAAAATAGAAAACGGCGTATATGGAATTGGTGTTGGAATGAATATATTTTCATGGTGTGCCGACAGCAGCATTTTTTCCGGAGAAGAGGATTTTAGCCTGGAAAATATGTTAGATATTCTGGAAGGGCTGGAAGAGGACAAAATTTTCAGGAATGGAAGAGATTCTGCCGCTCTTGTCTACGATTGGCTGAGTTCTTCTGACACTTTGTACGGCATGGTGGACTGGCAGGTGGGAACCTGTGATTTTACGGGGGATACTTTCAGAAGGATACTGGAGCTTGCTGCAAGGTATGGCGACGGTGAAGGAAAAGGCGCAGATGGATATATTATGAACAGGGTAGATATATACAATTATAGGTTTTATGCAGGCTATGATAATAGCATAAAGAATAGTGGGCGGGTGCTGACAGGGGTTGCGGGAGAAGAAAAGGGAGTCCATACGCTGGGGATGAGTACTCTTGCCATCAATGCGGCATCTGAAAACAAAGAAGGTGCATGGCAGTTTCTATGCTATTTGCTGCAGGAGGAGGTACAGGAGGAGTTGGGAACCGATGCCGCACGTTTTAGTTTTCCGGTAAACAGGCAGGCTTTTTATAACGCGGGCAACTATTGGTGTGAACAATATATTGGTTTTTGGTCAAAACCAGCGGAAGACCCAGAATGGGAAATTGAAACAGACTGGTTTACCGAAGAACAACTCGAAGACTTAAACGCCCTCTTTGCCAAAGCCGTCTTTTTCCCGTGGCGGACAGAGGAGATTCTCTCCATCATAGAAGAAGAAACGGCGTTGTATTTTGACGGCAGCAAAGGGATGGAGGAGACGATAGACATCATTCAGAACCGCGTACAGCTATATTTAGATGAACAGGCAATGAATTAGCGCATCGAAAGTCTGCATTACAAGAAGGAGAAAATGTATGTACAGATGCAAAAAGTATTTAATCTTATTTATAATAGCGCTTTGTTTTTTCTCCGGCTGCGGAGAAAAAGAAAAATATGACTTACAGGTAGAATATAATGCGCTTGTATTTTCGGATGTGACAGATTATATTTTGGGGCAGCAGTATTATCAGGGGAAAGAAATTCTGCTGGCAGGGACAAAAGAGGGAGATGTGCGGCTTTTATGGGATGGAAAGAAAGAGGAAATCCTGATGCGGAACATGCCGGAAAGCCTGCTGAACATAGAGACGAGATGGTGGCTGGACAGCAAGGGAAATCTTTATGTGCTCTACCGAAACACAGTATATTTGTTAAATCAGGAGGGAGAGATTCTGCTTGAGGCGCGGGCGGACGGGACTGTGACGGGCATCTGCGAGAGCGCATCAGGAGAAATCATACTGAGAATAAATGATACCGATAAATTTGTGAACGGACTGGCGGTCCTTGATACGGAGACTGGGACAATCGGGAAAATCTGCTGGCTGAAGGATATTACATACTGCATTGCAAAGGGGCATGCAAAGGATATTCTGATTCTGGATGCGAAAGGTCTTTATGACTATGGGCTTTCGGACGGCAGTAAACAGTATTATATGGAGTGGAGCGGTACGGCATACGCCCCCCAAAGTGGGGCGGAGGATATCAAGTTTGTTTCAGACAACCAGATAGAAATTTATGTTGGGAGAGACATGACGATAACGCTCTTCAAAATCAATCCGGAGGAATCGGAAAAGATCATTCTGACCTATAAAACAACCGGCATTTCCAGTGAGATAAAAGAACTGATTGTTCGTTTTAATAAGGAAAATCCGGACTATTACATTGTGATAGAGGAGTGTCCTGATAGTCAGGATTTGTATACCTTCAGGGAGAAAATTGAGATTGAGATTGCTGCAGGGCATGGACCGGATATCATTGATGATGTGTCAGTGCGCAGTCCATACGCTTTGATAGAAAAGGGTGTCATCGAGGAACTGACACCGTATATTGAAGAATCAGGGATGGATAGAGAAGCTTATTTTCCAACTGCTTTTCAGGGGTTTGAAGTAGAAGAAGGCGTATATGGCATTGGTGTTGGAATGAGTATATATTCATGGTGCGCTGACAGCAGCATTTTTTCCGGAGAAGAGGATTTTAGCCTGGAAAATATGTTAGATATTCTGGAAGGGCTGGAAGAGGANAAANTTTTCAGGAATGGAAGAGATTCTGCCGATCTTGTCTACGATTGGCTGAGTTCTTCCGACACTTTGTACGGCATGGTGGACTGGCAGGCGGGAACCTGTGATTTTACGGGGGATACTTTCCGAAGGATACTGGAGCTTGCTGCGAGGTATGGCGACGGAGAAGGAAAAGGTGCGGATGGATACATTACGAACATGGTAGATATAAGCAACTATAGATTTTTTGCAGGCTATGATAANAGCATAAAAAACAGTGGGCGGGTGCTGGCAGGGGTTTCAGGAGAAGAAAGAGGAGTCCATATGCTGGGTGTGAGGACGCTTGCCATCAATGCGGCATCCGAAAATAAGGAAGGTGCTTGGCTGTTTCTATCCTATTTGCTACAGGAAGAGGTACAGGAGGAATTGGGAACCGATGCTTTGTGTTTTAGTTTTCCTGTAAACAGGCAGGCGTTCGATGAGGCAGGAAATTACTGGCTTACACAACACATCGGTCATGTACTGCAGATGGCGGAAGCGCCTGAATGGGATATTGAAACAGACTGGTTTACCGAAGAACAACTCGAAGATTTAAACGCCCTCTTTGCCAAAGCTGTCTTTTTCCCGTGGCGGACAGAGGAGATTCTTTCCATCATAGAAGAAGAGACGGCGTTGTATTTTGACGGCAGCAAAGGNATGGAGGAGACGATAGACATCATTCAGAACCGCGTACAGCTATATTTAGATGAACAGGCAGGGCGTTAAACCCTGCCTGNCCGTTTGGAAATGAAAAGCAGATTATTTGTATTTTGCGGCGACAACATATATAGGAATGAAAAGTCCGCCGAGCGTAATGCCAAGTGTAATATAAAGAAAAATCATATTGCCGGCCAGTCCTGATATAAACGGAAAGGCAATCAGGCAGAGTAAAGGATAAAGAACCAAAAGGCCAAGCGTCCANAAACGAGCGATACGGACAATGTATGGCCAGTTGCTGTTGTTCAGGGAAACGCCGGTGAGGTGCATTCGAAAGGGACCCTGCGTATAGTAGGAAATTTGATTGTTGTCATAGTAGGATGGCAGCTTTTCTTTGATAAACAGGCAGAAAATAATGCCGAANACAGCGCCGAGAATTTCAATTGTCAGCAAATGTGTCAAAAATAGTTCCATGGAGTATCCCCAAAGGAAATAAAGAAGGATTTCAATGCAGGAAATCGTAATACAGCAGGCATAGGCAGCGCCCCANCGCCGTTTNCTTTTTGCGGCTGNGGCGAGTTCTGCCTCGGACATGCTGATGGTCTTCTTTACCAAAGCTTCTGTCTGTACGGCGGTCATGGTTTCGGCGGTCATGCGGCGGCATTCCAGCAGCTCCGTCACAGTGACGTCAAGGATATCNGCCAGNGGAACAAGCAGCGTAATATCCGGCATGCTCAGACCTGTTTCCCACTTGCTGACAGCCTTGTCAGATATGAGCAGTTTTGCGGCAAGCTCCTTCTGTTTCAAGCCTTTCTCCTTCCTAAGCTCTGCTACAAAGAGGCCAAATTCCTTTTTATCAATTTCAAACATAGGTTTATGCTCCTTTCCTTTTCTATTAGGTATAGGTGGTTGCAAAATGCAGAAACTNTGCNGTTGTCATTGTGNACATGGTATATTCCAACGCAGACTCGCTTTCGCTCCGAGCTTACCGTAGCGGTACGTAAGCTGCCAAAATACGGCAGCTAAGTACCGACGGTAAGCAAGGGTCTGCTTATGGAATATACCATGTGCACAATTCGCAACCGGCAAAGNTGAGTTTTGCAAATGACTAATTGTTAGGCAGTGGCAAAATTTCCTTTTTCCATAGACAGGGGATGTAGCGTATAGACAAAATAAGGGCGACTTGCCACTGCTTCGGAGCCCGTTTTTGTCTATACGCTACATTNCCGTCACTGGAAACGGAAATGTAGCAACTCCTTATGTACTTATTGTAGCGAAAAGGAAAAAATCTGACAACCGATAGACAGTAGAGTGGTGATTTTNGCAGACGNATCNCTACATTTTAGCAGAGNGGGACCGCGNNTCCACNCCTTGATTCCACTTGGCNAGCAGCAGCGCGCTGACAATACCGAANCCCATNCATCCNCCGTTGGTGAAAAATCCGTATCCGGANGNGGTAAGGCTATCGAGAGGAACAATGAGAATGGTGGCGGCAATGACAATGCCGATGATTGCGTGGAACGCCNTGGCATGATGGTGTTCAAACAGGAAGCCTATGGCTTTGGAGAGAAGGAAAACCGTGAGCAGGGCNCCAAGNCCTGCGGGCAGCAGNACACCCATATCAAGTCTTCCGATGCCGTCNACAAAGGGCGTGTACAGACCAAGGGGCATAAGCAGTGTGGAAAAGCTCATGCCNGGCGCAATCACACTGAGCGCAAGNCAAAAGCCGCAGAAACAGTACCAGAAAAAGCCCGGCGTAACTTTGACAGTCAGGGCGTTTAACGCGCAGAGCAGCACGACGGTCACNGTCATGGAAATGAAAAGGGCGGCATGGGCATTTTTGGATGTACCCTTGCTCTCTGCTTCCCGGAAGAGAGAGGGAAGTGTTCCGATAATCAGTCCGGCGAACAGACAGACGGATTGGGAAGGATACTTTATCAGAAAAAAGGATAAAAGCCTTGCAATTCCCAAGAAACNTGCCATAGCGCCAATGACAACGGGCAGCAGCTTCGGGACATGGGTTTTAAAATGGCGGAACGGGTTCGACAAAAGCTCCATCACGGGCTTGTAGATGCCAAAAACAACACACAGCACGCCGCCGGATATGCCGGGCAGAACTGCCCCCAGTCCAATCAGTATGCCCTGCACAAAGCGGAGTAAGTGGATAAAAAGAGAATGGTTTTCCTGTTTTTTCTGCATATGGTTCCTTCTTTCCATGCTGTGTGTCGTTGTCTCGTTATGCGTTTTGACACCAAAGCAGCGGGAATATTTAGCTATAAGAAAGTATATTAAAATNGTCGGNAAGTCATGCATATNGCTGTCTGCAAGGCGTTCTNTGTGCCACATTTTTCATTTTTCCCTAAATTTATCCGGNAAAGAACCGATAAATATAGTACAGGTGCTCATGGCCAGGGCANCTGCAATACATTATTATATAAGTCGCCACGGATGGTATGCAAAGGGATAAGGAGAGCCCTTCGTATATCATTTTTGTTTTTTGTTAACCAGGGAGGGGAGGCAGAGGCAAGGGACTAAGAAAGGGGCATAATTGCGAATTGATTCTAGCGTAATAGGAATGGATTCCGCCAGAAGATATTCCTCCACAACAGTGAGAGGCAGCCGTTTTATGGTAAGGGACTACAGAAATGGAGCGGCAAACAATTTGAACAGTGCGTTCGGCAATCTTTTCGGTACGGGCGGAGAGCTTACGGACGGNGAGAANGCGTCNGGAACCACGAAGGACAGCAGCATGGCTTCCAGAGATACGATTGAAGATCTGCGGGAGAGAGTAGAAAGTATGAGGAGCGGGCGTATTACAATCCGCAATTCGGCGGCAACCCAGTTAGACAGCTTCAGGCAGACTACCATCCGCTCTATCTGGAGCATGTTATTCGGCGGCCGGCTGGGAGGCTTTTTNGGAAACACATCCTGGTTTGCGGGNNTNAGGCAGTCNTGGTCNGNAAATACGNTTACATTAAGCTCTGAGCAGNTTTACGAAGANAGNGAAAGCACGGCTTTCTCCACAACCGGTATCGTACGGACGGCGGACGGCAGGGAAATCTCCATCAACGTGGATGTTGCCATGAGCAGACGTTTCACGCAGTATTTTCAGGAAGAACTGCAAATCCCGCAGGTCAATACTTGTGACCCTCTGGTGATTAATTTTGACGGAGATGTGGCAGAGCTTTCCGACCAGAAGTTCTTTTTCGATATTGACGGGGACGGAGAGCTGGATAAGGTGTCCTATCTGGGAAGCGGCAGCGGTTATCTGGCGCTTGACAAGAACGGGGATGGCACTATCAACGACGGCAATGAGCTGTTTGGACCGCAGACAGGCAATGGTTTTAATGATCTTGCAAAATACGATGCGGACGGTAATGGCTGGATTGACGAAAACGACCCGATTTGGTCACAGTTAAAAATCTGGTGCAAAAATGCAGATGGAACGGAGGCGCTCTACACGCTGGCTGAAAAAGGACTGGGTGCCATCTGTTTACAGAATGTAGCCACGGATTTTGCATTAAACAATGCCCAAAACCAGACAAACGGCTATATTCGCAGTACCGGTATCTTCCTCTATGAAAACGGCAATGTTGGAACTGTCCAGCATTTAGACGTGGCAAAATAATAAAATTTAAAAATAGAATCGTCATAGTTTTCTAAAAACCATGCGGCGCCGAAAGGCGAGTGCATGGTTTTTCGTTTTTTCAGATATAAAAAGAATAAAATGGCATTTTAGGGTAAAACTATCCGTACAAGAAAAATGTTACAGTTTTCTAAATAAGTAAAAAAGGGAACAGGAAAGAAAGGACACGGATAGAAATGAACAGACAGAGCAGAAATAACCGAAACAACGGGAAAAAAGAGCGTATCGTCATGATTGCAACATCAGTTTTTATGTTGGCGGCGCTTACTATGACAGGTCTATATGTAAAGAGGAACAGTGAGAAAAATAAGAATGACGGATACAATATTGATTTCAGTGTGCTGGAGGATAACACGCAGAATAACAATACCGTTCAAAATAAGTATGATGAAATTACTCAGACAGGTGAGGACTTCCAGCCGTTTACCCCTTCGCTGGAGGATGATTTAGACTACACACCGATGGAACCGGTTGATTCCGGTGACATACAGAATCCGGAAATCGGGGACGGAACGCAAGATGCTGACAGCAGCAAAACGGAAGAAACCGGCAATGCGGCGAATGACAGGGTCAATCCTGCACTGGAAGGAGCGGATACGGAGAACGGAAATGACAATGCAAATGCCGGTGATGTGCCTGATGGGGCGGAAGACGCCATGAACAGCGCGGCGCAGGAGGATGCTATGGATCAGGCCGCAATCGACGCGGATGCGGGGCTTACCATTGTCAACCAGCCGGAACCGGACTTTCAGTCGGGTGATACGCTTGTCTGGCCTGTTACAGGCAATGTGCTCATTCCCTACAGCATGGACAGAACAGTGTTTTTCTCAACCCTGAAGCAGTATAAGTACAGTCCTGCCATGGTGATTGCAGCGATGGAGGGAGATGTCATTTCTGCAGCGGCTTCCGGACAGGTAATTGATATTTTTTATGACGAGGAAATTGGAAATGCCGTTACCGTGAATATTGGAAACGGTTACAAGATTACCTACGGACAGCTTAAGGATGTGGCTGTCACCAACGGTTCTTATGTGGAGCGGGGCAGCGTCATCGGCTATGTATCATCGCCGACCAAGTATTACAGCGTGGAGGGAACCAATGTGTATTTTTCCCTCACCTTAAATGACAAGCCCGTAGACCCGATGGGTGAACTGCAGTAGGAGATATGGCAAAATGTTTATTACAGGCGGACGGATTCTGACCATGGCAGGTCAGGAATATGAAAACGGGACCATTCAAATAGAAAGCGGAAAAATAATCTCTGTGCGCGAGGGCGCAATCGGGGACATGCCTGCCGGAAAAGAAAAGAAAGTGCTCGATGTACAGGGCGCATGGATTATGCCGGGACTGATAGAAGCCCACTGCCATATGGGGATTACCGAGGAAAAGAAAGGGACGGAGGGCGATGACTGCAAC
The DNA here is from genome assembly GCA_014804445.1 of Lachnospiraceae bacterium. GTDB lineage: Bacteria > Bacillota > Clostridia > Lachnospirales > Lachnospiraceae > Acetatifactor. The sequence continues at coordinate 64,206 of JAAUZU010000004.1, read as the reverse complement.
GAAAATGTGGAGCCCTCCACACCCTATCTGCGCGCTGTCGATGCCATCAATTCCATGGATGCGGCGTTTGACGATGCGGTCAGGGCGGGCATTACCTCTGCCATGATAGGACCGGGAAGTTCCAATGTTGTAGGCGGACAGTTTGCATTTGTGAAAACAAGAGGTCGCTGCATAGACGACTTAATTGTCAAAGCGCCGGCTGCCATGAAGGTTGCGTTCGGGGAAAACCCCAAAGTCAATTACGCGGGAATGGGAAAAAGTCCCGTGACGAGAATGGCAATTGCCGCCATTTTGAGGGAAGAGCTTTTTAAGGCGTTTCAGTATAAGCGGCAGAAGGAAAACGGCGGAGAGGATTTTGAGGAGGATTTCAGAATGGAGCCCTGGCTTCCGGTTTTGAACGGCGAAATTCCGCTGAAAGCGCATGTGCATCGGGTGGACGATATTTTTACGGCCATCAGAATCGCAAAAGAGTATGGTCTTTCCATGACGCTGGACCACTGCAGCGAGGGGCATTTGATAGCGGACAGACTGGCCGAGGAAGGATTCCCCGCCATTGTGGGACCTGACTTGTCCAGCAGAAGCAAGATAGAAGTGCAGAATATGGCGTTTAAGACGGTGGGCGTTCTAAACGAGGCCGGCGTAAAAACCGCCATTACAACAGATCACCCGGTATCCTTGATTCAGTCGCTGCCGCTGTGTGCGGGTCTTGCGGTGAAAGCCGGTCTGCCTCATGAAGAGGGATTAAAAGCGATTACCATTCATCCTGCCCAAATCTGCGGCGTGGCGGACAGGGTGGGAAGCCTTGAGGTAGGGAAGGACGCCGATATTGCCATCTTTGACGGCGACCCCATGGAAATTTCCACGAGGACGCTGTATACCATTATCGATGGCGAGGTTGTCTATGACGCGTCAGAGGACGGAGCGGAGAACCGGGAGAGTCAGGTGCAGTAGAACTGTACCTGACTTTAATATGACAGAATTTCATAGCCTGTCTCCGTCACCAGAACCTGCACTTCCCATTGGGCGGATGGCTTGCCGTCCGCCGTATATACAGACCAGCCGTCGTGCTCGTCTATATATATTTTACTGCCGCCCATGTTGATCATCGGCTCAATCGTAAAGACAAAACCAGGCACCATAAGCATGCCGGTTCCTTTTTCGGCAACATAGCTGACAAAAGGTTCTTCGTGAAATTCCAACCCTACGCCATGTCCGCCGATTTCCTGTACGACGCTGTAGCCGTTCTGTTTTGCAAATTCATGGATGGCATGCCCCATGTCGCCCAGAGGCTGCCACGGCTTAACCTGTGCAAGACCGACATTCAAACTTTCCTTAGTCACTTCCACAAGTCTCTTTTTCTCAGGAGAAACCTCCCCGATACAGAACATGCGGGAGGAGTCGGAAAAGTAACCGTTGTAGATAGTGGAGGCGTCCACATTGACGATATCGCCTTCGCGCAGCACCACATCCTTTGAGGGGATACCGTGACATACTTGCTCGTTGACAGAGGTACATACACTTTTGGGATAGCCCTTATAGTGGAGGGGCGCCGGAATGGCATGAGCGGCGACGGTCAAGTCATAAACCCATTTGTCAATTTCTTCGGTGGTGATGCCTTCCTGAATATGCTCTTCGATATAGTCAAGGACAGCGATATTGATTTTGGCGCTTTCCCGGATGCCTTCTATCTGTGCCTCATTTTTAATCAATTTTCTGGAGGGGACAAGAAACCCCTTGTGGCGGAATTCTTCGATGCGGCTGTCAAAATCGCAGTGACATTTTTTATACTTTTTTCCGCTTCCGCACCAGCACAAATCATTTCTTCCTATTTTTTCCATACAATCCTCATTTCTGTTCATGCTGTAAAACGATAATTTCTCCGTCTGACGCAGGATCGTCCCTTATAATTTCTCCAACGGACGGCACTGTAATACGCCCGGCATACGGATTTTTGATACTGACAACCGGTGTGGTAATGGTGGCTTCTACTTGAGACTTTTCAAAGCACAGGTCAGCATCCAGCAATTCGCAGTCGATAAGCTTCAGGTTTTTGCAATAGCACAACGGCTGTGTACCGAGGATTTTGCAGTGTTCAAAGGTGACGTTTTCACAGTACCACGCAAGGTATTCCCCTTTGACGGTGCTGTTTCGGATCACAATATTTTTTGCATGCCAAAAAGCGTCCTTTGTATCGAAAATACAGTCTTCAAACAAAGAGTCCTCTATGTACTGGAAAGAATATTTACCCTTTAGTCTGACGTTTTTAAAATGAAGTCCGGTGGAGCGCATCATAAAATATTCACTCTCGACAGCGCAGTCTTCCATTTCAATATCCTGTACTGACCAGCCGAATTCCGGAGAAATCACGTCGCATCCCTGCATTTTTACCTGAGCACATTCCCGCAGCGCCTTGATACCGTGGAGCTTTGTGTCAGTGATGGTAATGTTGTCAGAATACCACAGTGCGGCGCGGCAGAGCGTCGTCATTTCTGAACGGGTGATGGTGAGCCCATGGTCGTGCCAGAAGGGATAACGCAGGTTAAAATAGCAGTCTGAGATCTGAATATCGCTGCTTTCTTTTAAAGCGCTTTCGCCGTCTGCGGGTCCGTCGAAGGAACAATTTCTAATCAGCAGTCCCCTGCTTCCGTACAGGGCGCGTTCGTTGTCAAAAGTCTGGTTTTCTATTGTTTTCATGCCTGTTTTCACGCCTTTCTTTGTAAAATATCTACTTCCTTAGTATATGACACAATGCGGCAAATAGCAAATATGAAATTTGGGTATGCAAAAAGTGCTGTCCGTCTCTCTCAAAATGCAAAAAATGGGAACCTGTTAAGCAGCCCTAGTCAATACTTTACCTTTTTTGGCGAACATGCTAAAATAGATTGACGCAGAAGAGATATAGCACAGGAGGAGCCGTCAGTTGTCAGGACAAAGAAATTTCAATAAAAGAATAGCGATGCTGCTGGTTGTACTGCTTTTTTTGACGGCGCTTTTTGGCTGCGGCTCGGGCGGCGGGGAAGATGAGCGAAGGGAAACACAGGGGACGGAACCTTTGAGCATGGAGACTGCGCCTGTGATTGATTATGAGGTGCCGGTGGTTTTGCCGGGGATTCTGGTGGATCGGATAGGCTATGAGGCGGCATCATACAAGACGGCAGTGGTGCGGGGCAGCAGTCTGCCGACCCGTTTTCGCATTGTCAATGCCGATACGGGCGAAGTGGTGTACACCGGCAGCTTAGAGCAGCAGGGGTACGATAATCAGACGAAAGAATATAATAGTTATGGGGATTTTTCAGCGCTGACAGAAGAAGGCGTCTATTATATGGAGTGTGATATACTGGGGCGTTCTTATTCCTTTGAAATCAAGGATACTATGTATGCGGACTTGATGGAGGAAGCGATAGCGCTCTTAAACAGTAAAAGGAACAGTCTGACAGAAGCAGATATTTTGGATGTGTGCCGGTGTCTTTCTACTCTCCTTTTATCTTATGAGTTGTTTGCGTATGTGTATGAAGGGCAGGCAGCGGAGGGAAAGGAACCGCCTCTGATTGGGCTTATCCGTTCTTATGCGGAATGGCTGATTACGGTACAGGATGCGGAGACGGGAGCTGTGATGGCAGAGGAAGAACTGCTCTGGAAGGAGACGGCATGGCTTTCGGCCGTGCTGGCAAAATTCAGTTACACCTATCAGAAATATGACAGTGTCTATGCCACGGTATGTTTGCAGGCGTCTGACAAGGCGTGGAAATATTTAACCGAGCGGGAAGGGCAGGAGACAGAAGGAAGAACGGAGAACGAATACAAAGAAACCAGATTTTATGCGGCTGCAGAGCTGTATCGCGCTACCGGCCGCAACGAATATCATTCGGTTGTGGTAAATCTGGGTAAGGATATGATACCTGATGCGGATCATGTTGCGTTGATGTTTGGCACACTGACCTATGCTTCCACCAAGAGAAGCGTGAATATGGATTTGTGTGCGAAGCTGATGAAGGAGCTTTTGGATGAAGCAGAGCATATTGCGGAGCGTGCGCAGGAGGATATTTTTTCCACCGGACGCAGCCTTGAAGAGGAGAGCTTAGAAGAAATTCTTTGGGATATGGTAGTGGTATCCGCTGTGGATTATATCATTACAAACCACGAGTATGCCACGCTGATTGAAAATCATCTGCATTATCTGGCGGGGACAAATGAAACTGCCGTCTGCCATCTTTCTCCTGACGGGGAGAGCGGTGCTGCGGATATCGGAAAGGACTGCATGAGCACGGCGGAGTATATCATGATGTTAAGTGAAATTTTGAGCCATAAGCAGGAGGAATAATGGATGGATATAGTGGTGCTTGCGGGCGGAATCAGTACGGAAAGAGACGTCTCTCTTGTGTCCGGCAAAATGATTTACCGCGCCTTAAAAAAGAATGGGCACAATGCAATCTTGCTGGATGTATTTTTAGGATATGAAGGTACGGATATCGATTCGGTTTTTTCTCTGGATAAAGATTGGGAAGCACAGGTGGCAGGCATAAAGGAAACAAATCCGGATATTGAACAGATAAAAGCCATGCGGCAGGATTGGGAAAAGTGTTTTTTCGGCCCGAATGTCATTGCAATCTGTCAGAGGGCGGATGTTGTCTTTATCGCGCTGCACGGCGAAAATGGGGAAAACGGCAAGGTGCAGGCGTACTTTGATTTGATGGGTATCACCTATACGGGAACTGATTATGTAAGCTCGGCGCTCAGCATGGATAAGGGGCTGGCAAAGGACATTTTTTATAAACACGGGATTCCCACGCCGAAGGGAATCCGGCTGAAAAAGGGCGAGACAGAATCGGAAAAATTGCCCTTTCCCTGTATCGTAAAGGCTTGTAACGGCGGCTCCAGCGTGGGCGTCAGCATAGCAAAAAATGAAACGGAATATGAAGCTGCCAAGGCGGAAGGATATAAATATGATGATGAGGTTATCATAGAACAGTATATTGAAGGCAGGGAGTTTTCCGTCGGAGTACTGGACGGGAAGGCATTGCCGGTGATTGAGATAGAGCCGCTCACGGGCTTTTACGATTACAAAAACAAGTATCAGGCGGGCAGCAGCATAGAAACCTGTCCGGCAGACATTCCGAAGGAGAAAGCAGAAGAACTGCAGCACTGCGCAGAAGCGGCGTTTCGTGCGCTGCGGCTGAAAAAATATGCGCGCATCGATTTTATGATGGATAAAAACGGGGCAATCTATTGTCTGGAAGCGAATACCATGCCGGGTATGACGCCGACATCTTTGCTGCCACAGGAAGCGGCTGTTGCGGGAATGAGTTATGAGGCGCTTTGCGAGAGGCTGATTCAAATATCGCTGAATGGGTAGTTGCGAAGAGGTGGTTGCGAGTGACGGAATGTTTAGTAGAGAGTTTTTTCAAGTGACGGAAATGTTCAATAGAGACAAAAACGGGCTCCAAAGCAGTGGCAAGTCGCCCTTATTTTGTCTCTATTGCCCATTTCCTGTAGATTGAAGGAAACTTCGCAGATACCTGAAAATAAGGAAGAAGATAAGGAGAAGATGGATATGGAGACGACTATGCGGGATATGACGCTGGAGAATATGGCGGCGGCTTGTGGGGGCAGGCTGTTGCGTGGCGCGGCTGCGGACGAGGAAAGTGCGGGGAAGGAGATTACCTGTGCGGAGATTGACTCCCGCAGAATTGCGGAGGGTGGTCTTTTCTTTGCGTCGCGGGGCGAGAAGGTAGACGGGCATAAGTTTATCGGGCAGGTGTTTGAAAAGGGCGCGCTCTGCGTGGTAACGGAGAAAACACCTGAGCAGGTAGAAGAAGAGCACGGTGTTGCGGCAGACGCATGGGGTTTTTATATTCTGGTGGAAGATACCTTTACGGCATTGCGGGGAATCGCCGCTTTTTACAGAAGACAGCTATCCATTCCTGTGGTGGGCATTACGGGAAGCGTGGGCAAAACCAGCACCAAGGAATTTATCGCAGGCGTGCTTTCTGCAAAGTATCATGTGCTGAAGACGGAGGGCAATTTTAACAACGGCGTCGGTCTGCCGCTGACACTTCTGCGCATCCGCAGGGAGCATGAGGCGGCTGTGGTGGAGATGGGCATCAGTGATTTTGGCGAGATGAGCAGGCTGGGTGAGATGGCGATGCCGGATATCTGTGTGATCACCAATATTGGTCAGTGCCATCTGGAGACGCTGCATGACAGGACGGGCATTTTAAAAGCAAAGACGGAGATATTCCACTATATGAAGGAGGACGGCGAAGTTTGCCTGAACGGCGACGACGATATGCTCTCCATGATTCGGACGGTAAACAATAAGGCAGTGCATCATTTTGGCGTTTCGGAAACGGAAGGCTTTGAAGTGTTTGCAACCGATATAGAGAATCTGGGGCTTTCGGGAAGCCGCGCTGTGATGCATATCGGGGGCAGCCTGCTGGCAGAAAACTGTAAAACGGAGGAAGCTTATCCGGTGGAGATTCCCCTTCCCGGGCAGCATATGGTGATTAATGCTATGGCGGCGGCAATGGTTGGCCGGCTTTTAGGGCTTAGTGCAGAGGAGATACAAAAGGGAATCAAAAGTGTGGAACCGGTGGGCGGCAGAAGCCATATTGTGAAGCTTGCAGACAAAACCATAATTGACGACTGCTACAATGCCAATCCGGTGTCCATGAAAGCTGCACTCGACCTTCTGTCTGATGCATTGGGCAGAAAGGTTGCCATTTTGGGAGATATGTTTGAACTGGGAAACAATTCCGATAAAATGCATGAGGAAGTAGGCGCTTACGCCGTGGAGAAAGACATCGACGCTGTTTTCTGCGTGGGAGAAAGCGCGCGCCTTATGTATGATGCCGCACTGGTCAGATATGACGGCACACAGGATGTTCGGTATTTTGAAAATCGGGAAGAACTGCTGGAAAGTCTGCCGGAGCTGATTTTGGCCGGGGATACCATACTGGTAAAGGCCTCTCACGGCATGGGCTTTGCCAGTGTNGTGGAGGCCTTGCAGCAGATGTAGGCTGTTTTCTATTCCTGCGTATCGGGAAAATAAGCAGCTTTGTTTNTGAAATAAGTTTCTTCGATAATGCCTTTGACCTTGGAGCCGATAAACTTCTTTTCTTCTTTGGGAAGTTCATTTATGTACACAGGCGCACCGTATTCAATCACGACGGTGCGCTTTTTGATTTTGGGGAACTGGTCCTCAAAAACAGCGCCGGAATTTACGATTGTCATNGGGATAATAGGAACCCCTGCTTTCTCTGCAATCTTAAANCTGCCCTCGTGAAAGGGAAGAAAGGTGTCGGANGTTTTGTTGCGGGTACCCTCCGGAAAGATACAGATGGAGATGCCGTTCTTTGCCTTGTCGATGGCTGTAAGAATGGTTTTCATGCCNTCTTTGATATTGTCGCGGTCAAGGAAGAGGCAGTGAAGATTCTTCATCCAGACGGAGAGAAGCGGTACCTTCTCCATCTCCTTTTTGGCNACNTAGCCTGTGNGGCGGGGAACACGCACATAGGTGAGNACNATGTCAAAAAAGCTGCGGTGATTGCCCACATAGAGGACGGCGCTGTCCTTTGGCAGATTTTCTTCACCCAGAGCGATTACNTTGACGCCCGCGATGCGTATGACGCAGCGGAACGCCCAATTNACGATGGCGAGGGAACTGNGGCTCTTNACGTCCATATTGAATTTTCCGATAATCCATTCCACAATCATAATGGGGATGGANAAAATCAGGAACAGTACGACAAAGGATGAAACCAAAAGAAAACGTATCATAAAAAATATCTCCTTTAAAATTTAATCGTTAAGTAATTGTGAAATAAGAAACTATACCGTTGTCATTGTGCCTGTTGTATTTTCCAACGCAGACACGCTCTCGCTCCGAGCCAGCCGTAGCGGTACGTAAGCTGCCAAAGGACAGCAGCTAAGTACCGACGGCTGGCAAGGGTCTGCTTATGGAATATACAATAGGCACAATTCGGAACCGGCAAAAATGAGTTTCGCAATCAGTTGAAAGTATTTTTTTCCCAGTCGGTTGGCAGGTATTGNCTTTGAATCCGGCTCTCCGGCCTTTCATCAAAGAGGTACAGGACGAACAGGAAAATCCATTCCAGAGGCTTCATCAGCAGATACACGATATCAGCGCTCAAGGGCTTTTTGATAAAGCGCGAAATGGGATAGCCATAGGTGTCGTAAAAATTTCTGACGGCACGATGAAAACGGGGCGTTTTTTCCTCTAAAAACTGTTCAAAAGCGTTGGCGATACAAAGCTGCCTGTTGACGACGATTTTTTCTCCGCGCCGGATGCCGTATCGCAGCGGACGGACAAGTTTTTTGTGCCCTCGCAGCGAAACCGTACAGAGATAGTGCGTATCGTATGCCACGGGAGGCGGCGCAATTTCACCTGACAAAAGCCAGTCGCTGGTCTGGGTGAAGGCCAAAATCACGCTGTCCGGCTGCTGCCCGAAAAGGCAGAGTATCAGGATAACCACAGTAAGAAGCGGAATCAACAGCACAAGAGCCACCCAGTATAAATTAGCGCCCCGCAGAAGAAAAGCATTGACAGAAGAGAGAAACCGGTTTTCGTAGGCAACTTGCTTCTGAGCGGCGGCGGTCTGCTTTATCAGGCTGATAAACAACAGAATCACATGCAGCAAAAACAGGGCGGGCACAATGCAGAGGCAGGTGACAAAGAACCAGTTTCCCTGCAGATAGCGAGAAGGAGATATACCTTCCGGTTTGGCGCCGCCGAGAAGCTGCACCATAAAAGCGATACAGACAGCACAGCCTGCGTATACNCCGCCGATACAGAATGCTTTTGCCAAAGGCGGAAGTTTTTTNGCAAANCGCAGTACGGCATANGAAATAAATCCCAGAACTGCGATGACAAGCAGCGTGGGCATATGCGTACCGTTGAAAGGCTCATGTACACTGGGAGANTCNTATAGATTTATCGGTGTGGTGTAATCCGGCAACTCCCACAGCCACCATCCAAGAAGCATATAAATCAGTCCAACGGAAAAGGAAATCGCTTCTAANACAAGCTTCTGCTTACGCCTGCACAAATTNATGATATCCAACAGGATAAGGACGGGAGGCAGCAGAATGAGTATGNCCAGAATTATATTGAAGGAAATTTCATTAAAAACCATGTATTTCGTAACCTGCCTTTCTTAAAAACCGCGTTTTTTCAGTCCNGAAAAGAGCAGAACGTAAAATTCACTGACNTCAAAGCCTTTTATGTTTTTGTGCGTCAANTCAATCATGTCTCCNTGGGAAATCCCTTTTCTGCCGGCGCTTAAAAGNCCCATGTAATTGCTCCATATGGCGGAGGAAACNCTAACCAGACCGTCGTTGTCNCCTTCATACTTTTTGCTGAGAAGATAGCCNAGATTTAANGGGAAGCCTGCGCTTGTCACAGAGCGCATCTTGGACGTAACGCTCTGGTAATAGACATTNGGCATGTCCGGTGTTTCCNTGTTAAATACGGCGCAGGAAGCGGCGGTAAGGTCCTGCACGCCCGCAAGAAAATCGGGAGTNCTGTCGCCAAGCCTGCGAAACAGGGAGTTGTANCGGGAGGCNACAAAGCAAATCAGCCATTGCGGCAGGGAAGAGAGCAGAGCGTCTGCAAACTGNCAGCCGCGATGCGGTGTGTTTACNGTNGTCAGGGACGCNACATAGGGAGCNATACCGAGATGGCTGATGGCATATCTCGCATCCAGACCGCCCTTGGAATGNGCCACAATATTGACTTTCTCAGCGCCTGTCTCGGAGAGAACCCGAAAAATCTCCGCTTTTANTTCTGCCGCACTGTCCGCGATGGAGAGNGNGGACTGCTGCCTGCCGTAGAAAACTGCTGCACCGTTGCGCTTTAGGGCACATGGGATCCGNCCCCAGTAATTGAGGTACTGCCAGTCNCTGAAAAAGATNCCGTGCACCATGAGCACGGGGTAGCGGGTCCGGCATACGCNGCTCTCAACCCGCGCCNAATCCAGAAAATACCGATTTTTTTCATAAAGCAGTTCNCTTCTTACGATGGCGCACCACTTGACAAAAAGGACAAGGTTGAGGGGTGGAAGCCACCAGAAGAAAAACATCAGCACGCGCAAGGTAATGCCAAGCTGCGAAGAGCAGAAAGCGGTACGCANNAAGCCGTTCATGTAGTGGATAAAAAGGAATACACCGGNCATAAGGGCATTTNCTATAAGCATGATGAGAAGCTCCCGCTCTGNNNNGGGCGTAGNTCTTCGGATNACNGCCAGNNGNGAGCGCTTTGTNANACAGAAAAAGCACAGATATCCAATCNGCTCNGCAAACAGACANAAGGCNGAAGTTACAATGAGCTCATAGCCGCCCGCAAGCACNTGAATCCGCATTTTCAGTCCCTTCTCGTAGCAGGGAAGGATTTCNGTAACAAGATAAAGAAGCCCTNCGACGATCCANAGGAAGAAGCCGTAGAAAAGCCTGCTTAAAAGANANCTGTCTCTGGTGAACAGGTCTAAAAGCAGCACAATATTCATCATCATCAGGACACAGATACAGTTGAAAGTCCTGCGCAAAAATTTTGTCATAAAAGTACCTCTGTATGNTTTGGTAAATAGAAAAACAACTGCGCGGACANTGCCGGCAGTTGTTTTTTCGGGTGCGCCGTAGCGCACGTTTCTACCTGTCTCCACTCTTTGCAAACAGTATATCACTTTTGCTACTCGAATACCACTGTTTTGTCCAAGTATTCGGTTTTTACCACGATATACGGATAGGACGGAGAGGTGCCAACNCTGTCTTCGGGGGAGGGACCGAGGAGGCTGGTACTTATGTAGATGGAATTGTCNGTCAGGTACAAATCGTTGACGGTAATGCTGTATCCGCCNGTGGNCTGTTCGCCGTAGCCNACGCAGATATACAGNTATTCNTTATCGGTGTAGGTNATTTTAAACTCNGCATTCTGCCGTTCTGCAATCAGTGCCTTCAGTTCATCTGGCAGCCGCTCCTCACTGATAACGGTAAATTCCAGATCGCGGAGTCTNGTGGTTTCGCTTGTACCTATGCCGCAGCCGCCCATTATGCAGGCAAAAAGCAGCAGAACGGCAGTAATCGGAAAGAGAAGCTTTATTCTGTTTTTTTTCATACACATCACATTTTTGGAATTTATACAATTTTATGAGGGGAAAATACGTAGTATGCACAGAAAAGCAGAGTGTGGTATACTCTTGGTAGAAATATGACAGGCAAGCGCATCTGTATGATGGCAGGCTATGTTTTACGGAACATATTGTAGTAGGAGGGAATGCGAGACATGCTTTTAATTGCCAATGCTTACGTAATGAATCCCGCCACAGGCGAGGAAGGATACAACGACATTCTGATAAAGGACGGGCATATTTTGAAAATAGGGGAGAGCCTGTATGATGAGATGACAAAGGACGGCAAGGCAGAAGAAATTCGGGTGATAGACGCGACAGGACTTGTGGCGGCGCCTGGGCTTGTGGACGTGCATGTCCATTTCAGAGACCCGGGTTTTACTCACAAGGAAGACATAGAAACCGGAGCAAAGGCGGCACTGAAGGGCGGCTACACCACGGTGGTGCTGATGGCGAATACGAAGCCGGTGGTGGACAATGAAGAGACGCTTGCCTATGTGCTGGATAAGGGAAAAAAGACGGGGCTGCATGTGGAAACCTGTGCCGCCGTAACGCGCGGGATGCAGGGCGGCGGACTGGTGGACATGGAGCAGCTTCACAAAGCGGGCGCGGCAGGTTTTACGGACGATGGGATTCCCGTTTTATCTGAGGAAATCGTGCGGAAAGCCATGCAGGAGGTAAAACGGCTGGATGTGCCCATCAGTTTTCATGAGGAAAATCCGGCTTTTATAGAAAATAACGGCATCAACGCAGGCGCAGCGTCCGCCCATTATCAGGTGGGCGGCTCTAAGCGTGAAGCGGAAATTGATTTGGTACGGCGTGATTTAGCGATTGCTTTGAAGACGGGAGCCTGCGTTGACATACAGCACATCAGCACCAAAGAAGCGGTGGAATTGGTCAGACAGGCAAAAGCGAAAGGCGGCGATATCCATGCGGAGGCGACGCCGCACCATTTTACCCTGACGGAGGAAGCCGTGATACAGTACGGTACGCTGGCGAAGATGAACCCGCCCCTCAGGGAGGAAAGTGACCGCATGGCAGTCATCGAAGGGCTGCAGGACGGCACCATCGACTTGATTGCGACGGACCACGCCCCCCACAGCCGCGAGGAAAAAGCGCGCCCCATCACGGAAGCCCCCAGCGGCATCATCGGTCTGGAGACCGCGCTTGCGCTGGGAATCACCTACCTTGTGGATACGGGCTATCTCTCCCTGATGTCCCTTCTCGAAAAGATGACTATCAATCCCGCCCGCATGTACCATTTTGACACGGGCTATCTCGCCGAGGGCGGCCCCGCGGACATCGTTCTCTTCGACCCGCAGGGGAGCTTTACCGTTGACGGGTTTGTGTCCAAGTCGGATAACAGTCCGTTTCTGGGGTGGAGACTGAGGGGAAAGGTGAAGTATACGATTTGCGGCGGGGAGATTGGGTATGAGGATTCCTGTGCCGGAAAAGATGAAAGTGAATTGTAGCTTTGTTGGTGATATGATAGAATAATAATGATACAGTTCGTGGGAAGGAGGAAGAATATGCCGCAAGGTTTGAATGAAATATTGAAAAAGTATGTGGAAGACGTGCCTATCCGTTTTATTATGCAGTAAGAAAAGAAGGGGTGGATTTATATGCAGCTTAATCTGGACGATATCGGTGGTATGAGTCGTGCCGAACTTGATGCCGAGCTTACAAAAGGAATCGAATCCTTAAAATCCGGCAAGTCATATACGGCAGATGAAGTGGATGCTGAATTTGCTAAGGAGTTTGGGCTATGAGTGATGGATATAAACTTATGTCTGGTGAATTAGCTGTCTCGAACATCAACTTCTAAGTTACCAACTTATTGTTGATTTAGCAAATTGAATTTGATACAATACCGTTATAGGTACTGCCATAACGGTAGGTGGTTAGTCATTCAACGGAGGACTGTGACCTCCAATTACATAGAAATCTGCTTGCAGAAATCTTGGTAAGAATAGCAAGGCACAAAAATAACCGCCCAGCTTCGCAAACTAGCGGTTACTTTTGTACCAATATTATTGCGGACTAACCGTCTATCGACAGTTCTGTTACGTTGTTATATTACCACTTAATTGTGTATGTGTCAACGGGAAAAAACATATTTTTCCGTATATTTTTTAAAGCTGCTAAACCACTGTTTATCATCAAAAAGGAAATAAAGCAATGAGTAATGTGATATTCACAATTAGCGATATCAAAGACTTGATTAGACCAATTGCCCAAAAGTACAAAGTGAAAGAACTATATTTATTTGGCTCTTATGCCAGAGGAGAAGCAAACGAAAGCAGTGACTTGGATTTTCTGGTATATGGCGGAGAAGATTTTAAACTTACGATGATTTTTTCACTTGCTGAAGAGCTGCGCAAGGTTTTTAAAAAGAATGTTGATGTGTTTGAAATAAATGAAATTAACGAGGATAGTGACTTTTACAGCGAAATTATGAAAGAGAGGCTGCTTGTAGCATATTATGTGCCATCAACAAAGCCAATGTTGGCAGCGGAAGAACCAATGGCATATAAATTGTGAATTTTAGTTTGATAAAAGGCAGATTAGATGAGATAGCAAAAGAAATGCTGGAATAGTGGAGAGGTCGGAGTTACCATGAATGAACCAATTAAAAAAGAAAATACTGATATCATGAGTATTTATCAAAAATCAGAAAATATATTAACAGACATACAAAACATAATAGAAACTTCCCAGCGGCAGGCTTATCATGCGGTGGATACCATTCTGTCGCAAAGAAACTGGCTGATTGGATATCGAATTGCTGAGGAGGAAATTGATGGTGCAGACCGTGCGGAATATGGAGCCAGCATTATTAAAAAATTGTCTGAAGAGTTGACGATGCAATATGGAAAAGGATATGACCGCAGTAATCTCTATCATTGTCTGCGTTTCTATAAAGAGTTTCCGGAGATTGTCGACACAACGTGTCGACAATCTCATATACGCTTGACTTGGTCACACTATAGATGTTTATTACAAGTAAAAGACAGCAAAGCCCGTGCCTGGTATGAAAAAGAAGCATATGAGCAGACATGGAGCGTTCGCACGCTGCAGCGCAATATTAATACACAATATTATCATCGTATATTACAGTCTCAGCATAAAGATTTGGTGGAGCAGGAAATGCAGGAAAAAACCTCTGCTTTTCAAAATGACAAACTGGAGTTTATCAAAAATCCTGTCATAGCCGAATTTTTGGGATTGTCTTCAAACACAGATTTTACGGAAACCGACTTAGAAACCAGTATTATATCCAATATTCAAAAGTTTTTGATGGAGCTTGGAAAAGGTTATGCTTTTGTTGCGCGTCAGCAGCATATAAAAACGGACAAAATCACACATCAGGATGTCGGGCAGATGGATATGTACATTCGCATGTATGACGAATTAAAGAAAAGTGCAGATGATAATCCGACATTAGGTATTGTGCTTTGTACAGAGACGGATGAAGACATTGCAAGATATTCTGTCCTGCATGGCAATGAACAATTATTTGCCTCCAAATATAAATTATATCTGCCGACAGAAGAAGAGCTTCGCAATGAAATTGAAGCACAGAAGAATATGTTTTATTTGCAGCAAAAGGAACGGCAGGAAGAAAAGAAATCATATTTATAATAACCCCAACCAGAAAGGAATCAATCATGCAGAAGAAAAAGCTAACTGCAACAGTAAAATCACAACAAAAAATCGCGGAAGGTATCTACGATTTGCGGCTGTCCACAGAGCTGGCGGCGGAAGCGTCAGCGGGACAGTTTATCTGCTTGTATCCGAAGGACAAGAGCACACTGCTTCCCCGCCCGATAAGCATCTGCGAGGTTGATAAGGAAAAAGAGACTTTGCGGCTTGTATACCGTGTCGCAGGAAAGGGAACGGCAGAGTTTTCGGGTTTAAAAGAAGGCGAGACCGTGGAAATTCTGGGGAATCTGGGAAACGGATTTCCTTTGGAAAAAGGAGCCGGAAAGCGCGTGTTTATCATGGGAGGCGGCATTGGAATTCCGCCCATGCTGGAGCTTTCCAAACGGCTTTCTGCAGAGAAGCAGATTATTGTCGGTTACCGCGACAGGGATACTTTTTTGAAAGAAGAGCTGGAGCAGAACGGGAGCGTCTATGTGGCGACGGAGGACGGCAGCGTGGGAAGCCGCGGCAATGTGATGGACGCCATTCGGGAGAATGGACTGGAAGCTGATGTGATTTATGCCTGCGGTCCCATGCCGATGTTACGTGCCATCAAAGGGTATGCGCAGGAAAAAGGAATTCCCGCCTACATTTCCCTTGAGGAGCATATGGCGTGCGGTGTGGGCGCCTGTCTGGGCTGCGTGGTCAAGACGAAAAACATCGACAGCCATTCACATGTAAACAACGCCCGCATCTGTACGGACGGTCCGGTTTTTGAGGCAGGGGAGGTAGATATCTGATGAATACAAAAGTGACGATAGCAGGCGTAACCCTGCAGAATCCTGTGATGACGGCTTCGGGGACATTTGGATCCGGCATGGAGTACGGTGAATTTGTGGACTTAAATAAACTGGGCGCGGTGGTGACAAAGGGCGTGGCAAACGTGCCATGGGCAGGCAATCCGACGCCCCGCGTGGCGGAGGTTTACGGCGGCATGTTAAATGCCATCGGTCTGCAGAACCCCGGCATCGATGTTTTTATAGAGCGGGATATTCCCTTCTTAAAGCAGTATCAGACGAAAATCATTGTGAATGTATGTGGAAAAACGGTGGCGGATTATATCGAGGTTGTGGAAAAACTGGGAGATACCGGTGTGGATATGCTGGAAATCAACGTTTCCTGCCCCAATGTCAAGGAGGGCGCCATTGCTTTCGGGCAGAAGACGGATGCGCTTTTTGACATCACTTCACAGATTAAAAAACATGCCGTACAGCCCGTTATCATGAAGCTGAGCCCGAACGTGACGGATATCAGCGAGATGGCGCGGGCGGCGGAGGCTGCGGGCGCGGACGCTATTTCCCTGATTAACACCCTGACGGGCATGAAGATTGACATTCACAAGCGCACCTTTGCACTTGCCAACAAGACGGGCGGCATGTCGGGACCTGCCATCAAGCCGATAGCGGTACGGATGGTATATCAGGCAGCATCCGCCGTCAAAATTCCCGTAATCGGAATGGGCGGTATCTGCAACGCGGAGGATGCAATCGAGTTCCTTCTGGCAGGCGCTTCCGCAGTCAGCGTGGGAGCGGCAAACTTCTTTAATCCTTATGCGACGGAAGAAATCGTGCGTGGGATTGAGGCGTATATGGAGCAGTACAAAATAGAAGATGTAAAAGAGCTTATCGGAGCGGTTCAGTCATAATCCGGAGAATACCTTCATATAGTAAGTATAAGCACATATATGGAGGTATTTTTGTGGAACTGATTAAGAAAAACATACATATGGACCGCATAAAATGCAGAAGTACCAGTCAGGTGACACTGGAAGAGGACATCAATATTCCTGACAGCAAACCGGATGTGGCTGCCCTGATTTATGAAAAAGGTCAGATACAGATAGAAGAGGTGAAACCGACAGAGGATCATGTAAGTATTCGGGGCAGGCTTCTTTTTTCCGTGCTGTACCAGACGCGCGAGGAGGGGCAGAAGTTAGTCTGTGTCGAGGGGAAAATTCCTTTTGAGGAACAGCTCTATATGGAAGGCGTGCAGGGAACGGACGCAGTGACGGTAAAACCGGAGTTAGAGGATTTGACGGTGGGCACAATCAACTCGCGCAAGCTTTCCGTGCAGGCTCTTTTTACCCTGAAGGCATGGGTGGAGGAACTTTACGATGAAGAAGCGCCGGTAGACATCTATTTTGAGGAGTCGGGTGCGCCGCTCGAATACCGGAAGGTAAAGATGGACCTTGCGCAGATTGCCATTCAGAAAAACGATATCTTCCGCATCCGGGAGGAGATTCCGCTGCCCCAGAATTATCCCAATATTTTTCATATTATATGGGACAATGTGACATTGGAAGAAGTAGAGTTTAAGCCGCTGGGGGAAAACATATCCGTTCAAGGCGACGTGCATATCTTTATACTCTACGAGGGAGAGGGCGAAGAGGCGCCGGTGCGCGCTTTTGAGACGACAGTTCCCTTTAGCGGGACGGTGGAGTGTCATGGATGCAATGACAGCATGATTGCAGACATCGGCTATGAAATCGGTCACAGGGAGCTGGAGGTCAGACCTGACTTTGACGGAGAGGAGCGCATGATAGGGCTTGAACTGGTGCTGGACATTGCCATGAAGCTTTACAGCGAAGAAACGGTAGAGATGATTTCCGATGTCTATGGCGTTACCAAGGAAGTGGAAAATGTGGAAAAACCGGTAGAGTTTAAGCAGCTTCTCATGAAAATAGGCGGAAAGAGCAAGGTGACTGACCGACTCAAGGTAAAAAATCCGGAGGAGCGGGTGCTCCAGCTTCTGCACAGCAGCGGCTGCGTACAGATAGACAGTCAGGGCGTAACAGAAGAAGGCATTGTGCTGGAAGGCACGGTATCCCTGCAGGTTCTGTACATTACCGGAGATGATACTTCCCCGTACAACTGTCTGAAAGCGTCGGTTCCGTTCAATTATACGCTGGAGGTGCCGGGCATCAGCCCTGCAGACAGCTTCCGTGTTCACGCGGCTGTAGGTCAGCTTCAGGTTGTTATGATTGACAGCGAGGAGATGGATGTAAAGGCAGTGCTGGATTTCCAGGCGGTGGTATTCCGCAATGTGCCGCAGATGCTGATTTCGGACATCAAGGTATCCGAGCTGGATATGTCAAAGGTGAGCGAACTGCCGGGCATGGTGGTGTATGTGGTGCGTCCGGAGGATAATCTGTGGAACATCGGCAAGCGCTATTACGTGCCGGTAGAAAGAATCAAGGAGGTCAACGAGCTTAGCTCCGACGAAGTAAGAGTCGGGGATAAACTGCTGATTGTAAAAGGCGCATAAAATAAAGGAAAGAGGATATGGAGCTGTTGCAAAAGCAGCGAAACAGGCTGTGGGAGCGACAGCTCCATAATTTAGGTACGCCATAATTGACAAACAAGGGAATAAATTCTAATATGGAATGTGTGGAAAAAAGGCAATCCCGAAGTTGTCCGGAGGGCGTTTATGAAGAATGAAAATGTACGGAAAAATGCGATAACCTTTTTGCTGGTTCAGCTTATTGCGTGGGCAGGTTTTACGATGGTTGATTTCATTGAAGAAACTACTTCAAATAATTTTGAAGATATAGCGGTGTTTGGAATCCCGATAGCGGTTGTGGCAGTTTATGCTTTCATGCGGAAGCAGAACTGGCAGCCGGATTTGAAGTATGGAAAATGGGTTGCGCTGATCCTGTTGTATTGGCTGGGAATGACGGCCGGCGTAACGGCTGTTGTCATGAAGCTTATAGATCAAGACAAATGGATTGTATATCAGGCGGCAGGAGGGTGGGAACACTTCTTAAACGGACTGGAATATGCTGTGTTTGGTATTATGCTGGCAGCCATACCGATAGTACTTGTTTCGGTTGGTGAACTGCTGGTATGGGTTATTATAAAAGGCAAAAGAAAATCCCCCCGCCCATAATGCGGCAGGGGGATTTTGTAATCGCCGGTTTTACAATTAAAGACACATTCTTAAAATATTGACAACATCTTCTTCTGTCAGCGGCACGTAGGCTTCCGAAAGACCGCCGAACCGTACTGCCTTTTCTGCCATAAGCGCAAATTTGGAATCGTCGATGCCAAGCTCTGTCAGCGTCATGGGGATGCCGCATTCCGAGAAAAATTCTTCCGTGGCGTCAATCGCCATGTTAGCGCATTTGTAAGCGTCAGGTTCCGTGATGCTCCATACATTTCTGCCATACTCGCAGAATTTTCCAACAGTTTCATCGTTTAAAATATAGCGGAACCAGCGCGGCGTCACGATGGCAAGACCGACGCCGTGGGTAATGTCGTAGTAGGCGCTCAGCTCGTGTTCAATCGGGTGGCAGGTCCATGCGCCGCCTTTGCCGCAGGAGGTCAGCCCGTTCAATGCCTGTGTGCTTGCCCACATCAGATTGGCTCTGGCTTCATAGTTGGCGGGTTCTTCCAAGGCAATCGGACAGTACTTGATACATGCCTTTAACAGACCTTCCGCAAAACGGTCGGAGATAAAGGCGCGTTTTTCGTTTTGGAAGTACTGTTCAAATAAATGGGACATAATGTCCGCCGTCCCGGCCGCTGTCTGCCTTGAGGGCAGGGTATATAAATAGGTGGGGTCGCAGATGGAAGCTTTCGGAATAAAATCATGGGAAGCAGTTCCCAGCTTTTCGTTTGTCTCCATATTGCTGATGACGGCATTTTTATTCATTTCTGAGCCGGTTGCCGCCAGCGTCAGCACCGTCACAATGGGCAGGACTGCGCCGATTTTTGCAGGATTGGTCACCAAATCCCACGGGTCGCCATCGTAGAAAGCACCTCCGGCAATCACCTTGGCTGCGTCAATAACACTGCCGCCGCCGACAGCAAGCACTGCCTCGATGCCATGTTCTTTGCAAAGCTTTACGCCCTCGCGAACGGATGTGATTTTCGGATTCGGCTCCACGCCGGGCAGATCATATACGGAAAAATCAGAGAGCAGTTTTAAAACTTGGCTGTACAGCCCGTTTTTCTTAATGCTGCCGCCGCCGTAGACCAGCAGTATCTTCTTTCCATAGGGCGCCAGCAGCTCCGGCAGCGCGCGAATCTGCCCTTCGCCAAAACGAATATCGGTGTAAGCGTGAAATCTGAAATGATTCATAAAATATATCCCTCCGTTTTCTTTTTTTCTACATTTTATCAAACAGCAGCCAGCCCACATCGTTAATTTTGCGGACAACCGTATCCCATTTTTCTCTTGCCTGAACGTATTCCAATGACAAGGTATTGGCAGGCGTATCTATAGTAAAATTCACCATAACCCTGCCATCACAGAGCGAGATATAGCTAGTGCCGCCGACAATCCATGCCCGATCGCCAATGTAGCGGTTATGGATTCGCCTGATAAACGAAAACAACGTTGGCTCGTGGTACATTTTGTACCATGTGGATGCACATTTCCTTAGTGATATGCTTTCATAATCCTTTTTTTGTTCAAGGTGTTCATTTACGTAGTAAATATTACTTTGTACAATTGTGTAGACATGCTGCAGGGGTATTTCTACTATGCTTATGTTGGCATTGTATCTTATTGGGAACAGGATAAGCCATATGCCGCACAGAATAAGCAGACCAAATGCAAAGGTAAGCGCCAGATAAACATACAGAGGCGTCTCGTGGTCGTCGGCGCGGGAGAGCCATATTGCAAAGAGCAGGAAGGAGGAAAACAGAATTAAAATGACGCCTATTGTACAGCAGAAAAAGATTCTTCTTTTTCTCCATCTGGCACTCAGCTTTGGTATGGTTTGCAAATGACTGTTTTTGTTGTAATCCATGACAATCTCCGTTTCTGCGTATGCTACTTGCGCGAATCCGCATGCTGCTGTGTTGTGTCTCTCTGCACCTATTTTAACACAGGTCACGAAGTGTGGATACACTTGACGAAAAAAAATCTATTGTATATAATGAAGTACAATCCTTGTATACAATAAACAAGAGAGGTGCAAGATAAAATGGAATCCATAATGATGGAGGCATACGCAAAGGTAAATCTGGGGCTGGATGTGGTAAGACGGCTGGAAAACGGTTACCATGAGGTCAGAATGGTGATGCAGACCGTGGGACTCCATGATACCTTGCGGTTGGAAAAGACAAAAGAGGGCATAGCGCTTTTTACGGACAGCAGCGAAGCGCCGGGTGATGAACATAATCTTGCGCACAAGGCGGCGCGTATCATGAAGGAGCGTTATGACATTGCGGGCGGCGTAGCCATTCATCTGCAAAAGCGGATACCCGTGGCGGCAGGCATGGCGGGCGGAAGCACGGATGCAGCGGCAGTGTTAAAGGGCATGAATGCCCTGTTTGCACTGGGACTTTCTGAGCAGGAGCTTTGCGATGTTGGCGTGTGTCTGGGAGCAGACGTGCCATACTGTATCATAGGCGGGACTGCACTGGCGGAGGGCATCGGTGAAAAGCTGACGGTCCTGCCCGAAGCGCCGGATTGCTGTGTTCTGACAGCAAAGCCGCCTATCAGTGTTTCTACGAAATACGTCTATGAAAATTTAAGACTGTCTGAAATAGAGATGCACCCCGATATCGACGGCATGGTCAGCGCGGTCAGGGAACATAACCTGTCCGGAATACTGTCCCGTATGGAAAATGTATTGGAACATGTGACGGAGAAAAAATATCCCGTCATCACGAGAATAAAGTGTATCATGGAAGAAAACGGCGCGAAGAAGGCGCTGATGAGCGGCAGCGGTCCGACTGTTTTTGGTATCTACGGCAGCAGCAAGGAAGCGGAAAAAGCGGCGGAAAAGCTGTCCGAAGCAGAGCCGGACGCGCAGGTTTTTGTGACGGCATTTCAGAGAAAGGAGCAGTAAGAGTGCAGGATAATTTGCAGGTCAATATGGACGAATTTCTACCTTTGCGCGATGTGGTTTTCAATACATTGCGTCGGGCAATCCTCACGGGAGAATTAAAGCCCGGTGAGCGGCTGATGGAAATCCATCTTGCCAACCGTCTGGGCGTCAGCAGAACCCCGATTCGTGAGGCAATCAGAAAACTGGAACTGGAAGGTCTTGTCACTATGATTCCGAGGCGCGGCGCCGAGGTGGCACAGATAACGGAAAAAAGCTTACAGGATGTGCTGGAGGTCAGACGTGCGCTCGATGCGCTTTCCGTGGAGCTTGCCTGTGACAGAATCAGCCCGGAGGCGCTGAATGCGCTGGGGGAGGCATGTGATGCCTTTGCGGCGGCGACAAAGACGAACGACACCAAGAAGATGGCAGAGGCTGATGTGGCGCTGCACGATATTATTGTGCAGGCAGCGGACAACGGTCGTCTGAGTTCCCTTGTCAACAATCTTTCCGAGCAGATGTACCGCTACCGTTTTGAATATTTGAAGGATGCGGGCGCGCATGGGCAGTTGATAGAGGAGCACCGCATTATTTATGAAAGCATTCGGAAACAGGATAAAAAAACGGCGGCAGAGACCGCAAAGCTGCATATCGACAATCAGGAAAAGTCTATTATGAAGCAGCTTCGCATGGAAAAAAATAAAAGTGTATAAATTTTTCACAGAAGGCGAAACTCCTATTAGGAAGCGGAAATCTTAAAGTTTTTGCAAATACCGCTTCGGAATGGGGATAACATGAAAAACAGAACGAGTCTTTTGTGGAGAAAAAGTTTAGTGATACTGGCGGCACTGGGATTTTTCGGACTGCTTTATCCGGAATTCAGTATTTATGAAGATACCTGCCGGATTGTATACAGTGTGGAAGGCGGCGAGGAAGCGCTTACCGTGCCGGAAGGAAGCGAATTGTATTACAGCCTCTTGTCAGCGGAGCCGGAAGAGATTAAAATAAAGAGCAGATTGCTGGAATGGCTGAGCCGTTACTTTAATAAAATGGAATGAAGTTACCTTTGAGGAGAGCCGCTTAGACGGCGGAATAGAGAGGAAATATGGACCTAACGACAGGAAATGTGGAGTGTGCAAAAGCGCCCATCGGCGTATTTGACTCCGGCATAGGCGGGTTGACGGTGGCGAGGGAAATCATGCGCCAGATTCCCAATGAAAGTATTGTTTATTTTGGGGATACGGCGAGGCTTCCCTACGGCAGCAAATCCAAGGAAACCGTAACAAGATATTCCAGACAGATTGTCCGTTTCTTAAAGACACATCATGTCAAGACCATAGTGGCGGCATGCAATACTGTGAGCGCCTACGCTTTGGAGGCGCTGGAGCAGGAGAGTGACATTCCTGTCATTGGTGTGGTAAAGCCCGGCGCAAAGGTGGCGGCAGCCACCACCCGCAACAAAAAAATCGGCGTTATCGCGACGGAGGCCACCATCGGAAGCGGTATTTATAATCGGTACATAGAAGAACTGAACCACGGCGTAACCATATGGGAGAAAGCATGTCCTCTCTTTGTGCCGCTGGTGGAGGAAGGACTGTTGGAGGATCCGGTCACGGATGAAATTGCAAGGCGCTATCTGACGGAGTTGATTGATTTGGATATCGATACTTTGATTCTGGGCTGTACCCACTATCCGCTGATTCGCTCCACCCTCGGCAGGATTATGGGTGATGGCGTCACGCTGGTCAATCCCGCCTATGAGACGGCAAGGGAACTGAAGGAGATGCTGGCGGAGAAAGGGCTTTTAAACACGGAAGAGCCGAAGCTCGGCAGCAACCGGTATCAATTTTATGTGAGTGATACCACGGAAAAATTTATCCGTTTTGCAAATTCTATTATCAAGTACGGAATACTGTCTGCCAGACAGGTAAATATTGAAGAATATTAGAATGGGGCTTAGATTGAAAAATGTGCTCCGGCATGGAGGATAGTATGACGAAAGATGTTTTGCTGGCAATAAAGGGGATACAGTTTGACGCATCGGAAGCAGAGAGTAATGTGCAGACGATTACGGCGGCGGAGTATTATGAAAAGAACAGCAGCCGGTATGTGATTTTTGAAGAAACGGAAGAGGGAACCGACGAAAAGACAAAAAATATCATTAAATTTAAAGACAATATGATGGAGCTTACAAAGAGGGGCTTTGTCAATGTGCATATGCTTTTTGAGGAAAATAAAAAGAACCTGACAAATTATGCCACGCCTTTTGGAGATGTGCTGATAGGAATCGATGCGAAAAAAATAACGCTCACGGAAGAAGAGCACAAAATAAGCATCGATATTGACTATGCGCTGGAAGCAAACTATGAGTTTCTGGCAGATTGCAAAATCAATGTTGAAATATCAGAAAAGAGGCAGCCGAAGGCATGCCTCTCATAAACATGATTCATGTACTTTCTGTTATTTGACAGGCTTGGCACCGGCTTTTTCCTGTGCTTTTTCCACAGCGCGCTTGAACCAGCCCTTTTTCTTCTGGGGCGCGGCCTGCGGCTTACCGTGCAATCCTTTGACGCCGAGTATGTAAATGCCGCTTACGACAGCCTTTACCTCTTTTTTGACAGGGATGCTGTCAAAGATTTTTTCATCGCTGACAAGCGATAAAATCTGGGGACCGACTTTTGCTTTCACAATGGGCAGCTTGGCGCCGCGCATAAGCTTCGGCGTCTGGTCAATGACCATCTGCGGCAGACCGGCATCCTTCATCTTCATCCGCTTTTTGTCAATAATCAGCATGGAAATCGTCTGCTTGTTCTCTTCCATGAGAGCCTGCTGCTCGTCCTGTTTTTTCTGCGCTTTCTTTCCCAAAAAGTATAACACTGCCAAAATGGCGGTGATAACTACGATAACTACAATGGCAATAATCCAACCTGTGCTCACGAGACACCTCCTAAATTTACTATGCACAAAATATTGTAGCATTGTTTGGAATATTAGGCAATACGATTTTTGGGGGTATTTTTTCCCGAAGCATTGTGGTATGATGGTACAGACCTTCTTTTGTTGGTCTGTAAGGCTGCTTTGGCGGATGCGAAGCAGGAAGGATAAGGTGACTTGGATGCAGCAGGTATGGAATATTACCGTGGAGGTAGTGCGGTTTATATTCGGACACTTGGTATTTTTCAATTTAATATTTGCGGTGATTATCGTGTTTTTCCAGCGCAGGGACCCGAAGACCGTCTGGACATGGCTGATGCTCTTGTATTTCATACCGATACTCGGGTTTATTTTTTACCTGTTTCTCGGAACGGATATGCACAAGCGGAAGATGTTTAAGGTCAAGGAGATTGAGGACAAGCTGAATGAGGCAATCCGGCAGCAGGAGCTTAAGCTGAGAAGCAACGAGCTGCAGGAACACACGCCCGATATAGAAGGCTTTTCTGATTTGGTGATGTTTAACTTAAGCACCACGGGGGCAATGCTGTCGAACAAGAACGACATCGATATTTTCACGGACGGCAACGCCAAATTTGAAGCTTTGCTGGAGGATTTGCGGCAGGCGAAGGAATTTATCCATATACAGTATTATATTATAAAAAACGATGTACTTTTTAACCGCATCAGGGAGGTGCTGGAGGAAAAGGCGGCGCAGGGTGTGGAGGTCAGGGTTCTGTTTGACGCAATGGGCTGCCGCTCCGTGAGAAAAAGCTACTGGCGAAAGCTGAACGGCAAGGGCATTAAGACGGCGGAATTTTTCCCGATTCTGCTGCGACGCCTGCATCTTCGTGTCAATTACCGCAACCACAGGAAAATCGTGGTGATTGACAATAAGGTAGGCTATGTGGGAGGCTTTAACATCGGAAAGGAATATATCGGTCTGGATCCCAGGTTTGGCTACTGGCGCGACACGCACCTGCGTATCATAGGCGAGGCGGTGCAGGGGCTGGAATTGAGATTTCTGCTGGACTGGAACTATGCGGCGGAGGAAAACCTGTTTACCGAGCCGAAATATATGGAGGGAATGCAGGCGGGAAGCCGCGACAGGTGTGGCGTGCAGATTATCTACAGCGGGCCGGATACCTCGCTGCAGCCTGTGCGGGACAACTATGTCCGTCTCATCAACAAGGCGCAGAAACGAATTTATATCCAGACGCCCTATTTCATACCTGACGAGGCACTGTACACGGCGCTGATGATGGCGATACATTCCGGTGTGGAGGTCAATCTGATGATTCCCTGCAAGCCGGACCATCCTTTTGTGTACTGGGCGACATATTCCTACATGGGAGAGTTGGTTATGGCGGGAGCCAAATGCTATATCTACAACAACGGTTTCCTTCATACAAAAGCGATTGTGGTGGACGAAAAGGTATTCTGCTGCGGCACTGCCAACATGGATATCAGAAGCTTTGCCTTGAATTTTGAAGTAAATGCGGTGGTTTACGACGAGGCGAAGGCAAGAGAGATGACAGAATATTTTATCGAAGATTTAAAGCACTGTACTTTGGTGACAAAGGACATGTATGCCAGCCGCTCGCTGCCTGTGCGCCTGAAGGAGCAGATGAGCAGGCTGTTGTCGCCGCTTTTGTAAAAAAGGCTTTTAAGAAGCGGGTATTTGTGCTATAACTAATGTGAAAGGCAAAAAGAAAATCTAAGCTTGTAAAGGACACAAGCCAAGATTTTCTAAGTTTTGCCTCAAATAATGACCGGAGGTCATTATTCGTGAATTGTTCATGTTGTGAAAAATGGCATGGCGGGAAGGTTGAATGGAGATGAAAATAAGAAGAGCAGCAGTGTTGATGCCGGTTTTGGTGGCGCTTGCCGTGCTTACAGGATGCGGAGAAGAGAAAAGTAAAAATTTAGCGGATATTAAGGTGGAAAAGTATCTGACCTGGAATTCGGCGTATACGGGGCTTTCCCTCACGGTGGCGCCCAAAACGGAAGTGACGGACGAAATGATTGAGGAAACCCTTGTATCAGCTCTGGCGGGATATGTGACAAGCGAGGACGGTATCAAAGATCGTGCTGCTGAACTTGGAGATACGGTCAATATCGATTATTCGGGAAAAAAGGATGATGTGGCGTTTGAAGGCGGAACTGCCGCAAACCAAAGCCTGACGCTGGGGTCCGGCAGTTTCATACCGGGCTTTGAGGACGGACTGGTGGGCGTGATGCCGGGTGAAACCGTGGACTTAGACCTTTCATTTCCGACTTGGTACGACAATGATGAGCTTGCGGGACAGGCTGTGGTATTTACGGTTACTGTCAATTATATTTATCCGGCGACGACTGCCGAAATTCCGGATGATGTAGTTAGCTGGTATACAAACGGAGAATATACGACGATGGAGGACTTCAAGGTCTATTGCCGCGACTATCTGGAATACAATGCAGATTACCAGTATAGCTCCGCAAAGGAAGCGGAGGTCATCAGAGTGCTGGAGACCATTGTGGAATGTGAAAAAGTGCCGGATGTGCTGGTGGAGAAATATGCGGCAAATGTCAGGGCATCGCTTGAACGTCAGGCGGCGCAGTATGGGGTGGATGTGGAAACCTTCTGCACCTATTATTACAGGACAGATTCCGAATCTTATACTGCACAAGTGGCGGAGGCAAGCGCCCGTCAGGGTATGATGTTCCAGTACATTGCCAACAAGGAAGGCTTAAACGTATCGGACGAAGAGCTGGACGAGTCCCTGCAGCGTTTTGTAGAAGAGAATAGGCTGGAATCCGTGGAAGTGCTGCTTGCGGACACGGACAAGGAGGAATTCAGGGAATATTTTATGTTTGAGAAGGTTGTGGATTTTGTGTTTGAAAATGCACAGGTGACAGAGTATTAGGAAAATGATAGGTAATTGTGAAACATAAGAATGATGCGGTTGTCATTGTGTATGTTGTATATTCCAACGCAGACGCGCTTTCGCTCCGAGCTTACCGTAGCGGTACTAAGCTCGAAAAAACCTCGCTAAGTACCGACGGTAAGCAAGGGTCTGCTTATGGAATACACAACATGCACAATTCGGAACCGGCAAATATGAGTGTCACAATTATTTGTGAAAAACTAGACGCTGGCGAAATTTCCTGTTGTAAAACAGGAAATGTTCAATATAGACAAAATAAGGGCGACTTGCCACTGCTTCGGAGCCCGTTTTTGTCTATATTGAACATTTCCGTCACTTGCTAAAGATATTTCGCAATCCATTATCAATGAATGCATATAGAAGGGAGAAGTCATGGAATTAACGGATATTAAGGAATTGTATCGCAACAGAGAGAATTATTTTGGAAAAGAGGTAACTGTGGGCGGCTGGGTGAGAAGCAACCGCGACTCAAAGACGTTTGGTTTTATTGTCATTAACGACGGCACTTATTTTGAGACACTGCAGGTAGTGTACAGCGATAAGCTTGCCAATTTTGAAGAGCTCAGCAAGTTGAATGTAGGTTCCGCAGTTGTGGTGAAGGGCGTTATCGTGGCGACGCCGGAGGCAAAGCAGCCATTTGAAATGCAGGCGGAGGAAGCCTTTGTAGAAGGTGTGTCCGGCGCAGATTATCCCCTGCAGAAAAAACGCCACAGTTTTGAATATCTGAGAACGATTCCCCACCTGCGTGCGAGGACCAATACGTTTCAGGCAGTGTTCAGGGTGCGCTCGCTGATTGCTTATGCCATTCATACCTTCTTTCAGGAGAGAGGTTTTGTCTATGTGCATACGCCGCTGATTACGGGAAGTGACTGTGAAGGTGCCGGAGAAATGTTTCAGGTGACGACCCTTGATTTGCAGAATGTTCCCAAGACGGAAGAAGGAAACGTTGACTTTTCGGAGGACTTTTTTGGTAAGCCGACCAATCTGACTGTCAGCGGGCAGTTGAATCTGGAGACTTATGCGTTTGCATTTAAGAATGTATATACCTTCGGTCCTACTTTCAGGGCGGAAAATTCCAATACCACCAGACATGCGGCGGAGTTCTGGATGATTGAGCCGGAAATTGCATTTGCGGATTTGACGGACGATATGGTGCTTGCTGAGTCCATGTTGAAGCATATTATCCGCTATGTACTGGAAAATGCGCCCGCTGAGATGGCGTTCTTTAACCAGTTTGTGGACAAGGGGCTGATTGAGAGACTGGAGCATGTGCTGCACTCGGATTTCGCCCATGTCACTTATACGGAAGCGGTTGCGATTTTGGAAAAGCACAATGATGAATTTGAATACAAGGTGTCATGGGGCTGTGATTTACAGACAGAGCATGAGAGATACCTGACGGAGCAGGAATTTAGGCGTCCTGTGTTTGTAACCGATTATCCAAAAGAAATCAAAGCATTTTATATGAAGCTGAACGACGACGGCAAGACAGTTGCAGCCATGGACTGTCTGGTACCCGGCATCGGGGAAATCATCGGCGGCAGCCAGAGGGAAGACAAACTCGAGGTACTGGAAGCGCGAATGGAGGAAATGGGTCTGAACAAGGAGGACTACGATTTTTACCTCGATTTGAGAAAGTACGGTTCCGTCCGTCATGCGGGCTTCGGACTTGGTTTTGAGAGATGCGTCATGTATCTGACAGGAATGGGAAATATCAGGGATGTGATACCTTTCCCGAGAACGGTAAACAACTGCGAGCTATAAATGGGAGTGTAGATGAAGAAAGCGGCCATCAAAATCATAAACTTAATACTGGTGATTACGCTTATCGGGATGATGACGATTTCCGCGGATGCGACTACGGCGCAGGATATTAAGGACCAAATCAATCAGGACAATGCGGCGTTAAGTGATATCAATGACGATATGCTTGCGCTGCAGGATGAGCAGGACCTGTTGGAAGAGGAAATCTGCGATTTGGATGCGGAGCTTATCAACACGATGACGGTTATCGGAGAGTTGGAGGATAATATTGCTGCCAGCGAGGCGGCCATCGAAGCAAAGGTGCAGGATATCATGGCGAAGGAAGCAGATATCCGGACGACACAGGGCCTGTATGAGGAGGCGTGCGAAAGGGAAGAAGCGCAGTATGACGCCATGGTTGCCCGAATCCAGTATCTGTATGAGAATGGCGACACGGATTATCTGTCCGTTTTATTTTCTGCATCGAGCTTCAGCGAGGTACTGACGCTGCAGAGCTATGTTGAAGCTGTCTATACGTATGACCAGAATATGCTTGCAGAGTATGAGGCTGCACGGGAAGAAGTCAAACGGATTTGGGAAAGGCTGGAGGAGGAAAAGGCTCTTTTAGAGGAGGAAAAAGCTTCTCTGGAAGCGGAAAGGGATCTTCTGGAGGCAGATCACGAGGAGATGGGCTTGCAGATAGCGTATCTGAATGGGCTTTTGGACAGAAAGAAGCGGGAGTCTGCCAATTATGATGCGCAGATAGCCCGCATGAGACAGGAAGCCAACGCTTTGAAGGTAAAAATTCAGCAGGAGCAGGCAGAACTGAAAAAGATTGAAGAGGCAGAGCGCAGAAGTGCTGCGGCAAATGGCAGTTATACGGTGTCTCAGTCCGTTGCTGATATTATCAACGGGGCGTCCGGCAGCGATTTGGGTAAACAGATAGCCCGCTATGGCTGCCAGTATATAGGCAACCCCTATGTGCTGGGCGGTACCAGCCTGACGAATGGGGCGGACTGTTCCGGATTTACCTACCGCATCTATTCTAATTTTGGGTACACAATACCCCGCACCTCTTATCTGCAGCGAAGCGCGGGCACGGAGGTCAGCTATGAAAATGCCCAGCCGGGTGATTTGATCTGCTACGACGGACATGTGGCATTGTACATCGGCGGCGGGTATATTGTGCATGCAAGCAATGTCAAAACAGGAATTAAGGTAAGCAAGGCGACCTATAAAAAGATTTTGTCTGTGAGGCGGATTATTTAAGGAAGCGCTGATTAAATCAGCACTTCCTTAAGTCAGTGCCAACGGCGAAGAGTATGAGGTAAAAAACAGTTGCAATGTACTTAGGGGCGGGTGTATAATATTGATATGGGGTCATAGCTCAGCTGGGATGAGCGTTCGCCTCACACGCGAGAGGTCATGGGTTCGAGCCCCATTGGCCCCATTTTTTTATCATGATTTACAGTGAAAAGCGGTAAACATGGAGGCAGAAATGATAACGAGGGAAGAAGCGGCAGCTTACTGTCTGACGCTGCCGGATACCTATGCGGATGCGCCTTTTCACGATGAAAACTGGCTGGTTATCCGATGCAGGGATAACAAAAAAGTATTTGCCTGGATTTTTGAGCGGGAAGGGAATATCTGGATTAATGTGAAGATGCGGCCGGAATGGCGCGATTTTTGGCGCGAGGCGTTCGAAGCAGTGATTGGGGCATATCATCTGAATAAAGAGCATTGGAGTTCCATCATTTTAAACGGAACCGTTCCGGAAGCGGATGTGCGCAGAATGATAGACGAAAGCTATGATTTGGTGAAGCCATCAGGGAAAAGGCGAAACAGTAAAAAGAACAAAGGAAATCCATAACATACAGGAAACAGATTATGACAGGGAAAATAGGAAAAAGATTGCATGATTATGCGGAAAATTATGTGGTTTTTGATTTGGAAACAACGGGGCTGAGCCCCGCCAGAGATGAAATTATTGAAATATCGGGAATCAAGGTGCGTGACGGCTCTGTGGAAGAGGAATTTTCTACGCTGGTCAATCCGGGTATTCCGATACCGTGGGCGGCTTCCCGGGTAAATGGCATTACGGACGCAATGGTAAAAAACGCGCCTCATCTTGCAGAGGCACTTGGCGCATTTTTGGATTTTGCGGGGGAAGCTGTTTTGGTCGGACACAATATTCACAGCTTTGATTTACCCTTTGTATATGCAGGAGCGGCAAAAACGCTCGACAGGCAGATTACAAACAATTATGTGGATACACTGTATCTTGCAAAAAGCTGTCTTCCGCAGTTAAGACATTACAAACTGACAGACTTGTCAGAATATTTTGGCTTTGAGACAGAGGGCGCGCACCGAGCGCTGGCGGACTGCCGCATGAACCAGAAATGTTATGAAGCCCTTTTGAAAATCTGGAAGGAAAAGGAAAAAGAAAGATTACATATGGAAAGCAGCGAGCAGGACGCATGCTGTCCGGAATGTGGCTGTATTTTGATAAAGAGAAAAGGAAGATTCGGTATGTTTTGGGGTTGTAGTGGTTTTCCGGCATGCCGTTACACAAAAAACTGCCGGTAGCAGGAAGAAACCCGCGGCGCCTTGCCATGCTGCGGTGGAATGGGAGGAACTATGAAAAGAAGAAAATATTATGCGATGGGTATGGCGGTCATATTGATTTTATCGCTTTTTATACAGGGCTGTGGAAAAAAGGCAGAAGAAGTATCCGACAAGAGCCTTCAGCAGACAGAGCAGGACGCGGAGGGCGAAGAAACAGAATCGCTGCCGGACAATACTGAAGAATTGACGGATGAAAATACGGAAACGGATGCGACGGAGCCGGAGAGTGAAGCAGATGAGAAAAAGCCAAAGCCCTCAAAGACTCCCAAGCCGGATGAACAGGATGCAGTTACGGAGGACAATCAGGAAGAGCAGGAGACGAAGCCCGCAAAGCCGACTGCGTTTCCCGGAACGGCATATCCCTCCACAGCGGGTGCGCTTCAGGTGAACGGCACCCAGCTTACCGATGAGAACGGAGCAGCGGTGCAGTTAAAAGGAATCAGCACCCACGGTCTGGCATGGTTTCCTGACTATGTCAATGAAGACTGTTTTAAGCAGTTTCGGGAAGAGTGGAATGTCAATGTCATAAGGCTCGCCATGTATACAATAGAATATGGGGGTTATTGCAGCGGCGGTGACCAAAAGGCATTAAAGGAATTAATCCATAACGGAGTGTCATATGCCACGTCACTTGACATGTATGTCATTATTGATTGGCATGTCTTGACGGATCAGGATCCAAATACCTATAAGGATTCGGCAAAGCAATTTTTTGCGGAGATGGCGGAGAAATACGCCGGTTACAACAATGTTCTGTATGAAATCTGCAATGAGCCGAACGGCGGAACGAGCTGGAAAGACATCAAATCCTACGCAGAGGAAGTGATAGCGGTGATTCGTTCCTATGACGAGGATGGTATTATCATTGTAGGTACGCCAAACTGGTCGCAGTTTGTGGATCAGGCGGCAGTAGATCCTATTACGGGTTATGACAATATTATGTATTCCCTGCATTTTTATGCGGCGACACATAAAGAATCCCTGCGCAATACCATGACTGCCGCGATTGACGCGGGACTGCCCATATTTGTGTCAGAATATGGTATTTGCGATGCAAGCGGCAATGGGGGCATAGATGAAAAACAGGCAAATCAGTGGGTGAGCACCATGAATAGCTATGGTGTCAGTTATGTCGCATGGAGTTTATCCAATAAGGCAGAAACTGCATCTATTCTAAACAGCAGTTGTAACAAGGTTTCCGGTTTTACGGAGAGCGATTTGAGCGCTTCCGGAAAATGGCTGTACAAAATGCTGACCGGTGAAAACGCCGATATTGCTTCTATCGGGCAAAACAGCGGTGGTTCCGCTAACGGACAGGGGAATAACGGCAATTCCTCCGCCGGACAGGGAAATAACGGGCAGGGAGGTTCGACAGGAACCGGCAGTTCTGCTGCGTCAGTTACCCTGACAAATGGAGATATTACATACACAGCAGAATTGAAGAATAGCTGGGAGTCTGATGGAAAAGCCTTCTATCAGTACGAATTAACCCTGCAGAATACTTCCTCCGTATCCTGTGATAAGTGGGAAATCGATGTTCCCTTCAGCGAGGCAGTTACGCTTGTGGACGGCTGGAACGGAGATTACTCGACCGCCGATAAGGTTCTGCATATCACCAGCAAGGATTATAATGGAAGCATTGCAGCAGGGTCTTCAGTAAAAGATATCGGTTTTATCGTCAGCGGAAGCAAGGACATGAAAGTATCGGAGTAATTATCTGTTCAGTCCATAGCTCCTTGTCTGTTCGTCAAACATTTCTTCGCCTTC
Organism: Lachnospiraceae bacterium; assembly: GCA_014804445.1. GTDB lineage: Bacteria > Bacillota > Clostridia > Lachnospirales > Lachnospiraceae > Acetatifactor. The sequence continues at coordinate 30,595 of JAAUZU010000004.1, read as the reverse complement.
ATGCTGTGCCGTTATGCCGGAGATAAATCCGTAACGGTCACGATGTATGGCGATATCAATGGTGCCGTCCCGGTCTATGTGCATGCCGGCGAGTTCGTCCGTGCAGACGCGAACCTTCTCACCATGATAGGAAAAAATACCGTCTTCATCGCGGAATATGTCCCAATCGGCATATTCCGCGTATTTTTCTTCGTCGTCCAGACAGAGGGAGAATACGACGCGGAACGCGCCTTTTTCTACGCCGAAGGTTTCAGCGAGGGCGGCTTTTATCTGTTCTTCCATGATTTCAGGGTCGTTCGTGTTGTCGGACTTTAATACATCTATGATGACATTTTCTGCCCGTCTCTGCGCATTTTCACCTAAATAAATATCCCGTGTGATATCGACATAGCACCCCCAGCGGCAGTTAGAACTTACACAATAGGGCGACAGATAGGAGGAAAAGGGAGCCTGCACGCCGGTTGCAAAGACTGTGGTTCCGCATATGAGGAACAGAAAAGAAAAGGCAAGTATCAAAGCAGAAGCTTTTTTATAATGTAAAATGTTTTTGACGCGTTTTTCAATTTCTGTTCTGGAAAAAGCACTGTAAAGCAGGGTGGTGTGGCTGCGGCTTACCGCCATGGACAGCAGGCTCATGGCGTAGACCTTGCGTTCTTCTGTATCGTACGATTTCAGGAGAGCGGCGTCACAGGCATTTTCCAAATCGGCGGAAAGATACTTTGACATAATCCATACCAGAGGGTTAAAGCAGTGCAGGCAGAGCGTCAGCAGCATCACTGCCTTTGCATAATTGTCATGCCTCTTGATGTGCATTGTCTCGTGTGCCAGAATGTGGCGTAAAAGGACAGTGTCCTGAAAATTCATGCGAGTGGGCAGATAAATACTGGGGTTCAGCAAACCGCTTACCAAAGGAGACGCAATTTCATCGCAGGTAAATACCGGTATATGTCCCATATCCATCTCGCGGAGCATAGTATTGATAGTCTCGTTGTGCTCTACCAAAAGCCGGTTCTTTAATCGTTTCGTGCAACGGTATTTTTGCAGAGCTAACAAGCCGATTGTAACTGCAAGCCCCAGAAGGTAAGCGCCAAGTATCAGAACGCGCGGCTGGAATACAAAAGCGGCACTATTTTTTGTATATTGGGAAGCGGCATTGGAGGTTTCATACACATCCTGGGAAACAGCAATAACTGTTGTGTCAGCTCCGCCTTCCAAAAGTACAGGTGACTGTTCTTCTACAATGTAAGCGGTGGTTTCGGCCGTCTGGGAAACGTAGGTGACCTTATCAAAAATAGCCGGCACCTTCATGCTCAAAGGACTGCTCAAAGAAAAAGGCACAAGCAGGCGGATGAGCACCACGCACCAAAGCGCGGGAAAGACAAATTTGGGCAGTCTGTTTTTGAACAGTCCTCTCATAATAAGAACGATGATAATCATAATACTTCCATAAAATGCCATAAGGTAAAATGGCATATTCATTCTGAAATGTAACATTTTTCCTCCATTCCGAAACGCTCCGGTGGAAAGCGCTTCTTTGCTGTGTTTGTAAAAGCCGGCTATTTTGCGTCCTGTATCATCTTGTAAAGCCTGTCAGCCTCTTCCTCTGAAATTCCCTGATTTCTTAAGAAGGATGAAAAAAACAGTTCGCTCGAGCCGCCGAACATTTTGTCGATAAGCTGTTCGGTTTCACTCTGTGCAACCTCATCCTTTGTGACGAGGGGGCGGCACAGGAATCCGGGTTCCTCGCGCTCTATGGCGCCCTTTTCGATACACTTTTTAATGACAGTGTAGGTGGTGTTTTTGTTCCAGCCAATGCGCGCCGAAAGTACATCTACAATGTCCTTCGCCGGCTTTTCGCCCAGCTCCCACAAAACTTCCATCACCTTGAGTTCGGAATCAAATAGTTTCACGGGGTATCTCTCCTTTCGTGGGTTGATGAAATTTGGGTAGTTGCAAAACGTAGGAATTATGCTGTTGTCATTGTGTATGTTATATATTCCAACGCAGACTCGCTTTCGCTCCGAGCTTACCGTAGCGGTACTAAGCTCGAAAATACCTCGCTAAGTACCGACGGTAAGCAAGGGTCTGCTTATGGAATACATAACATACACAATTCGAAACCGGCAAATAATGAGTTTCGCAGTTACCTGTTTGATAAATGTAAAAAGGTAGTAAAAGCGGTTTTAAGCAGGTTATGTAACTTTGGTTATTACAGCAGACTATTGGAATAGTCTGCTGATAGAGATAGACTATCACAATAGTCTGGATGTGTCAATAGGGTTTTGGATATGAAATTCGGTTAAAATGTAGTTGACAATATTTTGACATTGAATTATGCAATTTTTAGTACAAATTTGTGTTTATAAGTCCGTTTTTTTGTACATAGAATCATTTAAAATGGAAATTGAGATGGGGAGAGAAGAATCCTGAAGCGGAGCGAGGGGCAGTTTACAGGTACAAATTGAAATCGGATGTATTTTGACAGAGACGGGAAAATAATGGAGGACACATGAAAAGGTTATGGTATTGGATTAAAAAAGCTTTCAATATGAATTGGAAGTATTGCAGCAGGTTTTGCGTTACATGTCGATATTATGAAACTTGCAAAAATGATGAAGTATTGGATTAGGAGGTGCACGTATGAATTGTATGGTTTATATGGAAGAGGCCGAGGAACAGATGACAGAATTGGAATTGTCAGGGCTGAATGCGGAAGCATTGGAATTTATGTATGCGGACGAACGCAGGGAATTGTTGATAGAGGCAGGGCTTAATCCGGACGAGTATGATTTTTAATCAGTATTCCGAGTCGGGGTGTAAAAGACGAAATGACGCGCAAAACAACGGGGACCAGTCAATATAGAAAAAGCCGTCTTTGCTATATTGTCCGGTCCCCATGAGCGTTATCCCAAATCGGGCGTATCGCAAAGTGTAATTTTTTCCGATACTTTACCCTCGGTTTCAAAAAGGATAATGGTGTTTTTCCCTTTTTTCAGCAATGGTGCAGGAATATACAGCCTTTTCTGGGGACCGATTTCCCAAAAACGCCCCAGATTAAACCCGTTTATAAAGGCGCATCCCTTGCCGAATCCCTCTGTATCGAGGAAGGTATCACATAGTTCTGCAGCTTCAAACTCAAATTTGTAAAAAGCCGGAATATGCTCTGCATAGCCCGCTTCAAAATCAAGACTTTCAAGCTGTTTTTCATCGAGAGGCAGCGGAAAAATATCATACCCGAAATATCGGTGGTCGTTGATTTTTACGCCGCCTGCAATTCCCTTGCGCTGATTTTCAAGCCCTGTGCCGAAATTTTCCCTGCCGATATTTTCGCATAAAAGATCAATGTTACCGCCTGCCCGCTTTTTCTCGGGTTCAAATTTTTCATGCATGTTATCGCCGAAGGCGGTGTAAAGATACGTACCGTCATGGCAGCAGATAACCCTGTCTGCCGCGTTCTCGAGGCGGATTTCATTTACCGTTTCGCCGTCTTTTATTTTCAGACGGTAAAGAATATAGCCATAATTCTGATTGACATCCTCCATGGTCAGCGGATAGGGAGAATGGACAGGCGCAGAAATTTTTTCTATCACGGAAAACAAGTCCGCTTTCCCTGTACATTGAATTTCACCATAGGCTTTCCGGCTGATTTTGGTCGTCAAGGGAATTTCTTGAAAGTCTTTGTATTTTGCAATAACCGCTTTGAAGCAGCTGTACTTTTCGGTAATCTGCCCGTCCTCGGTGAGCGGCGCGTCATAGTCGTAGGAGGTGACGTCCGCTGTGGGGTTTCCGCTGTTTCTGCCGCTCATGAAACCAAAATTTGTGCCGCCTTCAAACATGTAAAAATTGAGGCTGCCACGTTTTAAAAGTTCCTCCAGCTCAGCAGCGGCTTTTTCGGGAGCGGTGGTGTGATGAGTTTCACCCCAGGCGTCAAACCAGCCGTTCCAGAATTCCATGCACATCAGGGGCTTATCTTCGCCGATAAATTGTTTCATCTGTGCAAACTGCCATTCTGCACCGGAACCGAAATTTCCGGTGGGCAGTGCGCCCTCAACCAAGCCCGATTTAAAAATTGGCTCGCTCCATGGACCGTCCGAGGTCACAAAGGGAACGGTTACGCCGAGCTTACGCATGGTATCTCTGAGAAATGCAAGATAAGCCGTGTCATTGCCATAATAGCCATACTCATTTTCAATTTGTATTAAAATAATATTTCCGCCCCTGTCAATCTGATAGGGCGCAAGCTTTGGTATCAGCACATTGTAGTACTCCCGCACCGCTTCAAGATATGGTGGGTAGGAGCAGCGGAGCCGCATATTTTTGTCTTTGAGCAGCCACGCAGGAAGCCCGCCAAACTCCCATTCTGCGCAGATATATGGCGAGGGACGGAGAATGATATAAAGCCCAAGCTCGGTTGCTGTTTCGATGAATTTGCATATATTTCTCATGCCATCCCACAAAAACCTGCCTTTATTCGGTTCATGAAAGTTCCATGGAATATATGTCTCAACCGTGTTGCAACCCATGTTGACCAGTTTTTCAAGACGGTCCCGCCAGTACTCGGGAACGATTCTGAAGTAGTGAACTGCCCCCGAAATAATCTGAAAGGGACTTCCGTTAAGATAAAATTGCTCTTTGATTTCAAACATAAAGCGCCTCCTGTTTTTATATATGAAGCATTGGCAAGCTGTCCAAGACCGTGAAATGTCCGGACATCTATATAATAAACTGATATTGCCGAATATGCAACGGAATGACAATATTTCGCACAGGTGGGGCGCATAACCCTTTGCAATGCTTCATACAATGTAAAAAAGTGTTCTGAGGGGATTTCTTTTGAAAGATTATATTGAAGAGCGTGCTATTAATATTGCAAATTATATTATTGAATGTAACGCCACGGTAAGACAGACGGCAAAAGCATTCGGCGTAAGCAAAAGCACGGTACATAAAGACGTAACAGACCGCCTTATGCAAATTAATCCCACGCTTGCAAAACAAGCCAGATGCGTATTGGATGTAAACAAATCAGAGCGGCACATCAGGGGCGGACTGGCAACCAAGGAAAAATATTTACACCAGCATAAAGTAGGAATTTAGCAATAGACAATTTGGTGTTACCTGCCATTTCAGACAGTAAAAAGCTGCGGTTGCATGGCATTTTCTGGGACTCAGACCGGAAAATGCCGGTAAGCTGCAGCAAAATATATTGGCGTTCGGAATATATAGTTGTTTTTGCCTCAAGATTCTTTTGACAAGCAGTAAGGTTATCCTTATAATAAAAAGCAGAAAAAGTTACAGGCATTGCCAAAGAATAAGACAGGAGAGGCGCGAGATGGATAAAGAATTGGTGGTTGTGATTGATTTTGGTGGTCAGTATAACCAGTTGGTGGCAAGACGTGTCAGGGAATGTAATGTATATTGTGAAATCTATTCCTATAAGTACGATTTGGACAAGATTAAGCAGATGCAGCCAAAAGGAATCATTTTGACGGGAGGTCCCAGCAGTTGCTATGAAGAAGGAGCTGCTACTTGTTCCAAAGAGCTGTTTGAGTTGGGAATTCCTGTTTTAGGACTCTGTTACGGCGCGCAAGTTATGTCGCTTGTACTGGGCGGCAAGGTTGAGCGTGCTGCGGTCAGGGAATATGGAAAAACAGAAGTAAATGTGGACAACTCTTCCGCGCTTTTTCAGGATGTTTCACCCAATACAATTTGCTGGATGAGCCACTTTGACTATATTTCCCGGATGGCGCCCGGCTTCAGGGCGGTAGCAACTACCGCAAACTGCCCGGTGGCAGCGGCTGAATGTGCGGAGAAGCAGCTCTATGCAATACAGTTCCATCCGGAGGTTCTGCACACACAGGAAGGCTCCAAGATGCTGTACAATTTTGTCCGCAATATCTGCGGCTGCCGTGGTGACTGGAGAATGGACGCCTTTGTGGACGAAACGATTGAAAATATCCGCAGACAGGTTGGAAACGGCAAGGTGCTCTGCGCTTTGTCCGGCGGAGTGGATTCCTCTGTGGCGGCGGTGCTTTTGTCAAAAGCCGTTGGAGAGCAGTTGACTTGTGTTTTTGTAGACCATGGTCTTCTCAGAAAAAATGAAGGGGACGAGGTAGAGGCAGTCTTTGGCCCCGAAGGCAATTACGATTTGAATTTTATTCGTGTCAACGCGCAGAACCGTTTCTATGAAAAACTGGCCGGCGTGTCCGAGCCGGAGCGGAAGCGGAAAATAATCGGTGAAGAATTTATCCGTGTATTTGAAGAAGAGGCAAAAAAAATAGGTGCAGTGGATTTCCTCGTACAGGGAACCATTTATCCCGATGTGGTGGAAAGTGGACTTGGCGGCGAATCCGCAGTCATTAAATCCCATCACAATGTCGGCGGACTGCCGGACTGCGTGGATTTCAGGGAAATCATTGAACCGCTACGCAATCTGTTTAAGGACGAGGTTCGCAAGGTCGGGCTGGAACTGGGTATACCGGAGCATTTAGTGTTCAGACAGCCGTTTCCGGGTCCCGGTCTCGGTATCCGCATTATCGGCGAAGTAACCGCCGAAAAGGTTAAAATCGTACAGGATGCCGACGCGATTTACCGCGAAGAAATTGCAGCCGCAGGCTTGGACAGAAGTATAAACCAATATTTCGCAGCCCTGACCAATATGCGCTCAGTCGGCGTTATGGGCGACGAGCGCACCTACGACTACGCAATCGCGCTCCGCGCAGTCAACACCATCGACTTCATGACCGCAGAGTCCGCCCAGCTTCCCTGGGAAGTCCTGCAAAAAGTAACCAGCAGGATAATCAACGAGGTAAACCATGTGAATCGGGTAATGTATGATATCACGAGTAAGCCGCCGGGGACGATTGAGTTCGAGTAGTTGTTAGCAGGCAACAACCCTTATATTTACTGGGTTTGTTGCCTCTTTTTATGCAAAGTGACACCCAAATGACACCAAAAATCAAAGGAATTCTACAGGAAGCCCGCGGCTGGAAAAGCAGAATACATGCCTGTCGTCGGCCTTGTAATACCCGTCCTGCATCATGATAAGGAACGCTTCCGCCGGTTCTGTGTTATCTCCCACTATGGTGTCAAACTCCTGCCGGCTGGCAACAGACTTCTTTTTATTGATACAATCCCAAAGGATAATGTCGTCGGTTGCATAGGTATTGTAGTTTGGCAACATCTTCTGTATCTCCCCCAGCAGCCCGATAACCTGGTCCTCAGCAGTGCGGTTGGCAGTAATGCCGGTGGCTTTTGCTTCCTGCAGGCCGAAGGCTATCTGCCTACCCTTGTCAGGGTACAGGTGTGCATAGGTGTTCCAAGTGGTCTGCACGTTTTTATGCCCCAGCCGTTCCGATATCATCAGGATATTGAAGCCCATTTCGATGAGCAGGGAAGCATGGGAGTGCCGGAGGTCGTGCACGCGGATAGGCTTAAGCCCCGCCTTTGCTGCCATGCGCTTTATCTCATTCAGCAGGAAGGATTTCGTGAACATGAACAGCCGGTCAGTCGGCCCCATTCCATACAGTCCGGAAACATACTCCCGCACTTCGTCATAAAGGAACTGCGGTATGGCAATGGACCGGTTGCTGGTTTCGTTTTTGGGGTCCTTGATGAACTGTTCCCCATCCATGACGACGAAGCTCTTGGTTATGGAAAGCTTCAGCCCAGGCAGGAAGTCGGCAGGTGTGAGTGCAAGCAGTTCCCCCTCGCGGATGCCTGTCCAGAACAGAAGGTCAAAGGCAACCCTTGCGCCGGTTTTATCTGCCTGCTCTATGAATGTTTCAAACTGATCCAGCGTCCATATCTGCATTGCCTCTGCAGCGCCCTTCCCCATGCTGCCGGCTTTGGTGCATGGATTGTATGGGAGCCTGTAATACCTGACTGCGTAATTCATGACAGCGGAAAGCTCCGAGTGTATGATTCTCAGGTAGGTGGGGGAGTATCCCGTGGCAGGGTATTTTTCATATCCCTTTTTCTGCACCCATGACTGCCAGTTCAGCACGTCAAGCTCGCTGATGAGGTTAATCTTCTTATGCCTGAAAAACGGGATAATCATGGTTTCAAATATCCGCTGTTTCTTCGCAGCCGTCGTAAAGTCGATTTTCCTGTTGCCTGCGAGATCCTTCATGTAGTTTTCCACCAGCGCGGACAGGGTGATGTCTGCGGACTGGATAAACCTTGCCTTATAGTCGGCTTCAAACTCGAGGGCATCCTTTTTCCGCTCGAAGCCCCGCTTGGTTTTCTGCCTTGGTTCTCCGAGCCAGTCATTATATTTAAATTTTGAAGTCCATGTGCCATTTTTTTCTTTGTATGCGGGCAAAGCGGATACTCCTTTCTTGACGGATAACAGGAAGGGTGCTATAATGTGCCTATCAAGACAGCCAGCGCGACCTACCCGCTCCGGCGATTAAAATGTACTAAAAAATAGCCATTCTTCTCCGCCAAGAGATAAGGGATGGCTATTTTTTATGGTTGACATAGTCTAAAATTGCAACAATCAGTATTGCTATTGTAAGTAATATGATGAATTCTTCGTATGTGCTCATAATTTTCCCCCTTCCGCAAGACTCGGAACGGGTAACGCCACCCCACTGGCTGCCCTGATAGACATACTATGGCGTGGGAAGCTGTTTCTTTCTTTTCAGGATTCAGGTTTTATAAATTAATCATATTCCTTAATGATTTGCTTTAATTTTTTGATTCCATCTTTTACATTGCGGAAAGTATCAGCATCACCAGTGTGAATAGAATCTATAAAAATGTCATGTCTTAAGAAAAAAACATAAGACTGAATTTGTGCGTCCGCAAATTTTTGTGCATCTAGTTTGTCTTCGTAAGTATAATCCTCCGCGTATGATAGCCTGTCTAAGATGTCATCTAAATCATTCTGTGCAGATGTGCCGTCTATATTGCCATTCATATAGGCTTCACCAATTTCTATAGCTTTGTTTCCGAGCATTATAGCTTTGTCACTGGCTATCTGCTGGTGACCGCAGCCACTTAAAAATAAGAGCACAATAAGTGCCGTAATAAATATTCTCTTTTGTAAAGTCATCATTGTTTCCTTCCCTTTTTGCCCCGGTACCATTCGAGGCTTATTATTTTCCAGACACTTTTCTTGCAGGAATGTCCGCTGCTGCAACAATGGATTCCGCCTCTGCCTCTCGCTTCTTTATAATATCTGCCATTTGACCCATAACCCACCGCTGGTCCATTTTCCCTATCTGATGATAATAGGAGAGGACTTCAAGGTCTTCCTCGGATGGGGGTGTCGGGGTATAGGTTCTTCCGAGCAGGTAATCTATGGATGTTCTCAGACAGTCAGCAACCAATACCAATTGTTGAAGGCTAGGAACTTCTTTTACAAACCAATTTTCTAAAACTGCTATATCAAGACCAGTGGTTTCGGACATTTGCTCCAACGTAATTTTCCTTATTTCCATAAGATCCAAAAAAGCGGAGCGACATGTTCCATCACTCAATATGCCACGATTGAACTCTCCAGCTTGATACTCTGCCACATTGGATATTCCAATGAGGAAATCTAAGGGTATATTGAAATGTTCGCATATCCTCAGTTTCATTTGGTCATTCGGGCAGCTCTTTCCACTTTCGTACAAAGAAACGGTCGATTTCACAATTCCGAAGAGCTCGCCGAACTGTTCTTGCGTCATTCCAGCTGTGGTACGGAGCATTTTAATACGGTCTGAAATACTGGCCACGGCAGACACCTCCTCTTGTTGAACTTTGTTAAACATATTATACAGCACGCCTCCTTAAAATTAAACAAGTTTAAGAAATGTTGATAAAATTTCAACCAAAGGCTTGACAAGGGCAAAAAGTTGAAGTAATATAAACAAAAGTTGAAGAGCGTAAAACAGGAAAGGAGTGAGATTATGAATCTTGAACTACTCAAGCAAGAGCGTGTGGCTAAAGGGTTCACGCAAAAATACATGGCAGAGGCTCTTGGATTCAAAGACCGAAGCAGTTACTGTCTAATTGAGAAAGGTAAATGTTCTGTAGACATTGAGCTGGCTAACCGTATTGCAAGCGTATTGGATTTATCTGATGGAAGAACATTCGAGATTTTTTTTGCTTCAAAAGTTCAAACATCTTCAACTTAGTTTTATTCTAATCGAAACGGAGGGCTTCGTAAATGGGAACAAACGCTACAAAAGCGGAGGGTAATATATACTGCCAATGCAGAAAAAAGACCGCATTATAACAGAAATGCCCATTCGATAAGAGAAAAGTTAATTAAAAAGAGACGTGGCTACAAAGTATTTAAGGAGGTTTAGACATGGGAAGGAAACCAACGAAAGCAGCAGACAGCCCATTCTGTCAGGCAAGGCTGGCAGCAGCCAAATACAATGAAAGGCTGTTCTCAAAGGAAGGAGCCTCGGAACTCTTGGGAGTTTCGGTTTCAACACTTTCAGATTATGAGCTGGGACTAACAAAGGTAGTTCCGCCGGATATGGTCTTGAAGATGGCGGACCTGTATAACGCGCCGGAGCTGGCAAACATCTATTGCCGCTGTATGTGCCCCCTTGGGAGCGATATACCGGAAATCAGTTTGGACGATTTAGACCGCATATCGGTAAAGGCACTGGCATCATTCCGGAAGATAGCAGAGACGAGGGATAACCTGCTGGACATTGTAGAAGACGGCGTCATCACAGAAGATGAAAAACCTAAGCTAAAGAGCATACTTGCAAATTTGGACGAGCTCGCAGCGCTTTCACAGAATTTGAAGATATGGGTAATGAAGAATCTGGAGGAAGAGGTTAAATGACGACAAAAGAGCAGGAAATTAAGGCCTTAGAGCAGATTAAGAAAATTGTGAAAAGACTTGGAGAAGGCAGCTATGTGGGTACAGCCTTTGAGGGGTGCTTTGAAATTGCGGAGGAGAATATCCGTAATGATTTTGGATGCAGTATGAAGCAGAAACTTCAAAGTGCAAGTGCAGAAGTAAAACATTTAAAAGCAAATGTCCAAAGATTAACCAGTACGCTTGGTGAGGCACAAGATACGATTAAGCGTCTTGAAGCCAAGCTTGAAAAGGAGCAGGAGTGGCGCGACTACGAAATGAAAGGGAATGTCAGCCAGAGCGATTATAACAAGCTTACAGAGCAGGCTGACACACATTACATGACGGACGATGAAGCAAAGGACATTCTCTACAACTGGTATGGGTTTGCAAAGGAAAAAGTTGCAATCCGTAACAGCATTCCGAAGCTCCAAATCAGCCGACACAGGGCAATTCGTCAGATGGGAAGGATAGACCGGCTGCCGGCGTACAACGCAACAGACTGGAACTACATTAGGTTTGACTGTGGCAGGATTTCTTATGAGCTTTATAACGGCGATTTGAAATTTTTTGAATGGTGATAAGTTTTTTTGAAAGAAGGGAGGCGAGTAGATGGAAGCGACGGTGGTACAGTCTGATGTTACGGCTGCCTATTATTCAGTAAAAGACGTAATGGCGATTCTTGGGTGCAAGCAGACGAAGGCACAGGACGTAATCCGGCAGCTTAATGATGAAATGGTAAGCCAGGGCTACATGAGATATCCGAAAGGGAAAGTCTCAAGGAAGTATTTTAACGAACGTTTTAGGAGATAGGAGGTGCGAAATGCCATTTTACAGAGAATGTCCCCTGTGCGGGTGCACTTTGGACCCAGACGAAAAATGCGACTGTCAGGAGGAAAAGGAACGGGAGCAGCAGCGGATTATGGGTATGTTCCGTGTTGGTGGAAACGGACAGATGAATTTCAGCTTTGCCGGGGAGGGCAGGGATTATGAAAAGAAGGTGGTATAGCGCTTTGTGCCTTGTGGCAGCCGTTGTCATGGCAGTAGTCGGTGTTTCTGCCAATGAGAGCAGGCAGGGACACAGGGAGAGCGGAGTGTTGGAGGAATGGCAGCATAGCCTGAACACGGACATTACACTGGATATAAGTCAAATAATCTCCGGTATCTCAGAATTGGTGGAGGAAGCGGAGGCAGACGGTGAAGTAGGCATGTGTCCGGCATTTACATACCCCAAGGACTGGAACAGCAACGACAGTTATCTTCTTGCCAGAATAGCCATGGCAGAAGCGGAAGGCGAATCTATACAGGCAAAAACGCTGGTTATACTGACGGTTTTAAATCGTGTGCAGAGCGGGGAATTTCCTGACAGCATAGAGGAAGTAATTTTCCAGTGTAGGAATGGTACATATCAGTTCTCCTGTATCGGAAACGGCAGGTGGGACAGGGTAGAACCTAATGAGGAGTGCTGGGAAGCTGTGAGGGTGGTACAGGAAGCAGAGTATGACTACTCTGGTGGCTGCCTGTATTTTGAGAACTGTGCTGATGAAGACAACTGGCACAGCAGGAATCTGGAGTATTTATACCAATGTGATTCCCTGAGATTTTACAGATAAGGAGGTGAGTCATGAGCAGAAACATGAAAGCAAGGGAAATATGCGGAATGTTTTACAATATGGAAAAAGAGCTCCATGTCAAAGACACTGGAACTCCCATACGCAACCATATTGTAACGCAATCAGCAAGATAAAGCAAGAAAAAATTACAATATGGAGGTAGATTTTATGAACAATTCAAACACACTGGCTGAAATTCAGTCAAAGTATCAAGACTGCAACTTGCTGATACCATCGGCCACATCGGTGCAGATAAACCCTTTTTATAAGTGTACAGTCATGGAAGTAGTGGCAGACACTTCTGAAAATTCTGGGGACATTTTCAAGACAGGCAATATAAAAGTAGGCGAGGACCAAAACGGTAAGGCGATTTATGCAGATGTTTTTTCTCCCGCAAAACCGCTTCTCATGAAGCTGGCAACCGCAGCCGGTATCCAGTTCCATCCGGAATATACCACTGTTGTAAGAGAAAACCAGAATACCTATGTTGGAAAAGCCTATGGGGCAGTAAGGCTTCCTGACGGTACATTTAAAACGCACATGGAGACGAAGCGTATTTGTCTGGATGATGAAGAGGCGAAATACCGCTTGGAATTCATGGACAAGTCTATTATGGGAATAACGGACTGGAAAGCGGCAAAATCTGCGGAAGAAATGTTTAAAGGACATTGGGAAAATACGAACGAGGAAAGGACGTACAATGGTAAGACTTATCCCGTCAAAAAATTTGTAATTGATGATTGCGACAGGGAGAAATACATTGAGCGCTCCATGCTGGTAAATATGACGCTTCTCCGGAAGACAGCATCCGAGAAAGCTCAGACGGGGGCAATTCTCCGCGTTATAAGGGCGCTTTTAGGTATAAAAGGAACCTATCTGTTGCAAGAACTGAAAAAGCCGTTTGCGGTTCCCACTGTCACATTTTCTCCGGATTATTCAGATGCTACTGTAAGGCAGGCAATGCTGCAGCAGGGAATGAATTCCATGGGAAGCCTGTTTGGTGCAGCAGCTACACCACAGGCAACTCTGCCATTTGCAAGCGAGGCATTTAGTGATTCGTTCAATCCGGAAGAAAATCTGGATAATCCTGCTTTTGCTTCTGACATTACAGACGATGAAACGGATTATACGGAGAATTTTCAACAGATGTCATCAGGACAGGAAGAAAACTGGTTTGACGGGGAAATGCCACCACAGGAGGCAGAGCCGGAAGAGAAGGCGCCTGCGGGATATAGATGTGAAAACTGCGGCAAAGAGATTTCGGAGAATGTGTATCAGTATTCGATAGAGAAGTTTGGCAAGCCTTTGTGTATAGGCTGCCAGAGAGGAGGACGTGCATGAAACTGATAAAAATTTCCACGGACCTTGAACTGTCCGTGCATGAGTTTCCCGAAGGCTCTTATGCAGAGCAGAATAAATTCTTGTGTGGGCTGATTGGAAATGGCTGTAGTACATACGAGCATGTCATGGCGAGGCGCCTGTATACGGATTTTAAGGTGTGTGACCATCCGACAAAGATTCAGGGCGAATGTGTGAGCATGCTGGTTGACGAGGAGGGCAGGTTGAAGCTTAACACCGTCAACATGGTAGGAAGCTACCTTTACATGACAGATGTGCATGGCAACCCCATTATGGGCAATATCCTTCTTGTCGGAGAGGCATGGGGTGATGACGGGATTGACTTCTGCGGCATTGAAGATGGTGAGCTTGAAAGGCTGGCAGCGGAACTGAATACCTTGGTTCTACGTGCAAAAAAGGAGGGCAGTCTATCATGAAAATTTTAGCAACAGCAGACTGGCATATCGGGAATTTTAGAAGCCCAGTAAAAGACGGGGTGAACCTCCGCACAGAGGATACAAAGCGCTGCCTTGATGAGTTGGCAAGGGTGGCAGGAGAAGAGCAGCCGGATTATACGCTGGTATCGGGAGACATATTTGACGCAGGAAAAGTATGGTCTGATAGGTGCTGTGAGGAAATCGTTACGGCGGCGCGTTATATTAACAGGCTGTCAATGGTATCAATGGAGGTTGTCATCATGAGGGGGACGCCGAACCATGACGGCATAGGGTTCTACAACGTACTCTCTAAAATGTTTGCGGACCGTCCAAATGTGCATATTATAGCGACCCCGCAGGTAATCCATTTCGAAGATGTGGACATTGCAGTGCTGCCGGGATTTGACAGGGGAGTATACAGGGCAGAGCATCCGGGGCTTTCCTTCGAGGAAGAAAATACAGTGTTTGTGCAGGAGCTTTCCAACATTGTAATGGGGTTAAAAGCGCAGTGCAGCCCCGACAAGAAAAGTATACTGATGGCGCATTACACGGTTCCGGGGTGCAATACAGAAAGTGGGCAGTTAATGTTGCTGGCAAAGTTTGAGCCTGTGCTGCCGCCGGAAGCATTGAGGGCTGCAGGTTATGATTTGGTAGCCCTTGGCCATATCCACAGACCGCAGAAGGTGCCGAATGTGGAGAACTGCTTTTACGCGGGCGCCATCAATGCTCTGAATTTTAACGATGAAAATCAGGAGCGCGGTTTCTGGATACATACGGATACGCCGCTTGGGGGCTGGGAAAGCCGGTTCTGTAAGACGCCATACCGTGAGTTTATCAGCTTTGAGTTTACGGATACGGACATTACGGCGATTAACTTTGGACACATCGATGAAGTTGCTTACAATTACTGGAGGTATAACGGGGCAGTAAAGGACAAGATTGTCAGGATACGTTATACCTGTAGTGAGAAAAACCGTAAGGCTTTTAATAAGACAATTTTGGAAAGGGCGCTGCTTGATGACGGGGCATTCATGGTATGGGAAATCCTGCCGGATAAGATTGAGGAATTTGCCAACAAGACAGAGCTCGCCGGCGCGTCGGATCCGGAAACCAACCTTGTGAAGTATTTGGAGGAAAAACAGGTAGAACAGGAAAAGATGCAGGAGCTGGTGCTGAAAGCAAGGCCGATTATTGCAGAAGCGGAAGCAGGCACGAAAGCAGCCGCTCATACCGGTATATTTGAGCCGGTGGAAATTTCAGTGAAAAATTACCGCAACTATGCGGAAGAAACCTTTAACTTTGAGAATATCAGCTTCTGCACAATCAACGGGCAGAACGGTGCGGGAAAGAGCAGCCTGTTCATGGATGCCATTATAGACTGCCTCTTCGAAGAACCGAGAGAGGGAATCATCAAAGATGACAGTAAAAAAGCCCCTTGGCTGCGGAATGATGAAAGTGCCCGCTCTGGTTCGATTATGTTTACTTTCTGCATTGGCGGAAAAAAATGGCGCGTGACGAGAACCAGGGCACGCTCAGGAAAAGGCACATTGAACATTGCACAGTTTATCGATGGTGAATGGCAGGACTGCTCCAAGGAGCGTTATAACGATACCCAGCAGGAGATTCAGGATATTCTCGGAATGGACAGTTTCACATTCAAGTCCTGTGCCCTTATTATGCAGGACCAGTACGGCTTGTTTTTGCAGGCTAAGCCGGAAGAAAGGGTAAAAGTTCTTGGAACCCTTCTTGGGCTTAATATGTATCAGGATATGGAGAGGATTGCCGCAGAGAAAGAAAAGACACATAAATCTATGGCAGGCAAACTGGCGGACGAGATAGAAATCCATACCGGCACGATTTCCAGCCTTGGAAAGCCGGGAGAAGAGCTGGAAGCATTAGAAAAAGAACTGGCAGCCTGTGAGGCCAGCCTGAAGGCAAAAACAGCGGAGAGGGACAGGCAGAAACTTGTCCTTGCGAACCGGCAGGAAGCCGCAGAAAGGCGTGAGAAGCTGTTGACATCTATTACTACTCTGCAGAGTAAAAAGGCTGCTACAGACCAAAACAGAGCCACTCAGCAGACAATCATTGAGAGCAGTGGGATTATCCTCAACAGCAGAGCGGAAATTGAAGCGAAAGTGGCGGAGTACAATTCCCAAATTGAAAGAGAAAAGCAGCTAGCCGGCGAATCGGCGCTGTACGCCTCCAAGAAAAGGGATGCAGAGAGCTTTAGACAGCAGGCAGACGCAGAGCAGAAATCCATTGACAGCATGAGGAGGAAGGTATCTCAAAAAGAAACGGAATTAGCAGCGCTGCAACCGACAGAGCGGGATGCGGTTATCCGCTCAAATGCTGCGGAGTATGAACAATCCAAGAAACAGTTGGATGAAGCGTATGAGCGCGAACGGTCCTACAGAGAACTGGAACAGCAGCTTTCTGATGCTCGACATGAGCGTGCTGGTGTTTGCTCAGAGTATGAGTACAGATTAAAGGGAATGGGTCAAAAGCTGGCTGAATACCAGAAGCAGGCTGAACTTCTCGAAAATGTGGAGTGCGTGGATATCGGCAATGCAAAATGCGGATTCCTCGCAACGGCCATCTCAGCTAAGAATGCTCTTGGCGAATATCCGGGACAGATAGAGACAATGAATGCAGAGTATAAAGCGGCTCTGGTTCCGTATGACGAGAAAATATCTTCCCTGCAAGCCCAGCTTGAAGGCATGGAAAATCCGAATGCTAGAGTGGAGGAACTTCGCCAGAAGTGCACCGAGCTGAAACCGTATGTGAATAAGCTGGCAGAACTGAACCAGAGGGAAAGCAAGATTGCCCTGTTAGAGGCTGGTATAGGGCATTTGCAGTCAAACATAGCTGACGCCAAAAAAAGGCTCGCAGAGGTCAAATTAAAGGGTGCAGAGGCAGTACAGGAACGTGACCGGTATGCAGAAGCATTTGATGAACATGTACAGGTGCTGAATTCCATTGCCATGCTTGAGCCGTGGCTCGAGAAAGAAAAACAGCTTCCGGTAGAAGAAGAGAGGAACCTTACTGCGCAGAAGCGTTTGATGGAACTGAAAGCGGAACTGGATGGCATTGTTGCCGAGATTTCCGAAAAGCAGAAGGAAGCAGACAAGGAGCTCTCTGCCATGGGCGGCATGGAGGAATTGGAGGGAGTTGTAGCTTCGATGGATGCAGAAGTGGATTCACTTAATGCCACCGTGAGAGAAAAGCAAATGGCAGTTGGCGCCTTGCAACAGCAGGAAGAGCAGATTGCAAAGCTTAAGCAGGAGATTGCAGCATTACAGGAGAAGCTAGTTGAACATGCAAAGGAAGTGGCAGATTACGAGGTATTAAAGACTGCGTTCAGCCAAAGCGGTGTGCCTCATCAGATTATCCGCTCCATTATCCCTAAGCTGACAGCAACCGCCAATGCCATTCTCGGACAGATGACAGGCGGCAAGATGGGCGTGGAATTCCGATTGGAACGGATGCTGAAGAATGGGAAGGAAAAGGTATCTCTGGATATTTTCATAGAGGAATATGGCAAACCGGCACTGCCCTACCTGTCAAAATCCGGAGGTGAAAAGGTAAAGTCTTCCCTGTCCGTAATCCTTGCACTGGCTGAAATCAAGTCATCATCGGCGGGTATCCAGCTTGGATTTTTGCAGATTGACGAACCCCCGTTTTTGGATACAGATGGAACACAGGCATATGTGGACGCGCTGGAGGCAATACAGCAGAGATATCAGGGATTAAAGGTCATGGCAATTACGCATGATAAAGAATTCAAGGCAAGGTTTCCACAGGCAGTTGAGGTCTATAAAGATGAGAGTGGAAGCCATGTGAGGTGGGATTCATGAAAGACAGGAGCCTAGAAATCATTAGACAGGTTGGTGGAGAAGAGGACATGGAATGGAGGAAAAACAATGGCAAGACCACCAAAAAGAGGGATTGATTATTCTGGGTGGTCGGTAACAATGTTTGACAATGATACCAAAATAGACAAGCTTCTCGATGCGCAGGGGTGGATAGGATTTGGGATATATTTCTACCTCTGCCAGAGGGCTTATGGTGGAGAAGGATACTTCTACCAATGGGGCTATGACGATTGTGCATCCACATCAAGAAAAATGGGCGGCGGCATTGGTTCCGGTACGGTTAAGGAAACCGTGGACTACTGCTTGCAGATTGGTCTTTTTGATAAAAGGCTGTTTGACAGGTGGGGAGTGCTTACCAGTAGAGGCATCCAAAGAAGATATTGGGAAGTTGTTAAGGAACGAGATGTGCGAACCGTAATTTCCGACTATTGGCTTTTGCAGGACGAAGACTGCAAAGGTTTGATAAAGACACCCTTAAATAGCAGTTTCCAAGAGCAAAACCCTGATTTCCCGGGGAGAAACCCTAGTTTCCCGTCGCGAAACCCCGGTTTCCCGCCTATAAAGGAAAGTAAAGTAAATAAAAGTAAATATAAAAATAATATGTGCAAAGCTGACGCTTTGGCACTGTTTGAGCGTCTATGGCAAATGTATCCGCTTAAGAAAGGCAAAGGAAAAGTATCAGAAGCCCAAAAGCGGAAGCTGCTTAAGATTGGTTTTGACGAAATGGAAAGAGCAATAAGGCGCTATAAGCAGTATGTTGACAGTGTGGACTATTTGTCTTACCAGAATGGCAGCACATTCTTTAACAGCGGTTACATTGACTATCTGGACGCAAATTATACCAAGGCAGAACCTCAGAGCACCAAGAAAAATGAGTTTAACAATTTCCAACAGAGGGAATACGACTTTGAGAAACTGGAGAGGCAGTTATTAAACTCAGGACAGAAAGGAGGGACAGCCAGTGGCTAAAAAGCACAGCGAAAAGATAGAGGGCAATGCAAAAGAGTTTCTGGATATTTTCAAAGGATTGTGCTATGCGCGGAGTGCTTGGGAAGTATGGGCAGATGTGATATGCGCTATTGCATGCAGCCTAAGTAACACGGTAGACAGGACGCCGGATAGATATGAAGAAAGGGAGAAGGAGTATCTGCAGTGCATCGAGCATCTGGGCTCAGTGGAAACAGTGGCAAAGCTGTTTGCCTGTATTACGCTGGCTCTGGACAAAGAGCCGGAACAGGATTTCCTCGGGGAAATGTATATGCGGTTGGAGCTGGGAAACCACTGGAGAGGGCAGTTTTTTACGCCGTACGACGTCTGTAAGTGCATGGCGGAGATTAATATTGGTGATGGTGTTAAAGATGAAATTTCCAAGCGGGGGTATGTATCGGTTATGGACCCCGCGTGTGGTGCAGGGGCAACACTGATAGCGGCTGCCAATACATTCAGAAAGCGCGAAGTCAATTACCAGACCCAAGTGATTTTTGCCGCACAGGACATAGACAGGATAGTCGGCATGATGTGTTACATACAGCTTTCACTCCTTGGCTGTTCGGGATATGTGGTAATAGCAAATACCCTTACCAATCCCGTCTGCGGTTCCGGTCTGGCACCGGCTGAAAAAGAAGGACAAGAATTCTGGTACACGCCATTCTATTTTAGGAATGAGTGGATAGGGCGACGGATTAAGGAAGCATTGGGGCTGAATACTTTGGTTCGTGATGAAGAACCACAACAGATAACAGTAGAAAACAAAGTTGGAAAAGAGTACTTTTTCTTCTTTGGAAACGAACAGGAGGATTGTTATATGAGCGAAGATAAAAAGAGTTTAACAGAAGATATTAAGGAAACTATTGCAGAGGAGACGGCAGAAAATAATGCCGGTGAAGAAACTGGCATTATTCAGACGGATACGGGAGAAAAGGCTGAAAACGAACTTGCTGAGAAAAAACCTACATACACAACGGGTGAGGATAAATTGAAAGCAGAAGAGGAACAGATTTTATCCAACATAGATAAGCAATATAAGGATGTGGCCAAGACTCAGTTTAATATGGTATTTGGCGAACTTGTCAAAAAGGCCAATGAGGATGAAAGTTTTAATTCTAAGGTACTGATGGAACACAAATCATTTGCTCGGTGCATGAAATATTGTGGAAACAAGGCTATGGGATTAAGAAACCCGTCAGATAAAGAAAAAGAAGCTGCGAGAAATGGTTCTCCGATTGTTACGCCGGTTTCGTCGGATTTGCTATTTGCATGGATTTATGAATATTACGACTTGGATGATAAATCAGAAGTAGAGGCGGAAAAAGCGAAGCAAAAAGCAGCTAAACAGAACCGGTCTGCAAAGGATATCAATAAGAAAGAGAAAACTGCTTCTAAACAGGAGGAACTAAAACAGGAAGAAAAGCCGAAGCCTACGAAAAGCAAAAATGATATGGAAGGGCAATTCTCGTTGTTTGACATGTTTTAGGAGGGCGAACAGATGATGATAGCATATAAAGGTTTTAGGAAAGACCTGTCGTGTGTATCGGGAGGGAACCGCTTTCAGTACAAGCTCGGAATATGGAATGAGGAACCAGAAGCAAATTGCAGACAGAAAGGATTTCATTGTGCGGAAAATCCGTTGGACTGCCTTACTTACTATCCGGAGTGGGACAATGCTGTGTATTACATTGTCTTGGCAGACGGAGATATTCATGAGGATGGCAGTGATACAAAAATCGCCTGCACTAGGATGAAACTTGTTAAGCAGTTGAGTTTAGAGGAATTTGTGGCACATAGCCTAAAGTATATCAGTGACCATCCGTTTAGAGAAAACGGAAATCAAGTATATGTGGATGAGGCTATTGTAAGAAATAAGTTTGTGATTGTCCGTGGTAAAAACCCGATTGCGCAAGGAAGGAAAGGCAATGTGTTGGGGTTTGTCAAGGAAAATCTCAAAGATAGAAATGTTGCAGAGATAGGATTGTATATTGTGGATGGAGAAAAAATTGAGGAAGATATCTGGTATGACATCTGCGGCGAGAAATACTTAAAAGAAGGTGAAGGCGCATGAAAAAAGAAATTTTAAAAAAGCTGAGGACGCTAAAAGCGACTGATACGATGATGAAAATGGCTGGCATGGATGTTCCGAAAGTGCATCATTACGGATATGGTGGAACCACCCATAAATACAAATACGGAATATATCTCCGCTGCCAAATTCTGAGTGGCATTTTGAAAGTGGCTTTTTTCCTTGCTGATGAAATGAGAAAAGGAATAAATCGCCCGGTGTATGAGTTATTCATCAACAAAGAGGATGGGGAGTTTATCACATGGGATGTTAAAAAGCAGAAATGGCGCAATGCCAAAGTTGATATGCTTGAGTGGCCGGAATACACTTGGCACTCTGGGAAGTTTATAAATCCAGAGGGAAATCGGAGTATAAAGAGATATCTCGGAGTGGGTAATGGTGGATATAAAGGAATCCATGAATATCAATTTAGTGTAAGGGCTGATGAACTAAAGCAACGCCATAGAAGAGAAACCGGAGCATGGGATATGGCTTTGGAACAGGTTCCGGAAATTCCAAAAGATTTTAATAATTGGGTGGATAAAAAAGGAATGAAACAGCATTACATTTTCTATGAATACTCAAGAAAAGGGGCTGAGGAAGGTTATTGCACGTATTGCGACAAGACAGTGCCTATCGACAAGCCCAAGCACAATTCTTTAGGAAAATGCAAGTGTTGTAGCAGAGAAGTCCAGTTTAAGAGTAGAGGAAAAGCTGGAAACTTTTATACGAAGGATGAAAATGTTTATTTGTTACAGAAATGCGAGGACGGATTTGTAGTAAGGGAGTTCAGCGCACGAAGACACTACTATAAAGGCAAATATGAGAATGCTGATAGTGCTGTTTTTGAATACAGGCGGGTGATTTATGATGAAAACTTGTGTGGACAAGCATTTTACTATGGGCTTTATAAGAATGTGGAACAGCGTTGGATTATAACAAGTGTTTCGGGCGGCGGATATTATTATACTCAGTTAGGAATGGTTTACACCAAAAATCTACATACTCTTTCAGATAAATTAGGGAGAACAGGGTTGCTTCAGATGATAAGTAGTCTAGAAAGACAGGATCCAGAGATTTTTATTGAAAACGTTAAGAGAAAACCGTATTTGGAACAGTTAGCCAAGGCAGGACTTACACAGTTGACGTTCGATGTGGTTTACAAAAATAACGAATTGGATATCAAAACCATCAAAGACCTTGGAAAAGCATTGGATATCGATAAGTATCGACTCGGCAGATTGAGAAGTCAAAACGGAGGATTCCTGTTCTTAAAATGGCTGAAATACGAAAAGCTTAATCTGAAAAACATCTGTGATGAAGATATTACTTATTTGGTGGAGCATGAAATAGAACCGAAGCACATTGAGTTTATTTTAGACAGGATGAGCGAGAGAAAAATTTGTAATTATCTGAAAAAGCAATATGAACTATCAAAGCGCAAGCCGAAGGAATTGCTTTCTACATGGAATGACTACTTATGCATGGCAAATAGGTTAAAAATGAACACCAAATTGGAATTGTTTTATAAACCAAAAGACTTGATTGCAAGCCACGATGAGGCAGTAAAACTGTCCGGCGGCAGCGAAATCGCCAAGAGAGCAGGAGAGATTGCTGAAAAATTCCCTGATGTAGATAGTATTTGCCAATCAATCAAGGGTAAATATGAATATGCTGATAAGAAGTATCAGATTATTGTGCCGGACAAAATTGAAGACATTATTGTTGAAGGTCGGGTGTTGGGCCATTGCTTGGATAGAAGTGATATTTACTTTGAACGCATCCAAAAAAGAGAATCTTACATTGTGTTTTTAAGAAAAACCGAAGAACCAGATACACCTTACTACACATTAGAAATTGAACCGGGAGGCACGGCGAGGCAAAAGAGAACAACTGGCGATAAGCAAAATAAGGATTTCGATGACGCTAAGAAGTTTATCAGAAGATGGCAACAAGAAATTCAGCAGCGTTTATCAGCAGATGATATGAAGATGGCAGAGCAAAGCGCCATTTTAAGAGTAGAAGAATTTAAGGAATTAAGAAAGTCTCAAACAAAGATTTGGCGAGGCCATTTAGCCGGCAAACTTCTTGCAGATGTTTTGGAGGCTGATTTGATGGAATGTGTGCTTTGTGAAGGAGGTGTTTTGGATGGCGGAAAAGAGCAGGAACCGCATTTACAGCCTGCGTAAAGGTTCGGTTCAGTGGAACGAGGAGGACAGATTGGCGCTGGCAAGTATGCTGATAAAAGCCGGTTACGCAGTACGAATAGGTAGATGTGCTGTGGAAGGCCAGGAAGAGAAGAAAAATGCACAACAGCAATATTTTGTGGAATATTGGGAGGATGCGACATGACTATTGGAGAGATAACAGAAAGGCTTATTGGATTAAAGGACAGGCACGATGATTTACTGGCTTCGGAGTATGAAGCAATCATTGAAGCTTGTAACCTCTTGGACAAGCTACCAAGAATGGAGGAGGCGAGAACTTATGAACCAGTCGAAGATAGAGTGGTGTGACCATACATGGAATCCGGTTACGGGCTGCCTGCATGGATGCAAATACTGCTATGCAAGAAGAAATGTAAGCAGGTTTTCCGGCGATGTACGCAGGAACAAGATGGCAAAGGACAATTACCGGACAATAAAATCACCTGATGGCGCCAGCAATTTATACATACTGGATGCACCCATGAAAAATGAAACAGGAAGTATGCTGGTATACCCGTTTGGGTTTGAACCGACATTTCACAGATACCGAATGAGCCGTATGGACGAACTGAAAATGGGGCGAAACATATTTGTCGGGGCGATGGCGGATATTTTCGGGAGCTGGGTACCGGATGAATGGATTACGGAGATTCTGGGCTATTGTGTGGATAACCCGAAGCATAATTATCTGTTTCTTACCAAAAATCCGGAAAGGTACGGTCAGTTGGAGAAAGCGGGGCTGCTTCCTGATAGAGGCCATATGTGGTACGGGTTCTCATACACAAACAACCGGAGCGAATGGTGGACGGGCGGAAATGACAGCAGGCACAGGTTTGTGAGCATTGAGCCATTACTTGAGGATTTGCGGCTGTTTGAGGCGGATATGTCATGCTGCATGATGCAGTGGGTCATCATTGGGGCAGAGACAGGTGGAAGCAAAAGCAGAGTAGTGCCTGAAGCGGCGTGGATAGAAAAAATAGTGGAACATTGTGACAAATACCATATACCAGTATTTATGAAGGACAGCCTGCTTCCAATCGTCGGGGAAAAGGGCATGCGGCGTGAGTTCCCGCCTGAACTGCTGCGAAGGGAAATAAGCAGGAAGATGGACGAAAAACTTTACGGCACGTGCTGCATATGCGAGTCAAAAAGGAAAAAAAGCAGCATGGTAACGCTGTCTGCAAGGAGAAGACGTGAGGTAGGTGCAAAGAATTTCTGCCACATGTGTAAAAGCTGTTTTGAGGGATTCTGTAATGAGCATTCTATCGAAATCCCAGAACTGGAACATACGGAGGTTAAGAGAAATGGATAATCAGGCATTAAAAAGCAACCAGATTGTCATGGTGGGAGTGATTGTTGGAGACTTAGTGTTCAGCCATGAGATGCACAGGGAATGCTTTTACTCGTTCAAGATAGCAGTGAAACGCAAAAGCGGCAAGGTTGATTATATTCCTTGCATGGTGTCAGAGCGTGTATGTAACCTGAATGAGCTTGCCAAGGGCGCAGTTGTAAAACTGCAGGGGCAGTTCCGCTCATTTAACCAATATTCTGACGGCAGGAGGCACCTTAAGCTGGATGCATTTGCCATGGACATCGATGTGTCGGATGAATATGAAGGGAAAGACCAGAATGAAATTTATCTGGAAGGATATATCTGCCGGAAACCTGTGTTCAGGAAAACCCTTTGTGGATGGAGAGTTGCTGACATTCTGGTTGCCGTAAACAGGGCAAATGGAAAGAGCGATTACATTCCGTGTATCGCTTGGGGCAGAAATGCAAAGTATGCAGCTGGCATGGAGGTCGGCACCAAAATAAGGATACATGGGAGGGTGCAGAGCCGCGAATATGAGAAAAAGGTTGGAGGGGAAACCGAAATAGGCGTTGCCTATGAAGTTTCTGCAAGAGATATTGAGGAGGAAAAATGAATTCATACAGCAGACAGATAACAGGGCGCAGGAGCAGGGAAGCTGGCGAACTGTTTGAAACATGGCTTACCGATTCATGTGCATATTATTTTTCCCTAAATATCGCGGTAATTGAAAAAACACCTGAGCCAATGAAAGTCCTGAAGCCTTACGGGGACAGGAACAAAGGACAGTACATAGCGTGCTTCAGGAAACAGGCACAGCCGGATTTTAAGGGCGCCCTGTGTGATGGCTCCTGCATTATCTTTGACGCGAAACATACAGACACAGACAGGATAAAGCAGGATGCCATTACAGAGAAGCAGTGGGAGATACTGGATCAATATGAAAACATGAAGGCAAAGTGTTATGTGGTTGTGTCCTTGGGAATGGAACATTTTTATAGGATACCATGGAATATCTGGAAGAACATGAAAGCCAATTTTGGACATAAATACATGAACGCGGAGGAACTGGAGCCATACAGGGTGCCGGTCAGGATGTGCAAAATATTATTTCTGGAAGGAGTGGAGGTACAAGATGAAAATTGAAAAGAGTAAACTGGCAAAAAAAATCGGGCAGATGAAAGGAATTATCAATAAGAACAGCGATAATGGCGCGTTACAGGGCATTTTGGTGAAAGACGGTTATTTAATCGCCTCTAACACAGAATTGACCGTTAAGGCGAAATTAGAGGGCATGGAGGGGGAATCTTTTATCATTCCCATGAAATCCTTTGACCTTATAGATAACCTGCCGGACGGTGATATACAGATCCAATGCGAAAAAAATGTGATTACCATACAAATGGGAAAAATTAATAACCATTTTAAAACATATCCGGTGGAACAGTTTGCTTATGACATGAATAGCTTTTCAGAAGACAGCAGCGCTTCTGTCATGGCGGACAGGTTAAAACGTGCTGCGCAGCATGTCATCTATGCAGTGCCGGATGGGGCAGCCAATAAGACGATGGAGGGCATGTTTTTTAAATGCGCCAAAGGGAAACTCAATATGGTTGGGCTTGACGGACACAGGGTAGCATGGGACTGCCTGCCACTTTCGGGAGAATTCAGTTTCATTGTCCCCAAGGAAGCCGTGGAAAAAATCATACAGTTTGACATAAAAGGAGAAATCCGCATTGCATACAGCAGGAATGCTGCCCTGTTCCAGACAGATGACTACGAGATTTATACAAGACTGATTGAGGGTGAATATTTTCAATACGAGAAAATGTTCAGTTATGGGGACATTAACACAGTTGTGGACAGGTGCCTGCTCATGGAGGCAATAAACAGGGCAAGATTGTGCGGGTCAAAAGAAGACAGGATGCCCATCGTGATGGAAATAGATGGAAAATCTATCCGGATTATGTATAAGAATTCTGTTGCTGATTACCACGAAGAGGTGCCATTACAGGAAGAGGCTGGTACTAAATTGAAAATAGGGTTTAACCCGAAGCTTTTTCTGGACAGTCTGAAAGCGTTTGACTGTGACAACATAGCCATTAATTTTTCGGGTAAGAGGATGCCGGCAATTATTAATGCGGAAGACAGTGACATGACAGCGCTGATTCTTCCCGTCAACTTAAAGGAGGATTAGGGTATGCAGTTTGGAGCAGATGGAATGAAAAAGCAGTCACGGGTGGTTTTGGAGAAAAAGCGATTTTGCGCGAAAAAGCGGAATTACATGGAAGGTGTTGAATGTACCATAAGCGCCAGTGTGACGGCACAGATTGTAGTGGTGGATATTCCCATCGAAAACATCAAGATTTCGATACCTACAAAGGAACTGCTTACAGTAATGAATGCAGCTAATGAAAAGTATCAGGCATTACGGAGACAGGAGATGGCAAAAAGTGATGGAAGTGTAGGAGAAGGTGATGAAAGCAGT
Organism: Lachnospiraceae bacterium; assembly: GCA_014804445.1. Classification (GTDB taxonomy): domain Bacteria; phylum Bacillota; class Clostridia; order Lachnospirales; family Lachnospiraceae; genus Acetatifactor. Next base: position 3,466 of record JAAUZU010000004.1, on the reverse strand, counting down.
CTTAAAGTATCCGGGAAGTAAATGGTCGATAGCTGACTGGATTATAAGCCATTTTCCGAAACACCACAGTTATGTTGAGCCGTTTTTTGGGAGCGGTGCTATTTTGTTTAATAAGCCCCGCTCCAACATCGAGACGGTCAACGACCTGGACGGGAACGTGGTAAACCTGTTTGAGTGGATAAAAAACGACCCCGAAAAACTGGCACATGAAATATATTACACACCATATGCGAGGGCGGTGTATGAAGCAGCATATTCCGTGGTGCCGAAAAGCAGTCTGCAGCAGGCAGTTAATTTTTACATCAGGCTTAACATGGGACATGGCTTCAGGACCACGGGCGAGCGTGTCGGCTGGAAAAACGATGTGCAAGGAAGGGAATGTTCCTATGCCTCGCAGGACTGGTGTCATCTGCCGGAAAAGATTATGCAGGCAGCGGAACGGCTCCGGGGTGTGCAGATAGAAAACCGGCCGGCACTGGAGGTAATGGAACGGTTTAATTTTGAAAATGTCCTGATGTATCTGGATCCGCCATATATAACGGGCACACGGCACGGAAAACAGTACAGACATGAAATGTTAAGTGTAGAGAGCCATGAACGGCTACTTGAAAAAGCACTTATGCACAAAGGACCGCTGCTTATAAGCGGGTATGACAGCCCTCTGTACAGGGACATGCTGCATGGGTGGCGCAGAGAAGAAACAACCTCTTATTCGCAGGTATGCAGCAAAAAGAAGGAAGTGCTGTGGATGAATTTTGAACCAGTAGGAATACAGATGACATTTAAAGATTTGGAGGAGGAGGTACAGCATGAAAATATGTCCCAAATGCGGGAGGAGTTTTGAAAGGCTCCTAGCATTATCGAGAACTGATAACGAAACCATTATCTGTGATGAATGCGGTACCATGGAGGCTCTGGATAGTTTGCCTCATGGAGTGCTTACGCCACAGGAGCGGACACGGATTGCGGTGGCGGCAACAGGAAATATGTGGTTTAGAAAAAAGGAGAACACAGATGGGAAGGGAATTACCAATACTTTTTAACACGGACAGGGTACAGGATATACTGGACGACAGAAAGAAGGCTACAAGGCGTATTATAAAATTTCCGGTCAACAAATTTACCAATGAGCGGCCAAAAGCGGAACGGGTATGGGTGTATGAAAATACTTTGTACGGTGAAAAGTTACATTTTTACGAAAGACCATTTTACAGTTTTTATGTAAAGCTGCCATATCGGACAGGGGATATCCTGTATGTTAGGGAAACATGGTGCAATGCAAACAAAGACGGTGTTGAACCAGATTACTACTATTTTGCGGACACACGTATTTGTGAGGATTACGACGAGACAGAGTGGATATGGCGCCCGTCAATCCACATGCCAAAGGCAGCAGCGCGGATATGGCTTAAAGTTACGGATGTAAGGGCAGAACAGTTGCAGGACATGACGCTTGATGATTTTTTAAACGAGGGAGTAGTCCTGAGACCGGAGGCATTTAACGATCCAGAGAACGCATACTGGCAGGCACGGGATATTTTTAAGGGCATATGGGACAGCACAATTCCCAAAGCAAAACTGCCGGAGTATGGATGGAACGCAAATCCATGGGTGTGGGTTATAGAATTCGCACCATGTGAAAAGCCGGCAGCAGAAAAGGAGGCAGAAAGCCATGAGACAGATAACGCTTTTTGACGAGGAGGAAATGACAGGGCTTGAAGATGGCGCTCCTGATATAGTGCGTGAGGCATGGAAGAAAGCGAAAAGGGACATGCGGAAAAACTTTGCCAGCCTGCAGGCGCTCCCATACGGGGAAAAATTGGAAAGGCAGGAAATGAAGGCGCGGGAATTTCTTGCGGAAATGGAAAATCGCGGCAGCAGGTGCCATGTTTCCGTTGGCGGCCTTGACAGCATAACGCTGTATGTATGGCTCATGTGCCTCGGCATTGTGTTACCTGCCGTGTCTGTCTCCGTACTGGAAGATAAAAGCGTGCAGGATGTGCACAGGGCGCTGGGGATTGAGATCATAAAGCCATACAGGACAAAGGCAGCAGTGCTGCAGGAGTGCGGGTTTCCCGTTATCTCAAAAAAATATGCGGGGCGGATAAACATGCTGCAGAACCCGACGGAGGCAAACCGCACCGTCAGGCATGCCATCATGACGGGGGAGTGCGGGGAGCAGGGGCATTTTGCCAAAAACAGCAGAATGAAACTGCCGCAGAAATGGCTTACCCTGTTCGGCGGTTACGGGAACGGGGACGAAGGAACCCGCTACGGAAAGCCGGATCCGGATTTTCCCGTTTCAAACGAGTGCTGCTACTGGCTGAAGGAAAAGCCCTGCGACGACTGGGCAAAGCAGCATAATTCATTCCCGTATCTGGGGCTGATGGCTTCGGAGGGCGGTCAGAGGGAGGAGGCACTGGTGGAGCACGGCTGTAATTATTACGGGAAAACAGTAATGCGCAGCGCTCCCTTTGCCATTTTCCTGCGGGACGACCTGCTGCACCTGGCACTGGAAATGGACAAATGGTACAGGGAACATGTGGAGGTTTTCGAGGCTGCTTATTACTGCCAGCCGTACAGCCGGGACAGGGACGGAAACATTATCCCTTATAAACCGGTTAAGAGCATAATCCCGTCGATATACGGCAGTATCCGGGAAAAGCCGGACGGAAGCCTGTATACCACAGGGGCGCAGCGGACAGGGTGCAGTATGTGCGGGTTCGGGATACACCTTGAAAGCCGCCCGCACCGCTTTGACAGGCTCAGGGAACGGAATGAAAAGGAGTGGCACTACTGGATGTATGAATGCTGCACAGACAGTAACGGGGAAAAATACGGATGGGGAAGGGTACTCAGTTACATTGGTGTGGAGTGGGAGGACATTCCGGCAGAACAGATGGAGCTGCCCTTGATTTAAAAACAGGAAGGAGTGCAGGAATGAAATACGGAAAAATGTTAAAAGAAGAGAGGGAAAGACAGGGAATATCCAGAAAGGAACTGGCGGAGAAGGCAGGTGTCACGGACAGGGCAGTCACATACTGGGAAAGCGGCAAGCGGCATATGAATCTTGAGAGCGCGGACAGGGTTTTCAAAGCGTTAAATATGAGTATAACAATAGGCGCATGAGTTGATTTTAAAGGGAAGGAGCAGACAGATGAACAGACTGACAGAAATAACTGAGTATGATGTAGCGGTGCTGAAGCAGCCGTATGAGTGTGAGGACTGCGGGCATCTCATATGGCGATTAAGTGACCTTGGTGACGGGGAGCCGATAAGGCGTTTGGCACAGTATGAGAAAACCGGTTTTTATCCTGCACAGATACGCCAGATGTATGACGCGCTGACAAAAGCAGTTTATCCACATAACGACAGATTTAAGGACTACGTGGACAGGTATGCCGTAAAACATAAGATAACGCCGGAAGAGGCGCTTAGTCATAAACTGGTGAAACAGACATGCCTG
>JAAUZU010000003.1 GCA_014804445.1 Lachnospiraceae bacterium | reverse complement strand
TTTTCTAAGCACTGCACAAAAATACTTTCCATTGAGAACCATTCCGTAGAAACTGTCCGTACTATGCGCAAGCGCCTGAACAAATGGCTCAGCAAGATTTACAGTCTTCTGATGATCCATTTCCAGAGTATCCCCGGACCTTAATGTCTCGCTCATGTGGTAAGCCTTCATTATACTTCCTCCTATAAACTCTGATTTTCTGCTCAATTTAATGTCTCAACAGGCTTTAATTTTGCTCTCTGTTTGGCTTCACAACAAACTAGCATTGATAAGTATGTTGACCGGCTACGGCTTCCTGTACATCGGTAAAATCATTGCTATATAAGATATTAAGTTGTATCCTATGTGAGCTAACATACAGCAGAATATTGAGCCTGTATGTAGGTAAAGCAAACCTAAAACAATGCCACAAATAAAGGCAGACAGCGTTTGTACCATATTAAAATGAAGCAGGGCAAAGAAAAACGCAGATACAAGTAAAGCGATTACTTTTCCGTACTTTCCTGCTAAACCGTCAAGCAGAAAACCTCTCATTAATATTTCCTCTATGACCGGTGCAAGGACACAAACCCGAATCAAACTGATAATAGGTGATGAACTTAAAGATTCAAGCGTTTGCTGATAGCTCTCCTCACTTGCCGGAAATATTTTTTCAAATACAGGGTCTAATCCTTTATCCAAAATGAAATAGAACAGTGCGGCACAGCCAATCGCTAACAGTATTCCTTGAACCGAAATATTTTGAAACAAGTTAATTTTGAAATGATTTTTCCTTGTCAGCAAAATAAGAAACACAACCATACACAAAATAATGGAAAACAAATTCAAATACTTTGCATAAGTCGGAGCTATCTTTCTCCACACTCCAACATCAAGCGCGGTATATAGCAACATAAATCCAACCCAAAACAATACCCATAAAATACCTTTACCAACCAGCAATTCTTCTTTCAAATTTACGTTCTCCTCTATACGCCGCTGATGTTCTATTACCATACCGTATTTTATCTGTTCACAATCGGAGAAATAATCGGTTTTCCCTCTCTATCCAGCAACGGTGTCATTCCCCCTGCGTATCCGCCTGCATGAAACACATAATTCACACCAGTCTCTTTATCCACCCAAATCTCCATGACATTCATTGTTCCTTGTGAATAAACCTTCTCAAATCTTTCCTTCCCAGCCATTTCATTTACCTCCATCAATTCAAATTTGCAGCGTTAATCATCCTAAACATTTAACCTCTAACAGTTTCTTTATATCCTCATAATGTTCTTGGCATGTAACGCGATAATGTATCCAACCACCATCACCACAAGGATATTTATTGTCAATATATTCTTGGGTGTATTTTTCCATCTCCTCATAAATCGCTTCATATTGCATATTTGTTAATCGCAACATAACTGTAAATGCGCCCGCTTCAGCAAAAATGTTACACATAAGCTTTTTCTTTTTATAATGTCCTATTCCCCAGCCATATGTATTTCCATAGGGGAAAACCACTTTCTGCTCTGTATTAAAAGCAGTTGTCAACCAATCATTTATCATAGAAAAACGTTTTGCATTTTCTGCACAGTACTCCGTCATTTCTTCTATTGTCGGCACAATTTGTTTATGCAACATTCTTTCATACATAATTACCCTCCAAATTCATATTTCAACTATTTAAACAAACCGGAAGTTGACGACTACCATTCCACTTCTATCACACATTTATCTGCGCCGGTTTTTATACTTTTAAGTAATGTAACTTTTACATCTTTCCCGAATACTTTGCTAAAAATTCCTTCCGCATTACCTAAAGTGCAATAACACCACGTTTTTGATAATTCTTGTGGAATTCTTTTTACACAGGCACAATAGCATTCAGGATAGCAAAATAAAATTCTGTTATCAGACACATATTCCATGAAAGCAAATGCTTCGTTCTGATTAAATGTATTTACAAACTCTTCTATACTATTTGCCCTGTTTAAATGTCTTATAAGTTTGTCGGCAATTGATTTCCCGTCATTACATCTACAGTCTTTTCTAATTCTAATAATGGTATCTATGCCAAAGTGCTCTTCAAGATAACTGCATGTATTTCTTGCCCACTCATATTTCTTTTCAATACTTGCACTTTTGGACAATGGATATTTTTTCTCAAATTCTTTTGACGTATCATGTCCCGCATTTCTATCTAAACTGTCAACTAATCGAACAGAATGTGCATTATCATTTTTAGCCATAGTATCTATCCTCTACAAATCCCGGTTTTTCAATTTCTTCATCTTACCAACAAGCCGGAATTTATATAATATCAATCCAAATACCGATATCCCGCATTTCAGAATTTGGAACGTTTTTATAAAATCTCCGGGCTTCTTCATTAGAAGCCGTCAAAGCGATTAACGTATCAATATGATTATTTTTTAGAATCTCTCTCAGAGTTTCCAGCAATCGCTGCGCAATGCCCAGATGTCTATAACTTTTTATGACACAAACCCAATCAAGATATGCCTTTTTAGACCCATCAAAATGGCTTGCAATCATTGTAGAATCAATTCTTCCAACCACTTTATTATTATCATATGCCAATAAAGAAATGGAATCGGCAAAGGCGCTGTCATCAAAACTCTTTTCCACAGTCTGAATATAGGCGTCGTTGATTTCCCATCCCCAAAAGTTTTCTTCTTCTCTCAATCTGTTTTCAAAATCCAATACATCTGGTATCTTGTCTTTTGTATATTTTTTAATTTTCAGGTTCATATAATCACCATCCGCAAAATTTCGATTTTTCACCCTAAGCAACTTACCAATGATTCAGGAATCACATCATATCCGGTCTCCTCTTTTGCCTCCCGGTTTTCAAAGCATTAAACTTACTGACAAAACCGGGATTTTATTAACTCTCTAAAATACTAAGCATTTCTTTAATATAATTTTTAAATTTTCCAATGTCTGATAATAATCCGTATTGCAACTTTTGAGAAGTTGTAATTGCCCGATTATATTGTAATTCCGTAATTTCACCCGTTTCCAATGCTTCCTGTAACTCATCCATATCATCTGTAATAATATCTCCATTTGGGTAAACCACCAAATCCAAATATAAATCATAAAAATATGGGACATTATCATCATCGTATCCTTGTGTATCAATCATATCTATATAACAAACTTTCATTTCATAATTATTGTCCATCATTACTGTAATACAGTAAAACTCATCACACGGCATAATCGTTAACCAATGATAGCCGTTATCACATACAACCACATCTTTATTGTTGTATTTCCATATTTGCTTTTCCGAAACAGTATTTATAGTCAATAATCCAATATAGCCCTTCATTTGTGGCATATCCACCTGTTTTCCAATTCTGTTTTTTGAAGTGATACATTTCCATTCGTCATATGTTAATCTACATTTATACATAGATGTGCTCCTTCCAATTGGGATTTGTTGTTGGATAAGCTATCAATCATAATTGACACTCAATCGTTTTCATCATTTCACAAAAACCGCTTCTTTCATAAAATCTCATTCCGTCAATATTTTGTGGAAAAACCTCAGTTCTAATAAAATCTGCCCCTCTTCGCTTTCCATATTCTTTACTGGCATTGATGAGAAGTGTTCCAACTCCTTTGCTCCTCTCGCACTCCAAAACATCCATATCTTGTATGTAAACTGCGGTCTGTGGTTTTAAGCACGCTATATTTTTCTGTTTTAATATCATAACATGAGAAAATCCTATAACTGTTCCATCAAGTTCTGCCACAAGGATATCTTGATTACTACTTTCGAATATTGAGTTAAAAAAGTCATCGTTACGATAGCCTACTACAAAATGTTCTGGTTGATATTTTACAGCGTCAACCTCTAATTCAGAATACAAACGCCTTAGCTGCCCAATATCCTCCATATTTGCCACCCTGATAAGCATATCTCCATCCCTCCAAATTACGATTTGCTGCTCAATTTAACGTCTCAACAAGCAGGAACTTGTGTTATATTTTCCCATAGATATTACGAACCCTTATAAGGAAAAAATGTAATAAACAAGTTTATATATGTTCTATTGGAATAATAATGTTTTATTCTTAGTGTCCAAAAAAGCTTCTTTTCCGATGGGAAAAATTGCATGGTTTAAACCATGTCCGAAATCATCGCAGTAAGCAACAGGAATATTATATTTTTTCCCGAATCTTTCCAACACTTCAAACAACAGCGGCGAAGGTTCCTTCGAATAATGGCCAAACAATAGCCCTGTAACTCGTTCCATTAACCGACTTTGCCCTATACAGGTTAAGAGCATACTGACATGTTCAATATCCCTGAATTGAGCCAATTCCTCAATGAACAATATATATTTTTTGTCTGTCTGATAGGGGAAAAATCTGTTTCCCAAAGCTAAAGCAAAATTGAGTAAATAGCCACCAACAAGGCTGCCACGACAACATCCCTCTGTTATCGTATGCCAATCGCTATTGCTGATATAATCCGTCACATTTCCTTCAACCAAATGAGAAACAAATTGTTTCCTGTCGTACTCGCTGATATGTCCAAGTAGGATCGGGGTCTGACCATAATACGTCGTTATGCCTGTTTGGGCATATACCGCATTTAATATAGATGTCCCGTCACTGAAGCTCAAGAAAAGTTTTGGAGTTTTCTTAATTTGCTTATAATCTATATATGGAATCAAATCAACACTTCCACAGCCTCCGTCAAAGAATATCATCTTTACGGCTTCGTCATATACCATTTCATTCAGGTCGTTAACACGTTCTTCTACGCTCGCAGTATATCTATCAGTATCCTTATAGATATTTTTCCCCAATTTAGCTTTGAACCCCAGTTTTTCAATTCCTCTCTTATACTTTTCATAATCATTTTTATCCGCAACACAGCTCGGGCAAATAATTCCGATGGTATCACCTTGTTTTAACGTATTCACGAGTACTTTCTCCTTCCGGCATTACTGATTTTAGCTTGTCAACCGCCGTTTTTCATATATGTCTGGTAGTACTTTTCAAACCGCCATTTATTGAAAATGATAAGTTTATATTCTTCTCCATTTTTCATAAGAAATGTTGCAACAGGAAAAATTATCCATTTCCAAGTAATTTTTCTTATCTCATTCAAAGGTAACACAAGATTCCTATATTTTTCATTGACAGTAAGCTTTTGTGTTCTATAAATAATGGATTGATTATCAAGATACAATCCGCCACCCAATATTCCATTGCGGCATAAACTACACATAAAGACCTTTCTCATGGTATTCCCTCCGTCAAATCCCAAATTATCGCTCCATTTTCACAATATACTCTTCCGTTCCTTCTTCCAACCGCCGTTCTTGTGTCAATGAAAAGCCATGACGTTGATAAAAACAGATTGCGCTTTTATTTTTTTCCAGCACAAACAAATTTGAAACATCAAATTGTAGTTCAATATCCATCCTCCTCCAAGATCGATGTTATAATAGTATAGCATATAATTGACAATTAGCCAATAAAATGACAGTGCCTAATACAAGGCGTTGTCATTTTACTGGCTATCATGTATAATATAGTGGAAATCTGATTGTAAAGCTGTAATCACTGCACAGATGTGTCTGCTGTCATTTGCCACTGATACTTTCATTTTTATATTTGAATTTACTCTGCCTGATAAAAATTCTGTAATCCCAGACTACCAGCACGGAACTGAGTATCCATATCAGCGGTTCACAAATACATATCCCAAGGTAGCCAAGTGTGGGGGCAAGCACAGCAGCGGCAGCAATCTTCAGCACTAATTCCACTATGCTTCCACAGATAGGCACAATCTTTCTTCCGACACCCTGCAATCCGTTGCGGAGTACAAGAAGAATACCAAGCACAGATAGAAAGGGAACATTCCAGCACATATATTTTGAAGCCGTATTGATTACCTCGGTATCAACTGTACCTGTCAGTCCCTGAATCATCAGACGGTGGAACAGCAGCACAATAATCAGTGCAAACGCACTCCACGCAAATGAGATGAGCATACCATAGCGCATTCCTTTTTTTACCCTGTCGATTTTTCCGGCGCCATAATTCTGACTTGCAAAAGTCGATGTTGCCATTGCAATTGTACCGATAGGCAGCGTGAATACATCGTCTATCTTTCTTGCCGCTGTATGGGCAGCAATCGTAGCGGTTCCGAATGCATTTACTGCGCCCTGCATAATGACTGAACCCACATAAACAATAGCCTCCATAAGTCCCATGGCAAGACCTGTATTAATCAGTTCAAAAAGCAACACCTTGTCAAAGACAAGCTCTTTTGTGCCGAAAATCAGTTCAGGACATTTTTTAATACAGTAAACAAAGCATAATACAACTGAAATTCCCTGTGAGATGACCGTGGCGTATGCAGCACCCGCAACTCCCAATGAAAGACCTTTTACAAAGAGAATATCAAGCCCGATGTTTGCAAACGTTGAAACAAGCAGAAAATACAAAGGAACTCTGCTGTTCCCTATCGCTCTCATCATACCCGCCAGCATATTGTAGGCAATTGTAACGGCTAAAAACATGAGAATAATCGTCATATAGCGGCTTGTGCCACCGATGATATCTTTAGGCGTTTTCAGCAGATGCAGAATCGGATTGATTGTTATCACACTGATCAGTGTCAATACTGCGGCAATCATTGCGGAAAGAATATAGGTCAGTGAAACCGCCCTCCGCATGGCCGGTTTATCTCCGGCGCCGAAAAAACGGGCGATAACAACTGCAAACCCGTTAGTCATGCCTTCGGTAAGATTTATCATAAGTGCATATACGGGAGCAGCCGCTCCTATGGAAGCCAGGGCATCGTCACCCAGAACATTGCCGATGATTGCAGTATCTACTATGTTATACATCTGCTGAAATATATTACCAATAAGTACAGGTACCGCAAAGCCAATCATACTTTTGATTATGCTGCCTTCTGTCATGTTCATTGATGATTTTTTCATAATAATCTCTCCTATCATGTGAGTTCGGATTTGTTATGGATAATGTATCATCTGACAAAAGAAAAAGAAATCATTTATATTGGCTTTTCGTTATTTTAATTGTCTTATTTTAAGTTGTGAAAAGGGGACAAAAATGAAAGAAAATATTAGCAAAAAACTCGCATATCTTGAATTTCTGAATCGGGAAAACGGATTTCGCCACCATAAATACGATGAAGAAATGCAGCAGTATGAGTACTTGAAAAACGGTGATATGAGGTCTATTGACGAGAGTGTAAAAAGAATACGCTCCGCTGATGTCGGACATTTATCAGATGAGCCGGTAAAAAATCTGTTGTACCTATGCATTTGTAACATAACTTTAGTAACACGCTTTGCAATAGAAGGCGGTATGGATTCCGAAAAGGCCTATACTGCAAGTGATATCTATATACAGAAATATGACAAAGCCGGAACGATTGAGGAATTGTATGCGCTGCAGCGGGAGATGATAACTTATTTCACCAAAGCTGTTGCAGAGGCAAAAAAGGAATCGGTTTATTCAAAACCGGTCATTCTTTGCATGGACTATATTCATTATCATCTTCACGAGGATATCAGTTGCTCCGTCCTTGCTGAAAATGTCAGACTCAATCAGTCCTATTTATCAGTGCTTTTCAAACGTGAAACGGGCGTAAGCATCACGGAATATATTATACGCAAACGTATGGAGGCTGCCGAAAATATGCTGAAATACTCCGATTATTCTCTCACCGAGATATCCGACTTTCTTAATTTTTCCAGTTACAGCCATTTTGCCAAAACATTCAGAAAATATTATAATGCAAGCCCAAAGGAGTATAGAAACAGAGAGTTCCGACATACCGATTGGAAAAACAATCTACAAGACAGGAAAAATTGAAATTTCATCAAGCGCTTTCCGCATAATACGCAAGGTATTCTTCGCATCCGGCAAACCACTCCTTGACTTTGGCAGCATGGCAAAAGAATTTTCTTCCCTCTCAATCCCCTTCTCCATAAAACCAAGAAACTCTTCCTTACTCCTATCCTTCAGAACAATACACTTCTACGGCTGCCTGTTCTTAGCCGAAGGCGCAACACTTCCCGCCCTGATAATCTCTTCCACATCCCCCCTGGCAACATCCACATCCCTAAACTTCCTTATACTTCTCCTACTATATATAGCATCCTCACCCATATCCTCTCCTCCTCACTTCGCGGCGCTTTCTATTAAAAGCGCCAAAGCGGCCGAAAAAACTTCCGCATCATTCAGCCGCCGGTAGAGCCATATGCCTGTTCAAACCGTATAAAAACGCCGGCACTTGGCGAGGTTCTTTCGAGCCTAGTACCGCTGCGTTTTTATCCGAGCGAGAGCGCGTTTGAACAGGCATATGGCTCTACCGGCGGCGTGACTATCGCAACCCTTTTTTACGCCCTTAAAGCCCCATCCCTTTTGTAGCAACCACCGCAACCCCCGTCCCTGCCACATTCTCCAGCACCACATCTCCAATCTGTACCGGAAGTTTTGCTTCCACTTCTTTTAACGCATCCATGCAGTCACCAATCTTCTCCTTTGGAACCGGACTCGCAGTTTTTACCGGCACAACGCGCCCTTTTTCGCCTTGGATACGCACTGTGGAAGTCAATACCCTCTTCGGGGCAGTCATCTCTGTGCGTCCGTATTCCGCGCCGCGCGGACAGGTATTGCCGCTGACCGTCACTTCTCCTGCCTCATCCCGGCTCACGGAAAGCATACAGCCCAAAGGACAGTTGATACATATCATTTCTCTCTTTTCCATCAATCAGCCCGCCTCCTTCTCTATCCGAATCGTTATCTTTTTTAAACCAGGAAATGCCTGAAGCTGCTCCTTCTTTAAGCGAATCTGCTCCATTTCACCCGGTGCTAACACCCTTTTTTTCTGACTGATGATGGGTGTACCGTCAAAATATACCTTGAGGAACACTTCTTTATATACATCTGCAACACGAAAACGGATAAGCTGCGTATCCTCCATGCGTGACAGACTGATGGTAGAAGGAACCGTGTATCGGATGCCCTCTGCCGCTTCCAAACAAATCTGCATTCCTGTCTCTGTCTTTTCAGCAATTCTTTCAGACTGCACGGATTCTCCCTCCATCGCCTGTGTTTGGCTGTCTGCCGCTTCCTTTACATACGCCGCCGCGTATTTTCCTGCTGCCGCCGCTTCCTCTGACACATAGTCCACCAAATCATGTACATGGAGCACATTGCCGCAGGCAAAGACACCGGAAATATTCGTCTCCAGACTCTCATTGACATAAGGCCCCGAAGTCGCCGGATTCAAGGAAACGCCGAGATTCAGGGAAAGTTCATTCTCGGGCAGCAGTCCGCAGGACAAAAGCAGTGTATCGCAGGGAATGTACTCCTCCGTTCCCGCAATCGGTTTTTTATTCTCATCTACCTGCGCCAGCGTAACGCCTTCCACGCGCTTTTTCCCTTTGATATCTACAACGGTATGGCTCAGCTTTAAAGGTATGCCGAAATCGTCGAGGCACTGTACAATATTACGCTTCAAACCGCCGGAATAGGGCATAAACTCCGCCACCGCTTTAACCTTTGCACCCTCCAGCGTCATTCTGCGCGCCATAATCAGCCCGATATCACCGGAACCTAAAATCACAACCTCTTTACCCGGCATGCGACCCTCGATATTGACATAGCGCTGTGCCGTTCCTGCCGAATAGATGCCCGCCGGACGATAGCCGGGAATATTCAGCGCGCCCCTCGGACGCTCCCTGCAGCCCATCGCCAGAATCACTGCCTTTGCGCGGATGACAAACAGCCCGCGCTCCCTGTTCATGGCAGTTATCGCTTTTTCCCCATCCTCTGCTTCTGCAATGTCAATGACAATCGTCTCCAAAAGAAAAGGAATTTTCTCCTGTTCTACTTTGGCAATATAGCGTGCCGCATACTCCGGTCCCGTCAGTTCCTCTTTAAAGGTGTGAAGTCCGAAACCGTTATGGATACACTGGTTTAAAATCCCTCCCAGTTCCTTGTCCCTTTCCAGAATCAATATCTGCTCTGCGCCCGCTTCCTTTGCCGCCAATGCCGCAGCCAGACCGGCGGGGCCACCACCGATAATTACAATATCCTGTCTCATACGAACCTCCCCTCTACACACATGCTTCCTTGTTGTATCCGGTTAAAAAGGCACTTCCCTCACCGGACTTTGTAATCTCTCCGATATCTTTATGTAACTCCCGCGCCAGAATTTCCACCACCTTAGGGGAACAGAAGCCCGACTGACAGCGTCCCATACCGGCTCTCGTCCTGCGCTTTACCCCGTCCAGCGTGGTTGCGCCGAGCGGTCTGTGAATGGCGTCCAGAATTTCTCCTTCCGTTACCAGTTCACAGCGACACACCACATTGGCATACGCAGGATTCTCCGCTATCAGGCGCTGCCGCTCCTCGTCGTCTGCTTCCGCCACACAGGGAATCCCCTTTCTTGTGGCAATAAAATCTGTCTTTTCGGGAGCCGGAAAACGCGCCTGTATCATTTCCGCCACATAGCTGCCGACTGCCGGCGCCGCCGTCAGTCCCGGTGAAGCGATGCCCGCCGCGTCAAAAAAGCCGGGTGCATCCGCTGCCTCTTCTATGATAAAATCGCCGCTCTCTTCATGGGCCCGCAGTCCGGCAAAAGAAGTAATGACCTGTCTTACCGGAAGCGCCTTCACACTTTTTGCCCCGATGGCAAGTGCGCGCGCCAATCCGTCCGCAGTGGTATTCACTCCTTCTTTGTCCTCAATATCCTCCGCAGTGGGACCTGCCAGAAGATTACCGTGCACTGTCGGCGTCACCAGAATCCCCTTGCCGCTTGCAGAAGGAAGCTGGAAAATAGTGCTTTGTACCAGTCCACCCGTCTTTTTGTCCATCAGACAGTACTCGCCCCGTCTTGCCGTAATATGCAGTTTACGCTCACTCATCATATTGTGCAAAGCATCCGCATGGACACCGGCGGCATTTACCACCACAGGCGCAAAGAACTCCCGCTCTTTCGTCAGAATTCTGTAGCCGCCCTGCGCACGCTCTATCTTAGATACCGCCGTATTCAGATAAAAATCCACACCGTTTACCGCCGCGTTCTCTGCCAGCGCAATGTTTAACCCGAACGGACAGACGATGCCGCCCGTGGGCGCGTAAAGCGCAGCGACCACTTCATCGGAAAGCGCAGGCTCCAGTGCGCGCGCCTCATCTCCTGTCAAAATCCGCAGTCCTTCCACACCGTTTTCCTGTCCGCGCATATACAGTTCCTGCAGTTTCTCCATGCCCTCAGCCTCAAAGCTTACGACAATGGAACCGTTCTGCCTGTATGGAAAATCAAGCATCTCAGAAAGCTCCTTCATAAGCCTTGCACCCTGCACATTCAGTTTCGCCTTGAGCGTGCCCGGCTGTGCGTCAAAGCCTGCATGCGCAATACCGCTGTTTGCCTTTGAGGTTCCCTCGCAGATATCGCTCTCCCTCTCCAACACCGCGATTCGGCGCTCTTTTTTGGCAAGCTCCCTCGCAACCGCACTCCCCGTCACGCCTGCGCCAATCACAATCACATCATACTCTAATCTGTCCATGCACACCTCCACTTACATTATCTTCATGCCAAACCTTTAAAGGAAAACCAACATTCCTTTTTCTTACTTACATCTATCAAATACTCCGGATGCGTCCGCGCTCCCCAGCTATCGTCGCCGCCCACGCCCATCTGTTCCGAAGATACCCTGACAACAGTGTAATGCACCTCGGGAAGTTCATAGGCATGTTTCGCCTGTTCCAGCTCATGGGGCGTATAGGGCAGTGCAGAAAAATTCATTTCCGTGAACGAAGCAAAGATAAGTCCCCTGCCATATGCATCCGTCACCTTTCCCCAGCGCACCCCCGCCTTGTTGCCACATTCCTGCGGCACAAGATACGGCGCCATATTGTCCATCACCTTGTTTCGGTAAATACCCAGCTTCCCGCCAGACTTACGGTCTGCGTAGGTCTCCTGCGGTCCGCAGCCGTACCATTCCACCCTGTCGTAATCTGCATCGAGCTTAAACAACATCCCGAATTCCGGCATTTCGCTTAAGCCCTCCACCGGCTCATAGGTAAGCCTGACTCCGATTGTGCCGTCGGCCAGCACATAATAGTACACCTCGCAGCAGCTCTTTGGCGTGGTCGACATGGCATAGCGGTATTTCACTTCTACCGCACCCTTGTATTCCGAAACCTCGGGATTTTTCCTGCCTGCCTCCGGCTCCGCAAGCGTCATATATAGGCTTGCCAGCTTCCACTGCCCATATCTTATCGTCATCCCGTTACCTTTATCATTGTCCGTCGGCGCCCTCCAGAAATTAGGCATGGGAGTCTCTGCCAGAAGTTCTTTTCCTCCATAACGGTAAGAAACCAGCCCGCCGCTTGTAGTGGAAAAAAGCGCTTCGAAATGCTCTCCCTTTACACCGATATTGTGCTTGCCGTGAATCACCCGAAAATGCCTGTCACTGTCACGTGCCGCTGTCACACCGCTTTCGCATCCCAAATCCCGCTTTGCAAGTACACCGCTTTCATATGCCGCAGTCCGTCCCCACGGCAGCAGGCCGCTCTCTATATCCGTCTTCCGCCCGCCTGCGCGAAATACACCTTCTCCAAAGGCAATTTCATGTCCTGCCGACGCCCATAGGGTTTCTTTCTTTAAACGGAAGGACGCTCTGACAACATACTCCCCTGCTTCCTCGGGTATTGCAAATGGCAGACGGATTACCTGCCTGTCAAGGGGTTTTACCGCGGTGTCAACAGAAACTGCCTTTACAAATACGCCATACCGAAACAGGGAAACCACACAGTCATAGCTTGCTGTCCCCGTAAACAAATGACGGTTTTCAATTTCCATGGAAATTTTCCCTTCCATGGAATTTCCTGCTTCCATGGAAGCGCTGCATATTTTAACTTTGATAAACTGATAGCAGTACTTTACCTCCTGCATCTTGGGTGAAGGCAGGCGCTCTCCCGCGGTCACAATACCGTTTCCACTGAAATTATAGTCCGTGGGACGATCCCCGAAATCGCCGCCGTACGCCTGAAACTCTTTTCCATAGCGGTCCTTTTTCGTGATGGACTGATCGATATAATCCCAGATAAAGCCGCCCTGATACAAGGGCTCCTCATAGGCGTATTCCGTGTATTTAAAAAGCGCGCCGCAGGAATTTCCCATGGCATGGGAATATTCGCACATAATACAGGGCTTGTCCCTGTGCTCGCTTAAATAGCTGCGCAGTTCCGATACCGGCGGATACATACGGCTGTAAATATCCGAAGTCTCCGGATAACGAGGGTCCGGCTGCACGCCCTCGTAATGTACCGGTCTTGTATCGTCAAGACTGCGGAACAAATCTGCCATGGCAAGGGGAACTGTTCCGCCAAAGGATTCGTTGCCGATAGACCAGATGACTACGCAGGCATGGTTTTTATCCCTCTCATAAATGGAACGGACACGGTCTAAAAGCATCGCCTGAAAACGGGGATTGTCCCCGGGAACCACTTCGTCCATGCCGGCCAAGCCGCGCAAGTAGGCATCCCACGATCCATGGGACTCCATATTATTTTCATCCAGCAAATAAATGCCATACTCGTCGCACAACTCATAAAACATGGACGAATTGGGATAATGGCTGGTTCTGATGGCATTGATATTGTTCTGCTTCATGGTCACAATATCCTGCACGGTTTCCTCCCTCGTCACCGCACGCCCGCGCAGGGAACTGAATTCATGGCGGTTGACGCCGTGAAATACAAGACGCTGCCCGTTCAGATACAAGATGCTGTTTTCGATTTTTATCTCACGGAAACCAATCCGCTGCGGAATCACCTCGGTCAGTTTTTGATTCTCGTCAAACACTTCCATCTGCAGTTCATAAAGAACGGGCTGCTCGCTGCTCCAAAGCTTTGGATTTGCCACCGTAAGCGTAATGCGCGCACCATCAGATTCTTCCACCGCGCAGGAACCTTCCGCACACAGCTCTTCCCCATCCATAAGCGCAATATGAACACTACCCCTGCCTTTGGTTTTCAGAGAAAGTGCAATCGTTCCCTTGGTATACCCATCCTGCAGCATGGTTCTGACACAGATATCCTCCACATGGGTTTTCGGCTTTGTATAGAGGTACACATCACGGAAAATACCGGAAAAGCGAAAGAAATCCTGATCCTCGCACCAGCTTCCTGCCGACCACTTAATCACCTGTACCGCCAACTTATTATTCTGTTTTTGTATATATTTTGTCAGGTTAAATTCGGAAGGGGTAAAGGAATCCTCGCTGTAGCCTACATAAAATCCGTTGCACCAGAGAATCATGGCGCTCTCCACGCCCTGAAAAGAAACATACACCGGATTATCCTGAAAACCCGCGGGCAAATCAAAATATGTGACATAACTTGCCACAGGGTTAAAATCCACCGGAATCTCTCCTATGCCGATTTCCTCCCTGCCGTCCCACGGATACTGCATATTGACATACTGAGGGATATCATAACCCTCCATCTGAATATGGGCGGGCACCCTGATATCCTCCCATGTGCTGCAGTCATAATCCACGTCTGCAAAATTGGTAATGACACAGGATAAATTTCTTGCATAAGAAAATTTCCAGAGTCCGTTCAGACTGTGACGGTAAGGATTCATCCCCCGTCTGTACGCCTCCCATGAAGGATAATGTACATGATCGGAATGTGCTTTCAGACAATTTTCCTTGTAAAATTCCGGATTGCTGATTTGGCTGTAATCAAACGTTTGCATGGCTTTTATCTCCTTTTTACAAGTATAGCATCCAAAAGCATTTTATCCAATATCCCAAATGAATTTTTCGGAATCACATCCGACTTTTCCGCATACACAAAAAAGCCCTGTGTTTTCATGTTTTCACATGCAACACAGGGCTTTCCCTTACACTTTCCGCTATGCGATGGAAACTACCTTGTAGTCCTGTTCCTCCACAGCCTTTTTCAGTGTTTCGTCCGCAATTTCTCCACTCAGCTTCACAACTGCGCTTCCTGTTTCATGGCTGACAACTGCTTCCGTAACCTCCGGCAGCGCCTCAAGGCATTTCTTCACTCTCGCCTCACAGTGCCCACACATCATACCTTCGATTTTCATTGTTTTTTCCATTTTGTTTTCCTCCATTTCTTTTTCGGTTTTCCCGATGTTTAATTTTTTTGTATCTGCTTTTTGGCTGAATTCGCTTTTGCCTATTTCTCCCGCGGCTGATTTTTTCTCTCCCGCATTTCTGTGTTTTTTATCCCTCTTCGCAGAATGGATATCCACCAGATTCAGACGCAGTGCATTGGTCACTACGCAAAAGCTGGAAAGGCTCATGGCAGCCGCGCCGAACATGGGATTAAGCTGCCAGCCGAAAATCGGTATCCAAAGCCCTGCCGCCAGCGGAATCCCGATGATATTGTAGATAAACGCCCAAAACAGGTTTTCGTGAATGTTTTTCAGCGTCGCGCGGCTCAGCCTTATCGCTGCCGGCACATCGCTTAAACGGCTCTTCATCAGCACCACGTCCGCCGCATCTATGGCAATATCCGTTCCCGCACCAATGGCAATGCCGATATCCGCCCTTGTCAGCGCAGGGGCATCGTTGATGCCGTCTCCCACCATGGCAACCTTCCCCTGCGCCTGCAGGGAGCGGATAACACTTTCCTTGCCGTCGGGCAGCACGCCCGCAATTACCTCATCCACGCCCGCCTGCCTGCCGATTGCCTCTGCAGTGCGCGCATTGTCGCCGGTCAGCATGACCACGCGGATTCCCATATTCTGTAATTCTTTTACCGCGCGGGGACTGTCTTCCTTGATCACATCGGCAACTGCAATCATGCCGCACAGCCTGTTATCCCTTGCAAAAAACAGCGGCGTTTTGCCTTCCTCTGAAAGCCTTTCTGCTTCTTCCTGTATGGATTTTGCAATTTCTGCCCTGCCGTTTATAAACTGATAATTTCCGCCGCTCAGCACTTCCCCCTGTTTTCTGGCTTCCAACCCGCTTCCGGAAAGTGCCCTGAAATCCGTTACCTCTTCGGCTTCTATTCCCTTTTCCCCGGCATATTCCAAAACCGCCTTTGCCAGCGGGTGCTCGCTTTTCTGCTCTAACGCGCAGGCAGTCAGCATAAGCTCTTTCTCGGAGAAGCCTTCCGCCGGACAGATATCCGTCACCTTCGGTTCGCCGCTTGTAATGGTTCCGGTCTTATCCAGCGCCACAATCTGCATCTTTCCGGCTTCTTCCAGTGAAACCGCCGTCTTAAACAGGATTCCGTTTTTGGCGCCACAGCCATTGCCAACCATAATAGCAACAGGTGTTGCCAGTCCCAGCGCGCAGGGACAGCTAATAACCAGAACGGAAATGCCCCTCGCCAGCACAAAGCCAATGTCCTTTCCCACAAGCAGCCATATCAGAATCGTAACCGCTGCAATGGCGATAACCGCCGGCACAAAGACGCCGGATACCTTGTCTGCCACTTTCGCGATAGGCGCCTTTGTCGCCGCCGCATCGCTCACCATCTGTATGATTTTTGACAGGGTAGTGTCTTCCCCCACCCGCGTTGCCTCGCATCTGATAAAACCAGACTGATTCAGGGTCGCCGCAGACACGCTGTCGCCCTGCGCCTTGTCCACCGGAATACTTTCCCCTGTCAGCGCCGCCTCATTTACTGCGCTGCTGCCTTCGATGACTACGCCGTCCACCGGAATATTTTCACCGGGACGAACTACAAACACATCACCTTTCTTAACCTGCTCAATCGGAATCTCCGTCTCAACGCCTTCTCTTACGATAACCGCTGTCTTAGGCGCAAGCTTCATCAGTCCTTTTAAAGCGTCCGTGGTTCTTCCTTTGGAACGCGCCTCCAGCATTTTCCCGACGGTAATCAGGGTCAGTATCATGGCAGCAGATTCAAAGTAGAATTCATGCATGTACGCCATGACGCCTTCCATATTTCCTTTTAGCTGCGCGTCCGTCATGGCAAAGAGCGCATACGTGCTGTAGACAAAAGAAGCGCCGGCACCCAGCGCCACAAGGGTATCCATATTGGGCGCCCCATGAAGCAGGCTCTTAAAACCGCTGATAAAAAAACGCTGGTTGATAACCATGATAATCACGGTAAGCAAAAGCTGCAACAGTCCCATGGCAACATGATTGTCTGCCAGAAAAGAAGGCAGCCACCAGCCCCACATCATATGTCCCATGGAAATATACATCAATATAATCAGAAACACTACTGAGGCAAACAAACGCTTTTTTAAAAGCGGCGTCTCCTTGTCCTCTAAGACCGCCTCTTCTCCGCCCCTGCCTGCGGCTGCCTGCTCTTCACGTCCTTTGGGTGCCGCGCCGTAGCCTGCCGCCTCCACCGCTGCTATGATTTCCTGCTCAGACGCAGTTCCTTCCACACCCATGGAATTTGTCAAAAGGCTGACCGAGCAGGCACTTACGCCGGCAACCTTGCCGACCGCCTTCTCCACGCGGGTGCTGCAGGCGGCGCAGCTCATGCCCGTAACTGTATATTGTTTCATTCTGATTCTCCCTTCCGTCAGGGAATTGCGAAACTCGGAAAAGCTGCCGTTGTCATTGTGCGCATGGTAGATTCCAACGCAGACTCGCTCTCGCTCCGAGCTAGCCGTAGCGGTACGTAAGCTGCCAAAATACGGCAGCTAAGTGCCGACGGCTAGCAAGGGTCTGCTTATGGAATCTACCATGTGCACAATTCGAAATCAGCAAATGTGAGCTTCGCAATTACCTATAGCTTTTACTTCATCANNTTCTTCAAGGTATCTAAAAGCTCCTCCACCGTCTCTTCTTTTCCTTCCTTGATGTCATTTATCACACAGGTTTTGATATGATTTGACAGAAGNACTTTATTGAAGCTGTTTAACGCCGCGTTGACCGCCGCAACCTGCACCAGAATATCCGTGCAGTACGCATCCTTCTCCACCATGCCNTTAATGCCCCGTATCTGCCCTTCGATGCGGTTCAGCCGGTGAAGCATATCTTTNTATTCCTTNTCGGANCGNTCCTTNGTNCNCTGGCAGCANTNTTTGCAGCCNTGCTCCTGTCCTTCGNTATTTTTTTCTGNCATANGNTTNCCTTTCTGTATCGTATACAGTTTTCCCNTATCGGAATCATTTATTGCGGTTTNATNNTTTGTTTTCTCTTTACTATGNATTATATACCCCATATGGGGTATATTGCAAGTGTTTTTNATTTTTCCAAAACAGTAGAAAAGATACCATGCAGATTTTTTTACAAAAAAATACAGGAGACAGATTGTTTTAATCTGTCTCCTGTCGCACGGATCTTCGGCAAATGCTACGAAGNTNTTACATCATACCGCCCATGCCGCCTCCTGCGGGCATTGCNGGTGTCTCTTCCTTNATATTTGCNACAACNGACTCTGTTGTCAGAAGNGTGGAAGCAACGCTGGTTGCATTCTGCAGGGCGCTTCTTGTCACCTTTGCAGGGTCTAAGATGCCTTCCTTTACCATGTCNACATACGCTTCCTTCAGGGCGTCGAAGCCCATNCCGCTTTCCATCTCTTTTACCTTNTTCACAATCACGCTGCCTTCNAGACCTGCGTTTGCTGCGATATAGAACAGAGGAGCCTCCANTGCCTTCAGCACAATGCCNGCNCCGGTCTTCTCATCACCTTCCATGGTNTCACGCAGCTTCTCCACTTCTTTGGAAGCGTGAATATAAGCAGAACCGCCGCCGCAGATAATACCTTCCTCTACAGCCGCTCTGGTCGCTGCCAGNGCATCCTCCAAACGAAGCTTTGCNTCNTTCATNTCTGTNTCGGTTGCAGCGCCNACACGNATNACTGCNACGCCGCCGGCAAGCTTTGCAAGACGCTCCTGCAGCTTTTCTTTATCAAAATCAGAAGTGGTTTCTTCTACCTGATTCTTAATCTGTGCGATACGTGCCTGAATGGCTTCCTTNTCGCCTTCGCCGTCCACNATAACGGTATTTTCCTTCTGTACTTTTACAGATNTTGCATGTCCCANCTGNGCCATNGTGGTATCCTTCAATTCCAGACCCAGTTCAGAGCTGATTACCTGTCCGCCTGTCAGGATTGCGATATCTTCCAGCATAGCCTTTCTTCTGTCGCCGTAGCCGGGAGCCTTCACTGCCACTACGTTGAAGGTGCCGCGCAGCTTGTTGACAATCAGAGTGGTAAGCGCCTCACCCTCTACATCTTCAGCAATAATCAGAAGCTTTGCACCGGACTGTACAATCTGCTCNAACAGTGGCAGAATCTCCTGAATGTTGGAAATCTTCTTGTCCGTAATCAGGATATAGGGATTGTCAAGAACTGCTTCCATCTTATCCATATCCGTTGCCATATATGCGGAGATATAACCTCTGTCAAACTGCATACCTTCTACTAAATCAAGCTCGGTCTGCATGGTCTTGCTCTCTTCAATGGTGATAACGCCGTCGTTTGATACCTTTTCCATAGCGTCCGCTACGAGCTGTCCTACTTCATCATCGCCTGCGGAGATAGCGGCAACACGTGCGATATGCTCCTTGCCGTTTACCTTGGAGCTCATCTTTGCGATAGCCTCCACTGCGCAGTCGGTTGCTTTCTTCATNCCTTTTCTCAGGATAATCGGATTGGCACCTGCTTCCAGATTCTTCATACCTGCGTTAATCATCGCCTGTGCCAGCACGGTAGCGGTAGTCGTACCGTCTCCGGCCACATCATTGGTCTTGGTTGCCACTTCTTTGACAAGCTGTGCGCCCATGTTTTCAAACGCATCTTCTAACTCAATTTCCTTTGCGATGGTAACGCCATCGTTTGCAATCAGGGGTGCGCCGAAGGATTTATCCAGAACTACATTTCTTCCTTTGGGTCCCAACGTTACTCTCACGGTGTTTGCNAGCTGGTCTACGCCTCTTCCTAATGCTGCACGGGCTTCTGCCCCATANTTAATTTCCTTTGCCATAATGATATGCCTCCAAATTTCTTATTTTTTCTCTTTACACTNNAATCTACTGAATCACTGCCAGAATATCGCTCTGCTTTACGATAATGTATTCCTCTTCTTCAATCTTAACGTCTGTNCCGGCATACTTGGAGTAAATAACCTGATCTCCCTCTTTCACTTCCATCTTGATTTCTTTGCCGTCAACCATACCGCCNGGGCCTACTGCAACGACCTCTGCCTGCTGGGGTTTTTCTTTATTCTGCCCCGGAAGAACGATACCTGACTTNGTAGTTTCTTCTGCGACCAACTGCTTTAATACAACTCTGTCACCTAACGGTACTAACTTCATAATGATTGCCTCCTTAATTCTGGTCATTTTCAAATTATTAGCACTCAATTAAATCGAGTGCTAATCTCTGGAACTTATATTAAGTTTATATGCAGGGCTTTGCAACTGTATTCACAGGAAAATATTTCCTGTTATCTCTTGTTTTCTCTTTTTATCTTTTATTTTCTCTTGTTTTCTTACTTTTCCCTGCCAGTGCTAATTTAATACTTATTTTATATTCTGTTTATTGCCATTTTCCATTTTGGGCATCTTTGGCTGCTTTTTTCGCCGCTCTCTTTGCCGCACGCTTCTCGTTTGCCTTGCTGCTCAATGTGCCGACTCCTACATAAATGGCAGCAATTCCGGTAAACAGATAACCCATAGCAAGGTTAGAATAGAAGGTGCTCCACAAATCATACCTGTCCATATAGAGACGCAAATCGCCCAGTACTTCAAAATAGGAAAAATGTCCCGGCGCACTTTTATTCAGCGCGCTGAATACCTGAAAGCCNCTGATACACCATGTCGCCGGAAAAATGATTACAAGTCCGAGAATCACGCTGATAATACTGCCGAACCTGTCTATCTCTCCTTTGTTCATCAATTTATAACCGCCCTGTGCCAACAGGAAAATCAAAATGGCAATCCAGCCGGAAACAAAGCCAAGGCAGCCGATTCCAATCCAAATAGCTCCACCGAGCAGCGCACCGCCAATCGCACCGATAAGACCCTTTACCTTGCTTACCTCCTTGATAACCGGCTGATTTCCATTCTGCTGCTGGTATGTAGTGTAACCCGTATTGTAGGTTGTGTTGTAAGTTGTATTGTACGTCGTATTGTAGCCGGCGTTGGCATCATAGCCGGTCTGCGTATAGCCTGTGCCGGTATTATAGCCGTTCTGGTTGTAATTTGCGTTAGGGTCATAGCCGGTCTGGTTATAACCCGTGTTTGCATTATAGCCGTTCTGGGTGTAGTTTGCGTTGGCATCATAACCATTCTGGGTGTATCCTGTATTTCCAACCTGCCCGTTATTCATGTTATTGTTATCCACTGTCACTTTCTCCTCTCGCAATCAATCGAAAATAAAATTTAGCATTTAATTTCCAGATAGCCCAAAAGCTTGCTCATGTCATATTCTTCCATAACGCCGAGGTTCGGATCATAGAACTTGCCGTCGTAACCCACCAGATAATGGCAGAAGCGGCCCATTCTCTCCATCATAATACAGCACTTAGGCAGCACACAGTCCGCGCCCTCCGTATAAGTGATAATATCCGTATGGTCTATGCCGTAATAGTTCAGCGCAGAAATCACACGTCCCATGGTACCCTGCCATTCCCTGCAGTCCATTACCCGAATCACGTCCGCAATGGTCACGCCGGCCAGCATAGCCACACAGGTCTGCCCGCAGAGACCGTCCGCCTGTTGGATAATGATATCGATGCCGTCAATTTTCCGAATCGGGTTTTCAAAGCTGTAAGGGCTGTTCTGATCCATCTTAATCAGGCTGCCCGTCACATGGAGCAGAATCTTGTGAACCTTTGACAAATCTGCCTGAATAGCATCCTCATCCTCCACATGAATCTCGTAGTTGCCTTTCTCCTGCGGAATCAGTTCGCAGTCAATAATCTTGTTGTCAAGCACCATATCCGCCTGAATGACTTCCCTCTGCTTGCACACTTCCCATACATTGAAAGGAATCTGAATCATGTAACCTTTTTCCTTTTTTTCAATTTTTCCATTGAAAAAATACCTCATAATTAGATAACCGCCTTTCTATAATCTTTAATCAGATTTTAACATAAAATACTGTCATTGCAAATATGAAAAATGTCAAAGTTACCTCTTTTTTCTTGCCTGCGAAGGTGGAATTCCATAACGCTTTTTAAACAGCTTGCTAAAGTGGTAAACATCATCATAGCCCACCTGCGCCGCCACCTCCTGAACACTCCCTGCAAGGCCGGACTCCAAAAGCTCCTTCGCGCGGTCCAGCCTTATGTTAATCAGGTAGTGAATTGGCGTATCCCCGATTTCACTCTTGAAAATTCTGGAAATATAAAACGGGCTTAGGTACATGTTTTCCGCGATACCGTCCAGCGAAATTTTTTCTGCGTAATGGTCTTCAAAGTAGTTGATAACCTGCTCCACCACATATTTCCGGCTGGATGATTCAAATGCCTGCCCTCTTTTTACCTCCAGCGGCTCCATCTGCTGCCTGACAATCAACAAAAGCATCTGCATCAGGTACGCCTTCATCATGGAATATCTCCCCTGCCAGCAGACAGCATTTTCCGCCTCCATGGATGCGCAGATTCGGGCAATCTTCTGTCGAAACTCCCCCGATGTATGAATCACCGGTCCCGTTTCCGGAAGCGGCATTGTATTTCCCGGCATCCCATTAAACCTGATATCGGAAGCGGCTACAAAAAATTCCGTGGCAGCATTTTCCGGCTTTACCACAAGTCCCTGATGCAATACATGGGGATTTATAATCAGCAAATCCCCCTCACCTATGTCATAAAGCTTTCCCTCTATCCGGTATCTGCCGCTCCCCGACATAATATAGGCAATTTCCAGAAAATCATGGGAGTGGTATGCCTTTTCATCCTCCGCCCGCCTGCCCTTCCATGTAAAAAGAAACGTAGGATTTAATTCTTCTGTTAATAAGTCCCCGCTGTTATCCGTCATAGTCATTCTCATTCCTTATACAAAAGCATTTAATATCCTCTATACCGCGAAGCAATCACCAGATACCCCATAAGTCCAATCACAGAAAGCAGCATACCGATAAAGCAGAGCACTCTGCCCGCTGCCGCCATCCCCGCCTTGTCCGAATTTTTCGCTCTCCGCGCCCGTCCTGCTCCCGTAAAGCTTAAGGGCACCCCAAAAAACGGAAGCGGAAGTCCAAAGATGACGCTGCACAGTCCCATTATAAACGCAGACTTTGCATATTTGCCGTTATCCACCGTCAAAACCGGAATCGGCTGTGCTATCCCTACAGGCTGCGCCAGATCCTGCCGCATAAGATCAAAAAGCTGCTCTAACTCAATCAGGAAAGGCTCTTTGCGCGCACCATACTCCAGTCCCGTTTCTATTTCAAAGGAGCGTCTTGCCGCCCCTATGATACCGCCTCCCGATATCCATGCCTCCACATGGAGCGTGCAGCCGTCATAGTACCACTTTAAATATTGATACCCCTCTATCACAGCGTCGCCTGCCCGATATACGGGCTCCTTTTTCCAGGTGGACAGACGAAAACTGTTTTTCGAGAGAAAATCATTCATCATAAAAACCACAAAATCCGTTGGTTTATATAAAACCACGTCCTGTATATACCGCCCCATTCTACTACTCTCCTGCCATTTTTCATAAGCATATCATAGACTACAGCGCCTTCCGCATCCAGGTATGCGGACAATGCTCCTCCAAGAAAATATCACCAAACGCCGTATAGCCCTGTTTTTCATAGAAACCGGAGGCAAGCGTCTGCGCCGCCAGCAGCGCCCTCGTTCCGCCGGCTTCTTTAATTCGTTTCTCCGCTTCCTGTATCAAATGCGTGCCAAGTCCTTTTCCCCTGTACTCCTTCACCACGGCAATCCGCCCAATCACATAGGCGCCTTCCTCTTCAAAGGGGTAAAAACGGCAGGTCGCTGCCGAAATGGTATTGTAGTAAAGCACAAGATGCGTCGCCATACTGTCCAGATGGTCAAATTCATCGAAAAAACCCTGTTCCTTTATAAATACATTTTCACGAATACGCGCTGCCGACGCCGGCAGATAGCGATAGGCTTTTATCTCTTCCATCGTACACCTCCTGTTTACCAAACAAGCTTACAATCAGTCAAAAAACTTTTCACAGTCCAAGCAGTCTGGACGCAATTTGAAAATACACCATAAGGGACAGTGCATCCACTATCGTCGTGATAAAGGGACTTGCCATCACCGCCGGGTCAAAGCCGATTCGTTTTGCCAGCACCGGTAATGTACAGCCAATCAGCTTGGCAATCAGGATTGCCACAACGAGCGTCAGACAGACTACGATGGAAACACTGAGTCCGACTCTGTCAAACAGCATAAGCTTGGCAAAATTGGCCACCGCAAGCGTGACCCCGCACAAAAGCGCCACTCTCGATTCCTTCCAGATAATGCGCAGGGTGTCCTTATAGGTGATTTCTCCAAGAGAAAGCCCGCGGATAACCGTTACGCTCGCCTGTCCGCCCGCATTGCCGCCCGTATCCATCAGCATGGGAATAAACATCATCAGCGCAGCGCAGGTGCTCAGCGCATCTTCAAAATGGTTGATAATCTGTCCGGTAAAAGTGGCTGACACCATCAAAAGCAGCAGCCATGGTATCCTCTTTTTAAAGGTTTCCAATATACCTGTCTTCATATAGGGCTTGTCCGAAGGCATGATAGCTGCCATCTTTTCAATATCCTCGGTAGCTTCCTCTTCCAGAATATCCACAATATCATCGACCGTGATGATACCGACCAACCGGTTCTCATTGTCCACTACGGGCATGGAGGTAAAGTCGTACTTTTTAAATTTGGCAGCCGCCTCCTCCTGGTCCATCAGCGTATTGATGGAAATCACGTTTTCATGCATGATATCCCCGATAATCTCATCCGGCTCACTCAACAGCAGATAGCGCAGCGCCACAGTACCCAGCAGCCTTCTCTGTGCATCCAGCACATAACAGATATTAATCGTCTCGCTGTCAAGCCCCACCTTCCGAATCCGCTCAATCGCTTCGGCAACAGTCAGATTTTCCTTCAAATCCACATACTCGACCGTCATGATGCTGCCGGCGGAATCCACAGGATAACGGAGAAGCTGGTTAATATCCCTGCGGGTATCGGGGCTGGCATTTGCAAGCAGCTTTTTTACAACGTTGGCAGGCATCTCCTCCAAAAGATCAACGGCGTCGTCCGCCATCAGATTATCGATGATCACCGCCGCATCCTTTTCCGACAGGGATGTGATGATGGTCTGCTGGTTTTCAACCTCCAGATAAGAAAACACATCGGCAGCCAAATCCTTCGGCAGAATCCGGAACATCTTGAGCATTTCCTCCTCCTCAAGCTGCTCCATCTGCATTGCGACATCCGCCTCATTCATCTCTGCAACGCGCTGACGCAGAGAAGTATACTGACAGGTCGTTAGTAATTTTCTGATTTCTTCCATATTATAACTCCTTCATAAAAAAATGTGGTCTTCATGCATCGGGCAGGAAGAGGGTTGTCAGTACTATTCTTCTTACTGTGCGACTTCATAAAAACCACCACCTTTCTATTCAGGAGAATCTTTGGTAATTGTGAAACTCTTATTTGCCAGTTTCGAATTGTGCATGTTGTATATTCCATAAGCAGACCCTTGTTTACCGTCGGCACTTAGCTGCCGTATTTTGGCAGCTTATGTACCGCTACGGTAAACTTGGAGCGAAAGCGCGTCTGTGTTGGATTATACAACATGCACAATGACAACGACATAGTAACTACGTTTCACAATCATTTCTTCTTTATTTTATTCCCATCAAACTTCTTTGTCAACGTAATAAAGCTCTTCTAAAACTTCTATAACTGCTCTGCCGGCTGTCGCCTCCGTAAACTCCTTGGTAAGTTCTTCTTTCCATTCAGCAGGAAACAAGAGTTCCAGCCTTACCTTGTCGGTATATTCGCTGTTCTGCGGCTCAAGCCCCCTGCTGCCCAGCAGATACAAAATCCTGCCGACACCGTTATAGTCCGTTTCCACCGCCATGCGCACACCGGCGCGCATGGTACCAATCACGCAATTTTTAAGCCCTTCCTTTACAGCCTGCGAGTAAGCCCTGACCAGCCCTCCCGTACCTAAAAGCGTGCCGCCGAAATACCGCGTGACTACCACTGCTACATTCTTAAGATTCTCTCCCAGAAGCACCTCCAGCATGGGTCTGCCCGCCGTTCCTGAAGGCTCGCCATCGTCGCTGCACCGCGTCAGGCTCCCCACGACAAACGCAGAACAATTGTGGGAGGCGTCCCAATGCTTTTTCTTCACAGCTTCAATGAAGCCTGCTGCCTCTTCCTCATTCTCCACCCGCTTCACTGTCGCAATAAAACGGGATTTCTTTTCCACAAGTTCTCCCTGTCCGTCTTCTACTACCACCCGATAAGGCTCTCTGCTCTCATTTTCCAAGTTATCCGCCCCTCCTTCAAATGGTTTTCTGCTTAAAGTATAGCATAAAAGATGTTTTTTTTGTGAACAATTCTAAAGATAAAAGAAAAAACCTTTATTTACCACTTTGTTTTTGGTATAATGTCTGCGAGGGTCAAATTATGCCCTGCCATAAGTCTGTACCACAGACGGAAAGGTGAAACACATATGAATTATGGAAGAAAAGGGGTTCATGCCAAGCAAAGAGCGATGAATTCCAAATCTACAAAAATAGGAAGAAAGATAGCCTTTACCGGTATCAAAGTGGTTCTCATCGGCTTTATCGCCATGGGCATCATCGGCGTTTCCGCCGGCATCGGTGCCTTTAAAGGCATCATTGCTTCCGCACCGGACATAGATGTAAACGACGTTGCTCCTGTAGGCTTCTCCACCTTCGTATACGACTGTGAGGGTAACCAGATAGACAAGCTGGTTGCAACCAATTCAAACCGTGTCCAGGTAACGTGGGACCGAATCCCACAGGATTTAGCCGATGCCTTCGTCGCAATTGAGGATCAGCGCTTCTATGACCACAACGGTATTGATATTAAAGGTATTATCCGAGCCGGCTATACCTTCATCCGTTCCGGCTTCCAGCGTGCGGAGGGCGCCAGCACTATCACGCAGCAGCTATTGAAAAATACGATTTTTACCGACTGGGTAAACGAAGAAGGTCTGATAGAAAAGCTGCAGCGTAAGTTCCAGGAACAGTATCTCGCCCTTGAAATCACCAAAAAGCTGAGCAAAGAAGAGATTCTGCTCCGGTATATGAACACCATCAATTTAGGACAGAATACCCTTGGCGTGCAGTCCGCCTCACTCCGCTACTTCAACAAGGATGTCAGCGAGCTGACCCTGTCCGAATGTGCGGTAATTGCAGCAATCACCCAGAACCCCTCAAAGTGGAATCCCATTTCCCATCCGGAAAACAATGCCGAACGAAGAGCAAAGGTTCTCCATGATATGCTGGAACAAGGCTATATTACACAGGCAGAATATGACGAAGCCATGGCGGACGACGTATACTCCCGTATTCAGGAAGTCAATATTGCCATTGCCGATGATTCCGTAAGTACCTATTTTGTGGATGCCCTGACCGAGGAAGTATACCACGATTTGATTGAAGAAGCAGGCTACAGCGCCACTCAGGCTTCCGTTCTCCTCTACAGCGGCGGTCTCAGGATTGAATCCACTCTGGATCCCAATATTCAGGCGATTGCCGACAGAGTATTTTCCGACCCTGCCAACTACCCGGAGAACGTCAGATGGTATCTTTCCTACGATTTGACCGTGAAGGATGCAGATGGGGAATATCACAATTACAGTAAGGAAATGATGAAGGCATGGTTTGTGGAAAACCAGAATAAAAACTTTGACCTTCTCTTTAATTCCATAGACGAAGCACACGAGGCGATTGATTTGTACAAAGCCGCCGTCGTCGGTGAGCATGATGAAATCATTGCTGAAAAGGAGTCTCTGACGCCACAGCCTCAGATATCTTTAACCATCATCGACCAGCACACAGGTTGTGTGGTCGCCATGGTAGGCGGACGCGGTACCAAAGAGGGAAGCCGTACACTGAACCGTGCCACAAGTGCGCTCCGCCAGCCCGGCTCCACCTTCAAGGTGGTTTCCACCTACGCGCCTGCTTTGGACAGCGCCGGTATGACGCTTGCAACCGTCTTTATCGATGCGCCTTTTAATTACAATGACGGCACGCCGGTTCACAACTGGTACGAAACCGGTTATCAGGGTATCAGCTCCATCCGAAAGGGAATCTGGAATTCCATGAATATCGTAACCGTCAAGTGTTTGACACAGATTACGCCGAAGCTGGGCTTCAACTATCTGTTGAATTTTGGTTTTACCACCCTGACAGAGATTAACGACTGCTATCAGCCAATGGCGCTCGGCGGTGTCGGCGGTGTAACCAATCTGGAGCTCTGCGCTGCTTATGCAACCATTGCCAACGGCGGCGTCTACAATAAGCCCAGACTTTACACCAGAGTTCTCGACTCCAACGGCAATGTAATTTTGGACCACACGGTTCCCGAAACAAGACAGGTCATCAAGGAAACCACTGCCTTTCTGCTGACGGACGCCATGGTTGATACTGTCAACATCGGTACCGGTACATCGGTTCGGTTTCCGAACATGTCCATCGCCGGCAAGACCGGTACAACCTCTGATTACAAAGATGTGTGGTTTGCGGGCTACACGCCCTATTATACGGCAATTACATGGGCCGGCTATGACAATAACGTTGTTTTGAACAAAGTAGAACGAAACCTGGCCAAGAACCTCTGGCGTGCAGTCATGGCTGAAATCCATCAGGATTTGCCAAATGAGCGTTTCCCCATTCCGAGCGGCATTGTACAGTCTTCTGTCTGCACACAGTCAGGCAAGCTTCCCATCGCAGGGCTCTGTGATGTGGCAGGCACAGTCAGAACTGAGTACTTTGCGGAGGGAACCGTACCCACGGATAGCTGTGATGTACATTTTGTCGGCGATATCTGTATGTATACAAACCTGCCGGCCAGTGCGGAATGTCCGTTCAAGCAGCCGGGCGCGCTCACCTTACAGCCGCAGGAAGACATTTCCCTGTTACAGGGTTCTTCTACCATTATTGAAAATCCGGATGGAACCACCACCACGGTAGGGCCTGCGGCAAATATCTGCCCTCACAACGCAGAATTTTATGAAAATCCGGACGCCTATGGCATCATTGAACAACAGCGTGCAGAGCTTTATGGAATGGGCTATAATTTCTACGGTCCTGACCAGACGCCGCCCGCTACGCCTCCACCGGCTGACCCTCCTGCCAATTAATGCAGTTTGGATACCGATGGTGGAAACCAATCAATACACGACGCCGGACAGTTTTTCCGGCTGCCATATAAAACAAAATACCGCCGCTGCGAGTTTGCAGCCGGCGGTATTTTGCTTCTTATAAAACGCAATCCTATATTCCCTTTATCTGCCTGATTTTTTGTTCCAAATCCTGCACACCGTTTTGTGCATTCTGAACTGCGCGACACTGCTTTTCAAAAAGCTCCTCAGGGTTGTCCCCATAATTTTCATAGTACAGCCTTCCTATTTCCGCGTAATTCTTTTTGATGACCTCTTCACAGGTGCCAATCTGACTCTTTAAGCTGGCAACCTCCGCCATCTCCTTTGCCTTGTCCACCACGCGCTGTCCCTTGGTTGTGATTGTTTCTTCCACCTTGTTAATGAAATCCATATCTTTTCCTCCTTATGAACCGTTTTCTATCTGCATGTTTTTATTTCGTATTTTCAGCCTCTATGTTTGGTTCTTTCTGCTCTTCGGTTTCCCGCTTCCTGCGCAGAAGGCGCATCTCATTCTCCAAATCCAAAAGCCGGTTTGTCAGAACGGCATTCGCCTGCTGCAGCTTCTGTATATCCTCCTGCACCGGATTGGGCAAATCCACCTGACACATATCCTCTCTCGGCACCGACGCATTTCCTCTCTTTACCACTCTGCCGGGCACGCCGACCACAGTGGAGTTAGGCGGTACTTCATTTAGAACAACACTCCCGGCGCCTATTTTGGAATTTTCCCCAATGGTAAAAGAACCCAGCACCTTGGCACCGGCACTCACCATAACGTTGTTGCCCAAGGTCGGATGCCGCTTACCGTGCTCCTTTCCTGTTCCGCCCAATGTAACGCCCTGATACAGCGTCACGTTGTCGCCTATCACTGTCGTCTCTCCTATGATAACACCATGCCCATGGTCAATAAAAAAACCCTTTCCTATTTTAGCGCCGGGATGTATCTCAATTCCCGTCTTGTGCGCCCCCCGCTGGGATACCAGACGCGCCCAGAAATAATGCTTCTTCTCATACAGCCGGTGAGCAAGTCGGTAATAAACCATCGCCTTAAAGCTTGGATACAGAAACACCTCAAGTCCGGAATGTATCGCCGGGTCACGCTCCCGTATCACTTTACTTTCTTCTTTAATAAAACGTATTATGCCCATTGTTACCGCTCTCCCCTGACGCTTCACACGCCACGCAAAAAAGACCACGACGCATATTGCCACTTCGTGCTCCGTCTCTATTTAGCATATGCAAACTGCGCTTATTTGTCAACTTTGGATTTAAAATTTTTGCTCATCGGATTTTTTATAAAAAACCGTTGACAAGACATTTTTCCCTATGTTACAATAACTCTCGGTGATTGTACAGACAACTTCTGTTACATGACCGTGCTGCTGTGGCTCAGTCGGTAGAGCGTCGCATTGGTAGTGCGGAGGTCACGGGTCCGATTCCCGTCAGCAGCTTTTGAATAGCATTGATTTTGCTGGATTTGTGGAATATCACAAAAATGAAACCTATCAAACTTTTTTGATGGGTTTTTATTTTGCCTGAAGCTCAGGAATACTGCTTATAATCTGGATTTTTGCGTCTATGCTCCTGCGATTCCTGTGATAATGGTTCTCGCTACATGCAATATCTGTATGCCCCATTTGTTCCATAATAAGACGGTTGTCTATGTTATGGTCAAGCAACAACACAGAATTTTTACTTTTGGAGGTAGCATAATGGACTACCCTTATAAGTCAAAGACGCTTCACGTTCTCCCCCCCTATCTTCCACTTTTAATCTTCCAAATATACCTGTATTGTTGAATTCCTTTTTTATACAAAGGAGCATTAAAAAAGGACTACGGCTTTGCCGTAATCCTATATTTTTATCGATATATCAATTTCCATGTTTCTTTCCCATTTTCTACCTCATAGACATAAACGGGATCATATGGATCACTTATCATTTGTTGCGCAATTTTTTGCTTTTGTTCTTCTGTTTTTGCCATTGCCATTCCAAGAACTGATAAATTATACAAATTTTGATAACCAACTTCTCTACTATTTAATAACACAACAGCAACATCATCAACTTTTCCATTATTAAAATATACCACACACGCATTTTCACTACTATTATAATATATCCTATCAAAACTTACCTTTTTTCCCTTATCTTCAATAATTATTTTCATCGCTTCTTTTGCAGGTTTATTTCTATTTATTAATAGAAACATACACGCAATCCCTATTACAAAAACTATGATTACTCCAATTACAATAGTTACATATGCAAATTTCTTTTTTGGTGATTTGCTTGATTCTGTCGCCACATTTCCCCAACCTACAGTAGGATAACCACATTTAGGACAACTACTTACCTTATCAGACATTTTTTTCCCGCACCCAGGACATTTAATTAGAGCCATAACAACATTCCTCTCTACAAGATTATTTTTTATAATTATACCACACTTAAATACAAACCTCTACAAATTTCTACATAGCAGAAAAGCCAATTGCCCGCCCCTTTCCTGCTATGCTATACTATTACCAAAACCACCCCGGAGGATTACCATGCCTGAAACATACCTTACCAAAAGCGAAGCCCGCAGGTTTATGCTGCTGAAGCAGGGCTTGTCGGGAGAATACAGATTTATAGGGAAAAGCGGCGTTCTCGACTTTATCCGGCAGGCGGGTTGTATTCAGTTCGACCCGATTGACGTATGCGGGAAAAATGCGGAGCTCGTTTTGCAGTCCAGAGTAAAAGGCTTTACCAAGGATATGCTGTATGAGCTTTTGTACAATGACCGGAAGCTGCTGGACTATTTTGATAAAAATCTTTCCATCATTCCGGTAGAAAACTGGAAATATTATGAGCGGGAGCGGGAAGCACACCGCAACTGGGAGCGGAGCCACGAAGAAATTAAGATGGTGCACGACAAAATCCTTGCCGCCATTGCAGAAAAGGGCCCCCTCTGCTCTGCTGATTTGGATTTATCTCAAAAGGTAGACTGGTACTGGAGCCGCACAAAGCTTTCCAGAGCGGCGCTTGAGCACATGTATTTCAGCGGAGAGCTTGCCATCCACCACAAGAATGGAACCATGAAATACTATGATTTCATCGAAAACTGTGTCCCTGCGGATATTCTTGCGGAGCCGGAGCCTTACCCCTCTGATTTTGAGCACAGAAAATGGCGCGTCCTAAAGAGAATCGGTTCGCTGGGACTGTTGTGGAACCGCGCTTCCGACGCGTGGCTTGGCATCTCCGGATTAAAGTCCAAGGAGCGGGACGATATTTTTGCCGCATTATTATCCGAAGGAGAAATACTTCCCATCAGAGTAGAAGACATCAATCATCCCCTGTACTGTCTTGCAGAGGATACCGGACTTTTAGAAAAAGCAAAAGAAACGCCCACGCAAAAGCGCTGCGAATTTATCGCGCCCTTGGATAATATGCTGTGGGACAGAAAGCTGATACAGGCCCTTTTTGATTTTGAATATAAATGGGAAATCTATACGCCGCAGGCTGAGCGCAAGTACGGATACTATGTGCTGCCAATCCTTTACGATGAGCGCTTTGTAGGCAGAATCGAGATGGTATATGACAAGAAAAACAAAGAATTGCAAGTTTCCAATATTTGGTATGAGCCGGATGTAAAACCGACCAAAGCATTGAAAAATAAAATAGACGCTGCATTAAAACGCTTTGCACGCTTTCACAGAGGCAGATAACGCTGCTTATCTGCCTCTGCGCAAATTTTTCAGGCGGGATTTTCCCTATAATATGCCGACTGTGCCTGCCACATTTTGGAATATATACCGTCCCTCTTTACCAGTTCCTCATGCGTCCCTCGTTCGATAAGCTGTCCTTTGTCCAGAACCATAATATCGTCGCAGAAGCAGCAGGACGAAAGCCGGTGTGAGATATAGATGGCAGTCCTCGTTCCTACCATTTCATTAAATTTCACATATATCTCATTTTCTGCAACAGGGTCCAGCGCCGCTGTCGGCTCGTCGAGTATTACAAAGGGGCTGCCCTTGTAAATCGCCCGCGCAAGCGTAAGCTTCTGCGCCTCGCCGCCTGATATTTCCACGCCTTTTTCGTCAAAATCCTTGTACAGACAGGTATGGATGCCGTCGGGCATTGCCAACAGCCTGCCCGCCAGTCCGCTCCTTTTTACGCAGTCCACCACCTTCTCACTGTCATAAGTCATGCTTGCCGCAACATTTTCCGCAAGCGGGAAGGAAAACAGCTTAGAATCCTGAAAAACCACCGAAAACAAATCCATATACTCTTTTATATCATATTTTCGTATATCGATTCCATTTAGCGTAATCATGCCTTCCGTCGGGTCATATAGGCGGCATAAGAGTTTAATCAGCGTGGACTTGCCGGAACCATTTCGCCCCACCAGAGCCATTTTTTCGCCAATCTTCCATTTCAGGTTAATATTTTTCAGCACATACTCCTCCGACGCCGGATACCGGAAACTGACATTGTGAAATGCAAATTCATATTCGTTGTCGTCCCGCTTTTCCGTGGGCAGACTGCCTGCATATTTTTCATCGGGGATATCTAAAAAATCATAAATCAGTTTAAGCGGGAACATACAGTTGTCAATCTTTGTGAGGCTCTCAATTGCCATGTTAAAGCCCTGCTGTATACGATAAAAGCTCTGCACATCCTGCACCAGCGCGCCCGCTGAAATCGCACCCGCCACCGCCTTTCCCGTAACAAAGCCATATATCAGAACAGAGCGCACCACATCACAGGTTTCGTCCAAAAGCTGCTGCCGCCTAATCACCTTATCCTTGCGCAGTTTGCTGGTATGCCACTTGTCAAACAGTTCATCAGACCGCCGCAGCACAAATTTTTTATTGCCATATATGTGTATATCCTTGACCGCCTGATACTCGCCGAAATAATTGTCCAAAAGGTAATTGCGCACCCTGTCAGGCTTTACGGTTTCGTCAGACAGTTCGATGTTCTCTTCCTTTATAATGCTTTTGCTGCGCATGGTATTCTGCATGACAAGAATTGCCACTACCGCAGCAAGCAGCAGATAATTGACAATTGCCATGCCGTCCGCCTTTACACCTGCACTGTACAACTCCCACGTAACCACAAGCGCTGCCACAACGTAGGTAATTCCCTTTGCCGCCGCCCCTATTTTGTTTACAATCTCACAATAGACGCCAAAGCCACCATACCTGTCATAGTTGAGGGCAAAGGTCTTTATCCTGTCATAGCGGCGGTGTATCTCCGGATTTTCTATTTTAACATAGTCCATGCTCAGGATTTTTTCATTCAGCATAACGTCGATACCGCTTGTCAGCCTATACACGCTTGCATACGTAAACTTCGGCTTTATACTGTACCCGGGAATATTCAAAACAAACGAAACCGCCACGCCAATCAAAATAACTGTCAGGATATAGTCAACGCTCTTTCCCGACGCAAAACCATCTATCACCATACCCGACATTATGATTGGCACGAAGTCCATAACTGCCTCCGTCACGGAAATCAGCACTTGAGCCGTGACAAAGCCCGGCGACAGACGCCTGATATCCCGCAGGGCACGTGCCAGAAGTTTTCTCTTTTGTGAAAAAGTAAGTTTTTCTACCTGACTGCTCTCACTCATAGCACACCTCACTTTCCCCAAAGGTTTCGGCATAAGCCTCCTTTTGTCTGTAATAACGGCTCTGCACCTCGAAAACTTCCGCATATTCACCTCCCGCCGCAAGCAGCTCGCTGTGGGTGCCGCACTCTGTAATGATGCCGTTTTTTAAGTAAAATATCCTGTCGCAGAACCGAGTTGACGCAAGCCTGTGGGAAATAAAGACTGATATTTTTCCCTGCGCAAACCGCGCATATTCTTGATACATATTCTGCTCTGCCACCGGATCAAGCGCCGCCGTAGGTTCATCTAAAAGTAAAATATTTGCACCATAGGTCTGCTGCTTGTAAAGGGCTCTTGCAAGCGCAAGCTTCTGCATCTCTCCGCCCGAAAAATCAGTCGCATCATCATAAACCGATTTAACCAGACAAGTATCAATTCCGCCCGGAAGCGATTCTATTTTCTCTGCAAGCCCCGAATGTTCTATCGCATAGCGCAGGCTTTTCATATCCGCGCATCCTCTCATCACAATATTCTCCGTTATGGTGGTGGGCATAACATGAATATCCTGAAAAACGGTGGAGTAGAGTTTAAAAAGCTCATCCCTGTTATATTTGTCTATGGTATGTTCTCCGATATAAATTTCCCCTCCCGTGCG
Organism: Lachnospiraceae bacterium; assembly: GCA_014804445.1. Taxonomy (GTDB): domain Bacteria; phylum Bacillota; class Clostridia; order Lachnospirales; family Lachnospiraceae; genus Acetatifactor. Next base: position 45,871 of record JAAUZU010000003.1, on the reverse strand, counting down.
CCTGTACATGCCGCAGAGCAGCTTGACTATTGTGGTTTTTCCCGCACCGTTATTTCCCACAATCGCTATTTTTTCACCCGATCTTATGGTAAAGCTCAGATTGTGAATCGTATCCTCTTCGGCGCCGCCATAGCGGTAGCATACATTTTCAAAACGTATGTCAAAATTGCCTTCGGGAAGCCCTACCCCTTCCTTTCTGTTGGATTTGTCCTCCATTTCCAGAAATTCCCTGTACCACGACACATTTGCCGTAATCCAGCCAGCGGAGGCGATATGGTCCATCATATGATAAAAAGCATAAGAGACACTTCCGACAGAGCTGAAATATAAGATAAAATCGCCCGCTCCCATATTTCCCTTCGCCAAATTCCACACAATAAAGCCATACGCCGCAAGGTCCCTGACCGACACGGCAAATAACTGCAGGAAACCATTCAGGCCTTCCTCTTTTCCCTGCCTTTTGTACCAGAACAGCCTCGCATCCAGAAATTTGCGCGCCATCTGCCCAATCCAGTCATTCATGCCATAAAGCCTGATATCCTTTGCGTTTGTAAAATCTGACGATTTGCGCTTGATGTACTCCAGCTTTCTCTCCGTATCCAGCCAGTTCCTTATATGCCGGTTAAACCATGTAATTTTGTATTTCACAATATAATAATAGGCGATGGTCGGTACAAGAATAATCAGGATAAGCCACGGTGAAAGCATACATATCAAGGTGCTGTAGCCCGCAAGAGAAATGGCAAGACCAATGGTTTCCTGTATCCTATAGTAAAATTCCAGCAGATAGTGAATCGACTGCTTTGCGCCCTCAAGCAAAATCTTGGTTGTCGGTTTTTCCAGATTTTCATAGTCCGTATCGAGCTGCTTTTCATACAGCTTCCGCACAAAAGCATACCTGCACTTGCGGAGTCGGGTTTCACACACTCTTGTACGCAGGCTTCCGTAAATAAGCTTCAGGACAAGAATTGCCGCAATGATTGCCGACATCACTACAAGCAGCTGCTTCCTCGTCTCATACGCAAAAACAAAGTCCACCACATATTTATTAAAAACGGCCCACAGCAAATCGACGCCGTAAAACGCCCCAGCGCTCACCGCCATCAACGGAATCAGCCACTTGTCACTCTGCCGGCTAAACCGCGCCATATATTTCAGACAGTCCCATGTGGAATATTTATATATTTCGCCGAACCCATCATCAAAATAATAACCGCCTTCAGTTTTCTTTTTCATCGCACCGCCCTGACTCCTTCCCTAGTTTTTATTATTACACAATTGCAAAACTCATATTTGCAGTTTCGAATTGTACACATGGTATATTCCATAAGCAGACCCTTGCTTGCCGTCGGTACTTAGCTGCCGTATTTTGGCAGCTTACGTACCGCTACGGCAAGCTCGGAGCGAGAGCGAGTCTGCGTTGGAATATACCATGCGTACAATGACAACAGTATAATTTCTGAGTTTCGCAAACGCCTAGTTTTCATTATACGCAAAAAAACCGTTCACACAAAATTTTTGCATGAACGGTTCTTATTTTGCACCAACGGTTTCTCCGCTGTCTGTAATCGGAAAGGTAAGCTCGGTAGCAAAAACGCCTGTCTCGCTCTGACGGTTCACAAAACCTTTGTATTTATTCGCAATGCGGTCAATCCGAAACAATCCGTAGCCATATACCTCGCCATCCCGCTTGGTGGACAGATAACCCGTGCCTCTCTTTTTCATTTCTCCCGCTGCATTTTGGACGGACAGATAAAACTGTCCTTTGATAACGCCGATAAACACCCTGATGAACCGCTCCTCCTCCGGAATCCGCGCGCAGCTTTCCACGGCATTATCGAGCAGATTGCCGAGGATGGCGCAGAGCTCCACATCACTCATGGGCAGGTTTTTCGGTATATTTGCCTTGACGCTGATACGCGCCTGAATCGCCTTCGCCGCATAGAGCTTCGCATTCAGCACTGCGTCCGCCATCACATTGCCGGTCTTGATTACGGTATCGACCGTAATTAAATCTCTGGCAAGCTCGTCCATATAGGCGTCCACTTCCCCATAATTGCCCGCGGCAAGCAGTATCTTCATGTTCTGGATGTGGTTGCGGTAATCATGCCGCCAGCCCCTCATCTGCCTGTACATGTTTTCTGTTTCTGTCATCTGCTTCTCGATAAGACTGCTCTGAAAATTGGCAATCCGCTTGTCAATGATATGATAAATCAATCTTCTGATTCCCCACACGGCAGCCGCAGCTATCGCCGCTATTGTCACAATGGCTCCTATTATCAAAAGCGGCTTCATGATTCAAATCCTCCGTTTTTGGCAGTGTAATACGCGGCAAAGGCCCTGCAGACCTCCCCGTAAAGCCTCCTCGACACTAAAATCTGCTGCCCGCCATCCAGAATTAGCTCTGTTCGCCCGATTGTGCGCACATATCGTAAATTAACAAGGTACGAACGGTGGCAGCCCACAATCTCATCTGCCGGAAGTTTTTCCCGCAGTTCACCGATTCCCGCACGACAATCTATTTCCCTGCCATCGCGCATATAAAGCCTGCTATTACGCCCGAACGCCTCCGCATACATGATCTCAGATACGCCAAGGTGCATACTGCCGTTTTCCGTATCCACTACTATCTCGTCCGCAACATCCTCTTTCCTGTCTGCGTACTTGTCAAGAACCCTGACAAATTTTTCAACATCAAGAGGCTTTAAAAGATAATGGAGCGCTTCCACATCATAGCCCTCATTCATATAATCTGCAAAGCCTGTGATAAACACAATCGGCAGACTGTCGCCCCGCGCGCGGAGCTTCCTTGCCAGTTCCATGCCGTTCTGCCCCTCCATCTCGATATCCAACAGAAGCAGGCTGCACGGTCTGTCTTCATAATCAAAGAGAAACTCTTCTGCACTGCCGTACCCCCGCACGTCCACGGCTGTACCGCGGCCGTCCGCCCACTCCTTCACAAGTTTTCTTAAATATTCATTTTGTACCTCGTCGTCATCGACGACTGCTACTGCCATTGCCATATCGCTTATTTCTCCTGCATGACTGCGCTGACCAACTGCCAGGCTATACTGCCTTCCCTTAACCGGGACAACGCCTCCTCCGCTTTGAACCATCTTGCCGAATCCACTTCTCCCGACAAAATGAAATCCGCTTTTTTCACAACAGCCTTATACCCTAACATCAGCATTTCTTTTTTCAAATAGGGATAACTTTTTACATAGGTCAAGGATTGGACGTCCAGTCCTGTTTCTTCCTTTACTTCTCTGACGACCGTCTCCTCCGCCGATTCTCCAAGCTTCATGATTCCCGCAACACATACATAGTTTTCCGTCGAGACATAGTCCTGCCTTATCAGGGCGATTTCATGATATTCATTGACACATACTACAATCACACAGGTTGTAAACATGTCCCACAGCGGCGTATTGCACTGTGCGCAGAAGGGCACAAGTCCTTCATCCCCAATCTCTTTCTTTCCAAGCTTTTGTCCGCAAAAAGGACAATGTACAAATCTCATGTTATCCCTCCGACCTCTTAATGTGGTCTCTAATCTCTGCCTCATGTTCCTGACAATAGGCATAACTGTTTTTCATGAATTCTTCTATGGTCTGTGCTCTGTACATTTCATCCAATGTGTCGAGGATAAGCGCACCCCCTGCCTTCATGTCAAAGAAGTACGGGTAAACACAGCCGCCATGCTCTCTGGGAAAGTATGGATTGATGGAACTGAGCCGCTCATCCCGCATCACGGATTCCACCACCATTTCACTCAGTATCCATTTTAAAGACGGGCGCTCGTATTCATCATAACTGTCTGCAAATAACCGATTCCACACATAAAACCAGACAAAGTGAATTATCTCATGCAGGCACTCTCCAATCGCGCCTCTTTCACTGTTCAGATAGAAAATATCAAAATACCTTTCTTTTAGAAAACGGGGTTCAATGGGATTCATGCTGACATTACAGCGCAGGTCGTTAAACAGGCTTACACAGTCAACACCAAAGGCATCCGACAATGCCGCGGTGATTTGCCCCTTACAGTCTGCCCAATGCCCGGTATACAAAGTCACCTTTTCCTGAATAGAATCTTCCAACTCCACATGGACAGCCCGCAAAATCCGCTCAATATAGGCTTTCCGTTCCGAAAAGGGCAGGCTTGCGGCATAGGCTTTGTCCAACTGCGGATAAAAATGATACAAAGGCTCAGACCAGAATGATGATTCCTCTTCCATCTGAAACGCCATAATTCGCTGCATCATATAATCCACACCGGGATTCACAAAAGTAATGTTCATTTATCTGCCCTCCCATCTTCATTGATCAGCTTCATTATAGCATAATGCACCATGAATGCCGACGCTTTCCTCAGGGAACCGGACCGGCGGCTGATTTGCCTGATGGTTTCCGATTATTTTTTCCATCCAGATTAAGTTATACCAACGTCCAAATTTATAACCGCATTGATTACATTCTCCTACCTTTGAAAACCCTAAATGTGCATGGAATTCAGCACTGTTTTTGTTAAGGTATGCATCTTCCTCTTCGGGATAAGCGATACTGGCATATAAATTTAAGATTCCCTGTTCCTTTAACCGGCTTGCAAGCGCTTCGTATAGCATTCTTCCCAAACCACATTTATGCGCCGCATGGTCAAGATATACGGTAACTTCACATGACCAGTCACAAGCCGCCCGTCCGATAAAGGCACCTGCATATGCATAGCCCTGAATGATTCCATCCTTCTCTGCCACAAGATACGGATACTTCCTCATTGTATTTTTCATACGGTTTTGAAATTCGGAAAGTGTCGGGACATCATACTCAAAAGTGATTGCCGTATGCGTAATATAATACGCATAGATTTCCAAAATACGTTCTGCGTCTTCCGGTTTTGCGCTTCTGACCATTGCTTTACTCATAATTTATCCTTTTTTCACTACAGCAAACATTAGATTATTAAAATCCGGTAGTGCAGATGTAATGCCTTTTTCTGTTATCTTCAAGTGATTCGCTTTTATTTCTTTTTCAAAAGTTTCAAACGATACCATTCTGCATGAGGTTCCTGCCACCACCATTTTGCCCGACTCGTGTTCTCTTTCCTGAAGCGTAAACGCATTGCTGATGTCGCTTTGCATTTCTTCCCTGCCATCACCCATCGTGCAGATTAAAGCAATACCATCATCTGTCAAATGCTCATAAATAAACTTATAAAAAGCACTTCTGTCTTCATTTAATACAAGCATATGTATCACTGCCACCGAATAAATAAAATCATATTTTTCTTCATGGTAATCATTAATACAGTCCAAAACCTGAAAATGATTTTTATATGACGGCATATTTTTTTTACAATATGCAACCGCTTCTTTTGATATATCCGTCGCGACAAGATTATATCCTTTATCCAGTACAGCTTTGGAATCTCTCCCCTCTCCACAGCCGATTTCAAGCATTGTGCTGCATTGATTCAGCTTATACTTTTTAATGGTATCTAATACGATGGGAGAATTTTTATCGCTTGACCAACTTACCCCTTTTGCATGGGCGGTTTTGTATCTGTCCTCATAAGCTTCATAATATTTACGCGTCATGTAAACATATCCCTTTTCTCTGACATTGTTTTCCGGAATTAATCGTACCACATTTTGACCTGTTTTTCCACTTCATTTAAAAAACTGATGTTTATGATTGTTTCACATAAGGTAGAATGGTATAATAAGCCAATTGGAAGGTGATAGTATTATGGATTACAGAATGGAACACAGAGGATGTCAACAGTTTATCGTATTGGTAAAAGCTTCTCTTATTAAAATCACAACAAACAGACGATTTTATTCTATCTAACAATGGGGGACAATTTTCGCTCCCCAAACAAGCAGCTTTCACTTTACGCCATTTTAGCAACAAGCGTTATATAGAAATGTTCGTCACGAATATCCGCATACACCTCTCCGCCCATAAGCGACATCAGCCTTTTGCATATAAAAAGCCCAAGCCCGTTGCCCTGCACCCTATCCGCATTGTTCCCACGATGAAAGCTTTCGAATATCTGCGGCAGTTCTTTCGCTTCAAGAGTACAGCCTGTATTTGATACCGTGATAAGCTCACAGCCGTCCATTTTATCAAATCTGATCTCAATTCGTCTGCCGTCACCGTATTTGATCGCATTTTCGATCAGATTTTGCAGGCACTCTGCAAGGCGGTCGGGGTCGCAGGAAAGAATGCAGTCATCAAATTTTTGAATCATAAACTCCGTTCCCGACATGGCAAGCTGGGGCGCATATCTCGCATCTATTTTTGTGATGATAGCACTGAGAAAAGCCTCTCCCTGTGTGACCTCAAAGCTCATAAAGTCCTCGCTTGCCGCCTTTGTGATCTCGCTGACAAAACGCTCTATCTCATCTGCACGGGTATTAATGCTCTCAGCGGCAGCACGTCGTTTTCCCTCGTCCTTATATAATCCCTTGGCAAGCGCCCTTGCATTGAGCTTGATCGCCGACAAAGGCGTTTTGATGTCGTGAGAAAGGGAGAGCAACAAGAGTTTTTTGTCCCTCTGCATCGTGATTTCCTTTTTGCGGCTATCCTCGATACTCTCACGCAAAAGGTTCACGCCCCATGTGAATTTACCGAAGAAACGGCTTTTTTCCTCTGGTATCGGGACAGCAAGATTGCCCCTTGCAAGCTCTTTCGGAACATCGTTCAACCTGTCGAACGGCACGATGATATGCCCCCGGATATAATACAAAAGACCAATCATCAGCGCAAGCAGCGCACCAAATACACAGTTTATTGCCGCAATGCTGTGCTGTCCGTTTCCGACAATATACTCCACACGATACAGCATACCGCCGGCTTCTATGATCAGATAATGCGCATCGGAGGCGTACAGTTCGCCGTCATCAGCCCCCGACACCCCCGTAATGTGGGGATATTTTTCAAGGTCATAATTGCCTGTTTCCGCTATCTCATCTGCAAGCCGCTTGGCTTCAACACGATAAATGCCTTCATTTCTGTCTTTTGCTCCCACAAGAAATAGATTTAATCCCGCCGTCAGCAAAAGAAATACAGTTATCACTGCAATACACAGTCTTCTGAAAGTCTTCATACAAACTTATACCCCACACCCCAGACAGTAAGCAGACGCTTTGCATTCTTAGGATCATCACCGAGCTTCTGGCGAAGGCGGTTGATATGCACATGGAGCGTTTGCAGCTCCGAATCGCTGTCGCTGCCCCAGACAGTGCCAAACAGGTACTCTTTTTTCAGAGCTTTGCCCTGATTCTCAATCAGAAGCGCCAACAGGTCAAATTCCTTTGCAGGCAGTTCCACGTCTTTCCCGTCGATGACTGCCGTTTTATCTGCAAGATTGAGTGTCACACCGTCCGCCGACAATGTATCACGCTGATACCGCCGTTTGAATATCCCCTTGATCTTAGCGATAAGAATATCAATGTCATAGGGCTTTTCAATATAATCATCAGCACCGAGGTCAAAGCCGTTCAGCTTATCCTCCTTACCCGTCCTTGAACTTACAATCAGGATAGGAGTATCCGCATTTTCCCGCAGCTTGGAGCAGACCGCAAATCCATTCACATCGGGAAGATTGATGTCAAGCACCACAAGCCTTGCGCCATATCGTTCAAAAAGCTGTATGGCACGCTCTCCGCAGCCTGTGCTTGACACAGTATAGCCCTCGTCACGCAGGAAGTCCGTCAGCAAGTCAGCCAGTTCCTTGTCGTCTTCTACTATCAGAATATCGGTCATAAAATCACCATCCCTGTTCCATAAGCCAGTTGTTCAGTTCTCTTTCACGGTCACGAAGCTCCTTGTCACCGCCGTCAAAATGTCCCATTTCTTTTTCACCGACGATACTGCCGTCCACAATGTAAAGCACCCTGTTGCACTTGGCGGCAACCTTTGCATCGTGTGTCACGCACATGATCGTCGTACCGTCACGGTTTAAGGATAGCAGCTCGTTCATGACCTCATCAGAGCTTGCACGGTTTAATGCGCCTGTCGGCTCATCGGCAAAGATCATCTTGGGATTGTTTATCATACTGCGGCAGATACAAGCCCTCTGAAGCTGTCCGCCCGACACCTCGTTGATATCGTTGCCGCACACATCGTCAATGCCGAGCCTGTGCATGAGCGCTCTGCCGCGTTCCTCGATCTGCCTGCGGCTCTCTGAATTCTTTTTCGACTTTACCGCAGGAAAAATGATATTGTCAAGCACCGAAAGATTTTTCATCATGTACATCTGCTGAAAAATAAAACCCATTTCATCAAGTCTGAGCCTTGCCAGCTCCTTATCACTAAGCTTTGCCGTTTTCCTGCCGTTAAAGAACACCTCGCCTGCGGTCACTTTGTCCATTCCCGAAACGCAGTAGAGCAGCGTGCTTTTGCCCGAGCCGGAGGGTCCCATGACCGCCACCATTTCGCCCTCGCTGATCGTCAGATCGATATTTTTCAACACATTGTTCTGATGTTTGTTTACGATATATGCCTTGCAAAGTCCCTTTGTCTGTAAAACCGTATGATTCATTATGTTGTCCTCCTTATTCTATGCTTGCCGTATCGGAAGCTTTGATTGTTTTAGTGTAAAGCGCCGTCAGGAATGAGCCGATGACAGTCACGCCGATGAGAATTGCCGGGCAGATCACAAATATTTCCAGCGGGTCAAAATCGCTTTTCATGCCTGATATATCGCCGATCATATTACCTACCCAATTCATCATTACGTCGCTGATTGGCATAAGCACCGCGGTCGAAACGATGCAGGCAATGACCGATACGATCACAAATCTGAGCGAATGCTGCAGGATGATACTGCCGTTCCCGATGCCCACCGCCTTCATCAGTGCAATCTCGCTTTTTTCCTTAGAAATGAATGAACGCTCCATGAGTATGACGATCAATGCCGTTACAATCACAGTAATGAGCATCATCATCTGTTTGACTGCATTCATTGTATTGGACATTCCTGTAAAATTATCGATGAAATCTGAGGTTGAATACACCTTGTCAGTGTCAAGCAAGTCTTTCAGTTTTTCAATGTTTTTGTTTATCTGCACCTTGTCGGGGCTGCCGTCAAAGTGTATCTGCACTCCCAGCATATTGTTTGCCGGCAGATTTCCAAGGTCAAAATCTTTATATAGAAAAGCATGGCTGATGAACGAGGAGTATGTTCCCGTGATGATAAACTCGTACTCTTTCTCATTTATTACTGCCGTTACCCTGTCGCCGATCTCTGCGCCTAAGTCATCGAGGGCGCCTGCCGTTACGGCAATCTCGTCCGTCTTCTGTGGAGCACTACCCTCATCTACATAGAGCGTGTCATTTGTCTCGCCTTTCATGACGGAGAAAGCGAGCTTTGCTGTTTTGTCTTCGTGTGATGTTTCAAACTGTGTGCTCATTGTCATTGTACATTTGCCGGGCATTCCGTTATCGGCAAGGAGCTTTTCGGTATCTGCGATGATCTGCTTATACGTACTCTGATCTGCAAAGACCTCTCCAAATATTTCGCTATCCATGATATGCGCTTCACTTGAAGGCACATCGAAGAAGCGCAGTATCTTTTCACTTTTGAGTGTCAATGCAAAATTTGACATAATTGTCATCAGCAGTATGCAGAGCGTGAACACAACGATTACGATAGAAAACTGCTTCGGCGAACTGATCACATCATTGACCGAGAGAAATGCAGCCTGTGGCAGCTTAGAGCGGCCTAAGTGCAAAAGACTTTTTCTTCGGAAGCGCTCGCCCATCTGACCGTTTCTTACTGCGTCGATCGGCGAAAGTTTATTGACTCTGCGTGTGCAGTTGTAGCAGAACAGCAGGATAATGATAACGACTGCCGCAGAGCTTAAAATCCCCATAAAAGTACCGTTCCCGCTGCCGAGAACCATGTTTTCCGATACAGTTTTCATCATCATATCCCCGAGAGGGACAGAGCAGAAATATCCTATCAGTGTACCGACCACGGCAATGGCAAGATACTTGACGATATACAGGCTTCTTATACTGCCGCCCCTGATACCCACCGCCTTCATTACACCAATCTCACGAAATTCCTCGTTGATTGTAAAGCCTATTGTGAAACGCAGCACCACAAAGGCTGTGAACATCAGCACGATACTGATCATCATTAAAACATACGCAGAAAGCATATCATAAAGATAAATATCCTTGCTTTCTTCCCGTGTGTAGACATATACACCGCTATAGTCCTTTGCAAGTTCCCTTATTTCATCAATATCTGATGTATTTATACAAAGCTGCCTGCCATTCATGAGATGAGTGGCTTCGTCCTTGTCAAGATAGTCATAGTCAACAGAGTTTATGATAAGATACGGGGGATTCGAGTTTTCCGAACCAAACAGCGCACCTTTGAACCGCCCCATAAACTTAAGCGTGAGATGACTGTTACCGACAGTAAGTTCCACCTCGTCGCCTTCTTTGATATCCATGCCCTGTAAAAAAGGGGCGTTGGCATAAAAGCAGCCCTTGTCTACGCTTTCGATGATATGATTGTTCTCATCGAAATAGTTGATAGCCATTTCACTATCAGAAAGCAACCAGGCAGCATTCGTGAAATTATCAAGTTTCTTTCCGTTATACTTAAAAAACTTTGAGCTGGATACACACAGATAATGCTCGGTCCTTATCTCCTTGACACTGGCAAGCTCCCCAATCTTTTCCCCGAAATCGTTTTCCCCGCTGGTCAGCATATGCACGCTGACATCGGGGACATCTGCTGCATCGAAATAATGCTCGATACCGCCAGTCACAGCTATGATGTTGTTCACTGCCGCCGTTGCAAACATGGAGCATAAAATGACAAACAAAAACAGAATGATGTTCATGGTCTTTTTGCGTTTCAGGTCTTTTTTCAATATCCTCCAGAACATAGTATATACCTCTTTTCCCTCGTTTTATTTTCAACATGTTCTGATCATAGCATAAAAATTCTTAACAAGTCTTTAACTTTTGTCGAGACATAATCTATAATATTATGCTGCATAAATGTTTCAGATTTTCAAGGGGTTGCAAACTTTTTGAAGATAAGATATAACAGTTATTAAATCACTTGCGCTCAAATCAGCACGAGACTTTCAATCATTGTACGCTGTTGATGCAGCGCATGAAGGTTTTTCTATGAAAAACAGTAAACATATGCTACAATGTTTTACAGAAAATGCAATCTACGTAGATGCGCTTAGCCGCAGATACAAAAGGAACCATGATATGAAAATGCCAAAAAAGATTACCAAAAAACTAATATTGCAAATAATATGGGTTATATACGCACTGGCCAGCATTATGTTCTGGCTGCCAAAAGTGGATAACCTTTTTTCTCAGGACTATTCTGCCATCATAAATCACGTTTCGTTAAATGACGCTTGGGATATTACCATCGGAAATGATGTTTACCACGATGTTTCTTTAGATACTTTTAAGTTTGACGCCGTAAGTAAAGGAACAAAAATTACGCTGAATCGCACGCTTCCTGACGACTGGAATATTTCGGAGGGCACACTGCGCTTACATATCAGACAGGCCGCCCTGACGGTTTTGATTGACGATAAACCTATCTACCAATATGGCTACGACAGGATGATGGAGAACAAGACAGTGGGCAGCGGCTACCTCTTTGTCAACTTCCCGGAGGAATATCAAGGCGCGGAGATAACCATTCAGCTCACACCGTCTGAAAATAAAGCATTTACCTCATTTGACCCTATCCGCATTTATGAATGGCAGAATGCTTATCGTATTCTGTTGACAGAAAACAGGCTGCCCATGTTCTTAGGCTGCTTTTTATTCATTTTTGGTCTCATGACCTGCCTTATCACCATATTTGCCTTGACTTCTTCCAGAAAATATATCCGGGTACTTTGTATTTCCATTTTCTCTATTTGTACGGGATTGTGGACATTATGCTACTACAATGTCATTTCCATTTTCTCCATGCCGCTGTATTCCATATCGCTATTGGAATATCTGTCGCTTTATCTTGCCCCGCTTCCACTGCTTGTCTATCTGTGGTATGATGTGGCGCGATTGGGCAAAAAATGTTTTAAAGTATGTTACCGGATTCTTTCCACAATCCATGTTGCTGCTACAATCATCATGATTGGACTTCATGCAACCGACACCGTACACTTTCCTACTACTTTAAAGTATATGCAGATGCTGCTTGTATGCTCTCTTTCCTACTTTATCTTTATCGAAATTATGAATTTAAAATCCAGCCGTACAAGTGACCGGCTTTTTCTGGTGGGGATGCTGTTAGTCGCTGCCTGCATTTCCTATGACTTAATCAGCTACAGCTTCAACCGCTACCTGGGCAGAACCATTCTCACAATACGGGGCGTAACCTCTCTCGGACTTGTTATTTTCATCTTCCTCCTAATCAGTTCTTTCTACTTTGAAATGACGCAGAAAATAATGCAGGAAGCAGAGCGGAATTTTCTGATTAAAAGCGCCTATACAGATGAGCTGACACAAATCCACAACCGCCGTTACTGTATGGAATACATGAATAAAATGAAAGATTCCGAAAACCTCGATTACACTGTTATCTGCTTTGACTTAAATAACCTGAAAACAGTCAACGATACTTATGGGCATGCAATGGGCGATATTCTGATTAAGAGCGCAGCGGAAGTCATTTCAAAAACCTTTGAACCATACGGTCTTGTGGCAAGGATGGGCGGAGATGAATTCATTGCCATCATTGAGACATCTGACCAGAAAGAAATCAACCGGCTGCAGGAATTATTCCGGACAAATATCGAACAGAAAAATAAAGAAGTCACGGATTTGAATATGTCCATTGCATATGGCTATGCCTCTTGCAATCCGAAAGAATATAATGTTGAGAAAATATACCAGATTGCGGATAACCACATGTATGAGACAAAGAAACAGATGAAGCAGAATAACAATATTACATGACATCGTGTAGCAAAGTTTAACCCAAAAAATTAACATTAGAAAGCAAAAAAGCCTTGAAAATCAAGGCTTTTTACTTTCGGCTTACTGCGGAAGATGGGACTTGAACCCACACGTTGTAACCAACACAAGATCCTTAGTCTTGCCTGTCTGCCAATTCCAGCACTTCCGCTTTTATGTCCGGTGTTTTCCACCGCGCAAGATTGATAATATCATTTATATGTGAAAAAGTCAACCTCTATTTCTAAAAAATGTAAGTTTTTCTCTTAATTCGGAAACAGTTTCTTCTCATAATAAACAAACTTATTGTCTCTATGTGTTTCCCGATAACCGCACTTTTGATAAAAGGCGTTTGTCCGGACATTCCAAATCGGCGTATCCAGTCTGATATATTGCGCCTCCTGGAACTTTTCCTCTATTTGTCTCATCATCTCAATGCCATATCCCTGCCTGTGATATTGCGGGGATACAAGGATTCTTCCCACATACAATACTTTCTCGTTCTGCATATCAGAAAAAAGAATTGCCCCTCCTATGACGCTGTCATTGTGCAACAATACATATAAGTTTCCACTTTCCTGCATTTTGCGGTGCCATTCGACCGAATCATAATCCGGCGGTCCGCCTGCCTTTCCGGCTCCCACCTCGATATCTGTATCAAAAGCGGCTTTTGATATCTCGGTCATTATTTCTATCTGTTCTTTCTTTGCTAATGCCAGTTCCATATAAATCCTCCCTGTTTTTCCTATCATCTTTTACCTGTCCTGTGCCAGACTGTTGATAACGCTCGTCACTTTTTCCTGTGTTCCCTCTATAAAATTCATTGCCACAGGGCGATGTACGGCTCCCGAAACCAGAGACAAATGAAATTCATGCAGCAGGCTGTCAATCAGTAAGATTTTCTCGTTGTAGCTTTTTGCAAGTTCCCAGTTTGTGATAAACGCCTCAAATACCTTTGCAGCTGCCCCTGTCGGCATGTTATTTCTCCGGTAGCTTCTGCGGTATTCTTTATAAGAATACTGGTATCCGCAGGCGCATTGCCGGAAATCACCGCCGCCTTCCAGTTCTGCACCGCAATGATGACAGCGGATAGCATAACGCTCCATGCGCTCCATATCTTCTTTTCCGTATTTGCAGCGGAGATACAGTGACAATCCTATTTCATCGGCAAGCTCCGTATTCTGAATCCCTTTGGCATCCAGCAGATAGAGTTGTCTTAATTTCTGAATATCCAGTTTTGACGGCCAGTGAAATACATTGTATTTTTCCGGAATAATCCTGTCTTCCAGCGCTTCTCGCTCCACACGTTCTCTTTTCCTGCGCTTCTTCTCCCTGTCTGCCTGACGCAGATTCTTTTCCTTAATCTTGTCCTGCAATTCGCAGTTTTTTTCCTCATATACATTTTGTATATGCTCTAACAGCACGGCATAACCCGCTGCATCCTTTACTTCAATTCCATCGACAGTAAACCCTTCGCCGCCTATCACAATCCCATTGATTATATACACGCCTGATTTCCCAATCCGGTATGTCCATCCATTTTTTTCAGACCACACCGGAATACCAAACCTTAAATCATACTGATTCAATATATGCGCGGCAAAATCCCTGAATAAAGCAGCAGCGCCACTTCCGCCCCAGAATTCCTCCAACTCTGTAATCTCCGGTCTGTGGCTTTTCGGAAACCATTCTTTAAATTGATTCATTTTCATACTTTTTCCTCAAATACTTTTATTCTAGTTGACTGCAATATAAATATCCATGCATTTAACGCCATCACAATTCAAATACTCATGCTCATAACAGGAAAGAATTGCCGAATCATGCTTTTCTTCCATTCCGTTTATCGCCATGTACATGGATAGCGCCTGATATGCGTTTGGAATAACTTCAAATTCCCTACCCGACATGTCTTTTATGGTGATGGTAATATACTCCTGCCTGTTCTGGCTTACCACTTCCGCTTCTATGTCGCCGATATCCTGTCCATCTGCAAGTATCAGCGCCGCCCCGTAACCCCGCATACGGAATACATTTCTCTGCTCCTGGGACACCTGCGGAAAATCCCACCCGATGATATACGGATTTTCTATTTCTAAATGCTTTGCCCAGCCTTTTACATGTGCCAGCGCATCTTCTTCCGGTTCACGGCTTATTACGGCATAGCTGATGTAGCGAAAGGGAGCAACCGTAACCTGCCTGATTTCAGAGTATGCTTCGCTGCTGAAATCCATATTTCCCCGCAGCAGCCCGTCAACAGAGCAGTTAAACAACTCACAGAGTTCAACCAGTTTTTCAACCTCCGGCAATATTGCCCCAAGCTCCCACTTCGAAATGGTCTGTCGGCTGACATGCATTCTCCCTGCCAACTCCTCCTGCGTCATATCTGTCATCTTCCTCAAAATCTGCAAATTTTTTCCAAAATGCATCAAAAGGTCTCCTTTCCTTTGCTGAGAACATTATCTTACATATATTATTTGCAGTCCACCAATCACCATGTGCCTTTTAGCAAATTTCCGCACTTTCAGGTTGCGCAAAAAAGTCAAAAAAATACAGACAAAAAAAGAAACCTCAATGTCTATCAAGGTTTCTTTATCCTGATGCGGAAGAAGGGACTTGAACCCTCACGTACGTACATACACATGAACCTGAATCATGCCTGTCTGCCAATTCCAGCACTTCCGCAAGCAAGGATTATTGTACCGCCTTTTTATGTATCTGTCAAGCCCTATTTATTTATTTTTTGCGTATAGTCAATCGTTCAAAACATTCCCGCGCCGATTTCTCTGATACTATGTTTCCGATTAAGACTGCCGTGTCAGAACCAACGATCTTCACAACATAATTGTACTCCCTGTCATTATAGGAATAAAAAATATATTGCAGCCCGTTATAGGTCTTCTCTTCTATCACTTCTGCACCGCTGTCACTCTTGATTCCCTCTGCATAGATATCATAGCCTTCACCGATGATGAAAGAACCCTGGCTCAATGTTTCTCCGTCCTTCGTAATGGCAAATGGCAAATCCGAAGAAAGGTCATAACCGCCCGTTGTATCCAGTCTCAATTCTATCTGGTCGCCTGTGTCCACATTATAGGTGTAGGACTTATAGGTACTACAGCCCGTCAATACAAACGCAAGCATACACATGCCAAGTACTAATGTTACGATTTTTTTCATTTTTACACCTCCTGTATATTTTATGATAAATCATATATCCCTGATTGTCAATCCATGTATGATGTCACCAAAAAAATTTAACCGAAAAATCCCAGTATATTTTCCATATATGGCTTTAATACTGCATTTCCCGCCCTGTACAGTTCATGTTTGGAGTCCAGATAGACACAGAGTTTCCCGTTCTGCACTCTTTTGATGAATTTTCTCTGTGCCGGCGCTTTTACCTGTCTGTCCCTTCCTGCCTGACACAGCAGCACCGGTATGGATACCTGCGATGCATTTTTGCTGCTTACGGCACGATATCCCGCCCGTATCGCAGTACTGCCCCATGTATAGCTTGCGGCGCTGGTCTGATAGCAGGAATTCTGCCTGCGCTTCTTCTGGTAATAGCAATAGCGCACCTCCGAATCCGAACAACTTTTTGCAAAAGGCATGTCCGGGCGAAACACGCCCTGTGTAAACAGACGCTTCTTCCCTCTGCCAAAAAGCTTTGCCATATCGCAGACTGCCTTCGCCACAGACAGCGGACAGGGACCTGTATAAATGGCAAGCATTGGCGTATTCAAAACCGCTTTCTGAAAGTCTGCCGGATATTTTTCCAGATACCGCGCGCCAACGCAGCCGCCCATGGAATGGGCGTACAGATACAGCGGCCCGCCATCCGCCATTTTCTTTACCACACCTTCCAGAAAAAGATGTAAGTCCTCCACATAGTCCTCGAAATCTTCCACATGTACCACACCGGCGTCCACGCGCTCCCGCAGGGATTTTCCATGTCCCCGCTGGTCGAACACCGCCACTTGATATCCTGCGCTGTAGAGGTAATAGATAAACTCCCAATATTTTTCAGAGGATTCGCAGAATCCATGGCATATCACAATGGCAGCGCGGGCTTCCCTGCGCGGATACAACTCATAATACAGTTCGCCGCCCTTGACCGGAAGCCGCCCCTCACGCCGGACTGCCGCCAGCAGTGTTTCCACTTTTTCCATTTGTTCCTCAAACAACGCTTCATCAAGGCAGGCAAAAGCTTCCGATATTTTATTCATCTGCCGCCTCCGGCTCTTCTGTCGCTGCCTCCATAAAATAGAGCCTTGAGCCAAAGTCCTGAAAATATCTTACTTCTTCGTTGTATCCTGTGCCGCCAAACGCCTGCTTCAGCCGCACGCCGCCATACATCAGGACATCCCCGCACGCAGAAAAATCTTCCAGCTCACCGTCCATCTTCACGAATTTAGCAATCAGATTGTGGGCGATGGAATCCTGTTTGATGTGGATGGGCGCTACCGTATTAACCAAATCTCCAAATTCCTTTACATTGTACTGCAGCTTCCTGTTATAGAAATGGTACTTTACTTTTGGCATAAGACCTTTTGGCACATAATACTGGAACTGGGTGTTGGGACGCACCAGCTTTTGCAGGAGAAATCCCACCGCGCTTTTTTGGTCCGGCGCCACACAGGTCCATTCCATGTAATTTCCCTCGTCACCCGCCAGAACGCTGCCTGCTGTGTCCGTGCCCGTAAAGCTTCTTCCCCTGTAAAAAGTACCCTGCTGCAGCACCTTCCGCCACTTTTTATACAGGGCAATCTGTGCCTTCACTGCCTCCAGTTCTTCTTTTTTCATGTCGCAGAAATTACATTCATAGCCAAAACTGCCAAAGCATGCCACGTTAAATCTGGTTTCCAGCGGCGTTATGCGCAGCGTCTGATGGTTGGGACAGCCGGACACATGGGCGCTGACCACCGACAAAGGATAGCCGTAGCTGTAGCCGTTCTGAATTTCCGCCCTGCAGAGCGCATCGGTGTCGTCGCTTGCCCAAATCTGCGGAAAATAGCAGAGAATCCCCAAATCAAAGCGATTTCCGCCCGCCGCGCAGCCCTCAAACAGAATCTGGGGAAAACGCTCTGTCAGTTCTTTCATGCAGCGATACAGGCCAAGCACATAGCGGTGCGCTACCTCACCCTGCCGTTCTGCGGGCAGGGCTGCGGAAAAATAGTCCGTAAAGGTTCGGTTCATGTCCCATTTGACGTAAGAGATATCCCCCGACGAAAATACGCTGCTCATGGCTTCTATCACATAATCCTGTACCTCTTTTCTGGTAAGGTCAAGGATGCGCTGATTTCTTCCCTCCGAATGATTCTTCCCCGGAATCTGCAACGCCCAGTCCGGATGCGCTTCGTAGAGCCTGCTGTTTACACTGACCATTTCCGGCTCCACCCAGATACCAAACAAAAGTCCCAGTTCTTTTACTTTTCTGCTAAGACCTAAAATCCCCGAAGGCAGCTTCTTTTTGTTGACTACCCAGTCGCCCAGCGAGGAGGTATCGTCATTGCGCTCGCCAAACCATCCATCGTCCATGACGAACAATTCAATGCCCGCTTCTTTTCCGGCCTTCGCCAGCCTGAGCAGCTTGCGCTCATCGATGTCAAAATATGCTGCCTCCCAGCTATTCAGCAAAACAGGTCTTTCTTTCTCCTTCCACTGTCCCCGCACAATATGTTTCCGCACAAATTTGTGCATCTGCCCGCTCATGCTGTTGTAACCCGCGGCAGAATAGGTCATCACTGCCTCCGGCGCTTCAAAACTCTCTTCGGGTTGTAAAATAAAGCAGAAAGACTGTGGATTGATTCCCATGGACAATCTCGTCTTGCCAAAGCTGCCCGCCTCACAACATTCATAGTGGTTGCCGCTGTATATCAGATTGACGCCGAAACATTCTCCAAAATCTTCCGTCGTGTTCTCCTTAGAAAGCATCACGAAGGGATTCGCCCGACTTGACGAGGTTCCTGTATACGAAGAATTGATATGCTTTCCCGCATAGACCTTTACATCATTTCTTCTCATTTCCCTTGCCCAGCCGCCGTTAAAGGTGGTGAACACATAACCCGCGGTATCAAAGTCAAGCTGTGCGCTCAGAAGGCGCAGAAGCTTGACCTCTTCCTCACTTTTATTGATAAGTTTGGCGCTTCTGCAGATAACGTCGCAGTCCTCGTACACATAGTAATAGAGCTCCAATACAAGCCCATATCCCTCATCCCGCAGGGTGATGCAGAGCTGCTCTGCCTCTTCTTCGCTGCCATAGGAACCGGGCAGGGTTTCAAAGCTGTCTTTTCCTTGTTTGATTTCTGCCTTTTCAAACAGAAAATCCGAGGTGCTGCTGCCGTCCGCATGGACTACCTCCACAAAAGGCTCCCTGATATCGCCTTTTCCATAGGAGGACATCTCCAGTCTGATGTCCTCCAGTGAAAAATGAGCATTTTCCTTATCATAGAGATTGGTATTGCCCGGCGCAAAAGCATGCTTTTCACAAAGTGCGGAAAGTCCCTCTCCCGCCGGCAGCGTAATCCGCCTGCCATAGTAAAGATGCTCCAGATGGCCTGTGGGAAGCACCTGAAAACAATATGTGGTATTCTCTGTGTGCAAAACAAACTGTCTGTCAATTTTCTCAATCATGGCAACCCTTTCTTATGATGACATTATTTCTTAATCTGCTCTGTGATTTCCGCTAACTTTTCGTCTGTCAGGATATATTTTTTACGGAACAAGAACACCGCTATCAAAAGACCGACAATGGGAATCACCGTCATGGTAAGCCTGAGCCAAAGAACCGATGAGCCTGCTGCAACCTCCACCACTCCCGTGTCCGTGGTATCGCTGCTCAAGTTGCAGACAGCAAGGCAGATGGAGGCAATCAGTGCAGCCACGCCGGAAGCCAGTTTTACCACAAAAGTCTGCATGGAGAAGATAACGCTCTCGTCCCTCCGCTTATTTTTCAGCTCGCCGTAATCCACTGTGTTGGCAAGGAATACCGTTGTCAGTACAGTCAGCATACCAAATGCCACAAAGATAAAGAAGGCCGGAATCAGCAGAAGGAAAACGTTGGACATATTGGAAAATATCACAACCAGCAACGCTATATAGCCGACAATCGCCATAGCAAAGCTGACATAAAAGACCTGAATGGCGCTTAACACTTTCCGCAGCAGCGGGAAGAAAAGCATCATGGACAAAATCTGGATTCCGCCGCCAAAGGTGTTAAACAGCGTATAAGCGCTGAGCCAGGACTCGCCGCCAAAATCATATTTAAAGAAGTAGATAACAAGGTTTGACGTAATGTAAAGGGAGCAGTTTACCAACACGATGGTGAGCACCACCATCATCGCCTGGTCATTCTGTAAAAGCGCCTTAAACATCTGCCCCACGGAAGGGGAATCCACGTCAACTGTCGATTTTTCCTTGATAGTGATGCAGGCAATGGTGGTAAATACAATAAAGAGTGCAGCGACAATCAGGGCAAACAACTGAAAGCCCGTGCGCTCATTTCCCTGTCCCAGCCATGCCACGCTTGCCATGGTAATGATGGTAATCAGGGCAGAGCCGACGCCTGCACAGGAACGCGCCAGTGTTGACAGTCCTTCCCTTTCCTTACCGCCCTCCGTAAACGCCGGAATCATGGACCAGAAAGGAATATCCATCATGGTGTAGGTAACGCCCCAGAGAATATAGGTTGCCGCCGCATAAGCGATCAGCCCGTTACCGTTCAGCGCAGGCGGCGCTGCAAACAAGAAATACAGAATGAATGCATTTAAAACTGTGCCAATCAAAAGCCATGGTCTGAATTTGCCCCAGCGGGTTTTTGTCTTTGCTACAATCACACCCATAATCGGGTCATTGAACGCATCGAATACTCTCGCCACCATCAGAATGACACCCATGGCGATGGCACTCACTCCTAAAATGTCCTGGTAGTAATACAGAATATAGCTGGCGGAAAGCATGTAAACCATATCCTTTCCCACCGCGCCGAGTCCATAAGAAATTTTTTCTTTTAATGACAGTTTCATTTTAATACCTTTCCTTTCTTGTCTATGTGTTATTTTATATACTCCTTAGTTTCCGTTCCTTCGTGCAAAAGCAAGCTCCACCACTTTGTAAGCGCCGTCATAAATGCCTGCCGCCTTGTTCTTCACAATGGCCTCGCACATATCCTGTAACATGCCCTGCTCCTTGATAAACAGTTCCGTCATCTGCAGCGTATGCGGGATATCGCGGCACTCTAAGGTTCCGTCCCCGATTTCCGCCGAGTGGACAGCGCCCCACTGCTCATGCCCTCCAACTCTCTTGATGAACAGCTTGGGCACCGGATAAAACGCCAGCTCGCTCGGCTTCGTCACCAGCACATCACAGCTTCTCATCAGGAGATTGGTGCAGTAAACCGCCTCAAAAATATTTTCATGATAAAATCCGTGGATTCCTTCCACTCTGCCCGTCAGTGCTTCTTCCGCAAACTGCCTCGTCGCCTGCCAGTCGTTAAAATGCTCCTTTGCAAATTCCTGCATCTGAGGGATTTCTGAGAGCAGCTCCTTCCATACGTTCTGATAGTCTCCCACATTGACATAGAGCGCCGCTTTCTTATCCTGTATGGCAGGAAGCAGATTTTTGATAATGGCGGCAAAAATTTCCTTCTGCGCGCCCGCGCCTCCGATGGTAAGCAGAAAACGCATGGGCTCGCCCTTTTCTTTCCTTCGGATTCTTGCCTCGCAGTCCGCCTCAATATTGGCAACAAGCTCATGGTCGATATAGTGTCCGGTGTATACCAAATCCTCTTCCGGCATGGGCTTTAAGACGTCCTTTCCCTGCATGCCGTTTAAGATGCGGTAGCCCTGATAAGCGTACTTCGTCTGCACCGTATGAAGGCTTCCCTCCGCTAAGTGAAGCGCCATGGGCCAGTTATCGGGAATAGCGTTTACCACGTATTTCATGCCGCTGTGGATTGCCGCCTGTGCCGGCCAGACATGGGTTGCCACCACCGGAATCTCTTTCGGCACATTGCCGTAGACAGCCGCCATCAGCTCCGCGTTCTTCTGGTCGGAAGCATTGTAGGAAAGCTTTCTGAAGCCCTCGTAATTCATGGGCTCCCACACCAGTTTATTGAAAAGACGGCTCTTTCCCGAGAGTCTGGAACCCAGGGAATACAAATCGTTCTGCGCGCTGATTACCTTGGTACAGGTGGTCTGTTTATAGGAATTTAAGTCCATCCAGTAAGGCGTATAGCCCATGGATTTGGCTGCGGAAGCGATTGCCATGGAAATGCGGTAATGCCCAAAGCCCATGCGGATATTGCCCACAATAATGCCTTTTTCCTTGTCAAATTCCATGCCGCCGCCTGCCTTCTGACCCTCCTGCGGAAGCAGCACATCCACCACGCCGAGCGAGTCGCCGATATGGGTATTTTTCTGTAAGGATACCGGATAACTCACTCCCGTATCGTCCCCGAATTTTTTTATATACTTCTTTTTTGACTTGACCGCCTTGCGGTATACCTTGTCTGTCATGGGGTTTCCGAAAATATACTTTGATTTCTCCTGCATTACCTATTTCTCCTTCCTTTCTCTTACCTGCACGGAAAATGCCAGTCTTATTTCTCCTGCCTGCGCATTTGTTATGATAATTGCCGCTTCTCCAGCTTCGCCTGTGGTTTTGACATAGGTGCCGGCCATGCCGCCCTTTAAGGAAATGATTTCGCCGCCAATCAGTTCTATAGGTCCCTCCGTGCGCAAAACCACCGGTTCCGAGAAGAAACTCAGCAGATTGTCATTTTCGTCAAGCACCCGTATCCGCACTGCCGCCACATCGTAGGCGTGCTCCTCTAAAAGCGTCTGATGGTCCGCCTGCGCCCACAGCTTTACTTCCTTTGACGGTTCCTTCACCATGGTTTTTACCACCTTCCCGTCCTTTACGGCCTCAAACCGGTATACCGTGGAAGCGCCGCCCCAGTCCCCGATGTACTTGTTGTAAAGCTCCACCGCCTGCGTCGGCTTCATATGATATATCGTAAGCATTTTCACTGCCGTCAGGTAGACGGATTTCGGCAGGTTGGAAAGCCCGTACCTTGCCGTAAGGTTTAAGGCATCCTTGATTCCCTTTGCCTGCGCCGGCTTGAAAGCTTCATTTTTCTCTATCGCATCCCCGATAAAATCATCAATCAGAAGGGGACCGTGCTTTAATCCCTTGTAAGGAGAATCTTCCTTTCGGTATTCCTTGATAAACCTGTCGTTTTTATACATCCTGACGCTGTCAGCATTGGTCAGTATCCAGGTATCGCCCCTGTTGCAGCCGGGGTGTTCACCGATATCCATGGAAGAAGTCAGGGAAAGCACGGGATCCTCTTCCTGCTGACAGGCATAAATGTCTGCCGCCAGCTTGGGATTGCGGAACATATCCATCACGCCGTGATAGCAGATTCTGTCCCCGCTTCCAAAGTCCTTATGCGTGTTGTAATCCGCCATACACCAGCCAAAACTGCCCGCAATGTCCGGCTCTAACGCCACCTGATTCAGCACATTTGCGTGTCGGATGGCGTGTTGTGCCCTGTGTTCCTCCCAGTCAAACGCCTTGGTCGGATACATATGTCCGTTATATTCGCTGATAAGATAGGGCTTTTCCATATCGGAGGTAACTGCCTTTTTACTCTCACATCCCTTATGTTTCCCATCATGGGAAAAATCATTGTAGGTATAGACATCTTCCAGCAGGGAGCTTTTTTTATGCGCCCTGACGCCGCCGGTCTGTCTTGTGGGGTCCAATCGGTGCGCCGCCTCGTTTGTCCGCAGGTAAAAGGCATCGTCGTCTCCGGATTCGTTGATGCGCACACCCCACAGAATGATGGAAGCATGGTTCCTGTACTGCTTGACCATATCCTCTACATTGCGTACCGCCTGTTCCTTCCAAGCTTCATCCCCGATGTGCTGCCAGCCCGGGATCTCCGTAAACACCAGAAGTCCCAGTTCGTCACAGCGATCCAGAAAATCATGGGACTGGGGGTAATGGGAAGTTCTGACTGCATTCAGTCCCAACTCCTTTTTCAGAATGTCCGCATCCATCCTCTGTATGGACTTTGGCATGGCATATCCCACGTATGGATAGCTCTGGTGCCGGTTCAATCCCCGAAGCCGCACCCTTTTACCGTTTAAGTAAAATCCACTCCGCAAAAATACGGCTCTGCGGAAACCAAACGTAATCACCTTTTCATCTTCCACTTCTTCTTCGGAAAGAAGCTGCGTCTTTATCTCATACAAAACCGGATTGTTGATGTCCCAAAGTTCCACATCGTCGGCTGTAAAGCACAGTTGCTCCTCTTTTTGCGCCTCTTCGGCAGAGCCCTCCGTTCCTGCCTTTATCACTTTCTGTTCGCCCAAAAGGCGGTACTCCTCTTCCCCCTTTTTCCTGATGTACTGGCGCAGGGAATGGGAAGCTTTCTTACCCGCAAGCTTCACCTGTGCGTGAAGTCTTGCCTTCGGCTGTTTTAAGGAAACCTCCGACCATAAAAATACGTCTTCCAGATGGCTGGGATTCTTGACTTCCAGATACACATCGCGGTAGATGCCGCCGTAGGTCATGTAGTCCACCACATACCCGAAGGGAGGAATATTGCTGTCCTCTCCGGTGTTCAGCCTGACAGCCAGTACATTGTCCTCTCCGAATTTTACATGCTCGCTGATATCCATGGAAAAGGCCGTATAGCCACAGTGGTGCTCGCCTATTTTTTCCCCGTTCAAAAACACCTCGCTCTCGTGAGCCGCTCCCGTAAACGTAAGGGTTATCACTTTCCCACGCCACTCTTCTGCAATGAAAAGCACCTTCCGGTAACCGCATACCATCTGATAAATTTGTTCGTCAAAATAATGGAACGGCAGCTCTTTGCAGGTGTGGGGAAGCCTTACCTTCTGCATCCCGTCGTCCGCATAATGGGGCTTTGTCATCTCCATGTCAAACTGCTCGGCAAATTTCCAGTCATTGTTTAAATAAATTCGTTCCGACATCGTTTCCTCCATGTTATGCTACTTTTTTGTAATGGAAAGGAGCTCCTGCATCTGTATCTTGATATCCCGCAGCGCCTTCATGTTGCGCGTCTCCGCCTCCATGGTCTCTCCCGAACGGGCAGTCACCTCTTCGGAAATTGCAGAAATGGTCTGAATGGAATCCACAATCATCCTGTTGGCATTTTTCAGTTCCTCCACGCTCTCGTGAAGTCTTTCTATGCTGGCGCTTATTTCTCCCGAACTCTTCTGAATCAGGTCAAAGCTCTTCACGGTCTGCTCCGTGGACGCCTTGCCGTCGTTAATCCCGTCTATCATATTGTAAATAACCTGCACAACTTCCCGAATTGCAGCAGACACATTGCCGATAAGCCCGTTGATGTTGCCGGTCGCCTCCTGCGTCTGCGTCGCCATACTGGAAATTTCCGTTGCCACAACAGAGAATCCTCTGCCGGCTTCTCCCGCACGCGCCGCTTCTATGCTTGCATTCAGCGCGAGAAGGCTTGTGCGCGAGGTAATGCCGCCGATAAGTCCTACGATGGTCTGCATTTCCTCCATATAAGCATCAAGGCTCTTCAGCTTGCCAGTCACTTCCTCACCGTTGCGCACAGAGGCTTCTGTACATGCAGCAAGAACATCCACATTTTTGCTGCCCTCCATAATCGCCTGTGCGGTCTGCTTCATGTTTTCCGCTATGCCCTCTGCCTCAGCGCTCACATGTTCCACTTTTTCCTGTATTGCCTCTGTCTGATGAAGCTGTTGTGCAACCGCCTCCGCCGTGTCCGTCGCGCCGTGCGAAACTTCGCCCATCGCCCGTTCCGTAACCTCGGATATTGTCAGCAGATCGTCAAGCCCCGTGTTGATTTCCGCTATACCTGCCTTCATCTGCTCTGAAATCTTTGAAATATCTGCAAGCAGCTTTTCCGTCTCCTTCTGCGCCTCTTCTATATTGCTTATCTGCTGCGCATTGTTCTGTCCGAGCATCCTTGCCGCGAGAAAGGAGTTTATCGCCACCATGACAATGGAAGCAAGCTGCAGCAGCCCCGCATTTACTGTAGTAAATCCGAATTTCCCCGTATAAAAGCCGCCAATCACGACAATCAGGTTCAGAATAATCACACCTGTATTTACCATGATAATGTACTTCTGGTCATTGAACATAACCACCATCAGAATCATCGGAATGACAAACACAAACACCATCTGGTTTTGCGCCGTCAATATGGCGTATGTGTAGAAAACCGCGTATCCGATACCAAGCAGGTGCTTGATTGCTCCCGTATCCCGATTCCTGCAAAAAGCGATGACCTCCGCAATGACCGGCGCCAGACCGATTGCCAGCAGGATAAAAGCCCGAATCAAGGACTCTCCCCGCTGCCATGCCTCTACAAAGGTAAATGCCGTAAGCAGAACCACATTGCTGGAATGGGCAATCACTGCCACCAGATTTGTTTTTTTCAAGTGCAACTGTTTTTCCATAAGACCTCCTTAATGTACCTTGATACCATCTATCAATATTGTCACCACTTCATCAAGCGCCTGTTGATAAGAAATCTGATGCTGAATCAGGATATCCCGCTGGAAAAACTGCTCCAGCGCCGCCTCTAACATCAACTTTAGAATCGGAATCTGAATCGGCCGCACCACCCCTTCTGCAATTCCCTGCTCAATCAGCGCAATGGTTGACTCCCATCCCGTCTCCAGCCGCAGTTCCACCTGTCTGTAAATGGTTGGATACTTATCCTTTAACAGATAGAGCTGTCTGAAATCAACATCTTTATATCCCTCCGGCATAACACCCAAAATTTTTCTGATTTTTTCAAGTGTGGACAGCTCTTTATCTTCCAGCACCTGCTGTTCACTTTCCTTAATATAATCAAACAGATAGTCTACCATGGCAAGAAACAACTCTTCTTTGTCATGGAACACCGTATAAATCGTTTTTTTGCTCATCTGCAGAATTTTTGCCACGTCATCCATGGTAAACTTCAGCCCTTTTTGATTAAACACCTGTAAAGTTCCTTCTAATATCTCTTCCCTTTGCCCCATATGTCTCCACTCCGCCAGCCAAAGAAACCCGCTTTTTGTTTTTAGTTTCCTTCATTGTATCATTGTTCTAAATTTTATACAAGAAACTATTTTCACAAAAAGAGTTTCCTCTTTTTATCTATTTCTACCAAAATTGATTCGTCAGGTTGCAAAACACTATACAAAAAAGCAAAACCGCTGTATACTTTTTTCAGGGAGTAATCGCAAGGAGGTCAAATCATGGCTCTTCTGAAAAACACCAAGAGCAATCGAACTTTAAATGAGAAACAATGGGAAGAATGGAACCGGACTATCTTTTCACTGTTTTGGAAAATATGGCTGCTCACTCTGCTTGTAGAACTGCTCTTATTTTTGTTTTACAGTCCTACACCGGAGTGCAGCAAATCTTACTATTTTTATTTGTTTATTGTAAGGCCCAGCGGACTTGAACTTTTAGTGCTTGTCGGCTTTGAGCTTGCCTTTACGCGGCTTTTTCAGTCACACAGCCGGCGGGTGGTTTCCATCTACACCATCCTCCTCATCAGTCTGTTTGCAGGGATTACCGTATGCGTGCACACCAGCGTCGGTATGCTCCCCGCCATGCTGCTTCTTCCCATGATGCTGACGCCGCTTTACCGTGACCATCTTATGACGCTGCTGCAGGCGGTTCTTGTGATACTGCTGTACATAGCGGATCAATTTTACTTTGTACCGAATACGCCCTATATGCTGCCGCAGACATCGTTCAGCCCTTTTATAGAAATTTGCATCTTTATCGGCGGAACGATTGTCACCTATGTTATTCTTGAAAAGGTCAATCAGGATGTTGTCATAAACGAAGAGCGCTCCCGACGGGACTCTCTGACGCACCTCTACAACCATGAAGCCTTTTATGAAGAATTGGAATATTACCAAAAAGAGTTTGAGAAAGAGCAGCATCCTTTCTCCGTTATTATTGCCGATATCGATAATTTTAAAAAAGTGAACGATACTTACGGACATGCCTTTGGCGATGAGGTGATTCAAAAGGTAGGACAGCTCTTTGTAGAAAACAGCAAAAAAGAAGGCTTTAGCGCACGCTACGGCGGAGAAGAATTTTCCATGCTGCTTCCCCACGACAAGCCGGAGGTTATCGCCGAAAAAATACGCGCGGACTTCGCCGCCTTTACCTTCCGGACTTCCCTTGGCGACGCACATTTTACCTTAAGCCTCGGCGCGGCCGTCTATGACCGCCCCCGCGAAAGTGCCAGCGCTTTCTTTGAGGAAGCGGACAGTGCGCTGTATCAGGCCAAACGAAATGGGAAAAACTGTGTCATGGTACACAAAAGTGAGACATCAAAATAAAAGCATGAAAAAAACTGCTGTTCCACAGAAGCTTTTCGCCTGTGAAACAGCAGTTTTTCATTTATTTCTTTTACTCTCTGACCATTATCTCTGTACACGTCCGGAAGCATCGCCGCCAGCCAGTGTCTCTACTTCCTTTCTGGAAACCAGATTGAAGTCGCCGGGAATGGTATGCTTCAGTGCGGAAGCCGCAACACCGAATTCCAGCGCAGCCTTAAAGTCCTTGCCATCCAGAAGGCCGCAGATAACGCCGCCTGCAAAGGAGTCGCCGCCGCCTACACGGTCCACAATGGGGTGTATGCTGTATTCCTTGGAATGATAGAATTCCTTGGTTTCTTTGGAATAAATACATGCAGACCAGCCATTGTCGGAAGCCGAGTGGCTCACACGCAGGGAGGATACACAGTATTCAAATCCAAATTTCTCTACCATCTGCTCAAAAATGGACTTGTAGCCTGCAAGCTCCAGTTCACCGCTGGTTACATCCGTCTCACCGGGCTTAAAGCCAAGTACCAGCTCTGCATCCTCTTCATTGCCGATGCACACGTCAACATACTTCATCAGGTTTGTCATAACCTTCTGCGCTTTTTCAGAAGACCACAGTTTCTTGCGGAAGTTTAAGTCAACGGAAACCTTTACGCCATGCTTCTTTGCCGCAATCAACGCTTTTTCAGTCAGTTCCGCTGCTGCGTCGGATACTGCCGGTGTGATGCCTGTAAAGTGGAACCAGTCAGCGCCCTCAAAAATAGCGTCAAAGTCAAAATCTGCCTCTGTTGCAGTGGAAATGGAGGAATGTGCCCTGTCATACACTACCTTGGAAGGTCTCATGGAAGAGCCGGACTCCAGGAAATAGATGCCAAGTCTCTCGCCGCATTTTGCAATGTGCTTTGTTCCTACATTGTACTTTCTCAGAGCAGCAACCGCGCACTCGCCGATTTCATTGTCGGGAACCGCCGTCACAAACTCGGCATCATGTCCGTAGTTTGCCAGAGATACCGCTACATTAGCTTCCCCGCCGCCGTAGCACACATCAAACTCATCTGCCTGAATAAACTTTTCATTGTTCGGGGTGGACAATCTCAGCATGATTTCACCCATCGTAATTACTTTTGCCATTTTATTTTTCCTCTCTATTTTGTTAATGCTTATTTCTGTACCAGATGTACGGCAAAGCCGCCAATCTCTTCCTTCAGGTAAATTGCCTTCAGATTGCCCTTGTCGTCCTTCTTGGCAGTAGTCTCGTCAAATTCCACGCCAAGGACATTTTCAAGGTAATTGACTGCCCTTACGATATAGTTGGTTGCAATCGCAATGTGTCCGTTCTTGCCGAGGTAGGGCTTCTTCATCACTTCCAGTACCTTTCCTGCAAATACGGAGCTGCCGCCAACCTTCACAGGCATACCAAAGATAAATGCAAATCTTCTTGCTGCCTTCTCTGCTTCTTCCTCATTTTCAGCATTGACGCCCACATGTGCAAGCTCAAAGCCTAACATAGTCTGTACCGCTTCTCTGGTAAGCTGTTCAATCTTGTCCCATTCTCCCGCATTAATCAAATCTCCGGGAACCATCCAAGAACCACCGCAGGCGATAATCTTGTTGAAGTCAAGGTAAGAGGTTAAATTCTTTGCGTTGATGCCGCCTGTGGGCATGAATTTCATGTTCACATAGGGCGCTGCCATCGCCTTGATTTTGGCAAGTCCGCCGGACTGCTCTGCAGGGAAGAATTTTACCACATCAAGTCCCAGTTCAATTGCCTGCTCAATATCGGAAGGGCTTGAAGTACCCGGCGTGATGGGAACATTCTTCTCGATACAATATTTTACGGTGTTGGGATTTAAGCCCGGGCTTACAATAAACTTTGCGCCCGCTGCTACTGCCGCATCTACCTGCTCGGCATTGAGTACGGTACCTGCGCCCACGCACATATCAGGGAAATTCTCCGTCATCGCTTTGATAGCGCCTGCTGCTGCATCCGTACGGAAAGTAACCTCTGCACAGGGAAGTCCGCCGTCACAGAGCGCCTTTGCAAGAGGAACCGCATCCTCCACCCTGTCAATCTTTACCACCGGCACAATGCCGATTTTGCTGATTTTCTCTAAAACTGCATTCATGACAATCTCCTATCTGCCCGTTCGGGCTTTTCCTCACAGGCAGGCCGGACTCGCTGCGCGTCTCCGGCTGCCGCTTATTTTTATGCTAATACTTCCTTTACTGCCGCCGCTATCTTATCGCATTTGCAGTCTGCAAAGAAATACTCCGCAAACTTCTCGCCTGACAGCGCGCCCTTTACAAGCTCCCTGTCTAGATTCTTTAAGATAGTTACCATGTCAACATGCGTAACCTCCTTTACGGCGTCCAGAATCTTTTTGTTGCGCTGCTCCGGCTCCACACGCTCCTTCGGATAACCGCCGCCCCCGGGCGTACAGAATAATTTTTCAAAAATATATTCCAGATTCAGCTCTCCGCCCCAGCCAAAATTCTCAGCAAAGGGAAGCGCCACGCAGTTGCCGTCGTTGACCTGTGAAAACAGGTACGCGTCAAGCGGGGATTCAATATGTCCGCAGAGCACCTTCGGGAAGGAGTTGCACGCCAACATAGCGCCCTCGCCGGTGCCGCAGCCGGTAATCACGTAATCCGCTGCGCCCGAATTCAAAAGCACTGCCGCCAGTATGCCGTTCTGCACATAGGTCAGGGAATGCGCGTCCTCCGCAGAATACATCCCATAGTTGACCACCTCATGCCCCATCGGCTCCACTACCTTCTTTAAAGTCTCATACACCAGCCCATTCTTAGCCGCCTGACTGTTCTCGTTAATTAATGCAATTTTCATTCTATCTATCCTCCATTTGCGCGGAGAATGACCTCCGGTCTGCACATCCTCGACTATTATGGAAGAATCGCCTCCGGCGATTCTTCGAGGAATGACTTAGTTGCTCTTAGGCTGTGTATTTTACAGCCTTAGTGCAACTTCATTCCTTTTATTCAGGCTGCTTTCCGATATAAGCCAGAATACCGCCGTCTACATAGAGAATATGTCCGTTTACTGCATTGGAAGCCTCAGAAGCTAAGAATACAGCGGGACCGGTCAGTTCTTCTGCCTTTAACCAGCGGTTTGCAGGTGTTTTTGCACAGATAAACTGATCGAAAGGATGTCTGCTGCCGTCCGGCTGAATCTCACGCAGAGGCGCTGTCTGAGGTGTCTCAATGTAACCGGGTCCAAGGCCGTTACACTGAATGTTATACTGTCCGTACTCAGAGCAGATATTCCTTGTGAGCATCTTTAAACCACCCTTTGCTGCTGCATAAGCGGATACCGTTTCGCGTCCCAGCTCAGACATCATGGAGCAGATGTTGATAATCTTGCCATGTCCCTTCTGAATCATGGAAGGAATAACAGCCTTGGATACGATAAACGGTGCGTTCAAATCCACGTCGATAACCTGTCTGAACTGCTCTGCCGTCATCTCTGTCATAGGGATACGCTTGATGATACCGGCATTGTTTACCAGAATATCAATCACGCCGACTTCCTTTTCAATCTGCGCAACCATGGCATTTACTGCCTCTTCATTCGTAACGTCACATACGTAACCATGAGCCTTGATGCCCTTTTCCTCATATGCGGCAATTCCCTTGTCAACCAGTTCCTGCTTGATATCGTTAAAGCAGATCGTAGCGCCTGCCTCAGCATATGCAGAAGCAATCGCAAAACCAATACCATAGGATGCCCCCGTTACCAATGCAACCTTGCCTTCCAAACTGAAATTTGTGTACTCGCTCATTTTTCTTCTCCTTCTCTTATTATAATTTTATCAGGTAATTGCAACACTCACATTTGCCGCTTTCGAATTGTACGCATTGTAGATTCCATAAGCAGACCCTTGCTTACCGTCGGTACTTAGCTGCCGTATTTTGGCAGCTTACGTACCGCTACGGTAAGCTCGGAGCGAAAGCGAGTCTGCGTTGGAATATACAATGTGCACAATGACAACGGTATCAATTCAGAGTTTTGCAATCACCCATTATCATTTTATATTACATTAAATCCTTCATCGCAACGCCGTCCATATCATCAAAATCCTGATTTTCTCCGACCATGCCCCAGATAAAGGTATAGGCTCTGGAACCGCAGCCTGAGTGAATGGACCAGCTCGGAGAAATCACCGCTTCTTCGTTGCGCATCACAATATGCCTTGTCTCATTCGGCTCTCCCATGTAATGCATCACAAAAGCATCCTCCGGCATTTCAAAATAGAGGTATACCTCCATGCGTCTGTCGTGTGTATGGCAGGGCATCGTGTTCCAGACACTTCCGGGCTCCAGCTTCGTCATGCCCATTTCCAACTGGCAGCTTTCTACCTGTCCGGGCAGGATGTATTTGCAGATAACTCTGTGGTTTGCATCCTCTAAGCTTCCCAACTCAACCTTGTTTTCATCCTTTACAATAACGACTCCCTCTTCAGGCTCTCCCTCCGGCTTAATCAGCACGGTGGGACAGGTTCTGTGCGCCGGAGCGCTGTTTAAGTAGAACTTAGCCGGATTCTTTCCGTCCTCGCTGGCAAAGATAATTTCCTTAGAGCCCATGCCAATATACATGGCTTCCTTAAATCCTACTTTGTAAGCCCTTCCATCTACCGTAATGGTTCCTGTACCGCCAATATTGATGACGCCAAGCTCTCTTCTCTGGCAGAAGTACTCCGCACGAAGCTCGTCCCCCGCTGTCAGCACAAGGGGCTCCACGGGTACCGCCGCTCCCGTAATGATTCTGTCAATGTGGCTGTATACCAGCTTAATCTCGCCCGGGACAAACAGATTCTGAATCAGAAATTCCTCCCGCAGCCTCTCCGTGGTATAATGCTTCACATCTCTGGGTGATACTGCTGTTCTCAGTTCCACGCCTGCCTACACTCCTTTCTTTTTGGCAGTCAATCTGCCCTTTTTGATAAATCTTCATGTAAGTGCTTACATTATAGCATAATCTTCCATCAAATACCATACCTTTTCTGAGGTTTTTTAAGCTATTTGCACAACCTTTTATGGTTCTGACTGCCATGACCGATTCCCTGTTCAAGGTTTCCTGCTGCAAAAAGCCTGCCAAAGCACCGGGTAAGGCGCTGGCAGGCTATACATGCAACCATCAGGTTAATCCTATTAAGTGTAAACTGATTACGCTTCCACCTTGGGAAGTCCGTCAAAGCCCTTCTGCAAATCTGCGTCCGTGGGAATGTAATCCGTCATTTCTCCGTCGTTGTATTTCTGGTATGCAACCATATCGAAGTAGCCGGTTCCGGTAAGACCAAATACGATGGTCTTTTCCTCTCCCGTCTCCTTGCACTTCATCGCCTCGTCGATTGCCACACGGATGGCATGGCTGCTCTCCGGCGCGGGCAGGATACCCTCGATTCTCGCAAATTTCTGTGCCGCCTCAAACACACTGGTCTGCTCTACCGCTACCGCTTCCATCAATCCGTCATGATAAAGCTGGGACAGAGTGGAGCTCATGCCGTGGTAACGAAGCCCTCCCGCGTGGTTAGCAGAAGGAATAAAGCCGCTGCCCAGCGTATACATCTTTGCAAGCGGACACACCATTCCCGTATCGCAGAAATCATAAGCAAACTTTCCTCTTGTAAAGCTGGGGCAGGATGCGGGCTCCACCGCAATGAAGCGGTAATCTTTTTCGCCGCGCAGTTTTTCTCCCATAAAAGGTGAAATCAGACCGCCTAAGTTGGAACCGCCGCCGGCACAGCCAATGATAATATCCGGCGTGATGCCATATTTGTCCATAGCCGCCTTGGTTTCCAGACCAATCACTGACTGATGTAAAAGCACCTGATTCAAAACGCTGCCCAGCACATAACGATAACCCTCATTGCTGGTTGCCACCTCGACAGCTTCGGAGATAGCACAGCCCAGGCTGCCCGTTGTTCCGGGATGCTCTGCCAGAATCTTTCTGCCGACCGCCGTAGTCTCGGAAGGAGAAGGCGTCACACTTGCGCCGTAAGTTCTCATCACTTCACGTCTGAAAGGCTTCTGCTCGTAGGATACCTTTACCATATACACCTTGCAGTCAAGCCCAAGATAAGCACATGCCATGGAAAGTGCAGTTCCCCACTGTCCGGCTCCCGTCTCAGTGGTAACGCCTTTTAAGCCCTGTTTCTTTGCGTAATACGCCTGCGCAATGGCAGAATTCAGCTTGTGGCTGCCGCTGGTGTTATTGCCCTCAAATTTGTAGTAAATCTTTGCCGGTGTGTCCAGCTCCTTCTCCAGACAGTACGCGCGGACAAGGGGCGACGGACGATACATTTTATAAAAGTCCTGTATCTCCTGCGGAATATCGATATATGCCGTCGTATCATCCAGTTCCTGCTTAATCAGCTCGTCACAGAACACGGGACGCAAATCCTCGTATCCCATGGGCTGCAGGGTCCCGGGATTCAACAGGGGCGCGGGCTTATTCTTCATGTCGGAACGCACGTTGTACCACTGCTTCGGCATCTCGCTTTCTTCTAAGTAAATTTTGTAAGGGATTTTCTTTTCTTCGCTCATATAATATCCTTTCCTGTTTCAAGTACAGATTATTCTTTTTATTTATAGTACATCAACGCATTAAAGTCAACCTTTATTTCTGCGAAGCGGCACCGTTCCTAATTCTGCAAAGCCGCCTCATGCGGACATAATGCACGATACACCGTGTCGGCAATCAACTGCAGCCCTGCCGGATTGGGGTGCAGCCCGTCCTCCTGATACAGAGCGGACACCTTTTCTTTATCCAGCTTTTCAAAAGCGGCATGGACATCAATCTTCTTTATATCCGGATTGGCCGCTAAAATTTCTGCAAAGAAAGGCATAAGTTCCTGCAGATAACGTTCCTGATGCCTGCGCCAGATACAATTTTGCACGGGCGCGGGAATTCCGATATAGACAGCGGCATCAGGCGCAGCCTTGCGCACGCTGTCAATGATGTTCTGATAATTGGAAACAAATTCTGCCTTTCTGCTAATCATATTACCCAAAGGATTGGTATAGTCCTCCACATCATCCTTCCCATCCTGCGCATCGTTCGTGCCGAGCAGTATCACGTAGATATCCCCTTTTTCTGCAAGCGCCTCCCTGTATCTTTCCTGCCGCACATAAGGAAGTCCCATTACCTGTCCGTCAAGCTCCAGATTCATGGCAGTGCTGCAGCAGACACCTTTGTTTACCACCTCATACTCTTCTCCCAGAAGCAAGCCCAGCCTGTGGGGGTAACTCTCCTGCTCCCTCACGCCAAAGCCTTCTGTGATACTGTCTCCCATACATACAATTTTGGTTTTCATCATTCTCTTCCTTTTCTGTGCTCCGTTTTATGCCAAATGGCTGCTGCCGTCTTTCCGGACGCATTCCCCGGCTTCGTTTTTCGACTTAAAACCGCACGTCCTTTTCCTCTCCTGCCTTCAGTTCCAGCTCCCTTATCTCTTCTTTATAGCGCACCTTCGTGCGGATATCGCACTTCGCCCGTACAATCGCGTGGCTAAGTACTCCGTCCTGCCAGTAAATGTCCACTTCCGCGCCGCCCTTTACACAAAGCCCTTTCACAGAACCGCTTTTCCATGCATCGGGCAGGGCAGGCAGAAGCACAATCCTCTCAGAAGTACTCTGCACCAGCATCTCCGCGATGGCCGCCGTTGCGCCAAAATTACCGTCAATCTGAAAAGGCGGATGGTTGTCAAAGAGGTTGGGCAGCGTGGATTTTGCCAGTATCTGCTCAAAATTGTAATAAGCCGCCTCTCCGTCCCAGAGCTTTGCGTAGTGGTTGATAATCCATGCACGACTCCAGCCCGTATGTCCGCCGCCGTGGGAAAGCCGCCTTTCCAGCGTCACCCGCGCCGCTTTTGCAAGCTCCGGCGTGCCGTCCACCGTAATCTGCTCCGACGGGTGCAGTCCGTAAAGGTGCGAAATATGCCTGTGCCCGGGCTCTGCTTCCTCATAATCCTCCTGCCATTCTAAAATATTGCCCTTTTCGCCTATCCGCGTGGGCATCAGCTTCTCTCTTGCCGCTTTTATCTGCTCGTTCAGTTCATCAGAAACACCTAAAATCTCTGCCGCCTGAATACATTGTCCGAATAAATCACGCAAAATCTGGTTGTCCATGGTAACACCCGCCGTATTGGAGCCTCTCTCCCCACTTGGCAGAATAAAAGTATTTTCCGGCGACACGGAAGGACAGGTCTTTAAGTAGCCGCCATCCTCGATGCAGAAATCCAGGAAAAACAGCGCCGCTTCCCGCATAATAGGAAAACTCTCCGCCAGAAACGCCTTGTCCTGCGTATATTGATAATGCGTCCACTGATGGGTACAGAGCCACGCTGCGCCCATCACCCAGTAGGAGCCCGGCAGCCAGTGGTCCTGCGTCACACAGTCGCCCCAGATATCCGTGTTGTGATGCGCCATAAAGCCGCGGCAGCCATACATGCGCCGCGCCGTCTCCCTGCCATTCTCCAGCATGGTATGCATCAGTTCAAAAAGCGGCTTATGGCACTCTGAAAGGTTGCAGACCTCGGCCGGCCAGTAGTTCATCTGAATATTGATGTTGATGGTGTATTTGCTGTCCCACGGGGGCAGCATGTCTTTGTTCCATATGCCCTGCAGGGTTGCGGGCAGCGTCCCCTCTCTGCTGCAGGAAATCAGAAGATACCTGCCGTAGTCAAAATACAGCTTGGAAAGCCCCATGTCCACACTGCCTTCCGCGGCAAGCTGCATACGCTTGTCCGTGGGAACTGCGTCCTGTGCAGTTAAATCTCCCAATGAAAATTCTACCCTGTCATACAATGCTTTATAGTCCGCAACATGATTTGCAAGCAGCTCCTCATAGGACTTTTCTGCCGCCCGCTTTATCAATCCGTCAATTTCCTTCTCCACATCCTGCATGCGGTATGTAGTGCCGGCGCAAAAATACAGAAGTACCTCGTCTGCGTCCTCCACCAGAAGATGCTCGCCGATAACCCGCACACTGCCGCCCAAAGAAACCGCCGTAAGCTGCATGGCAAAATCAAAGCCGCCCTTTCCCAGATTACCGTACAGGCAGATACCGTTTTCACCCGCCTTTTTTACGCCGTCAAAAAACTTTTCCCGCCGCAGAAGCGCCTGAAAAGTAATGGCACCCTTCTTATCCGCGCTTATCCGCATCACCATCACGTCATCCGGCGCCGATAGAAACAATTCCCTCTGAAAGCGGACACCGTTTGCGGAAAAAGTATTGGTGTAAACCGCCCTGTCCACATCAAGACTGCGCTCGTAGGATGTTACCTCGCCGATATGATCAAAAATAAAATGGATATTGCCCAACGTCTGGTAAGGGTGGGCGCTGTCAGGACAGCCCGACATCGCCATCTTCATCAGCCTTTCCGCCTTTTGTATCTTCCCTGCGAGAATCAGCTCCCTGATTTCAGGCAGATATTTTAAAGTATCGGGGTTGGTTCTGTCCACCCGTCCCCCATACCACATACTGTCCTCATTCACCTGAATTAACTCATAAACCGGCTCGCCAAACACCATGGCGCCCATCCTGCCGTTTCCCAGAGGAAGCGCTTCCTCCCACACGCCCGCCGGCTGTTCATACCATAATCTGCTCATAATCAAATATACCACCCTTCACGTTTACTGCCGGACAGAGAGACAGATACAATTGTCCCCTGTCCGGCCACTATTCTCATTATACAAGATAACAGGCTTTTTTCCTACCACTATTTTTGCAATTTTTCCGTTTCCATTTCAATTACTTTCTTGTCTATTCTTTGAAACAAAACCTCTATCTTAGGAAGAATACAACCCGCGGAAACAGAATGTTTTTCCCACTTGCTGTCTATATTCAGCCAATTGCATACTTTTGCAGAGGAAAATGGTAAAAACGGATAAAGCAATACAGCCAGATTTGCAATGATTTGCACGCATTGATACAATGTATTCTCACATGCAGCGGCATCAGTGGTTCTGGTAATCCAAGGCTGTTCTGTATCAAAAAACTTATTTGCATTTCGAATGAATCCAAATATGGTATCAAGAGCATCTCTAAAAGTTCCGTCCTCTATCTGTTTACCAACCTTCACAAATAGTTCCTCTATTTGCTTGTTCAGAATCGGATTGTTTTTTCCTTGCGGAACAATGCCACCATAATATTTTGTGATAAAAGTCAAGGAACGATTTATAAAGTTTCCATATGCCCCCAGCAGCTCTCCATTATGACTGTTTACATATTCTCTCCACGAAAAGTCAGCATCTTTTTTTTCCGGTCCATTCGCCAGAAAAAAGTAACGAATGGAGTCTGCTTCATAGTTATCTAACAAATCTTTCACCCAGATAGCATAATTTTGACTTGTGGAGATTTTCCTTCCCTCAAGCGTCAAATATTCACTTGATATTATCCGGTCAGGCAAATGCTTTGTCTTATCATTTGCCAGTAAAAGAGCGGGTAATATAATTGTGTGAAACGGAATATTATCTTTTCCATGTACATAATAGTGTTTGGCATCTTTTCCCCAAAGCGCATCAAAATCTGCCCCTCTTTCTTCTGCTGCAATTTTGCTTGCGGATAAATATCCCAATACATTTTCTGCCCATATATAGATTGTTTTGTTCTCGTATCCGTCTTTCGGAACTTTGATTCCCCATTCCAAATCTCTTGTCAAAGCACGATCTCTTAATCCGTCGTCTATATATCTGTTTGTAAATGCTATCGCATTTTTTCTCCATTCGGGATGGCGAATGACCAGATCTCTTAACTCACTTTGCAGTTTGGTAATCGCAATATATAAATGCTTTGATTTCCTGAATCCTATCGTTTTTTTACAGATTGCGCAAATGGGTTCTATCAGATTTTCCGGTTCAAGTACGGTACCACAGAAATCACATTGGTCGCCTCGTGTATCTTTTCCGCATTTAGGACACTTTCCCAGTACAAAGCGGTCAGCCAGAAAAGTATCACAATTTTCGCAGTATGCCTGTGGCGTTTCCTTTTCATAAACATATTGGCTTTCATAGAGCCTTTTATGAAATCCTTGTACAAAACTCTTGTGCGCGTCGGATGATGTTTTGGTATAGACATCATAACTGAAGCCCAACTTTTGAAAGCATTGCACAAATTCTTCATGATAGATGTCGCTGATTTCCTGTGGGGTTCTGTTTTCTTGTTTTGCACGAATCGCAACGGGAGTACCGTGGCAGTCACTTCCTGACACAAAATACACATTATCTCCAAGAGCCCTGTGATATCTTGCCAATACATCACCAGGTAACAGACCTGCAATATGGCCGATATGCAATGAGCCATTTGCATATGGCCATGCTCCTCCGATTAAAATATTTTTCATTTTACATACCTCATTTCTTACATTTTAGGGATAACTTGGTTTTTAGCATTTCAAAATCATTTGGTTTTCTGTATTAAAAAAGCCCTCCTCTCTGAAAAATTTCTTTTTCAGGGACGAGAGCAATTGCTTCGTGTTACCACCCTAAATTTATCTATACCTCACGATATAGACCTTATCGACTACGGACGAGAAATGATTCATCGATAGCCTGTCACTGTAACGGGTGCACCCGTCGTAGCCTTGGCTAAACAGCTTCGGTACGCAGCTCCGAGACCATTTTCAATAGTTCCTTCTGTATCTGCTCTCACCTGCACAGACTCTCTGTAACATATCTAACTATCTACTCTTCTCTTCATCGCCTTTGTATTATTTTTGTATTTTATAATAAATTTATTCTTTTGTCTACCTGTTTCAGAAAACTTCCGATAAATTGCCTGAATCACGTATCCGCTATCACTTTTCTCAGCAAACTCTCGTTAATCATTTCATCCGCTTCACCTCTGACAATCCCCATATGCGTGCTGCGAATTCCATCATCAAATAAAAGATACTGCACATTGGATTTTCGAAGAACCTCTTGTTTACTATAAATACTTACCGTATCGCATAACACCTCTTTATCGTTCTTTCCCTGGGCAATCACAATCTTACCGTCGGACTTATTGATTCCGTCAATTGCACTAAATTTGTTCACTTTTCCAAAGCAGATGAACTGTGCAATCAGAATCAATAACTCAATAAGGGAAGAAAACTTCTTGATATTCGTAATAGCGTAAAAATGCATCATCTCCCTGATGGAGGCAAACCCGGCAACCGAAACTACTCTGTCAACAGTCACATCAGCATAATTCAAAACCGCTCAAACCGCATATCCTCCCATGCTATGTCCGAATAATGTGATGGGAAGTCCGTATTGTTCTGCATACCGGATAGCTGCTCTCAAATCATAGACTGCCTGCGATATTCCGCAAAAGCGTCCCTGATTATCCCGATACGCTGTATTATCAAATGCCATGACCATATATCCATGTTCCACCAGCCATAATACTTCCGGAATATAATAATCGGATGTCACGCCCATTCCATGTGATATTATAACGATTCCCGCTTTATTTTCAGCTCCGTATATATAGCCGTTTAATAGATTCTTTCCACTTTTGAAGCTGATTCGTGAATTTTTATCTGCATATTGCTCATGACAATTCTGTTGATTCACAGTTTTCACCGTTTGAAACATGATTCTGTTCAGAATCAGAGAGCATACAATAATGACAAGCACGAATACTACGATGATAATGCAAATAAGCTTCAAACTTTTTCACCTCCGTATCAACGATGTAACATTTTATACTTTCTTCCGTGTTAAAAAAATTCCGACGATTGCCACTATGAGGATAATCGGCGCTGACCTGACAAACAGCCATTCAAATGCGTGAAAAACTGCTCCGGCAACGGCGGTTTCCGGGTCACTAAAATTCCAACCCAGATAAGGACTGTTTAATACTGTTAAGGCCGCAAAAATCATTACTATGACCACACCCAATAAGATAAATAGCCAATGAAACATTTTTCGTCTCGTAATCTCTCTTTTTGCGAGCTGTAAGTTTATAATCTCCAGTTTTTCGGCAATCACTTTTAAGTCATCAACCTTCGATTCCATAACAGTTTCTCCAAGCAAAGTGCTTACGGGTGTTTCAAGCACCTCTGATATACAAATCAACATATCAGAATCGGGAACTGACAGCCCTCGCTCCCATTTAGAGAGTGTTTGTCGCACCACATTCAGTTTGATAGCAAGCTCTTCTTGCGAAAGTCCTTTTGATTTTCTAATTGCTTTAATGTTTTCGTTTAACATTAGGTATGACCTCCTTTCTTTCAGTCAACACCATTATGTGAGAAACT
The DNA here is from genome assembly GCA_014804445.1 of Lachnospiraceae bacterium. GTDB lineage: Bacteria > Bacillota > Clostridia > Lachnospirales > Lachnospiraceae > Acetatifactor. The sequence goes on along the minus strand of JAAUZU010000003.1, from coordinate 4,290 downwards.
GCCCGTTGCTACAAGCAACGCATGTTAACATCTTTCCATTTCTTCATCTTACCAATAAGCTGGCATTTATAACTCATGGTAATAAGGGCAGATATTTTCAAAATGTCCATCTTTCATTTTGAAACCATTTGGAATCGTTCCCAATTGAACAAATCCAAGCCTTTCATATAAGTGCCTTGCGTGGATATTACTTTCAACCACTGCATTAAACTGTAATATTTTGAAGGCATGCTCCTTCGCTTGACATAGGCTGTCAAGAACAAGCTGTTCACCAATATGCTGACCTCTATATTCAGAACCAACCGCATAACTTGTATTACAAATATGTCCACACCGACCGATGTTGTTAGGGTGCAGTATGTAAAGCCCGTATATAGCATGGTTATTTTCGTCTTCTGCAACAGCCACATACGTTTGCGAAGCAAAAAAATCAGCTCCTGTTATATTGTCCAGTAATTCTTCTTGAGGGAAAGCAATACCTTCCTCCACAACTTCGTTCCATATTTTAATCATTGATTGCAAATCCCTTTCTTCATAGGCCCGAATTATCATTTAATTTCCTCCCAATAATATTTTTACCGCTTTCTCTACATCCGCAAGCGTCAATCCCGTCGTCTGATCAGGCTTCACTTGGTGTTGCTCTATTTGAACGTTGTGCAAATCAAGATCATCAAGGACTACCCACTCCGCGACATCATGATGTAAACTTAACCATAAAAGAATTTCTTCCCCTTTTACCAAACTAAATTTCTTTGTTCTTCTAATTTCTTCTGTGGTTAAGTCGGGCGTTAATCCTTCTATGTGTAAGTCTTCTTTTTCTAATAGTTCAACCAGTCTCTTTGCTTCTATACGGAGCGGTTTTAACTCAGAATCAAACCAGATACGCCATCCTGAATGAAGAATTATTTTAGCATTTGTTTTTTTCACTAAGCATGCTAATAGCTTGATTTTTTCTTCATCAATCAATGTCCCATCGCTGATTTCTCTTTGATGGCTGTCATTCCAAAAATTTGAATTGAGTACACCATCTACATCTAAAAATAAAATGTTCGCCATTAGCACTTCCCTCTGAAAATCCCGATTGTGATTTGATGATTTTTAAGTTCTTTCAGGATACCTTAAATAATATATATCATTTTGTTCCATATACTTCGTTTTTTTGAATCCGTGTTTTATGTAGAATTTCGCCGCCGGTTCATTTTCTTTATGGCAGCCTAAAGCGATAGGTCTAACTCCGAAATCTTTGTAAACTTCGGCAATTGTCATTTCCAATGCCTCACCACCGATTCCTTTTCCACGATACTTTTTATCGATAACAAACCCCATTAGGCGATAAAAAGGCTCACTTTTCATTTCCGGTGGATCAGTTTCCCATTCTATGGCTTCTCCAAGCATAATCAATCCTATATACACATCATTTTTCTTGATAACAAAAGTATGACCGATACAACCATGTGCAATTCCATAATCCGTATATTCCATGATCGTATTTAGATTATCGACAAAATTTTCGCTTATATCGCTCCTGTCAATCCTGCTTGCAAGTGCAATGTCCTCATGTGTAAGCTCTTTAAGTTCGATGTTCATAATCTTCCTCCGAAAATTCCTATTTACCGATTTGATTGTATCACAGCCAATTTGCGGTATCAATCCACAATTGGCAAAATCGCCAATGCGCAGATTCACCGACTCAGCCACACATTTGGGTACGTATTTTTCCCCATCCTCCCGCATACAATAGCAGAAAACACTTTGGATAACCTTATGTCAGAACACTGCTTACAATCGCAAAACAGCGGTACAATTGCCATTATCGGACGCGCAAAGGACACCGGAAACTATGAAGCTGCCCTTACACGTCTGGGAATTCCCTGTCTTACCACCCTTTCCCCAAGCAGGATTCACTCCTGCAGCGGCATGCTTCTGCCGGGCGGCGGCGATATTACACCCGCTTTTTTCGGGCAAAAAAATAACGGCTCGAAAAATATAGACACAGAACTGGACATTATCCAGCTTGAAGCCATGGAACAGGCTCTGCGCTATCATAAGCCGATACTCGGAATCTGCAAAGGTATGCAGATTATCAATGTTTTTTTTGGCGGCACCATCATCCAGCACATGAAAGAAGCTGCGCTTCATCAGTATCAGGACGGGGATCAGTTTCATGATACCGCCATCGTCCATGATACCTTTCTGCATGTGCTCTATGGCGGCAGTCTGACTGTCAACAGCGCCCACCATCAGTGCATCGGGCAGCTCGGTCAGGGACTTTTACTCGCCCAGTATGCTTCTCCCTCCCCCGTACCGGAAGCCGTCTTTCACAACCGGCTCCCCATCTACGGCGTGCAGTGGCATCCGGAACGGCTCTTTCCTGACGGGGATAAGCTGCTATGTTTCTTTCACTCTCTTCTGCTTTGACTTCTGAGGCTTCATGCGCTCCAGTGCAATGTCAAACAGCGCTTTTATAATCGTCCTGAGCGCCTGTCTGGTTTCGTCGTCCACTTCTTTTAACGCCGATATCATGCCGTTCATGCTCTTCTTCCAGTCTGCGGAAAGTTCTATCAGGTTCTCTGCCTTGGATGCAGAGACTACCTGATACAGCGTATCCACAAAAATGCGCCTCTGATTTTCGTCCAACGATTCCAGCCATTGATTCAGCGTTTCGTTGCTATACTGTCTTGACTTATAGAGCCCTTTTACGCAGACAAAGTCATCCTCTTTTATCAGCCATGTATAAGGGTCATGCTGCAAAAGTCCGAAGGTTTTGCTCTCTACCACCTTTACATGAGGAGAAGTTTCAAAAAGCATGCCAATCAAGGAAGAATGTGGCAGTATTTTAACGATTTTATCTACAATCTGCTCATATTGGCAGCCTTCCATCACCTCCCTGCGAAAGCCTGGGCCATCCATGCTGTAAATTTTCACGATGCGCTCCCTCACCTGCTCGGAACAGTTCAGCGCAGCATATATCGCCAGATTCCCGCCCTTGGAATGTCCGCCTAAATAAAACTGGTTGTGAAGCTTTCCCGTCACCATGTTCAGATATTTTACCGCATATGCCTGTCCCGGTACGGGGGACTGGAACGCCATGTTAAAATCCTCTTTCCAGCCCACAATGGTTTCATCGGTTCCACGGTAAGCAATGTACATGGTGCCATCCTCTAAGATAAAAGTAATCGCAGAAAACTGGGTTTCCCATTCCGTTTCCACAATATTGATATAGCAATTCATTTTCAGGGTTTTAAACCGGCGGCTGTGTATCATCGCCTCAAACAGCGCCCTGTTGTTTTTTTCAAACCGCTCGTCAGCGTACAGCTTTTCATAATCCTCATGTGCCATCAGCTCCTGCATGGTAACTGATTTTCTATTTTCCGTCACCAGCGGAACCATGCCGTCAAATTTCAGGTAACAGAATTGACAGAGCGCCAGACTGTCCACATCATTCATCGGCTTTTCCAAAAAAGTATAATCTCCGTATTCTTTAATGTATTCAATAATCGTACCCGCCAAGCCTGCCACCAGCCTTTCTTTTTATGTATACTATTATCACGCCCTGCTGCCAAAAGCAAGCCGCTGCCGGAATGTTTCATCAATTACCAGAAGCGATATGGGCAGCGGTTCTTTTTCACCGCCGCCCGCAATTCTACATAACAGCCGCAGGCAAGACAGGTTCCGGACGTCGCGTCCTCGCCGGAGAGTTTTTCACAGCCCCTGCAAATAGAAAGCCTTTCCTCATACAGCGCCTCTTCCGCCTTTATCTCCTTATCCATCAGCACCAGCAGCCTTTCAATCCTCTCTTCATACACCTGCCCTCCCATATCAGAAAGCAGGCACCTCTTACATGGCTTTTTCATGGCTGCTCCCTCATTATTTCCATGTTGATTTCGTAGGATGGATCTTCCTTCTTCTTTATTAGCTCCTGTAATTGTTCTATAGTCATACTTTTGGCATCATTATCTGTAATTTTAGGATTTTCTCTTCCAAATATAATCAGAAGCCTTTCTAACTCACTCCAATACTCCTCAATCACCTCGTCTCCACCTATCTGATAATACCATTCCACATATGCCCTTATGTTCTCATATCCTGACTGGATTCGCAGGCTCCCGTCCTCGTTGTACTCTGAGGAAAGGTACTCCTCTATGTCCGCAAGGGTAAGTTCCTCTGCTTCTACCCCATGCTCACGGTTCCATTTGTTGTATGCCACAAGGCTCACATACATTTCATTTTCCCTAATGGCATCATAACCAACGTAAAACGCTTCATCCGCATAGTGTCCCGATGTGCGCG
>JAAUZU010000002.1 GCA_014804445.1 Lachnospiraceae bacterium | reverse complement strand
ATTAGTTCCTCCTTTGTATGCATAGCAGTCAGGATAGGTCTGGAAAAGGCGATTCCAAGCAGGGTAATGAATACGCCGGTACAAAAGCAGAGTATAGCGGCAGTATGTACGGTTTCTTTTACATCCGCTTCATTTTTGGAACCGATGTACAGCGCCGTGAGTGCATTGACACCGCTGGACAATCCTAGTAGGATTCCCGTAAACAAAGTTACAAGGATGCTGGTGGAACCTACGGCGCCAAGTGCGATGGGACCTGCGAACTTGCCTACAACAGCCACGTCGGACATGTTAAACACAACCTGCAGTACGTTGGAGAACATCAGCGGCATACTGAACAGAAATATCTTTTTCCAGAGAGAACCCTCACAGAAATCCATTTCATAAGATTTTGTTCTTGTTTTCATTTTGCATAATGCTCCTTTATCAGAAAATTCAACTTTGTTTTCAGATTTGGCAAGGAGTATTCTATCATGTTGCTTTTCCTGTGGCAACCATGTATTGAATAGAATGTTTATCAAATTTTTATTTAGTGATACAAAAGACATGGTGGTTAAGAAGAAAATCAGTGTTGGCTAATGGCTTGTTTGGGTGTAAAATGGGGGTAGGCAACATTTTGACAACAGAAAATTTTATAGGAAGTAAGGTGATTTGTTATCGAAATCCGAAATATATTTAGGAGCATTATCAATGAAGTATACAGTTGCGGCAGAAAAAGATTTACCCTTTATCATGGAGGTTTATAATCAAAATATAAAGGCTCTGCATGGTAATCATCGAAGTAATGAAGTTTGGAGGAAGCTTCTTTCAGATACAAACTCGGTATATTATATCGTTTATTCAGAGAATCCGGTTGCGTGGTTCAGAGTAGATTACAATGCAGATGATTTACTGGAGTTGGGTATGTTACAGGTTAAGCCTATTTATCATCATCAGGGAATAGGGAAATTTGTTTTGTCAACCGTAGAAAGTCTGGCTAAAGAAAAAGGTCTTAAGAGAGTTGTTATTCATACGACCGAAGATAATCACATTGCGCAGATGCTATATGCATCTTCTGGTTATCTTCTTATGGAAATTGGACCATGTACAACGGCAGATGGTCAGAAAAGAGTCGGTTATACATATCAGAAGGTATGGACTTGAAATCATATAAACAAGCAGCAAAATAGTACTAAAATAATACTGTTTTGCGAGAAAAATCAACCTAAAACACACCCTGTCAACAACAGGAAAGAGAATGCTAATGGCGTTAGAAAATGACTAAAAAGGAGATATATCATGAGCATAGGTATCAGAGGAGCCTCGGATTTTAACAGCATTTACAGCCCCAAGATGATGAAGAATAATGAAAATGTAACGACAGGCAGTGCTGCTCCAAATGCACCGTTAAGCGCTGAGCAAAAAACGAAACAGGCAGACGCGTTTTTGGCACAACATGATAAACTGTATGCAGAACAACAAGCCGCTGTAATGGAGACGATTACGGATGGAATGGCGGTGGCGCAGGAAATCGCAAGGCGGATGTCAAGCGGCGCAAAAGTATCACAGTCTGACGAGAATAATTTGATGCAGTATGATATGCGGATGTATATGGCTGCGAAAAATGCACAAATGATGGCAGAACGAAAAAAAGATATGTCTGACGAAAGTTTGATTGACAAATTTGTTGAGAGACATGCCAATGACCGAAAAGATTGGACATCGGAGTTGGATCAGCGTATTCAAGGCATAAATCAAAGCCAAACCACCGAGGCAGAGAATGTAGAAGTTACGAAAGTTGATATTTCAGTCTAATGAAACGAAGCCGCACCCTCCCAAACATCAAAGGGTGCGGCCTTTTCCTTTATCATCTCACAATCATTCTTCGCTCTTGTCTATGGGAAACAGACCGTCTTTGCGAAGTTCATAAACCTTATCACAGACTTCATTCAGGTATTTTCTGTCATGTGACACGCTGATAATAGCGCCTCCAAAATGAAGAAGGGCGGCTCTGACAACAGGGCTTGAGAGGGGGCTGAAATTTCGGGTGGGTTCGTCAAGCAGCAGTACGTCCGCCCCGCGCAGCACCATATCGAGAAACAGTATCTTTGCTTTTTGCCCGCCGCTGAGACTGCCGATTTTGCCGGTCATTTCCTCATGGGTAAATTTCATGCCGCCCATATAGGTTCTGGCTCTGGTCACTTCTGCCTTTGTGTAATTTTCAGCGAGATGCTGGATGGGCGTTTTGTCAAAGTCCAGCGCTTCCGCGTAATTCTGCGGCATAAAAGCAGCGGTTATATCATTCCGGTATCGGAGCTCATTCCACAACAGGGAGAGGAGTGTTGACTTGCCGGCGCCATTCCGCCCGACTATGCCAATGTGTTCATTTCCTAAGACGCGGAGACGAAGATTTCGTGATAAAATCCTTTCTCCGACACAGAGCTTGTCAGATGAAAAATCAAGCACGGTTTTGCCGGAGGGAAGGTGGATTGACTCGTCGAATTTTGCCAGAATTGCTTCTTCTTCCTGCGGAAAATCCTGAAAGTTTTCTTTTTCCCGCTCAAAACGCCTGCCCATGGAAAGTACGGTGTGCATTTTCTTTTTTAACAGCCTTCCAGCGCCCGGATTCTGCCTTGAAATGACTTCCTGCTCGTGGTCAACGCGATTATAAATTTGCTGCCATTTTTCCATTTGTTTCGCATAGTCGTCCCGCTGTTTTTGCGCTACCTGCTCCTGATGAGCAAAGGTACTGCGCCTCCGTGACAGGTACTCGCGGTAAGGGCAGCGTGCGACAGAAATGCGGCATTTGGTTTTGCGGACAATCTGCTCCATGTGCACAATCACATTCGCTGTATTTTCAATGAGGGTCTCATCATGTGAAATATAAAGGATGGGAAGCCTGCTGTCCGCAATAAATGCTTCCAGCCACTGCAATGTGGGAATATCCAAATCATTCGTGGGCTCGTCAAGAAGCAGAATATCCGGTTCCTCCATGAGCAGCCGCGCAAGCTGCACCTTCACTTTCTCGCCGCCGGAAAGAGTGCCAAGCCTCTGGTCAGACAGAATAAAATCAATGGACAAACCCAGCTTTGCCAGAATATCCGTGTGCATGTAATAAGCAGAGTCTTCAAAATATTCTGCTAGCGAGAGGGCAGCACAGCTTTCTTCCATGGTTTGCGGCAGGTAAGCCATTTTATCTTTTGTAATGACATCGCCAGAGCAATGGCAGTACTCATCTACGAGATTCTGTCCGTAAATAAATTTTAAAAGGGTGGATTTCCCGTTGCCTTCTTCCCCGATGATGACAGCTTTGTCACCGCGGTTTAGCGTAAATGAAAAATGATCCACAATGTATCTTTCATCGTTTTTGAGACTGATAGTTATATTTTTAAGTTCTAACATAAAACACCTCCAGACAAAAAATAGTTCCGTTTTCGACAGCGAATCATGGCATATCGAAAAGGGAACTACCTATTGTGCGCATGGAGATGCCTGGATAAAAATGCGGACATAAAAATAGCGCAGCAAATGATAAATAACTGAAAAACAGCAGCAACCCAAATTTCAACAGCAAAACAAGCCGAGCATGCACAAAGCACACATACAAGCATAATGATTCACTATCTTGCAAATTTGAATTACTTACTGCTCATTGCCGCACCTCTTTCTCAAATTGATGGTGTTATTTTATCATACGTGTAACAGCCCGTCAAGAAGCAGATTGCGCATTTCGTTTATTATCAAAAAAGCTATTTTGATTGAGAACCCTTGAAAAATACGTTATAATGGCGGTATAGGATATATGATAGGCATAAGTGAGGTGAGCGTGAGATGACGACAAACCAAGATATCCTGCAAATTGCAATGGAACAATCAGCGGCAGATATTAATTGCAAGGTGTCGGATTTTCTTTGCACCAATCATGTGATTGTGAGGTCCGGTTTGGGGGCGGGCGCACGAAAATACTACAAGGAACCGATTGCCTGCAATCTGGTTTCTTATGGAAATAACATTGTGGCATCTGTGCGGGATGAATATAGGGAAATCATAGAAGAGTACATAGAAAGATACGAGTTCTATCATTGCTTTGAGACGCCTAACATGCATTGGCTTGACGAGAGGCTTTCAGACGAGGGGCAGAAAATATGTTTTATGGCGGAATATTTTTTGCCGGATGTTGAAAAGTTGCATGCTTTGTCTTGTGGGTATGAATTGAAAATATTACAGCAGCATGCTTTTGCGGAATTGTACCGGCCGGAGTGGAGTAATGCTTTGTGTGAGGATAGAAAAGAATTGGACGTGCTGGGGGTTGGAGCATATGACTGCGGCAGGCTTGTCGGCCTAGCGGGATGTTCGGCTGACTGCGATACCATGTGGCAGATAGGCGTTGATGTGCTGCCGGAGTACAGAAGGCAGGGAATTGCGGCAGCGTTGACCAGTGCCTTGGGTGTGGAAATTCTAAAGAGAGGAAAGGTTCCTTTTTATTGTTCGGCGTGGTCTAATATTAAATCTGTGCGCAACGCAATAAAAAGCGGGTTTCTTCCGGCGTGGGTGGAAATGACGGCAAAGCCCCGGCATATTGTGGATGAAATGAATATAAGGAGATGATGGCGATTAAAGGAGGGCACTTGTATGGAGCAGATACATTTAACGGATCTTTTTGATATGGAGACACTTCAGCGGCTGCAGGACACTTTTTCTTCCGCGTTGGGTATTTCGACAGGGATTTCCGATGAGAACGGAGTGGCACTGACAACACATATTTCTAACTGCGAGTTTTGCAGTAAATATACAAAAGGGTCCGAAGAAGGGTTAAAAAGATGCCAGCTTTGTGATAAGCAGGGTGCAGAACAGGCGATGGAAAGCGGAGGAATGAAGCTGTATACCTGCCATGCGGGTCTGCAGGACTATGCAGTGCCGATTATAGTGGAAGGGAAGTGCATAGGAAGTATTTTGGGCGGGCAGGTTCTGCACGAGCCTTTGCCTGAGGAGAGGGTCAGGGCATACGCGAAGGAGTTGGGTATTTCACCGGAAGAATATGTGGCTGCCGCAAAGAAAATTCCGATTATTTCCGAAGAGAAATTAGAGAGTACTTTAAAATTTCTGCATAACATGGTGGACTTACTCTTTAAAATGGCGTATGAACGGTATAAAACCATGCAGATGAACAGTGAAATAGAGAGAGAAGCCAATATGAAGTCGGATTTTCTGGCGAACATGAGTCATGAGATTCGAACTCCTATGAATGCGGTTATCGGCATGGCGGAGATGGCGTTGAGGGAGGAACTGCCGACTCCTGCCAGAAGGTATATCAAGCAGATCATGGCTTCCGGAAAGACTCTGCTTGCCATCATCAATGATGTTCTTGACTTTTCCAAGATTGAATCGGGGAAGATGGATATCAATCTGGCAGAGTATGAACCGTTTTCCATTGTGAAAGATATTGCGGACGTCATTATGACCAGAATCGGAGATAAGAAACTGGAGCTGTTGGTGGATGTGGCGCCGGATATTCCGAGACAGTTGATGGGCGACAGCATCCGCATCCGGCAGATTATTATGAATCTGGCGAACAACGCGGTAAAATTTACAAAAACGGGGTATGTCTATCTTTCAATCGGGTATGAGAGGATATCAGACCGTAGAATCATGTTAAAAGTTATGGTCGAAGACACGGGAATCGGAATTAAAAAGGAGGATATGGGAAAGCTGTTCCAGTCTTTCCAGCAGTTGGACAGTAAGAGAAACCGTAACGTCGAGGGAACCGGCCTTGGTCTTGCTATTTCAGAGCAGTTGGTTACATTGATGAACGGACGTATATGGGTAGAGAGTGAATATGAGAAAGGAAGCCGTTTTTCTTTTGAGATTCCCCAGCTCGTGATAGATGATACGCCTTCGGTAGAAATCAAGGAGGAGACTTCAACGGTAGTGGGAGTTTTCTGCACCAATAAGTATATGCGGGCCAATATGAAAAAAATGCTGGAGCAATTGCATGTAGAGTGTCTGCTGGTGCAGGAGAGGGAGGATTTAAAGCTCTTAGAAGAGAGAAACGCCGAGTTTTTCTTTATTGAATTGGAAGACAATAGTTATGCATCCGTTACATATGATTATATGGTATCGCATCCTCGTATGACGGGAGTCTGGATAACCAGATTTGGCGAAAAGATAAAACCATTTCAGGAAAACGTGATAGCAGTTCCCAAACCGCTTCATATTATGTCACTTTCTCAAATTTTGGCGCATGAAGATTTGTATGGCGGAGAGGATGATTCGGAGGAAAACTTTGAATTTATTGCACCGGATGCGGAAATTCTCGTCGTGGATGACAATATGCCGAATCTCATGGTAGCTGAGGGAATACTGGCGCCACTGCAGATGAAGATTGACAAGGCATCCAGCGGAAAGCAGGCTCTTGCCATGATAGAAAGGAAGCATTATGATTTGATATTTATGGACCATATGATGCCGGAGCTGGATGGCATAGAGACAACACGTCTTATCCGCCGTTTCCACGAAGACTATAATAATGTTCCCATTATTGCGCTGACTGCGAATGTGATGGAAGAGTCGAAGGCGATGTTTCTGGTGGAAGGCATGAATGACTTTGTGGCAAAGCCGATAGAACTGAAGATTATTGTATCCAAGATTAGGCAATGGCTGCCGGCGGAAAAGATACAGAGGATTGAGGGAGACGGAGAGAAGAAAGAGCGGCAGCAGGAGAGACTGAAACATGTTGCGAAGCAGATCAGTATTCCGAAGCTGGATGTACCATCGGCTATGAGACTTGCAGGAAGTGAGGAACTGTTCTGGCAGATTCTGAGAGAGTATGCAAGAAGTATTCCGAAGAAAACAAAGCTGATACAGCAGTATTTTGACGAAAAGAACTGGAAAAACTATACCATTGAAGCACATGCACTGAAAAGCTTTTCCAAGCAGGCGGGGGCGTTGGAACTGTCAGAGTTGGCGGCCCGGATGGAGAAGGCGGGCAACGAATACGACATAAAATTTATTCTGGCACATCATGAAGAGATGCTGCAGAAGTATCAGGCGTATGGTCCCATTTTGGAGAAGTATCTGGACTCGCCGGACAAGGCGGTAAAACGGAAGGGCTCTTATGATGGCGAAAAGGTGTTAAGCCTGCTGGGCGGTATGGCGGAAGCTATTGAAAATCTGGATATGGACGCCATGGATGCCGTGGTGGAAGAACTGGATGAAATGATGTATCCGAGAGAACAAGAGAAGTGTTTGGCACAGATGAAAGAGGCAGTGGAAGGTTTGGATGTGGAAACTTGCGAAACGGTCTTGACGGAGTGGAAAAAGATATTAAAATGAAAGTGTAGGGAGTTTCAAACAGTGGAGGGACATCTATGAAGTATAAAGTACTGCTCACCGGAAATAACAAAACAATCATCAATGAGTTCTTTACTTATACCGATTCGGAGTTTGAGTGTATCACTACTTCGGAGCGTTATGATGATATCATGAGTCATCTTACCTATATACAGCCGGATGCATTTGTATATTGTCTTTTTCAGGAGAGGCTTGACGATTTAAAACGTTTTGCCAATATGGAGCGGCATATATCGGAACACGACATTCCCCTTGTCATTGTGGGTGATGCAGAGGAATGTAGTAAATTTGCGAAAATGGCCCCGCAGATGCACCCTTTGGTACTCCAAAAGCCTATTTCGGCGCAGGCTATTGCGAGAGCTATTATCAGCATGCTGAAGGAAAAGAAGGGATATGATGAGCCGGATGACAAGGAAGGCATGTCTGCGAAGGAAACATCTTCCGTAGAGGGAGCGGCGCTGGAAGTCAAGCCGAAGAAGCATATCCTGATTGTAGATGATGACAGCAGAGTGCTGCGGATGCTGAAGACTTATCTGGCAGGGCGGTATGAAGTGGCTACGGCAATCAACGGCAATGTCGCGTTAAAATTTTTGGAGACTAAGGATACGGATTTGGTGCTGTTGGATTATGAAATGCCGACAGAGAACGGAGCTGCCGTACTGGGAAAAATCCGTGCCAACAGGAAAACGAAGAATTTGCCGGTTGTCTTTTTGACGGGTGTTACGAAGGAAAATAAGATTAAGGAAGTGGTGAGTCTGAATATTCAAGGCTATCTGATAAAACCTGTTGACATGGAGAAGCTTTTATCTACCATCAAAGGTATTTTGGGATAGAAAATGATTGCAGGAGGGAAGAAAATGCAAAAACCAAAAGTATATTTTACGAAAAAAATCACACCGGAAACAGTGGTAGAAATGTTCAAAGTATTGAATATTGATCTGCCGGGCAAAGTGGCTGTTAAAGTACATTCCGGGGAGGCAGGGAACCAGAATTATCTTCATCCGGAGTTTATGCGTCCGATGGTGGAGTATGTGAAAGGTACTATTGTGGAATGTAATACTGCGTATGCCGGCGAAAGGAATTCCACTGAAAAACATCAAAAGCTGATAGCAGATCACGGATGGACAAAATATTTTGATGTCGATATCATGGATGCCGAAGGACCGGATATGGTACTGCCCATTGCAAATGGCAAAGTACTTAAGGAGAATTTAGTAGGAAAAAACATAGCAAATTATGATTCCATGCTGATATTGTCTCATTTCAAAGGACATCCGGCAGGGGGATACGGCGGAGCCTTAAAACAGTTATCCATCGGCTGTGCATCTACCGTGGGCAAATGCCTCATTCATTCCGGAGGACTTATCACGGACCAGAATATCGTATGGGACCATATGGCTGAGCAGGATGTATTCTGTGAATCTATGGCGGATGCGGCTGAGAGCGTAGCAGAGTTTTTTAAAGGGAAAATTGCTTATGTGAATATGATGTGCAATTTGTCTGTGGATTGTGATTGCTGTGCGGTGGCCGAGGACCCGTGTATGGCGGACGTCGGTATTTTATCATCTCTGGACCCGGTGGCTCTTGACCAGGCCTGCATGGATTTAATCTATCAGTCAGACGATCCCGGCAGAGACCATTTCCTGCAACGGGTAGAATCTTTGCATGGCACGCATACCATTGACGCGGCTTCCGAACTGGGATTTGGTACAAAAGAATATGAATTAGTATGCATTGATTAATTGTTAGGTTCTAAATGAAAACAGCAGCCTGCCCTGAATATTTGGGGCAGGCTGTAGTTTTTTGCAGATATATATTTGGAAAAAGTACTAAAAATTATTTGTAATCAAAATACTATTTTTTCATAATTTCAGAAGAGTATTTGTTTAAGATTGGTTTGATAATCTTATATATATCAAGACCATCATCGTAAGTTGCTCCGAGTTCGTTATGTACGTTACGGGCAAAGTTTTCTTTACCGTAATGTTTTACAACAATGGAGGCAGCTTTGTTGATGGCTGATTTTTTATAACCACCGGCAGCGCTGACTGCCTTTTGGATTTCGGCGTTGAGCTGGACTTTCCTTTTCGAAAGAGTTGTATTGCCTTTGACGGTCTTCTTGATAGTCTTGCCAGCCATAGAATTTTGCGAAGAGGTTTTTTGGGGTGTCAAGTCAATTTTGGTTTGGCGTGTAATAACGGAAGAACTTAGCTCATGCAAAAAAGAAATGATATTATCATAATCGGTATCCTTACTTACAATTACATATTTACATTTGCTATTGTTATTTTTGCCAATCAGATAACCAAGATAAGAAACAAGGTGCATATCTAATGATTGCTTTTTTGCAGGAACCATATGTGAGTGCTGTTCGGACAAGTTAAAGGCTGAGAGTGTTTTGATATCGATTTTACGGGCATTTTCGGTAGAAAAGATATGTATATGGTCATGCGGTCCCAATTTGTTGGAACAGGACAGATCGCTTTCACTAACGTTTTCATAATCAATTAAATAATATGTTTCAATAATAGACATAGTTTACCCCCATTACTATTTGTATTTTGACTTTAGATAAGTATATTACAAGTGAAGTATATCACATATAAAGTAAAATAGCGAGAAGAACTAAAATAAGTTATATGAAATTAACATTTCAGAAACAAAAGTCAAACATTATGCAAACAATGAGGTGTTATCCTCATACCATCAAATGAAATACAAAACAACATTGAGCAGAGGAAAGGAAGGTATTGCATAATGAAAAAGAGTACATTTGTAGCAATGATTTTAGGAACGATTGGAGGAATTTTGTTTGCGCTTGGCATGTGTATGACGTTGATTCCGGAATGGAATGCGTTCCAGCCGGGTGTCGTTATGGGAGCTATCGGCGCGGTCGTGCTGCTGGTTATGGTGCTTGTGTGGAGAAAGATGGAAAACAAGGCACCGATTAAGCTGTCCGGCAAGACAATCGGCGCGACGCTGATAGGCATTGTCGGTGCGCTGTTGTTTGGTGTTGGCATGTGTCTGACGATGGTGTGGAGTCATATGGTTGTCGGTATTATCGTTGGGATTGTGGGAATCGTAGTTCTCCTTTGCCTGATTCCGTTTATAAAGGGGTTAAAGTAAAATATCAAAAAGAAATGGAGAGAAAAGATATGGCAAAATCAAAATTAGTAAAGGCAAATGAAAAGATTGCAAAAGGAGTGGTTGGCGGCTATAAGAAAATAGAAGAGGGAGTAGTTGGCGGCTACAAAAAAATCGAGAAAGGAGCAGTAGGCGGTTTCAACAAAATTGCCGATAAGTTCGTGGACAATTTTTTGACGAAGGAAGGCGAATCGGTGGAAGAGGCGAGGGCACGGCTGGCAGCAGAGCAGAAGGAAAGAGAGGNAAAGAGTGTTGNGGCGCGNGAANCGCGNGGACACAATTTGGACACAAATTACAAACAAAACAGCAACAAAAGTATGCTATAATACCCNTATATCTTACAGGGGAGGCNNCCGATGAATTTACAGAGNATGAAAGAACGGTCAAAGAATATATGCGGGAAAATTTGCAGGAAAGTATTCTTTTTGCCTCCGATTCCGACCCTGCTGATTTCGATTCCGGCTTATGTGCTTGTGATTTACGCGCTTGCAGCTGAAAATGTGAATCCGGTTNTTGCGTATGTTTCNTANTTTTGGTCTGCNTACGCATTTATTATTACAATCACGGGAATGGTGGGCATNGTGCGCCTTGNCCGGCGAGGAATCAAAGAGCATCCGCTTGTGNGGAAACTGNTGNATATCCCTCTGGTNNNCAGGTATTTGNAGGAAGACAGGTTCAGGGCGGAGNCAGCNTTNTATTCGGGNTTTNTGATTAATNTTTTCTATGCCGGCGTAAAAATGTTTTCGGGAATTCTTTATCNGTCTGTGTGGTTTGTGACGCTGGCGNTATACTATATNCTGCTTGCCATTATGCGNTTTTCCCTGCTTCANCATGTGAGNAANCAGGNNAAAAATATAGNTTCTGANTGGAAAAGATANCGNCTGTGCGGCATTATTTTACTGTTTATGAATATTGCGCTGGCAGGCATNGTTNTCCTTGTTNTNCACCANAACAGCGGATTNGAATATCCGGGNNTGCTGATTTACATTATGGCAATGTATGCTTTTTATGCGACGATTACGGCNGTATGGAANGTGGTAAAATTCAGGAAGTATGGAAGCCCCGTTTTGTCAGCGGCAAAGGTGATTAACCTGACGGCGGCGATGGTGTCCATGCTTTCNCTGGAAACCGCCATGTTGACACAGTTTGGTGCGGCTGAAGATGCAAATTTCAGGCAGATTATGAATGCGTCCACCGGAGCAGGAATAAGCGTCATTGTATTGGGAATGGCGGTTTATATGATGATACATGCAACAAAAAAATTAAAGGACGAAAACGGGAAGGGAGATGCGGTTTATGGTTAATATCCTTGTAGTGGAAGATGATGCGAAACTGAATCAGGTTGTCTGCACCTACTTAAATGNCAGCGGATTTCGGGCAAAGGGATGCCTTAACGCAAAAGAGGCGTATGAGGAGATGTACAACAACCTGTATGAACTGATTATCTCTGATATTATGATGCCGGAGGTGGACGGGTTCGAATTTGCCCGTACAATCAGGCAGGTAAATAAAAACATTCCCATTCTGTTTATGTCAGCGAAGGATGATCTGCCGTCAAAGCAGAAAGGCTTTCAGCTTGGCATAGACGACTACATGGTAAAGCCCATAGAACTGGCTGAACTTCTGCTGCGGGTAAGGGCGCTGCTGCGCAGGGCTAATATCGAGATGGAGCGCAAAATNACNGTAGGGAATCTGGTGCTGGATGCGGACGGGATGAGCGCGGAGATTGATGGTGAGGAAATCGCACTTACAACGCGGGAGTTCAATATTATGTATAAACTGTTATCGTACCCCAAAAAGACATTTTCAAGGGCACAGCTTATGGACGAATTCTGGGGTATGGACAGCGATACCAGTCTTCGTGCAGTAGACGTGTATGTGACGAAGCTTCGGGACAAATTGTCGGACTGCGACGGGTTTAAAATTGTGACGGTAAGAGGGCTTGGATATAAGGCGGTGCTGCAATGAAAAAAGAGAAAAGGAATGATTTGGGACGGGTAAAGGAATGGCGTTTTGCGATTTCTCTTTTTGCTATTTACTGGGGTGTGCTTCTTTTGNTGTCAGGTATTCATATGGGACTGATTGTGCTGGTGGAGGAATTGCAATGGAATGATGTTGTCAAGTCNGGTATCCCGATGCTGTACTGGGGAGCAGTGGCGTTAGGTCTTACCATGTTTACAAGGCAGAAAATAAAGAATACTTATGCTGACCCTTTGCATAAAATGGCGGAAGCGGCAAAGAAAGTGGCGGAAGGGAATTTTTCCGTCTATGTACCGACCATTCACACGGCGGATAAGCTGGATTATCTGGATGTGATGATACTTGATTTTAATAAAATGGTGGAGGAACTGGGCAGTATTGAGANATTGAAGACGGATTTCATATCCAATGTATCCCATGAAATGAAAACGCCCATTTCTATTATCAAAAATTATGCGGAACTGCTTCAGGCAGAGCAAATACCGGAGGAGACAAGAATCGAATATGCAGCGTCTCTTGAGGCGGCTACTACAAGGCTCTCCAGCCTGATTGGCAATATTTTGAAACTGAATAAACTGGAAAACCAGCGGATTATGCCGGAAACGGAAACGTATGATGTATGCAGGCAGTTGTGCGAATGCATCCTGCAGTTTGAGGATGCATGGGAGGAAAAAGGCATTGAACNGGAAGCGGAAATTGAGGATGCGGCAATGGTAAAAGCAGACAGCAGTCTTATGGAGCTGGTGTGGAACAATCTGCTTGGCAATGCAGTAAAGTTTACAGAAGCAGGAGGAAGCGTTACGGTCAGCCAGACATCGGATGAAAGCTATATCAGAGTGGCGGTATCCGACACCGGGTGCGGGATGAGCAGGGAAAGTTTGCAGCATATTTTCGATAAATTTTATCAGGGGGATACTTCCCATTCGCGGGAGGGCAACGGACTGGGTCTGGCACTGGTAAAGCGGGTGCTGGAGCTTTCGGACGGAGATATTCAGGTGGTCAGCGAGGAAGGAAAGGGCAGTACCTTTACCGTGACCCTGCCTGCAGCAGACATCCGTAAGGTAAAAGGAGGCGTGTCATAATGAGTGGAGCGGAAAGAATACAGAAAGATTTTGTGGGATATGAGTATAAAGAAGTGACGGCGGAGAACGGCAGACTTTCTTTTCTGTTGGACGGGTATGAAAATTTCGGATGGGAGATGGACCAGCGCCTGATGGAAAGCGGGCAGGGCAGGAGTATTCCTTCTCAGCCGAAGAAAACGGTGCTGCGGCTGAAGCGGAACCGGAAGATTATCAATAAAATGGAACTGACAAGGCTGCAAAGACATTTTGAGGCATGCGTCGATGAGATAGATAAGCTGGAAAGAGAAAAAAATTCTGCTGCAACCATATATGCACTTGCAGTCGGCATTATCGGAACGGCATTTATGGCGGGCTCTGTGTTTGCAGTGACAGCACAGCCGCCGTATATTGTCCTGTGTATTGTCCTTGCAGTGCCGGGTTTTCTGGGGTGGATATTGCCGTATTTTCTTTATAGATGGGTTCAGAAAAAGCAGACAGAGAAAGTTACGCCGTTGATTGAAGCAAAATATGATGAAATTTATGAGATATGCGAAAAGGGAAACAGACTGTTGTATTGAAAAAATCAATACCCGTATATCTCGATTGCTTCATAGCTGTGGCTGTAATGGTAACCCAGTTTTTCTGCCAGCGAAACGGACCAGAGGTTTTGCGCATCCCAACTCGGATATAAATCACGCTTTAAGCACTCCAGTATCAGCTTTGCGCCGCAGGCATAAGCCAACCCTTTTCGGCGGTATTCTTTCCGGGTGTCAATCTCAATTTCAATGCCATCATGATAGCGCGAATAGGAGGAGGCGCCGGATACAATTGTCTGATTTTTGAGTATGACTGCGCCCAGACCAAGCCTGTGGTACATTTCATAGTAGGGAAACTGCGACACCAGGTCGGTGCTCCAACTTTCTGACTTGCACATCTGATAGAGCGGTTCATCTATCATGCGGATTTCATATTCACCAGGCAAAGAAGAAACCGCTTTTTCCAGAATCGCTTTATCAAAAACAGCAGGCCCTTTTTTGATTGCATAGCGGGAAACGAGCTTTGCTCTATTGCCATAAAAGTCTAAAATGACGTTTTTCCATGCTTCGTTTTGCGGCACCATAATCATAAAATCCTGCATACACCATTCAGGCTTGTAGGAAACCAGTTCTATATTCGGCTTTCCGGCAAAAAAAGTGAAATCGCCAAGGACAGCCATTGCGGCAGCCGGATTTGTGTGACCATCGGCATAGATTTTTCCCATGACGCCCTGCAGACAGGACCAGATAAGAGTTTCTTCCCAGCCGTTAAATAATGTTGCAGCAAGTTTGCCATCTGTGATTTCGTATACCATAAAATTCTCCAAAGCATAAGGTTAAAATAAATTATACTACAGAATCATTGACATTTCAAAGAAGTAACACTACAATATTGATGAACAAATATTCATTCATAAAATAAAAGAGGAAAAAACATGCCGAAATCACAAAAAAGATGTCAGGAAATCCGGGAGGAAACCCGTTCTAAAATATTGAACGATTCCGTGCTTTATTTTGCTAAAAATGGCTTTGCAGGAACAAAGATAAGTGATTTGGCAAAACATATCGGTATCGGGCAGGGCACTCTTTATATTTATTTCAAATCAAAAGAAGAGCTGTTCAATGAAATTTTTGCTTTGACAAATAGCAGTAAAGATATTGAGGATTTGAAAATGCTTGTGCGTTTGCCTGTGCCTGCCAAAAAGAAAATACAAAAACTCTCAAACAGTATTATGAGCAAACTCATGCAAGATGATGTTTATGCGGCAAAGGTTGCATTAAACACGCAGATCATGTTTGAGCAGGAAGACTTTGCTTCCGCAGAAACAACCTATCGGTCAGAATTATATCAGATGACGGAAAAGATTATTAAACAGGGGCAAAAAGAGGGAAGTGTTGTAGAGGGACTTCCTATGAAATTAGCAGATTATTATTGGGGCGTTGTCTACCTATATGCCCTCAAAAAGTTATTTACCACGAAGTATGAAATGATTTCAGAAGAAGATTTGGCAAGGGTTCTGCTGAAAGATGGAAGGGGATAGAAATTGCTATGAAAAAGATTGCGATTGTAACGGGCGCTTCCGGTGGGATGGGACAAGTATTTGTGCGGGAACTGGCAAAGGAAACGCTGGATGAAATATGGATTATCGGAAGAAATGAGCAGCGGCTTCTTGCGCTGAAAAACGAATTTGGTGAAAAAATGATACCCATATGTAAGGACTTGACAAAAAACGAAGATGTGTTATCTTTTTCTGATATACTGAAAACGCAGCATCCATCTGTTTTGTGGCTGGTAAATAATGCCGGAGTTGCAAGAATGGCGCCTTCAAAGGAGTTTTCTTTTTCAGAAATAGAGCAGACAATAGACTTAAATTGTAAAGCTCCGGCTGCCCTGATTAACATTTGCATTCCGTTTATGGAAAGAGGGGCCAAAATACTTAATATTTCTTCTGCTTCTGCGTTTCAGCCTGTGCCGTATATCAATTTATATGCTGCGACAAAGGCCTTTGAGCGCAGCTATTCACGCGCTCTTAATGTAGAATTAAAACCTTATGGAATCACGGTAACGGCAGTTTGCCCGGGCTGGGTAGATACGGATATGCTGGTAAGAGAAATAAACGGTAAAAGGGTACATTTCCCGGGAATGACTGCGCCCGAAAAAGTTGTGCGAAAAGCGTTAAAAGACGCAAAAAAGGGCAGGGATATGTCAGTCTGCTCGCTTTATGTAAAGTGTCAGCATTTGCATGTAAAACTATTGCCGCAAAGGCTGACAATGAAAATCTGGCTGCATGGCGTGAAAAATTATTTGTAAAGAGAGATGGCAGAATCATGTCACCGGAGGGTAGCTTATGAAATCCATATATAAGAGCGCAGAGGCAAAACAAAAAATCATTGCGCTGTACGACAGGCAAATCAGGGAACTACATATTCCCTACGAAGATATTTATGTGGAAACCGCTTATGGCAGGACACATGTAATTGCGTGTGGGAATGAAGAAAAACCGCCTTTACTTGTATTCCATGGAGGAAATGCAACAACAGCATATAATCTGAAGTGCTGTGATTTCTTACTGCCGCATTTTCATATATATGCAGTGGATACAATCGGGCACCCGGGCAAAAGCGCGGAAACTTTTCTGCCGCCTTTTGGACAGGCTTATGGGAGATGGGCGAAGGAAGTAATTGAAAAACTGGGATACGAGAAGATGGCCTGTTTTGGCGGTTCCTTTGGAGCGGGTATTCTGGTAAAGTTGATGTGTGTTGCGCCGAAGCGGGTTTCCAAAAGCGTGCTGCTGGTGCCGTCAGCCATTCGAAACGCCCCTTCCCTGAAAAGCATGAATATGATGTTTCCCATGTGCATGTATCTGCTTACACACAGCGAAAAATGGTTTATAAAATGTATTCTGCCGATGGCAGTCAGGGAAGAGAATATTTCAAAAGACATTTTGGAAACAGCAAAATGCAGTATTGACAATGCGAAAGTGAAGTCGATTATGCCGCAGAATGAAAGAACAAGCGCATTGCAGAAATATAAAAATCCGGTGCTGGTGATGGCGGCAGCGAAGGACTGTCTTTTTCCGGCAGCAGGTGTGCTGCGCAGGGCGAAAGCGGTCTGGCAGCAGAGCCGATGTTATCTGCTGAGGGACCGGGGGCATATCCATGAACTGACTGAGAAAGAAAAGAAGATGATTATCAACGCTTTGCGTTAAAATAACAGGAAGGGATTGCCGCTATAAAACGGCACTTTAAAGGCAGTGGGGAAAGGAAAATTACGATGGAATGTAAGATAAGAGAATGGAAAATTGAGGATGCGTCTGAATTGGCGGAAATGCTGAACAATAAAAAGATATTGGACAATCTGCGGGATGGTCTGCCATATCCGTATACAAAGAAAGACGCGGCGGAATATATAACGGCTATGCATCAGGCCGATAAAAGTGAAACCTTTGCTTTTGCCATCACGGCGGACGGCAGGGTTATCGGCAGCATAGGTATTTTTCGATGCAGCAATATTCATTCCCGAACAGCAGAGATGGGATATTACATTGGGGAGCCCTATTGGGGAAAGGGCATGGCGACAAGCGCGGTAAAGCAGGCCTGCCGCCATGTATTTGCCAATACGGATATTATTCGGATATTCGCCGAGCCCTTTGCCTATAATACCGCTTCCTGCCGCGTGCTTGAAAAAGCCGGATTCCAATTTGAAGGGCTTCTTCGCAGCAATGCAGTCAAAAATGGTCAGGTGCAGGATATGAAGATGTATGCTATGGTCAGGAAAACGGAGTAAAAAAATTTGCCAAAGTGAAACTTTTTGCAGGAAAGCCCACTCTTTTATATAGGGACTGAAGAAAAGGCCCGAAAATAAAATATGACGGAGAGTTAGAGTATGAAATCGACAAAGGAACTGAAACAGGCAGTGAAAAACTATAGAGAGGGAAAAGCGGAAGCGTTTACCGTTCTCTATGAAGAGTCCAGTAAATATATATATACCTGTATCCGGAAGGTGATAGGTAACAGCGATAATGCGCAGGACGTCATCAGCGATATTATGCAGGATACTTATGTGGAAATCAGTAAGAGCATCTCTCAGTTGGACAGGGAAGAGAGCTTTCTTTCGTGGGCAGGAACCATTGCCACCAGAAAGTGTTATGCATGGGTGAAAAAGAACAAAAAATATGTGCTTTTAAGTGAGGAAGACGATACATTTGAAAATATTGTAGATGACTGCATGATTCCCGAAGAAATCATGCAGGACAGGGAAAAACAGCGGCTTATCAGGGAGATTGTGGAAAAGCAGCTTACGGAAATGCAGAAAATCTGTATTATTGCGTACTATTACAATGGGCAGAAGCAGTCGGAAATCGCACAGGATCTCGGTATATCGGAAAATACGGTAAAGACAAATCTGTCAAGGGCAAAAGCGAAAATAAAGAACGGTGTATTGGAGCTGGAAAAGAAACAGGATACAAAGCTTTACAGTGTTGCGCCGCTTCTTGTGCTGCTTTTCAGGGAAGACCTTTCTGCCTGTGTGGTTCCGAATGGAATCACGGCAAGCGTAAAAGCTGCTGTAGCGGCTGTCGGAGGAATCGGCAGGAAAGTATTATTTGCAAAGCTGGCAGCTATTTCCGTAAAGGCAAAGGTGGCAGCGGGAATCATTGGCGTGGGTGTGATAGTCTTCGTCAGCGGTAATGTGTACTTTGCCATACAGAATAAGAAAGATGCGGCATTGATGGAAGCGCAAAATCATCCGGTGGAGACAAGCAGGGAACCGGATTTTGAAGCAGATAATCTGGAAGAAATTGAACCAGAGCAGGAAGAGCAAGAGGAGCAGACAAATATAACCGAGCAGGTGGATAAAACAGATGAGGAAAATGAAGCAGACATGGAAAGTGAAGAGGAGCAGGCAGAAGTAACCTTGTCGGAGGAAGAACAGCATGACCTTGAAACGCTGGTAAGTCTGCTTACACTTGACGGCTATTTCTTTGGCGGCGGGATGGATAGCTATCAATATCCCGTAGATAATATGGGAATGTTTGTCAATATGATGAATATTGTGGGAAGCTTTAGTACCATGGATGACTCTTATGTGAAATATCTGCCAAAAATGGAGATGGACATGGATGAATATATGGGGTATTCTGATGTAGAGGAAATACAGTCCTATGTAAAAAATGTATTTGGCGTAGAAGCCGCAGATATGTCAGCATACAGTGAGAACGGCAAGGTTTCGTTCCTGCTTTATTTGGACAGGATGAAGAGTGAGGTAAGCATCGATTCTGTTTCGAGGGAATCCGACGGCACTTATGAAATAGCCGGAAATGTATCTATTATCGAATTTGGTCCAACGGTAAGTGACTTTCCGTATCTGCTTATCGTGACAAAAAATGAAGACAGTGTCTTTGGTTATCAGGTGGTTTCCATGTCCTATGGTATGAGGTAAAACGTTCCGGAAAGAGGATTAAAATGTTTGGCAAAAGGAAAATCAAAGTAGAGCATTATGACAGGGAAAATCTGAGACCTGTAATTCGTGCCAGCATATGCACGGGAGAACAGGTCGCAGGTTTTAAGAACATTCACACCGGTAAATTTGAAGATGTGATGCTGATAAGGGATAACAGGGACATAGAAGAATTTTTACGGCGGTATGATATTGCGACGGAGGAAGTGACAAAGGAATATTGAGAGGAGATAAGGAATATGATTTTATGTTGGATGCAGCCCAGACAGTCATCGACACTGATTTCCGTGAAGGACTGCAGAGAATTGCCGTTGCAAAAATGGTCGAATCTGCTGACAGAGAAATAATCGGCGAAGTGAACGCCTGTGGAAATGTGCTCAGAAACTGTAAAACCGCACAAGAAGAATGCAGTGTCTTGACCATTGCCGGCGTCAGCAGCATTATGGAATGCCCCGTCCAGCTTAGTTTTTACAACCAGACGAATATAGTGCGGCTTTATTGTCCTTTTAAACAGTATTTTGAAGAGCATGGTGACCACGTTTTTGACAATTACATGAATAGTGTGGAGATAAAGGCATACTGCAAGGATACGGAGCGCAGGACACTTGCCAGAACAACAAACTGATAAACCGCTGTCAGTAAGTGTATTGAAGATATTTTGAGCTTTTTCCATCCTCTGAAAATTCTGCCATCAATGCAAAGCCGTTTTTTTCAAGGACACGTATGGAAGCAGAATTTTCAGAA
Source organism: Lachnospiraceae bacterium (assembly GCA_014804445.1). Lineage (GTDB taxonomy): Bacteria > Bacillota > Clostridia > Lachnospirales > Lachnospiraceae > Acetatifactor. The sequence goes on along the minus strand of JAAUZU010000002.1, from coordinate 23,131 downwards.
TAGGTAAAGGCGCCAATTGTGCCAAGTCTGTATTTGGCATGAATTTCTTTCAGAAACATAGCTACAGCTTGGGTTGCAATTCCCCGTGACCAATATGCCTGTTCAAAAATACAGTAGCTCAGCATGGCATTTGGTTCCTCGTTCACATTGATACAATAACACCATATATCGCCGATATAGATTCCGTTTACCACAATGGTTTTTCCATAGCTGTCGGCATCCGGAAGCAATGTTTTTTTATAATCTGCCAAGGCTTCTTCTACAGTTTGCGCTTTTTGGGGCAGCATTGCCTTTATTCCCGGTGTGTTGGCTTTCTCAAAATAAATTTTGACCGTTTCTTCTGTTCTGTTCTCTAGACAAATATGCATCATGATTTCCTCCCGTAAAACATTATGAACCCGGATAAGAGAAAAAACAAGGGAGATGTTAAGCGTTATTCTCCAAATGCAGCTTCCGAACTGCCGGCGACAGTGCAAGCCCCAAGGGAACGGCGACGCAGACAGCTACCACCGCATTTGCGCCGGAGACAATGGCTTTCTGGGAGATGGTCAGCAAGACAGCCTGCAGCGGCAGGCACAGCGCAAAGCGGTAGGTGACAAAGCTTTTGGATAGGTATAATACGATGTACAATACGGAGCCGCTTACCGCGCCAAATAAAAACCGCCATTTCCTAACGCCCCTGCCTGCTATTATTTTTCCGCATAGCCACGCCATAAGGAATTTAAATAAAAAGGTAAAGGGAGCGGATGAGATGTAAGCCGGATTGGTCAAATCAAAAAGCATGGAGCCAATACCTGCGGCAAGTCCGCCCTGCCATGCGCCTAAGAGCATGCCGGATAGCAGGCATATCACATTCCCCATGTGCAGCCGCGTGCTGCCGATTGGCGTGGGAATGGGTATCTGCAAAAAAGCAGAAGCGACATAGACCGAAGCAGCCATAACACTTATCAGGGACAATTCTTTTAAAGTAATTTTCTTTTTCATCATAACTTCCTCCTTAAAATTTCTTTTCTTCATCATACAATTGCAATAAAAACCATACAATGATAGAATTGTGTTACATACAATTTGGGAGAGGGAGCGATACAATGCCGGTCAATTCATTTGAAAATTATCCTATGTCATGGAAACCGAAGCGGGAAGAGCTTGCAAAGCCGTATTATCTGTCGCTTGCCGATATGCTGGAGAGGGAGATTGCCGAGGGGAAACTTAAGGCGCACACGAAGCTTCCGCCGCAGCGGGAGTTGGCGGATTTTTTGGATTTGAATTTAAGCACGATCACAAGAGCGTACAAGGTGTGCGAGTTAAAAGGGCTGCTTTATGCTGTGACGGGAAGCGGGACTTTTGTATCGTCCGGCGTACATTCTGCAGACACTTTTATTGAAAAGAAAAACCGTTATATCGAGATGGGCATGATTAAACCGGTGTACGAAACCAACGGTCTTGTTTTGGAGGCGGCGCAGTCTGTTTTGGGACATGCGGATGCTGTCGGGCTTTTTGAATATAACAGCCCGTTGGGGACGGACAGACAACTTGCAGCCGCTGTCCGGTGGCTGCAAAAATATAATGTAAATGTGGAAAAGCAAGGCGTTATGATAGCCGCGGGCGCGCAGAATGCACTCAGTGTGATTTTAATTTCCCTGTTTCAGGCGGGCGATAAAATCGCNGTTGATGAGTTTACTTATACAAATTTCAAGGGGCTGGCAAATCTGCTGCATATTCAGTTGATTGCAGTCTGTGCCGATGAATACGGTATGCAGCCGTCCGCACTGGCAGCGNTGTGTAAAAACAGTGAAATACAGGGGGTGTATCTTATGCCGACCTGCAGCAACCCGACGAGTATTTTTATGCCGCAGAACNGACGGAAAGAGCTGGCGGAAGTGGTGCGGCAATATGGTCTTTTGGTGATTGAGGACGATATTTATTCTTTTCTGGCGCCGCCGGATACAGAGCCNTTTTTTTCCATCATACCAANGCAGACGATTCATATCTGCAGTCTGTCAAAATCTTTATGCGCCGGACTGCGGGTTGCTTTTGTGGCGTTTNCGGAGCAGTACCGTGACAGGCTGGTGTCCGGTATGCTCAATATAAACTTGAAAACAGTATCCTTCAACGCGGAAATGATAGCGGAGCTGATTGACAGCGGCAAAGCGGATGAAATCGTAAAAAGAAAGATAGAACTGGCGGAAAAAAGGAATCGGGTATACAAAACATTTTTCCCGGTGGAAGAGGAAAAAATTGCGCGTTTTTTTCACTGGGTCAGACTGCCTGAAAAGCTGACAAGTGAGGAAGCAGAACTGGCGGCGCTGCAAAAAGGCGTCCATATTTTAGGCTCACACAGATTCCAGCAGGGAAACCAGAATAATGCGGCTTATGTGCGTCTTTCCATCATTTCCCCTGACACGGAAGAAGAACTGTCCCGTGCGCTGGAAATTTTGAAAAAAATTTTTTGGGAGCCGCAGGTTTCTTTTTTGGTGTAAAATATGCCACACTGATGTCAGGTTTTATATGNTATAATCTTTTTAAACCGATAAAAATACCGGCAAGAACTGAAGGGAGAAAACATATGGGCAGACCAANAACGAAGGCAGATTTACTGGAGGCGGCAGCAGCCAATTACGAGAAAATGAACGCACTTATTTCTACTATGACGGAAAAGGAATTAGCAACACCTTTTGACTTTGCAGGGGACGAGAAAAAGAAAGAGGCNCATTGGAAGCGGGATAAAAATCTGCGTGATATTCTGATTCATCTCTATGAATGGCATCAGCTTCTGCTTCAGTGGGTGCAGGCAAATCAAAACGGCGATGATAAGCCGTTTATTCCGGAGCCATATAACTGGAAAACATATGGAAATATGAATGTTGCGTTTTGGGAAAAGCATCAGGACACAACCTTGGAAGAAGCAGAAAAAATGCTTGCAAAATCCCACAAAGAAGTCCTTGCTCTGGCAGAAACTTTTTCGAATGAGGAATTGTTTTCAAGGGGTGTATACAAATGGGTCGNAGGAAGCACATTGGGCTCTTATTTTGTCAGCAACACAGCAAGTCATTATGAGTGGGCGATGAAAAAATTAAAGGCGCACAAAAAGCAGTGTGCGTTACGCTGAGCAGCGCTATTACAGGGCGGCGTTTTGGAGTTGATTGAAAATGAAGCTATATGACAAAAAACAGATAGACTGGAAAAATATTTTATTTGACAACAAGGCGCTGTTCTGGCTGCTTTTCCCGATCATCATAGAGCAGCTTTTAAACTCTCTTATGGGAATGGCGGACACGATGATGGTCTCGACTGTCGGAAGTGAGGCAATATCGGCGGTGTCGCTTGTGAACGCAATCAACAACCTTGTTATACAGGTATTTTCGGCAATGGCAGCAGGCGCTGTCATTATCTGCTCNCAGTATATCGGCAGGGGTGAGAANGAGGAAAGCAACAAGGCGGCGGGACAGGTTGTGCTTACGGTGTGTGTGATATCGCTCTCCATCACGGTGTTTTGCGGTTTGGGCGGAGAGCGGCTTCTGCATCTTATATTCGGAACNGTGGAAGAAGCCGTAATGGAAAATGCGCTGCTNTATTTTATGATAACNATTATTTCCTATCCGTTTTTGGCATTGTTCAGCGCAGGGGCGGCGTTTTACAGGGCNTCGGGCAACTCAAAGTTCCCNACGAAGGTATCTGTCGTTTCAAATGTCATAAACATTGTGGGAAATACATTGTTTATATATGGTCTTAAGTGGGGTGTGGCGGGGGCAGCCCTTGCCACACTTCTGTCAAGAGTGTTTAGCACAGTTGTGATTTTTTACTGCCTGAGAAAGGGAGGACAGACAATTGTAGTAAGAGATTATCTGAAAATCCGCCCTGATATGCAGCTTATTGTAAAGATAATGNCAATAGGGATTCCGGCGGGCATTGAGAATGGTATGTTTCAGTTCGGAAAGCTTGCGATTCAGTCCACGGTTTCGACGATGGGAACACTGGCAATATCGGCGCAGGCAATGACGGATATCCTTGAGATGGTAAACGGCATTTTCAGCAACAGTGTGGGTATTGGNCTTATGACAGTGGCAGGCCAGTGTATCGGNGCGCGCAGAAANGAAGAGACNAAATATTATATTGTAAAGNTGATGGGCATNGCCTGGATAGGAGTACTGGNTTCTTGNCTTTTGGTGCTTGCNATTACAAAGCCCGTGACATGGATTAGCGGCATGGAACCGGAAGCGGCAAAGCTGTGTTTTGAACTGGTGNCAGCAATGACAATCGTAAAACCGCTGGTGTGGGTAGGCGCGTTTGGCTTACCATACGGACTCAGGGCGGCAGGCGACNTCAAGTTTTCCATGATAGTTTCTGTCAGTACNATGTGGTGCTGCCGTGTGGCACTTTGCNTTTTCCTTGTAAAGGTATTTCACCTTGGGCTGATAGCAGTGTGGATTGGAATGTTTACNGACTGGATTGTCAGNGCAGTCATCTTTTCCGTCCGNTTTTTGAGTGGAAAGTGGCTTCCTAAGGATATGTAAANCCATAGAATTCCACTTCATAAGGCGTTCCGTCACGCGGGTCTGTTNNGGNCTCCGTGTATTGNTAGGAAAAGCCGCAGGANGCGATAAGGGCTTTGGAGGCTGTGTTTTGGGAGCGTGCAGAGCAGATNAATTCTGCTGCGCCCAAAGAGGCGGCGCGNTCCATCAANAGCCGNAGCACTTGTTTNCCGTATCCCTTNCCGACATAGGCAGGNCCCANAGCGATTCCGGTNTCCTCCCAGACATGCGGTCTGATTTCCGTCATTCCGGCAAAACCGATGGCCTGATTGCTTTTTTTCTCGTAGATGGTATAGGCTTCGTGCGCTTCCTGCCATGCTACACTTTTTTCTATGCGTATTTTTGCTTCTTCCTCATTCTCAGTCACACGCCACAGCATATAGCGGGCACTTTCCGGTCTCGACCAGATGTTTACATACAAGTCCTTCCAATCTTCCAATTTTGCTTTGCCGAGTCTGATATCTTTTGCTTCCATGAAATGAATCCCTTCTGTCAGTTTATNCCATCACGGAGATACTCTACAACGGATGTAACCAGATGACAATTTGGCGTGTAGGTTACGCGGTATATTGCAGCATTTTCCGCATTCCACTCAGTACTCTGATTCTCATTATAGAAATGCTGCGTATTTGGGGTAAATTCGGAACTGCCGGCTACCACATATACGCTGTACCAGGAAGAAGGCACTTCGTCGGAAGGAGAAACGGGGAGAACACGGTATGCCGTCAGAGGGGTGGGATAGTTCTCTCCATGGCTTGCAAGACCGGCGGCTGCATATTTTTGATTGAGATATACGTCTACAGACAGTAAATCCCGTTCTTCTATGGCGGCGATATCTTCCAGATAGAGCTCGTATTTTTCACGGGGATTGATATCTGCAGTGATGGCGGACAGCACAAAATTGCAGAACAACCCCAGAAATATCACGAGTCCGAGCTCGGTAACAGGGATTCCCCGCCTTTTAAACCGCATTTTGCAGGCTTTATATTTGGGGCTGTTAATAGTGGCAATATAGAATATCAACGCGGCCAGCCCAAAGCCGGCGGTCAGAACCGATGCCAGCAGAAATGTTTTTTCGAGCAGCTTATACCAGTCTGCATATCCCTGCAGCANNAGGGCAGCAGTATCCGCGCCCGCAATATATTTCCGCAGGGTGCCGGGCTGCAAAACACAGGCAATTGCTATCGCCGACACGAGAAAAGCAAGTAAAAAATAAAGTAACCATTGTGAGTATTTCCATTGCAGTTTACGGGCTTCTTTCTTGTCTGTATCCATATGTGTCTGATCCTTTCATACTAAACTGGTTTTATTTTAGCATGTTTCGCGGATAAGGTAAAGATAATATGCTTGATTGGCAGAGGCTGTATGCAAGAGCGTTTACAGAAGGTAACGGCGCGTTTTCTTGCCCCGAAGAGGGATTTGTGATAGTATAAAAAGNNATGGATGATNATAAAACGGGGGAGAAATACAAATGAAAATGATACACTGCGCAGACATTCATCTGGGCTCGAAAATGGAAGCAAAGCTGCCGAAGGAAAAAGCGGACGAGAGGAAAAATGAGGTTCGCGTTTCCTTTGAACGTATGGTGCAGTATGCAAAAAACGAGGGGGTCAAGGTAATCCTGTTGTCCGGCGATGTGTTTGATTCAGACAGNCCGTTCAAGAGGGACAAGGTATTTTTTTACAGTGTGGTAAAGAACAATCCTGAGATAGATTTTTTATACCTGCGCGGCAACCATGACAGNGAGGAGTCCTACACGGAATCTGATTTGGACAACCTGAAAACCTTTGGAGCGGAGTGGAAAAGCTACACTTATGGGGAAATTGAGGTCTCCGGCATCGAGATGGCGCCGGAAAATGCGGTTTCGCTCTACACCACTTTACACTTGAATCCAACAAAGAAAAATATTGTGCTGCTGCACGGACAGATTGCGGCAGTATCGGAGATGGACAAAATCAATCTGTCCAAGCTGCGCAATAAGCACATCGATTATCTTGCNCTGGGACATGTTCACTCCTATTCGGAGGGNAGTCTGGACGAGCGGGGGCGGTATGCCTACTGCGGCTGTCTGGAGGGACGCGGCTTTGATGAGATTGGAGAAAAGGGCTTTGTCCTTCTTGATATCGGGGACAACATCGAAAGCAGGTTTATTCCCAATTCCTGCCGAAAAATAGAAGAGCTTTCCGTGGATATCAGCAATGCGGACGGGATATACAACGCCTATCAGAAGGTGGCGGAAAAACTGNCNTATTCCAAGGAGGATATGNTGCGAATCCGCCTGACGGGGGAGATATCNTTTGACAANGACGGATTGGCGCAGGAGGTGGAAAGGCTGCTTTCGCCAAGGTTNTATTTTGTTTCNGTCAAAGACAAAACTTTGCGGAAATTTGATGTGGANGCGNTNCAGGGAGATATATCACTCCGCGGTGAATTCATCCGGACAGTGCTTGCCGGACAGGAGTACACTGACGAACAGAAGCAGCAGATCATCAGCGTCGGGCTTAAGGCGCTGCGGGATGGCAATTAGGATAAGGGAGTACGCANAAAATGAANCTGATAGCCTGTCATATAGAAAATTATGGAAAGATAAAAGAAAGNGACTATACCTTTGCGGACGGCATGACGGAATACTGCGAAGAAAACGGGTATGGGAAAACGACNCTGGCNTCTTTTTTGAAAGCAATGTTTTATGGNCTTCCNNCNGCAAACGCGAGAACGAAGCAGTTCAACGACAGAGCGCATTTTTATCCGTTTGGCGGCGGTAAATTCGGAGGCAGCCTTGACTTTGAAAAGGAAGGAAAACGGTACAGAATCGAGCGTTTTTTTGACAAATCCAGCAACACGAAGGACAGTCTGCTTGTGTACTGCAACGGAACGCCCACGGAGGAATTGGGCGGAGAAATCGGAAAGAGTGTTTTCGGACTGGACGAGGAGGCGTTTGAGCGCACTGTGTTTGTCACCGCAGCGGAAATGGAGATTGGCTCCACGAGCGGCATCAATGCGAAACTGAACTGCTACGTGGATAACACGGATGGCGACAACAATTTTGATTCTGCAATCAAAGCGTTAAACGATAAAAGAAAAGTGTTAAAGGCGGACAGGGGAAACGGTGGTCTGCTGACGGCGCAGCGGGAAGAAATCATCAGGTTGCAATCGGAAATCGAAAATTTCAATCAGATATCAGATTCTCTCGGCAGGCATTATGAGGAGAGAGAGGCGCTTGACCGACAGATACGGAATGTGGAGGAAAGGGAGAATGCGGAAAGCGGACTGAATCTTCTGCGCCAGAAGTGGGAGACTTATGACAGTTATGCCACTGCTCTTGCAGAAGAGAAGGAAAAGGCGGATGCACTATGGCGGAAATATCCCAAGGGTCTGCCCACACAGGAACAGATTCGCGATCTGCGGGAAAAGGAAGGACTCTTAGAGAGTCTGAAGGAAAGGCAGGCGGCGGCTACCCTCGGCAGGGAGGAGCAGGAAAGGATGGATGTATTGTCCGGACTGTTTGCGGAGGTCGTACCTGCAGAGGCGGCGCTTGCGCAGACGGAAGAAGAGCTTTCCCAAATCGGAAGCCTGCGAGTGCAGTTGGAAGAGCTGAAAAAAGTGGCACAGACAAGGAGGCAGAAAGAGCTTTCCGACAAATTCGATGATGGCGTACCCAATGAAAAAGAATGGGCTGAACTGCAGGATTTGCTCGCGGAATATCAGGATAAAGAAAAGGAATTGGATGTAGCAAAAGAACTCTCTCTGCAGACAGGACAGTCAGGGCAGGAGGAAGAAAAGCAGGCAGGAGGGCTTGTAGCGGTGCTGGCGTTGGCGGCGGTTTTGCTGCTTGCAGGCGGAGCTGCGCTTTTATTTGGCGGGCAGAACAGGACGCTTGGCATCCTGCTTTTAGGGCTTGGGGCAGCAGCGTTTATGGGCTGTATTGCTCTCTTTCTGCGGAAGAGGGGGAGTGCGGCGGCAGAGCAGGAGGCAAGACAGGAGAATCTTGTGCGGCTTCAGAAGGAGTTTACGGACAGCAAGGACGAAATTCGTGAAAGGCTGGCGCGTTATGGATATTACAGCAGGAACGGCGTGGCCTATGATTTTGCCATGCTGCAAAGAGAGGCGGAGGAGTATGAGGCTTTCCGGAAGGAAGCGGAAAGGACAAGAGAAGTTTTTGAAGAAAAAGCTAAAGCGTGCAGGGATTTGTTGGAACGTGTCGCAGCCTTTTTAGAGAGGTACACGCCGGAGCCTGAGGGACTGCGGGAGGATTTTAGAAATATGCAGGAGGCTTTCCGAAAGCTTCGGGAGGATGTCCGCGACTATGACAGGCTGAAAATAACGGAGGAAAAGAACAGGGAGAAGAAGGCTCTCTGTATCGAGCAGGAAAAAGAGCTCAGGATGCAGATGCATGAGGTGCTTTCCGTTTATGATATGGAGCTTTCCCCCGATTTGAGGGAACAACTTGAAATCTGGAGTGCGGACAGAAATGAGGCGGATCATCTGGAGAAGGCAGCATCGGAGCAGAGACGGAGGCTGGAGGAGTATAAGGTAAAAAATGAACTTTCAACCAGACCCGAAGGAGAAATGACGGATACGGGAGTCCTGCGTGAAGAACAGTCCCTGAGAAGAAAGCGGCTTGCGGAGATTGACAATCAGATTGCCGACGCAGAGAATCTGCTGGAGAGGCTTCCGGAAAAGCAGAATGAACTGGTACTTGCCGAAGAGAAGCTGGAGGAATACAGGGAAGCGCATTTTATTTATACCGAGGCGATTGCAGCGTTGCAAACGGCGGAACAGAACTTGAAGGATAAGTACATTACTCCGGTAAAGGAGAGGTTCTGCACGTACTCGGAGGCAATTGAAAAAGCCATTGGGGAAAAGGTTACAATGGATAAGGATTTTCAGATTACCTTTGAGCGCGGCGGTGAAAACCGCAAAGACAGACATTTGAGCGCCGGAGAGAGAAGTATCTGTGCGCTGTGTTTCCGGCTTGCCCTGATAGACAATATGTATGAGACGGAACAGCCCTTTATCATTATGGACGATCCCTTTGTACATTTAGATGCCGCACATATGGAAAAAACAGGAAGGGTGTTATGTGAACTTGCAAAGAACAGGCAAATCCTGTATTTTTGCTGTCATGACAGCAGGAGAGTGGGGGACTTTGTATGAGACAGTTTTGATTTTTTTGGTAGGCAGTCTGCGTCCCGTTAAAAAGAACGGGACGCTTCCATTTCCTGTAAAATCTCGGCTACCACTTCTCTTTCATCAAAGTGGTATTTTTGCCCTTTGATTTCCTGATAGTCTTCATGTCCTTTTCCCAAAAGCAGAATGATGTCACCGGGCTCTGCGTGGGACATGCTGTAGGCGATTGCTTCTTTGCGGTCGTCGATTTCAATGTATTTGCCGCCGCCTTTTTTAAGCCCGACCTTGATATCCTCATTGATATCGTGCAACTCCTCGTAGCGCGGGTTATCACAGGTCAGTATGCATAAATCTGCATATTTGCCGGTGATTTCTCCCATGTCATAACGGCGCAGAGGTGAGCGGTTGCCGCCGCAGCCATACACGCAGACAAGGCGCCTTGGGTGGTACTGCTGCAATGCGTTTAAGGCGTTTTCCGTGCTTACCCTGTTGTGCGCGTAGTCTATCAGCATGGAGTATTCTTTGGAAACAGGGAGCAGCTCCATGCGTCCCTTGACCTTTGCCTGTTCCAATCCGCTGCGGATGGTATCGGGTGCAATCCCCATCAGCCGGCAGACAGACATAGCGGCAAGCGCATTGTATACGGAAAAATAGCCGGGAAGGAATATCCGGTACTCGCCGTCCAGGATGCCCTGCACGTGGAACTGCATACCCAGTCTGCCGTTCTGGTTGAGATTTTCTATGTTGTAAGCTTTTAAATCGATATCTGTTTCTGCGTGACTATCCACTTCGAAAGAGTTGTCCGCTTTGGCAGAAACATTTGCTTTTGCATGACTTTCGGCGGCAGCGGAGAAGGTCGTTATTTGACAGGTATGTCCCTCTGATACTTCTTTGTAATAGGAATCGTCCGCATTGAAAATACCGTACCGGCACTGTCTGAAGAGCAGACTCTTACATGCCAGATATTCCTCAAAGGAATCGTGCTCGTTGGGGCCAATGTGATCCGGCGAGAGGTTGTTGAAGACACTGTAATCAAACTGAATTCCGGCAGTGCGCCCCAACTTTAATGCCTGTGAGGAAACCTCCATGACGACACATTCACAGCCGGCATCCACCATTTGGTGAAACAGGCTGTGGAGCTCGTAGGATTCCGGCGTGGTGTTTTTCAAGGGGATATGCAGCTCGCCGACTGTAGCGCCGTTTGAGCCGATAAGTCCGGTCTTTTTGCCGCTGCTTTCCAGAACGCTCTTGATGATATGGGTGGTCGTGGTCTTACCGTTGGTGCCGGTTACGCCGATGGTAACCAATTTGCGTGCGGGATACTCAAAAAAGGCAGCCGACATAAATGCCAGAGCCTCTCTTGTGGAAGAAACTGCCAGTACTGTAATATGCTCCGGAATCTGTCCGGCTGCGCTTTCCTGCTCTACTACAATGACAGAGGCTCCTTTTTCGATGGCATCGGGGATGTAGTCATGGCCGTCCGTTCTGGCTCCCGTCATACAGACAAACATGACATCTTCCTTGATTTTGCGGGAGTCGTAGACAATGTCCTGCACCTCGGTCTCCATGGAGCCTTTTAAACACCGGTATTCCAGATTGGAACAAATCTTACTTAGTTTCATAAATCCTCTTTTCTCCTTATCCTGCCTGCGGCCGCAGGCAGAAGTTCGTCATCTATTTCTCCCTCAAATACAGTGTGGGAAGGCCCTTCCATAATCAGACGGTTTGTTTCCTTGTCCCATTCGATATCGAGAGTACCGCCAATCTGCTCCACCGTGACGTGGCGGCTGCAGCGGTCTGTCAGCACACCTGCCACGACCGCAGTTGCGCAGCCTGTGCCGCAGCCGATAGTCTCTCCCGTGCCGCGTTCCCATTCTCTTATCTTAATATAGTCGCGGTTTACAAGCTCGGCAAAAGTGACATTCGTTTTGTTTGGAAACAGGGAAGTCATGTATTCCAAAGCGGGCCCGTACTTGTCCACGGCTAAATCCTTTACGGAATCCACGTAAGCGACGCAGTGCGGGTTGCCCCACGAAACGGCAGTCACAAAAAGCGTGCGGTCAAGTACCTTGACAGACTGTTCAATAAATTCGGAAAGTGAGGTTGCAACGGGTATTTTTTCCGCAGACAGGCAAGGTTCTCCGATATCCGCGCGGATATTGGAAACCAGACCGTCTTGGACGGACAGTTTCAGATTTTTTAAACCGCCGAGCGTCTCAATGACAACTTCGGTTTGGGAAGTCAGCTTATGGTCATACACATACTTGCCGACGCTGCGAATTGCGTTGCCGCACATTTCGGCCTCCGTGCCGTCAGGGTTAAAAATCCGCATCCGGAAATCCGCCTTTTCGGATGGGCAGATAAGAACCATGCCGTCGGAGCCTACACCAAAATGCCGGTTACTGACAAGGCGTGCCAGCGCGGAAAGCGAAAGAGGAAGATCTTCAAGCTTTTGGTGAACTGCGTCAATATAGACATAATCGTTGCCGAATGCCTGCATCTTTGTAAATCGCATAGTTTTTCTCCTTAACGCATTGCCTGTTCCAAATCGTCGATGATGTCCTGTGCGTTTTCAAGTCCGACAGAAAGCCTGAGGAAACAGTCGGTGATGCCGAGGTCTTCTTTCAGTGCCTTTGGCGTATCCTCGTGTGTCTGGGTGGTCGGGTAGGTAATCAGGGTTTCAGTGCCGCCGAGACTCTCTGCAAACATAACCATGCTGACATTTTTCAGGATGCTCTTTACGGTATCCAGACTGTCCACGGTAAAGGAAATCATGCCGCCAAAACCGCTGGTCTGCTTCTTGGTGATTTCATAGCCCTTATGGTCGGGGAATCCCACATAGAATACCTCTTTTACCTTGGGTTGGGTAGCGAGCCATGCAGCCACCTTCTGCGCGTTTTCATTGTGCCTGTTCATGCGCACAGCCAGTGTTTTGATGCCTCTGATTACAAGCCAACTGTCAAACGGAGAGAGCTGGCTGCCGTGTGACTTTATATGAATCTGTATCTTTTTTGCAATCTCCTCATTGTCCTTTACGACTACAATGCCGGAAATGACATCATTATGTCCGCACAGGTATTTGGTGGAGCTGTGCGTCACGATATCAGCGCCGAGTGTCAGCGGCTTCTGGAAATAGGGCGTTAAGAAGGTGTTGTCTACAACGGTAAGCGCGCCGATTTCCTTTGCAAGAGCCGAAACAGCCTGAATATCCGCCACCTTCATCATGGGATTGGTGGGCGTCTCCACAAAAATCATCTTTGTGTTGGGCTGAGCGGCCTTTCTTACAGCGTCCAAATCGGACATGTCCACGTAGGTGTGCGTGATGCCATATTTACCGAAGACGTCGCCGATGATACGGAAGGTGCCGCCATAGATATCGTTGGATAAAAGCACATGGTCGCCCGGGTCAAGAAGCGAGAAAACAGCCATATTGGCAGCTTGTCCGCTGGAGAAAGCAAAGCCTTTCATACCGCCTTCCAGAATCGCCATGGTCCGCTCAAGCTCCTGTCTGGTCGGATTGTCGAGGCGGCTGTAGAGGAATCCGGTGGTTACGCCAAGCTCTGCGTGGCGGAAGGTTGCTGACTGGAAAATCGGCATACTGACCGCTCCCGTCAGAGGTTCCGTTCCAAGTGCGCCGTGCACCACTTTGGAATCGTCATGCAAATGCTCTTTTTTGTCAAATACATCGTAACTGATAGGTTGCTTCATATCATATCCTGTCCTTTCTTCATTGGAATGGAAAAACATGTCTGTTACTATTTTACCTCATTGGAGCAAATTATGCATTAGTGATTTACAAATATTTATAAAATTGTCAAAAAAATCAAAATTGCCGCTGGTTATAAATTAACCTGATTGCAGGCGAAATATACCCTGCCTGTGTGAAAGATGGCTTTGTGCTGCGGACAGGTCAATTTGTTTCGGATAGCTGGGAGATGGCGGCCTCAAACTCTGCAATGCTGTTGGATTTGGCTGCAAGCTTCAAATATTTTTTCAGCAATGCCTCTTCATCAATGCTTTGGATTTTTTCAATCAGCGATTCGGGAATTTCTCCATAATCTTCCAGTAAATCAAAAATAGCCTGTATGATGGCGTCCATACGTTCATAATAAATAAGTTCATCAAATTTCATGTAACCTTGTCTCACCTCCGGTAAGGTTTTTACTTTGCTGACATAGTCATGAAGTTCGCGCGTGGACTTGTCGGTAGCATTGTCAGCCGTGCTGTGCCGTAAATACTGCAACATGTTTTTGAGTTCCTTGCTGCCGCCTTTTGTACCGCCCGTATAAAAATAGATAAATTTCAGTCCGTCTCCATGCTGTAAATCTGCCACTTCCATGCAACGGTTTTCAAAAGTATACATCATATAGTCATAGCCAAACGGGTCATAATTGAGTATGGTCAGAATGAATAAATTTGGCGTATGGGAAAAATTTTTTTCTCCCCTGTTCACATAACGGGAATCTATTTTTGCCTGATAAAAACGGTTGCGTCTGGGCAGATGCAGATTTCGCTGAAGGTGAGGCTCCAAGTCATATATGTTGACAGGGCAGACTTGCGCGTCCGTTTCGTATTCTTCAATTTCTACATCCATGCGTATACCGCGGTGTTTTGGCGTCAGGGCAGGCAGCGTGTACTGTGCAACCACCTTGATCTTTCCGATACTGCGCCCTAACAATACGGAGAGAAGGCTTCGGCAGAAATCCTCCCCCACTTCGGCATCGGCAGCAATTGCGTTCATGAGGAAATCGTCCATGACATTCAGTTCCTCAAATGGTTTGTTTATGTAACTCATTTTTCTCCTTTTCCGGCAGACTGACAAGAGGCACCGGATAATGGGAAGGAGCAACTTGCGTCTGCCAACATTTAATTGTAATAGCTGTGAAAATGTCGGCGAGATGCCATTGAATGACCAAAAGCTTTGGTCGGATAGATTTCCACATATGTTATAAGACGATTATATCAAAAATTGTGTATTTGTCAACTATATTAGGATAAAATATCGCGGCGCGTTATTGTGAAGAATCAGTGAAAAATTTTAATGTATATGTACAAATTATGGAGATTGTGCTATTTTAAATAAAGTAAATTTATCAAGGTGGTAAGTAGATATGAGAGTTCACAGGCTTCGTTTTGATATCTGGGTTTGTCTTGCATTAAGCGTGCTAATCGCAATGGGATCCAGTAAAATTGTCAATTTAATGACACCTAAGGCATATGAGAATTACGTGGAGGAGCATACGGTTGAGGACGGGGAAATCGGCGGTATTGCCGATGAGTCGGTCTTTCGGGCGCAGAGTGTGGAGGACTTGTTGTCCCATGACACGTTTACCGTAGTATCCCCGGGCATTGAATATATGAACAGAGGAGCGGGCTATTTTGGAAGCTATTATCTTTATGCCCTGACACTTCCGTCCGGAGAACGGGTGGCGGCGCGCTACAACATGGACTCCGTGCAGAAAGAGAATGGGGAAGATTCTGATCTTTACAGCGGCGATAAGATTCTGCCGGTAGGCCAGGTGGTTTACGAGGATTTGACCGAGAGCAAATATTTTTTGGAGCAAATCGAACATTCAGAGCCTTTAAGCCGCACTGATTTTTATATTGACATGTGCGGCAATGGCGGTAAGATAAGTCAGGAAACTTATTCGGAGACGCCGGTCATGCTGGTGCAGATTCTGACGGTTGTAATCTGTTTTCCGCTGCTACATATGTTAGGCTCGAAACTGGGAATCTTCCCACAGTTTTTTTCTTTCAAAAAGCAGGAAGCCAGCAAGTGGGAGTAAACATTATTTAAGTAATTGCAAAACTCAGAAACTGTGCCATTGTCATTGTGCATATTGCATATTTCAACGCAGACTCGTTTTCGCTCCGAGCTTACCGTAGCGGTACGTAAGCTGCCAAAATACGGCAGCAAGTCATGCAGGCATGACTTTGGTACCGACGGTAAGCAAGGGTCTGCTTATGGAATCTACAATGTGCACAATTCGGAACTGGAAAGTATGAGTTTCGTAATCACCTTAGTAATATCACTAAAACGGAGGATGAGAAATGGGAATTTTGAGGAAAATGAGAGCGGCTTTTCATGACGACTGGTGCAGCCAGTGCCAGACGCAGATGGCAGAAAAGGGACGGCAGCTTTTTGCCATGCCTGATATGAGGGTAGGCCACTATGTATCGCACAAGGAGCCGGAATACTATCGTAAGAACCTGCACCCTGTATCGCGTAAGGCGGATATTCCCACAGGTATGTATGCCTGCGGGCTGATTGCCTATCAGTGCCCGCAGTGCAGCCATCGCATGGTAAAAGCGTCCATTTTTCTTCCTGTTCGGGATCAGGAGAAGGCGGAAGAGGCGATTCTCTTTGAAAAAGGGGAGCTGGACGATTTGCTGTGGTAGAGGAGAAAATCTGCGAGAGTAAATTAAAGACGGCTTCGGAATTAGGGACAGGCATAAAGAGCGCCTGTCCCTTCATATTTTATAAGGTATGAAAGCGACAGTACGGTATGCGGAGTCATTTGCGCTGCTGTCTGGAAAGGGCAGAATGCAGTCAAACGGGAAGATTTTTATAAAATGTATGGCGGCGTCCCTTGTTGTGGGCGCCGTTTCGGGATTTCTGGCGCAGAGCGGGATAGAAATTCCGATTCTTTACCTGCTGATTGGAGAGGCAGCGTATCTTGTAAGGATTTCAAAAGCAAAAGAACAGCATATTGCCGAGGCGATTACCATCTACAACCTGATTTTGTTTGTGCAGTTTTTGTGGATTATTTTCTTTTTTGTATTTGACTGGCAGATATTTGCCTTTGCCTGGCTGATTGTCCTCTGGCTGTTGGCTGCGGTGGCGGCGGTTCTTTTTTACAGTGCAAAAAAGCCGGCCGGTCTCCTGATGCTTTTTTATCTGTTCTGGACGACATATACCGGCTATTTGAACCTGATGGCCTGCCTTGTGCAAATAGGTGTAAAGGCAGTCTGAAACTTTAAGCTACCTCCATGGTAAACACATTGCCTGTCATGGCAAGCCGCACGCGGTATAAATCGTGATCCCACGCTTTTTGCAGGCGCGCGTCCGTGATGGGCAGAACTTCGACGGCAAGAGGTTTTGCGCCTGAAAAGGAAGCTTCCGCAAGGCTGCCGATTTTTAACAGACCGTCTTTCAGGACAGGCTTTTCATAGGTGATAAAATTCAGCACGACATCGGGCAGATTGGTGATATCCGTGACTACTACGCGGTTTTCTTTTTTGTGGAGAGCCACGCTGCGTCGATAGGAGGGAGCAAGTAAATTTGCAGTATCCGTATGTGCGGGACTGTGCGCAGCGTTATATAAGCCCGGGTATGACTTAAGAGGATATGCTCCGGCCAGCTCCATGGAAAGGGATGCAGTGTCATCGCCGCGCGAGACAATGATATCGGCGGCACAGTATTCAGTTCCGTCCTTTTCGTCCAGTCCCATCAAGGTGGGAAGGTTGTGGTAGCCGGACTGCATGGTCCAGATTTCATATCGGTCCTGCGAGAAGGTTTTCTTTGTATAACTCTCCACGCCGATATCCGCAAACACGGGCTGCCCGTTTTTGTACAGGGTAAAGCTGCCTGTATCGTTGTGATTGTGGTTGTCCGCATTGTCCCCCGCTTTTACTGCAAGTGCAAACAAATTGTTTCGTGTGAGAAACAGCCCGACGCTCTCATAGAAAATATCCTTTTGGGGGACGGAAACCGGTTTGTCATAGCTAAGAACCTCCTTTTGGTAAAAGATGTTCTGCAGCCGGTGGTAGAGATTGATTCGGTTTACTTCGTCGTCGTAAAGCGCACCATCTGCCGCCCGAAAATCTTCGGCGGCAAATTGCATAAGCGCCGGCTGCCCGGTGTATTTTCCAAATAAATATTCCTGCACGCCCGCGCGTCCGGCGACGGGAGAGCAGTCTGAAAAGTTGAAATAGTATTTGTCCGCCACATGCATATGCATGATGTAAGCGGCAATGTTCTTTATTTTCTCCATCTCAAACAACGGCGCAAAAGCGCCATCCGATACGTTGTTTAAAATTTCCAGCGCATTGCAGAGGCAAAGCCCTGCGTGGCGGTAATACTGCGCGCCCTCGTCGCAGCAGCCATCTTCGCCGTAGTCCTTCAGAAAATAGTCAAGACTTTCGGCAGCTTTTAAAAAGACTTTGCGATTGGTGTTTTCGTCAAAGCCGCCTAAAAAGACAGTGAGCAGAACATTCTGTGTGCACCATGCCGTCCAGTTGCACATAGGCTCTTCGCCTCTTCCCATCCACCAGAAATGCTCGTTTAGATAAGGGGTCACGATGCGATCCTGCAGCGTCTTATGGATGCCGGTGGTGATAAAGGGGCTGACGGCATCAAGTTCTTTTCCCAAAAGGTAAGTGGTACAGGCGAGAAGTGCGCCGGTCTCGCAGGCAAACAAATCGAGCACCGGACGAGTGATATCGGGAAGCAGAAGCTGTGGTGTGTCCCGGCGGTAAGTATTGTGCGGCGGAAGCTGCCATGCGCTTTCTTCACACAAGGTAAAAATGCCATTGATGATATCGTCCAGAAATCTGCCCCGTCCCTCGACACACTCCGCTGCTGCAAGACCGCACAGGGCATGTCTTCTGGAAAAATACAGGTTTTCAAAGGATACCCTGTCTCCCGTTCGTGTAAAATGCATGAAATCCGTAGCACGGATAGCGGGATATTCGTAGCCCAGAAAGGTTTCTCCTTCCTTTATGACGCGCTCCCGTAAGGCGGGGGAGAGCGCTTCGTAAGCTGCCCGTTCTGACGTCTTGGGAAAGGGCGCAAATTTCTTCAGTGTTTTCGTAAAAGATTCAGCCGTCTTTTTACATTGCATTTCCATATGTTGATTCCTCCCGTACAGCCTATACATACTGTGTATTCAGGTCTCTGCTCAGCAAGGCAGGGTGGCAGACAAAATTCTTTTTTGCATTATACTATTAAACCATAATGAAAGGCAATTGGAAATTCATATGCCCTATTTTTGGCAAAAAAGAAGACGCTTATAGATATAAGTACGACAAAACGTGAATAAAATGTGAATAGAATACGCAGTTAAGTTTATCGCAAACAGAAGCAAAGAAAAAGCTTCTGTAGTCGAAAAGGAGGATGAAGTAAGATGAAAAAGAAATTTTTAAGTGTATTACTGGCAACTGCGATGCTTGGTACTTTGCTTACAGGCTGCGGCGATGATGGTTCAAAGAACGATGGAAAAAAAGATACCGGTACAACTCCCGTTGCAAGTACACCTAGGCCGGCGGATAGTGAGCCTTCCGAAGAAAGCAATGCCGGCGCAGAGCCGGTTACCTTGAGATGGGCTATCTGGGATCAGGAAACGACAGCTTACTGGAAGGATATCAAAGAAGCATACGAAGCAAGTCATGAAGGCGTTACCATTGAGATGGTTGACTTAGGCTCAACAGATTATATGACGGTTCTGGCAACCGAGCTGTCCGGCGATGGTTCTGAATTTGACGTTGTTACCATCAAGGATGTTCCGGGCTATGCAACTCTGGTACAGAAAAATGCAATTATTCCGCTTGATGATTACATCAGCGCGGATGGTGTGGACTTGAGCAAATACGCAGGCGCTACAGATCAGGTTCTGGTGGACGGAAAGCTTTATGAACTGCCTTTCAGAAACGACTTCTGGGTACTGTTCTACAACAAGGATTTGTTTGACGCGGCAGGCGTGCCTTATCCCACCAATGATATGACTTTTGAAGAGTATGATGCTCTTGCAAGACAGCTAACCGACACAACTTTTGGTTCACAGGTTTACGGTGCACATTACCATACCTGGAGAAGTGCAGTACAGCTTTTCGGCGTTCTGGACGGCCAGCATACCATCTTAGATGGCGAGTATTCTGCTTTTAAACCTTATTATGAGATGGTTCTCGGACAGGAAGCAGACGGCGTGTGCAGGACCTATGCAGATTTAAAGACAGAAGGCTTACATTACTCAGCAGCTTTCTCCGGTGGCGACGTGGCTATGCTTAACATGGGTTCCTGGTTCATCGCAACCATGATTACCAATCTGCAGACAGGCGAATATGATTCCGGTCTCTGCGGCAACTGGGGTATTGTAAAATATCCTCATGCAGAAGGTGTGGAAGCCGGTTCTACCCTTGGTACGATTACCGGTCTTGCAGTAACCTCAGCATCCGATACACCTGACGCTGCATGGGAGTTCGTGAAGTGGGTCAGCGGTGAAGAAGGCGCGGCAGTTATGGCTTCCAGCGGAAACTTCCCTGCAATCATGACCGATGAGGTTAAGGATTTGATTACAGCGCTGGATGGCTTCCCTACAGACGACGCCAGCAGAGAAGCTCTGAGCGTATCCAATTTGTATCTGGAAGTACCTTATGCACCTAACGTATCTGAAATCAATTCTGTGCTTGACTCCTATCACGGAAGCATCATGTCAGGCGAGATGAGCATTGATGAAGGTATTGAGGCGATGAATACGGAAGTAGGAAAGATTCTGGCGCAGTAGCGCAGGCTTCCGGGACCGGACAAAAAAGGACAAAGGAGCCGTGATGAGCGGCTCCTTGTTATATCCGGATATTATCAGGTAATTGCGAAACCTTTATTTGCTGATTTCGAATTGTGTGTGTTGTATATTCCATAAGCAGACCCTTGCTTACCGTCGGCACTTAGCTGCCGTATTTTGGCAGCTTATGTACCGCTACGGTAAGCTCGGAGCGAAAGCGAGTCTGTGTTGGAATATACAACACACACAATGACAACGGCACAGTCACCATGTTTCGCAATCACCGATCCGGCGATTATAAAGGAAAGGAGAATTTTCATGCCGAAAATGGACGACGCCAAAAAGGCGGCAAAAATTAATTCTCTGCAGGAAGAGTTGACTGCCTTAATCGGAGCGGTCAGAACAGAAACGGACAGCAAGAAGAAACGTAAGCTGATAGCAAAAATCGGAGAGTATAACAGACAGATAGATACCATGAAGTCGGGAAAGTTTTTAAGCCGTGAAACCAAAAGGGATTTGGTGGCGTATTCTTTCATTGCACCGAACTTCATCGGTTTCTGTGTATTTACACTGATACCTATTATATTTGCCTTTGCCCTTGCCTTTATGAAATGGGATGGCAGTAATCCTATAAAATGGGCAGGATTTGGCAATTTTACAAGGCTGACAAATGATATTTTCTTTCGGGCGGCTTTGAAAAATACAGTTATTTACTGTATCGGCACTGTGCCGCTTACCATGATTGCTTCCCTTGCGCTGGCAATCATATTAAATCAGAAAGTGATAGGAAGGGGTATTTTCAGAACCCTGTCCTTTTTCCCGTATGTGGCTTCCCTTGTGGCAATCACGGCGGTATGGAAGATGCTCTTTCACCCGTCCAAGGGACCTATCAACAGTATTTTGTACAATTTATTTAAGGTGCCACAGAAAAACCTGCCGCAGTGGTTTACCGGAGGACTCGTGATTCTGTCCATGATTCTATTCAGCGTGTGGAAGTACATGGGTTATTACATGGTTATCTATCTGGCGGGTCTGCAGGGCATTTCGGGAGAGCTTTATGAGGCGGCAAGTCTGGACGGTGCCAATACATGGCAGAAGTTCCGTTATGTCACCTGGCCGCAGCTCAGTTCCACTACCTTTTTCGTAGTGGTTATGCTGACCATTAACTGCTTTAAGGTGTACGACATAGCAATCATGCTGGCCGGTGGCGGAAGCGGTGAGCTTACGACTTCGGCGACCGTGTTGGTATACTATATTTATCAGAAAGCATTTATTGACTGGGATTTGGGATACTCCAGCGCAGTGGCAATGGTGCTCTTTATCATGGTACTTGCGGTAACCATTATCCAGTTTAGAGGACAGGCGAAGAGGGAACGCGCATAATGGCTTATTTTTCACTAAAAGTATTGGACAAAAATGATAATACCGTCTGCGTGAGCAGCGGCGAGGACTTTGTGGATCTGGTCTGCACACATACTTATGAAGAGGGCGACAGAATCGTGTTGGAAACCTCGGAAAAAAACATTCATGTCAACTGGCAGGTGGATGATGCACTGGGAAAGGCATTTGTCTATATTACGGACAATGTATCCTATTACGTTCCCTTTGGGGAAAAGCGCATCAGCTATTCTCCAAAGGTATTTTCCGGCAGCAGGCATTATATTTATGTGGAAAAAGCAAGGGAGGACGAGGTTCTTGCATACCGTAATCTGGCGTTAAATCCTGCGGATCAGCACAGGGATGTTCCCTGTTTTCCCCATGCAACAGCCAATGTGGAGACAAGGGGGGAGAGCGTGTTTGCTGCAAAGAATGCTATTGACGGTGTCAGGGCGAATCTTTCCCATGGGGAATGGCCCTATGAGTCGTGGGGAATCAACAGACAGGCGGACGCTGTGATGAAGCTGGACTTCGGGCGAAGCGTTAAAACGGACAAAATTTTGCTTTACACCCGTTCCGATTTTCCGCATGACAGCTATTGGACTCAGGTGAGTATCACGTTTTCCGACGGAAGCTGTGAGGATTTTGCACTGGAAAAGAGCAGCAGGGCACATGTGCTTACTTTTGCGGAAAAAGAAATTACGTGGCTGGAGCTGGGAAGGCTTATAAAAGCAGCGGACGATTCACCGTTTCCTGCCTTGACGCAGATAGAGGTTTACGGAAGCGTTGTGTTTTCTGAAAAAATGTGACGGTTTTACAAAGTAAAGAGATTGGTGCGCTGCCGCGAAAGCGTCAGGCACGGAAAGGAAAAATATGAAATCAGCACATAAAAAAGCCGTTTTAGGCAAAGTGATTGTCTATATCATTCTGATATTGATAGCGGTTGTCATGATTATCCCGTTTCTCTGGATGCTGTCGGCATCGATAAAGAGCGACAGGGAAGTGTTTCAGATGAATCCCTTTGTGTGGATTCCGGAAAATCCGAAAATCAGCAATTATAAAGATATCTGGACAAAAATTCCGTTTTTAAAGTTTGTGGAAAATACGGTATACTTGACGATAGTAGTAACCTTTCTGCAGCTTTTGACCAGCAGCTTTGCGGCATATTCCTTTGCAAAACTGCATTTCAGGCATAAAAACGGACTGTTTCTGGCATATATTGCGACCATTGCAATGCCGTGGCAGGTTTACATGGTGCCGCAGTTTATTATGATGAGAAAGATGGGGCTGAACGACAAGCTCCTTGCCATCATCTGCCTGCAGGCATTCTCGGCGTTTGGCGTATTTATGATGAAGCAGTTTTACGAGGGCATCCCCGACGATTTGTGCGAGGCGGCTCGAATCGACGGTATGAGCGAGTACAGGATATACGCGAAAATTATGCTGCCGTTGTCAAAGCCGGCGCTGTCAACGCTCACGATTTTTACCTTTGTTACTACATGGAACGACTATTTAGGACCGTTGATTTATTTAAAGACACAGGAAAAGAAGACGATTCAGCTTGGACTGAAGATGTTTATCAGCCAGTATTCT
>JAAUZU010000001.1 GCA_014804445.1 Lachnospiraceae bacterium | reverse complement strand
GTATACATACGCAGTCAGGACAGAGACGTACTGGTTTTATTTGGAGATGGGCTCAATTCTATTTATTACCAGTTGAGACCAGAAATCCAGTTGGCACAAAATGCATGCATACAGAAGCAACATGCTGTAGTTGTGAAAGGGGGCGATGCAAGATACTGTCTCGGGGTTTATGAAAGCAAAGAGCGNTGCCTTGANATTCTGGACGANATACANAAANCGTGTNNNACNTACNATNAGTCANCNGGTGNATTTAGGCATGCCNGATATGNTNTTTGANANGCCNGNNGTGTATCAAATGCCCGAGAAGTAAGGCACTTCCGGCAGCAGTCATTTACATATTTGTTTGGCATTTATATCACGNGCCTNTGGCGGCGGGGCAATACGCCGCCGGAAAGGAGGGNATATTGACGAGAAAACAGCTTGAGCAGTANAAAAGNAAAAAAGCAGAAATCGNGGAACTNAAAGCCTATATCAGNAAACTNGGNAGCAGTGAAAGCCTGATNGGCAGCAGTACTGTATTTGATTACCGTTCCGGCTATCCGAAGCCGCAGGCTGTNGTAGGAGTGGACAGGGCGGAGTACTGGAAGAAAAAAGAACGGTATGANAAGAAAATANAGNANTTANAGGCAGANTGNGANGANGNNGAAGCNGTTTNTNNNNGGNATAGAGGACAGNCTGACNCGNCGNATATTCCGGATGTANTTCCTTGANGGNGCNCGGCAGGAGGACATAGCGNCAGCAGTNCANATNCANAGAAGNCGAATTTCAAGAAAAATTTCNGATTTTTTGAAAAAAGCACACAAAGCACAAAAAGAGATGGTATAATAAAAAATAGAGGAACCAGCAAAAAAATTCCCTTTATGCTAAAACCTCCTTTACGAAGACNTCCGCTTCNNNGNNGGNGTCTTTTTAGNANNTATAATAAAAATATTTTAATATTTATTATAAAAAACTATTGACATATGGGACACCATATGATATTATAATTACAGGAGGTGAGATAAGGAATGAGTAAGAAAAAACATAAACAAAAGAGCCGGATAGAGCTTATCACAAAACTGCTCATAGCGCTGGGAACGTTCTTTGCAGGATTGGCAAGTCTCATACAGGCTCTTAAGTAAGGGTAAGGGGCACAAGCCCCTTGCCGCTTATAAAAATATTATAACTCATTCTGACAGATATGAAAAGGATAAAATTTGAAACAGTTTTCCTTGCGGCAGCAGTCGTCATATTCATAGCGTCAAAACGCAGTGCATTATCAAGCATACTGTTAATGCTGGCTTCTGCTTATATGATTTTTGACGTAATATTTAAATATGCAAAGGAGAGGAACGATGCCAAGAGGAAATCCGACGAAACAGACAATAGCAACTGAGAAGTATGGAAAGAAAGCCGGCTGGGTAAGTAAATCCTACAAACTGAAAAAGGCACTTGTGGAAGAGTTTGCTGAAGCCTGCCAATCGGCGGGAGTCAGTCAGGCGGCAAAACTTTCCGAGTTTATGCGGGAGTTTATAGACAGTCAAAAATAACATAAACCATGAAGGGCAATGCGGGAAACCGTGTTGCTCTTTTCGTTTGCTTTAAATGGCAGCAGTACTGGAGGCAATAATGGCAAGAGCATTTGCAAAAGCATTTTATAATTCTGGCGTGTGGAAGGAAGTAAGGGAATCCATACTAAAGCGCGACAACTACATGTGCCAGATGGAAGGGTGTCACAATCCGGCNGAAGAAGTACACCACAAGAAGGAGCTGACGCCTGACAATATAAACGACACATCAATAACAGTGAATCCNGACAACCTTATTTCCCTGTGNGGGGAATGCCACAANGNAATTACTGCAAGGGATAAGCGCGGGCANGGGACAGAAAATATACTTCCGGNTGTTGTCTTTGACGATGCAGGTTATCCGGTTATCNTAGACTCCCCCCGGGGGTACGCTGATTAATACNGCTCCCTGCAGACCNATGGGGNCCTTAGCTGTTACTGACTGGGAACATGCGCGTAAGGGGTGTGGTATACAGGAGGTTTTATGGNAAATTTTGAAAGCATTTATACAGATAAACAGCGGAAANCCAAAATAAAGAAAGAGCAGCAAAGACTTGAAGCCATATTTGAAAAGATGGAAACCAACAAAAGGAAAACCGTAGAAAAATTGATAGAAAACGCTGCGTTTATGGCTGTGACGCTGGAGGAAACACGTCAGATAGTGGCAAGGGACGGCGTGGTGGAGGCTTACCAGAACGGGGAGAACCAGAAAGGCGTGAAAAAATCGGCGGCGGTGGAAGTGTATGACAAAATGATGAATACCTACAGCAAAGTAATTAAACAGCTATGCGACCTTATACCGGCACAAATGATTCCGAACAAAGATGAAGGAAAAGACAGCCCCNAAAAGGAAATNATGNATTTTATCAAGGGAGGCTATGGGTGAACTGGGNACAGGAATACCTTGNAATGATTCATTCGGGNGATGAAGTGGTATCGGATAAGGTNANGGCTGTCTATGAAAGGGAATGTGGCTGGATGAAAAATCCTCCGGCTGAATTCCCTTATTACTTTGATGAGGACATGGGACAGCGCCATATTGACTTTATTGAGCGGTTCTGCAGGCAGTCAAAAGGGCGATGGGGCGGTATGCCAATGCAGTTAGAGCCATTCCAGAAAGCTAAATTGCAGTTATGCTTTGGGTGGCTGAAGAAAGGGACAAANCTGCGGCGCTTCAGNGAAGTGGTGGATATCCGCGGACGNAAATGCGGAAAATCCACAGAGACGGCNGCTGTCGAATGGGATATGGCGGTCAATGATGGGGAGTCNGGGGCAGAAATATACTGCACAGCNAACAAAAAGGAGCAGGCNAACATTATATTTACGGAATGTGNNAATATGCGCCAGCAGTCAAACTCACTGGCGGCCATATCCAAAAAGCGTCAGTCNGATATTTATATACCTTTTTCCATGTCCTACATAAAATCNCTTGCCGCGGATACTTCCACGATGGACGGNCTGAACACACATTTTTTTTCCCTTGATGAGTGGCATGAACAGCGGAATTCAAANNTGTATGATGTTATGGTNCAGTCCCANTCCACAAGGGAGCAGCCGCTTGCGTGGCTTGTCAGTACAAACGGATTTGTCAGGGANGGCTTTTTTGATGACAAATACGACGAGGCGGCAAATGTAGCAATGTGGAACCCNGNTTTTGAAGATTATACCATGCTNCCGCTNATATATGANCTCAATGAGAGGGAGAACTGGATGGAACCNGAACACTGGGCAGAAGCCAACCCCGGACTGGGNAGAATCAAGAAGTTTGAAACGCTGGCGGAATACGTCGCAAAAGCAAAGAGGAATCCNTCCTTTCTTCCCACAGTNNTGACAAAGGACTTTAATNTCAAAGAAAATTCNGCNGAAGGCTGGCTTGGAGCAGAGGCNATTATCAATACAACCGTGGTGCCAATGGATTTTCTGANAAATTCCTATGCGGTGGGTGGCTGNGACCTGTCCAGCACGACCGACCTGACATGTGCCACNCTGTTAATNAGNAAACCGGGAGATAACCGGTTTTTTGTATTGCAAAAATATTTCCTGCCAAAATCAAAGGTAAGCGCCGTTGANATAAAGGACAAGCGGGAAGCNCCGTACAGAAAGTGGGAAAAAGAGGAATGGNTNTCCGTCAGTGACGGNGCAACAGTTGACTTNCATGCNGTGACGGAATGGTTTGCNNGCATGGTACGCCAGTANAATATCCGCCCGCTGTGGATTGGCTATGACGCGGCGCTGTCNGGTTATTGGAAGGAAGAAATGGAGGCATACGGGTTTGACATGGAAAAAATCAGGCAGGGGCCTTTTACATGGACGTATCCGTTTAAAGAGCTTGGNGGATTGTTNGAGGAGCACAGAATTTGTTACCAGAACAATCCAATACTTCGGTGGTGCCTNATGAACACGGCAAAGAAATCAACCAACAAGGACGGGATAGAAAGCATACAGCCGGTAAAAATCAACACGTACNGGAGAATTGATGGGACNGTATCACTGTTAAATGCATATACCTGCCTCAAAAACCATGAAGAGGAATATATGCGCTACATAAAGTAAGGAGCCGGGAATGGGTATTTTCAATAATTTTTTCAAAAAAATAAAAACNATATTTGCAAGCAGTTATTTTGGGTACCAGGCAAGGAGTTCCCCNTGGACNGCNGACGCATGGGANCATGATATNGTTCGTGGNATTGTGGACTGCATTGCCACACATGCGGCAAAGGGNATGCTGCAGCATGTGATAGTGGGAAAAGACGGGCGGATCAGTGAGACAAAGNGGGACAGCAGGATAGTACGGCTGCTGAATGAAAANCCCAATGACATNATGTCCGGCTTTGAACTGAAATACCGGTTTTTTGCCCAGCTTGAAACGCAGACAACAGCCGTTTTATACATTGAATTTGAAAACGGGGAAGCNAAAGCGATATATCCGGTGGACTATAAAATGTTTGAGTTCCGCGAAGTGCAGGGCGGGGGNTGGGCAATTCTTTTTACGGATCATGAGGGTGTAGAGCAGGTGNTGCCGTTGGAGTGCTGTGTGGTGGTAAGGAAGTTTTATAATTACCGNCAGGCAGCAGGTGACGGAAACAGGCCAATCTATAACGTTCTGACTATGGCAAANGCATCTGATGAGGGNTTTGTACAGGCACTTACAGTATCCAATAAGGTGCGCGGTCTGATAAAGCAGAAAAAGGCAATGCTTGACCCTGAAGACGTTAAAAANAACCAGGANNATTTTGCACGGCGGTTTGAGGATGCCGCAAGCAAGGGCGGCATCGTCGGCATAGATTCCATGGAAGAGTATGTCCCGTTAAATGTAACTACCTATGCCGCAAATGCCGCGCAGACAAAAGAAATAGCAGGGCGGTTTTACAATTACTTCCGGACGCCGGAAGAGGTTGTACAGAGCAGGTACACTGAGCAAACGGGGCTTGCATGGTATGAANCTGTGNTTGAACCNCTGTGGGAGCAGCTTGCCGAAGCNCTGTCCAATGTATATTTTACCGCAAGGGAAAAGGGCTGCGGAAATAAACTGGTTNTTTCGGGCGGCGTGCTGATGGGTACCAGNTACCAGACAAGGGTAAACATCATAAATACCACNAAAGAACTTGGAATGCTCACAATTAATGAGCAGCGCGAGCTTTTAGGGTATGCCCCCATAGAGGGCGGGGATATTCGTCAGGTATCGCTGAACTTTATAAATGCAGATAAACAGGACAAATACCAGACAGGAAAGGAGAACGAGGAGAAAAATGGAAAANANGGGGAATGACAGCCGNCTGTTGAGAAAGGGCGCAATGGCGCGGAGTTTTGAGATGCATGTGCGGGCAGCCGGAACAGAAAACAATGAAGGGGAAATGTGGGTGGAGGGGTATGCCGCAACCTTTGACTCCGAAACAGTCCTGTTTGAATTGGGCGGGATTGAATACAAAGAAATGATATGCAGAGGCGCTTTTGACGGCTGCAAAATGGAAGANGTTATCTTTAATTACAACCATGGCGGCAAGGTTATGGCAAGGACGCGCAACGGTACCCTGCAGCTAAGCATAGACGATAAGGGACTGCATATCAGGGCGCGCCTTGACGGGACGGAAGAGGGACGCAGACTGTATGAGGAAATCAAAGGCGGTTATATTGACCGGATGAGCTTTGCATTTACCATACAGGAAGAAAGCTACGATAAAGATTCCCATTTGTGGAAGATACGGGCAGTCAAACGTTTATATGACGTCAGTGCGGTGGATATTCCCGCTTATGATGATACATCAATCGAGGCAAGGAAGGACTTTATTCTGGAGGCGGAAGCTCAGGAGNAAAGNGAACGTAAAGCGGCGGCTGAACTTCGGAAGCGGAAATTGGTGGCAGCTATAAAATTATCAATCTAACAGGAGGAAAGAAAATGTTAAAAAGGTTACAGGAAATCGAGGCAAGAAAAAAGGAACTGCTGACAGAGCTTGAGGGTGATGTCACAGAAGAGCGTATGGCACAGATTGAGGCGGAGCAGACAGCNTTGGNGCAGGAGGAAANAACACTGCGGAAAAAGCTGGACATACGGGAAAGACTGGGAAACCGCACNGAANCACCNAAAGCAGANGACGANGACAGCGCGGAAACGCGTGCAAGACAGTTTGTGGAAACGAGGAGCACNACTATTTCTTCCGGCAAGATCGCCNTTCCGTCAAATACACAAAACGATGTAAATCCNACGNTGGNNTCNGGNAGNAGNATACTNGATATGGTTCGNGTGGAGGANTGTNNCGGCATGGGAAGNAATATTGTGCCNTATGAAAANCCTGGCATGGNAGCAGATATCAGCAANGAGGGCGANTCCAAATCAAGTGATTTTGNCACAGATTATGCGGAAATNAAGCCGGTAACNGTGACCGTTTATACGGAAGTATCCAGAGAAACAAAGAAACTNACNCCNGTGAAATACATGGANGCGGTNCAGCGTGCNGCCACGGCTGCTNTGCGNAAAAAGGTNGCNGCGCTGATTGTGTCATCTGACGCAGNAGAAAANACGGTATTNTTTGGAATCAACAAGGCAAAGGCATGTATAGATTCTGTNAAGGAAATTGACAGCATTGGNGCAACNACGNTGNGNGATATCATACTTTCCTATGGCGGNGATGANGATGTNGCNGGNGCNGCNGTGNTNCTGCTGACNAAGNAAGANCTNCAGGCNTTTGGNGCCATAAGGGGNGAAAANGAAAAGAAGCCNGTATATGAAATNATTCCNGACACANNGAACCCGAACAGCGGNGTCATNAAGGACGGTGGNCTGTCCTGCCGGTANTCNNTNAATTCCAGACTGACCGCNTTAANTNANGCNACGGATGNAAGNGATGTCATGTATTANGGCAAGCCGNTGNCNTATGANNTNGATATNTTNTCNGACTANACNNTTACAGTNTCNGAAGAGGCGGCNCTNAAANANAGAATGATTGCNGTGCTTGGNGANGTNATGGTGGGCGGNAATGTCACNACNTATAANGGATTNCTNAAAATCAGAAAAAANGGAACNACTCNGGCNGCAGCGCAGCAGGAANCTCNNAAGNCANATGAGGAGTAATTTATGCTGAGNGATACGGTAAAGACGGCGCTCAGGCTTGGAGCGGCAGCAGGNGAGGCGCTTNCTNCTGAAATNGACCGNAATATTGAGACNGCCCGTGCGGAGTTAATCCGCGCGGGTGTGCCAAAAGAAACTGCAGAATCNGNACAGNNACTNATAGANAANGCAATAGTTACATTCTGCCTCATGAATCTTGGNAGTCAAANNCTGTANGAACGGTACCGGGAATCATGGGAGTATCAGGNGGACTGNATNCGCAANTCAGATATGGAGAAAAACANTGTATAATGAGGCAATATGGNTTGTCACGTACAGGCGGACAGATAAAACAGACGAAAATGGGGACCCCGTTCTGGAAGAGGTAAGGACAGGGCTTATCTTTGCGCGAAAGCGTTCCATAGGGCAGTCGGAATTTTATCAGGCGCAGACAAACGGGTTTAAGCCGGAGATTAAATTGATCATACCGGATCATTTGGATTACGGCGGGCAGGAGTACTTGATTCACNAGAATATGCGCTATAAGATACTNAGGACATTCCAAAATGAGCAGAATGAGNTGGAAATAACATGTTACGGAGGTGTAAGAGATGTCAGTGCCGCCATCAGTNACAAAAATCAATAAAGACGGTGTGGAATTTGTTTCCAGNGTNGANAGGGTAAACTATACCATGAAGGAACTGTGCAGGGCAGCGTTAAGGGACGTCGGGAAATTNGTGTGTAAAAAATTCCGGNCANCGTACTATAACGCTTTCCGAAAACAGAAAGGGAGNGTCGGCAGGTTTACNCAGTACTGGGTAAAACATAAATATGAAGATTATCCCAATCTGCAAGTGGGAGTAAAACCAAATGCGTTTTATGGCGGGTTTCAGGAACTTGGCAGCAGTAAAACACCGNAGATGGGNCTTCTGCAGAAAGCTGTTTCNGATAATACTGCGGAAATCNTCAAAATTGAAAGCCAGTACCTTTCTGCGCTTGAAGACGANGCGGAAGCCCTTTCCCTGATAAGCGAAGAGGATTATGAAGGAGATGGAGAAGAATGAGCCAAAGCCTAAAACAAGTGCTTGAAGAGCTGACAGGGGCATATTACGAGGAGGCACCGGGAGACGCAGCGTATCCATATACTGTTTTTTCCATGCGGCGTACATCAGAANCAGATGGCAGACAGNCNTACAGCCTTGAAATCAATGTATGGGATCAGCANGCGTATTATTCCCGTGCGGAAAACCTGATGGATACACTGGAAAAGAAACTGCACCGNACCAATCGTCTGACNNACGAATATCTTATCCGCATATTTAAGGGAGCAAGACAAAACGTGCCGGATCCNGACAANAGTATCAAACGGGTAAGGGAACAATTTGAATTATATGTTTATGAAAGGGAGGAATAACAAGTGAAAAAGAAAGTTTTTTCNGGCTTTACGAAAAAAACACCGGAGCACCTGCTTTTGGACGCGGGTGCTTTTTTTAAAAACTTTATTTATGAGNCGGGCGGGACGGAGAATGACACATATGATACCGCCGTTGCGGCAGGGAAACTGATTGGAGCCACAAAAGGCGGCGGCGAATTTTCCGCAAAGCCGNCAGTCAGGCAGATTGAGGTTGACGGCGTGAAAGGAAAGGCAAAAGGTCTTGAGGTTATTGATTCATGGGACGTGTACCTGAAAGCAACTGTGCTGGAAGCCACATCGGAATCCATAAAGGCTGCCCTGTGTGCTGCGTCGTTGGATACGGAATCAGATGCCCAGTATGACATCATCGAGGGCAACTCATCAATCGAACTGGACGACTATGTGGACAATGTGACATGGGTAGGAAGGCTGAGCGGTTCAGATATTCCTGTCATTATACAGGTTTTCAATGCGCTGAACACGGACGGGCTTACATTGACAGTACAGGATAAGGCAGAGGCGACCATTCCCATGACTTTTTACGGACATTATACACAGGAGGCGCTTGATGTGCCGCCATTTAAGATTTTTTATCCCAAAAAGCAGGCGGATGTAACACAGGAAAATGCAGGAGGACAGAGTAATGCGGAAGATTAATACGGGTGATGTTTTTAAACTGGCAAGGCTTGTGAATGAAACGAAAATGACAGACACATTAAAAGAAGCCTATCTATCGGGCAGGAAGGAAAACGCGGATGCCGAAGAAATCGGGGTGAGCGCGGCAATGGGAATCCTGACTTCCTGCAGCAGCCGGAGGACAGAAGAAATGTTTTATGCACTTCTGGCCGGAATATGTGAGAAGGAGCCGAAAGACATTGAAACACAGCCGATAGAGGAAACGGTAAACGATATAAAGCAGCTTGTGAAAGAAAATGACATCATGCATTTTTTTACACAGGCGTCCAGATTAGCCAAAACTATCAAAAAATAACAGATCTGGTTTACAGACGGTATGGAGGAAATGTGCAGGACATTTTTTCCATGCCGTTTTTTGACGGTTATGAATTGATAAGCTACGCGCTGGATGCGGAGCTAGAAGAAAAACTTTTTCTGCGATGGGTAGCCGGTTATCAGTTTGCTATGGAATTTAAGGAATTTAAGATGCAGGCAGGTGGGGACATCAGAATGGCCAGTGTGGAAAAAGCAGATAACAGGACGGCGGGAGAGATTCTGGACACGGTGAAAGAAATAATCGGGTGAGGCTATGGAAATTTTTAAGCTATTTGGATCCATTTTTGTAAAAACTGATGACGCAGACAAAAGCATACAGAAAACAGAGAAAGGCGCAGAGAGCCTTGCTGCAAAGTTTGGGAATGGAATAAAAACAGCAGCAAAGTGGGGCGCTGCGATTGCAACGGGGGCAACCGTAGCAGGAACGGCAATATTCGGACTTGCTACCAGTGCTGCAGGTACAGCAGACGAAATAGACAAAATGTCCCAGAAAATAGGGATATCTACAGAGGCGTATCAGGAATGGTCTTATGTCATGGGGCAGAATGGCATGGACGTGGACAAATTGGCCACAGGTATGAAAACGCTGGTGTCCCAGATGGACAAGGCTGCGAATGGAACGGCTTCTGCGCAAGAGAATTTTGACAGATTGGGCGTATCCATTTATAACGCAGATGGGAGCCTGAAAGATCAAGAAACTCTGTTGAATGAAGTCATGCATGCATTGGCAGACATGGAGAATGGCACTGAAAAAGCGCAGATAGCAACTGAGCTTTTTGGAAAAGCCGGAATTGAAATGATGCCGATGTTAAATCAGGGCGCGGATGCAATGGATGAGCTGACGCAGCGTGCACATGATTTGGGGCTCGTGATGTCGGAAGATGCGGTAAGTGCCGGCGTAAAACTAGGTGACACGATAGACGATATAAAAAAATCGTTTTCCATGATAGGCACTAATCTTGGAAGTGCGGTTATACCGATTATACAGCAGTTTGCAGATATCATCATAGATAATATGCCGATGATACAGCAGACAATAGGTGCGCTGGCACCAATATTGGCAAGTCTTGCAGGGAGTTTGCTTCCGGTCATCGTAGAATTAGCGCAGGTATTGCTTCCGGTTATCGTGGAATTGATCAACCAGCTATTGCCGGTATTCGCGCAGATAGCAGAATCCATACTCCCGATATTTACGGAATTATTGGGCATGTTGCTGCCGCCGCTGATACAGATAGCGCAGTCCATTATGCCGCTACTTGTAACGGTTCTTAACGCAGTTGCACCGCTGCTTGGCCTGCTAATGGAGCTCCTCGCCCCCATTATACAGCTTTTTGTCGATTTGTTAGTCCCGATTGTGGACATCATTTCTCGGGCGTTGCAGCCACTCATAGAAATTATATCAGTGCTGATAAGTGCCGGACTGCAGCCGCTGGTAGATGCCGTAAAGGTAGTCGGGGAAGTATTCAGTGCAGTCCTGTCGGGTATGTTTGAGTTTGCAGGTCCTATCATAGACAATATCATCGGCGTATTTCAGGGAATCACCACATTTCTGAAAGGCGTGTTTTCCGGAGACTTTAAAGCGGCTTTTCAAGGGATAGTGGACACTGTCTCAAACATATTCAGCGGTATTATAAACATAGTTAAAATGCCAATCAACGCCATTATTGACCTGATAAACGGTTTTATCGCAGGTCTTAACAAGATTAANATACCGGACTGGGTGCCGGGTGTGGGCGGCATGGGTATCAATATCAANCCTATTCCNAAATTGTACACTGGCGGTCTCGTCGGTGCAGGGCAGTTGATATCCACAAATGAGCATGAGCCGGAAATCATCGGTAACTATGGAAACAAAACACTTGTTATGAATAATGCGCAGATTATTGANACCATGGTCGGGGCAATTTCTGCGACGATGGAATCATTCATTTCAAGAATCACGTCCCTTATGGGAAATAATGCTGTGGCAGCAGGTGACATCATTNTTCCNGTNTATATNGGCAANGAAATGATTGAGGAAATCATTGTNGACGCAAAGGAACGGATTGCAAGAAGGTCAGGAGGNCGCGCAAATGCATAACCTGCTTGTTATTAACGGGACTGAGTTTCCCACTCCGGAAGGCAGTTTTGATGTGAAATACAAGGACANAACCAACGAATACAGCGGAGAAAACGGAAAAAAGACGGTAGAAATTATCAGAAGGGACGTATGCAGCATATCAGTCACTTACAATGGACTGGAAGAGGATAGGGCAAACANGCTGCATAGTGTCCTGTCCACGGTCAATGAAGTCACTTTTTGTAAAAAAGGTGTCATGGTNACGGTGGAAATGAAACTGTCTGATGTAAGNNTACCNAAGAAATATTANAAAAACGGGCTGTCTGTGTGGGGCATGTCTTTTAGTCTNGAAGAATTGTAGGAGGTACATATGCAGGCACAGTCAAANGCGTACAGGGAAGCGCTGTATGGAGCCTATGTTGTGCAGAGCACCATTACGGGAAGCATAACNGCGNCAACGGGNGAAATCTATGATTTGACAGATAATGACATCATTCCCGGCTCNCTGAATAAAAACAATAAATGCGTCAATGGCAGCAGTTTTGANCTGGGNTCCGTGTTTCANGGCGAGCTTAATGTAACGCTGCGGAAAACGNTGGATAGGTACCGGATTAANGGNGGCAGCATTACCTTNACAGAGCACAGATATCTAAAGGACGGGACGGCAGAGAACGTAAAAATCGGTAAATTTTATATTGCGTCTGCTGACAGAAAAGGAAAACTGACAACGATAAAAGCAGTTGACCGAATGGATTTGTTGGAAATAGATGTATCAGACAACATGGTCGGGACGCCNTATGAGCTGCTTTTAATGCTTTCCGAAAAGTGNGGNGTGGANCTGGCNCAGACNGAAGAGGAGATTATGGAGCTGCCAAANGGGNCNGAAATGTTTTCNGTTTATGTGGACACAACGGGNACATACCGNGATATGGCAGCCTATNTGGGCATGGTGACAGGCACCTTTGTCACNATAAACGTGGANGATAAACTGGANCTNAGNCNATATGCCCTCNCNGACTGNNTGGAAGTACCNNCCGGNAAAAGAAGCAGCGGAAGCACGGTAATAGCGGATTACGTGACATATTACAGGGGCGTCACTGCAAGATTTATNGCGGAAAACAATTATGCAGCGTATACNTATGAGGATANCNCCATCACAGGCGGTTTAATGCTTGATTTGGGCGATATNCCTATAGTGAGNGGGCTGCCAGAGAGAAAACATNCCATACTGGAATCTTTGTTTTCNGTGATAANNCAGATAGTATATATCCCTGCCGANTTTACACTGGTGACAAGTGANNCNGCNNTGGAACTGGGNGACNGGATTGGAATAGNCGGNGAAAATNNNAGNACATATNTNACAAGCTATAACTGGATATANCATGGTTCNGAAAAAATAAAAGGTGNCGGTGATAATCCGAGGCTTAAGGCGGCAGGGGATAAAAACACAAAACGGCTGGCAAACATGGAAGAGGAGATAAAAGCAAAGGACATTGTTGTCCACTCCTACACCAACGCCTCCGCCCTCACCATAGGAGCNGAAGAGCAGACCATCATCACCTTTAACTTTGCCACCATAGCCGACACGCACCCNGTATTCCTNGCNACCGTGCCGCTTACCATGNACAGGGACGGGAACCTGGTNCTGCGGTATTACCTTGACGGGGTTCNGGNGGACGTGCTCAGGGAGTACCTGCAGCGGGGAGAGCATTTTGTGACCNTNAGCANCCATTTTGCCGTNGAAAAAGACAAAAGGATCATGCTGCAGGTCACGGCCGCCACGGAATACCATGACAGCGACACAAGGCGGCAGGCGGCCGCCATAACGGCANTGGAGAAATTTGCGGAAACAGGGGANTATGCCCNCNNTGAAACAGATAAAAGCATTCCGGCAGCAGGGATTGCCCGCGGNACCATACGNGCGGTGCTCTATGCACAGGGAATGGCAGGCGCGGCGGCATGGGACGGCACCATAACGGTGTCGGAAGCCGTTGCGGAGATNGGGCTNCCCATGCTGCCCATGGGCGGCACGGCAGCAGTGCCCCGTGTGTCACATGTGCCGCTTAAACGGCAGGGCATAAGCGCACCTGTGCCGGTAATGGAGCTTAGAGGACTTGCCCTGCCCGGCATATCGGCAGGAGTGTCCTGCACCACGGAAACAGCATAAAAAACGGATAAAGGAGGAAAAAACATTGCTGAAAGGACTGGCGGAAATTGAACTGCGCGACGAAAGGACGGGGGAAACAACATATGTGAGGCATGAAAACATGCTCACGAACGGGCTGTCCATCGCACTCACGCCCCAGATAGGGCGCTACACCTACCCGACTGGGTATCTGGGCGGATCCGGCGCGCCGACGACGGATGAGCAGAAAATGAATTACAATCGCTCCGTCATGGATCACCTGCTCGGCGGGGTGTTCCTGTTCGGGGAAACCTTACAGGAAAGTGCAGGGAACCTGGAAATGCCGCTGGGAGCCCTTATAGGGAAGGGCGCACACAACGCCTACTCCGGCGTGGACGCCCAGAGGGGGAGCTACAATGAGGCGGAGAGCGGGCTGCAGCCGGACGGCTCCTTCCGGCATGTGTGGGACTTTACCACGGCACAGGCAAACGGCACCATACGCGCCCTTGCCCTTACCACCCATGCGGGAGGCATTGAAGGGGACGGCACGCGGGAATGGAACTCGGCGCAGACAGCAGAAAATATGCCTGTTTACACCATGATGGCGGAAGGGGCCACAGGCAACGGCGCATACATAAAATATCCTGACGGCATGGCAGGGAGCTGCTTTCTCTTTGCGGATTATGCAAAAAACAGGATTTATGCCATAAAGAACCAGTATGAGATAAACTACAACGGCAGCGGCGCCAACCCCGACCTGTATTTTAAAAACAGCGGGAAACTGCATATCGTGGAATACGGCTTCCCGCTGTCAAAGATATCGCCGTTTTATGACGGCTACAACCTCTACAGGGAGCAGGAGCATGAGATTGACGTGCCGGCAGAATACATTGCCAGCCTGGGGACGTCACAGGTAAAACTGTATGCCTGCGTGGGCGGCAGCTATATATACCTGTACGCCGGCGGAATGAATTACCAGACAGGGAAGGACATAAAAATCCTGCGGCTGGGTAAAGACGGGCTGGAAGCCGGCGTGGTTTCCTTTCCGAATGTGACCGGCACAGGACTGAATTTAGCAGGCGGAATGAATTATATTCCGGACAGGCTGTGGCTGACGGACACCCATGCCTATGTGTCCGTGACGGAAACAGGGGAGGATGGTAATTATCACAGCTATGTATACAGGGTCAGCCTTTCGGACGGCACGGACGCAGCGAGGGCGGAACTCATGGACAGGGACGGAAACAGCATAAACGGGACTTTTGTGTTCTTCGGCTGCAGGGGCAGGCATATCGTTATGGGGCTGAGGTTCAGCAACAGCTATAGCGCGTCAAGTTATTATCCGCTTCTTCTGGATCCGTCAACACTGGAAACCGTATACCTTAACGCGGCAAATATAAGCGTGAATTCCAACAACATCTTCCACTACGAAAAACTCACGGAAGGGCTGTACCTTATCGTGGGATCACAGACATCTGGGAATTTTAATTTTATCCCCGCAATAGACCCCTGCATGCTGATGACGGTCAACAACCTGGCCGCGCCGGTTGAAAAGACCGCGGCGCAGAGCATGAAGGTGACGTACACCATAACAGAAACATAAGGCAGTAAGGGAGCCGCAGGCATGGACGCCGCGCGGCTCCCTTTTGCATACAAAACAAAGAAAGAGAGGAAAACAGAATGGAAAAAATGAAAATGGCGGTAATTGCGGCGCTGTCGGCGCTCATGGCATGGATGGGGGTACTGGCCGTACCGGTATTTTTACTGGTAGGCTGCAACCTGATTGACTATGTGACGGGGCTTCTGGCCGCAAAGTACCGGACACAGGAAATCACAAGCTACAAGGGACTCAGGGGCATTGTCAAAAAAGTGTGCATGTGGCTGCTCATCGTGGTGGGCGCGGTGGTTGACATCCTGATAAACTACGCGCTGGAAAATATCGGGGCAGGCTTTGACCTGCCCTTTGTCGTGGCAGTCGTGGTGGCTGTGTGGCTGCTCGTCAACGAAATCATCAGCATACTGGAGAATGTGATGGATATCGGTGTAAATATCCCGCCCTTCCTGCTCCCGCTGGTAAAGAATATAAAAAGGCAGCTTGAGGACACGGCGGCAGTGGAAGAGCCGGAAGCGGAGAACGGGGAAACCGGCAGACAGGAGGATACAGATGACTAAACCTGCAGACTACAAACAGACAGACGGAAAGTGGGGGAGCCTCAAGTATGCCGTCCAGGGCGAGGCCAGCACCATAAAGAGCGCAGGCTGCGGCCCCACGGCGATGGCGGACGTGCTGTCCGCTATCGTAAGCACGTACATAGATCCTGTTACCTGTGCGGCATGGGCGCTGCAGCACGGGTATAAGGCAAAGGGCGGCGGCAGCTATTACACCTACCCGGCAGCGCAGGGGGCGGAGTACGGCGTCACGGTGCGCCGCCTTAACACGGCCAACATATACGGCAATACGGGTTCCGGTGCCCATGCGGAGGCACTGGCGGCACTGCAGGCCGGCAACTGGCTTATCGCCTGCATGGGAAAAGGGCTGTGGACAAGCTCCGGGCATTACATTGTGGCATACGGATATAAAGACGGCATGGTGTACATCAACGACCCCGCAAGCAGCAGCGCAGCAAGGGCGTGCAATACATGGGAGCTGTTTAGGAAACAGGTAAAATATTACTGGATCGTGGAGGTACCAGAGCACATAAAGGGCGGCGGCATTGTGACAGGCGGGGAATACCTGCAGGCGGATTTTGTGCGGGAAGTGCAGATGTGCACAGGAGCCGGCATTGATGGAAAGGCAGGACCTGTGACACTCTCCAAAACCGTAACCGTCAGCCGGACTAAAAACAACTGCCACCATGTTGTGCTGCCTCTGCAGAAAAGGCTCCGGTATCATGGATTTTATGAGGGCGGGCTGGACGGCATTGCAGGTCCGCTGTTTGAAGCTGCCGTGAACAGGTACCAGACGCAGGTACTGGGTTATGGAAAGGCGGACGGGGAAGTAACGGCCGGGAAGACGATGTGGCAGTCTTTGTTAGAATTATAATTGCCACAGCATTTTAGGGAAATTATACCAGAACAGTAGTAAAAACGCCTCATCTGTAGAATGCATGTTAAAATCCAGTTGTAAGCATTGTTACAGCAAAAGAAAAGGAGGACATGCAATGGAAAACAGAAAGTATCTGCGCAGGATGAGGGAGCTGCGAGAAGATCATGATTACGGACAGAAACAGGTGGCTGCAGTTCTGCAGATTGATCAACGGGTGTATTCGAGGTACGAGACCGGGCGGAATGTGCTGCCTGTGGCAATGGTTTACGGGCTGTGTGAGCTTTATGGAGTGTCGTCGGATTATCTGTTGGGGATAAGCGACAGGAAGTAAAGAGTAAGGTCAGAAACAGAATCTTTGCCTTTTGGGCAGGATTCTGTTTCTTTAAGAGAAAGTGTAATCATGTAAATATTAGATATTGTTTATTCGGCATTACTTCTATATATAGTTGTTTTCTCATAAACTGAATCAAAATCATGTACTTGCAAAGCAAGAACAAATGTTCTATAATAATATTATAGGCGTAATAGATATTGTGTGCTGAAAAAAATGTGGCACAATATATTGTAATAGTAGAATAGACATGATATAATTGAGTTGAAAAGAAGATAATGATATTGTATAATTATAATTATTTTGCTATTGATTCAGCAAAGGATGGTGGGGAATGAGTCTTTATAGTGCGATGGCGGTGGCGAATTTCATAGTTGATAAATGCTATGTAGATAAGAAGCCTGTAAGTAATTTGCAACTGCAAAAAATACTCTACTTTACGTGGGTTGATTACTACAAGCAAACAAAACACACATTGTTCTGGGATAATATATGTGCCTGGCCGTTTGGCCCGGTAGTGCCAGAAGTTTATTATGAATACTGTGCATATGGTGGAAGGCCTATAAATATTAGGTGCGAAAGTGAGATATCGCAGGAAGATACTGAGATACTGAATAATATTATTAACCGATATGTAGGTGTGCCAGTGAATGTGTTAGTAAACAGGACACATGAAAAGGGTACAGCATGGGATACAATATATCAAGACGGGGTTGGAAATAGGCAAGTAATACCTTTTGAACTAATTAAACAAAAAGAGTGTGGGGGCACATATGTTTCCTGAAGAAACAAGAATTAGACAAAAAAAATTATCAGACCTAATTTATGAATTATCTGAAAAAATACTGGATAAAGAGAAACAAGAATATTTACCAGTTATTGATGTATTGGAGATGATATATGAGGGTGAATTTAAGCATTCTTATTCTGATTTGTTTCCTGTGATATTAAAGATATTTGAAGCAAATAATAACTACGACAAGGAATATCTTACAGCCAATTTGGAAATTATTAGAAACGAATTAGAAACTGACTATTCCAAAGCTGGTAAGAAATATGAAACTGTATATAAACCATTTATAAAGTTATGTGATCATCTGAATTTACAAATAGGTGAGATGTCTGTATTTAGCAGGACAGAAGATAAAGTCAATGATGCAAAAGCCCTTGTAACTGAGGTGAATAACAACTTAAAAAATGCTACAACTACCTTGGAAAGGGCTAATGAAAAAGCGAAGTCATTGCAGACGGAATTGATTACAGTGTTGAGTATTTTTGCTGCTATAGTTATTGCTTTCTCTGGCGGATTTACTTTTTTAGGTGGTGTAATGACATCTATAAAGGATGTTGCTTATTTTGAAAGTGTTGTACTATCGGCGGTAATCTGTGGATTAGTGATATTCAACACAATTTTTCTTATGATGTATTTGGTTTCAAAAATTACAGAACGCAATATTTATGCAAGGTGTCTGACTAAAGATTGTTCTTGTGAAGGTGAAGGAGCTAAATGCAAGTGCAATGGAATTAATCGAATTCGAAAAAGATTGCCATATGTCTTTTATTATAATGTTTTTTCAGTAATTATTATTGTGATAGATATGTTTATATGGTTCTTGGATATAAAAGATATTATCATCTAAAAATCAATTTGGGAAAATGTGCAGTAAAAAAACAGCACTTTGTCTAGGGCAAGGTGCTGTTTTTATCAAGATTTATGAACTTCCATATTCATCAAAAAGTCAATGCATTTTCTGTAATGAGCAATGGTGTAGTAACAAACATTACTCAACCGTAAAATCCCCCTGACCACCTGAGAAAGCGGCGGCAGTGGAGCCGAAATCTATGCTCTGGTCGATGTGCAGATCCTGCATAGGGTCGATATTGTTTTTTATCAGAATGTACTCAAACACCATCTCGGGCATACCGCCGGGGCGTCCGCCGAGGACGTTGGCGCCTATAAGCATATCCCATGAAAAGTTCTCAATAGGTTCTCTCGATACAAGAAAATTGCCGGCGCGCTGGGTAAGCTGCGCAAAGTTTACGACATAGTCCTGTGTGCCGCCGTTATAGGTGTAAATTGTGCTTTCGCTGCCCATAAAACCGATATCCGCTTCACCGGTGAGCAGGGCGGTCATGGTTTTGTCGGCGCCAAAGCCGGTCACCAGTGTCAAGTC
This sequence comes from Lachnospiraceae bacterium, assembly GCA_014804445.1. Classification (GTDB taxonomy): domain Bacteria; phylum Bacillota; class Clostridia; order Lachnospirales; family Lachnospiraceae; genus Acetatifactor. Next base: position 26,590 of record JAAUZU010000001.1, on the reverse strand, counting down.
GATGCCCTCTTCCTCGAAATAGCCTTCTTCAATGGCGACATACATGGGAGCATAAAAAATGCTGTGTGCAACTTCGTTCAGGGTTACCTTGGTTAGTTCGCTGCCGTCTGTCTTTTTGCCGCAGCCGGTCAGCGCGGACAGACATAATAAAAGCACCAGCGATAAACTAAATAATTTTTTCATAGAATCCTCCAGTTTTTCGTGATGCTTTATTATATTGCGGTAATGAAAAAAGGTGCAAAAAACAAGGCTGTTTTATTGAATGTGTATGTTTTTCATAGCCCAGAGCTGGAGTGCCTTGGCATTTGTGGATATTTTTTCCAAAGAGTCCAGAATATGCTGAAAGGTAGGGCGTTCCGTCTCGGAGATGACGCCGTCCTCCGAGATGGCGATAAGCGCCATTCTCAAATCGTCAATATCCTTTAAAGAGCCCAGCACTTTCAGCGCAAGGCGGTCAAAATCATCAATAACGACCTCCTTCACGCTTGTCCGGCCGATAGGACATTCCCTTGCACAGTAGGAATTACACAGCTCGGGACAGTTATAGGTATGGGACATGGCGAGCACTTCCTCGGGATACGGGGTGATGGAGCCAAGTTCTATGCGGGCAAGACGGGTGCGGTCTATGCCGACAATTTCAGCAGCCTTTTCACGGCTGGTAAAGTCATCATTTGTTTTGGAAGCCTCATAACGTGCGAGATAGTACATATTATCGGCGGCTTTGGTTGCTTTTTTTCCCATGATTTCAACTCCCTCTTGTGGTAAAATGGATTCTATAATACAGTTTATGCAAAAATAGACCTTTTGTAAAGAAAAAGGTCAAATAATTGTAAAAGTGAGTTGAGAAAAGTAAGAAAACTTGATACAATAAGATGAATAGGATTCATAAACTGCATTATGGAAGCAAAACTACATATTTAATGGAGGATCAAAAATGGGTTTATTAAGAGCAGCAAAAGATGCAATCGGCGGCTTGATGGCTGACCAGTGGCGCGAGTATTTCTACTGTGAGTCCATACCAAGCGACGTGCTGGTGACAAAGGGCGTAAAGCAGGTAACGCAGGGACGTAACAGCAACACAAAGGGAGCGGATGATATTATCACAAACGGCTCCATCATAGCGGTAAACGAAGGACAGTGTATGTTGATCGTGGACCAGGGAAAGATTGTGGAGTTCTGTGCGGAGGCAGGAGAGTTTATCTATGATACTTCCTCTGAGCCTTCCTTATTCTATGGCAAGCTGGGTGAGAATTTAAAACAGTCCTTCAGCGTTGTAGGCAAGAGATTTTCTTTGGGCGGCAATACAGGGAAAAATCAGAGGGTGTATTTTGTCAATACCAAAGAGATTATGAATAACCTGTTCGGAACGCCTTCACCGATACCCTTCCGTATTGTGGACCCTAATATCAATCTGGCTATGGATATTGCCATCAGGTGCAACGGCGAATACAGCTTCCAGATTAAAGACCCGCTGTTATTTTATAGCAGCGTAAGCGGTAATGTAACGGATGTATACCGTAAGAACGATGAATTGTCAAGGATGATGAAGGCGGAGCTGCTCACAGCGCTGCAGCCTGCTTTTGCAAAAATATCTGCTATGGGCGTTCTCTACAGTGCAGTTCCGGCGCACACAATGGAACTGACCAATATATTGAACGAGGAGCTTTCTGAAAAGTGGGCGCAGTTACGTGGTATCGAGATGGTCTCCATGGCTATCAATTCCATGAAGGCATCCGAGGAAGACGAGAAGCGGATTAAGGAAGCACAGGAGACCGCTATTTACAGGTCCCCCGAGATGGCGGCGGCGTTCCTTGCACGTTCACAGGGCGAGGCAATGAAGGCGGCTGCTTCCAATCAGGAAGCCGGCGCCATGATGGGCTTTGCCGCTATGAATATGGCGCAGATGACGGGCGGCATGAATGCCAATTCCCTCTTTGCAATGGGTCAGCAGGGACAGCCAAATCAGAATATGCAGGGACAGCCGACGGGAATGCAGCAGGGTGCCGGTATGTTTGGGGCAGGAAACACCGGATCAGCAGGAATGTCCGGTGCAGGAGCAGCGGGCGCGGTGTTAGGCTGGAGTTGTTCTTGCGGTAAGACGGATAACCGCGGCAGATTCTGCGAGGAATGTGGAAATCCCAAGCCTGCCGCTGCCGGATGGACATGTGGATGCGGCAACGTAAATCAGGGAAAATTCTGTACGGAATGTGGAAAGATGAAACCGCAGGGCGCGCCGCTTTACAAATGCGACAAGTGTGGATGGGAGCCGGAAGATCCGACCAATCCGCCCAAGTTCTGCCCTGAGTGTGGAGACATTTTCGACGAAAATGATATTAAATAACGGAGCGGACAAACAAGATGAGTATAACGCTTATAGGAATCATTGTTGTACTGGTGCTTTTATTGGCTTTGGTGGGCATAGTTTACTATGCCTACCGGACCATAAGGAATAAAATCAGGGCGTTTTCAAGAACGGCTTTTGGGACAGATTCCCTAAGGGAAGGATTTCAAAAGGTAGAAGCGGATTATGCGGCTACACCCAAATCTGTTTCGGCGGCAACGAGCCTTTATCTGCCGCGAATTATGAAGGATTTTCCGGATTTTCATTATGACGAGATGAAAAAAAGGGCGGAAAATGTGTTGGTTTCCTATTTGCACAGTATCGATTCCAACAATATGGCGCTGCTTGCAGAGGGAACAAGTGAGCTTAAAAACCAGCTTGAAATGCAGTTGGAAATGCATCGTTCCCGTGAGGAGCGGGTGCATTATGAACGGATTAAAGTTCATCAGACGGAAATAAATCAATACCGTTATCAGAAGGGGCGGCGCAGTATTGTGTTTCAGTCTGCGGTGGAATATTATTATTACCGGACGCAGGAAGGCAATGTGACGGCGGGCAGCCGGAACACAAAAGAGCAGTCCAAATACAATGTGGAATGTATTTACATACAGGACAGAGATTTTGTGGAGAATGTGGATGATGCCGCGTTGGGCGTAAACTGTCCGAATTGTGGTGCGCCGCTTTCCGGTCTGGGGGCCAAAGTGTGTGCATACTGCGGTACACCGGTTATGGAGTTAAATATACGTTCCTGGCATTTCAGTGACGTAAAAGAAATTTAGCTTCTTTTTTCAGGAGGCTTTTTATGGAAGGAAAAGCAAAGGACAAGTTTTCGGGGGAAAATATGGATATTACAAAAAGTCTTGAGGCGGCGCGTTTGGAGCTGCGTACGCTGATGAACAGCATACCGGGCGGTGTGTGCCGACTGGTATATGGCGGCGGTCTTTTGCTGGAGTATGCAAATGAGGGTATGTTCGCTCTGATGAAGGTGACGGCGGAGGAATTTGCAGAGCGTTACGATAACCGCTACGACAGACTCTTAGCCGAAGACGAATGGAAAGAGCTGCAGAGTAAGATAGAGAGCGGCAAGGACGGCGACATTATCCAGATGGAATATGCCGTACATTATATGGATGGGAGAAATGAGTGGCGTCTGATGCAGGCGGTACTCTTGATAAATGACGAAAAAACCGTGCTCCAGAGTGTCATAACGGATATTACGGATGTGAAAAAAACCTACTTCCAGTTAGAACAGGAAAAGAAGAAACTGGATGTTTTGGCGAGCATGTCGGGAGATATGATTTTTGAGTACGATATCGAAACGGATACCATGGAATATACCCGCCAGGATGAAGCCGTTATCAATACCGAGCAGATTGCCCATGCCTATACTAGGACAATCCGGCAGACCGGCTATGTGCATCCGGGGGATGCGGACAGACTTGAGCAGTTCTGCAATGAACTGCATGCGGGCAAGAAGCACATTCTGACGGAGCTTCGCAAAAAATACAAGGACGGAAAATATCATTGGGTGGAAATAGAAGGTGTGACGCTGTGTGATTATGCAGGAAAACCTGTAAAAGTAATGGGTCATACCAAAAATATAGATGAGCGCAAGGAAAAGGAAGAGCAGTTAAAAAACAGTCTGGAGAGGGATTCCCTGACAGGGGTTTACAATCTGCAGGTGATAGAAGATAAAATCAGGTCAAGGCTGCAAAATCCGGCGCTCCAGCTTCCGTGCTGGCTGATTATTTTAGATGTGGACAATTTCAAACTGATAAATGAGGCGAATGGGCATTTTGTCGGAGACGCTGTACTGTGCATGGTTGCGGATGAACTGAAAAACTCCTTTAAGGACTCGCTTTTGGGCAGAGTCGGCGGGGACGAGTTCATGATATTTGCAGAGGGTATCTCCAAGGAAGCGTTGGAGGAACGCCTGCAGACACTGAATAATACGGTAAAGGGCGTTTATGAAGACAAGGAAAGAAATATCAGGATTTCCTGCAGCATAGGTGTTGCGCGCTGCACTGATGAAAGCAAAGAGTTTGAAAAGCTGTTTCAGTGGGCGGACTATGCGCTGTATCAGATAAGGCAGGGCGGCAAGAACGGCTATCTTATCATCACGGCAGGCAAGAAAGGAATTCTTCCCGAGGGAACCTATACAAGACGTGAACAAGAGGCGGACTATGTCAGGGAAGAGACGGTAGTTCACAGTGTTGAGGAACTGGTTCTGTTTGTTTTGGAACTGCTTGACAATGTGCCTGACAGGGAGAGCGGACTGCGGATGGCATCCGACAGAATCTGCGGCTTTTTTAATATTGATGACATTGTGTACATCGCCATGGAGAATGAGTACAGGGAAAAGAAGTATCACTGGAGCAGGCGCGACAAACGGCAGAAAGAGGAATACATTCTGCAGCGGTCGGACAAAGCCTGGCGGTATATCCATGAGAATTTTGACGAGCGCGGTATTCTGGTGCTTCGGCATCAGGAGATACAAAAGATGCCGGGTGAGCAGGTGGGCTCCATTCTTTTCGTGAGAACGGGGGAAGAGGAAGCAGTACGGGGCTGTATTGCTTTTGTTGACAGAAAGCATGACCGCGACTGGAATCAGGAGAGAGAGGGACTGTACAAGTTTGCCGGTATTCTCTTCAATCATCTGCAGAAGCTGCATGAGAGAGAGCAGGAAAAAAATGAAATAGAATTCCAGATTAATTATGACGCGGTTACCGGGCTTCCGAAGTATCAGAAATTTATATCGCTGGCGGCACAGTATATGCGGGAAAATGCGGATGGCAGATACCATTTCATCTATTCCGACTTTTCAAACTTCCAGTATATGAACGAACTATACGGTTATACGGAAGGCGATAAGATCTTAAAGGCATTTGCCGAGAGGCTGCGCGGCATGAAGGAAGGAATCTGGTTTACCCGTGTGACATCGGACCATTTTGCCGGACTTTTGGAGGGCGAGGACGCCGACGATGTAAAAGACGCTTTTCTTGCGCTGACAAGAGAGTTCTGCGCTGAGATAAACCGCAAGTACGATCAGAGCAATCTGATAACGGTCTCCGGCTTCAGCAGTGTGTATGATGTAAAGGAACTGCCTTCTTCCGTAATTGACAGGGCAAATGTGGCGAGAAAATACGGCAAGGATACTGCCAACACAGTGGTTGTCGTATATAATCAGACAATAAAAGAAAGGAACGAGGCGGAAAAGGCAATTCTGGCCAATATGGCGACGGCGCTGGAAAACGGCGAGTTTAAGGCGTGGCTGCAGCCAAAGGTTTCTCTTAAGTCCCGAAAGGTAGTCGGCGCGGAGGCACTGGTGCGCTGGCAGCGCGGGGACGGCACAATGATATATCCGGACAGCTTCATTCCTGTTTTTGAGAAAAACGGCTTTATTACCAATGTGGATTTTGCCGTGCTGGATCAGATACTGGCATATTTAAAGACAGCCATGGAGGAGGGGGAGCAGTTGGTTCCCATATCCGTGAATTTCTCAAGGCGTCACAATGAAAATCCGAATTTTGTGGATGAAATCCTGACACGTCTGGAAGGGAAAAAGATTCCGGCAGGACTGATTGAGGCGGAAATCACAGAGTCTATTTTTATGCTGGATTTGTCCGCGTTGATGAACAATCTGCGGAGACTGAAAGAGAGCGGAATTGCCATTTCCATAGATGATTTCGGCAGCGGTTATTCCTCACTGAATCTTCTGGCAAGCGTGGATGCGGATATTATAAAGCTGGACAAGAAGTTCCTTGCCTATACGGACGAGGATTCTAAGGGGCCGGTTATTGTGAAATATCTGGTTAAGATGATGAAACATATGGGATACAAGGTGATTGCGGAGGGCGTGGAAACCGAAGAGCAGCTTTTGCTTTTGGACAACGCGGACTGTGATATGGTACAGGGCTATTATTATGCACGCCCGATGTCAATTCCCGATTTCAGGAAATTTTTAAAGGAGTTTAACAAGGCAGAATGAGTATTTACGATACCTTAAATGAACCGCAGAAGCAGGGCGTCTTTACCGTGGACGGCCCTGTTTTGCTGCTTGCAGGGGCCGGGAGCGGAAAAACCCGCGTGCTGACTCACAGGGTGGCATACCTGATAGATGAAATGGGAGTGAATGCATGGAACATTCTGGCAATCACTTTTACAAACAAAGCGGCGGGTGAAATGCGTGAGAGAGTGAACAAGTTAATTGGTTTTGGCGCGGAGCAGGTCTGGGTTGCGACCTTCCATTCCACCTGCGTCAGAATACTCAGGCGTTACATAGACAGGCTGGGATACGGCAATAATTTTACCATCTATGATACGGATGACCAGAAAACGCTGATGAAGGAAATTATTAAAAAGCTGAATCTGGACCCAAAGATATACAAGGAGCGTAGTCTGCTTGCCGCCATATCCGCAGCAAAGGACGAAATGATTTCTCCCATTGAATATGAGTTGAATGCCGGTTTTGATTATAATAAGAAAAATATTGCGGCGGTATACAGAGAATATCAGGCGGCGTTAAAAAAGAACAATGCGCTTGATTTTGATGATTTGATTGTAAAGACGGTGGAGCTGTTTAAGACGAGTGAAGAAGTGCTTCACAGCTATCAGGAGCGTTTTAAGTATATTATGGTGGACGAGTATCAGGATACCAACACAGCGCAGTTTGAGTTTATCAGGCTGCTTGCGGATAGATACCGCAATTTGTGCGTGGTGGGCGATGACGACCAGTCCATCTATAAATTCAGGGGTGCCAACATCCGCAATATACTGGATTTTGAGAAAATATATCCGGAGGCGAAGGTCATCAAGCTGGAACAGAATTACCGTTCCACACAGACGATTCTCGATGCTGCCAACGCCGTTATCCGGAATAACGAGAGCCGGAAGGACAAGGCGCTGTGGACGGAGAAGAAGGACGGAAGCAGGATTCATTTCAGGCAGTTTGAAACGGCATACGAGGAAGCGGAATATATTGCGGACGATATCGTACACCGAGTAAGGCGAGGTGAGACGGAGTATCGTGAGTGCGCGGTGCTGTACCGCACCAATGCACAGTCCCGCCTTTTGGAGGAACGCATGATTGCGGAGGGAATCCCCTACAATGTAGTGGGCGGGGTGAACTTTTACGCGCGTAAGGAAATTAAAGATATTCTGGCATATTTGAAAACCATAGACAACGGGCAGGATGATGTGGCGGCAAGGCGCATCATCAACGTGCCGAAGCGCGGAATCGGACAGACAAGCATCGATAAAGTGCAGGCGTATGCGGAGGAACATGGTATCAGCTTTTACGATGCGCTACGGGAGGCGGACCAGATTGTGGCGCTGAAAAAAGCGGCGGATAAAATTAAGCCTTTTGTACTGCTGATACAGAGTTTTCGGAGCAAGCTGGAGTATTTCGGATTGAAGGAACTCGTGGAAGATGTATTGGACAAGACCGGATATGTAAAGGAACTGGAAGAGTCTGACGACGAGGATGCAGAGGACCGTATTTCCAATATCGACGAGTTGATAAGCAAGGCGGCGTACTATGAAGAAAGCCATGAGGAGGCCACGCTCAGTGAATTTCTGGAAGAGGTAGCACTGGTTGCAGATATCGATAATGTAGACGGAAATGACAATAAGGTGCTTCTGATGACGCTTCACAGCGCCAAAGGACTTGAATTTTCCAGTGTATATCTTGCCGGCATGGAGGATGGACTGTTCCCGAGCTATATGTCCATTACTTCGGATGACAGGACAGATTTGGAGGAGGAGCGCCGTCTGGCTTATGTGGGAATCACCCGTGCCAAGGATGATTTGACAATGAGCTGTGCAAAAATGCGCATGGTGCGGGGAGAGACGCAGTACAATGCAGTCAGCCGTTTTGTAAAGGAAATTCCCACCACATTTCTGGACAATAAGCCTTCTGGTGCAAATCGTGCGGAGCAGGAGGCAATGAACGCTGCACAGGAAAAATTTGATGCCAGACCCAAAGCCATTGTGCGTCCGCGGGCGACTGCACCGGCGAGAAAGCCGTATATTGCACAGGGCATAGGTGCATTGAATGAACTGGCGGGTATCTCCAAAGGAAGTGCAATCGGAGCACCGGCAGTGCCGGATTATGTGGAGGGCGACCGCGTGAGCCATGTAAAATACGGAGAAGGAACTGTTTTGGCCATGCAGAAGGAGCCGCGTGATTACAAGGTTACAGTGCTTTTTGACAAGGCAGGACAGAAAATTATGTATGCTTCTTTTGCAAAATTGAAAAGAGTGTAGCAAAAAGTAGAGATTCGTGCTATACTATTTCTAAATTGAGGTATACTATGTAAAGTATAGAAAGGCGGGCTTATTTATGAACAGACTGGAAACTTTAGTGGACATGGTAAAATCAAACGAATTAAAGGTGAACGAGCTGCTTCGCAAGAAGGAAAAAGAAGAAGAGAAAAAGAAATGCAATACGGTTCTCTGGGTTCTTGCGATTATCGGCGCGGTAGCGGCTGTTGCAGCAATCGCTTATGCGGTATACCGTTATATGAGACCGGATTACTTAGATGACTTCGAAGATGAGTTTGAAGACGATTTCGAGGATGATTTCGACGAGGACGAAGTGTTTGAAGAGGAAACACCGGAAGAATAAAGAATAGAAAGCATGCTTTGGCATGGAGGAATTTCATGAAAAAAGGACAGGTATATGAAGGCATTGTAGAGCGGGTGGACTTTCCCAATAAGGGCGTTGTGCGCGTGGGAGAAGAAACCTGTATCGTAAAGAACAGCCTGCCCGGACAGAAAGTATCCTTCTGCGTCAACAAGCTGAGAAAAGGGAAGGCGGAAGGCCGGCTTTTAGAGGTGATGGAAAAGTCACCTTTGGAAACGGGCAGTCCGTGTTCCCATTTTGGGCTGTGCGGAGGCTGTACTTATTTGTCCATGGCATATGAAGAGCAGGCAAAGATGAAGGCGGAGCAGGTAAAAAAGCTGCTTGACGGTGTACTTGCCGGCAGGCAGGAGGCCTATCTCTGGGAGGGAATCCGGCAGAGCCCGCAGCAGTATGAGTACCGCAATAAAATGGAGTTTTCCTTTGGCGATGAAGTGAAGGACGGGCCGCTTGCGCTTGGTATGCATAAAAGAGGAAGTTTTTATGATATCGTTACGGTAAACGGCTGTAAACTGGTGGACGAGGATTACAGGCGGATTCTCTCGGCTGTGCTGGCATATTTTTTCCAAAGAAAAGTCAGCTTTTTCCATAGGCTGACCCATGAAGGTTTTCTGCGGCATCTGCTGGTGAGAAAGGCGTCTAAAACGGGTGAGATTCTGGTGGCACTGGTGACGACGTCGCAGCCGTCAGGAGGAGAAGAGGGGCTGGAGAGCCTTTTGCAAGGCTTTTGTGAGACCGTAAAAAGTGTTTCCCTGAACGGAACGCTGGCAGGGATTTTACATATTACCAACGATTCACCTGCGGATATCATTCAGAGCGATAAAACGGAAGTGTTGTACGGACAGGATTTCTTTTACGAGGAGCTTTTGGGGCTGCGGTTTAAAATATCGGTATTTTCCTTTTTTCAGACGAATTCCTACGGCGCAGAGGTGCTTTACCGCACGGCGCGGGAGTATATCGGCGATTTGGAGAGTGGTTCTGCGGCTTCCGGCAAGGTGGTGTTTGATTTGTACAGCGGCACTGGCACCATCGCCCAGCTCATGGCGCCTGCTGCCAAGAAAGTGATCGGCGTGGAAATTGTGGAAGAAGCAGTCCTGGCAGCCCGCAAAAATGCGGAGGCAAACGGTCTTTCCAACTGTGAATTTATTGCGGGGGACGTGTTGAAGGTGCTGGATTCGCTCACGGAAAAGCCGGATTTGATTATCCTCGACCCGCCAAGGGATGGTATTCATCCCAAAGCTCTGCCCAAAATCATAAACTACGGCGTGGAGCGCATTGTTTATATTTCCTGCAAACCCACCAGCCTTGCGCGGGATTTAGAGGTCTTTCTGGAGAATGGCTATGTGGTGGAAAGGGCGGCAGCGGTGGATCAGTTCCCTTGGACGGCGAATGTGGAGACGGTGTGTCTGCTTTCCAAACTTCATGTCGAGCATCATGTTTAGGTGGAAGTGGATTTAGATGAGATGTATTTGGCGGCGGTGGAGAGCAAGGCTACATATGCGGAGATTAAGAAATATGTGGCTGAGCATAATGACGGGATGAAAGTAAGTAGCCTTAATATTGCGCAGGTGAAGAGAAAGTGCGGATTAGAGTTAGCTGAAAATTTTAATTTGCCTAAGTCTGAGGATGTTGGCAACCACAGTGTCTGAAGGAAAAAGAGGATGCGATTGTGAAGGCGTTAAGAGCTTTTAAGATGATTTAGAGGAGAAATGGGGACTGGTATTGATTTATGGCATCAAGTATTATTCATTATGCTATTACATGCGAATTAATTAAGAAAAATAAATATTCGAATGAAAAAAGCTGACACAATCATTTTAAATGGAAGAAACCTTGGAGAGCGGATTTAGGCGATGGATAGAGCAGTTTTCAGAAAAGCAACTATCGAAAATTTATGCTCTTTTGGATAATTATAGAGAAAAGGATATAGTTATATTTAAGTTTAGAGAGGAAGCGGATAAATATGTACAATATTACGGAACTTCCGAAAATGCAAACTGATATCGAAAATAGAATACTACAAGATGAATTATTTTATGAGGGTTTAATAGAGAGTGATACGACCAAACTTTTAAAAGTTCCGATGAGCGATATTCATAATCATTCCACGAAAGGCTGTAGGCGAAGCTGGTTAGGCAAACAATTAAATCTGGAATTTCCTAATCCTCCTGAAAGGTTCGGTGGACTTACTGGTATGCAAGAATGGTTTACTTCATCGATTAAGCCATATAGTACGGGAAGAGAAGGAATCGTTCTAAGATGGGAAGGGGCATTTGAGGAAGCTAGGAGAAATAATATTGTAAGGTTGGCTATGAATTTTGGGGCGACTGAGATTGAGTTGGTTGGTGGGATGGACGTGTTCAAAGTTATAATTGAAGGATTCCATCAGAAACATTGTCCTAATACTATATTTGAACCGGAAATAACATATATTTCTTTATGTAATATAGAGGAAGAGGCAAGTAGGATTGATCAATATGTTTCTTCTGGTTATTTCAAATCCATTGATGTATGTGGCGGGGAAAATCTAAAGCCCTTTGAAGATTTTTTGCCATTATATAGAAAAGCGGAAAAATATCATCTGATTAAAAGGATGCATGTTGGGGAAAGCGGAACAGCCGAGGATATAAGAAGGGCTGTTGATACCTTGGGACTTGACGAAGTCCATCATGGAATAAATGCTGTAAATTCGAAAGAAGTTATGCGATTTCTTGCAGATAATAGGATACAGCTTAATGTGTGTCCAAGCAGCAATGTAATGCTGGGATATGCGCAGAGCTACAAGGAACATCCGATTAAAGAGCTTTATGAAAATGGGGTTAGTGTTACAATCAATACAGACGATCTGCTTATTTTTGACAGCTCAATTGAAAATGAATACTTGCTACTATATCGTGAGGGTGCGCTTAGTGCAAAGCAATTAAATGAGATTCGATTAAAAGGGTTAAGGTTCGGGGGTGAATAAGCTTTATCATGAATTTACAAGAATGTTTTATGCTGGAAGATATGTTTCCTAAAAGTTTTATCGATTATGAAGAGAGGCCCTATGGGATACAGATGCTTTGTCCAAGATATTAAAGGATGTTATTGCTTTTTATACTGAAAAAGAAATAAAACCAACGATTTATCAGTCTACACTAGATAGTGGATGTTTTGGGGAAATTTAGGACGGCAGAAAACGAAAAAATGCAGTCTATTGCACACATGAAGGTGTATCGAAATGAAGTAAAAAACTTCAATCCGATACACCTTTCTCGTTAGAAAAACTACTGTTTTTTCGCGCAAAGGGGTCAGGGGGATATGTCCCCTAACCCCTTAATAAATAGCTGTGATTTTCGTGTAAAACAAAGAAAGAAGATAAAATTCGTGAGTAAAAACAGATCAAGACAACACAAATTTACCCTGTATCTCAGTGATGACGAACACCGGAATTTACAGCGAAAGTGCAGGAGGGAGAGGAATTATGCGGCGCATAAGGGAAATACATATTATGATGATCCAAAGTATAATACCGCCTTCGAGCGCTGTATTGATATCATGAGCAGACTGATACTGAAATATGGATCGGGTATGTTGGAAGAGTTAGAGAGGGAAAAACGGGAAAACGTACAAAAAGCGCATTGCGAGGAAACTAATAATGTGCTATGATACATATATCGCAATGCGTGGAGGAACGGGAATGTGAATATAGCAAACAGAATAACAGAAATTCGTAGAGAGGTTGGCGAGAACAGAAAAGAATTTTCACAACATACGGGGATACCTGTTCGAACATTGGAGGACTGGGAGGCGGGGCGGCGCACCCCGCCGGAATATATTCCGCGGCTGATAGAGTATCAGATAAAGTATGAGAAATTGGTTAAAGAAAAAGGGTAAAGCAATCAAAAAGTTGAGAATTTTAAACGTATCGAATTCGATACGTTTAAAAAGAATATGACTTTTTAACAAAGGAGACGTTATAAATGGCTAACACTATAAAGAAAGATGTAATTCACGCAGCAGGCATTGATATAGGTATCTATACGACAGATTTCAAGAATGAGTTTATTTCGCTGACGGATATAGCTCGTTACAAAAGCATAGATCCAAGAATTACGATTCATAACTGGCTCAGAGGAAGAGATGTGGTGGAATTTCTTGGTTTATGGGAAGTTCTGCATAATCCAAATTTTAAACGTATCGAATTCGATGCGTTTAAGGAAGATGCCGGAACAAATGCGTTTGTATTTTCTATTAAGGATTGGTCTGAAAAACTGGAGGCAATAGGTTTGTTTACCAAGTCTGGCAGATATGGCGGTGGTATTTATGCTCATATTGATATAGCGTTTGAGTTTGCATCATGGATTTCGCCGGAGTTTAAGTTATATATCATAAAGGATTATCAGCGCTTGAAGTCTGATGAAAACAGCCGGCTTTCTTTAAACTGGAATCTTCGTCGCGAGATAACGAAGTTAAACTATCACATCCATACTGATGCAATCAAAGATAATCTGATACCGTCAGAGCTTACGCAGGAGCAGATTTCATGCAAATATGCCACCGAAGCAGATATTTTAAATGTTGCATTGTTTGGGAAGACAGCGAAGCAGTGGCGGGACAGCAATCCGGAAAAGAAAGGCAATATGCGTGATGAGGCAAACCTGAATCAGCTTCTTGTTCTGGCAAATATGGAAAGTTATAATGCGATACTGATTGAACAAGGCAGGGAGATGCCAGAACGCCTGATGTTGCTCAGAGAGCTTGCGGTTGGGCAGATGAAGACGCTCGTTGCGGTCAGCATGGAAGGATTAGAGCAGCTTTCAGGAGGTAATTTCAAGTGAAAAGCAGAAAAAATAGGGTAGAAGACATGAGGAAAAAAATTTATGTAAGCAAGCAGATTTTATGGAAAGCGTTGAAATTTATCCGGAAAAGTTAGATAATGGATACATGTTGAAGCGCCAATAAAATAAGAGAGCATAGGAGGCATATGGATAAATGAAAGCACTGATAATCGGCGGAACGGGAACTATCAGCAGCGCAGTGGTGCGCAGACTGATTGAAAAGAAATGGGAAGTATATGTCATCAACAGAGGCACTAGGCAATTGCCGGAAGGCGCGATATCTATGATTGCCGATATAAATGATGAGCAGCTTGTTGCGGAAAAAATCAAGGATATGACATTTGACGTTGTATGCGAGTTTATCGGTTTTGTTCCTGCGCATGTGGAGCGGGATTACAGGCTGTTTGCCGGCAAAACAAACCAGTATATCTACATCAGTTCCGCATCGGCATACCACAAGCCTGCAAGCAATTATATTATCACGGAGGGGACGAGTCTTGCCAATCCCTATTGGCAGTATTCAAGAGACAAGATTGCCTGTGAGGAATTTCTTATGAAAATGTATCGTGAGAATGGATTCCCCGTGACGATTGTTCGCCCCAGCCATACCTATGATGAGCAGCATATTCCTCTGGGAGTACATGGCAAAAATGGTTTTTGGCAGGTGATCAGGCGTATGCAGGCCGAGAAACCTGTTATTATTCAGGGGGATGGTACTTCTCTGTGGACCTTAACTTTCAATACAGATTTTGCAGTTGGTTTTGTAGGACTTATGGCGAATCCTCATGCAATCGGCGAGGCATTTCATATCACAAGCGATGAAACTCTGAGTTGGAATCAGATTTATCAGACGATTGCACAAGCGCTTGGCGTCAGGCTGCATCCGTATCATGTCGCCTCAGATTTTTTAAGCAGTGTTGGTCCTGACTACGACTATGAGGGCAGTCTGACAGGCGATAAGTCAGTATCAGTTGTGTTTGATAACAGCAAGCTGAAAAGAGTAGTTCCCGAATTCAAACCGGTTGTCAGTTTTGCAGAGGGTGTGAGAATTGCGCTGAATTATGTTCTTGCCCATCCGGAGTGTCAGGAAGATGACCCTGAATTTGACCGGTGGTGTGATGAAGTGGTTGATACACTTGAAAGTGCCAAAGCAGGATTTCGGTAGATAAAAAGGAGGAAATACTATGAACATTTTAGTCGTAAACGGCAGCCCAAAAGGGGAAAACAGCATCACTCTGCAGACCGTACTTTACCTGCAGAATCACTTTCCCAAGCATACGTTTTCGTTTTTGCATGTGGGACAGCGCATCAGGGTGCTGGAGAAGGATTTTGCACCGGTGGAGGAGGCTCTTAAAAAGGCGGACCTTATTCTGTTTGCCTACCCGGTGTATACGTTTATTGCGCCCAGCCAGCTGCACCGTTTTATCGAGCTGGTAAAGCAGTCCGGCGTAAATCTTTCGGGGAAATATGCGACGCAGATTACCACTTCCAAGCATTTTTATGATGTCACGGCGCATTGCTATATACAGGAAAACTGTCAGGATATGGGGATGAAGTTTATCAAAGGGCTTTCCGCCGATATGGAAGATTTGTTAAAGCCCCGCGGCAGAAAAGAGGCGTTTTCCTTTTTCCGCTATGTTCTGTGGAGCATAAAGGAGGACAGCTATGAGCCGCTGCCTGCGCCTCAGGCGGCACCCGCTCATATGCCCGTACAGATACCGGAAGCTTCGCAGGAGGAAAAGAGCGCGGCGCGCAAGGTAGTGATTGTGACGGATGCGCTGCCGGAGGATGAGGGGCTTCACAATATGATTGCGCGTTTTCAGGCGGTGCTGCCTTTTGAAAGCAGGATTGTGAATATACGGGAGTATCCTTTTGGGGGAGGCTGTCTCGGCTGTTTCCATTGTGCGGTTTCCGGAAAATGTATTTATAAAGATGAGTTCGACGATTTTCTGCGCAATGAAATCCAGACTGCGGACGCAACAGTCTATGCGTTTGCAATTCAGGATCATTCCATGGGACCTGTCTTTAAAAAGTATGATGACAGGCAGTTTTGTAACGGACACCGTACCGTCACTATGGGAAGCCCTGTGGGATACTTGATTAGCGGGAACTACAGTCAGGAAGAAAACCTGAGGATGATTATCGAGGGGCGCAGCGAGGTGGGAGGCAATTTCCTTGCAGGCGTGGCGACGGACGAAACCAATCCGGATGCCGCCATTGACAGGCTGGCCCGGACTCTTTCTTACGCGATGAAACACCGCCATACCCAGCCGCAGAACTTTTACGGCGTGGGCGGCATGAAGATTTTCAGGGATTTGATTTTTACGATGCAGGGTATGATGAAGGCGGATCATCGCTTTTTCAAGGCACATGGGCAGTATGACTTTCCGCAGAAGCAGCCCGGCACGATTTTGAAAATGTATTTGGTGGGCGCGCTGCTGTCTTCTCCTGCCGTGCAGAAAAAAATAGGCAATAAAATGACGGAGGGTATGCTGGCTCCTTATCGGAAAGTTCTTAAGAAAGATTCATAAATACAGGCGGGTTAAAACCTTGTGCCGGTTTTGGGATTGTGTTACACTGGAACAAACAATTCTATATCTAACGCTGAAGAATGGAGAGCATTATGAAAGAGAGAGTACAAAAGGCGCTGGCACTGGCGCTGACAGTCAGTCTTTTTGTCGCGTGTGCTGCGCCAAAGCAGGAGGACAATAAAGAGAGCAGGGAGCCGCAGACGGAGCAGACCGATAGCACGCCGTCGGATAGGCAGGACGACATAAGAGAGCCGGAAGGTTCTGACAGCGCATTTCATCTTGTGGCCGGAGAGAGACCCACGCTGCTTACGGCACAGATGAGGGAAGAGACCGGCGTGACGCCCTGTGTGGAGCCCTATACAGTGGCCTCCGATTTGAGCAATGTGGAGAATCTGGGGCAGTTTTACTTCGGGGAAGGACTGGCGGCTAAGCTGGCGCAGAACGGATTTGTTGTCTGTGGTGGAGGCGGCAGCGAGTTTTTTGAGATATATGAGGCGAACCGTTACAATCAGATTCCGAACTTTGTAACTGTGGATTCCATGATGCATACCTATCACTTGTACTTTGCTTATCTGTTAAAAAATATTGAGAGAAGCTATCTTTCAGACAGTCTTGCGCAGTTAAGCAAGCGGATGCTTGCGGCGAGTATTGCCCAGTACGAGGCGCTTGAGGGTACGGAGTGGGAGCATGCGGCAAAGCGTAACGTGGCGTTTTTCACGGTAGGCGCAAAGCTGCTTGACGATAGCACTGTGGTTGAGGACTATGTGGCGGATATTGTAAACTATGAGCTTGACCATATCAATAGTGCCGAAGGGATTGATGTTTCAGAAATTTCGGAAATCTATGAGGACTATTCGCAGTATGTGCCGCGGGGTTATTACGAGGGCGACGAGAAGCTGGAGCAGTATTTCAGGGCGATGATGTGGTATGGCAGGATGCATTTTCTGCAGGACAATGAGGATATGGACAGAAGCGCGCTTCTGATGACAAGGGCAGTTGCAGGAGATTCGGAAGCCTACGCGTTGTGGGAATCCATCTATGCCGTGACTTCTTTCTTTGCAGGTGCAAGTGACGATTCAGGCGTGTGTGAGTACGCACCGCTGATTGTGGAGGCGTACGGTGATGCTTCCACAAAGGATTTGATTGGAAATGAGGAAGCGTTTGCAGATTTCCATGCACGGACGGCTGCGCTTGCTCCGCCGCAGATTAATTCCATCCCGATTGCGGACGGTACAGATAATGTGATTTCAGGCTTCCGCTTTATGGGACAGCGTTTTACCATTGACGCAGCAATTATGCAGCGGTTAATTGACAGCAACGTGGAGGACCGTATGCTTCCTGATGTGTTGGATGTGCCGGCGGCGCTCGGCAGCGACACCGCGCTTCAGATTCTGGAGGAAAACGGCAGCACGGCATATGCGGGGTATATGGATAACATGAACCTGCTGCGGGAAGCTTTGGGACAGGAAAATCCTGAGCTTTGGTCCGCAAGCCTGTATGCGGGATGGCTGCATACACTCCGCCCTTTGCTTACAGTGAAGGGAGAGGGTTACCCCATGTTTATGCAGAGTGAGGAGTGGCTGAAAAAGGATTTGGAATGTTTTGCGGGCAGTTTTACGGAGCTGAAGCACGACACGGTGCTCTACGCCAAGCAGGTTATGGCGGAAATGGGCGGCGGTGAAGATATGGAAATCATTGATTTCAGAGGATATGTAGAGCCGGAACCGGAGGTCTATGCAAGATTTGCAGACCTTGCAGATGCGACGAGGCAGGGCCTAAAGACATATAACATGCTGACGGCTGATGATGAAGAAAATCTGAAGCGCCTGTCCGAGATGGCGGAACGGTTAAAAGAGATTTCCAATAAGGAGCTTCTGGACGAGACACTGACGGATGAGGAATACCGGTTTATCGAAGATTACGGCGGAAATCTGGAGCATTTCTGGTATGAGTCAGTAAAGGATTCGGGAGATTATGTGTTTCCTGATGAATATCCGTCGGCATTGGTAGTGGATATCGCGACCGATCCGAACGGCAGCGTATTGGAAGTGGCAACAGGCAATCCGTCACAGATTTATGTGGTGGTAAAGGTGGATGGCAAGCTGCGGATTGCGACAGGAAGCGTCTATTCCTTCTATCAGTTTACCTGGTCGGACAGGCTGACGGATACCAAATGGCGGATCATGATGGGCTTCCAGGTAAATGAAGAGGGCTATTACAATCAGGATGCTCCGATTGAGAGACCGGACTGGACCGGAAGTTACCGGTACAAATATGATTGGGAATAAACAGATGAAAAGAGCAGGTTTGATAATAATGGCGTTGGTAAGTACCGGCGCCATTTTATATCTTTTATGGAGCGGGGGCGCATTTCTGCCGCGATGGATTTCCTGGCAGAGCGGTTCCTTTTATGACAGCTCGGAAAGCTATGAAATTGTCCTTCAGAACAAAAAGGTTGAAATTTTATACGGCGGCGTGTCCGTATGGAATTCCCCGAAGGGCGTAAAGGTACAGTCGGTATTGTCCTGTGATATCGACAACGACGGCATGGACGAGCTGCTGTTGTTGTGCTGGAAAATAGGGCGGTATGGTGAGCACAGGCCCTACTGGGTAGAGCGCGACGAGAAAAAGTGGTCGCAGCATATTTTTGTGTATGAATATGAAAACGGAAAGATAAAGGCAAAGTGGATGGCCTCTGACATTGGGCAGGATGTGGCTAAGATGGAGGGAAACGGCAGGGAGGCGCCTTTCAACCGGCTTCTGCTGACCGCGCCGGACGGGGAAATCAGCCGATTCAGGTGGGATTATTGGGGATTTACAAAGGAGGAGACGGCGGTTTCCTTTGTCGTGTTTGGAGATAACCTGATACATGAACCCATATACCGGTACGGTCTGCGTCAGGAAGCGGATTTTGCTTTTTTGTTTGAAAATGTGAAGGATGTGATTGCGGAGAGTGATGTAGCGGTGATAAATCAGGAAACGCCGCTTGTGGACAATCCGGAACAGTACGGCGGTTATCCGCGGTTCGGCACACCGGCGCAGGTGGGGCAGGCGATTGTGGACGCGGGCTTCGATGTGGTGACTTGTGCGACCAACCATGTGCTTGACAGGGGAGGAGACGGCGTTTGTTTTACCAAGGAATTTTTTACTTCCCGCGGTGTGACCTGCATTGGCATAGAGACAATGGACGGAGCGGATGGCAGTCCTTATGAAATCCTTGTCAGGAATGGGACTCGGTTTGCGCTTTTTAACTACACCTATGGCACAAACGGAATCAGGATTCCCGAGGACAATCCGGACATGGTACATCTGCTGGATGACGAAGAGCGGGTTATGCGGGAGATAAAAGAGGCGGAAGAAGAGGCGGATTTTGTGATTGTCTTCGTCCACTGGGGGACGGAATATGAAAAACAGCCGGACGAGTTTCAGCAGAAGTGGACGCAGGTGTTTCTGGACAGTAAGGTCGATGTGGTGGTCGGCACGCATCCGCATGTACTGCAGCCTTATGAGATGCTACGGGATGATAACGGCCATGAGATGTTGGTCTACTATTCCATCGGCAACTATATCAGCGCGCAGGACGAGGAAAGCTGTGTCAAGGGCGGTATGGCAGGTTTTACCGTATCGCTCACCTCGGAAGGCTTTCGAGTGACGGAATATTCCCTGCAGCCGCTGACGATTACCCGTATGGATGGCGGCAGGTACAGTACAGATTTTCAATAAAAGAAAATAAAATACATATAACCTATTGACAAAGTAGGTTTATAAGTGTATGATAACGGCAATGGACATGAGAAATACAGAAAGAGAAGAGGATATCATTATGAGCGATTACAAATTTGAAACTCTGCAATTGCATGTTGGACAGGAACAGCCGGATCCGGCGACCGATTCCAGGGCAGTGCCGATTTATCAGACAACTTCCTATGTGTTTAAAGATTCCGCACATGCGGCAGCTCGTTTTGGACTTGCTGACGCAGGCAATATTTACGGCAGGCTGACAAATTCTACGCAGGATGTGCTGGAAAAGAGACTGGCGGCGTTAGAGGGCGGCGCGGCTGCGCTGGCGCTGGCTTCCGGTGCGGCTGCCATCACATATGCCATTGAGGCGCTTGCTTCCGACGGCGGACATATTGTATCGCAGAAAACCATCTACGGCGGCAGCTACAACCTGCTGGCGCATACGCTTCCGCGTTATGGCATCACGGCAACCTTTGTAAATGTGCATGATTTGGCAGAGGTGGAAAATGCCATTCAGGAAAATACAAGGGCAATCTATCTGGAAACGCTGGGCAATCCCAACAGCGATATTCCCGATATCGACGCCATTGCAGAGATTGCGCACAAGCACAACCTTCCGCTTGTGATTGACAATACCTTTGGCACGCCGTATCTGATTCGTCCCATTGAGCATGGCGCTGATATCGTGGTACATTCTGCGACAAAGTTTATCGGCGGGCATGGCACGACGCTCGGAGGCATTATCGTAGATTCCGGCAAATTTGACTGGAAGGCAAGCGGCAAGTATCCTGCCATTGCAGAAGCAAATCCCAGCTATCACGGCATATCCTTTGTGGATGCTGTCGGACCGACGGCATTTGTAACTTATATCCGGGCAATTCTGCTCAGGGATACCGGTGCGGTGATTTCTCCGTTCAATGCATTCCTGCTCTTACAGGGTGTGGAAACGCTGTCCCTGCGTCTGGAGCGTCATGCAGAGAATACGAAAAAGGTGGTAGAATATCTGGCGGCGCATCCGCTTGTGGAGAAGGTCAATCATCCTTCCTTAGAGGATCATCCGGACCATGCGCTGTATGAAAAATATTTTCCGAACGGCGGCGCTTCTATTTTTACATTTGACATTAAGGGCGGACAGAAGGAAGCGCATCAGTTTATTGACAATCTGCAGATTTTCTCGCTGCTTGCCAATGTTGCAGACGTTAAGAGCCTTGTAATTCATCCGGCGACGACCACACATTCCCAGCTTACCGATGAGGAGCTTTTGGAGCAGGGAATTCACCAGAACACAATCCGTCTTTCCATCGGTACGGAGCATATTGATGATATTATTGCGGATTTAGAGCGTGGCTTTGCCGCAGTGGCACAGGGGTAAGAAATCATAGAAAATAGGAAAAGGAGAATAGGTTTATGTCAAACATTTACACATCTGCAGAGCAGTTAATCGGAAAAACACCGCTTTTGGAACTAACACACATTGAGAAGGAATATGATTTAAAGGCAAAGGTGGTTGCCAAGCTGGAGTATTTTAATCCTGCCGGTTCGGTTAAGGACAGGGTTGCAAAGGCGATGATCGATGAAGCGGAACGCACCGGCGCGTTGAAGGCGGGTTCGGTTATCATTGAGCCGACCTCCGGCAACACGGGCATTGGTCTTGCTGCTGTGGCGGCGGCAAGAGGCTACCGCATTATCATTGTAATGCCGGAAACCATGTCGGTGGAGCGTCGTCAGCTTATGAAGGCATATGGCGCAGAGCTGGTGCTGACAGAAGGCAGTAAGGGCATGAAGGGTGCGATTGCAAAGGCGGAAGAACTGGCAAAGGAAATTACCGACAGCTTTATTCCCGGGCAGTTTGACAATCCGGCAAATCCCCAGGCACATTATGCACATACCGGCCCGGAAATTTTTGAGGATACGGACGGCGAAGTTGATATTTTTGTCGCGGGAGTCGGCACGGGCGGAACCGTTACCGGCGTCGGAAAATATCTGAAGGAGAAAAAGCCGGATGTTAAAATTGTGGCGGTAGAGCCTGCCACATCGGCAGTTCTATCCACCGGTGTAGCGGGAGCGCACAAAATTCAAGGTATCGGAGCAGGATTTGTGCCCAAGGTTTTAAATACGGAGATTTATGATGAAATTATTACAGTGACCAATGAGGATGCGTTTGCCACAGGCAGGCTGATTGGACAGAAAGAAGGGGTGCTTGTCGGCATTTCGTCAGGCGCCGCAGCACATGCTGCCATAGAACTGGCAAAAAGGCCTGAAAATGCAGGGAAGACGATTGTGGCACTGCTGCCGGATACAGGCGACAGATACCTTTCGACACCGCTTTTTGCAGAGTAGAAAAAAGAGCGCCGATGCTGCAGGCATTGGCGTTTTCTTTTGCAATCACCTATTTCATGCACAGTAGAAGAAAGGAAAGGAGCAGCAAATATGATTTATGCAGATAATGCAGCGACAACGAAGATGAGCAGGACTGCCATTGACGCCATGCTGCCATATATGGAGGAGATTTTCGGCAATCCTTCCAGTTTATATGAAGCGGGACAGGAGGCGGCAAAGGCGCTGTGGACAGCCAGAGAGCGTATTGCTGCCTGTATTGGAGCTACGCCGCAGGAGATTTATTTTACTTCAGGAGGAAGTGAGGCGGACAATCAGGCGATTCTTTCTGCCGCTCATAATGGGGAGAAAAAGGGGAAAAAGCATATTATATCGTCGGCGTTTGAGCATCATGCGGTGCTTCATACGCTGAAAAAGCTGGAAAAAGAAGGCTTTGAAGTGGAACTGCTTGACGTTCATGAAAATGGCATGGTTTATCCCGAACAGGTTGCAGACACCATTCGGGAAGATACCTGCCTTGTGACAATTATGTATGCCAACAATGAGATTGGTTCCATTATGCCGATTGCAGAAATCGGCGCTGTCTGCCGGGAGAAAAAAGTACCGTTTCATACGGATGCCGTGCAGGCGGTCGGACATCTGCCAATCAATGTAAATGAGCAGAATATTGATTTGTTGTCTCTTTCTGCACATAAATTTCATGGGCCGAAGGGGATTGGGGCGCTCTATGTAAGACGGGGGATTATTTTGGAGAGCCTTATTGAAGGCGGCGCACAGGAGAGGGGAAAACGTGCGGGAACGGAAAATGTGCCGGCAGTTATGGGAATGGCAGCAGCGCTTGCAGAAGCCTGCAGCCATATGGAAGAAGATAATAAAAAGCTGCTTGGACTGCGCAGCAGACTGATAGAAGGACTCTCAAAAATTTCACATTCCGCGCTGAACGGCGATGCCAAGAGTCGTCTGCCCGGCAATGTAAACTTTTGCTTTGAAGGCATCGAGGGAGAGAGTCTGCTTTTACTGCTGGACGACAGAGGAATCTGTGCGTCCTCCGGTTCCGCCTGTACTTCAGGCTCGCTTGACCCAAGCCATGTGCTTCTTGCCATCGGCAGGCCCCATGAGGTGGCACACGGCTCTCTGCGCCTGTCTCTCAGTGCGGACAATACGGAGGAAGAAGTAGAGCAGATTTTGCAGGCAGTGCCGGAAGTAGTGGCGTATCTTAGGAATATGTCCCCCTTGTGGAAAGATAAAGTGAGCGGTAAAAAGGAGTTTGTGCTGTGAGAAAGGAGAATCGATATGGCCTTATATAGTGAAAAGGTGATGGATCATTTCAGGAATCCGAGGAATGTAGGCTCGATTGAAAATGCGGACGGTGTTGGCGAGGTAGGCAACGGCAAATGCGGCGATATCATGAAGGTTTATTTAAAAATTGACGACGATATTGTGTCAGACGTAAAATTCGAGACCTTTGGATGCGGCTCCGCGATTGCTTCCAGTTCCATGGCAACGGAGATGATTAAAGGAAAACCGCTGTCAGAGGTTTTGCAGCTGACCAATCAGGCAGTTACGGAAGCTCTTGACGGTCTGCCCGCCCACAAACTGCATTGTTCCGTGCTGGCAGAAGAGGCAGTCAGGGCGGCGGTGCAGGATTATTATGACAAAAAGGGGAAGGAGTGAGACTTGCGGCAAGGGACGTCCGACCGTCAAGCAATTCCCACGGAATCGCTTGACGGTCAGACTGTTTCCCTCGCTGAATACGGCAGAAAATTTATAGCTTCTATCGTGTTATTGAAGCAAGTTTCAATATTCCGATTTTAAAATATTTACCCCTTTTCAGAAAAATGTTTCCATTGCTTAAAATTTGAGGTTCAATGCATATTCTTACATATGATTACTGAATTTGCATCCACCTAACAATTCTTCAAACTGGAATTCTTAGTTATCCTTTGAAAACCCTGTAATTTCAAGGCATTTCGTTCCTGTAAGGATCTACCGTATGGCATTGTCCATACACAGAAGTTTGCATAATATATTGAAAGGTCTTATAATCGATCTATTCTTTGCTAATAAAGTGTTTAGGACATTCTTCAAGATTATGAATTTCCATTTTTAAAAATTCAGGATATATGACTATGTCTTCAATATTTTTCAGTGGCATCCAGCCTATTACAACATTGCCATTATCTTTATGGGGCAAAAATTCATCTTTATCTGGAATAATAGCCCCTTCACACAAATTAATCAAATAATAAAAGCAAATATTGTGTGCTCTCTTTCCGTTCCATTCCCAAAAACACTCTTCTGTCCATAATAATCGTTCACATTTTACATCTGCGCCGGTTTCTTCTTTGTATTCACGAATAAGTGCTTCTTCTGTGGTTTCTCCTATTTTGACATGCCCACCCGGTATCGCATATTCACTTCCGTTTTTATCTCTTTGAACTACAATTTTATTGTTTTTAACTAGTATTCCTGCGACTCTCAAATCACAGATATTATTATCAATTTCAAATAGCCAGTCCATATTCAAATTCCTCCATATACAGAAATTAATTAATATATAATAAATCACTCTTTCGATTCATAAAACGTTTACCATCTCCGTTTTCAGACATAAAAGATACTCCTCCAGCGTAGCCAAATATATCTAGAAAATTTAGTGCATCTACCTTCAACCCAAGAAACATTACATTGAAAACGCTTAATAAATCCCCATGTGATACAATAATTATATTTTCATTTTTACTTGTCATAATTTCATTAAAGAATGGAAATAGTCTATTCCATTCATCTCTTCGACTTTCAGCATCAGAAAACATTTTATCATCTACAGTCTTTTCTTGGATCTCGATATGATCACGAAGCCATTGAACCGATTTACCCACACATTTTCCTAAATTTCTTTCACGTAATTCTGTTCTTAGAATTGGATCAATTTCCAAATAACTTCCAACAATTTCTGCTGTGTGTGTTAAATAGTAATTATATTTTTCATAACATTTCTCCTTTGAATGTCAGCAATCTTGGCAAACATATTTGCGCATATGCCACCATTTCCTAATTGTCACACTCTGCTATAGCTTGTTACCAGATTTTTTTGACGGGTTCAAATTCCAATTTGTTCTCGTGTTCCCGATGTCTCTAAACCGGCATTTATACCTCTAACTCATACAATGCAGTGGAGCGTCCATTGGGATAATCTATAATATCAACAATTTTAAATCCTATATTCAAATATATCTTTCTTATTATTTTTTCATCAAGTGCAGTGTCTAATCGGATATATTTTATGGCTTTTTCTTTGCAAAGTTTTTTAATCGCTTCCATAACAAGCTTTGTCATGTTTCTGCCTGCAAATTCACGTTTTACACAAAATTTATGCAGATATACCGCTTCATTCTCTTGTGCATTGCTCCAATACTCCGAGTCATTCCATTGTAAAATAAAAGCGCAGGCTGTATTGCCGTCAGTTTTTCCAACATAGAAATTCTCCGGCTGTGCATCTATTGTGAGCAATTCTTCTTTTGTCAGCCATTCATCATGCCATATACGAAAGCCCTTGTTTCGTCCCCACGCAGCAACTTCTCTCATAACTTCAATTGCTTCATCAATCTGATTTGAATAAAGTTCAATATTATCCATAATCATCCCTCACAAATTTGAATTTAACTACTTCTTAATTGAACGTTTAATTTTGGGAAGTATGAAACTCCCTAACAAATATAAATTACACAGATATACAAATAGATTTCCAATATATGAATAAAGAGTAAATCGCCTTTTCGTGATAACCTGTGCAGATAATGTCTTTGTATCAGACTGAAAGTAATCAGTCTGTGCCAGCACACTACCTCTAGAATCTGAAACAATCGACATTCCGTTATTTGTATGTCTGGTTATATTGCTTCCATTTTCAACCCCACGCACAATCGCTACCTTTGCGGCTAATAATGTCATTTCTTTCCAATCCGAAGCTGGAACAATTAGTATATCTACATTATTTCTACCTGCCTGCTGTATTTTAGACAAAAATGCCATATCAGAACATATAAACGGCGCAATTCTACCATATTCTGTATCAAAACTTTTTAGCATTCCATCTCCTTTTTGGCACAATTCTCCGATTGAACGTCCATGCTTAAAATATTCTGATATTAGTTCTCCTTGTGGATTAAATGCTACC